>NZ_JBHSOR010000047.1:764-189190 GCF_042656325.1 Rhizobium sp. GCM10022189
CGGCACCAGAACCGAAATGGCCCTCTCAATCCTCGCCTACAACATCATGCGCACCATCAACACCAAGCCGACACCCGCGTAGACGAAACACCCAATGCAAATAAGGCCCCGGTCAAAACCGAGGCCCCAAGAGGTTTTCACACAGCCTGATTGGCCGCCTTTCCGTTTTCAATGCAAGCCGCTTATTTCCGGTTGCCCATGAACTGCAGCAGGAACATGAAGAGGTTGATGAAGTCGAGGTAGAGCGTGAGCGCGCCTATGATGGCCTTGCGGCCGGCGACGTCATAACCGTCTGCCTCATAGTACATTTCCTTGATGCGCTGCGTATCGTAGGCGGTAAGGCCCGCGAAGATCAGCACGCCGATCACGGAGATCGCGAACTGCAGGGCGGACGAGGCCAGGAAGATGTTGACCAGCGAGGCGATGATCAGGCCGAAGAGACCCATGATCAGGAACGATCCCATCGCCGACAGGTCACGCTTGGTCGTGTAGCCGAACAGCGACAGCGCGCCGAAGGAGGCAGCTGTCACGAAGAAGGTCTGCGTGATGCTCGACTGCGTGTAGACCAGGAAGATCGACGACAGGGACAGGCCGACCAGCGCAGCGTAGACCCAGAAGGTCGTCTGCGCGGCTGCCACGCTCATGCGGCCGATGCGGAAGCTCAGGAAGAAGACAACCGCGAGGGGCGCAAGAATGACGACCCAGCGCAGCGGCGACTGGAACAGCAGGTTGCCGAACTGCGTCAGACGGCCGTCCTGAACGGCGAAGGTGAATGCGAAATAAGCGGCCAAACCAGTGATCGCCAGACCCAGCGCCATCAGGTTGTAGACCTTGAGCATATAAGCGCGGAGGCCTTGATCAATCACTTCGCCGGTTTGCACGCGGCTTTGGTAGTTACGAAGATCAGCCATAGTTTCCTCTTACAAGCTCCGATGGAAATACGGTGTCGGGTTCACGACCCGGGCGCCGCTGCGGAGCTCCAGCATGCCTGCTGACAATATGAGGCTTTCGCCCTTTTCAAACAAGGCCTTTGCAATCAGTCGTTCGGTTAAATCGCCGTAAGGTGAGAGGATTTGAGCCTCCCGCCCTCACAGCTCGCGCAAAACGGGTGCTGCCTTCTGCCCGAGGATGCGCCAGGTGCCGATGAGGCCGATGCCGACCGTCAGGACAAGGGCGGTCACAAGGGTCAGGCCCGCGACGTCGGGCATGAAGGTGTTGGGCAGGCGCATGATGCGGCTGACGATGAACCAGGCCGCGATGCTGCCCGCAAAGAGCGCGAAGACGGCGGTGGCGGCCCCAAGGATCAGATATTCGTAGCTGAAGGCGCGGATGAGCATGGCGCGGGTCGCGCCGAGCGTCTTCAGCACGACAGCATCATGGGTGCGTGCCCGGTTGCCGGCGGCGAGCGCTCCCGCCAGCACGAGTACCGAGGCGATCAGGGCAACGGAGGCCGCGGCCCGGATGGCGGTCGCAAGTTCGCCGACCAACTGGTTGACGATATCGATCGCATCCTTGACGCGCACACTGGTGATCGTCGGATAGGTGTTGGTCACGGATTTCAGGATCGCAGCGTCCTCGGCTTCGGTCGATGCCGGATCTGTCAAGGTCGCCAGCCATGCGTGCGGCGCGCCGCGGAAGGTGTTGGGCGAGAAGACCATGACGAAATTGATGGAGAGCGATTCCCACTCGACCCGCCGCAGATTGGCGATCCTGGCGGTGATGTTGCGGCCGAGCACATTGACGGTGACGGTATCGCCGATCTTGAGACCTAATTCATGGGCCTCCTCGGCCGAGAAGGAGACAAGCGGCTCGCCGCTGTAGTCTTTCGCCCACCATTGACCCTCGACGAGGGCCGAACTCTCGGGCAGGCTGTCCTCATAGGTGATGCCGCGGTCACCGTTCAACACCCAGCGGCCGGCGGCCGGCACGTTCATCTTCGTCACGTCCTGGCCATTGAAGGCGAGAATGCGGCCACGCAACATCGGCACTTCCACCAGCTTGCCGTTCGGCGACCGTGTACGGATCAGGTCACGGAAGGCATCGACCTCGGCGCTCTGGATGTCGACGAAGAAAAAGTTCGGGGCGCCCTCACTCATGCGACCCGTGAGCTGCCGACGGAGATTGCCGTCGATCAGCGTCAGTGTCACGAGCAGTGCAAGACCGAGGCCGAGCGAGAGCACGACGGAGGGCGTGAGCGCACCAGGGCGGTGGATATTGCCGATGGCAAGCCTCAGCGCCGGCGAGTTGACGCGCGGGCTTCTGCGCGCAAGCCAGGCGATCAGGGCCGCGACGAGGCGCAGGATGACGAAGGCGAAGATGATCGCGCCGACGAAGACCACGGCGATGAAGCGGTCATAGGCGGTCAGAACGGCAAGGCCGGCGAGGGCTGCCATGAAGAGCGCAGCCAGCAGCACATAGGGCCAGGAAGGCAGGTGGCGAGCCTCGAAACCCTGTTCGCGGAAGAGCGCGGTGGCAGGCACTTCGCGCGCATGGCCAAGCGGCAGGATGGCGAAGGCAAGCGTCGTCAGCATGCCGAAGAGGGCGGCAAGCAGCAGCGCGCCGGGATAGAGCGTCGGGTCGGTGGAAACCGGCAGGAACTGGGCGAGGAACTGCGCCGCCAGCATCGGGGACAGGGCGCCGAGCACGAGGCCGGTCAGAATGCCGCCCGCCGCGATGATGGCAATCTGGAACAGATAGATCCAGACGACGACGGCTGCCGGAGCGCCCAGGCATTTGAAGGTTGCGATCGTTGTCCGTTTGGCATCGAGGAAGGCGCGCACCGCGTTGGCGACGCCGACACCGCCCACGATCAGCGCCGTCAGGCCGACCAGGGTCAGGAATTGGGTGAAGCGGGTGATGTTCTCCGTCAGCGAGGGCGCGGCGCGATCGCTCGTTCGGATCGACCAGCCGGCCGCGGGAAATTCCCTGGAGGCGCGCGCCTGGATGCCGTTCATCGTGCGGCGGTCTTCCAGCTTGATCTTGTAGGCATGCTCGACAAGGCTGCCGGTCTGGATCAGGCCGGAGGCCTGAAGTGCCTTGCGGCTGACAACCATGCGGGGCGCGAAGCCGAAGCCTTCCGACAGCGCATCCGGCTCGGTCTTGACCGTGCCTGTGATGCTGAGCTTGACGTTGCCGAGCAGCAACTCGTCGCCGATCTGCAACCCCAGCCGCTCCAGCAGCAGCGGCGCGACGACCGCGCCGTAAGTGCCGCCTTCTCCTGATAGCAGGGAGGAGAGCGGATAATTCGGCTCTGCTTCAAAAGTGCCGTAAAGCGGATAGGCGTCGTCGACAGCCTTGACTTCGACCAGGGCCTGGTCCGAACCGTCGGGCTTGCGGGCCATGGAGCGCAGACCGGTGGAAACGGAAACCTCGCCCAAGCCGCGGAGGAAATTCATCTCCTGCGGCGTGGTCTCGCGGTTGTTCAGTTCGAAGCGGACGTCGCCGGCCAGAAGCTCCTGTCCCTGCGAAGCGATCGTATCGGTGATCGACTGCGACACGGAATTGACCGCGGCAATCGCGGCAGTGCCGAGTGCGATGCAGGCGAGGAAGATATAGAAACCTTTCAGACCACCGCGCAGCTCGCGCAAGGCCAGTCGGAAGGCGAGCGAGATGCGCGGGCTGACGATCGTCATGCAATCGCCGCCTCCGACTGGCGGACGGCACTGTCGCCTTCGATGCGGCCTGAGCGGACGCGGATCTGGCGCGAGCAGCGGTTGGCAAGGCCGATGTCGTGAGTCACCAGCAGCAGGGTCATGCCGCGTTCGGCCTGTTTGGAAAACAGGAGGTCGGCGATCTGCCGGCCCGTATCGGTATCGAGATTGCCGGTCGGTTCGTCGGCAATCAGCAGTGCAGGCGAGGGCGCAAGGGCGCGGGCGATCGCCACACGCTGCTGTTCGCCACCCGAAAGCTGGCCGGGATAGTGTTTCAGGCGCTCGCCAAGCCCGACGGATGTCAGCTCGCGCTGGGCAATCTCGAAGGGATTGGGAATATTGGCGAGCTCGAGCGGGACGGCGACGTTTTCCAGCGCCGTCATATTGGCGATCAGGTGGAAGGACTGGAAGACGATGCCGATGTTGCGGCCGCGGAAATCGGCGACCTGATCTTCGCTCAGAGCATGCAGGGGCGTGTCGTTGATATTGATCTCGCCGCTATCGAGTTTCTCCAGGCCGGCAAGCACCATCAGCAGCGTGGACTTGCCCGAGCCGGAGGGGCCGACGATGCCGACGGATTCGCCGGCGGCAATCTGGAGATCGATGCCCTTCAGCACATGCACGGAGGCCGCCGCATTCCCGAGCGTCAAATCGGCGTGTTTCAGATCGATAATGGTTTTGGCCAACAGAAATCGCCCTATATAGTTCCGTAACCGAATGGCCGCATAACGGCACCTAGCCAATCTAGGGAAAGCATTATGAGATTTAAAGTTGCCGCCCTTCACTTCGCTGTCATCGTCTTCTCTCTGGTTTTCTCGACGGTTGCGCAGGCACGCACGATCAATCTGGTCGGATTCGGCGACAGCCTGATGGCGGGCTATCAATTGTCGCCGGGAGACGGCTTTCCCGAGAAGCTGCAGGCGGCGCTGAAGGCCAAGGGGATCGACGTTTCGATTACCAATGCCGGCGTTTCGGGCGACACTACCACGGGCGGGCTTGCGCGAATCGACTGGTCCATTCCCGACGGCACCGACGGCGTCATCCTCGAACTGGGCGCCAATGATGCGCTTCGCGGCATCCCGCCGGAGCAGAGTGAAAAAAATCTCGATCAGATGATAAGCCGGTTAAAAGAGCGCGGCATTGCGGTGCTGCTTGCCGGCATGATGGCGCCGCCGAACATGGGCGCGGACTATGCCGAACGCTTTAACCCGATTTACCAGAAACTTGCGGAAAAACATGGCGTTGAACTCTATCCGTTTTTCCTCGACGGGGTGGTTCTGGATGCCGGTCTGAAGCTTGACGATGGCATGCATCCGAATGCCAGAGGCGTGGACGTGATGGTGGACAGGATGGAGCCGGCTGTCACAAAATTCGTCGAGACGATTTCTTCTGTGAAGAAATAGGGGCTTGCACAGGTTTGTAATGCGTGATTCCGTGTGAGCACCTGCAAAAGATTCGGGGAGTGCTCGTTATGCCGAGACTATTTACCGCCCTCGAAATTCCGCGCAATGCGGCGATGAGCCTGTCATTGTTGCGCGGTGGTCTTCCCGGAGCACGATGGATCGATGTGGAGAACTACCACATCACACTTCGCTTCATCGGCGATGTCGACGGACGCACGGCAGACGAAATCGTCGAGCGTCTCGATCGTATCGACCGGCCGGAATTCCAGCTCCGGCTTGAAGGCATCGGCTCCTTTGGCTCCAAGAAACCGCATTCGATCTGGGCCGGGGTTTCTCCCTCTCCGGAAATGTATGCCCTGCAGGGCGAGATCGAGCGGATCTGCCAGCGCATCGGCCTGCCGCCGGACCCGCGCAAGTTCACTCCGCATGTAACGCTTGCCCGGCTGAAATATTCCCGCGTCGATGATGTCGTTCACTACCTCGCCGGCCGCGGCAACTTCCAGACCTCGACCTTCAGCGTGCCGCGCTTCGTGCTTCTGTCGTCGCGTGAATCGGTTGGCGGCGGACCTTACCTGACCGAAGAGGTCTTCCCGCTCCACGAGCCGCTGACGGTGCCGAGCCTCTCGAGCAGTTTGCTGCAGCCGCTGAAGAGCCTGGCATAAACGAACTCGAAGTCTTCCCGGTCGCCATAATACGGATCGGGAATGTCTTCGCCGGTGCCGAGCGCGAAATCGCCGAAGAGATGGACCTTGTCTGCGTGCGGTGAACGCCGGCGCAGTTCAGCGACGTTCGAGTGGTCCATGGCGAGGATCAGATCGAAATCGTCAAAATCCTCGGGCCGTATCTTCCGGGCGCTCTGCCCGGCAATGTCGATGCCGTGGGCGACTGCGGTGGCGATCGAGCGTCGATCGGGCCGTTCTCCCTGATGCCAGCCGCCGAGACCGGCGGAATCGATGCGAAAAGCATCGCCAAGCCCCGCCTCGTCCGCCACGTGGCCGAATATTCCCTCGGCCAGCGGAGAGCGGCAGATATTGCCCATGCAAACAAAGAGGATGCTGATACGTTTCATCTGAAGATCCGGTGGAAGGCTGAAAGGAACATGGCATGAAAATGGAAAAGCTGGAAAGGCCGGCGATCGACCGGTTGCTTGGCGAGATTGCGGGCTGGACGCTCGATGATGCGGCAGGCTCGATTTCGAAGACGTTCAAATTCGCGAATTTCGTGGAAGCTTTCGGTTTCATGGCGGAGTCGGCGCTTGCGGCCGAGAAGCTCAACCATCATCCGGAATGGTTCAACGTCTATTCCCGGGTCGAGGTGAAGCTCAACACGCATGATGCCGGCGGGCTGACCGAGCTGGATTTCAAGCTTGCAAAAGCCATGGAGAAAGCCGCGGCGCGGCGGGCTGGCTGAAACGGCCGATTGAAACGGCCTTGGCCGTCACCATATGTTCGGAGCGACCAAAAGGGATATCGGGATGGACGAGGTCAAATACGGAGAAATCCTGTTGCCGGGCGACGAGGATACGCAGAATCGCCGCGAGAAGACGGTGCGACAGAAATTCTGGCCGACCTTTCGCCGCGCCGTGCGGCAGATTCCCTTCTCCCGCGATGTCGTTGCCGGATTCTATTGCGCGCTCGATCCGCAGACGCCAGCCCGAGTGCGAGGTGTTCTTCTGGCGGCCCTTGCCTACTTCGTCCTGCCGGTCGATATCGTGCCCGATATCTTTGCCGTCATCGGCTTTTCGGACGATGTCGCCGTCCTGTCGGCAGCCTTTGCGATGGTGAGGGGCAATATCCGGCCCAGCCACTACGAGGCAGCCGACCGCATTCTCGCTGACCGTTTCGAAGACGGCATGAAGACGATCTGACGCGCGTCGCGATTCTTCATATCCGCTCGCTGCGGTGGAGGCCTTTGCTCTTGCGCATGTCTTTATCGCAGAGCGGCCTGACAGTTTTGTGCGACATGGTTTAGACCTGTTCCCGCTCCAGCAGGTTTCGGAGCTTGCCAAAGGCAAGCCTGATACGCGACTTCACCGTGCCCAGCGGAAGGCCGGTCGCATCGGCGATTTCGGAATGGGACTGGCCGAGGAAAAAGGCAGCCTGCAGCAGCGCCCGCTGCTCCTCGGGCAACTGGCTGACGGCATCGCGCACCTGCGCATCGCGGTCGTCGTTGGCGACGATCTCATCGGCGCGCATCTCCTCGGGCGGCTGCAGCGTCGGGTCCTCGCTGTCGAGAATACTGACCTGGGCACGGCGCTGCTGGTCGATGCGCCGGTTGCGGGCGATGCGGAAAAGCCAGGTGGAAAGCGAGGAACGGGCAGGATCGTAGAGAGCGGCCTTATGCCAGAGAACGATCATGATTTCCTGGACGAGTTCCTCGGCCTCGCCTGATGTCATCTTCTGGCGCATCAGCCAGGATTTCAGGCGCGGCGCGAAATAGTCGAACAGGACGGAGAATGCGGACTCGTCGCGCTGATCGGCGACAGCCTTTGCGAGGGCAGCGAAACGCTGTCTTTCCTCGGCATCCATATCCCCTCACGCACTCCCTACGGCGAAGATTTTGTCCTGAATTTCCACACTTTAATGAGGTACAACGGATTTGAGAAAGGTCAAACTCTTGCCTGAATCTTTGTGTCTTAAATTCACCCGAACCGATGGCTCAGCCCATCACGGCAGAACGCGGCACCCGCGTCGCTGCCGGGTTCGGAAAGTTGACAGTCGGGCGAAAATGAAACAGGCAGATACAATTCGCAGCTATTGTTGACCATTTGGTAACCTGAATTAAGTCAAAATAAAGCAGATCGTGATTATGCGCCGCCCGCAATGATCGCTTCGGGCCTTGAACCGCAAGAACCGGCAGGAATTCCATGTTTGTAAAAAGTATCGTATCCGCTCTCGCCCTCACCATTGTCACGGCTGGAGTGGCGGAAGCACAGCAGGCGGCTCCGACCCGCATTCAGCAGTTCCAGGCATGGGGCGCTTATTCTTACAAGTCCGGCAATGCGACCGTCTGCTATGTGCTGTCTGTTCCGACCACCAAGCAGCCGGCCAATGTCGACCACGGCGACAACTTTTTCATCGTTTCCCAGCGTCCGGGGCAGAACATCTCCTATGAGCCGCAGGCGATGATGGGTTACACGGTCCAGGAAAATTCCAAGATCAACGTCACCATCGACAACAAGACCTTCGTGATGTTCACCAAGGACAAGGCCGGCTGGGTCGAGAATGCAGCTCAGGAGCCGGCACTCGTCGCGGCGATGAAGAGCGGCCATTCGATGACCGTCAGCGCCACGTCGCGCAAGGGCACCGGCACCTCCTACAGCTATTCGCTGTCCGGCATCTCGGCGGCGCTGAAGCAGATCGAAAGCTGCAAGTAAGCCGACGCCATGAAGGCAATGTTTCGAAGGCCGGCCTTGTGCCGGCCTTTGCCGTTTCCATCTATAGTGACGTGCGACAAAAATGATGCTAAAGCGGCGCGCAACTGCGGAAGGATGGCGATCTGTCGCCGCTCCGCCATTCATTTTCTGCAATCATGCGTCACCGGCCCCGTAAGTCTTCCGGCTTTCCGGGATGGTTGCCATGTTGAGTTCGGGATTAGAAAACTATGTCCGTCATGGATGTGATGACCGTCACCAAGCCTGCTCAGCGGGCGCCTCTCGGCGTTGAGCTTTCGCCGAAACCGTCGCTGATCGGCCTGACGCGGGAGGAAATGGGTGCGGCGCTGCGCGAGAAGGGTGTGCCGGACAAGCAGATCAAGATGCGCGTTTCGCAGCTGTGGAACTGGATCTATGTGCGCGGTGTCTCCGACTTCGACCACATGACGAATGTCGCCAAGGACATGCGCGAGATGCTGAAGCAGCATTTCACCATTGCCCGGCCGGAGATCGTCGAAGAGCAGATTTCCAATGACGGCACGCGCAAGTGGCTGTTGCGCTTCCCGCCGCGCGGCGCCGGCCGTCCGGTCGAGATCGAGGCCGTCTATATTCCCGAGGAAGGCCGCGGCACGCTGTGCATTTCCAGCCAGGTCGGCTGCACGCTCACCTGCTCCTTCTGTCACACCGGCACGCAGCGGCTGGTGCGTAACCTGACGGCCGAGGAAATCCTCTCCCAGCTTCTGCTCGCCCGCGACCGGCTGGGCGACTTCCCGGATCGCGACGTGCCGGTCGGTGCCGTCGTACCCGCCGAAGGCCGCAAGGTCAGCAATATCGTGATGATGGGCATGGGCGAGCCGCTCTACAATTTCGATGCCGTCAAGCAGGCCCTGCTGATCGCCACGGATGGCGACGGCCTGTCCTTGTCCAAGCGCCGGGTCACGCTTTCGACGTCCGGCGTCGTGCCTGAGATTCTTCGCACCGGCGAGGAAATCGGCGTCATGCTGGCGATCTCGCTGCATGCGGTACGAGACGACCTGCGCGATATCCTCGTGCCGATCAACAAGAAATATCCGCTGAAGGAACTGATCGAAGCCTGCCGGAACTATCCGGGGCTGTCGAACGCGCGGCGCATCACCTTCGAATATGTGATGCTGAAGGACGTCAATGACAGCCTGGAGGACGCCAAGGGGCTGATCCAGCTTCTGAAGGGCGTGCCGGCGAAGATCAACCTCATCCCCTTTAACCCGTGGCCGGGAACAAACTACCAGTGTTCCGACTGGGCGCAGATCGAGAAGTTTGCCGATTTCATCAATTCGGCCGGTTACGCTTCGCCGATCCGCACGCCGCGCGGTCGCGACATTCTTGCGGCCTGCGGCCAGCTCAAGTCGGAATCCGAGCGCATGCGCAAGACCGAGCGACTGGCCTTCGAGGCGATGATGATCGCCAACCACGGCGCCGACGACTGATCAGCAAGTTTGATCCTCATTACAACTCTGCGCGATTGATTAACGGGGACGCTTTTCCTAAAAGTGCCGCCAAAATCATCCTGGAGGACACCCATGCGCTCAATTCTTCTGGCCTTTGCCGCAACTCTGGCTCTGACGCTGCCGGCCAGGGCCGATGACGTCACGGTTGCCGTAACCGCGATCGTCGAGCATCCGGCCCTCGACGCGGCGCGCAACGGCGTGCGCGATGCGCTGGCGGCTGCCGGCTACAAGGAAGGCGAAAACCTCAAGTTCGTCTTCGAATCCGCGCAGGGCAATCCCGCAACGGCCGCCCAGATCGCCCGCCAGTTCGCCGGCGACGAGCCCAATGTCATCGTGCCGATCTCGACACCGTCGGCGCAGGCCGTCGTTTCGGCGACCCGCGATATCCCCGTCGTCTTCACGGCCGTGTCCGATCCGCTCGGCGCGCAGCTTGTCAAGAACATGGACAAGCCGGGCGGCAACGTGACCGGCCTTTCGGACATGTCGCCGGTTGGCGAGCATATCGCGCTCATCAAGGAAATCCTCCCGAACGTGAAGACGATCGGCTACCTCTACAATTCCGGCGAGGCGAATTCGGTCTCGCTATTGGCTGCGCTGAAGGCCGAAGCCGAAAAGGCCGGCATCACGATCGTCGAATCGGCCGCGACGAAATCCGCCGAAGTGCAGGGTGCTGCCCGTGCTCTCGTCGGCCGCGCCGATGCCGTCTACATTCCGACCGATAATACGATCATTTCGGCGCTTGAAGGTGCCGTCGCGGTTGCCGAGGAAAGCAAGCTGCCGCTTTTCACCGCGGATACGGATTCCGTCTCGCGCGGTTCGATCGCAGCCCTCGGCTTCAACTACTACGATGTCGGCAAGCAGACCGGCGAGATCGTCGTTCGCGTGCTGAAGGGTGAAAATCCCGGCGATATCGCGGTGAAGACTGCGGCCGGCAGCGACCTCGTCATCAACAAGGCCGCTGCGGCCAAGATGGGTGTCACCCTGCCGGAGAGCGTCGTTTCGCGCGCCAACAAGGTCATCGAATAATCGGCTGTCGTTCCAAGGTCTTAGTCAGGATCAGCCGCTCCCGTTTGCACGGGGGCGGCTGAATATATTAAAAGGCTGCGGTTTCGCGACGGGCGGAACGGAAACAAAAAGGGGCTGAAAGCCTTGAGCCAAATCGCATTCTGGGGGGCCGTCGAGCTCGGCCTGGTCTATTCCTTCGTCGCTCTCGGCGTCTATCTTGCCTTCCGCGTCCTCGATTTTCCGGATCTGACGGTGGACGGTTCCTTCCCGCTCGGAGCAGCCGTGACCGCCGTGCTGATCATCGCCGGCGTCAACGCGTGGCTCGCAGCGCTGATTGCGATGGGCGCAGGGGCTGCAGCCGGCATGGTGACGGCGCTCCTCAACGTGCGCTTCAGGATCCTCAATCTTCTCGCCTCGATCCTGACGATGATCGCACTCTTCTCCGTCAATCTGCGGGTCATGGGCAAGCCGAACGTTGCGCTCATCAACGCCGATACGATGATCAGCCCTTTCTTTGGTCATGGGCTCCGGGACTTCTATGTCCGGCCGCTTTTCGTCGGGGTTCTGGTGGTCGCGGCCGTCATCGTCGTCTGGCGTTTCCTTGAGAGCGATGCCGGGCTTGCGATGCGTGCAACGGGTGCCAACGCCCGCATGGCACGAGCCCAGGGGGTCGATACCAGCCGGCAGATCTATCTGGGCATGGCGATTTCCAATGCACTGGTGGCGTTTGGCGGCGCGCTCTTTGCGCAGACCAACGGGTTTGCCGATGTCACCTCGGGCGTCGGTACCATCGTCGTCGGCCTTGCCGCCGTCATTATCGGCGAGACATTGCTTGGCCGCCGCGGGCTGCTGATTGCGCTTGTCGGATGCGTGTTCGGCTCGATCATCTATCGCATCGCCATCCAGCTGGCGCTGTCGAGCGATGTCATCGGCCTGCAGGCCTCCGACCTTAATTTTGTGACGGCGGTTCTCGTGACTGTCGCGCTCATTCTTCCCCGCCTTCGCGGAGGTGCCGCATCATGATCAGCGTCAAGGACATCAAAGTCGTCTTCGGTCGCGGCACGCCGCTGCAGAAACAGGCGCTGAACGGCGTCAGCCTGACGATCGAGGAAGGTTCCTTCGTCACCGTCATCGGTTCCAACGGCGCGGGAAAATCGACATTGCTCGGCGTGCTCGCAGGCGATGTCCTGCCGAGCGAAGGCTCGGTGCTGATCGGCAAGACCGATGTTACGCGCAAGTCCACGTCGGCACGCGCCGGTCTGGTCGCCCGCGTCTTCCAGGACCCGCTGACGGGAAGCTGCGGCGCGCTGTCGATCGAGGAAAACCTTGCGCTTGCCGCCCGCCGCGGGGAGAAGCGCGGCCTTGCTCCGGCGCTCGGCGGCAACAGGCGCGATTATTTCCGGGAACGGATTGCCGAGCTGAATCTCGGTTTGGAAAACCGGCTGAAGGACCGTATGGATCTTCTGTCCGGCGGCCAGCGGCAGGCGGTTTCGCTCGTCATGGCGACGCTCGCCGGTTCGGAGGTGCTGCTGCTCGACGAGCACACGGCGGCACTCGATCCGGGCATGGCGGAATTCGTGATGAACCTCACGCAGAAGATCGTTTCCGAGCGCAAGCTGACGACGATGATGGTCACGCACTCGATGCGCCAGGCGCTGGACTACGGCCACCGCACAATCATGCTGCATGGCGGCGAGATCGTTCTCGACGTTGCCGGCGACAGCAGGAAGAACCTGCAGGTCGAGGATCTGATCGCCATGTTCCGCAAGATGCGCGGCCAGACGCTTGACGACGACGCCCTGCTGATCGGCTGACCGGGCCGCGTCGCAATCTTCGGATCGCCACGCGCTTCAGGTCTTCGTTTCACCCATGTCGTGCAGAACCGCCGCGCGCTTCTGCGCGACATGCCTAGCGTGCCTGGGTAAGCAGGATCTTGGCGGCGAAGACCGAAAAGACGCCGGCAAACGTATAATCCATGCCGCGCAGCACCTTCCTGTTGTTCTGCAGCCAGCTCGACAGCCAGTCGGCCGCCATGACGACGGCTGCGTTAACCGGCATGCCGATGACGATGAAGCAGAAGCCGAGGAACAGCAGCTTGTGAGTGACGGCGGGATCGTTAGCGCTGACGAACTGCGGCAGGAAGGTCATGAAGAAGATGATGACCTTCGGGTTCAGGAGGTTGACCCAGAAGCCCGAGGAAATGTTCGACAGGATCGTGCCCTTCGGGCCTTCCACCTTGGCGACGGTCAGCTTCGAGCCGTAGCGGATCGCCTGCACGGCCAGCCAGAAAAGATAGGCCGCACCACCGGTTTTCAGGATGAGGAAGGCGGTCGGCGAGGCGGTGATCAGCGCAGAGATGCCGAAAGCGACCAGCATCGTGTGCACGACGATACCAAGGCTGGTGCCGAGGACGACGAAGAGGGCCGCCTTCTTGCCCTGCGCCAGGGCACGGCTGATCGACAGCGTCATGTCGGGGCCGGGAGTTGCCGCCAGCAGCAGCGTGGCGGCGGCGAAGGCGACAAGCGTCGGAAAGCTCGGCAGGAAATCCATGGTCTACTCTGAAAGCCGGAAAAGATCTGACGATGTCTTACCCGGCTTTCAAAAAATTACCAATCAAACCTTCTGATGGCGCCGATTACTTCTGTTCGAGGAAGGCCTTGAACTTGTCGGCATAATCCTTGTGCCAGCGCGACAGGGGCGGGCGGTTCTCGATGATATCGCCGATTGCCCAGGCCATGCGGCGCTCGTCCACGGGACGGGCGACGTCGTTGTCCGGGCAGAGGATGTAGAAATCGCCGCGCTCCAGGCTTTCGACCATGAAGTCGACGGTCTGTTCCGGCGTCCAGGCGCCGGCAGGCTTTTCGAGGCGGTCGCCCTTGGTGAGGCCGGTGAAGACGAAGCCGGGAATCAGAAGATGCGCCGATATCTGTGAGCGATCGGTGTTGCGCAACTCGTGTTCGAGCGCTTCGGTGAAGACCTTCACGCCGGCCTTGGAGACGTTGTAGGCGGGGTTTCCGGGCGGCGTCGTGATACCCTGTTTGGAACCGGTATTGATGATGAGGCCGGGTTCGCCATGAGCGATCATGCCGGGGCCGAAAACTCTGGTGCCGTTGATGACGCCGAGGAGATTGACGGCGAAGATATTGTCCCAATTGGCCTGGGCGCTGAAGATCGAGGTTTCCGGGCCGATACCGGCGTTGTTCATCAGCACATGCACGCGGCCGAAGCGCTGGATGACGGCGCGCTCAAGTGCCTCGATCTGTTCTTTCTGGGAGACGTCGGTTTCAACGGCCATCACATGTTCCTGACCGGCGATCGCCTCCAGCTCGGCGCGGGCATCTGCCAGCCTGTTGCCGCCGAGATCGGCAATGACAACGCTCATGCCGGCCCTGGCAAAGTACTTTGCGGCGGCAAGGCCGATGCCGGAAGCGCCCCCGGTGATGACGGCAACATTGGATTTCTTGAAAATGGCTTGAATATTCGTCACGGGACTGGCCTCTCCTCTCAGCATTGTTCGGACGATGCCGAATATGGGCTGCCGTTTGCCACTGTCAAACCCTATCGGCCCTTATCGGCCCGGTTGCTGTCCTCGTTGCCCTTGCGTCACGCGCCAATCTCGCTAAAAGTGCCGCGATACCGGGCCTTGCGGGTTTGCCGCGGCCTCTATGCAACGGATCTCATCATCATGGCATCATACAAAGACGTGAAGAAAGTCGTGCTCGCCTATTCGGGCGGCCTCGATACCTCGATCATCCTGAAGTGGCTGCAGACCGAGCTCGGCGCTGAAGTCGTCACCTTCACGGCCGATCTCGGCCAGGGCGAAGAGCTGGAGCCGGCGCGCAAGAAGGCCGAGATGCTCGGCATCAAGGAGATCTATATCGAGGACGTGCGCGAAGAATTCGTGCGCGATTTCGTCTTCCCGATGTTCCGTGCCAATGCCGTCTACGAGGGCGTCTATCTGCTCGGTACCTCGATCGCCCGCCCGCTGATTTCCAAGCACCTCATCGATATCGCCAAGAAAACCGGCGCCGATGCGATCGCGCACGGCGCGACCGGCAAGGGTAACGACCAGGTTCGTTTCGAGCTTTCGGCCTATGCGCTGAACCCCGATATCAAGATCATTGCGCCGTGGCGCGACTGGGCCTTCAAGAGCCGTACCGAACTGCTCGAATTTGCCGAGAAGCACCAGATCCCGGTTGCCAAGGACAAGAAGGGCGAGGCCCCCTTCTCGGTCGATGCCAACCTGCTGCACTCCTCTTCCGAGGGCAAGGTTCTGGAAGATCCGGCGCAGGAAGCGCCTGAATACGTGCATATGCGCACGATCTCGCCGGAAGCTGCGCCCGACAAGGCGACCATCATCAAGGTCGGTTTCCGCAAGGGCGATGCCGTCTCCATCAATGGCGTCGAAATGTCTCCGGCCACGCTGCTCGCGACGCTCAACAATTACGGCCGCGACAACGGCATCGGCCGCCTCGACCTCGTTGAAAACCGCTTTGTCGGCATGAAGTCGCGCGGCGTCTATGAAACCCCCGGCGGCACGATCCTGCTGGCGGCGCACCGCGCCATCGAGTCGATCACGCTCGACCGCGGCGCTGCCCACCTCAAGGACGAGCTGATGCCGCGTTATGCCGAACTGATCTATTACGGGTTCTGGTTCTCGCCCGAACGCGAAATGCTGCAGGCCCTCATCGACAAGAGCCAGGAGCATGTCGAAGGCGAAGTGACGCTGAAGCTCTACAAGGGCAATGTCATGGTCATCGGCCGCGAGAGCGAAAAGTCGCTCTATTCCGACAAGCTCGTTACCTTCGAAGACGACCAGGGCGCTTACGACCAGAAGGATGCCGCCGGCTTCATCAAGCTCAACGCGTTGCGGCTGCGCACGCTCGGCAAGCGTAACCTGAAGAAGTAAGCCTCCTCGGATTGATCATCCATAAAGGCCCGCCGGTTTGAATTGCCGCGCGGGCCTTTTCTTGCCGTTTGATGCGCTGCCGACGCACGGCTTGACGCGGCAGGGGCATTGCATAAGCTGGACCTGTCATCACTGGAGCCTCTCCATGCCGCTTTCCCTGCTTCTCGGCGCCTTTCTGGCGGCGCTTTTCTATGTGCTCATCCCCGGTCCGGCCTTCCTGCAGCTCCTCGGCATCGGCGCCGGGCAGGGCCGCAAGGCGGGCGCTTTCTTCATGATGGGGCATCTCGTCGGCGATCTCGTCTGGTCCGGACTGGCTCTGGTTGCGATTGTCGGGGCCAAGACGATCGGCACCTTCGTCTTCGACCTGCTTGGGCTCGCCTGCGGTTTCTACCTCGCCTGGATCGGCTGGAGCGCCGTCAACGCCAGGCCGAAAGCCGGAGGGCAGGCGCTGCTGGTCGTGGAGCGGCCGTTCCGGCGCGGGCTGATTTTCGGCGTCACCAATCCGAAGGGTTATCCGGTGGCGCTTGCCACTTTCACCGCGCTGGTCGCGGGTTCGGCAAGCGCGCTCGATTTTGAAGCCCTGCCGATGTTGCTCAGCATTTCCTTCGTGGGCTTCGTCACCGCTGACGTCATCCTGATCGGCATCATCGGCGCCGGCGTCGTTCGCCGTTTCTACCGCGCCCATGAACGGCTGATCGTACGCTGCTCGGGGGTGCTCTTCATGGGCTTCGCCGTGCAGGCGCTGTGGCACGCCACACCCGGCCTGCTCGGCTGGCGCAAAGCCTGATCAGGCCTCGCTGGCAAGGAAACCGACGACCGATTTCAACGTCTGAACTTCGTTCGGGTCGCCGATCGACATGGCGATCTGAAGCTGGTTCTTGTAGTAGTCCAGGAAATTGAAGCTCGTGCCGTCCGTGACATTGGAGAGATCGATGACATTGCCGCGCGGATCGATCGCGTGCATGGGCAGGGGCTCGGATATCGCTGCAAAAGTATTCGGATCGATCAGGCCGTTGTCAAAGCTCTGGCGCGCATAGCTGCGCAATTCACCCGCGCTGACGGCTGTGAAATCGATCGTCTTGCGGCTGTCGAAATCTTCGATCTGAAATGAGCCCTGAGCGACAGTCTGTTTGGGCTCGATGGTAATATCAGCGGTCTTCGAACTTTTTGCGTTATTGTTTGTATTATTTTTGAATAGCAAACTCTGAGAAGACCGCAGGGAAAAAATTTCCATGCGCATGTCCTCTTACTTGAAGATTAAGGGGAAACTAGCGTCTTGGGCTGATTCGCGTCAATCGTTAACGATTGGTTAATTTTTATGTATCAATTCTTGCCCACAAGATTTAGCGGGGCGAGCAAAAGTCCAAGCCAACCACATATCAATTCTGTGGCGACCTTCCTATATTACCGATCCACTTGCCGGCATAAAGGACTCTCATATGTCTTCTCCCACTCCATTTAATCAGGCACTTGTCAACTGGAATGGCCTTCACGGCCTGCCGCGTTTCGATGCGGTTGCCGATAGCGATTTTGCCGCCGCCTTTGAAGCTGCCCTTGCCTCGCACGAACGGGAGATCGACGAGATCGCCGGCAACGGGCAAGAGCCGACATTCGAGAATACCATCGTTGCGCTCGAAATTGCGGGAGACGAGCTGTCCCGTGTTTCGGCACTCTTCTGGAACCGGGCGGGCGCTCACACCAACGAGGTCATTCAGGCGCTGGAGCGGGACATCTCGCCGAAGATGTCGCGGCACTATTCGAAGATCGGCATGAATGCCGATCTCTTCAAGCGCATCGACGCGCTCTGGGAGGCGCGCGAAACGCTTGGCCTGACACTGGAGCAGACGCGCGTGCTGGAGCGGCACTGGAAAGGTTTCGTCAGATCGGGCGCAAAGCTGCCGAAGGCGGAGCAGGAGAAGCTTGCGGCGATCAATGAAAAGCTTGCCGGCCTCAGCACCAGCTTCGGGCAGAATGTGCTTGCCGACGAAAAGGGCTGGTCGCTGATCCTCTCCGCAGAAGAGGAGCTTGCCGGCATTCCCGATTTCCTGCGCGACGCCATGGCAGCGGCCGCCCGCGAACGCGGCGAGGACGGCAAATATGCGGTGACACTTTCACGCTCGATCATCGAGCCCTTCCTGACTTTCTCCGAACGCCGGGATCTTCGCGAGCAGGCTTTCAAGGCCTGGGTGGCGCGCGGTGAAAATGCCGGCGCTACCGATAACCGCGGCATTATCCGTGAAACGCTTGCCCTGCGCGACGAAGTGGCAAAGCTCCTCGGATACGGTAATTTCGCAGAGCTGAAGCTCGACAACACGATGGCAAAGACACCCGAGGCCGTAAACGACCTGTTGCGCGCGGTCTGGGCCAGGGCGGTGAAGCGCGCCCGTGAGGAGGAAGCCGATATTGCCGGATTGATTGCCGCCGAGGGCAAGAACCATGAGGTCATGCCTTGGGACTGGCGCCACTATGCGGAGAAGATCCGGGCACAGCGGTTCAGTTTCTCCGAAGCGGAGCTCAAGCCCTATCTGCAGCTCGAAAAGATCATCGCCGCCTGCTTTGACGTTGCCGGCCGGCTGTTCGGCATTCGCGCCATCGAGAAGAAAGGCATCGCCGCCTATCACCCGGATGTGCGGGTCTTCGAGATCCGTGACCGGGACGACAAGCTGGTCGCGCTTTTCCTTGGCGATTATTTCGCCCGCAGTTCGAAGCGTTCCGGCGCCTGGATGAGCGCCTTCCAGTCGCAGCACAAGCTCGCGCTGAAGAACGGCCATCATGGCGAGTTGCCGATCATCTACAATGTCTGCAATTTCGCCAAACCCGCCGAAGGCAAGCCGGCGTTGCTCTCGCTCGACGATGCGCGCACGCTGTTCCACGAGTTCGGCCATGCCTTGCACGGCATGCTCTCCAACGTCACCTATCCCTCGGTGTCGGGAACGGCCGTCTCTCGCGATTTCGTGGAACTGCCCTCGCAGCTTTACGAACACTGGCTGACGGTTCCCGATATCCTGAAGGAATATGCGGTGCATTTCGAGACCGGGGCGCCGATGCCGCAGGCGTTGCTCGACAAGGTGCTGGCCGCCCGCACCTTCAATTCCGGCTTCAACACGGTGGAGTTCACCTCCTCGGCGCTGGTCGACATGGCCTTCCACACGCGTGATACGGTGGACGATCCGATGGCCGTACAGGCCGAGGTTCTCTCCGAAATCGGCATGCCGAAATCGATCGTCATGCGCCATGCCACGCCGCACTTCCAGCATATCTTCTCCGGCGGTTATTCGGCCGGCTACTATTCCTACATGTGGTCGGAAGTGCTCGATGCCGATGCCTTCGCCGCCTTCGAGGAAACCGGTGACGCCTTCAATGGGGAAATGGCAAGGAAGCTTCGGGAGAATATCTATTCGACCGGCGGTTCCGTCGATCCTGAAGACGCCTACAAGGCGTTCCGCGGCAAGCTGCCGAGCCCGGATGCGATGCTGGTCAAGAAGGGGCTTGCGACCTTCGAGGAATTGACAGGCAGCGACGCTTAAGACAGTTTGATGACATGGAGCCAAGCGGCATGGTGGACGCCATGCCGCAGCTTTCGCGTGCCACCCCCTTTCGCAAACGCGAAAAAAACGGTAAGAGCGCGCCAAACGTAAATGGCGCGTCCACTTGGCGTAGCGCCCCAGCCTCAGAGATTATGACATATGGCACTTCGCAACATCGCGATCATCGCGCACGTTGACCATGGCAAAACCACCCTCGTCGACGAGCTTCTGAAACAGTCCGGTTCGTTCCGCGAGAACCAGCGCGTCATGGAACGCGTCATGGACTCCAACGACATCGAAAAAGAGCGCGGCATCACCATTCTCGCCAAGGCGACCTCGATCGAGTGGAAAGACACGCGCATCAACATCGTCGACACGCCCGGCCACGCCGACTTCGGCGGTGAAGTCGAGCGCATCCTCTCGATGGTGGATGGCGCAATCGTTCTCGTCGACGCTGCCGAAGGCCCGATGCCGCAGACCAAGTTCGTCGTCGGCAAGGCGCTGAAGGTCGGCCTGCGCCCGATCGTTGCGATCAACAAGATCGACCGTCCGGATGCACGCGCCGAAGAAGTCGTCAACGAAGTCTTCGACCTCTTTGCCGCGCTCGACGCAACCGACGAACAGCTCGACTTTCCGATCCTTTACGGCTCCGGCCGTGCCGGCTGGATGAATTTCGACCCGGCAGGCCCGACCGATGAAGGTCTGGCACCGCTGCTCGACCTCGTCGTCAAGCACGTTCCGGCGCCGACGGTCGAAGAAGGTCCGTTCCGCATGATCGGCACGATCCTGGAAGCCAACAACTTCCTCGGCCGCATCATCACGGGCCGCATCGCCTCCGGCTCGATCAAGCCGAACCAGGCCGTCAAGGTTCTTGGTCAGGACGGCAAGCTGATCGAACAGGGCCGTATCTCCAAGATCCTCGCCTTCCGCGGTATCGAGCGCCAGCCGATCGAAGAGGCCCATGCGGGCGACATCGTCGCGATCGCCGGCCTCTCCAAGGGCACAGTCGCCGACACGTTCTGCGATCCCTCCGTTGCCGAAGCCATGAAGGCGCAGCCGATCGATCCGCCGACCGTCACCATGTCCTTCATCGTCAACGACTCGCCGCTTGCCGGCACGGAAGGCGACAAGGTCACGAGCCGCGTCATCCGCGACCGTCTGATGAAGGAAGCCGAAGGCAACGTCGCCCTGAAGATCGAGGAAAGCGCCGACAAGGACTCGTTCTTCGTTTCCGGCCGCGGCGAACTTCAGCTGGCGGTTCTGATCGAAAACATGCGCCGCGAAGGCTTCGAGCTTGCCGTTTCGCGTCCGCGCGTCGTCATGCACAAGGACGAGGCCGGCCAGCTGCTGGAGCCGATCGAAGAAGTCCTGATCGACGTTGACGAAGAACATTCCGGTGTCGTCGTCCAGAAGATGTCGGAGCGCAAGGCCGAGATGGTCGAGCTTCGTCCGTCGGGCGGCAACCGCGTCCGTCTCGTCTTCTACGCGCCGACCCGCGGCCTCATCGGCTACCAGTCGGAACTGCTGACCGATACGCGCGGCACGGCGATCATGAACCGTCTGTTCCACAGCTACCAGCCCTACAAGGGCGAGATCGGCGGCCGTGTGAACGGCGTGCTGCTCGCCAACGAAGCCGGCGAAGCCGTAGCCTATGCCCTGTTCAACCTGGAAGACCGCGGCCCGATGATCATCGACGCCGGCGAGAAGGTCTATATGGGCATGATCATCGGCATCCATTCGCGCGACAACGACCTCGAGGTCAACGTGCTGAAGGGCAAGAAGCTCACCAACATCCGCGCTGCCGGCAAGGATGAAGCCGTGAAGCTGACGCCGCCGATCCGCATGACGCTCGAGCGCGCGCTCTCCTGGATCCAGGAGGACGAGCTGGTCGAAGTGACGCCGAAGTCCATCCGCCTGCGCAAGATGTATCTCGACGCCAACGACCGCAAGCGCTTCGAAAAGTCGAAGGCCGCCCTCTAAGCGTTCCTCGTCATATCCTTCGAAAACCCCGGCCTTTGCGTCGGGGTTTTTTATTGTGCGCTGCGTCGATTCCGGCTTGTGACAATCGTTAAAAAAGCGTTAAAATTTGCTTGTCGTCCACATATCAAGCCTGTGGGCAATCGATCACCATGCGCTCGCCGCATATGGTTAATTGCCTCCGGCAGGACCAGAGTAAGCGTTATGAAGACGTTGTCGATCGATGTCCGGCGGGCCGAACCGCACGATGCCCGAGCCATTTCGGAAGCTCACCGGCTTTCCTGGCAGCATACTTATGCGGGTATCATTCCGCATCGCGCTCTGACCCAGATGATCGAGCGGCGCGGGGAGAACTGGTGGCGCAAAGCCACGCGCGGCCCGGCGACGCTGCTCGTTCTGGACGTGGCGGGAACCGTTGCCGGTTATGCCACCCTCGGTCTCAATCGCGCGCGCGCATTGCCTCAGGAAGGCGAAATCTACGAGCTTTATCTGCGCCCGGAATATCAGGGCATTGGCCTCGGCAAGCTGCTTTTCGGTGAGGCCCGCAGGCTGTTGAAGTCCCTCGGCTGTAATGGCCTGGTCGTCTGGTGCCTGGAAGAAAACGAAAATGCCGCCAGCTTTTATCGCGACCATGGCGGAATCGATTTCTGCGAAGGCATGGAAAATTTCGACCATAAGCAGATCAAAAAGATCGGCTTCATCTGGAACTGATTGCGGACGGCGCGGTCACCACATCTTCCATTAGAAAATATAGATATTGTAGCCCCTCGCATGTTAAGCATTGCTTGCGAGGTATGTTGCGTTGCGTCATGAAACCGATTAACTGGCTTCGAGCAATTCAACCTCCCGGGAGTTTCCTATGCGCATCGACGCCGTTTCAATCGGTAAGAATCCACCTGAAGACGTCAACGTTATCGTCGAGGTTCCGGTCGGCGGTCATCCGATCAAGTATGAAATGGACAAGGAAGCCGGCACGCTGGTCGTTGACCGTTTCCTCTACACGCCGATGACCTATCCGGGCAACTACGGCTTCGTTCCGCACACGCTTTCCGAAGACGGCGACCCGATCGACGTTCTCATCGCCAGCACCCGCCCGCTGGTCCCGGGCTGTGTGATCAACGTCCGCCCGATCGGCGTTCTGAAGATGGAAGACAATTCCGGCAAGGACGAGAAGATCATTGCCGTTCCCTCGCCGAAGCTGACGCTGCGCTACGAGAAGGTCAAGGATTACACCGACCTTCCGGAAATCACGCTGAAGCAGATCGAGCACTTCTTCGAGCACTACAAGGATCTGGAACCCGGCAAGTGGGTGAAGATCTACGGCTGGGGCGATTCCAAGGAAGCCGGCGCGCTCATCCTGGAAGCGATCGAGCGGGCCAAGAAGGAAAAAGCCTGATCTTCAGGCTGAGAGTGCTTCGAGCTTTCTGATCAAATCCTCCGGGTCGCCATCGATCCGGAGGATTTTTTTACGCGACGTGCCGCCGGAGACGAGTTCGATTGAGGATTTGGCGATGCCGAGCGATTTGGCGATGAATGCGATGAGCGCCTTGTTGGCTTTCCCCTTTTCCGGGACGGCGGTGACGCGCGCCTTTAGCAGCATTCCGCCTTCGCCATCGGATTCGATACCGTCGATGGCATCCCGCTCGCCGTTCGGCGTCA
Organism: Rhizobium sp. GCM10022189; assembly: GCF_042656325.1. NCBI lineage: Bacteria > Pseudomonadati > Pseudomonadota > Alphaproteobacteria > Hyphomicrobiales > Rhizobiaceae > Rhizobium > Rhizobium sp. GCM10022189. The sequence continues at coordinate 23,755 of NZ_JBHSOR010000047.1, forward strand.
GCCGGACGGCGAGGCGGATATGATCGTCAAATTTCTTCCAGGGCGGGCTCAAACGACCAGCGGATAGATTGTCGTCCAGAGGAAGGAGCGCAGGAAGAAGATGATCAGCAACAGGATGATCGGCGAGATGTCGATGCCGCCGAGATTGGGCAGCAGGCGACGGATCGGGCGCAGTACAGGTTCGGTGACATTATAGAGGAACGTCCCGACCTGATTGACGAACTGGTTGCTGGAATTGATGACGTTGAATGCATAGAGCCAGGAGAAGATAGCGCTGGCGATCAGGATCCAGGTATAAATTTGCAAAGCCAAATCAATGGTTTGAAACAGCGCAATCATCGTCGTCTCCAATTCGTTGTTGACAGACATGTAGACATTGGCGACTAAACGAGCAAGTGCCGTGTGGAAGCCCACGGTGAATCATGTTTAACGGCCGCTTTTGCATGGCTTTTGGCGCCCGTTTCCTCGGAAAAAGCTTCATGCCGCTTTCGTCCTCCGGAGATCGTTTTGCCGCGTTCCGGCATCCGTCCTACACCCGCTTTTTCTTCGCGCGGTTCCTGCTTTCCTTCTCGCAGCAGATCGTCAGCGTTGCGGTGGGCTGGCAAATGTATGACCAGACGGGGAGCGCCATCTATCTCGGCCTGATCGGCCTTGTGCAGTTCCTGCCGTCTCTGGTGCTGATCCTTGTCACCGGTTCGGTGGCCGATCGGCACAATCGGCGCGCCATCGCTTCGATCTGCTCGCTCGTCAGTGCGCTCTGCACGCTGGCGCTCCTGGGGATGACGATTACTGGCAGCTTTTCACCGATCCCCGTCTTCGTCGTGCTCTTGATCTTCGGTGTCGAACGCGCCTTCATGACGCCGGCGGTGCAGTCGCTTGCGCCGAACCTCGTGCCGGAAAAGGATCTCTCCAACGCGATCGCCTGGAATTCGTCGTCCTGGCAGCTGGCGGCGATCACCGGCCCCGTGCTCGGCGGCCTGCTCTACGGCGTCAGCGCTTCGACGGCTTATTGGGTTGCCGTCATCTTCTCCGCGCTCGGCGCGATCCTGCTCTACATGATTCCCAAGCCGCCGCAGAAGACGACGGGCGAGGCCAAGAGCTGGGACATGATCCTCGGCGGCTTCCGTTATATCAGGGAGGAGAAGGTGGTGCTTGGCGCCATCTCGCTCGATCTCTTCGCTGTCCTGCTGGGCGGCGCGACCGCATTGATGCCGATCTTTGCGCGCGATATCCTGACGCTCGGTCCCTGGGGCCTCGGCCTGCTGCGCTCGGCGCCGGGTGTCGGTGCCATCATCATGGCGATCTTCCTTGCAGCCTATCCGCTCAAGCACAAAGCCGGCCTATATATGTTCATCGGCGTGGCGACATTCGGCCTGGGTACGATCGTGTTCGGGCTGTCGACCAATACCGAGGTTTCCATCGCGGCACTCGCCATCATGGGCGCTGCAGATATGATTTCCGTTTATGTCCGCGAGAGCCTGATCGCGCTCTGGACACCGGATCATCTGCGGGGACGCGTCAATGCCGTCAATACGGTCTTCGTCGGCGCGTCTAACGAGCTTGGTGAATTCCGGGCGGGTACCATGGCCTCGGTCTTCGGCGCCGTCCCGGCCGTCATCATCGGCGGCATCGGCACGCTTGCCGTGGCCGCCATCTGGGCAAGCAGTTTTCCCAAGCTCAGGAAGATCGATACTCTCGACGCGCCTATACGAGAAGCGGCGTAGCCGCTGCCGTCCTGCTCTCGAAAACGATATCCAGGAAATCGTCGAGCCAAGCCTTCAGCGGCGCATCGAACAGCATGCGGCCTTCAAGGTGTTCTCGTCCCTGTTGCGCGTTCGGCAGGATGAAGCGGTGGGCGCCGTGGACGACCCAGCGGTGCATCATTGCCCGCGTCAGCTCCGCGTGGAATTGCAGACCCCAGGCATTGCCATTGTAGCGGAAAGCCTGATTGGGATAGGCGTCGCCGGATGCCAGCAGCTCGGCGCCATGCGGCAGCTCGAAACCTTCCCGGTGGAAGTGGTAGACCATTTTCGGCCAGCGCATCAAAAGCCGGCCCTTCTCGGTGGAATGCAGCGGATACCAGCCGATTTCGGTCGATCCGTCACGATTGGCCGCGACCTTGCTGCCGAGCTGGCGCGCCAGCATCTGTGCGCCGAGGCAGATGCCGAGATAGGGACGGTTTTCCTTGAGCGGCACCTCCAGCCAGTCGATCTCGGCCTTGACGAATTCATCGGGATCGTTGGCGCTCATCGGGCCGCCGAAAATCACCGCGCCGGCATGGTCGTCGAGCGTGGAGGGCAGGCTGTCGCCGAGGACCGGACGGCGGATATCGAGATCGTAGCCTTTCTCGACGAGAAGCTGGCCAACACGACCGGGGCTGGAGCGCTCCTGATGAAGAATGATGAGAATGGGGCGCCTGTCGCCCCTTACGATCCTGTCAGTCGGCATCGTCCTGCACCACCTGTGCATCCGTGACCCGCGCGGCAGCCTCCTGCCGCTTCTGGATACGCTCGCGCGAGGAAACGCCCAGGAGATCGGCGATCCGCCAGATCACGTGATCTTCCATTTCGCTGCGCTCGCCATCGGCATAGACGATATCCCAGAGAATGCCGATCAGTTCCAGCCGCTGTTCGGTATCGAGATGTCTCTTCAGATCGGACGTGAAACGGAAATAGTCGACCGCCGTGCTTTCGGCTTCCAGTCCGGCGGCCATCAAGGCGTCGAGCTGTTTGCCGTCGAGCGCATATTGCTCCTTGAGCAGTTTGCGCAGCCGTTTCTTCTCGCTGTCCTTGATCTGGCCGTCGGCCTCCATGACCTGCATGCAGAGCGCGGCGACCGCGATACGCGGGTCATCGGGGGCAAAGCCTGATTTCGGACGGTCGGCGGTCAGATTCTGGAAGAATGCCTGAAAGCGTTCGAACATACGGTTTTTCGTTCCAATTCAGAAGAGGCGGAGCCGCGTCCTGGGTTCCGGTTCCATCTTGGGATCGCGGACGCCAGGGTCATCCGGCAGGCCGCCAAAGAAAGGTTTCGGTTCGGGCGCGGCGGGAGCCGGCCGGGAGGTGGACGGTTCGGAAGCCTTTGCCGATGCCGGCGTCGGTGCTGCGGGGCGAACGGCTTCGGCGATCGTCGCGGCCCGTTCGAGCTCGATGATGCGGTGGTCGTTGACCACGCTTTCCGGGCGGGTTTCACGCAGCGGCGGCAAGGTCTTCAGTGCCGTCTCGATCGAAACGGCCGACCCTTCCTCGACGGGGCCTTCGAGCTGGCCGAAAGGTGCCCTCCATTCGAATGCGTCGAGGCGACCGGTCACTGGCGAGACCGGCAGCCATTTGTCGGAAACAAAACCATCGGCAACCCAGGCCGGATCGCGCGGCGCCTTCAGCGCCTGTGCCAGCCAGTGGCGGACGCGGCCCTGATCGCCGGTTTCGGCTTCCTCGATATCGGCAAGCAGAAGGAAAGCGGCTTCGCGCGGTTCGATGCGGGCAGCGGCCTCTGCCTTGGCGCGGGCCTTGGCGAATTCCTGTGCGTCGAGCGCGGCTTGGGCAACAACGAGAAGGGCGTCGACATTGTTCGGCCGCATGCCTTCCAACCGCTCGGCGCGCTTCAGTCGATCGAGCGTGGAATCGCCGCTGCGGGCGCGGACATAGACGCGGCCGATCTCCGGATGCGGTCCGGCCTTCCACGCCTGCTCGAGGATGGAAGCGGCCTTGCGGATGCCGCCTTCGCGAAACAGCGCCTTTGCGGCGATAAGGGCGGCGGGCACGAAATCCGCGGACAGTTTCAGCGCTTGCAAGGCGTTATCACGGGCGCCGGCGGGATTGCTTTCCAGCTGGTCATCGGCGCGTGCAGTCAATAGCACCGCATGGAGACGGTTTGCCTCGGCCTTTTCGATCACCTTGGCAGCCTTCTGCTGTTCCAGCAGGCGGATGGCATCGTCCCAGCGGCCGGACTGGCTGCGATATTCGAGCGTCGCCTGCGCGGCCCAAGGCAGATAGGGCGCGTTGTCGGCGGCCTTTTCCGCATATTGGCGGGCGGCCTCGTTGGCGCCGAGGCGCTTGGCTTCAAGATAGAGGCCGCGCAGACCGAGCTCCCGGGTCTCCGGGTCGTTGGCCATGGCCTCGAACTTGGAGCGCGCCTCGTCGTGGCGGCCTTCGATAAGGGCGGCCTGCGCCTCCAGGAGATTGATCAGCGGCTCCTGATCGGCGCGGATGAGGCCGCGCGAGCGGGCCGCCATCTTGCGGGCGAGCAGCGCATTGCCGGCGCCGGCGGCAATGAGGCCGGTCGACAGGGCCTGGTAGCCGCGATCACGTTTGCGGGCGCGGAAATAGCGCGTCACGGAATGCGGCGAGGTCCAGATCAGTCGAACGAGCCACCAGGCCACCATGACGGCCGCGACCAGCGCAATGATGGCGCTTGCCGCGACGATCAGCTTGGTCTGATAGATCTGGCCCTCCCAGATCAGCGACAGATCGCCGGGGCGATCGGCAAGCCAGGAGAAGCCATAGGCGAGAATGAGGACGAGGAGTGCAAAGACAACCAGGCGGACCATGCTCATCCTTCCTTGCCGGTGCCGGAAACGGCCTTGGAGAGTGCGCTGCCGACGAGATCCTCGACGCGGATGCGGGCCTCGAGCGATTGTTTGAAGGCCGCGGACGCCTGTTTGGCGGCGGCGGGCAGGCTGTTCCATTCGGTGGCTGCACCGGGCAGATCGCCGTTCTTCACCTTGTCCTCCATGCGCGCTGCAATCGCCTCCACGCTTTCACCTTCGACATTGCCGACGGGGCGGACCGACACCAGGGATTTGGCGCTCGACATCAACCGGTCCGACCAGCTCTGGTTGGGATCGGGCTGGTTGACGGATTCGACGATGGCAGTGGCGACATCGGGCACCTGGCGGATCAGCTCGGCGCGCGAGGGCACGCCGGTTTCGGCAAAGCCGCGCAGATCGGTCGCGGCCGGATCATCCGGCGCGACGCCGGCGAACGTATCGAGTTCGGCGATGAAGGGACCGCCGCGGTCGATTGCGGCCTTGAGGGCCGCGGCTGCGATGGCGCGGGCGACCGCAACATCCTCGCGCGGCTCGTTCAGCTTCTTTTCGGCTTCGGCAAGACGGCTGGAAATATCGGCACCGCTGGAGGCCTGCTGCTCGGTGGTCTGCGCAAGGCTCGTCTTCAACTGGTCGATCTGAGCGGTCAGATCTGCAATCTTCCGGTTGAGTGCTTCGACATCGGCCGAGCCGGGCGATGCCCCGGGCACCGATGCCGGAGGGGCCGTTTCGAGGGCCGCGATACGCCTTTCGAGGGCGCTGTTATCGGCAGCCGGCGGATTGGCGGCAAGGCTTGCGACGGATTGCTTGAGGCCCTCGATCTCGCCGGAAAGATCGGCCATCTCGACCGCGTTGTCCGGCCGGGTGGAGGAGCCCGGCAGATAACCGGCATATTGAATGGCGCCGGCGCCAACCAGCGCGACGAGGCCGCCGAAGATGCCCGCGGCGATCAGGCCGGATGTCACCGCGCCCCTTTGTGGCGCAAGCGACTGCGCCGCTTCCGATGGTGGCGGCTCCTTGGACGCGGGCTCTTCCTGTGCGCCTGCCGCGCGCTCGCTCTCATGTTCCGACAGTGGTTCCCCCTGGGCTTGCGCGGTGGTTACGGCTTCGGTGGCAGGGGCACTTTCGGCCGCTTGCGGGGCTTCGTCGGCAGGTTTCCCAGGATCGTTCGCCGAGGCGAAGTCCTGCGCGTCCAGGTCGATCGTGACCGGTTCGTCGGAGCTCTTCGAGTGGCGTGGCGGATTTCCCGATACCATGAGGTCCTCATTATCCTGCATTGCAACGAAACTAGACAGGGATGGCAATTAAGGGAAGAGGTTAGATCAAATTTGGGCGGCTAAAGCCTTCAAAGCAGCGACAAAAGGCTTTTTTCATCCGGCAGCGGCGAAATCTCCAGGGCTCTCCTCAAAAGCGGTGGAACAGCTTCCGCAACAGTGTTGCTGAGGCAGATGAGACGGATCTTCGGCAGCCGCAGCAGAAGGGGTTCCACCTGCGGGATATTAAACAGATTTCCGGCCGTCTGACGCGAGTAGAAAAGAACCGCATCGGGAGGGTTGTTCGTCAGAAGAGCCGTCACGGTTTCCGGGTTGGGAGCAAGCGGCTCCATCCGGTAACATTCGGCCACGGAGAAATGCCGCCCGAGCTCCTTCAGTCGCGCCTCGAAGGTTTCGGCGCGGGGATTGCCGGCGAGATAGACGAGTCCGTCGATATTGTCTGCCGCGATCAAGTCGGCCAGTTCGCGGCCGCTGCCGGATGACGCCGTGACCGAGCGGAACCCCAGCCTGCGGGCCTCGTCGGCTGTCGTTTCGCCGACGGCAAAGACATGGCGCGAAAGGTGGCGTGAAAGTGCCTCGCCCAGGGGCTCCAAGCTGCGCACCGCTTCGGCGCTCGTTGCGGCGATCGGCCCGGCGGTTGTTTCCAGAGCCTGGCGCGCGGCTGCCATGTCGTGCACGGGGCGGGTAAGCGGCAGCAAGAGCGGTTCGTGGCCCAGCTCGCGTAAACGTTGAGCGGTTCGCTCGCCCGAATGCGCCGGACGGGTGACGAGCACGCGCATAAGGACTAGCTCCAGTCCTCGAAGAAGCTGCTGCCGGCCCTTGCACGCACATCCTGTCCGGCGCGGGTGCCGAGTGCAGCCGCATCGCGGCGATGACCGTCGATGGTGATCGCATGCTGGTGGCGGCCGTCCGGCGTGAGGATGAGGCCAGAGAAGCGGAGCTGATCGCCCTCGCAAACGGCATAACCGCCGATCGGCGTGCGACAGGATCCGTCAAGAGCGGCAAGGAAAGCGCGCTCGCAGGAGACGGTGTCGAAGGTCGGCGCATCGTTGATTGGCGCCAGCAGCTCATCGATCCTGGCATCGCCGATGCGGCTTTCGAGACAGATGGCGCCCTGTGCCGGGGCGGGCGGGAAACTGTCCGGATCGAGAATGTCGGTGATGACCTCGACCTTGCCGAGACGCTTGAGACCGGCAAGCGCCAGAAGCGTCGCGTCAACCTCGCCTTCCCGTAGCTTGCGCAAGCGTGTGTCGACAAGGCCGCGGAAGGTGATGACGTTGATATCGGGCCGCATGCGGCGGATGAGGGCCTGGCGGCGAAGCGAGGACGAGCCGACGGTTGCGCCATGCGGCAGGTCGATCAGCTTTGGTGCCGTGCGCCCGACGACGGCGTCGCGGATGTCTTCGCGCGGAAGGTAGGCGGAAAGGTAGAGGCCTTCCGGAAGGACCGTCGGCATGTCCTTGCTGGAATGCACGGCGAAATCGAGATCACCGGCGACGAGCTGCTGCTCCAGTTCCTGGGTGAAAAGTCCCTTGCCGCCGATCTCGGCCAGCGAACGATCGGTGATGCGGTCGCCCTTGGTCGTCAGCACGACGATTTCGAACATCTCCTCCGGCAGGTTGTGGGCTGCCATCAGCCGATCGCGGGCTTCGTGTGCCTGTGCCAGCGCCAGCGGGCTGCCGCGCGTGCCGATCCGGAAAGGTTTTGTTTGCATCCGCTTTGATCCGTTGTTACCGGAGTTCTCGTAAACGGGTTTAATCCCTATCGCAATCAACGAACAGGTTTCATGGCTCCCTTTCTGCGCATTCTCGGCATCGAGACAAGCTGCGACGAGACGGCCGCCGCAGTCGTCGAGCGCGATGCGGAAGGCCGCTCCAACGTGCTGTCGGATGTCGTTCTTTCCCAGCTGGACGAGCACAGCGCCTATGGCGGCGTGGTGCCGGAGATCGCCGCACGCGCCCATGTCGAGGCGCTGGACGAGCTCATCGACGAGGCGCTGAAGCGCGCCAATGTGTCGCTCTCGGATGTCGATGCGATCGCGGCGACCTCAGGTCCCGGCCTGATCGGTGGCCTGCTTGTGGGGCTTATGACCGGCAAGGCGATCGCCAGGGCGGCCGGCAAGCCGCTTTATGCGGTCAACCATCTGGAAGGCCATGCGCTGACGGCGCGGCTGACGGACGGGCTTTCCTTTCCCTATCTGATGCTGCTCGTCTCCGGCGGCCATACGCAGCTCATCCTCGTGCGGGGTATCGGCGATTATGAACGCTGGGGCACGACGATCGACGATGCGCTCGGCGAGGCCTTCGACAAGACGGCAAAACTGCTGGGCCTTCCCTATCCCGGCGGTCCGGCGGTGGAGCGGATGGCGCAGGCAGGCAATGCCGATCGTTTCAATTTCCCGCGGCCGCTGGTCGGCGAAGCACGGCTCGACTTTTCCTTTTCCGGCCTGAAGACGGCCGTGCGGCAGGCGGCGACCGAAATCGCGCCGCTGACCGATCAGGATGTCGCCGATATCTGCGCCTCTTTCCAGAAGGCGATCTCCCGCACGATGAAGGATCGTATCGGCCGCGGTCTGCAGCGGTTCAAGGCGCAATTCGCCAATCTGCCGCAAAAGCCGGCGCTGGTGGTTGCCGGCGGTGTCGCCGCCAATCAGGAAATCCGCAGCACCTTGCAGGCGCTGTGCGACACGAACGGTTTCCGCTTCATCGCGCCGCCGCTCAGGCTCTGCACCGACAATGCCGTGATGATCGCCTGGGCGGGACTGGAGCGTATGGCCAAGGGAGTTGCGCCTGACGATCTCGACGTGCAGCCGCGCTCGCGCTGGCCGCTCGATTCCAGGGCCGAGACGCTGATCGGCTTCGGGAAGCGAGGAGCCAAGGCATGAGCGAGCGCATCGCGGTCGTCGGATCGGGGGCTTTCGGCACGGCGCTTGCCGCCGTCATCGCCCTGACCGGGCGAAATTCGGCCGTTCTCGTCGGCCGCAATCCCGCGCTGATGGAAGATCTGAAGACCGAACGACGGCACGAGGCTGTGCTGCCCGGCATTCCGCTGCCTGAAGCATTGGAATTTTCCGCCGATGCGGACGCGATCGGAAGGGCCGGCATTGTGCTTTTTGCCGTGCCCTCGCAGGCACAGGCGGATGCCGCACGGCAGTATGGTCCTTATCTGGCTAAGGATGCGGTTGTCGTCACCTGCGCCAAGGGCATCGAACGCAAGACCGGCGCGCTTTTGACGGACATGCTGGAGCAGGAACTGCCCGATCATCCTGTCGGCGTGCTGTCAGGCCCGGGCTTTGCCGCCGATATCGCCAAGGGGCTGCCGACGGCCATGGCGATTGCCGCCGCCGACATGCAGGTGGCCGAGCGGCTGGCGCAGGCGATCTCCGGCCGCACGTTCCGGCTCTATGCTTCGGCGGACCGTATCGGCGTGCAGCTTGGCGGCGCTTTGAAGAACGTTCTGGCGATTGCGTGTGGTATCGTCGAAGGCAGCGGCATTGGCGATTCGGCGCGTGCCGCGCTGATTGCCCGCGGGCTTGCCGAGATGTCGCGCCTCATCGTTGCCAAGGGCGGCCATGCCGATACGGCACGGGGGCTTTCCGGCCTCGGCGATCTGGTGCTGACGGCAACCAGCCATCAGTCGCGCAACCTGCGTTTCGGCATTGCGCTCGGGCGCGGCGAAAAGGTCGATCCGTCCCGTGGCGAGCTGGTGGAAGGCGCTTTTGCAGCGGCGGTTGCCTCGCGGCTTGCCGGAGAACTCGGTGTCGAGATGCCGATCACCGATGCGGTTTCGGCGATCATCGAGGGCAAGCTTGGCATTTCCGAAGCCATCGAACAATTGATGACACGTCCGATTACGACCGAATAGGAGACAGACATGCTTTTTGCCCTTCTCTGCAAGGACAAGCCCGGCCATCTCAACGTGCGTATGGAAACGCGCCCGACCCATCTCGATTATCTCAACAGGCTGAATGCCGAGGGCAGGCTTGCCATGGCCGGCCCGTTCCTCGACGCGGAAGGCAAGCCGAACGGCAGCCTCGTAATCGTCCATGCCGAAACGGTTGACGAGGCCAAGGCGCTTGGCGCGGCCGACCCTTACGCGCTGGCCGGTCTTTTCGAAAGCGTCGAAGTGAAGCCCTTCAACTGGGTCTTCAACAAGCCGGAGGCTTGAGCGGGATGGCACACTGGCTTTACAAATCCGAGCCTTCGGCCTGGTCCTGGGAACAGCAGAAGGCGGCGGGCGAGAAGGGCACCGAATGGACCGGCGTGCGCAACTACCTGGCACGCAACAATATGCGGGCCATGCAGATCGGCGACAAGGGTTTCTTCTATCATTCCAATGACGGGCTGGAGATCGTCGGTATCGTCGAGGTCTGCGCGCTGTCGCATCCGGATTCGACGGCCAAGGGCGACGACCGCTGGGATTGCGTCGATATCCGCGCGGTTATGGATGTGCCGAAGCCGGTGACGCTGAAGGACATCAAGGCAAACGAGAAGCTGTCCAAGATGTCGCTGGTCACGTCGATGCGGCTTTCCGTGCAGCCGGTGACGGACGAGGAATGGGTTGAAGTCTGCCGTATGGGCGGCCTCGACAACCCGCCGCGCTGAGCAGCCGTGAAAACCGATCCGGAAATCTTCATCCGCGCCAATACCAGCCTGCTTGCGCCGCCGCATGTGCCGGAAATCCGGCTCTACCTGGCGAGCGAAGCTCATGAGCTCTGGCTGAAGACGGAAGAGGAGCTGGAGGCAATCGGCCTGCCGCCGCCTTTCTGGGCCTTCGCCTGGGCGGGCGGGCAGGGGCTGGCCCGCTATGTTCTCGATCATCCCGAGACGGTTCGCGGCAAGCATGTCCTCGATTTTGCGAGCGGTTCCGGACTGGTGGGAATTGCCGCGGGCAAGGCAGGAGCCGCAAAGGTGCTGGCGGCCGATATCGATCCGTGGGCGCAGACGGCGGTGCGGCTGAATGCGGCGGCCAATTCAGTTTCGCTGGATTTCACCGGCTCCGATCTCATCGGCCAGAACATAGACGCGGATGTCGTGCTTGCGGGCGATGTCTTTTACGACAAGGCTTTCGCTGCCGCGCTGATACCGTGGTTCGAGGCGCTGGCAGACGCTGGCAAGGACGTGCTTGTCGGCGATCCGGGGCGAGCTTATCTGCCGAAAGACAGGCTGGAATTGCGGGCAGTCTATGAAGTGCCGGTCACACGAGCGCTGGAAGACAGCGAGATCAAGAAGACGAGTGTCTGGCGGTTCAGGCCTCAGGGCCTGATGACGCAGACATTGGCTTCATAAGAGCAGGGATCGTCGGCAATCCCGACATCGATGACCTTGGCTCTCGGCACAAGCTCCCGTACGGGCGCGGCCGCACGATAGTACCCGTCGCCCCCGACATAGGTTCCGCCATCCGTCTGATAGGCATAGGAGGAACCGGCGTAGAGACCGTTGCCTGGGGTATTCCGATCATAGTTCGCAGACGGGGACGCGATGACGACGATATTGCCGCGGCCGTAACGGCTTACCCCCGGATAGTTGAACTGCTTCAGAAAAGGCGTTCGGGGGCGATAGCGGACGACGTGGTTGCGGGTGAAGTGCAGGCCATTCTCCCAATGGGTATGCCTGCCAAGGAACACGCCGTCGTTAAAGCCGCGATGGCGCGGAAAACGATGATCGGCATTGCGCTCTCCGGCCGCGGCAGGCAGTGCCGTCAGCACCGCAAGGACAACAAGGGCGGTCTTGGACAGACTGCGAAACATGGGCCAAACTCCGAAACGCTAACAAATCGTTAACGCCAGATTGCGCCAAAAGCCTGATCTTGTCCACGCAGGCGTGTGGTCAGCTTAAAAATTGAGCGAAAGAGACGAGTTTCGCGGTCATGAAAACTTCCCGGTAACGCGAATCGATTAAATTAAAAGCAGGCAGCAATTATGCTTGTCGTCAGGGATTTCGGTGATTAAACGTCGAGATTGATGCAACGCACACAGAATTTTGTCATTCGTGTGGTTGACAGAGAAAAGCCCCTGACATCAAGGGCAAAGAGAAGACGCCGCGAGGTTCTGATGGCGAATGTGACAAACCGGCCCCTGTCGCCGCATCTGCAAATTTACAAGCCAATTCCCACCATGGTCATGTCCATCGTTCACCGTATCACCGGTGGCGCTTTGTACTTCGGTACGCTGCTGGTCGCCTGGTGGCTGATCGCGGCCGCCACCGGCCAGGCCTATTACGACTGGGCCAACTGGGTGCTTGGCAGCCTTATCGGAAAGCTTGTCCTGCTCGGTTATACCTGGGCGCTGATCCACCACCTGCTCGGCGGCTTCCGTCACTTCATGTGGGACCTCGGATATGGCTTCGAGAAGGAATTCTCGACCAAGCTCGCCATCGCCAATATCATCGGATCGCTCTGTCTGACCGTGCTGGTCTGGGTGATCGGCTTCATCATTCGCTTCTGAAGGTCGCACTCATGGATATGCGCACTCCTCTGGGCAAGGTTCGCGGCCTCGGCTCCGCCAAGGAAGGGACGGACCATTTCTGGCGCCAGCGCCTGACGGCCGTCGCCAACGTGCCCCTCATCATCTTCTTCGCGATCTTCATGATCGTCTATGCCGGCGCGCCTTATGCCGATGTGGTTCGAGCGCTTTCGAACCCGTTCGTTGCCGTCGTCATGGGTCTGGTGGTCATCTCCGGCACCATTCACATGAAGCTCGGCATGCAGGTCATCATCGAAGACTACGTTCACGGCGAGATCGGCAAGCTGCTGCTCCTGATGCTGAACACGTTCTTTGCGGTTCTCGTCGCCGGCCTCTGTCTCTTCGCCATTCTGAAAATTGCATTCGTAGGATAACCGTATCATGGCACCGTCTTCACCCGCTCAGAATGGGAAGGCCTACACCTATGTCGACCATTCCTATGACGTCATCGTCGTCGGCGCCGGCGGCGCCGGCCTGCGCGCCACGCTCGGCATGGCCGAACAGGGCTTCCGCACCGCCTGCATCACCAAGGTGTTCCCGACCCGTTCGCACACGGTTGCCGCCCAGGGCGGCATTGCCGCCTCGCTGCAGAACATGACGCCAGACAGCTGGCAGTGGCACCTCTACGACACCGTCAAGGGTTCCGACTGGCTCGGCGATGTCGATGCCATGCAGTATCTCACCATGGAAGCGCCGAAGGCGGTCTATGAGCTGGAGCATTACGGCGTGCCCTTCTCGCGCAACGAGGAAGGCAAGATCTACCAGCGCCCGTTCGGCGGTCACATGCAGAATTACGGTGAAGGTCCGCCGGTGCAGCGCACCTGCGCTGTCGCCGACCGTACCGGCCACGCGATCCTGCACACGCTCTATGGCCAGTCGCTGCGCAACAACGCCGAATTCTTCGTCGAATATTTCGCGCTCGACCTCATCATGTCCGACGATGGCAGCCGCTGCACCGGCGTCGTTGCCTGGTGCCTCGACGACGGCACGATCCATCGCTTCGCCGCCAAGATGGTGGTGCTTGCGACCGGCGGTTACGGCCGCGCCTATTTCTCGGCAACGTCGGCCCATACCTGCACCGGCGACGGCGGCGGTATGATCGCACGTGCCGGCCTGCCGCTGCAGGACATGGAATTCGTGCAGTTCCATCCGACCGGCATCTACGGCTCCGGCTGTCTGATCACGGAAGGTGCGCGCGGCGAAGGCGGTTATCTCGTCAATTCCGAGGGCGAGCGCTTCATGGAGCGCTATGCGCCGTCGGCCAAGGATCTGGCGTCGCGCGACGTCGTTTCGCGCTGCATGACGCTGGAAATTCGCGAAGGCCGTGGTGTCGGCAAGAACAAGGACCACATCTTCCTGCATCTCGACCATCTTGATCCGGCCGTTCTGCACGAGCGCCTGCCGGGCATTTCCGAGAGCGCCAAGATCTTCGCCGGCGTCGATGTGACCCGCGAGCCGATCCCGGTCCTGCCGACCGTCCACTATAACATGGGCGGCATTCCGACGAACTACTGGGGCGAGGTCCTGAATGCCGACAGCGCCAATCCGGAACGCGTCATTCCCGGCCTGATGGCTGTCGGCGAAGCCGGCTGCGCCTCGGTTCACGGCGCAAACCGCCTCGGCTCCAACTCGCTGATCGACCTCGTGGTCTTTGGACGCGCCGCCGCTATCCGCGCCGGCGAGATCATCGACCGCAACGAACCCGTGCCGGCGCTGAATGTTGCTGCCTGCGACAAGATCATGGACCGTTTCGACGGCCTGCGCTACGCCAATGGCGGTACGCCGACGGCGGTGCTGCGCGAGAAGATGCAGCGCGCCATGCAGGAAGACGCCGCCGTGTTCCGCACGCAGGAATCGCTGGAATCCGGCTGCCGCCGCCTTTCGGAAATCTGGGGCGAACTCAAGGACATCAAGGTCACCGACCGCTCGATGATCTGGAATTCCGACCTTGTCGAGACGCTGGAACTGCAGAACCTGATGGCCAATGCCATCACGACGATCTACGGCGCCGAGGCGCGCAAGGAAAGCCGCGGTTCGCATGCCCGCGAAGACTATACGTCCGGTCCGTTCGCCGGCCGCGACGACGTCAACTGGCGCAAGCACACGCTCGCCTGGGTAAACGAGGCAGGCGACGTGAAGCTCGACTACCGGCCTGTCCACACCGACCTCATCGCAGACGGCATCGATCCTCACAAGATCGAGCCGAAGGCGCGCGTATACTGATCAGAGGAACCTGACATGGTTGAACTCGCTCTCCCCAAGAATTCCCAGATGCGCGAAGGCAAGGTGTGGCCGAAACCGGCGGGTGCCAAGAACACCCGCGAGTTCCGCGTCTATCGCTGGAGCCCGGATGACGGCCAGAACCCGTCGATCGACACGTTTTATGTCGATGTCGACGATTGCGGGCCGATGGTTCTCGACGCGCTCCTCTACATCAAGAACAAGATCGACCCGACGCTGACGCTGCGCCGTTCCTGTCGTGAAGGTATCTGCGGTTCCTGCGCGATGAATATCGACGGCACGAACACGCTTGCCTGCACCAAGGGCATGGACGATATCAAGGGCACGGTGAAGATCTACCCGCTGCCGCACATGCCCGTCGTCAAGGACCTGGTGCCGGATCTCAGCAATTTCTATGCCCAGCATCGCTCGATCGAGCCCTGGCTGAAGACGGTTTCGCCGACGCCGGCCAAGGAATGGAAGCAGAGCCATGAGGACCGTCAGAAGCTCGACGGCCTCTACGAGTGCATTCTCTGCGCCTGCTGCTCGACCTCCTGTCCGAGCTACTGGTGGAACGGTGACCGTTACCTCGGTCCGGCCGTGCTGTTGCAGGCCTATCGCTGGCTGATCGATTCCAGAGACGAAGCCACGGGTGAGCGTCTCGACAATCTAGAGGATCCGTTCCGCCTTTATCGTTGCCACACGATCATGAACTGCGCCCAGACCTGCCCGAAGGGTCTGAACCCGGCCAAGGCAATCGCCGAAATCAAGAAGATGATGGTCGAGCGCCGCGTGTGAGTGCCGCCATATCAGCCGGCATCGATGGTTTTGATCCCGAGGCGGTTGCCGAAATTCGTTCGCGGCTCGCCTCGGTCAAACAGCAGGGCATCCGCATCGGTTTCGCGATCGAAAGCGGAAGCCGTGCCTGGGGCTTTTCCTCGCCCGACGGCGATTATGACTGCCGGTTCATCTATGTCCGCCCGATTGGCGATGAACATGATGGAATGTCTGTCAGGCGTCGTTATCGATGAGGCATTGCGCGAGGCAATCCACGATCTGGTGATCGTCAAGGGCCGGACGCGGGAGATGGGCGAGGGCCTGCCGCCCAAGCGCATCCAGTCCTTTCTGGCCGCGTCGATTGAACGCCATGCAGATCTTGCCGAGCGTATCAAACCTGATCAGGATGCGGACAGTCGGGCACATCACCGTGCTGACATATTTTATCAGCAAGAAGTCCAGCGCGCGCTTGGTTGAATTGTGCCGGTTTCGCCATAGGTGTCACGAAGGCCGATTTGCATTGTGCTGACTTGATTAACCAAAGTGAAATACGGTAATTCGAACCCAGAATTGAAATATCTCTGCGGTTGAAGCGGACATTCGGGAGCTTGATGATGCAGTTTCGATATGTGGTGACGGGTCTAACGGCCGCTCTGGCCCTGGCGGGATGCCAACGCACCTCATATGATTACAGCAGTAACAGCGCACCTCCACCGCTCACCGCGCAGCCCGTACCTTCCGTGCAGGGCGGCCAGCTTCCGCCTCCGACCGGGCAGTTTCCTGCCGCCCCGACCTCGACAGCGCCGATGGCCGGTGTCCAGCCGGGCGGTGCTGCACCTGCGACCGCCATGGACGTCACCAAGGAATCGATGGTCGGCAGCTGGCGCGTCAACGGCAGCTGCGACATGTTCCTGACGCTGACCAATCTCGGCAGCGGCTCGCGCGGCGGTACGCGCGGCTGTGTCGGCGAATTGACGGCGATGGGCTCCTGGGAAGTGTCCGGCAAGCAGGTTCTGCTCAAGGACCGCAGCGGCAACCAGATCGGTTCCGTCTACAAGGTCGCCGACAACAGCTTCAGCGGCCAGACTTCGACCGGGCAACCGATCAACCTCAGCCGGTAAGACAATCCGGCGGGTTCCCGCCGGTTACGCATAGGCGGACAAGCCCTCATGCAGCCAATGCCAGACTATTCGCTCAGCGTCACCGAGCAGCTCAAATCGCTAACGGTTTCGGGGACGTTGCAGGTCGATTCCGCCCAGATGGATGTGGCCAAATGCCTCGACCGGGTGCTCGCTTCCCTTAAACAGAAGCGGCCGGCCGCCAAGAGCAGCGCGCTCGGCTGGCTGTTTGCCTCCAAGAAGAAGAACGAGGCCGGCATCCGGGGCCTCTATATTCATGGCAGCGTCGGGCGCGGCAAGACGATGCTCATGGACATGTTCTTCCAGATGGCGCCCTGCCGGAAAAAACGACGGGCGCATTTCCATGAATTCATGGCCGACGTGCATAACCGCATCGCTGCCCACCGCCAGAAGCTCAAGAACGGCGAGGCGAAGCAGGCCGATCCGATGCCGCCGGTTGCCGCCCAGCTTTTCGAGGAAGCGGAACTGCTCTGCTTCGACGAATTCACCGTCACCGACATTGCCGATGCGATGATCCTGTCGCGGCTGTTTTCCGAGCTTTTCGCGCGCGGCTGCGTGCTGGTGGCAACCTCGAATGTCGAGCCTGACAATCTCTACAAGGACGGTCTCAATCGCGGGCTTTTCCTGCCCTTTGTCGGCCTCCTCAAGAAACATGTCGAGATCGTCACGCTCGATTCGCCGACCGACTACCGGATGGAAAAGCTGGACAGCCAGCCGGTCTATCTCGTCCCGATTGACGAGCGCACCGACATGGCCATGGATGCCTCCTGGACGCAGGCGCTGCATGGCCGCAAGGCGCAGCCGATTGAGATTGCGATGAAAGGGCGGGCGATCCATGTGCCGCTCGCCGTCGATCGCATGGCGCGCTTTTCCTTCTCCGATCTCTGCGACAAGCCGCTGGGTGCGGCCGACTTTCTGGCCATCGCCGAAAGGTTCGACACGGTCTTCGTCGATCACGTTCCCTTGCTTGGCCCGGAAAAGCGGAACCAGATCAAGCGTTTTATCATTCTCATCGATACGCTCTACGATCACGGCGTCCGCCTTTGCGTTTCCGCCGCCGCCATGCCCGAAGACCTGCTTGTCGAAAGACGCGGCACGGAAGGCTTCGAATTCGACCGCACGGCATCGCGCCTGTTCGAGATGAGAAGCGCGGAATATCTGGCGGCGCACCATGAGCGGCGGGCTGCCGAGTAACAGTTTGGTGACAATTTGTCTTACGTTTACGTAAGAATTTTAGTATCTAAACGATTGAAATTGCTGCACCAAAAATAATGGATTGCCATTTTTGGGCTTTAGGTCTATGCGATTGCGGCATTGGGCGATGCCCGCGCGTCGCCCGACGGATTTTGATCGCAAAGGAAAAGCGAAATGGCGCGTAACAAGATCGCACTCATCGGTTCTGGCATGATTGGTGGCACGCTGGCGCATCTCGCCGGCCTGAAGGAGCTGGGCGATATCGTCCTCTTCGACATTGCCGACGGCATTCCCCAGGGCAAGGGCCTCGATATCGCACAGTCCTCCCCGGTCGAAGGCTTCGACGCCAATCTGACGGGCGCCAGCGACTATTCCGCGATCGAAGGTGCCGACGTCTGCATCGTCACCGCCGGCGTTCCGCGCAAGCCGGGCATGAGCCGCGACGACCTTCTCGGCATCAACCTGAAGGTCATGGAGCAGGTCGGCGCAGGCATCAAGAAATATGCCCCGAACGCTTTCGTCATCTGCATCACCAACCCGCTCGACGCCATGGTCTGGGCGCTGCAGAAGTTCTCCGGCCTTCCGGCCAACAAAGTCGTCGGCATGGCCGGCGTTCTCGACTCCTCGCGCTTCCGCCTTTTCCTCGCCAAGGAATTCAACGTTTCCGTCCAGGACGTCACGGCCTTCGTTCTTGGCGGCCACGGCGACACGATGGTGCCGCTTGCCCGCTATTCGACCGTTGCCGGCATTCCGCTGACCGACCTCGTCACCATGGGCTGGGTTACCAAGGAGCGCCTCGAAGAGATCATCCAGCGCACCCGTGACGGCGGCGCCGAAATCGTCGGCCTGCTGAAGACCGGTTCGGCCTATTACGCTCCGGCCGCTTCGGCGATCGAAATGGCTGAATCCTACCTCAAGGACAAGAAGCGCGTTCTGCCCTGCGCGGCCCATCTCTCGGGCCAGTACGGTGTCAAGGACATGTATGTCGGCGTTCCCACCGTCATCGGTGCCGGCGGTGTCGAGCGCATTATCGAGATCGATCTCAACAAGACCGAGAAGGAAGCCTTCGACAAGTCCGTCGGCGCCGTTGCCGGTCTTTGCGAAGCCTGCATCAACATCGCGCCTGCCCTCAAGTAATCGGCGCGCTGACCCAATCGAAATAGGGACAAACCCATGAATATTCATGAATATCAGGCCAAGGCTCTGCTGAAGAGCTACGGTGCGCCGGTTGCGGAAGGCGTTGCTATCCTCAAGGCTGACGAAGCCGAGGCTGCCGCCAAGTCGCTTCCCGGTCCGCTCTACGTGGTCAAGAGCCAGATCCATGCCGGCGGCCGCGGCAAGGGCAAGTTCAAGGAACTGTCGCCCGAAGCCAAGGGCGGCGTGCGTCTCGCCCGCTCCATCGAAGACGTCGTTGCCAATGCCAAGGAAATGCTCGGCAATACGCTGGTAACGGCCCAGACCGGCCCGGCCGGCAAGCAGGTCAACCGCCTCTACATCGAAGACGGCGCCGACATCGCTCGCGAACTCTATTGCTCGCTGCTGGTCGACCGCTCGGTCGGCAAGGTCGCTTTCGTCGTTTCGACCGAAGGCGGCATGGATATCGAGGCGGTTGCCCATGACACGCCGGAGAAGATCCACACGATCGCCATCGATCCGGCTGCGGGCGTCACCGCTGCCGATGTCGAGAAGATCTGCAAGGCGCTGGCTCTTGACGGCGCTGCCGCCGAAGATGCCAAGTCGCTCTTCCCGATCCTCTACAAAGCCTTCGACGAGAAGGACATGTCGCTTCTCGAAATCAACCCGCTGATCGTCATGACCAACGGCCACCTGCGCGTTCTCGACGCCAAGGTTTCCTTCGACGGCAACGCGCTCTTCCGCCATGACGACGTCAAGGCGCTGCGTGACGAGACCGAAGAAGACACCAAGGAAATCGAGGCCTCCAAGTGGGATCTCGCCTATGTGGCGCTCGACGGCAACATCGGCTGCATGGTCAACGGCGCAGGCCTTGCCATGGCGACGATGGACATCATCAAGCTCTACGGCAAGGAGCCGGCGAACTTCTGCGACGTCGGCGGCGGCGCCGGCAAGGAGAAGGTTGCTGCGGCCTTCAAGATCATCACGGCCGATCCCAAGGTCGAAGGCATTCTCGTCAACATCTTCGGCGGCATCATGAAGTGCGATGTCATTGCCGAGGGCGTCATTGCCGCGGTCAAGGAAGTCGGCCTCAAGGTTCCGCTCGTCGTGCGCCTTGAAGGCACCAATGTCGAGCTCGGCAAGAAGATCCTGAACGAGTCGGGTCTGGCCATCACCGCGGCCGACGACCTGGACGACGCGGCCAAGAAGATCGTCGCAGCGATCAACGGCTAATTTGAAGGATCTGAAAGAATGTCTATTCTCGTCAACAAAGACACCAAGATCCTCGTTCAGGGTCTGACCGGCAAGACCGGCACTTTCCATACCGAACAGGCGCTCGCCTATTACGGCACGCAGATGGTCGGCGGCATCCATCCGAAGAAGGGCGGCGAAACCTGGACCGGCGCCAAGGGCGAAAGCCTGCCGATCTTCGCGACCGTTGCCGAGGGCAAGGAAAAGACCGGCGCAGACGCGACCGTCATCTACGTTCCGCCGGCAGGCGCAGCCGATGCGATCATCGAAGCGATCGACGCCGAGATCCCGTTCATCACCTGCATCACCGAAGGCATTCCGGTCATGGACATGGTTCGCGTCAAGGCTCGCCTCGACCGTTCCAAGTCGCGCCTGCTCGGACCGAACTGCCCGGGTATCCTGACGCCGGAAGAATGCAAGATCGGCATCATGCCGGGCTCGATCTTCCGCAAGGGTTCGGTCGGCATCGTTTCCCGTTCGGGCACGCTGACCTACGAAGCCGTCTTCCAGACCTCCAACGAAGGTCTCGGCCAGACGACGGCAGTCGGTATCGGCGGCGACCCGGTCAAGGGCACCGAATTCATCGACGTGCTCGAAATGTTCCTGGCCGACGAAGCCACGACCTCGATCATCATGATCGGCGAAATCGGCGGTTCGGCTGAAGAAGACGCTGCCCAGTTCCTCAAGGACGAAGCCAAGAAGGGCCGCAAGAAGCCGATGGCCGGCTTCATCGCCGGCCGCACCGCGCCGAAGGGCCGCACCATGGGCCATGCCGGCGCTGTGGTTTCCGGCGGCAAGGGCGATGCGGAATCGAAGATCGCGGCGATGGAATCGGCTGGCATCAAGGTGTCGCCCTCTCCGGCGCGCCTCGGCAAGACGCTGGTTGAAGTCCTCAAGGGCTGAGCCAACCTATATATCCCGGGCGGAGGAATGGCATCCCGGCCTCCGCCCGGCTCTCCATTTTAATGCGGATGCGCCGCGGACAGGCGGCAATCGGAATGCGGCAGCCGGCGATGAAGCCGGCAAATTCATCTAAGTCAGGAGGCGGGCGGAAGCGTCCGCATATCACCATGGCACGGCAAGAAGCCAACGAGCAATTTCAGATCACTTCGTTTCTGGATGGCGCCAATGCTGCCTATATCGAGCAGCTTTACGCCCGCTATGAAGACGATCCCAACTCGGTCGACGACCAGTGGCGGTCCTTCTTCAAGGCGCTGGAGGACGATCCGAACGATGTGAAGAAGGCGGCCAAGGGCGCTTCCTGGCGCAAGAAGAACTGGCCGCTGCAGGCAAGCGGCGATCTCGTCTCGGCGCTCGACGGCGACTGGGGCATCGTCGAAAAGGTCATCGAGACCAAGGTGAAGGCCAAGGCCGAAGCTGCCGGCCAGCCGGCCAGTACGACCGACGTGCTGCAGGCGACGCGCGATTCCGTCCGCGCCATCATGATGATCCGCGCCTATCGTATGCGCGGCCACCTTCATGCCAAGCTCGATCCGCTCGGCATCGCCGCTCCGGTCGAGGACTATCACGAGCTTTCGCCTGAAAATTACGGCTTCACGGAGGCCGACTACGATCGCAAGATCTTCATCGACAACGTGCTCGGCCTCGAATACGCGACCATCCGCGAGATGATCGAAATCCTCGAGCGCACCTATTGCTCGACGCTCGGCGTCGAATTCATGCACATCTCCAATCCGGAAGAAAAGGCATGGATCCAGGAACGTATCGAAGGTCCGGACAAGGGCGTTGCCTTTTCGGCCGAAGGCAAGAAGGCGATCCTCGCCAAGCTCGTCGAAGCCGAGGGCTACGAACAGTTCCTCGACGTCAAGTTCAAGGGCACCAAGCGTTTCGGCCTCGACGGCGGTGAATCGCTGATCCCGGCGCTGGAACAGATCCTGAAGCGCGGCGGTTCTCTCGGCCTCAAGGAGGCCGTGTTCGGCATGGCCCATCGCGGCCGCCTGAACGTGCTCTCCCAGGTCATGGGCAAGCCGCACCGCGCCATCTTCCACGAATTCAAGGGCGGCTCCTACGCACCGGACGAAGTCGAAGGTTCCGGCGACGTGAAGTACCATCTCGGTGCTTCCTCCGACCGCGAATTCGACGGCAACAAGGTGCACGTCTCGCTGACGGCCAACCCGTCGCATCTCGAAATCGTCGACCCCGTCGTCATGGGCAAGGCGCGCGCCAAGCAGGATATGAGCGCCACCGTCTGGGACGGCGACATCATTCCGCTGTCCGAACGCGCCAAGGTTCTGCCGCTGCTGATCCACGGCGACGCGGCCTTTGCCGGCCAGGGCGTCATCGCCGAAATCCTCGGTCTCTCGGGTCTGCGCGGCCATCGCGTCGCCGGCACGATGCACGTCATCATCAACAACCAGATCGGCTTCACCACGAACCCGGCCTTCTCGCGCTCGTCGCCCTATCCGTCCGATGTCGCCAAGATGATCGAGGCGCCGATCCTGCATGTCAACGGCGACGATCCGGAAGCCGTCGTCTATGCAGCCAAGATCGCGACCGAATTCCGCATGAAGTTCCACAAGCCTGTTGTGGTCGACATGTTCTGCTATCGCCGCTACGGCCACAACGAGGGCGACGAGCCGTCCTTCACCCAGCCGAAGATGTACAAGGTCATCCGCGGCCACAAGACGGTTCTGCAGCTCTATGCGGAACGTCTCGTTCGCGAAGGCCTTCTTACCGACGGCGAAGTCGAGAAGATGAAGGCCGACTGGCGCGCCCATCTCGAGCAGGAATTCGAGGCCGGCCAGCATTACAAGCCGAACAAGGCCGACTGGCTGGACGGTGAGTGGTCCGGCCTGCGCACGGCAGACAATGGCGACGAACAGCGCCGCGGCAAGACCGCCGTGCCGATGAAGACGCTCAAGGATATCGGCCGCAAGCTGTCGGAGATCCCCGAGGGCTTCAATGCGCACCGCACGATCCAGCGCTTCATGGAAAACCGCGCCAACATGATCCAGAGCGGCGAAGGCCTGGACTGGGCGATGGCGGAAGCGCTTGCTTTCGGTTCGCTCGTGGTCGAGGGCCACAAGATCCGTCTGTCCGGCCAGGATTGCGAGCGCGGCACCTTCTCGCAGCGCCATTCGGTTCTCTACGATCAGGAAACCGAAGAACGTTACATCCCGCTTGCCAACCTGTCGCCGACTCAGGCCCGTTACGAAGTCATCAACTCGATGCTTTCGGAAGAAGCCGTTCTCGGCTTCGAATACGGCTATTCGCTGGCTCGCCCGAACGCGCTGACGCTCTGGGAAGCCCAGTTCGGCGATTTCGCGAACGGTGCGCAGGTCGTCTTCGACCAGTTCATCTCGTCGGGCGAACGCAAGTGGCTGCGCATGTCGGGTCTCGTCTGCCTGCTGCCGCACGGCTACGAAGGACAGGGTCCGGAACATTCGTCGGCCCGTCTGGAGCGTTATCTTCAGCTCTGCGCCGAGGATAACATGCAGGTCGCCAATGTTACGACGCCGGCGAACTACTTCCACATCCTGCGCCGCCAGCTGAAGCGCGACTTCCGCAAGCCGCTGATCCTGATGACGCCGAAGTCGCTGCTGCGCCACAAGCGCGCTGTCTCGACGCTTGCCGAACTGGCCGGCGAATCCTCCTTCCACCGTCTCCTGTGGGACGATGCGGAGGTCATCAAGGACGGTCCGATCAAGCTGCAGAAGGATGCCAAGATCCGCCGCGTCGTCATCTGCACCGGCAAGGTCTATTACGACCTGCTGGAAGAGCGCGAAAAGCGCGGCATCGACGACATCTACCTGCTGCGCATCGAGCAGCTCTATCCGTTCCCGGCCAAGGCGCTCATCAACGAGCTGTCCCGCTTCCGGAATGCAGAGATGGTCTGGTGCCAGGAAGAGCCGAAGAACATGGGCGCCTGGTCGTTCATCGACCCGTATCTGGAATGGGTGCTGGCCCATATCGATGCAAAGTACCAGCGCGTTCGTTACACCGGTCGCCCGGCAGCCGCCTCGCCGGCAACGGGCCTGATGTCCAAGCATCTGTCGCAGCTTGCCGCGTTCCTCGAGGATGCGCTGGGCGGCTAACAACAAGGAGAGGCGCGATGGCATATTTCTTCATGAGACTTGTGCCGCCGCGCCCCACTTTCCCGCATGACGGGACCGGGGAGGAGATGGCGGCGATGAAGCGCCATGCCGAATATTGGCACCAGAACGCTCTTGCGGGATCGGCGGCTGTCGTCGGTCCCGTCTTCGAGGGTGAAGGGGCTTTCGGCATCGCGATCGTCGAGGTTGCGGATCAGGCGGCAGCGCAGGCGCTTGCCGATGCGGACCCGATCATCACTTCCGGCTTCGGTTTCCGTTTCGATGTCTTGCCAATGCCCTCAATCATTTTCCGGCCGCAGGCCGGTACCGCTACCTAACACGATAACAAGCACAATCAGGATTTGAACAATGGCCACAGAAATCCGCGTTCCAACACTCGGTGAATCCGTCAGCGAGGCAACCGTCGGCACCTGGTTCAAGAAGGTCGGCGACGCCGTGAAGGCCGACGAGCCCATTCTCGAGCTTGAAACCGACAAGGTGACCATCGAAGTTCCGGCTCCGACCTCCGGCACGCTTTCGGAAATCGTCGCCCAGGCTGGCGAGACCGTGGGCCTTGGCGCGCTTCTCGGCCAGATCGCTGCAGGTGCGGCCGCCGCTGCCGCTCCTGCCGCCGCAGCCCCGGCCGCTGCACCCGCCGCTCCGGCTCCGACGCCTGCAGCACCGGCAGCTGCCGCGGCTGCTCCGGCCGCCTCCGTATCGTCCATGCCGCCGGCTCCGGCTGCGGCAAAGATGCTCGCAGAAAACAATCTCTCGGCCGATCAGGTCGACGGCTCCGGCAAGCGTGGCCAGGTCCTGAAGGGCGATGTCATCGCCGCCGTCGCCAAGGCTGCGGCCGCTCCGGCTGCTGCCCCGGCGGCACCTGTTGCGGCGCGCGGCCCGTCGACCGTCGAGGATGCGGCTCGCGAAGAGCGCGTGAAGATGACCCGCCTGCGCCAGACGATCGCCAAGCGCCTCAAGGATGCACAGAACACGGCTGCCATGCTGACCACCTATA
The DNA here is from genome assembly GCF_042656325.1 of Rhizobium sp. GCM10022189. Lineage (NCBI taxonomy): Bacteria > Pseudomonadati > Pseudomonadota > Alphaproteobacteria > Hyphomicrobiales > Rhizobiaceae > Rhizobium > Rhizobium sp. GCM10022189. The sequence continues at coordinate 48,820 of NZ_JBHSOR010000047.1, forward strand.
ACGAGGTGGACATGAAGGCCGTCATGGACCTGCGCAACAAGTACAAGGATGTCTTCGAGAAGAAGCATGGCGTGAAGCTCGGCTTCATGGGCTTCTTCACCAAGGCCGTCACGCACGCGCTCAAGGAACTGCCGGCCGTCAACGCCGAGATCGACGGTACCGACATCATCTACAAGAACTACTGCCATGTCGGCATGGCCGTCGGCACGGACAAGGGCCTCGTCGTCCCGGTCATCCGTGACGCTGACCAGATGTCGATCGCCGAAATCGAGAAGGAACTCGGCCGCCTCGCCAAGGCAGCCCGTGACGGCTCGCTCTCCATGGCCGAAATGCAGGGCGGCACCTTCACCATCACCAACGGCGGCGTCTACGGTTCGCTCATGTCCTCGCCGATCCTCAACGCACCGCAGTCGGGCATTCTCGGCATGCACAAGATCCAGGAGCGTCCGGTCGCCATCGGCGGTCAGGTCGTCATCCGCCCGATGATGTATCTGGCGCTCTCCTACGATCACCGCATCGTCGACGGCAAGGAAGCCGTGACCTTCCTCGTGCGCGTCAAGGAAAGCCTGGAAGATCCGGAACGTCTGGTTCTGGACCTCTAAGCGGAGCGATCTGCCATGCGAGACCGGATCATGCGAGCGGCAGGCGCGGCACTCTGCGCCACGGCTACCTTCATGCCGGTCTCGGCTCTTGCCTTCGACGTGAACAAGGCGAGCAGCAATTTCGACCTCGTGTCGCTCAGCGATGCGGAGCTTTCCGCACGCTCCATCAAAACCGTCGACATAGGCAATGTCGAACTCATCTCGGGCCGTATCGTTGCTGCCGATCCGCTGGCGCAGCCAGACCGGCAGGCCCTGGCAAGAACGGTTCCTGCTGGGGACTACCCGGTGCGGCTCTATGAGGCTGCCGGGCGGGTAGCCGCGGCCAGCATGCGCTTCGGCGAGGGGAGGCCTGATCACTGGGAGCTTGCCACTCTTGCAGGCCAGGATGTCGCCACGCTGAAGGATGACGAGATTTTCGGCTATCCCGTCGATGCCGGCCTCGGCAGTTACATGGATGCCGATACGCTTGCCCTCATCGAGGAACGCGAGCAGCAGGTGCAGGCGCAAAAGCCGGATTCCGACGTGAACTATTACGACGACGTGCTGGCTTCGGAACTCGACGCCAACAAGGGCGCCTATGACCTGCACCGCCCGGTCGCCGGCAAGAAGGGCAACGTCGCGATCTTCTGGAGCGGCTGGGGCGACGGCTTCTATCCGGTCTTCTGGGGGGTGGACAGAGACGAGCATCCGCTGGTGCTGCTCACGGACTTCCAGGTCATCGCGAATGCCGACGGGCGCAGAGAGCCGAGCCACCAATGAACGCGGCAGGACTGAGGCGGACAAAACGGAAGGGGCTGGCCGCGATTGCGATCGCCACGCTTTCCTATGCGCCGGTTTCTGCGATCGCCGCCGAGTGCAAGCAGGCTCAGGCGATTTACGGAGACCGTGACGGCGCTTATGAACTGCGGTTCTCGCCGATTACCTCCGAAGCCATGACGTCGAGCCACCGGTTCAGGCTCAGCGCGCTCAAGACCCCTGTCGTCATGGATGGTTATGTCATGGCGTCAGACGACCCGGTGCGGACGATGGGCATGGTGCTGTTCAATTGTCCGGACGGCGACGTTACCGGGGCCGATCTCGACGCCTGCACGGTCTGGCAGGGATTTATCTATCGCACGAGCGAAGGTGGGCTCGATAACCTCCAGTCCGGTGACAGTCCGGCAGCCGACAGAATCGTCTTTCCGGGTCTCGGTCCGGCGATCCGCCAGTCGTCTGCCTGGGGTGAGGGCAAGGCAGAGGTTGCACCCTGGGATGTCCTCGATTTGAAGGGATGCGCACAATGACCGACGGTCCCGTCCTGCTTGTTACCGGCGGCAGCCGTGGCATTGGCGCGGCGGCCTGCCTTGTCGCTGCGCGTCACGGCTGGCGCGTTGCGGTGAACTACGCTTTGAACGAGGTGGCGGCGAACTCCGTCGTTTCCGAGATCAAAAAGGCCGGTGGTGATGCGATCGCCATCAAGGGCGATGTCGGCAATGCCGGCGATATCGTCTCGATGTTTGCGGCAGTCGACAGTCATTTCGGGCGTCTGGACGGGCTTGTGAACAATGCCGGTGTCGTCGACCGCGTTGCGCGTGTCGATGAAATGTCGGCCGAGCGCCTCGAACGGATGATGCGGATCAACGTCACCGGCTCGATCCTTTGCGCCGGCGAGGCCGTGCGGCGCATGTCAATCGCCCACGGCGGCAAGGGCGGCGCGATCGTCAACATCTCGTCCATGGCGGCCGTCATCGGCGGACCGGCGCAATATGTCGACTACGCCGCATCCAAGGCCGCCATCGACAGTTTCACGATCGGGCTTTCCAAGGAAGTCGCGGCCGAAGGCATCAGGGTGAATGCGATCCGGCCCGGCATCATCGAAACGGATATTCATGCCTCCGGCGGACAGCCGGACAGGCCGAAAGAAATGGCTTCATCGATTCCGATGAAGCGAACCGGACAGGCGCAAGAGGTGGCCGACGCGATCGTCTATCTGCTCTCGCCTTCGGCATCCTACATAACAGGCGCGATCCTCAATGTGAGCGGCGGGCGCTAGTCAATAACGCAAAGGGAAAAAGCAATGTCCTATGATGTGATTGTTATCGGAACCGGCCCCGGCGGCTATGTCGCGGCAATCAAGGCCGCCCAGCTCGGCCTCAAGGTCGCGGTCGTGGAAAAGCGCGCCACGTACGGCGGCACCTGCCTGAATGTCGGCTGCATCCCCTCCAAGGCGCTGCTGCATGCTTCCGAAATGTTCCATGCGACGCATCATATGGAAGAACTCGGCATCGAGGTCGCGGCTCCGAAGCTCAACCTCGACAAGATGCTGGCGCACAAGGACGCGACGGTGAAGTCCAACGTCGACGGCGTTGCCTTCCTCTTCAAGAAGAACAAGATCGATGCCTTCCACGGCACCGGCAAGATCGTTTCCGCCGGCAAGGTTTCCGTGACTGCCGAAGACGGCACGGTTCAGCAGATCGAAGGCAAGAACATCGTCATTGCCACGGGCTCTGACGTCGCCGGCATTCCGGGCGTCAAGGTCGATATCGACGAGAAGGTCATCGTCTCCTCGACCGGCGCCATCGCGCTGGAGAAGGTGCCGGAAACGATGATCGTCGTCGGCGGCGGTGTCATCGGCCTGGAACTCGGCTCGGTCTGGTCGCGCCTCGGCGCCAAGGTCACGGTCATCGAATTCCTCGACAAGATCCTCGGCGCCATGGATGCCGACGTTTCCAAGCAGTTCCAGCGCATGCTCGGCAAGCAGGGCATCGACATCAACCTCAGCTCCAAGGTGACGGGCGTCGAAAAGGGCGGCAAGGGTGCCAAGGTAACGTTTGAACCGGTGGCAGGCGGTGCTGCCCAGACGCTCGAAGCCGATGTCGTCCTCATCTCCACGGGCCGCATCCCCTACACGGCCGGCCTTGGCCTGGAAGAAGCCGGCGTCAAGCTCGACAATCGCGGCCGCGTCGAAATCGATGGTCATTTCAAGACCAATGTCGAGGGCATCTATGCGATCGGCGACGTCGTGAAGGGTCCGATGCTGGCGCACAAGGCTGAAGACGAAGGCGTGGCGCTTGCCGAAATCCTCGCCGGCCAGCACGGCCATGTGAACTATGACGTCATTCCGAGCGTCGTCTACACGCAGCCGGAAGTCGCGTCCGTCGGCAAGACCGAGGAAGAGCTGAAGGCTGCAGGCATCGCCTACAAGGTCGGCAAGTTCCCGTTCTCGGCCAATGGCCGCGCCCGCGCCATGCTGGCAACGGACGGTTTCGTGAAGATCCTGTCGGACAAGGAAACCGATCGCGTGCTTGGCGGCCACATCGTCGGCTTCGGCGCCGGCGAGATGATCCACGAGATCGCCGTATTGATGGAGTTCGGCGGCTCGGCCGAAGACCTCGGCCGTACGTGCCATGCGCATCCGACCATGTCGGAAGCCGTGAAGGAAGCGGCGCTCGCCGCCTTCTTCAAGCCGATCCATATGTAAGATTAAATATCAGCAATCATTCATAATGCCGCTTGCTTTCGAGCCAGCGGCATTTTTATTTGGTGGGCAAGCTTCGCTAACTCTTTGACGAAAGCCAAGAAAATGAATGATCGCGTTGTCGTCGGCTATAGTTTCTCCCAGCGTTTCCTTCACTGGGCAACCGTGCTCCTGGTTCTCTTCAATCTTCTTTTGCCCGATGGCATGAATGCCTGGTACCGGATTGTCCGCCGTGGCGGCATGCCTTCGCCGGAGCAGATTGCCTCAGCCAATATCCACGCCTATGTCGGGATCGCAATCCTGCTCGTGACGATCATCAGGCTCGGCCTGCGTTTCGTGCAGGGCGTGCCGCCGGAAGCCGCAGACGAGCCGGCGACACTTCGGCTCGCTGCGCGGCTTGTGCATGCGAGCCTCTATCTGCTGCTGCTTGCCCTGCCGGTTTCAGGCATTGCCACCTACTATTTCGGTGTCGATGCGGCGGGTTCGCTACATGCCGATGTGCTGAAGCTCATCCTGTGGATCGTTATCGCTGCGCATGTCCTCGGTGCTCTGGCCCACCAGTTTTACTGGAAGACGGATGTCTTGCGGCGGATGACAGTCGGTTAAGGCTTCAGGTGATCAATTGACCGCCGTTACCGTGAAACCCTGCCGGCGCAGCAGTTCGACGACGCCATCCTTGCCCGGCAGGTGCAGGGCGCCGACGGCCATGAAGACACTGCCGTTGGCGAGAATGGGGGCGGCGCGCTCGGCCATTACCTTGTTGCGGTCGAGGATGATGCGCTGCTCGAAGGCGGCGTAGTCGCTGTCCTCGTCGCTGCCTTCGGGCGTCACGGTCTTCAGCATCGGCATGGTCATGCCGATGTCGCCGGAGAGATAGATATCGGTCATGGTCTCGACGACGTCGTTCATCTTGGCTCCAAGCTCCAGCGTCTCGATCAGCGACTTCAGATGAAATTCGACCGGCAGTTCGGCCATGGCCTGCAGTTGCTCGGCCAGGGTTTCCAGGCCCTTGACCTGTTTGCCTTCGGCAGCCGCATCGGCGGCGATCTTCTGGTCCAGGAACTGGACGCCTTGTGCCTTGCGGGAGATCTCGCAGGCGGGCAGCGCCACGGCGCTCGAAATCATCCAGGGGCGCATGCGGGACACGGCGGAGAGCGGGATGCCACGCTGCTTCAGGCCGGCTTCGAGACGGCTGTAATCTTCAGGTGAGAGAAGCTTGTCGATGGTGGTCCCGTCCGTGAACATCATCAGGTCGGGCTTCATCAGAAGGGCGGCAGTTGCTTTCTTCTCGTCGAGGATTTCGTCGGATTCGATGACGATCGTGTCGGCGCCGTCATGGGCAAGCTGCGCACGTGTCGGCAGGTTCAGGACGCGCGGATCGGTAACATGCATGGTGCCGAGCAGCCAGGACGGCCTGACGCCCGGTTTTTCGATCTTCCAGAAAATACCTTTGCCGTTGGGCGTCGCATCCGCTTCCTTCACGGCTTCGGCATAGCGGGCAGGATCGTTCTGCTGCAGTTCGGTGAGCAAGTTTTTCCCGGTGCAGCCGTCTTCCGCAGCATCGGCCGGCGTGACGGAAAAGACGGCGGCGAGCAATGCGGCGGCGAGCAGCACATGAAAGGCCGCCGCGAGCCAGAGCAGGATATTGCCCGGCTGGACGATGTGAAAGGTCCGGTGGCCGATGGAAATGGTCATGCTGGTAATCCGGTCACAAGTGCTTCAAGGCTCATGCTCTACGCCGGGCTTGCGCATATTCCTTTAAGAGACAGTGTTAACGAAGGATTACGCGCGAGGATGCGCCTTATCATACACTTCAAGAAGCCTGGATGCATCGACGCCGGTATAGACCTGCGTGGTGGAGAGGCTGGCATGGCCGAGCAGTTCCTGAATGGTGCGCAGGTCGCCGCCACCGGCCAGCAGATGCGTGGCGAAGGAGTGGCGCAGCGCGTGCGGGGTGGCGCTCTCCGGCAAGCCAAAGGCACTGCGCAACTTCTGCATGGCGCGCTGGATGATGGCCGGCTGCAGCTTGCCGCCACGGGCGCCGCGAAACAGCGGCTCGCCCTCGTCAAGATCGAAGGGGCAGAGCTGCCTGTATTTGTCGACGGCTTCGAAAACGATAGGCAGCAACGGAACGAGGCGCGTCTTGTTGCCTTTTCCGGTGATGCGCAGCGTCGTTGTCCCGGCCCTGATATCGGCGGGCGTCAGGTCGAGCGCTTCGGAAATGCGCATGCCGCAGCCATAGAGCAGGGTCATGACCGCCGCGTCACGTGCGGCAATCCACGGTTCGTCGTGAAGCTGCGCATCGCTGCTGACGACGGCAATCGCCTGCCTGTCCGACAGGGGCTTCGGAAGAGATTTCGGCTGCTTCGGCGAGCGGATCGCAGCGGCGCCCGCCGCGTTGACCAGGCCCTTGCGTTCCAGGTGCCGCAGGAGCGAGCGAAGGCCGGCGAGGTTCCGGCCGAGCGAGCGGGCGCCGGCTCCGTCCCGTCGGCGGGCGGCCAGAAAGGCGCGAAAGTCGGCCGGGCGCAGCGTCTCGATGTCGCGCAGCGTCGCCGGACCGCCGAGATGGCCGGTCAAAAAGGTCAGGAACTGGCGTGTATCGCGCTCATAGGCATCGAGCGTATGTCCGGAAAGGCGGCGTTCGCGCGCGAGATTTTCGAGCCAGGCGCTGCGCTCTGCGATCAGTTGTGGATCGGCGATGATCAGAAGTTCATTCACGGGCGTGGCTCTTGAATTTGATTTCCGTGACGCCAATTCTGAAACAGTGGCGTTATGGAATTGCTAATGCTTGCCAAGCCCTTGTCATGTATCGATCATAATTCACTGAGATAGCTTATAGCTCCCATAAGACAGGAATTTTTATGGCACGGCGCGACACCATGACGGCTTTCGGACAGCTTGCGGAAGCGATCGCCCTGGTCTCTCATGGAAAACCCGGCCATATCGTCGATACGTTGATCGCCGAGCGCGGGCAGAAGATCGTCCGCCATCCGCTCTGGCCTGTCATGCGGCCGTTTCTCTACACGCTGCTGCGCTACAACAAGGCGATCGAATTCGCCAATGATGTGGCCAACATGCCAGGCTTCCAGTCGTTCGAATATATGAGCAACCTGCTGAAGCTGGATATCAACGTTACCAATGCCGAGCGCATTCCTGCCTCCGGCGGCTTCATCCTCGTCAGCAATCACCCGACCGGCATTGCCGACGGCGTGGCCGTCTTCGATCTCCTGAAGACGCGCCGACCGGACATGATGTTCTTTGCCAATCGTGATGCCGTGCGTGTCAATCCGCGCTTTGCGGAAATGATCATTCCGGTCGAGTGGCGCGAGGAGTTCAAGAGCAAGCTCAAGACACGCGAGACGCTGCAGCTGACCAACCATGCGGTGAGGGAAGGCAAGGCGACCGTGCTATTCCCTTCCGGCCGCATCGCCTATTGGGCGAACGGGCGGCTGAACGAGCGGCCCTGGAAAACCTCTGCGGTCGGCCTTGCCCGCAAATACGGTCTGCCGATCCTTCCCGTTCACATGACGGCGCGCAATTCCGGCCTGTTCTACTGGTTCGCCAAATGGTCGACCGAGCTGCGCGACATGACGGTCTTCCACGAGCTTCTGAACAAGAAGGGCGATCGTTTCGATTTCGTGATCGGCAATCTCATTCCCGCCGAACAGCTCGACGGCGACCTGAACGAAGTGACGAAGGCGCTGGAAAAGCTGACGGTCTACGATATGGCCACCAATGGCAATGCGCAGTTCGTGCCGGTCTCCGATCCGTCTGCGCAACCGGCTGAATCCGTGGCCGTCTGACCTCTTTATGGTTCCAATTTGCTGCCGTTGCGGGCATGGTCTGGCGCAATGAGCACAGATTCGTCCGATCTCTTTGGCGCGCTTTTCGAGGCTCCGCCCGCGAACCGCACGGTTCCGGTGCTGGTGCCGATGCCGGCGCCGAAAGCCTATTCCTATTCGGTGCCTGAAGGCATGGCTGTCGAGCCCGGCTCGGTCGTGCAGGTGCCGCTCGGGCCGCGCCAGGTGATCGGCGTCGTCTGGGATGGCGGCGAGGACGGTGTCGATCCCAAGAAGCTCCGGCCTATCACCCATGTCTTCGATTGCCCGCCGCTCAACAAGGAGATGCGGGATTTTATCGACTGGGTGGCTGCCTACACGCTTTCGCCGCCGGGACTGGTGGCGCGCATGGCACTGAGGGCGCCGAATGCCTTCGAGCCCGAGCCGATGGTGGAAGGATTGCGTTTCGTCGGCGGCGAGCCGGAAAGGATGACGCCGGCGCGCGCCCGCGTGCTCGATGCAGCCGCCGACGGGCCATCCTGGACGCGCATCGGCCTTGCCCATGCTGCCGGGGTCTCCACCAGCGTCGTCGACGGGCTGGTCGCGCAGGGCATATTCGAGACGATCTTCCTGCCGCCGCCGCCCGTCGTTGCCAGGCCCGATCCGGACTTTGTGGCTTCCCGCCTCGAAGGCCCGCAGAAGGAGGCGGCAGAGGAAATTCTGGACGAAGTGCGCAGGGGCGAATTCGCGGTCTCGCTGATCGACGGCGTGACCGGTTCGGGCAAGACCGAGGTCTATTTCGAGGCGATTGCCGAGACGTTGAGACGCGGCAAGCAGGTGCTGATCCTGCTGCCGGAAATCGCGCTGACGGCAAGCTTCCTCGAACGCTTTCAGGATCGTTTCGGTGCGAAACCTGCCGAATGGCATTCCGATCTTGCGCCGCGTATGCGCGAAAAGGTCTGGCGGCAGGCGGTAACGGGCGAGGTACGGGTCGTTGCCGGCGCGCGCTCGGCGCTGTTCCTGCCCTTCGAAGATCTCGGCCTCATCATTGTCGATGAAGAGCATGATCCTGCCTACAAGCAGGAGGATCGCGTTTATTACAACGCGCGCGACATGGCGGTCGTCCGCGCACGGATCGGCGATTTTCCGGTCGTGCTCGTTTCGGCGACGCCTTCGGTCGAAAGCCAGGTCAATGGCCAGAGTGGACGCTACAGCACGATCCATTTGCCGACGCGTTTCGGCGATGCGGCACTACCCGACCTGCATCTGATCGACATGCGGCGCCATGCGCCGGAGCGCGGCGGCTTCCTCTCGCCGGTGCTGATCCGGGCGATCGGCAAAACGGTGGAAAAGGGCCAGCAGGCGCTGCTCTTCCTCAACCGCCGCGGCTATGCGCCGTTGACGCTCTGCCGTGTCTGCGGCCACCGGTTCCAGTGCCCGCAATGTTCCAGCTGGCTGGTAGAGCATCGCTTCCGCCGGCAGTTGCAATGCCATCAGTGCGGCCATAACGAGCCGACACCGGAGGCCTGCCGGGAATGCGGGACGCTCGACCATCTCGTCGCTTGCGGGCCGGGCGTGGAGCGTATCGCCGAAGAGGTGGAACGGCATTTTCCCGACGCACGCACTATCGTGCTTTCGTCCGACATCATGGGCGGCGTGAAACGGCTGCGGCTGGAGCTCGATGCCATCGCCAAGGGGGAGGCGGATATCGTCATCGGCACGCAGCTCGTCGCCAAGGGGCACAACTTTCCGCTGATGACGCTGGTCGGCATCGTCGATGCCGACCTCGGTCTCGCAAACGGCGATCCGCGCGCGGCAGAGCGGACCTACCAGCTTCTGTCGCAGGTTACCGGCCGTGCCGGCCGAACGGGCCTGAAGAGCCACGGCCTGCTGCAGACCTACCAGCCGCAGCACCCTGTCATGCAGGCGATCGTTTCCGGCGATGCGCAGGCCTTTTACGACCGCGAAATCAGCGAACGCGAGCGTGCGGCGCTGCCGCCGTTCGGCAGGCTCGCCTCCATCATCGTTTCGGCCGACACGCGCCACGACGCGGAAAACCATGCGCGTGGCATGCGCAATGCCGCACCGCAGGTCGCGGGCATTTCCGTTCTCGGGCCGGCGGAGGCGCCGCTGGCGCTGGTGCGCGGGCGCCATCGCTTCCGCCTGCTGGTGCACGGGCGCCGCAATTCCGACATGCAGGCCTATCTTCGCGCATTGCTGTCGCAATCGCCGAAAGAGCGCGGTTCGGTTCAGGTGCAGCTCGATATCGATCCGCAGAGCTTCCTGTAGATCATTGACATCTCAACGTTTCCGGATGCCGCCGATCATGGCATAAACGCAGAATCAGGCGATGAATCGGGGGCGAGGCATGGAGTTCTACTTTCCGACGGAATTTGGCGAGCAGCTTGCCTTTGGTGCGGCGGCCTTCACCGCACTCGCCGGCTTCGTCATCATGTTCGCGCCCGGTCTCGCCATGCGGACCCTCGGCCTGGCGCCACGCGGCGAGCGGCGCGAAGGCTTCAGCGAAGTCCGCTCCATGGGCGGCCTCTATCTCGGTCTCGGTATTGCCGCGATCATGCTCGCGCAAGACTGGACTTATTTGGCCCTCGGGGCAGCTTTCGCGATGGCTGCTTTTGCACGCATTATTTCGATCCTGTCTGATGAGGGGAGCACGCTCCTCAACTATTTACTTCTGGTTGTGCAGGCGATCGTCGCGGCGCTGCCGCTGCTCTATGTGTTCGGCTTCCTGCAAGGCTGATCCAGAGCTGAAATTAAAGCGTTTCGCAGGCCGCTTTCTGGTGTTTCCGTAATTTTGCTGACAGAAAATCATGCGAAACACGTATTCGGACGTTACGCGTGTTGCGAGTCCGAACATCCTATGTTAGACGGACCCCGAATTTCGGAAGAAGCAAGAGGCTTCTCTTGCGATTTCTGGGGGAAATCAAAACGAATTCAAGGTCATAGGTTCGGCGCCCGCCGAAAGTCCGATTTTGAATTGAAATCAGGGAAATTTGTGCCCGTGGCAGACACGTCCCAGCTTACTTCTGGTGTTGCAGAGCGCTATGCCTCGTCGCTTTTCGAGCTGGCGCTCGAAGAGGGCGCCGTCGACAGCGTTACCGCCGATCTCGACCGGTTCCAGGCCATGCTGGATGAAAGCGACGACCTGAAGCGCTTTGTCCTCAGCCCGGTTTTCTCTGCGGAAGACCAACTCAAGGGTATCGTGGCGATCAGCGAAAAGGCTGGCATTTCGGGCTTCTTCGCCAATTTCCTGAAGGTCGTGGCGCGTAACCGCCGCCTGTTTGCCCTGCCGGGCATGATCAAGGCCTTCCGGCTGATCGCTGCCAACCATCGCGGCGAAATTTCTGCCGAAGTCACTTCGGCTCATGCTCTTTCTGCAGAGCAGGAAAATGAATTGAAGGCGGCGCTGAAGGGCGTCACCGGCAAAGACGTGGCAATTGCTGTCACGGTTGATCCGTCAATTCTTGGTGGTCTGATCGTCAAGGTCGGGTCCCGTCAGATTGATACGTCTCTTCGTACCAAACTCTCTACCCTTAAGCTTGCATTGAAAGAGGTCGGCTGATGGATATCCGCGCTGCGGAAATTTCCGCAATTCTTAAAGACCAGATCAAGAACTTCGGCAAAGAGGCAGAAGTCTCGGAAGTCGGCCAGGTTCTCTCCGTTGGTGACGGTATCGCTCGCGTTTATGGCCTGGACAATGTTCAGGCTGGTGAAATGGTCGAGTTTCCCGGCGGCATCCGCGGCATGGCGCTCAACCTTGAGTCCGACAATGTCGGTGTCGTTATTTTCGGCTCCGACCGCGACATCAAGGAAGGCGACACCGTAAAGCGTACCGGCGCGATCGTCGACGTTCCGGTCGGTCCGGAACTGCTCGGCCGCGTTGTCGACGCTCTCGGCAACCCGATTGACGGCAAAGGCCCGATCAATGCGACCCGCCGTGCGCGCGTCGACGTAAAGGCTCCTGGCATCATCCCGCGCAAGTCGGTTCATGAGCCGATGTCGACCGGCCTCAAGGCTATCGACGCGCTCATTCCGGTTGGCCGCGGCCAGCGCGAGCTCGTCATCGGCGACCGCCAGACCGGCAAGACCGCCATCATTCTCGATACGTTCCTGAACCAGAAGCCGATCCATGACAACGGCCCGGATCAGGACAAGCTGTTCTGCGTCTACGTCGCCGTCGGCCAGAAGCGCTCCACCGTTGCCCAGTTCGTCAAGGTTCTGGAAGAGCGCGGTGCGCTGAAGTACTCGATCGTCGTTGCTGCGACCGCTTCCGATCCGGCTCCGATGCAGTTCCTCGCTCCGTTCGCAGGCTGCGCAATGGGCGAATACTTCCGTGACAACGCCCAGCACGCGCTGATCGGTTACGACGACCTGTCCAAGCAGGCTGTCGCTTACCGCCAGATGTCGCTGCTGCTGCGCCGCCCGCCGGGCCGCGAAGCTTATCCGGGCGACGTTTTCTACCTGCATTCGCGTCTCCTCGAGCGCGCTGCAAAGATGAACGACGACAAGGGTGCTGGTTCGCTCACCGCTCTGCCGGTCATCGAAACGCAGGGCAACGACGTTTCGGCCTTCATTCCGACCAACGTGATCTCGATCACCGACGGTCAGATCTTCCTCGAAACCGACCTGTTCTACCAGGGTATCCGTCCGGCCGTTAACGTCGGCCTGTCGGTTTCCCGCGTCGGTTCCTCGGCTCAGATCAAGGCAATGAAGCAGGTTGCCGGTTCGATCAAGGGCGAACTCGCCCAGTATCGTGAAATGGCCGCCTTCGCCCAGTTCGGTTCGGATCTCGACGCTGCGACGCAGCGCCTGCTGAACCGCGGTGCGCGCCTGACCGAACTCCTGAAGCAGCCGCAGTTCTCGCCGCTGAAGACGGAAGAGCAGGTCGCCGTGATCTTCGCCGGCGTCAACGGCTACCTCGACAAGCTGCCGGTTGCTCAGGTCGGCAAGTTCGAGCAGGGCCTGTTGTCCTACCTGCGTTCGGAAGGCTCCGCCATCCTCGATGCGATCCGCACGGAAAAGGCTATCAGCGACGCGACGAAGGGCAAGCTCACCGCTGCTCTCGACAGCTTCGCCAAGTCTTTCCAGTAATCGGACCTTAGGTTAGGACGGATAACGGATGCCTTCACTTAAGGATCTGAAAAACCGGATCGCCTCCGTCAAGGCGACGCAGAAGATCACCAAGGCGATGAAAATGGTCGCCGCGGCGAAGCTTCGGCGTGCCCAGGAGGCGGCCGAGGCCGCCCGGCCTTACTCGCAGCGCATGAATGCGGTCCTGGCGAACATCGCCAAGGCCGTCACCGATGCGGACGGCGCGCCGGTCCTGATGACCGGCACGGGCAAGGACCAGGTTCACCTGCTCGTCGTCTGCACGGCCGAACGCGGCCTGTGCGGCGGCTTCAACTCGCAGATCGCCCGCTTCGCACGCGACCACGTTCGCAAGCTGGTGGCCGAAGGCAAGACGGTGAAGATCTTCACCGTCGGCAAGAAGGGCTACGACATCCTGCGCCGCGAATTCGCGTCTATGATTGTCGAGCGTAAGGAACTGCGCGAAGTCAAGAAAATCGGGTTCGAGAATGCCGACCAGATCGGCAAGCGTATCATCGAGATGTTCGAGGCCGGCGAATTCGACGTCTGCACGCTGTTCTACTCGGAATTCAAGTCGGTGATCAGCCAGGTTCCGACCGCGCAGCAGCTCATCCCGGCCAAGGCCCCGGAAGCCAGCGCCGAGGATGCAGACCACGCCGGCGCGGTCTACGAATACGAGCCGGATCCGGCGTCGATCCTCGACGAGCTGATCCCGCGCAACATCTCCGTTCAGGTCTTCCGCGCTCTCCTCGAGAACGTTGCGGGCGAAATGGGCGCCAAGATGAGCGCGATGGACAATGCGACGCGCAATGCTGGTGAGATGATCAACAAGCTGACGCTGAGCTATAACCGTCAGCGTCAGGCGCAGATCACCAAGGAACTGATTGAAATCATTTCGGGCGCGGAAGCGCTCTGAGTTAGGGAAAAGAGGGTAAGAAAATGGCTGAGGCAGCTACCCGCTCTGTCGGCAAAGTCACCCAGGTTATCGGCGCCGTCGTCGACGTTGCTTTCGAAGGCGAACTGCCGGCGATTTTGAACGCGCTCGAAACCGACAACAACGGCAACCGTCTGGTTCTCGAAGTCGCTCAGCATCTGGGCGAAAACGAAGTCCGCACGATCGCCATGGACTCGACCGAAGGTCTCGTTCGCGGCCAGCAGGTCACCGATACCGGCGCGCCGATCTCGGTTCCGGTTGGTGACGAAACGCTCGGCCGTATCATGAACGTCATCGGCGAGCCGGTCGACGAAGCAGGTCCGCTGAACACCGCTCACAAGCGCGCCATCCACCAGGATGCTCCGGCTTACGTCGAGCAGTCCACGGAAGCGCAGATCCTCGTTACTGGCATCAAGGTCGTCGACCTTCTCGCTCCCTACGCCAAGGGCGGCAAGATCGGTCTGTTCGGCGGCGCAGGCGTCGGCAAGACCGTTCTCATCATGGAACTGATCAACAACGTCGCCAAGGCACACGGTGGTTACTCGGTCTTCGCAGGCGTGGGTGAACGTACCCGCGAGGGCAACGACCTTTACCACGAAATGATCGAATCGGGCGTCAACAAGCATGGCGGCGGCGAAGGCTCCAAGGCTGCGCTGGTTTACGGCCAGATGAACGAACCGCCGGGTGCGCGCGCTCGTGTCGCCCTGACCGGTCTGACGGTTGCCGAGCACTTCCGCGACCAGGGCCAGGACGTTCTGTTCTTCGTCGACAATATCTTCCGCTTCACGCAAGCTGGCTCGGAAGTGTCGGCTCTGCTCGGCCGTATTCCTTCGGCCGTGGGCTATCAGCCGACGCTTGCCACCGACATGGGCCAGATGCAGGAACGCATCACCACGACCACGACGGGCTCGATCACCTCGGTCCAGGCCATTTACGTTCCGGCCGACGACTTGACCGACCCGGCACCGGCAACCTCGTTCGCCCACCTGGACGCAACGACGGTTCTGTCGCGTTCGATCGCTGAAAAGGGCATCTACCCGGCCGTTGACCCGCTCGACTCCACCTCGCGCATGCTCGACCCGATGGTCGTCGGCGAAGAGCACTACGAAGTTGCTCGTAAGGTCCAGTCGACGCTGCAGCGCTACAAGGCCCTGCAGGACATCATCGCGATCCTCGGCATGGACGAACTGTCCGAAGAGGACAAGCTGTCGGTTGCCCGCGCCCGCAAGATCGAGCGCTTCCTGTCGCAGCCGTTCTTCGTTGCCGAAGTCTTCACCGGTTCGCCGGGCAAGCTGGTTGCTCTCGAAGACACGATCAAGGGCTTCAAGGGCCTCGTCAACGGCGAGTACGACCACCTGCCGGAAGCTGCCTTCTACATGGTCGGCTCGATGGAAGAAGCTGTCGAGAAGGCCAAGAAGCTCGCTGCTGCTTGATGAGCGACGCTTTGGACGAGATTTTCTGCTGCGACACTCTCCGGAGTGTCGTGGCCGAGCTTCCTGAACCGGCCGCGCCGACCCTCTACCGTGCCGATAACGGCGTGATGATGATGGTCGTGGGGCTGGCTCAGACCGAGGAAGGCCTCGGCTATCTCGACCATGCGATAATGCACTGCCCGTTCTGCGGGACCAAACTGCAAGATGCAAAAGCCATAGCCGAGAAGGTAAGTCACTGATGGCTGACAATTTCAACTTTGAGCTCGTGTCGCCGGAGCGTCTGCTGCTGTCGCAGATGGTGACTGAGGTCGTCATTCCCGCGACCGAAGGCGAAATGACGGTCATGGCCAACCATGCTCCGACGATGACGACCGTCAAGCCGGGTATTGTGAGCGTTCGTTCCGCCTCCGGTTCCAAGCAGGACTACGTCGTGTTCGGCGGTTTCGCCGATATCCTGCCAACCGGCTGCACGCTGCTGGCAGAATCGGCTGTTCCGGTCGAAGAACTCAACAAGGACGAGCTGACGCGCCGCATCGAGGCCGCGAAGAAGGAACTCGAGGATGCCGAGCATCACGAGCACAAGTCCAGGCTTGAGCATTTCATCATGGAACTGACCCATCTGCGTGGTGTCGTCCAGCAGGATTGATCGCTGCAACCAGCGACAAGACAGAGTGCAAGGCGGTCCTTCGGGGCCGCTTTTCTTTTGCGGCGTGAATATCCGCGGGCAGGCATGCGTCACGGGCCGCATCCGCAACGGCATCGAGGTGGGAACGGCACCCCGGAAGGTTTGCCGCGCTAAGGCAGGCTTTCCGTTGCGGCGGAGGTTCTGCAATCCACGCGGAGAGCGCAGAAACAAAAGGCGGCTTCTGACCGCCTGTATCCGGAGCGTTTCTTTGGAAGGGGCTCTTAGAAGCCGGTGCCGCCGCGCAGTTCGGACAGCAACGTGCCGAACAGGATTTTGATATCCAGCCAGAGGCTGAAATTTCTGATGTAATAGATATCGCTGGCAATGCGGGCGCGCGCCTCCGTCGGACGCTCTGTCGGGCCACGCCAGCCGCGCGTCTGGGCAAGGCCGGTAATGCCAGGCCGCATCAGGTGACGATAGTGATATTCGGGTACCAGCTCCTCGTAGAGCATGCCGGCCGCGCGCATGTTGATGGCGTGGCAGCGCGGGCCAACGAGCGACATATCGCCCTTGAGGACATTGAGGAGCTGCGGCAGCTCATCAATGTTGGTCTTGCGCAGGAAGGAGCCGATCCGCGTCACGCGCCGATCGCCCCTGACGGTCTGTTCGACACCGGTGGGATCGCAGAGATCCGCCCGCATGGAGCGGAACTTGTAGACCGTGATCTTGCTACCTTTCAGGCCCCAGCGAACCTGCCGGAAAAACACCGGACCGCCGTCATCGATCACGATGAGCAGCGCAATCGTCAGAAAAACAGGAAACAGGATGATCAGTGCGCTTGCCGCACCGAAAATATCGAAAGCCCTCTTCAAGCCAAGCTGAAGCCTGTTCCGGCCTTCCAGCGCGGTAAAGCTCTCCGGCTGACGAATATTGGAATTCGCTGCGTCGAGAGCCGGCATCTTCACTGTTTTCGTAAAGAAAGCCGTGTCTTGAAGCTTATTTGAAGTAAACACGTTCATTAAGCAACGTCCGTGGAAATACTCGCATATTGCGTCGCGCTGGCACAAATACATGGGCAAGATCGGTTTGTCACCCGCTTCTTTAAGGTTTCCATAACCTTAATCGAGCCAAATTTGGGAGTATTTCAAAATATGTCCCTGATATTTTTGATGGGTTGGGAATTAACTATATTGAGTAAAGGCTAATTCTTGCGCGTTATGCGTGCGGCCCATCGTATTGCCGCTCGCTCGAGAGCGAAATAACTGAGGCTCGCGAGAAGAAAAACGATCGCTGTCGCAAAGGTGCAGCCGATAAACCAGTCCCGTAAAGGCTTTTCTTCACCGATCCCGAATATGGCCGGCGAGATCGTCTGCATCGAGGTCAGAACGATGTCCTGCCAGATATAGATGCCGAATGACACGGTTGCCGTGAAGCGCATGAGGGCATTGTCGAGCACAGTCGCAAGCAGCACGGAGCGCGACAGGGCCACGAGCGCCGCGGCGACCATAACCGGGAACAGCGGAAAGGCGTAGGGGATGCCCAGCCATCCATAGGCTTCCCATGGTCCGCCCGCCGATAGCGGCAGCTGGAGGCCGGCAGCGACCAGGCAGGCGAGTGCGGCGATGTCGAACCGGATCCGGCGTTTGCGCGGCAGCATGATCTGGATGCCGGCCGCGAAGGCACCCAGCGCAAAAACGGCGAAGAAACCGAAGGGATTGTAGTTCGGCATCCACTCCTTCGCGCCACCCTGCATGCCGTACTGCCAGCCGCGCTCAATCTCATTGGGCGGGACGAGCATGCGGAAGGTTTCGTGGGTAAGCAGCGTCACCGCAATGATGCCAAGCCAGGCAAGCCGCGTGACGAGCGCAGAACGGCGGTCTTGCGGTATCGCGAAAAGCCAGAGGAAGCCAAGCGGCAGCAGCGCATAACTCGTGACCTCAAAGCATATGGACCAGAGCGGACCGTTGCCCTCGACAGGAAAGAAGGTGCGCCAGTGCCACTGGCTCATGAAGAAGAGGCCACTGGCGTAACGCAGAACGAGTTCCGGCGTCAGCCTGTGCTCAAGCAGCGTGACGCTGAGGACGAAGCCCGCCGTCAAGGCCACCCAGTAACCGGGCACGATGCGGGCTGCGCGTCGCAGGACATAGGTGCGCAGGCCAGGCATGGCGCGGCCAGCATCCAGGCTGCGCCAGAACGGCAGGGCCAGCAGGAAACCGCTGAGGATGAAGAAGATGGCGACTCCGAAATTGCCGAAGCGCAGAGCGGTCAGCACCGGCTGCAAGCCTTCAGTCCTGTTGAGGTCGACGCGCAGAATAAGATGGTGGACGAGGACCAGCAGGCAGGCGGCCGCACGCAAGAAATCCGCTCCGGCCACCCGGTCCTGCTGCTGCATGTCACTCCTCGCTCCTGGCCGGACTTTGCAGCGGAAAGCTGCCGCCGGCAAGAGCGGGATTATCTCAGCCAAGCAGATCGTTGGTGTAATAGGTGGAAAAGTCGGGCTTTTCCTTCAGCGCCGCGCCATTGGCATCCAGCAGGATGCCGTGGTCGAAGAGGAAAGCTCCGATCGCTTCCGCCTTGGCCGGATCGATGAGGCCGATCGCGCCGTCGGTACTCTTGAGGAAATGGCCCTCGACCAGCGCCTTTTGCGATGCCTTGACCAGATCGGTGTTCAGCAGCGCGCCGTTGCTGCCGGCAATGAGGAGATCACAGGCCTCGTCCGGATTGTCGACCGAATAGGCGTAACCCTTGAGCGTGGCCTGGATGAAGGCGCGGGCGTTTTGCGGATTGGCCGACAGATAGGCGTCGCTGGATGCGATTGCCGTCGTCTGCTCGTCGGGAATGCCGTAGTCGCTATAGCGCCAGCGGCCGACCTGCCGGTTCTCCAGCTGCGCGGCGATACCCTCCCAGGTATAGATTTCCAGCGTGAAGTCCACTGCGCCATTATCGAGTGCCTCATAGGCGGAGGTGCCGAGCGTGACATTCTGGAATGCGCCCTTGCCCCCGTCGTTGCGGATCATTGCGGAGACGAGGGCCTCCTCCCATGCGCCGCCGAAGCCGCCGTAGGTTTTTCCGTCCAGATCCCTCGGGCTCTTGATATCGTCGCGGCCGCCCTTGAAGATCAGCCTGCCGGTTTCCGTCTGTACGACGGCATAAACGAGCTTCACATCCGCGCCGGCGGCGCGTTGGGTGAAGGCTTCAATCTCTCCGCAGATGCCGAAATCGGCTACGCCGTTGGCGACAAGCGTGCCCGCGCTCGTATCGGCATAGGGCAGGATCTCGACGTCGAGGCCGGCCGCCTCGTAGAAGCCCTTGGCCTTGGCGACATAGATGCCGATGTGATTGGTGTTCGGCGTCCAGTCGAGTGCGATGCGAACCGCGGCTCTGGATTGGGCGAAGGCAGTGCGGGCGGCGAGGCTTGCAGCCATGGCGGCAAAAAGGGTCTGTCGGCGGGTGAGAAGCATCGGGACCTCCTCAGGTTCTTTGCGGATGCAGCAATGTTTGAAGAATTTCGGTTTCGATCGCCTGGGCGGCCGGGGAGCCCAAATCGGCAAGCGTGCGGGGTCTTTTCAGCGGCACGTCGAATTCCCGGATCACCGCCGACGGACGGGCGGAAAGCACGTAGATGCGATCGGACAGGAAAACCGCTTCCCGCACATCATGGGTGATCAGCAGGGCCGTCCAGCGGTGGTCGGTCCACATGCCCTGCAGCCATTCCTGCATCTGGGTGCGGGTGAGCGCGTCGAGTGCCCCGAAGGGCTCATCGAGCAGCAGCATGTCCTGCCGCTGAATTACGGTGCGCAGCAGGGCCGCACGCTGGCGCATGCCGCCAGAAAGGGCGGCGGGATAGTGATTTTCAAAACCGGCAAGGCCGAAGCGTTCGAAGAGAGGGGCGGCAACGGAGCGCGCCTGGCTGCGGCGCATGCCGTGCACTTCGAGGCCGAGGATCGCATTGTCGATGACGCTTCGCCACGGCATCAGCGCATCGCGTTGCGGCATGAAGGCAAAGGCGTGTGCGGCTTGCGAAAGCGGCATGCCGTCAAAGAAAATGTCGCCGCCATCGGCCTGCAGCGCCTGTGTCAGAAGGCGAAGGATCGTCGATTTGCCGGAGCCGGAGGGGCCGACGATCGAGACGAATTCGCCTCTGGCGACATGAAGGGAAATATCCTTCAGCACGTCCATGCCGGCGAAGGATTTCGAGACGTTCTTCAGCTCAAGCATCCCGCTCATCGGCGTTTCTCCGCAGGAGATTGCCAGGGCATGACCAGGCGCTGCACCGCCAGCGTGAGAGCGAAGAGGCCCAGGGTCAGGAGGGCGCTGACGACGACGGCGGCAAGCACGAGGTCCGGCCGGAAATTGTTCTTGGCATTGAGGATGTAGATCCCGAGGCCGCGTGCGGCGCCTGCATATTCGGCAAAGATTGCACCGACCACGGCATAGGTGATCGCTATGCGCAGGCCGGCAAAGAAGAACGGCATGGCGGAGGGAAGCCTTGCCAGGCAGAAGATACGCCAGCGGCTTGCCTTCATGGAACTCAGAAGCTCGGCAATATCCCGATCCGTCGCTTCATAGCCCTGCAGCAGGGCGACAAGCAGCGGAAAGAAGGTGACGAGGGCGACGAGCAGAAGCTTCGGCAACAGCCCGAAACCGAACCAGAGCACGACCAGGGGGGCGATTGCGACCAGCGGCAATGTCTGACTGACGATGAAGAGCGGCAGCAGCGCGCGGCGCATGAAGGGTATGAAATCCATCAGCACCGAGGAGGCGAAGGCAAAGAGCAGCGACAGGGCGAAACCGCCGAGCGTCGCGCCAAGCGTGGGCCAGGTATTGTCGAGCAGCGCCTGCCTGTTCAGCCAGCCTTGTGTGAGGATGCGCGAAGGCGAGGGCAGGATGGAGGGCTTGATGCCAGAGAGATCGACATAGAACTCCCAGACGGCCAGGAAGGCGCATACGGCAAGAATGGCTGGCAGGGCCCGCCGCAGTGGTGCAAATGTCGAATCCGGTTTCGATAAGGTCATTGCCGTCAGGCGTCTCAGGCTTTGCTCGGGCTGTTTGCCGAGACCGTAATATCCAGCGTCACATGGCCCTCGGGATCGCCGAAGCGGTAGAAGGCTTCATGGATGGTCGCGAAGATCGCACCGGCATCGCCGCGCAGTTTGGTACAGAAATTCTTGGATCGGTCGAAAGTGCCGGAGCGCTTCAGAAAATCGATGCAGCCATAGATCTCGTCCATATGGGTGCCGGTTCCCATGACATAGAGAGAAAACTGGGCGGCGGTCGGCTGGCCGGTCCTTGGCGTTTCCCTGACCGCTGCCATCGCCGCCTCCAGACGCTCGGCCAATGGTTCGGAGCGGCTCGTGGCCAGGCCGGTGCCGCAGATGGCGTCATCCGGCTCGCCGGGGCAGCCGCGCGAGACGGCAGCGGATAAAACGCAATGTTCGCCGCTTGCCGAGGCCGCAACAAAGAGGTCGCGCATGGCGGCAAACAGTACGTCGGGCGGGCCGACCATCAGCGTGGAAATATCGTCGGTTTCGATGCGGAGCCGGTCGCGATAGGGCTCGAGTGCCTTGATCGCATCAAGGATGATGCCGACGAAATTGCCGGACATCGGATACAGGGACACTTGCGCGCCGGAAAACATTTGGACCTCGCTCCGCTGGCATTACCCAGATCAGCTTTGAAGGGTCCGGAGGCATGCGCCTCACATCTCAGCCCCAGCAATATGGAGCTCCCCCGTGAAATTGTGGCGGAAGCTAGCACCGGCTCGGCGATACCGCAACCGCAAAATTGCTATCCGGCTACACGGTCGGCAGGCCGAGGATGGCAGGCCGGGCGCATCCGCCATCTGTCGGGAAAGGAGGAAACACCCGGACAAAGGTCCTGTCCGGGTGTCCAGCCGGTTTCGTACCTGCCAGAAACGGAACCGGATGTCGCTGTCTCAGGCGGCTGCGCCGGCATAGGGGCTGTCGCTGCGCGCGGCAATCAGTGCTTCGGTCCACCATTGCAGCTGGGCTGTCATTCGCGAAAGCCGGCGCAGCGCATCCTGGGGATCGTGCAGCCGGCCTTCATCGTCGAAACGACGCCAAGGGGAGCTGAAGCTCACCGCATCGCAGATCGTGACGGCGTGAAGCTCCGCAAAGACGAGGCGCAGCTGCTCGACCGCCCGCAATCCGCCGGATACGCCGCCATAGGAAACGAAGGCGACCGGCTTGCCGTGCCAGGGCTCGGCAAAGAGGTCGATGAGGAATTTCAGGGAAGCGGTGAAGCTGTGATTATATTCCGGCGTGACGAGAATGAAGCCATCGGCCTGATGGAGCCTGTCGGCAAGCCGTCTTGCCTCGGGATGATGCGGCGCATGTTCCCGCGGCAGCGAAAATGCCAGCGGGTCGATGATGTCGATTTCGAATTGCGGGAAGCCGACAAGCTCTCTTGCCAGCCATTTTACGACCCTGTCGCAGATGCGCCCGTCGCGCGTGCTGCCGTAGATGACGGCAAGCCTCATGGCTTTCTGCATGCATTGCTCCTTCTTTGTCGGCTTTACGGCCTCGGGAGCGCAGTCTATAAAACCTCAACCAATATTGAGGTCAATAGGCCATGCAGCAGAACCCGACATTCTCTCTGAGCAGGCTTCTGACGGTGGGGGAGGTGGCAGAACGCAGCGGACTTGCGGTTTCCGCCCTGCATTTCTACGAGGCGAAAGGACTGATCTCCAGCATTCGCACCCGTGGCAATCAGCGCCGCTATGGTCGCGACGTGCTGCGGCGTCTCGGCATCATCAAGGTGGCGCAACGCGTCGGCATCCCTCTTGCTGAAATCCAGACCGCCTTCGAGACCCTGCCGCAAGGCCGCACACCGACAGTGGAGGATTGGCAGAGGCTGTCTGCGCTCTGGAAGGATGATCTCGATGCCCGCATCAGGCGGCTCAGCCTGCTGCGCGACCATCTGACGAGCTGTATCGGCTGCGGCTGTCTCTCCATTGATGCCTGTCCGCTGCGCAATCCCTTCGACGTGCTCGGCAGTCAGGGCACCGGTGCGCGGCTTCTCGATCCGGATGCGTAGGCCTGCGGGCTTTCTTTTGGCCGGTGGCCGCATATGTTAGGCCTGATAGCGCAAGCGGCGGGGCCAGCCCGCCAAGAGGAGAGCTTCGTGTTTCATCCCAAACTGTTCGAAAACCGCAATGTCGTCGTGACGGGTGCCGGGCGGGGCATCGGCCTTGAAGTTGCCCGGCAGTTTCTGGATTGCGGAGCGCGCGTGCTTGTGCATACCGGGCGCAAGGGGGAACGCGAACTGCCGGATTTTCTTCTGACGGCCGAATCGGAGCGCCGGGCGCTGCTGCTGCCGGCCGATTTCCTGCATCCGGGCGGGGCTGCGAAGTTTGCGCAGGAAGCGCTCGATTTCTTCGACAAAATCCATGTTCTGGTCAACAATGCCGGTACGATGCATGGACGTTTTCCCGCCGGCGAGCTGACCGATGCCGACTATGACACTGTCGTGCGCCTCAACCAGACGTCGGTGGTGGAACTTACACGCGCACTGCTTCCTGCTCTTCGGGCAGCGCAGGGTGCAGCCATCGTCAACACGGTCTCGATATCGGCGCTGACGGGCGGCAGTCCGGGTTCGGCGATCTATTCCGCATCGAAAGCCTTCGTTGCGACCTATTCCAAGGCGCTCGCCCGCGAACTCGCGCCTGACGGTATCCGGGTCAATTGCGTGTCGCCGGGCACGATCGATACTGATTTCCATGCACGCTATTCATCTCGCGAAAAACTGGAGCAGACACGCAAGTCGATCCCGCTGCAGCGGCTCGGAACATCGGAAGATTGCGCCCCAGCCTATCTCTTCCTGGCGGCGCCTTCGCTCTCCGGCTACATCACAGGCCAGGTTCTCGAGATCAATGGCGGCCAGCTTATCTGCTGATTTGGTTGGACTTTTTTTGGTATTTCGCGACATTTGACCAATTCGCTTCTGCGAATATGATATTGTACTGATCTACCTTATTACCTCCTTCCGAGAAGCAGATGCCATTGCCTAAACCGAAGCCGGGCATGACCGGCCAGGACTTGCAGAAGCTTGCTGACAAAGCCCACGAGGCGAGTGATCTCCTGAAGGCGCTAGCCCATCAGACCCGGTTGCTCATCCTCTGTATCCTTTCGGAAGGCGAAAAGACGGTGGGCGAGATCGAGGATATTCTTGGTATACAGCAGGCTATGGTGTCGCAGCAGCTTGCCCGGCTGCGGCTCGAAGGCCTCGTCAACACGCGGCGCGACGGCCGGCTCGTCTATTACAGCATGGGCAATGAAAGCGTTCTGGCTTTCCTCGAATCACTTTTCAGTCTCTTCCCGGTTGCCGAGAAGGGCTGAGGCTGCAGCTCTTGCGAAGCGGCCGGCATGCCGCGAAGATAGGCCTCATCCCGAATTCGGCAGGGGGGCCGGATGATCGACAAGCTGGAATTCTTCATCGCACTCGCCAACGAGAAACATTTCGGTCGTGCGGCGGAGGAATGCGGTGTTTCCCAACCCACGCTGTCTGCCGCCATTCGCCAGCTCGAGGACCAGCTCGGCGTCATGCTGGTGCAGCGCGGCTCCCGTTTTCAGGGATTGACGCCGGAAGGGCAGCGCGTCCTCGAATGGGCGCGGCGCATCGTCGGCGACACACGCACGATGCGCGAGGAAATGCGCGCCGCCCGCAAAGGTCTCTCCGGCCATCTGCGGCTGGCTTCCATTCCGACCGCGCTCGCCATGCTGTCGCGAATCACGACGCCCTTTCAGGAGCGACACCCCGACGTCACCTTCTCCATCGTCTCGCGCAATTCGCTGCAGGTGCTGGGAATGCTCGAAAATCTCGAGATCGATGCCGGCGTCACCTATCTGGAAAACGAGCCGCTCGGGCGTGTCACCTCGGTGCCGCTCTACGCGGAGCGTTACAATCTCATCACTGCCGCCGGCAGCCCGCTCTCGGATCGCGAGAGTGTGACATGGCGTGAAGTCGGCGATCTTCGACTTTGTCTATTGACGGCCGACATGCAGAACCGCCGTATCATCAACCGACATTTGACCGAGGCGGGCGCGACGGTGCATCCGACGCTCGAATCAAACTCGATGATCGTGCTGTTTTCACACGTTCGGACCGGGCGCTGGGCGAGCATCATGCCGCGTAACGTAGCGAAATCATTCGGTTTTCCTGTGGAGATCCGAATGATCCCGATCGTCGAGCCGGAGGCGCACCATCTTGTGGGCCTTGTCGCCCCCTACCGGGAACCGTTCACGCCCCTTGTTTCTGCTTTGTTGCATGAGGCAAGAACACTCGTGGAAGATGCGGAACTTTGATAGAAAAAAACTATCAAGCAACGAAACTGCTTTATTGATCGCGGCCCGCTTCCCTGAGACAGTTCCCTAGAAATCGCAAGGACATGGGGAGGTTTTTGCGCATTTCGCGGAATTCGCAAGCCGAGGGAGGGCTGCTGATGAACATACGTATCGCCGAGGGCGATATTGCCGGGCGCGTGCGCTCGATCGTTGCCGATCTTCGATCCCTCGAAGGCCCGTTGCTCCCCATTCTGCATGAGGTTCAGGACGAGTTCGGTTACGTGCCGCAGGAAGCCCTGCCGGTCATCGCCGACGAACTCAATCTTTCCCGCGCCGAGGTCCACGGCGTCGTGACCTTCTACCACGATTATCGCGATCACCCCGCCGGTCGGCACGTGCTGAAGCTCTGTCGCGCCGAAGCCTGCCAGTCGATGGGCGGCGACGCGCTGGCCGAGCGTATCAAGAGCCTGCTCGGCATCGATTTTCATCAGACGACACTGGACGGCAGCGTGACGCTGGAGCCGGTCTATTGTCTCGGTCTCTGCGCCTGTGCGCCGGCCGCCATGTTCGACGGCGAAGTGCATGGCCGGGTCGATGACGCGCTTGCGGCCGAACTCGTCGAGGAGGCGCGCCGATGACCGTAAGAATCTATATTCCGCGCGATGCCGCAGCGCTCTCGCTCGGGGCCGAGAAGGTGGCAAAGGCGATTAACCAGGAGATCGCCGCCCGCGGCCTCGATGCGGTCGTCGTGCGCAACGGCTCGCGCGGAATGCTCTGGCTCGAACCGCTGGTCGAGGTCGAGGTTTCCGGCAAACGGATCGGCTACGGGCCGGTCGGGGCGAGGGATGTCGCAGGCCTCTTCGACGCGGGATTGATGGATGGCAGGGCGCATGGGCTCTGTCTTGGGGAGGTCGAGAACCTCCCATTCCTGAAGGGCCAGACCCGCCTCACCTTTTCCCGTTGCGGCATTACCGATCCGCTTTCGCTTGCGGATTACGAAGCCCATGGCGGGCTTGCGGGCCTTCGCCGCGCAGTGGCGATGCAGGCTGCCGATATCGTCAGGGAAGTGACCGATTCCGGCCTTCGCGGCCGCGGCGGGGCGGGCTTTCCGACCGGCATCAAGTGGAAGACGGTGCTCGATGCGGCCGGGTCGCGCAAATATATCGTCTGCAATGCAGATGAGGGCGACAGCGGCACCTTTGCCGATCGGATGATCATGGAAGGCGATCCTTTCGTGCTCATCGAAGGCATGGCGATTGCCGGGCTTGCGACAGGTGCCACGAAAGGCTTCGTCTACACGCGTTCGGAATATCCGCACGCCATCGCCACGATGACGGAGGCGGTGGAGATTGCCCGCAAGGCCGGCATCCTCGGCAGTTCGGTGCTCGGTTCCGGCAAGGCATTCGACATGGAAATCCGCACCGGTGCCGGCGCTTACGTCTGCGGCGAGGAAACCGCGCTGCTCAACAGCCTCGAAGGCAAGCGGGGCATCGTGCGCGCCAAGCCGCCGCTGCCGGCGCACAAGGGCCTGTTTAACTGTCCGACGGTCATCAACAACGTCATCTCGCTCGCCTCGGTGCCTGTGATCATGGAGAGGGGGGCGGCCTTCTATCGTGATTTCGGCATGGGCCGGTCACGCGGCACCATCCCGCTGCAGATCGCCGGCAACGTGAAATATGGCGGCCTTTATGAAACCGCCTTCGGCCTGTCGCTCGGCGATATCGTCGAGAAGATCGGCGGCGGCACGGCGTCAGGCCGGCCGGTGAAGGCGGTACAGGTGGGCGGGCCGCTCGGCGCCTATTTTCCGCGGTCGCTCTTCGATACGCCGTTCGACTACGAGGCCTTTGCCGCCAGGGACGGGCTGATCGGCCATGCCGGCCTCGTCGTCTTCGACGATACGGCAGATATGCTCAAGCAGGCGCGGTTCGCCATGGAATTCTGCGCGGTGGAAAGCTGCGGCAAGTGCACGCCCTGTCGCATCGGCTCGACGCGCGGCGTCGAAACGGCGGACAAGATCGCTCAGGGCATCGAACCGGAAAAGAACCGCGAGCTGCTGGCCGATCTCTGCAATACGATGAAATTCGGCTCGCTCTGCGCGCTCGGCGGTTTCACGCCCTATCCCGTCATGAGCGCGATGACGCACTTCCCCGAGGATTTTGCCCCGGTCCCTCTCATCGAAGCGGCGGAATAGATCATGTCTCTTGTTCACGAAATCGACTACGGAACGCCGGCCTCCAAATCCGAAACGATGGTGACGCTGACCATCGACGGCAGGCAGGTGACAGTCCCCGAGGGTACCTCGATCATGCGGGCCTCGATGGAGGCCGGCATTCAGGTGCCGAAGCTCTGCGCGACCGATATGGTCGATGCCTTCGGCTCCTGCCGCCTCTGTCTCATCGAGATCGACGGCCGCAACGGAACTCCGGCCTCCTGCACCACGCCGGTGGCTCCAGGCATCGTCGTCCATACGCAGACGGAGCGGCTGAAGAACATCCGCCGTGGCGTGATGGAGCTTTATATTTCCGACCATCCGCTCGACTGTCTGACCTGTGCTGCCAACGGCGATTGCGAGCTGCAGGACATGGCGGGCGCCGTCGGGCTGCGCGACGTGCGCTACGGCTACGAGGGCGACAACCACGTCAGGGCACGCAATGGCGGCGAGATCAATCTGAAATGGATGCCGAAGGACGAATCCAATCCCTACTTCACCTATGATCCGTCGAAATGCATCGTCTGCTCGCGCTGCGTGCGCGCCTGCGAGGAAGTACAGGGCACGTTCGCCTTGACGATCGAGGGGCGCGGCTTCGGTTCGCGCGTCTCGCCCGGCATGCACGAGCATTTCGTGGAGTCCGAATGCGTTTCCTGCGGCGCCTGCGTGCAGGCTTGCCCGACGGCGACGCTGACGGAAAAATCGGTCATCCGAATCGGCCAGCCGGAACATTCGGCGGTCACGACCTGCGCCTATTGCGGCGTCGGCTGTTCCTTCAAGGCGGAAATGCGCGGCGAGGAACTGGTGCGCATGGTGCCGTGGAAGGACGGACAGGCCAACCGCGGCCATTCCTGCGTCAAGGGCCGCTTTGCCTATGGATATTCGACCCACAAGGACCGCATCCTCAATCCGATGATCCGCGAGAAGGTGACGGATCCCTGGCGCGAAGTGAGCTGGGATGAGGCCTATGCGCATGTCGCTTCGGAGTTCCGCCGTATCCAGTACCAATATGGCCGCGAAGCGATCGGCGGCATCACATCGTCCCGCTGCACCAATGAAGAGACCTATCTTGTCCAGAAGCTGGTCCGCGCCGGCTTCGGCAACAACAATGTCGATACTTGCGCGCGCGTCTGCCATTCGCCGACGGGCTACGGTCTCGGTCAGGCCTTCGGCACCTCGGCCGGCACGCAGAATTTCGACAGCATCGAACAGTCGGACGTCGTCGTTATCATCGGTGCCAACCCGACCGACGGCCACCCGGTTTTCGGTTCGCGTCTCAAGAAGCGGCTGCGGCAGGGCGCCAAGCTCATCGTCATCGATCCGCGCCGCACCGATATCGTGCGCTCGCCGCATGTCGAGGCATCCTTCCATCTGCCGCTGAAGCCCGGCACCAATGTCGCGATCCTGACCGCTTTGGCGCATGTGATCGTGACCGAAGGTCTCTGCGATGAGAAATTCATCCGCGAGCGTTGCGACTGGTCGGAATTCGAGGACTGGGCGGCGTTCGTGGCCGAGCCGCAGCACAGCCCGGAGGCCGTGGAGAAATTCACCGGCGTCAAGCCGGAAGACGTGCGCGGTGCCGCCCGGCTCTATGCGACCGGCGGCAATGGCGCCATCTATTACGGCCTTGGCGTAACCGAACACAGCCAGGGCTCGACGACCGTCATGGCGATCGCCAATCTTGCCATGGCGACCGGCAATATCGGCCGTCCGGGCGTCGGCGTGAACCCGCTGCGCGGCCAGAACAATGTGCAAGGCTCGTGCGACATGGGGTCCTTCCCGCACGAGCTGCCGGGTTATCGCCATATCTCCGACGATGCGACGCGCGATATTTTCGAGAAACTCTGGGGCGTGAAGATCAACAACGAGCCGGGTCTGCGC
Organism: Rhizobium sp. GCM10022189; assembly: GCF_042656325.1. Classification (NCBI taxonomy): domain Bacteria; kingdom Pseudomonadati; phylum Pseudomonadota; class Alphaproteobacteria; order Hyphomicrobiales; family Rhizobiaceae; genus Rhizobium; species Rhizobium sp. GCM10022189. The sequence goes on from NZ_JBHSOR010000047.1 coordinate 78,148, forward strand.
ATCCCGAACATGCTGGATGCCGCCGTCGACGGTTCGTTCAAAGGCATCTATATCCAGGGCGAAGATATCCTCCAGTCCGATCCGGACACCAAGCATGTCGCCGCCGGCCTCGCTGCCATGGAATGCGTGGTCGTGCAGGATCTCTTCCTCAACGAGACGGCAAATTACGCCCATGTCTTCCTGCCGGGTTCGACCTTCCTGGAAAAGGACGGCACTTTCACCAATGCCGAGCGCCGCATCAACCGGGTGCGCAAGGTCATGACCCCGCGCAACGGTTATGCCGACTGGGAAGTGACGCAGAATCTCGCACAGGCCATGGGCCTCGACTGGCACTATGCGCATCCTTCCGAAATCATGGACGAGATTGCCGCGACGACGCCGAGTTTCGCTTCCGTTTCCTACGACTATCTCGAAAAAATGGGCTCGGTTCAGTGGCCCTGCAACGAAGCGCATCCGCTCGGCTCGCCGATCATGCATGTTGACGGATTCGTGCGCGGCAAGGGCAAGTTCATCCGCACGGAATATGTGGCGACCGACGAACGCACCGGGCCGCGCTTCCCGCTGCTTCTGACCACCGGCCGCATTCTCAGCCAGTATAATGTCGGCGCGCAGACGCGCCGTACCGACAACGTCGTCTGGCACTCGGAAGACCGACTGGAAATCCACCCGCACGATGCCGAACAGCGCGGCATTCGTGACGGCGACTGGGTCAAGCTCGGCAGCCGTTCCGGCGATACGACGCTTCGCGCGCTGATCACCGATCGCGTGGCGCCCGGCGTCGTCTACACGACCTTCCATCATCCGGATACGCAGGCAAACGTCATCACCACCGATTTCTCCGACTGGGCGACGAACTGCCCGGAATACAAGGTGACGGCGGTGCAGGTATCGCCGTCCAACGGGCCGTCCGACTGGCAGGTCGAATATGATGAGCAGGCCCGCCGGTCCCGCCGCATCGCCGGCAAGATGGAGGCCGCCGAATAATGACGGAAAGGCCGACCCGGATCGCCGTGAAGGAGGTCGCCCGCAAGGGCGGCGTCATGATGCGGGGCGAACGTATCGTGCCCGAAGAAGTGCCGATCGCCTTTTCCTATGGCGGCAGCACACATGCGGTGATGATGGGTACGCCCGACGATCTGGAGGATTTCGCAGTCGGTTTCAGTCTGACGGAAGGCATCATCACGGATCGCAGCCAGGTTGCCGGCATCGAGCTGCTCGAGGACGAGAAGGGTGTCGATGTCCAGGTGACGCTTCTCGACGATGTCGAGGATGCGCTGAGGAAACGGCGGCGCAGCATGGCGGGACCTGTCGGTTGCGGCCTGTGCGGCATCGAATCGATCGAGCAGGCGGTCCGCGCCGTGCCGGATCTTTCCCGGGCCGGGCTATCGCTGTCGCATGCCGATATCGTCAAGGCGACCGCGCTGCTCAACGATTCCCAGCCGCTGCATCGCGAGACGCGGGCAGTGCATGGGGCCGGCTTCTATGTTCCCGGCAAGGGATTGGTCGCGGTGCGCGAGGATGTCGGCCGGCACAATGCGCTCGACAAATTGTGCGGCGCGATCATCAGGGCGGGGACGGCCGGCGCTTCCGGCGCCGTCGTCGTCACCAGTCGCCTGTCGGTCGAAATGGTTCAGAAGACGGCAATTCTCGGCGCACCCGTGCTGATCGCCATTTCCGCGCCGACCGCGCTCGCCATCCGCACGGCCGAAGAGGCCGGCATGACGCTGGTTGCCCTCGTGCGCGGCCATGATTTCGAGATTTTCACCCACCCGCATCGCCTGTCGCCCGGAAGCATCGCCGATGTCGCATGATACCAAGACCAAGCTCGTCTATATGGCAAACCAGATCGCAACCTTCTTCAAAACCCAGCCCGAAAGCGAGGCTGTGCAGGGAGTTGCGACCCATATCAACAAATTCTGGGAGCCGCGCATGCGGCGGCAACTCTTCGAAATTCTGGAGAAGGAAGATAACGGCCTCGATGCACTCGTGCTGCAGGCCGTGCCTCTGATCCGCAAACCGGAGCCGGCGCAAAACCAGCTTCGGTAAACCAACATCGGCGTGTGAATGAGGGGAAGTGGGATCAACCCGCTTGCACATACGCCTGTGGCAACAAGGTCTGAAACAAGGAGGAGTTGTTCATGACTGCAGCGGATACAAGTTCAGGCGACGTATTGGCAGGCGTGGGCCTGCTGGATCGCGAAAGAATCATTGCAAGACCCGGCTTCAACCGGTGGTTCGTGCCGCCGGCCGCACTTGCCATCCATCTTTGCATCGGCATGGCCTACGGCTTCAGCGTGTTCTGGCTGCCGCTGTCGAAATCTCTCGGCATTGCGGCATCGACCGTCTGCCCGGACCTGACGCTTGCCTCGGCACTCTTTACCACCACCTGCGACTGGCGCGTTGCCGATCTTGGCTGGATCTATACGCTCTTCTTCGTGCTGCTCGGTTCGTCCGCTGCCATATGGGGTGGCTGGCTGGAGCGGGTCGGACCGCGCAAGGCGGGCGTCGTCTCGGCCTGCTGCTGGTGCGGCGGCATCATCATCGCTGCTTTCGGGGTCATTTCCCACCAGCTCTGGATCATGTGGATCGGCGCCGGGGTGATCGGCGGCGTCGGCCTTGGTCTCGGTTATATCTCGCCGGTTTCGACGCTGATCAAATGGTTCCCGGACCGGCGTGGCATGGCAACCGGCATGGCGATCATGGGTTTCGGCGGCGGCGCGATGATCGGCGCTCCGCTTGCCAATATCCTGATGAACACGTTCAAGACGGACACGTCCGTCGGCGTCTGGCAGACCTTCATCGCCATGGCGATCATCTATTTCGTGTTCATGCTCGGCGGAGCGTTCGGCTACCGCATTCCGCCGGCCGGCTGGCGTCCGGAAGGCTGGACGCCGCCCGCCGCCAAGAGCACGATGATCACCACCAAGCACGTGCACCTGCGCGATGCGCACAAGACGAAGCAATTCTGGCTGATCTGGGCGGTGCTCTGCCTCAACGTGTCGGCCGGCATCGGCGTCATCGGCATGGCGTCGCCCATGCTGCAGGAAATCTTCGCCGGCTCGCTGATCGGCTTGCCGGATGTCGGTTTTGCGCAGCTTGATGCAGGCCAGAAGGCGTCGATTGCGACGATTGCTGCCGGCTTTGCCGGCCTGCTGTCGCTCTTCAACATCGGCGGACGGTTCTTCTGGGCCTCCCTGTCCGACAAGATCGGCCGCAAGAACACCTACTATACTTTCTTCATTCTCGGCATCGTTCTCTATGCTGCGGCTCCAACGCTCGCAGATATGGGCAACAAGGCCCTCTTCGTGCTGGCCTTCGCCGTCATCCTGTCGATGTATGGCGGCGGCTTCTCGACCATTCCCGCCTATCTCGCCGATATTTTCGGCACGCAGTTCGTCGGCGCCATCCATGGCCGGCTGCTGACGGCCTGGGCAACGGCGGGTATCGTCGGCCCTGTCGTCGTCAACTATATCCGCGAGGCGCAGATCGCCGCCGGCGTAGCACCCGGCCCGGCGCTCTATACAGGCACGATGTATATTCTTGCCTGCATGCTGGCGCTCGGCCTGATCGCCAATGCCTTTGTCCGGCCGCTCACCGACAAATGGTTCATGGCGGACGAGGAGGTCGCCGCTCTTCAGGCGAAGACTGCGGCTGCAAATGCCGGGCCGACCGGTTCCTTCGGCATCGGTACAGGCGGCCTCGACGCCAAGGCGGCGCTTGCCTGGGCCGTGGTCGGAATTCCCCTTCTCTGGGGCGTCTGGGTGACGCTGCAGGCAACCCTGGCATTGTTCGGCTAGAAGGAATTCCTCGCGGGGAGTTCCTGAAAGGCTGGAGTTGGAGAGGACCGGGCGGGAGACATGTCTCCCGCCCGGTTTTTCAGACCATCGCTTCATTGCAGCAGCAATCGTGCAATGCCTGACAAGACTGGTGTCGGGGCCGCCGTCTCAACGAGATCTGACGGCGGACCTTATGCCGGCGCGCAACGAGATCCCGACCAGCAAAAAACCGCCCTTGAGGGGGCGGTTTTTCGTTCATGCCGTGCAATTCGGCTTTTAGGCGGCCAGTTCGTCCGTCTCGTTTTCCTTGAACATCTTTGCGAGGTTCAGGAAGCAGATCATGCCGTTTTCGGAAGCGATGATGCCCTCGCAGAAGGCACGGTCGAAGGACGCGGTAACTTCCGGAACGGGTTGCACCTGGCTGGAAGAGATCGTCAGAATGTCCGAAACGCGGTCAACCAGCATGCCGATGACCATGTTGTGCACTTCGGCGACGACAATGGCGCTGCGTTCATTGGCGACGGTGCTCTTCATGCCGAGCTTATAGGCCAGGTCGATGATCGGGATGACCGAACCGCGCAGGTTCATAACACCGATGACGTCCGCCGGAGAGTGCGGGATCGGCGTCGAAGGCGCCCAGCCGCGGATTTCGCGGATGGTCGTGGTCTTCACGCAGAATTCCTGATCGTGCAGGCGGAAGGCAATGATTTCGAGCGTGTCGCCGCTGAAGCTAGTAGAGTTGATCGTGGCCATTAAAATTCTTCCCAACTATCGTAAGCCAGGGCAGAAGCGGATGCGCCACCATTGGCGCGGACGAGCTTTGCCTTCCCACCATGCGATGGCTTTGCACCTGGCGAAGCATCGTTGCGGTTATCGATGACTTTAGCGGAAGAGTGTTGCCCAAATCTAAACTGTGAGACGAGATTGCGAAGGTTTTCGGTTTCGGACGAAAGCCGGGCGCTTGCCGCCGTCGTCTCTTCCACCATGGCGGCGTTCTGCTGCGTGCCCTGATCCATGATGTTGACGGCCTTGTTGATTTCGGCAAGCCCGGTCGATTGTTCGCGGGAGGACTCGACGATCGCCGTCACGTTGACGTCGATATTGCCGACCTGGACGACGATCCGTTCCAATTCCTGGCCGGTCTGGCCGACAAGATCGACACCGCTTTTTACGTGCTCCGAGGAGGTGGTGATGAGCGCCTTGATCTCCTTGGCGGCGCTCGCCGAGCGCTGCGCGAGTTCACGAACCTCCTGAGCGACGACGGCAAAACCCTTGCCGGCCTCACCGGCGCGGGCCGCCTCGACGCCGGCGTTCAGCGCCAGCAGGTTGGTCTGGAAGGCGATCTCGTCTATCACGCCGATAATGTTGCTGATCTCGTGCGAGGATTTCTCGATCTGGCCCATGGCGTCGACCGCCCTGCGGACGATATTGCCGGAATGCTCGGCGCCGCGCTTCGTTTCCGCGACAAGGCCGCCTGCTTCGGCAGCCCGGCCGGCACTGTCGGCGACGGTCTGGGTGATCTGATCCAGTGCGGCAGCGGTTTCTTCGACGGTTGCCGCCTGCTGCTCGGTGCGTTTGGACAGTACGTCGGCAGCTTCCTTGGTCTCGCGGGCACCGCTGGCGATCGCCTCGGCGTTGTCGAGGACCGTGCGCATGGCGTCGCCGAGCCTGTCGATCGCGGCATTGAAGTCGGTCCGGACTTTCTCGAGCGCGGGCGGGAAAGGATTTTCGATCCGTTTCGTCAGGTCGCCCTCGGCAAGCGCCGTCAGGCCGGTTGCCAGATCGTCGACGGCACGCACGCGTGCGGTGACGTCGGTCGCGAACTTGACCACCTTGAAGATGCGGCCGCTCATGTCGAAGATGGGATTGTAGGACGCCTGGATCCAGACGACCTTGCCGCCCTTGCCGATCCGCAGAAATTCCTCTGCGACGAACCGGCCGGCGGCAAGCGTCTTCCAGAATTCCTTATAGGCTTCGGAGCGCACATAGGCCGGCTCGCAGAAAATGCTGTGATGCTTGCCGCGGATTTCTTCCATCCGGTACCCCATGACCGAGAGGAAGTTGTCGTTCGCCTCCAGGATCTCGCCATCCGGTGTGAATTCGATGACAGCCTGAGCCCGCGAAAGGGCCGTGATTTTGCCTTCGGCGTCGGCGGCTTTCAGCTTGGCGGCGGTGACGTCGCTTGCCAGCTTGACGATCTTGTAGGGCTTGCCACCCGACATCAGCGGGTTGTAGCTCGCTTGGATCCAGACCTCGCGGCCATCCTTGCCGATGCGCTTATATTCGCCGGCATCGAATTCTCCCCTGCCGAGCTTCTGCCAGAATTCCCGGTAGGCGGGGGAGGCGACGTAATCCGGTTCGCAGAAAATGCTGTGATGCTTGCCGACAATGTCGCTGAGCTTGTAGCCCAACGCTCGGCAGAAATTCTCGTTCGCGTTCAGGATCTTTCCCTGCAGGTCGAATTCGATCGTCGCCTGCGATTTCATGAGAGCGACGACGATCGCGCGCGAATCCGATGTCGCGCCCAGCGAAAACAATGACATTTCAATTCTCCGATACGTGATGGCGACCAGCCGATGTCTCGGAGAATGGTTCGGATTTCGGGCATGACGGGGCCACAGTAAAACTGCAGTATATCCGGCAATACTTGAAAATCCGTCCTGCTTCGCAAGTGCGGCGGATCGGTTCAATGCATTTGCGAAACCCGCCCCGTGGCCCTAGATGCGGAACTGAAATCTAATCGCATGATTTAGGTATAATTTCTTCGTTAATAATGAGTAACCAAATCCAATTTCTGCCGAATTTCGGCCGATTTTCACGGATTTGTGCAGATTAAACCCGAGATATCCCGAGGTTAATCAGCGTCGGTTGTAAGATGATCGGCGATTTTGCTTTAGGTTATTGTCTTTTCAATTTGTGAAATCGCCCAGTCGACCTGTTGCCTGGTGATGACCAGCGGCGGCGCCAGGCGAATCGTGTGGTCATGCGTATCCTTAGCGAGAAGGCCGCGATCCTTGAGAGCGTAACAATATTGCCGGGCACCGCCGGCTTCCGGCTCCAGTTCGACCGCAAGCATAAGGCCACGGCCGCGCACGTCCCTGACGATATTGGAGCGGATGGAGCGCAGGCCTTCGAGGAAATAGGCGCCCATCGTCTCGGCGTTTTCGATCATGCCTTCTTCGGTCAGCACTTTCAGGGCCGCGCGGGCGACCGCGCAGGCGAGCGGATTGCCGCCGAAGGTCGAGCCGTGCTGGCCGGGCTTGAGCACGCCGAGGACTTCGGAATTCGAGAGCACGGCCGAGACCGGATAGAAGCCGCCGGAAAGCGCCTTGCCGATGAGCGTCACGTCGGCCTCGATACCCTCGTGTTCTTCGGCGAGCAGCTTGCCGGTACGGCCGAGGCCGGTCTGGATCTCATCGAGGATGAGGGTGACGTTGTTTGCCGTGCAAAGTTCGCGCACGCGGGTGAAATAACCGGCCGGCGGGATGATGACGCCGGCTTCGCCCTGGATCGGCTCGATCAATGCCGCAACGGTGTTGGCATTGATGGCGTCCGCGAAGGCTTCGGCATCACCGAAGGGAACAATGCGGAAGCCCGGCGTATAGGGTCCGAAGCCGGCACGCGCGTCAGGATCGGTCGAGAAGCTGATGATGCTGAGCGTGCGGCCGTGGAAATTGTTGGCGCAGACGATGATCTCGGCCTGGCCTTCCGGCACGCCCTTCACCTCGTAACCCCATTTACGAACCGCCTTGATGGCGGTCTCCACGGCTTCCGCGCCCGAATTCATCGGCAGGATCTTGTGGGAGCCGGTCAGTGCGGCAAGCTCCTCATAGAGATAGGCGAGCTGGTCGTTGCGGAAGGCGCGCGAGGTGAGCGTCAGGCGGCCGGCCTGCTCGACCATGGCGGCCAGGATCTTCGGATGGCAATGGCCCTGGTTGACGGCGGAATAGGCCGAGAGGCAATCGAGGTAGCGCTTGCCGTCCGTATCCCAGACATGAACACCTTCCCCCCGCGTCAGCACCACATCAAGCGGCTTGTAGTTGTTGGCACCAAGACGCTGTTCGGTAGCAATGAGGTTCGACGAGATGTTCATGGCCGGTGCTCCCTTATGCGGCGCGTGTAGGACGATCGAAGATGCGGCGGCCGAAGAGGCTTGCCGTCATCTCCACCATGATGCGGGCGCTCTTGCCGCGGTCATCAAGGAAAGGATTGAGTTCGACGAGGTCGAGCGAGGAGACGAGGCCGCTGTCGGACAGCATCTCCATGATCAGGTGCGCCTCGCGGAAGGTGGCGCCGCCGGGGACGGTGGTGCCGACGCCGGGCGCAAAATCGGGATCGAGGAAATCGACGTCGAAGCTGACATGCAGCAGGCCGTTCGCCTTCTCGACCGTTTCGAGAATCTGGCGGATGATCGCCGCTACGCCGGTCTCGTCGATCGAACGCATGTCGGAGACATTGACGCCGTGCTTGCGGATTTCCTGCCGTTCCGAGGCATCGACCGAACGGATGCCGACCTGGAAAACCTTCTTCGGGTCGACCAGCGGACGATCCCCGGGCAGGATCTCGGCAAGATTGGCGAGCCCGCAGAAGAAGGCGACCGGCATGCCATGAATATTGCCTGACGGCGAGGTTTCCGGCGAATTGAAATCCGAATGCGCGTCGAGCCAGAGAACGAAGAGCGGACGCCCCTTCTCGGCCGCATAGCGCGCCATGCCGGAGACACTGCCCATGGAAAGGCTGTGGTCGCCGCCAAGGATCAGCGGGAAGCGGCCGGATCTCGCGGCGTCGTAGGTAGCGGCTTCAAGCGCGCGCGTATAGGCGCCGACGGTGCGAAGATTGTGTGCCTTCGGATGGTTGGGCAGGTCCCTTGCCGGCACGACATCGAGGTCGCCGGCATCGATGACGTCATGCCCGAGATCGATCAGCGCCCTGTCGACGCCTGCAATGCGCAATGCCGTCGGCCCCATGCCGGCGCCCCTGCGGCCGGAACCTTCCTCAAGGGGAACGCCGATGAGGGTGACAGATCGAGATTGTGCTTCCATTCCGAGGGCTCCGTTGTGAGGCCTGTTTCGGCCGATAGTGGGATAAAGTGGCGGCGGCAAATAGATGGAAAAGTGTCAGAAATGGAATATGATTGCGCAAATTGATAAAGCTAATTTGACAAAGCGAAACCATGGACGATCTCGACAACGAGCTTCTGAGCGCACTTCGCCACAATGCGCGAATCTCCGTCTCCTCGCTTGCCGCCATGACCGGCGCATCGCGGGCGACGGTTGCTGCGCGCATCGACCGGCTGGTCGAAAACGGCACGATTGCCGGTTTCACGATCCGCACCGGCCATGAGACCCGTTCGGCCGGCGTTCGGGCGATCGTCATGATCGAAGTGCATGGCAAACTTGCCGACAAGGTCGCCACCCAACTCCGCGGCCTGCCGCAGGTGCGCGCGCTGCACAGCACCAACGGCAAATGGGATTTCGTCGCCGAACTTGAGGATCGTGACCTCGTATCCTTCGATGAAACCCTCCGCCGTATACGTCTCATCGACGGCATCAACACGACCGAAACCAACATCTTGCTGAAGACCAGCAAGGCGAGCTTCTAGCCCTGCCTCAATTCCAGGCCGGCCTCAGTATTCGTGTTCATAGACGATACCGGCCTCGCCGTCGCCCTTGCCGCCGGCAGCACCCCGCAGCTTCACGCCGCGCCCGACATCGAGATTGATGATCGCCTTGGCGCCCGATTCTCCGCCCTGCTGCAGCTCGAAATAGGTCCGCTCGTTGAGATAACGGCCGACGCTGACGCTGGTCTGGCCCCTTTCGTCGGTGCTGATGTCGAGGTCGTCGACGCCGAGCTGGTTGCGCAAACCCTCGAAGAGCGAGGTGGAGCGATTGCCGGCGAGCTGGCTGACGGCATCGGCAAGCTGGGCGATCTGGACCGGCGACAGGCGCGACATGGATTGGCCGAAGATCAGCTGGGCCAGCACCTCGTCCTGCGGCAGGGCAGGTGAGGAGGAGAAGGTGATGGCCGGATCGGTTGCGAGGCCGGTGACATCGACCGTCAGCGTCGTCGTGCCTGACGTGGACGTGGCCTCCATGTCGAGGGCCGGCGTCAGGTCGCCGGCAAAGGTGATGCGGCTGCGGTCGGAGAAATCGAGACGGCGGTTGAGGATGGTCAGACGGCCGCGCCGCATGGTGAAGGCGCCGGCGACCTGCGGTGCGGCAGCCGAGCCGCGGATCGTGATGTTGCCGCCGACTTCCGCATCGATGCCTCGGCCGCGCACGAAGATCTGCGAGGGCGCGTCGAGCTGGATATCCAGCATGATGGTCGAGGACCTTTCGCGTGGCTGCCGTTGTGCATTGTCCCTGAGCTGGGCGAGCACCGCAGGCGGCGCGTGGATGTGGCGGATATCGATTTCACGCAGCGATGTCGGAAGCCTCTCCGGCACTGTGATCGACGCCTTGTCGACGTGAATCTTGCCATTGAGCGTCGGATTGGAAAGCAGCGGCCCCTTCAGGCCGAGCGCGCCGTCCACGGTTGCGACAACCAGCGTGCCGTCGACATAGACGGCACGGTCCAGGCGGATGGAAAGGTCGGCCGGGAAGTTGCCGCTGATGCCGACCGAGCCGCTTGCCGAGATCGAGCCGCCGCTGGCCAGGCGGCCGTTCAGCCGCGAAATGACAGCCTGCTGTCCGTTGAACGTAATGGTTGCTCCCAGGCCTTCAAGGGCAAGGTTACGACGCACGTCGATCAGTTTTGCGCCATCTGTCGTCACCGTTCCCCGGAGGATGGGTGCTGCCGTCGTGCCGCTGACCTCGAGATTGACGTTCGCGATTCCTTCGGCGACGAGCCCCTGTTGGGCGAGCTGCGCACCGAGAACGGCAAAGGGGAGATTGCCGTTGAAACGCATCGACATGGCACGATTGCCCGTCATAGCCAGATTGCCGCCTCCCTTCAGGGACAGCCCGCCGTCGCCGGCAAGGCTGGTATCGACCGTCAGGCGGCTGTCGGCGAGCCTGCCGTTCGCACCGATCGTAAACGGGGCAAGGCCGGCGCTCCTGGTCTGGCTGGTTTCGGCGTTTTTCCAGTCGACCTTGAAATCGACTGCGGGCAGCGGAAGCGATCCGGAGGCGGTGGCCGTTGCCGAGATGGCGCCCGATGCGCCAAGGTTCGGGACAAAACCGTTGGCGACGGCCGCCGGCAGATTGGCAATATCGGCCTTGACGTTCATCCCCCTGATGGTCGTGCCGGCGATCGCGAGATTGCCCGTTGCCTTCAGCGAGACGCCGCCGTTGCCGTTGAGATTGGCGTCGAAATCCAGCCGTTGCCTGCTGAGCTTGCCGGAGGCGGCAAGCGTCAGGCCGGACAGCCCGGCCGTTCTGGTGTGTCTCGTCCCGGCGTTTTTCCAATCGATCTTGAAATCGGCCGACGGCGCGGTAAGCGCACCCGAGGCAGTTGCCGTTGCCGTGACGATGCCTTCGGCTCCGAGGTCCGGGACGAAGCCATTCGCCACCGCTGCCGGCAGATTGGTGATGTCGGCCCTGGCATCGATAGCCTGGACCGTGGTGCCTGCCAATGCGAGATTGCCGGCGGTTTTCAGCGAGACGCCACCCCTGCCATTCAAACTGGCGTCGAAATCGAGACGGTTGCTGACATATTTGCCCGATGCGGCAAGCGCCAGGCCGGAAAGACCGGCGGTCCTCGTTTGGCGCGTGGCAGCATTCGTCCAGTCAAGCTTGAAATCGACCACCGGCTCTGCCGGCGTGCCTGAGGTAATGGCGCTGCCGGAGATCGTGCCTTCGGCGCCAAGGCCGGGCACAAAGCCGTTGGCCAGGTTTGCGGGCAGGCCGGCAATGTCTGCGTTGACGGCGAGGTCGCGAATGGCGGTGCCGTCGATCGTTACGCCGCCGTTCGCCTTCAGAAGGGCGCCATTGCCACTGCCGAGATTGGCGTCGAAATCGACCCTGTTGTTTTCGTATTTGCCGGTGGCCCTGGCGGAGAGGTCGGTGAGCCCGTTGCTCCTGGTCTGGCGTGTCGCCGCATTCGCCCAGGCAAGGTCGAAGGTGACGGCCGGTGTCGGCAGCGAGCCGGAGGCGGACGCTTTGCCGGAGATCGTGCCTTCGGCGCCGAGATCGGGGACGAAGCCGTTGGCAAGGCTGGCCGGAAGGTTTGCGAGATCGGCATCGACCTTGAGACTGCGCACGGCGGTCCCCGCAAGCTCGACATTGCCCGTCGCCTTCAGCGTCAGGGTCTTCGGTCCGGCGAGACTGGCATCGAAATCGAGCTTGCGGTCGGCAAAATGGCCGGTGGCGGCAAGGTCGAGCCCGGTCAGGCGGGCTGTCTTGATGTGCCGCGTCGTGGCGTCCTGCCAGGTGAGTTTGAAATCCGCGGTCGGCGCGGCCGGCGTGCCGGATGCCGAGGCCGTGCCGGAAATCGTTCCGCCGGCATCGAGATCCTGCACGAAACCGTTGGCGATATTGGCGGGCACATTCGCAAGTTCGGCATCGACCTTGATATTGCCGATCGTCGTTCCGGTAACAGCGACATTGCCGCGGGCTTTCAGCGACAATCCGCCCTTGCCGGCGAGCGCCGTGTCGAAATCGAGCCTGCTGTCGGCAAACCTGCCGAATGCATCGAGCGACAGACCGGAAAGTCCGGCCGTCTTTGTCTGGCTCGTCGCGGCCCCTTTCCAGTTTAGCTTGAAATCAGCCGCCGGCGCTGCGGGTGTGCCCGTTGCCGTGACCGTTCCTGAAACCGTACCTTCGGCCGCAAGGCCGGGAACGAAGCCATTGGCGATCCTGGCCGGCAGGCGGGCGATATCGGCGTTGACATTCAGGGCCGGGCCGTTCGGATCTGCCAGGCCAATGTCGCCCGCCGCCTTCAGGGAAAGCCCGTCAGCGCCGCTCACGTCGCCATCGAAATTCAGCCTGTTGTCGGCGAAAATACCCGATGTCGAGATGCCGAGAGGGTCGAGGCCGGCGCCTTTCGTGTGGCTGGTGGCGGCATCCTTCCAGTCGAGCTTGAAATTGACTGTCGGGGCGGCCGGTGTCCCGGTCACATTGACCGTCCCGGAAATCGTGCCATCGGCGGCAAGGTTGGGAACGAAACTGTTGGCGAGGCTTGCCGGCAGGTCGGTGATGACGGCATCGAGCTTCAGCGTCTCGCCGGCAGAGCCCGTAACCGCGACCGAACCCTTGCCAGTCTTCACGGTCAGGCCGTTCAGGCTGGCAACTCCCCTGGTGATGTTGACCTGTGCGGGTGACGCCAGTTCGACGGGAATGTTGCGCGGTTTTGCGGCGAAACGATCGAGGCGGAGGTCGATCATGCCGCCTGCAGACTGCACGCTGCCGGCCGCTTCCAGCGGATTGCCGTCATAACCTGCGTCCAGCTTGAAGTCGGTGCGGGTCTGCTGCTGAACGAAATCAAGCGCAATGCCAGTAAGCTTGTTGCTACCGGCGCTGAATTCGTCGGCCCGTATCGTGCCGTTGGCGGCAAAAGCCTGGAGATCGCTGACGGTTATGTCGATGGTCGGTCTGGCGATCGTCAGCGTGTCGCGGTGGATGCCGCTGCCGTTGGCGGTGACCTTGAGTGCGATCCTGCCGTCGCTGCCGGCAATGTCGACGGAGCCCTTGAGGTCGCCTTCCGCCTTTTGACCGCCGAGGGCGGCAAGCAGGCTGATGTCCGGGAAGTCGAAAGTCAGTGCCCCTGCCGGCGTCATGCCTGACGAAAGCGTGAGGTTGCCAGCCAGGCGGTTGCTGCCGACCTCCGCTGTCAGCGCGGGAATGGAAATCGTGCCGTTCTCCGACTTGACGTCGCCATTGATGCCGATCGGCTGACCGTCGATCGTGCCGGTCGCGGCGATCCGGCCCTTCGGCGCGGCAGGATCGGCGGAACCCGTCAGGTCGATGTTGAGATTGCCGACCGTGCGGTCGGCCATCTGCAGGGTGGCGGCTTTCACGCTGGCGGTGAGCGCAAGTGCGGGAAGCGTTCCGCTTGCCTTGACGCTGTAGTCGGCTTCTCCGCTCGTGCCCGACAGAAGCTTGCCGATATCGGGAAGTCTGCCGGCAAGGTCGGCCGTCAGCGCGCCTTCTTCGAGGGCGACATTGCCGGTTGCCTCGACGGTCGGCGATGCGAGCGTGATGTTGGAGAGCGTGACCTTCGACGGGATGGTGCCGGCAACCTGGGTTTCGAGGCTGATCGGCGCATCGAATTTCTCGGCGATGGCCGGCGGCAGGGCGGCGGGCTGGACGGTAAATTTCGCATTGCCGGTCAGCGTATTGTCGGCCAGGCCGTAGGAGCCGTTGAGATCGGCGCCGATATTGGCGCTTTCGATGGTCGTGCCGTTGAAGCCGATGCCGTTGCGCGAAATCTGAAGCGGAGCGACGAGCGTGATCGGTCCGCGAACCGCACGGTTGAGGTTGGGCTCGGTGAATGTCGCGTCTCCGGCGACAAGGCGCAGCTGGATATCGCCGGCGCCGTTGGCCAGATTGAAGGCATCGCTCTTGGCCGTCAGCTTGACGTTGCCGATATCGGCCTGCGGCATTGTCGCCGAATCCAGCGAGCCGCTGGCGTTGATGCGCACGGCCTGGGCCTGTCCGGTCATCGCCAGATTGAGGCCTGAAATCATGAAGCGGGCTTCGTCATCGGCAAGCGGCCAGCGGAAATCGACCGGACCCGAAGTGCCGAGCACATTGGCATTCAGGCTGTTGTTGCCGGCAGGATCGAGCGTGCCGGATGCGGCGATGACGACGCTGCCGGTTGCGATATTGCCGGTCTGAATGTCGATCTTGCCATGATTGTCGAAGGTCGCCGAGACATCGACGTTCGTCTGGCCGGCAAAAAGCGGCCGGAATGCCATGGGAAGCAGCGAGCTCACGTCGCCGCCGCCCTTGAGGTCGAGATGATGCAGGCCGTCGGGCGTGATCGCGTGCTTGCCTTCAAGCGAGGCGCGCTGCTGGCCGTCGAGGGCGGCCTGCAGCTTGCCGTTCCAGTCCGAGATCGGCCCTTCGCCGTTAAGCGCGATATTGACCGCCGGGCTGCCGGGCAGGCCGAGGAAACCCGCGAGCAGGCCGCCCTGCGGCTCGGCCAGCTGGGCGTTCAGCCGCAGATGGCCGCTTGCCGGGGTAAATGCGACATCGGCGGAGAGTTTGGCCTCGGGAACCTGGTGGCGGTTGACGTTGATCAGCGCCTCCCCGCCATCGCCATCGGCCTTTAGGCTGCCTGTTGCGGCCAGCGAGAAGGCGCGGCCGGTCAGCGGCGCTGCGAGCGAAATATCGGGCAGGGCGATGTGTTCGACATCGACCTTCAGCGGCAGCCGGAAACCGTCGCCGCTCTCTTCCCCTGCCGCAGCCGGCCTGGAGGGCAGGGTGCGAACCGGTCGGCGGCGCACGTCGATGGAGGCGACGGAGACCTGCCTGGCGTGGAAGGTGCCCGTCAGCAGGGCCAAGGGGTTCCAGTCGATGGCGATGCCGCGGATTTCCGCGAATGTGCCGCGCGTATCCGAGAGCGTGATTTCGGCTGCGCGCAGGCCGCCGGTCAGCAGGCCTTCGGGTTCGCGCACCGATATCGTCATATCGCGGTTGGAAAGGGCGGAAGCGACGTTTTCGGTGACGATGCGGGCACCGAAAGAGGTGAAGCCGAAGATCGCCAGCGCAATGACGGCGAGAATGATCGCAGCGCCGAGCCCGTAGCCAAGGAGCCGCATGATCCAGTTCATGATTTTCGCCAACATTTGCATAGAGCGGACACTATCCCGTTTTCATGACAGCTCACAGGCCGGAAAATACTGCGAAATCGGCCATTTCCGTGATTGGCCTAGAATGATTGGCCTATGCCGGCATAGATTCCATAATCCGTCCCACCATCGTACCTGTTCAGTGGCACGGCGAAATCAAGCCGCAGAGGCCCGAAAGGCGTTGCATAGCGGATCCCGGCGCCCGCACCGGCCCTGATATCGGAGAAATCAGGCGCAATACTGTCCGAAACCGTGCCGACATCGATGAAGGGCACGATGCCGATCGTATCGGTGATCTTGATGCGCGCTTCGAAGGAGCCGGTCACATAGGAGCGGCCGCCCGTGGCCTCATCGTTTTCGTTATAGGGCGAGATTTCCTGATAACCGTAGCCGCGCACCGAACCGCCGCCGCCGGCAAAGAAGCGCTGGGTTGCCGGAATCTGCTCGACACCGCCGCCGCCGATCAGCGTGCCGGCCGCAAGCTTGCCGGCGAGCACGATGCGATCCTCCGCGCCGAGGCCGAGATAGCCCGATATCGAGCCCTCGAAGGCCGAATAGACCGTGCCGTTCATGAACTCGTAGCCGGGCTTTGCCGATAGCGTGGCGTGGTAGCCGCCGGTCGGATTGTATTTGTCGTCGCGGGCGTCGCGATCATAGGTGATCGGCAGCGTGAAGGTCAGGTAGTTGTTGTTGCCGAAGGCGTCGTCGTCATTCTCGAAGCTCAGCTCGCCGGCTGCCGACAAGGTATCCTGATCGGTCAATTCATAGGAGAGGCCGAGCGAGGCGGTGATCAGCCTGGCATTATAGGCATCCGGATTCTGGGTCTTGGCGACGATGCCGGCCTTCAGGGTGGCGGATGGATGGATGAAGCCCGGTTTTGTGAAGAGGATGCCGGCGGAGTAATCGAGATCGCCGAAATCGGACGCTTCGCCGAGGCGCGAGACGGCACCTTCGATGCGCAGCGATTCGGCTTCGCCGAACAGGTTGCGGTGGCCCCAATAGCCATTGATGCCGAAGCCGTCGATCGTCGAATATTGCGCGCCGATGCCGAGGTAACGCCGCTTGCCTTCGGAAACCTCGATCGTCATGGGCAGGGTGCCGTCGGCGGCCAGCGCGTCGGCTTCGTGGATCGTCACGCTTGAAAAGACGCCGAGCGCGCGCAGGCGCTCGCCTGCCTTTCTCAGGCCTTCGGGCGAATAGGCTTCGCCCTTCTCCAGGCGCGAATAGCGCTGGATGAATTCCGGCTCGACCCTTTCTTCGCCAGTCACGCCAACCTTGCCGATCGGAGCAACCGGACCGCCTTCAGCAGCGAGGACGATATCGACCGTGTTGCGGCTGTGATCGGCGACGACGCGCCGCTCGGTCAGCTTGGCGAACGGCCTTCCTTCGCCCTTCAACTGGTCGACGATCGTATCGCCGGCCTTGATGATGGCGAGCGAACCGGCTTGCGCGCCCGGCGCCAGATTGTAATCGGCGGGATTTCGATGCGCAGCGTCGCCGCCGAACTGCACCTCGTTCACAGTGAAGACCGGGCCGGGCGTTATATCCACCTTGACCGGGATGGGTTTTGAGCGATCGAAAGTCGGGTTCGGCGGCAGGTCGTCCAGGTTGCGGCCGTCGACGGTGATCGTCACGACGCCGCCGTAGCGCGCTTTTTCGTAGAGTGTGGCGATCAGCCTGTCGCGGTCGTCGCGCGCTTTCACGACGACGCCGAGATCGCCGGAAACCGGAAGGTTCTTGTCGCCGACCAGGCGAGAACTGTCCTCCAGCGCCTTCTTGAGATCGCTGTCGGCCGTCCCGGTCTCGAGCACCACGTCATAGCGCACGGGATCGGGCACCTGCAGGCTCTCGTCCTCGTCCTTGCCGAATATGGTGATGCCGAAAAGCTTGAATGCGTAAGCCTTGCTCACGAGGACCGGTGAAAATGCAGCCGCTGCTGCAACCACCAGCATGGCGCCTGCTTTATACGCAATACCCGTTTTCAGGCCCGTCCCTCTAATCCGCATCCGCTGCTTTTGGGTTACACTAAAATGAAGCTCTGCGTTGCCCAGCCGAGCGCAAGCTTAGCGGCAAAATCGCGCCACGTGTACCAATTTAAATTGTCGGCGCACTAATTTAGTACAAAAAAATCCCGGACGACGATCCGGGATTTCCATTTTTCCGTCCTGATTGCAGATCTCAGCGGCAATCGTCGATATAGCGACGGCCGTAGCGATCACGGTAATAGCATTGGCCGGGCTGCTCCGCGACCCTGCCGATCAGCGCGCCCGAAACGCCGCCGATCGCTGCACCGACGGCCGCGCCGCGCACGTCGCCGGTGACTACGCCGCCGATGACGGCACCCGAAGCCGCGCCGATGCCGGCACCTTGCTGCGTGGGTGTACAGCTTGCGATCGAAAGGCCGATCAGTGCGAGTACGAGGACTTTTCTCATCTCTTCTCTCCGAGGTTCTTGGCGCCCCAGCGGGCGGATGTCGTCCCTAGCCTGTTTTTTCTTCAGGCTAGCCCGGAAACTATGTCGCAAGAAGGGCTTGTCTACCGTCATCAAGCCTTTTTTCGTAAGGCGCGGGTTTCTTTCCACGATTAAAGCAGGAGTTTCGAGGATTTTTCCGCGGAATTGACGCCGATCAAATTCCTTGGGCGCGACTCGCGTATTTTTTATCTGGAATCATTCAAAAGTCTGCGCCTTTTGCCGCAGTTGATGATAAAGCAGGGACCAAGGGTTGACGTGCGGTTGCCGTCTCAGCAACAAACAGCCGTACGAACTGGAGCATATGATGGATTTCGAAGCGTTTTTCAAAAACGAGCTGGATGGGCTTCACACTGAAGGCCGTTACCGCGTTTTTGCCGATCTGGAACGCCATCGCGGCAATTTTCCGCGCGCGACGCGCCACACGGCCAATGGCGAGCAGGAAGTAACCGTCTGGTGTTCTAACGACTATCTCGGCATGGGTCAGCACCCCAAGGTGATCGAGGCGATGAAAGAAGCCATCGATCACTGTGGCGCGGGTGCGGGAGGCACCCGGAATATTTCTGGCACCAACCACTACCATGTTCTGCTCGAGCAGGAACTAGCGGATCTACACGGCAAGGAAGCCGCGCTGACTTTTACATCCGGCTATGTTTCCAACTGGGCGGCACTCGGCACGCTCGGCGCCAAGATTCCCGGGCTCATCATCTTCTCCGATGCTTTCAACCATGCCTCGATGATCGAGGGTATCCGCTACGCCAAGTGCGAGAAGGTTATCTGGAAGCACAATGACGTGGCAGACCTCGAGGCGAAGCTCGCTGCTGCCGATCCCAAGGCGCCGAAGCTCATCGCCTTCGAATCCGTCTATTCGATGGATGGCGATATCGCGCCGATGAAGGAAATCTGCGATCTCGCCGACAAATATGGCGCCATGACCTATCTCGACGAAGTGCATGCCGTGGGCATGTACGGTCCTCGCGGCGGCGGCATTGCCGAGCGCGAAGGCCTGATGGACCGTATTACCGTCATCGAAGGCACGCTCGCCAAGGCTTTCGGCGTCATGGGCGGCTATATTGCCGCTTCCGCGGCGCTCTGCGATTTCATCCGCTCCTTTGCGTCGGGCTTCATCTTCACCACGGCGCTGCCGCCGTCGCTGGCGGCCGGCGTGGTCGCGTCGATCCGGCATCTCAAGGTCAGCCCGTTCGAGCGCGCGCGCCATCAGGATCGCGTCCGCAAGCTGCGCGGCCTGCTCGACCAGCGCGGCATTCCGCATATGCCGAACCCGAGCCATATCGTGCCGGTCATGGTTGGCGATGCCGCCAAGTGCAAGTGGATCTCGGATCTGCTGCTCGACAATTTCGGCGTCTATGTCCAGCCGATCAACTATCCGACGGTGCCGAAGAAGACCGAACGCCTGCGCATCACGCCGACGCCGCTGCATTCGGATGCCGACATCGAGCATCTCGTCGGCGCGCTGCATTCGCTCTGGTCGCGTTGCGCGCTCGCCCGTCACGTCGCTTGACGCCACGGCGCCAGATTTTTCAGGACCGGCTTTTTACCGGATGAGCCCGGCAGCCCGCTGCCGGGCTTCCTTGTCTGCGGCGAAGACATCGTCCATCGTCGCGGCCGCCGGCAGGGCGGTGAGATCATCCATCACCTTTTCGGTAATTTCGGCCATGGCGAGGAAGGGCAGGCGGCCCTCAATGAAGGCTTCGAGCGCGACTTCCTTGGCGCCGTTCAGCACCGCGCCCTGGACGCCGCCGCGCGTCATCGCCAGTCGGGCGAGCCGCAGGGCGGGGAAACGCTTCTCGTCCGGTGCCTCGAAGTCCAGCCTTGCCAGCTTGGCGAAATCCAGCCGTTCGATCGGCAGGTTTGCCCGGCGCGGGTGGGACAGCGCGTAGCCGATCGCGGTGCGCATGTCAGGCGCACCGAGCTGCGCCAGCACCGAGCCGTCCGTATAGCCGACCATCGAATGGATGACAGACTGCGGATGGACGATCACCTCCACCTGTTCGGGGCGCAGGCCGAAAAGGTGCTTCGCCTCGATCATTTCCAGCGCCTTGTTGAACAGCGACGCGCTATCGATGGAAATCTTCAGGCCCATCGACCATCTCGGATGGGCGCGCGCGCTCTCCACCGTGACATCGGCCATTTCCTCCAGCGAGGATGTGCGGAAGGGGCCGCCCGATGCCGTCAGGATGACGCGTTCCACGGCATGGCGCTGGTTCTCCTCCAGCACCTGGAAGATCGCGTTGTGTTCGCTGTCCACGGGCAACAGCTTGCCGCCGCCGTTTTTCACCGACTCGATGAAAAGATCGCCGGCCGAAACGAGGCATTCCTTGTTGGCGAGTGCGATATCGGCGCCGCGGCGTGCCGCAGCAAGGGTCGGCGCAAGGCCGGCCGTGCCGACGATGGCGGCCATCACCCAGTCAGCCTCGCGGTCGGCTGCTTCCATGAGGCCGGACTTGCCGGCGGCGACCGCGATGCCGCTGCCCGAAAGTTCGCTTTTCAGCGATTCGTAATGGCGGTCATCGGCGATGACGGCGAGCCGGGCGCCCGACGCTTTTGCCTGCTGCGCCAGCAATTCCACGTTACCATGGCCGGTCAGGACGGAAATTTCGAAATTTTCCCGGCCGCCCAGATGATCGACGACATTGAGCGTATTTTGGCCGATCGAGCCGGTCGAACCGAAGATACTGAGGCGCCGAAGCGCGGTTTTGCTCGTCATCATCGTCGATTTCGCAAGAAATTGCATATCCGGCATCGGCTCTACAGGGGATCGGGGAAGGCAGCAAGTGTGCGGTGCAGCAAATTTCAACCTCAGAGGGGGTTAGAGATCCGCGCGGTCGGCCTCGGCCACAAGGCGGTCGATGCGCGGCAGGCGGCAGCATCAGCGCTGCGAGCGGTGATTTCTCCAGTACTGTCGCCTTCAGCCAAAAAACCTGCCCAATCTCGGGCTGAGCGCATCCGTGCCTGATCCGCTTTCGGCCGCGCGGACGTGACGTGTCAATTTGAACTATCGGCTTCGCTGGCAGGCGAAACCAAAGCGCGGTCAGCCGCGTTTCTTCCTCACGACAGAGGAGGACAGAACCATGGTCTTCAAGGAACAGACATTTCACGGCCGTCAGCCCGAAGCCGAGGCCGACTACGCCAATCGCGCGACGCTGGAAGCTGCGGTCGCAAACGCGCTGGCTGTGGCCGGCGGTATCGACGCATCCGATGTCGAGGTTACGGCCGAAGGCGACGAGATCGTCTTGAGCGGCCATGTCGGTACGGTGGAAGAAATCGAGCGCGCAACGGTTATCGCAAGAACAGTGGAGGGCGTGCATACGGTTCGCAACCGTATTCTTCTCGTGGACCCGACGGTTAACGTTCGACATTAACCATTAACGGAACATTAACTTTATGTAAGTTTATCCGTGCCGACCCCTGACCTAGGCTTGGATCATTCCACAGCCCCCGGAAAGTCAGGTGTTTCGATGCATCAGATGGAAATGATCAATCGCCGGACATGGAGCAGTCCGCTCTCCCGGCGCGACTATCGCAACAGCAGCGGCTTCATCAATGAAGGCGAGCGCACGGTGTTTGGCATCGGCCTTGCGAATGCCGCAGGCGGCAGCGTTCTCGATATTGGCGTCGGCGGCGGCCGCACGGCAGCGCTTCTCGCCAGACAGGCCAGCCACTATGTCGGTATCGACTATACGCCTGAAATGGTGACGCTTGCGCGGTCGAACCATCCGGGCCTTCGTTTTGAAAACATGGATGCGCGCGATCTGTCGGCCTTTGCCGCCGGCACCTTCGATCTCGTCGTTTTCAGCTATAACGGCATCGATTCCGTCGATGCCGACGGGCGCAGATCGGTCCTGCGCGAGGTTTCGCGTGTGCTGAAGGCCGGCGGCACATTCGTTTTCTCGACATTCAATCGCGACTGGCATGGTTTTGGCGCAAACCGCGCCCGCTCGTCCATCATCTGGTCCAACCATCCGGTGAAGCTGAGCTTCCGGCTTCTCAAGCATGCGATGGGACTGGTGCGCGAGCGCCGTTTCGCGCCGCTGGAAGAGCGGGATGGCGAACATGCGATCCTGCTGCATCGCGCCCATGATTTCGGCATCATGGTTTACGCTACAACGCCCGGCCAGCTGCGCTCGCAACTCATGGAAAGCGGCTTCAGCGGCGAGCCGCTGCTCTTTTCGGTCGATGGTCGCCCGCTCGCCGGCCAGACGCCGGCAGAGGAGGAATATTTCCACGTCGTGGCGCGCAAGCCGTCACTCAGCTGATCAGCCGAAACGCTCGCTCAGGAAGCCGGCGGGAGCCTTTTCGCCGACAAGCCGATCGGTCTTATGCGCGGTAACGGGGGCGTGCGGCTGGTAGCTGACGGCGACGAGCAGGCCGCAGGTGATTGGACAGCCGATGGCAAGCAACATCATTCGGATACGCATGACGGATACTCCTGTTACTCGTGTTTTCCGCTAAAACGCGGGGGAAATCGCGAAGTTCCTCCTGCGCGGAAAAGTAAGCCCCGGCGTTCCGCTCAGCCTTGCTGGCCTCGTCTGGGCGGCGATGGGCTTTATCGGCGGCTGGATCGTCGCGGCGCTGCTAGGGGCCGGCGCAAAACGTGTGGAGCGGTTTAATAGGTTTGTCCCAGAGGGAATAAGCAGCCACTGATTTCATTGGGTTATTTCGGCTCGATAGATTTGATATGTCCCTGAGGTTTTGATTGATATGTCTCCAATGTTCGGCTCTTGTTAGTCGGGCAACAAAAAGGCCCCGAAACCGGAACCTTTGAAACCTTAGATTATGATGATGTGGTATGCCGCCAGTCGGTCGAAAGTGATTCTCCGTCGCAACTCCAGCCAGCACTTTTGAGAAGGCTGATCATTTCGGTATCAAGCGGTCATGGGGGGTGGCCTCGAAAGCCAGGGCGGCAGGGAAAAGTCGACGTAGACCCAGACCTCTTTGAAATTCGAAGCCGCCCTTGCAGCCGGCACAGACCCGTTCGATCATGATCTCCATAGGGAGATCGAGTGATGACTGAATCGGTAATTGTCACATGCACGCCGTACATAGACGCAGCGCTACTTTCGGCACGTCAAGGACACCTGCGGTCAGTTGAGTACTTTACGCGGTCTGGGGAGCAATTGGACGATAGCCGCTACGAATAAGGTTGGCTTTCAAGATTTTGACATTTTCTTTCCGCTCCGAGGCTTCCCTAATTGCGTCGACGCCGCCAGTCGACCTTTGCGGGCAGAAACAGTAGTTGCGAGAGCGATCCGTTCCCGAAAGATGGCCATTGGCAAAACGTTCCATAGACGATTACTCTAAGAAAACAAACGCGACGTCTTTCAGATCGTTTGCGGTGCATCTGTGAGCGTTGCTTCAACCTGTGGTCGCCTTCGGCAAGTTCTATCGAAAGGCACATATGCATAATCTGGCTGCCGCTCTGGCAATCACCCTGTCCTATCTGGATGGACGCTCATCGAAGTCCACTGAGGATGATGATGTTGAGGTTTTAGAGGCTGTCGCCGCAGAGCTTCAGAACGCTCCATCGGACGAAAAGAACGCGGTGATCTCAGCTCTAGTTCACATCGGTAGGGCCGATCTCGTGGACGGTTTGGGTTTGAACTAGATTCACGAGAGAGCACGCTTGCATAGCGTACCTCTGGGAAGATATTGCAGACCTAATTCTGGATGTCGTGCGCGCGTCGACCAGTACCCATTGGGACGCTTATCATGCAATTCGTCGACGGGTGCTGTTTGAGGGTCGCGGATTGACCGAGTACGACGATCACCATCCCGATGATCATCGGGATGGAATCCCGCTCTTACTTCTGTGGGGAAATAGTGGGAGCTGCCCGTCTCGATTTGGCGGTCAATGACCTGAAGTTTCATCCGGCTGCGATTAGAGCCTCGGCGGCTTTGAATAAGCGAAAGAGAGATCAAGTAGACGCTGAACCGATTTTGCCTTGATGAAGTGAATGACTCCTCCGCCAGCACGGTTGATGATCCCCGCGAACTTCAAAACGATCTCATCGCCATGCAGGACAGTAGCAAAGACCGACCCTCCAGATAGCCCGTTCGGGTCGAAGTCCATCGCTCCAACTAATCGACACGATCCTAGTGCCGGGTCGGAGGGAGCCTTCTCCGGATCGCATGTCATTGATCTGATGACAGTACCGACATGGTTATTGTCGAAAATATCATAGGTCTGATCATCAAACGGACACCCGTAGGCATGGTAGCCAAGGACCTCGTCTGCGTCTTCCAAGACGTCATTGTTGCGCAACGTGAAGAAGCGCCTGCCCAGAGAGGCCTTTACCTCGACCTGTTCAGTAAAATCGAAAACGCACAGGTCGACCTCATCGCTACCGGTTTGCTGTACCGATGCCTTGAAGCGCGTGTAGCCCGCTGAACTGATGTAGGTGTTTTCATCGAGGAACAACACCCCGATTTCTTCCTCCCGAACATCCCGCAATTGATGGGCAGTGCAGACGAGGAAGTTCCTGCCGCGGTAGAGCAGTCCTGTTGCCGATCCCTTCAACTGCACCGGAAAGGCTTCGACGCCCGTATATCTCACCAGGTTCTGGCAGAACACGTGAAGCCGTGATTGTAGAGAATTGGCCGGAACCAGTAGACCATGCACCCGAATGCTGGTCCGAACTTTCCTGTCCAACAGCGTCGTCAATTCGTCCATTTGTGAATCACTGGAGTGGAGGCTCGTACGACGAGCATGCCATCATCGCGACCGGAGCATCAAGATGAGGAAGTGGATGCCCGTTGGAGAACGTTCGAAGTCAGCATCACGATAAGAGCCATCTCCGCGTTGATCTTTCGCAGGAGAATGCGATTCTTGTAATGAAATCAATGATCGTCAGCACAATCAGATTGGCGAAAAAAATCAGGGACAAAACAGCGCTCGTGGGGACAAACCTTTTGAGCGATTCCAACGTGCGGTGCGGTGGCGACCTGGCTATCGGTGAGAGAATGGTGATCCCGACGCGATTCGAACGCGTGACCCTCAGATTAGGAATCTGATGCTCTATCCTGCTGAGCTACGGGACCACTCGGATGCCATGCATACAAAAGGCTTGGCGTGAAGCCAAGCCTTTTTCAGCGTTTCGGATGCCGTTTCGTTTCAGGCGCCGAGGCGCTGTTCGGCAAGGCGCACCCAGTAGGAAATGCCGTGGGCGATGGCTTCGTCGTTGAAATCGTAGGCGGGGTTGTGCAGGCCGGCGGTGTCGCCGTTGCCGATGAAGATGAAGGCGCCGGGGCGGGCGTTCAGCATGTAGGAAAAATCCTCGCCGCCCATCATCGGATCGACTTCGGGATTGACGTTGTCTTCGCCGGCAATATCGGCTGCGATGGCGACGGCATACTCGGTCTCCTCCGCATGGTTGAAGGTGACGGGGTAGTTGCGGTGGAAGTTGATGTCGGCTTGCGCGCCATGGGCCGCGCAGATGCCGTTCACGATTTCGCGCAGGCGCGCCTCGGCCTGGGCACGCACGTCTTCGTCCAGCGTGCGGATCGTGCCGGCGAAAGTGGCGTCGTTGGGAATGACGTTGTGGGCGAAGCCGGCATTGAACTTGGTGACGGAGACGACGACCGAGCGCAGCGGATTGACGCTGCGCGAGGCGATCAGCTGCAGGTTGGTGACGATCTGCGCGCCTGTGGCGATCGGGTCGATCGTGCGGTGCGGCTGGGCGGCATGGCCGCCGCGGCCCTTGATGGTGATGGTGAATTCGTCGGTCGCCGCCATGATCGGGCCTTTGCGGGTGGCGAACTGGCCGACGGGCAGGCCCGGCAGATTGTGCATGCCGTAGACCTCTTCGATGCCGAAGCGCTCCATCATGCCGTCCTTGACCATCAGGTTGCCGCCGCCGCCGCCTTCTTCGGCCGGCTGGAAGATGACAGCGACATTGCCGTTGAAATTGCGGGTCTCGGCAAGGTATTTTGCGGCACCCAGCAGCATGGCGGTGTGCCCGTCGTGGCCGCAGGCGTGCATTTTTCCCGGCGTTTTCGAGGCCCAGGGCTTGCCGGTGATTTCGGTCAGCGGAAGAGCGTCCATATCGGCGCGCAAGCCGACCGTGCGGCTGCCTTCACCCCTGCCCTTGATGAGGCCGACGACGCCGGTGCGGCCGATCCCGGTCACGATCTCGTCGACGCCGAATTCCTTCAGCTTTTCAGCGACGAAAGCCGCCGTGTTTTCGACTGCGAAGAGAAGTTCCGGACGCGCATGGATGTGACGGCGCCACTCTGCAACTTCGTCCTGAAGTTCGGCGGCTCTATTCAGAATCGGCATTCTTGGCTTCCTGTAAATGAAATGCGTGGGGCCTGTCTGAAAGCATCACAAGGGCGTGATGCCTTGGAAATAACTTAGTCAATGACCTTTGCCATGTCATAGCCATATAGGGTAAATAGGGGAAGGTTTCGAGATAATTCCCTGAAGGACGAGCACTTGTCGACGCGCCACGATCGTTTGTTCGCCGCTTTGCGGCCCTTTTCTTTTATAGCGACAGCAACAGCGGTTCTGGTCTCGTCCGTTACACTTGCCGAGGCCAATCCGCATATTCTCGTCGACGTGCAGACCGGCCGCGTGCTCGAACATGAGGAAGCCTTCCGCAAGTGGTATCCGGCTTCGCTCACCAAGCTCATGACCGTCTATACGGTCTTCGACGCCATCCGTTCCGGCCAGATCAGCCTCGATACGCCCGTCGTCATGAGCAAGCGGGCGGCAGCCGCGCCGCCGGCCAAGATGGGCTTCAAGCCCGGCCAGAAGTTCACGCTCGACAGCGCGCTGAAGATCCTGATGGTCAAGTCGGCCAACGATATCGCCGTGGCCGTTGCCGAGGCTGTCGGCGGCACGCAGGAGGGGTTTGTCGTGCGCATGAACGCCGAGGCGGCAAAGCTCGGCATGACGGATTCGCATTTCGTCAATCCGAACGGCCTGCCGGGCAAAGGGCAATACACGACGGCGCGCGACCTTGCGATCCTGACGGTCGCCCTGCGGCGCGATTTCCCGCAATATGCCGGCTATTTCTCGCTTGAAGGTTTTACCACCGGCAAACAGAACGTGCCGAATATCAATATGCTGATCGGCCGCTTCGCCGGCGCCGACGGGATGAAGACCGGCTTCATCTGCGCCTCCGGCTTCAACCAGATCGGTTCGGCTACCCGCAACGGCCGCACGCTGGTTTCCGTCGTGCTTGGCACCGACAGCCTGGCCGCGCGCGCCGATGCGACGGCAAACCTGCTGCAGAAGGGCTTTACCACGCAGTTTACGGCCAATGATACGCTCGGTTCACTGAAGCCTTACGGGCCTGGCCAGGACCAGGTGACGGACATTACCGCCGATATCTGCAGCGCCAAGGGCGCCAAGGTGCGCAGCGAAACGCGTGACGAAGTCGGCCGCATGAAGGTGCAGTCGCCCTATATCCACGAGATGGATCACGAGCCGCAGTTCGTCTTCGCCGGCCTCATTCCCGGCCAGGATCCGCAGCCGGTCGCCCAGAACGACAAGACCGCCAGAGGGGATGCGGTGGAAGCGCTCGCCAATGTACCGGTGCCGCTGCCGCGGCCGGCATCCTTCTAGGGAAAGACCATGAGCATGCTTAGCGACAAGATTCCGGTCACGATCCTGACCGGTTTTCTCGGCGCCGGTAAATCGACGCTTCTGAACCGTATCCTTAAAGATCCTGCCATGAAGGATGCGGCCGTCATCATCAACGAATTCGGCGATGTCGGCATCGACCATCTGCTCGTCGAAAGCTCCGGCGATTCCATCATCGAGCTTTCCGACGGTTGCCTCTGCTGCACCGTGCGCGGAGAGCTGGTCGATACGCTCGCAAACCTGATGGATGCCGTGCAGACGGGCCGCGTGAAGCCGGTCAAGCGCGTGGTCATCGAAACGACAGGGCTTGCCGACCCGGCGCCCGTCATGCAGGCGATCATGGGCAATCCCGTCATCGCGCAGAATTTCGAGCTCGACGGCGTCGTCACCGTCGTCGATGCCGTGAACGGTCTGCAAACGCTCGACAATCACGAGGAGGCCCGCAAGCAGGTTGCGGTCGCCGACAGGCTGATCATCTCGAAGAAGAGCATAGCCAGCAATACGGATGCGCTGACGGTGCGCCTGCGTGGCCTCAATCCGCGCGCGAGCGTCATGGATGCCGATAGCGACGAGGCCGGCTCGGTGGGCGTGCTGGTCAACGGGCTCTACGATCCCGCGACCAAGATCGCCGATGTCGGGCGCTGGCTGCATGATGAGGATGAGCACGAGGGGCATCACCATCATCACGATCATGGCCATGCGCACGGTCATCACCACCATCATCATGGCCATGAGCATCAGGACCCGCATGACGTCAACCGTCACGATGCGTCGATCCGCTCCTTCTCGATCATCGAGGAGAAGGCGATCGATCCGATGGCGCTTGAAATGTTCATCGATCTCCTGCGCTCGGCGCATGGCGAAAAACTGCTGCGCATGAAGGCGATCATCGCCACCTCGGACCGGCCGGAGCGGCCGCTGGTGCTGCACGGCGTCCAGAGCATTTTCCATCCGCCGGTGCGGCTTGCCTCCTGGCCGAACCCCGAGGACCGGCGCACCCGCATGGTGCTGATCACCAAGGATCTGCCGGAGGCTTTCGTGAAGGACCTCTTCGATGCCTTCCTCGGCAAGCCGCGGCTCGACACGCCGGATCGCGCTGCGCTCAGCGACAATCCGCTCGCCATTCCGGGCATGCGGATCTGAAGGATCGCGATACGCTTCGAAGCGTTGCGTCGGCCCGCATCATCAAGAAGGGCGGCATCGAACAGCGGATGGAGGCTCCCTCCACATCAGCAGGGCTGCTTCAGCCCTTGCGGATCAGGAAACGGTGGCCGCGCTCGGTCTTTTCGGTGCTGATGAGCTCGTGGCCGTCTTCATTGCAGAAATGCGGGATGTCGATGACGGCGAGCGGATCGGTCGTATCGACGAGGATCAGCGCGCCGCTCGGCATGGCCGTCAGCTTCTTGCGTGTCCTGATGACGGGAAGCGGGCATTTCAGCCCGCGCAGATCGTAGAGAACGGCGTCCAAGCCGGTCAGTTCCTGGCCCAGAACTTCCAGAACGGCTTTTTGGTGGCATCCGCAGTTTCCTGCGGCGAAGGTTCAGGTGCGGCATAGGCCAGCGGGTTCTGCGTCGGTACCGGAATATTGGCCGGCAGCGCTGCGGCAACGGTCGTGGCCTGAGCCTGCGTCACTGGCGTCGCAGTCGCTGCGGTCTTTGCGGCAACGCTCTTGGCGGCCTGATTGGCCATCAACTCTTCGAGTTCGGCAACCTTGACCATGCGGCCGGCTTCCAGCGACGTGCCGGTCGGCGCATAGGCGAGTTCGCGGCCCTTGCGCAGTTTGGCAACGACTGCCTTGCGTTCGGCTTCCGTCGGGTCGTACCAGGCAAGGCCGTCATATTTCTTCAGAGCCGCCTGGTAGTCGGCATCATAGGTCTTGCCGTAGGAGGCGAGTGCTGCCGTCAGTGCCGGCGGTGTCGACATGGCCGGGCACTTGCCAGCGGGATTGAAGCTGCCGCCATCGCTTATCTGCTGGTTGAAGACGTATTTCTTCTCGCAGACATTGACCTCGGGCGGGCGCTTGGTGACTTCGAAATTGTCGTAGCCGACCTTCAGCATCTTCCAGAAGTCGTAGTTCGGGTCGAGG
Source organism: Rhizobium sp. GCM10022189 (assembly GCF_042656325.1). Taxonomy (NCBI): domain Bacteria; kingdom Pseudomonadati; phylum Pseudomonadota; class Alphaproteobacteria; order Hyphomicrobiales; family Rhizobiaceae; genus Rhizobium; species Rhizobium sp. GCM10022189. The sequence goes on from NZ_JBHSOR010000047.1 coordinate 107,814, forward strand.
CGGTGCTTGACCATGTTCTCGGCCGTCATGCGGAAGGGGAAGGCCTGAAGCTGCACCGTCTGCTGACCGCCCTTGAAGGCGTCGCGGGCGAAGGCGTAGATTTCCAGAACCTGCTGGTCCGTCATCGAATAGCAGCCGGACGAGGAACAGGCGCCGTGGATCATCAGGTCGCTGCCGGTACGGCCGTTGACGGCGTCATAGCGGTTGGGGAAACCGGTGTTGATGGCGAGATAATATTTGGAATTGGGGTTCAGGTTGGCGCGGGTGAGGTTGTAGAAACCTTCCGGGGCCTGGCGGTCGCCCGTCTTCACCTTGGGGCCGAGCTTGCCGGACCAGGCGCAGATCTTGTAGTCGGCAATCTTGTCGAAACGGTTGTCCGTCTTCGCCTTCCAGATCTCCAGCGAACCTTCTTCCTTGAAGATGCGGATCATGATCGGCGAATTGCGGTCCATGCCCTTGGCCGACATATCGGCCAGGATACGGGCCGGAAGCGGCTGCTCGACCTTGTTCTTGACGGTCGAGAGGTCGATGCCCTGGGCCGATTCCAAGGCATCGTTGCAGCCGGTCAGAGCCAGTGCCATGAGCGAAACATAGGCAAAATGACGTATGCGCATTCAATCAGCCCATCAATAATGCGACCCAACCCGCCTGCGGAAACCGGGCACAGCGCGGAATCATAGGCGGCTTATACTTGATAAATCCTTACCAGCCTATGACTTTTCCAGAGATGTCCTGCAAGCGCAGATGTTACAGATAACATTATTGTGGCCAAGATTTGGCCCCAATCGGCTGGTCCGGCCTGTGGATTTTACAGGTTTCGACCCATGGCAAGGAACTTCTGGCGGCGATCGTTGCGCAGCTGTTCGCCGGAACGCGAGGCCATTTCGGCCAGAGCGTTGGCGATCATGTCGCCGGTGGCGGCAATGACGCTGTCGGGATCGCGGTGCGCACCGCCGAGCGGTTCGGGGATGATGCCGTCGATGACGCCGAGCGCCTTCAGGTCCTCGGCGGTGATCTTCATGTTGGTGGCGGCCTCCTTGGCACGGGTGGAATCGCGCCAGAGGATGGAGGCGGCACCTTCCGGCGAGATGACGCTGTAGATCGAATGTTCGAGCATGTAGACGCGGTTGCCGGTGGCAATCGCGATCGCGCCGCCCGAGCCGCCTTCGCCGATGATGATCGAGATCAGCGGCACCTTGACGCCGAGGCACATTTCCGTCGAACGGGCAATGGCTTCGGCCTGGCCGCGCTCTTCGGCGCCGACGCCCGGATAGGCGCCCGCCGTATCGACGAGTGTGATGACCGGGAGCTGGAAACGATCCGCCATTTCGAGGATGCGGATCGCCTTGCGGTAGCCTTCAGGACGGGCGCTGCCGAAATTGTGCTTCAGGCGGCTCTTGGTGTCGTTGCCCTTCTCCTGGCCGATGACGGCGACGGGCTGGCCGCGGAAGCGGGCAAGGCCGGCCTGGATGGCGGCGTCCTCGGAAAACTTGCGGTCGCCGGCAAGCGGCGTGAATTCCTGGAAGAGAGTCTTGGCGTAATCGACGAAATGCGGGCGCTGCGGATGGCGCGCGACCTGCGTCTTCTGCCAGGCGTTGAGCTTCGAATAGATATCGACGATTGCCTCGCGCACGCGGACTTCGAGCCTGCCGACTTCGTCGGAGGTGTCGATGCTTTCGTCTTCCGTCGCCAGCTTCTTAAGCTCGATGATCTTACCTTCGAGGTCGGAGATCGGCTTTTCGAAGTCGAGATAGTTGTGCATGAGGTGCGTTTCCGTTCCTTGTGCGCGGGGCGGTTTCCTGGTTCTGCCCCTTGTCGCCGGTCCTATTCGTGCTTTTTCGCCTGTTTTGCAAGGGGGTGGTGCGTATGGACGAGCTGCTGGAGCCGTTCTTCCAGAACATGCGTATAGATTTGTGTTGTCGAAATGTCCGAATGGCCGAGGAGTTCCTGCACCACGCGAAGGTCGGCGCCGTTGGCCAGAAGGTGGCTCGCAAAAGCGTGCCGCATGACATGCGGCGAGATCATCGAGGGCGTCAGGCCGGAACGGATCGCGAGGTTCTTGAGGTCGCGGGCAAAGACCTGGCGCGGCAGGTAGCCTTCCTTCGATGCGGCCGGGAACAGCCAGGGACTGTCGTGCGGATCCTTCGACGCGGCGCTTTCTGCCGCCAGCATGCGGCCATAGGCCTTCACGGCGGCGATGGCCGATTGCGAGAGCGGAACCAGCCGCTCCTTGCTGCCCTTGCCCCGGATCATCAGGAAACGGCCTTCCTGATCGAGAACGCGCGCCGGAAGCGAGACCAGCTCGCTCACACGCATGCCGGTGGCATAGAGCAATTCCAGCAGTGCCAGCATGCGCAGCCGGTGAAGCTGGCCGGGCGCGGGGTCGGCGGCTTCGCTCTCGGCCCGGGTGAGCAGCTTCGTCACGTCCTCGACACCCATCGTCTTCGGCAGGGGCCGGCCCTTTTTCGGCGCGTCGAGAATGCCGGTCGGATCGTCCGTGCGCAGGCCCTCGGCATAGAGAAACTTGTAGAACTGACGCATGGCGGCAAGCCGGCGGGCCTGCGAGGAGGGCTTGAAACCCTGCGCGGACAGAGAGGCGAGATAGGCGCCGAGGTCGCTGGAGGCGGCTTCCGTCAAGCGGATGCTGCGCCCGTGCAGGAAGGAGCGAAGGTCGTCCAGGTCGCGCTCGTAGGATTGCAACGTGTTGACCGCGGCGCCGCGTTCGGCGCTCATCATTTCGAGAAACGATTCCACATGGACGCGGCCGAGATCCTTCATCGCGTCACTTCTTCGTGGCGTTGATCGTGCCGGTCGAGGGCGGGTTCACCCGTTCGGAGGGAATGCGGATCGTCACATCCCGCTCCTGCGGCTCGACGAAGGTGACAAGCGCCCACATCGCTCCATAGATCAGTCCCGCGATGACCGCCAGGACGGACAGGAAACGGATCAGGGTCGGCATCCGACTACTCCTTAGAACTCTGCTTCTGTTATAGGAAGCATGTTTGCAAGCGCAAGAAGCGGTATTGGTGCCATGATTCCCTTGCCCGCGACTTGACGCTACACCCGCATTTGTCGATACCGTTTGCAAACAAAGTGTGAATGGACCGATGAGTGAACCCCCAGTTTCCGTTGCAGACAGCCTGAGAGACAGAGCTCGCGCCGCGCTCGGTTCACGCAATCTCATTCTCGTCGGCCTCATGGGGGCCGGAAAATCCTCCGTCGGCCGCCTTGTTGCGCACCAGCTCGGCATTCCCTTCGTCGATAGCGACATAGAAATCGAGCGCGTTTCGCGCATGACGATCACGGAGCTTTTCGCCGCCTACGGGGAAGAAGAGTTCCGGGCGCTCGAAGCGCGGGTGATGAAACGCCTGCTGAAGGGCGGCCCGCGCGTGGTTTCCACCGGCGGCGGCGCCTTCATCAACACCCGCACGCGCAGGCATATCAAGAAGGGCGGCCTTTCGGTCTGGCTGAAGGCCGATCTCGACGTGCTCTGGGACCGGGTCAACAAGCGCGACACACGCCCGCTGCTGAAGACCGAAAACCCGAAGCAGACGCTGGAAAACCTGATGAATGCCCGCTACCCCGTTTATGCCGAGGCCGATCTCACGGTGCTTTCGCGCGACGTGCGCAAGGAAGTCATGGCCGATGAAGTGCTGAGAGCGGTGGTCGAGGCGCAGAAAGAAAGAATAGTCACATGAATGCGATCACGCCTGCCTCCGCCGTCCGCAAGGTGCATGTGCCGCTTGGCGAGCGCGCCTACGATATTTTGATCGGACCGGGTCTGATCGCCAGCGCCGGCGGCGAGATCGCCTCGCGGCTGAAAGGACGCAAGGCGGCCATCGTCACCGACGAACATGTGGCGCCGCTTTATCTCGACGCCTTGAAGGCAAGCCTCGATGCCGCCGGCATCGTTTCGGCGGCGGTCACAATGCCGGCCGGCGAGAAGACCAAGAGCTTCGAGCATCTGATCAATGTCTGCGACAAGGTTCTGGAGGCACGCGTCGAGCGCAACGACTATGTCATCGCGCTCGGTGGCGGCGTCATCGGCGATCTCTCGGGATTTGCCGCCGGCATCGTCAGGCGGGGCGTACGTTTCGTGCAGATACCGACCTCGCTGCTGGCCCAGGTGGATTCCTCCGTCGGGGGCAAAACCGGCATCAACAGCCGCCACGGCAAGAACCTCGTCGGCGTCTTCCATCAGCCGGATCTGGTGCTCGCTGATACGGATGTGCTGAATTCGCTGAGCGAGCGTGAATTCCGCGCCGGTTATGCCGAAGTCGCCAAATACGGGCTGATCGACAAGCCGGATTTCTTCGCCTGGCTGGAGAACAACTGGCAGGCGGTTTTTGCCGGCGGCTCGGCGCGTATCGAGGCGATTGCCGTCAGCTGCCAGGCCAAGGCCGATGTCGTGGTTGCCGACGAGCGCGAGAACGGCCAGCGGGCGCTGCTCAACCTTGGCCATACGTTCGGCCACGCGCTGGAGGCGGCGACCGGCTATGACAGCAGCCGCCTGGTCCACGGCGAAGGCGTTTCGATCGGCATGGTGCTGGCGCATGAATTTTCGGCGCGCATGAACCTTGCAAGTCCCGACGACGCCCGCCGCGTCGAGGCGCATCTGAAGGCGGTCGGCCTGCCGACCCGGATGGCGGAAATCCCCGGCACCCTGCCGCCGGCCGAGGTGCTGATGGATGCGATCGCGCAGGACAAGAAGGTCAAGGGCGGCAAGCTTACCTTCATCCTCACGCGCGGCATCGGCCAGTCCTTCGTCGCCGATGACGTGCCGGCTTCCGAAGTAATCAGCTTTCTCAAGGAAAAACATCCCTGATGTCACTCGAGGGCACCCTGGCGTTTTTGTCGGTCTACTGGCCGGAGATCGTTTCGATCGTGGCCCTTGTTTTGATGTCCGCCTTCTTTTCGGGGTCCGAAACGGCGCTGACCGCCGTTTCGAGAAGCCGGATCCATACGCTGGAAGCCAATGGCGACGAGCGTGCCGGACTGGTGCGAACGCTGATCGAGCGCCGCGACCGGCTGATCGGCGCGCTTTTGATCGGCAACAATCTCGCCAACATCCTGTCCTCGTCGCTGGCGACGAGCGTGTTTCTGGCTATTTTCGGCAATTCCGGCGTGGCGCTGGCGACGCTCGCCATGACCGTCATCCTCGTCATCTTCGCGGAAGTCCTGCCGAAGAGCTGGGCGATCTCGACGCCGGAGCGTTTTGCGCTCAACGTTGCCATACCGACGCGGCTTTTCGTTGCTGTGGTCGGTCCGATTTCCTCCTTCGTCAATGCGATCGTGCGCCGGATCCTTGGGCTCTTCGGCATCAACCTGTCGCGCGAGGTTTCGATGCTGTCTGCGCATGAGGAATTGCGCGGCGCGGTCGACCTGCTGCATCGCGAAGGTTCGGTCGTGAAGGCCGATCGCGACCGGCTGGGCGGCGTGCTCGATCTCGGCGAGCTCGAGCTTTCCGACATCATGGTCCACCGCACGGCGATGCGGGCGATCAATGCCGACGATCCGCCCGAGGCCGTCGTCCGGGCGATCCTCGAAAGCCCCTATACGCGCATGCCGCTGTGGCGCGGCACGATCGACAACATTATCGGCGTCGTGCACGCCAAGGACCTGCTGAGGGCGCTGGCCGAACCGAACATGGAGCCGCAGCAGCTCGATATCGTCAAGATTGCCCAGAAGCCCTGGTTCGTGCCCGACAGCACCAATCTCGAAGACCAGCTCAACGCCTTCCTGCGCCGCAAGCAGCATTTCGCCGTCGTCGTCGACGAATATGGCGAAGTGCAGGGCATTGTGACGCTCGAGGATATTCTGGAAGAGATCGTCGGCGATATCTCGGACGAGCACGATATCGACATGCAGGGCGTGCGCCAGGAAGCCGACGGCTCCATCGTCGTCGATGGCGGCGTGCCGATCCGCGATCTCAACCGCGCGCTGGACTGGAACCTGCCGGATGAGGAAGCCACGACGATTGCCGGTCTCGTCATCCATGAATCGATGACCATTCCGGAAGAACGGCAGGCCTTCACCTTCTACGGCAAGCGCTTCGTCGTCATGAAGCGGGAGAAAAACCGCATCACCAAGCTGCGCATCCGTCCCGCCGACGAAGACGAGACGAAACCCGCCTGATTATGACCTTCACGCCGGCAGGGACAGCCCCCATGCCGGCTCATTCCACGGGATCTGACATGTTCGACATCATCTGGCGCTCCGTCGCCATCGGCATCGGCGCAACCGCCCTCATGGATATCTGGGCGATCCTTCTCGCAAGGCTTGGCGTGACGCCATCGCCGAACTGGGCGCCGGCCGGCCGCTGGTTCTGGCATCTCGGCAAGGGCAAGGTCTTTCACGACAATATCGGCGATGCCGAACCCTATGCCAACGAACTGGCGCTTGGGTGGATCGGCCATTACGCGGTCGGAATCCTCTATGGCATCCTGCTGGCTGTCTTCGTCGGCCCGGCCTGGTTTGCCGCGCCGAGCTTTCTGCCGGCCTGGATTCTCGGCATCGTCACCGTCGGTGCGGGCTGGTTCCTGATGCAGCCGGGTCTCGGCCTCGGCTGGGCGGCCTCGAAGACGCCGAACCCGACGAAGGCGCGGGTGCTCAATCTGCTGGCGCACACCGTTTTCGGTTTCGGGCTCTACGCCACGGCGCTGCTTATCCGCTGATCGCTACCAGCGAACGGGCTCGCCGGGGGCGGCCGGCTCGACGGCCAGTGCGTGAAGCCCGGCATCGAGTTCGGGCTTCAGCAGGTCGGTGATCGCCCTGTGACGCTGCAGGCGCGACATGCCGGTAAACTTTTCCGAGACGATGCGAATACGCAAATGCGTTTCGCCGGTGCCCGTCATGCCCGGCTGGTGGCCGGCATGCAGATGGCTTTCGTTGATGACGGAAAGGCGTTCGGGCGCGAAGGTCGCCTTGAGCTTTTCTTCGATGCTGGTCTGGAGTGTCATCGCCGGGTCTTCTGAGTTCACGAAAAAGGTTCCCACCAAGCCAGCAACATTCCCGTTTGTCAATTCTTGTTGTGATCCGTCAGCAGCCCCATAATTAGCGCCGTCATGAGACTTGATTCCAAATATTTCGATCGCATCCGCACGCGCCGCAGGCGAGAGCAGGAGCCCGAACAGGCGCCTCCGAGCTGTCAGTGGGACGGCTGCGACAAAAAAGGCACGCATCGCGCTCCTGTGGGACGCAATGCGGAAGGCCAGTTCTTTTTGTTCTGTTTCGAACACGTCAAGGACTACAACAAGGGCTACAATTATTTCTCCGGCCTCTCGGACGGCGAAATCGCCCGTTACCAGAAGGAGGCGATCACCGGCCATCGCCCCACCTGGACGGTGGGCGTCAACAAGGATGCGAAGAACAGCCCGCTGCATGCCGAAATTCGCTCCGGCGCCTATTCGCGCGTGCGTGATCCGTTCGGTTTCGTCAAGGAAGGTGGCGGCAAGGGCAGTGGACCGCGTTTCCCGCAGGCGCGCAAGCTGAAATCGCTGGAAGCCAAGGCTTTCGACACGATGGGACTTGCAGCGAACGCCACCTCGGCGGAGATCAAGAGCAAGTACAAGGAACTGGTCAAGAAGCACCACCCTGATGCGAATGGCGGGGATCGCGGCTCGGAAGAGCGTTTCCGCGCGGTCATCCAGGCCTATCAATTATTGAAGCAGAACGGTTTTTGTTAATTCCCGTCCTTGCTCTTGAGCTTCAATCGGGTATGGTCCACATCGGCTGAGGCCGCAGGCAACCGCGGCATATATATTTGTGCGTTTCCCGACACCGCCTCTGCCGACCTTCCGGACGCGGCGTTTCTTGTCCGGGACTCTTTCAAGAATGCTCGCCAGCGGTCATCATCCCGCCGAGGTTTCGTTTCAGTCCCGGAGAAGTATCGCCGACGTTCCGACCCTGGAGAGCGCGGAACACAGGCTGCGGCACCATGGTTGCGCAATGGCTGAGATAGTGTGGCCGGGTGACCGTCACCCGCCTTGGAGACATGATGAGCAAGATTGACCTTGATATTTCCGAACTGCCCGACACCACCGTTTCGGTCCGGGAGGTCTTCGGCATCGATTCCGACATCCGCGTTCCTGCCTACAGCAAGGGCGATGCCTATGTTCCGGATCTCGATCCCGACTATCTCTTCGACCGCGAGACGACGCTCGCGATCCTCGCCGGCTTCGCCCATAACCGACGCGTGATGATTTCCGGCTACCACGGCACGGGCAAGTCTTCGCATATCGAGCAGGTCGCCGCTCGCCTCAACTGGCCCTGCGTGCGTATCAACCTCGACAGCCATGTCAGCCGTATCGATCTCGTCGGCAAGGATGCCATCGTCGTCAAGGACGGGCTGCAGGTCACCGAATTCAAGGACGGCATCCTGCCCTGGGCCTACCAGCACAATGTCGCGCTCGTCTTCGACGAATATGATGCCGGCCGCCCGGACGTGATGTTCGTCATCCAGCGCGTGCTGGAATCGTCAGGCCGCCTGACGCTGCTCGACCAGAGCCGCGTCATCCGTCCTCACCCGGCCTTCCGCCTGTTTGCGACCGCCAACACGATCGGCCTCGGCGACACGACCGGCCTCTATCACGGCACGCAGCAGATCAACCAGGCGCAGATGGACCGCTGGTCGATCGTCTCGACGCTGAACTACCTGCCGCACGACCACGAAGTGAACATCATCGCCGCCAAGGTGAAGAGCTTCGGCAAGGACAAGGAAGGCCGCGAGACGGTTTCCAAGATGGTCCGCGTCGCCGACCTGACGCGCGCATCGTTCATGAACGGCGATCTTTCGACCGTCATGAGCCCGCGTACCGTCATCACCTGGGCCGAGAATGCCGAGATCTTCGGCGATATCGCCTTCGCCTTCCGCGTCACCTTCCTCAACAAGTGCGACGAGCTGGAGCGCCCGCTGGTGGCCGAACACTATCAGCGCGCCTTCGGCGTGGAACTGAAGGAAAGCGCTGCCAACATCGTGCTGGGGGCGTAAGGCCCGTCGATCATGGCATCTCGTGGTGACAATTCGAAAGCAAAGCCCGGCGCGCCTGTCGATGTCGAGCCGTTGCGGCGCGCGATAACCGGTTGCGTGCGCGCCATTGCCGGCGACGATCAGGTCGAGGTGGCTTTTGCCAATGAGCGCCCCGGCATGACGGGCGAACGCATTCGCCTGCCGGAGCTTTCCAAGCGGCCGACGGCGCACGAGCTGGCGGTCACGCGCGGCCTTGGCGATTCCATGGCGCTGCGCATCGCCTGTCACGACGAGAAGGTCCATTCCAGCATGGCGCCGCAGGGTTCCGACGCCCGGGCGATTTTCGATGCCGTCGAGCAGGCGCGCGTGGAATCGATCGGTTCGCTGCGCATGGAGGGCATGGCCGCAAACCTGCGCTCCATGACGGAAGAGAAATACGCCAAGGCGAATTTCACCGGCATCGAGCGGCAGGAGGACGCGCCGATCGGCGAGGCCGTTGCCATGATGGTGCGCGAGAAGCTCACCGGCCAGAAGCCGCCGGCTTCGGCCGGCAAGGTTCTCGATCTCTGGCGCTCCTTCATCGAGGAGAAGGCCGGCAGCGAACTCGACAATCTCTCCGGTGTCATCAACGACCAGCAGGCCTTCTCGAAGGTCATCCGCAATATGCTGTCGGCGATGGAAATGGCCGAGGAATATGGAGACGACGACAGCGACCCGGATTCCGACGATCAGTCCAACGAGGACGATCAGCCGACGGGCGACGAGCAGAACGAGGACGAGGTCGACGAGGATGCCGGCAGCGATGCCGCCCCCGTCGAGGACAGCGAAGTCTCCGACGAGCAGATGGAGGACGGCGAGACCGAAGGCGCCGAAATCTCCGACGACGACATGATGGAAGAGGGCGAGGACGATTCGGAAACGCCGGGTGAAACCCGCCGTCCGAACACGCCCTTTGCCGATTTCAACGAGAAGGTCGATTACCACGTCTATACGGAGGAGTTCGACGAGGTCATCACGGCCGAAGAGCTGTGCGATGCCTCCGAACTCGAGCGTCTGCGCGCCTTCCTCGACAAGCAGCTCGCGCATCTGCAAGGTGCTGTCGGCCGTCTTGCCAACCGCCTGCAGCGCAAGCTGATGGCGCAGCAGAACCGCTCCTGGGATTTCGATCTCGAAGAAGGTTATCTCGATACGGCCCGCCTGCAGCGCATCATCATCGATCCGACGCAGCCGCTCTCCTTCAAGATGGAGCGCGACACGCAGTTCCGCGATACGGTCGTGACGCTCCTGATCGACAATTCCGGCTCCATGCGCGGCCGGCCGATCACGGTTGCCGCCACTTGCGCCGATATTCTGGCGCGCACGCTGGAGCGCTGCGGCGTCAAGGTGGAGATCCTCGGCTTCACGACCAAGGCCTGGAAGGGCGGCCAGGCGCGCGAGAACTGGCTTGCGAACGGCAAGCCGCAGACGCCGGGCCGCCTCAACGACCTGCGCCACATCGTCTACAAGTCGGCCGACGCCCCGTGGCGGCGTGCGCGCACCAATCTCGGCCTGATGATGCGCGAAGGGCTGCTCAAGGAAAACATCGACGGCGAGGCGCTGATCTGGGCGCATAACCGGCTTCTGGCCCGGCGCGAGCAGCGCCGCATCCTGATGATGATTTCGGATGGTGCGCCGGTCGACGATTCCACGCTGTCGGTCAATCCCGGCAACTACCTGGAGCGGCACCTGCGCGCCGTGATCGAACAGATCGAGACGCGTTCTCCGGTCGAGCTTCTGGCGATCGGCATCGGCCATGACGTGACGCGCTATTATCGCCGCGCCGTGACGATCGTCGATGCGGACGAGCTTGCCGGCGCTATGACCGAACAGCTTGCTGCGCTTTTCGAGGATCATGCCGGGCAACCGCACGGCGGTCGCCTGCGCCGTGCCGGCTGATAACGGTTTCGGGGAAACGGTTCGCATGGCGTTTGAAAACCTGTCTCGCGCGGCTCTGGTTGTCCTTGGCCTCGCGACAGGTTTCTCAGGCGCTCATGCAGGCGAACCCGCGAAGATCATCAGCCGGAAGATTGCGGATTTCCATATCGGCCGCGACGAAACCCGTTTCGGCCCTTTACAGTTTATCGGCGGGCTGGAGATGGTGTCGGACAATTCCCTGTTCGGCTCGCTCTCGTCCATCCGCATGCGTGCCGATGGCAGGAGTTTCGTCGGCGTACTCGATACCGGGCACTGGCTGACGGGCAGCATCGAACGCGATGCCAAGGGCAGGCTGTCCGGCCTTTCCGATGTCGAAATCACGCCGATGCGGGATCGTGTTGGCCGCACCTATGAGGGCAAGGGGCGCATGGATGCCGAGGGCCTCGCGCTGGATGGCGACCGGATTCTGGTCTCCTTCGAGCAGGACCATCGCGTCGATGTCTATCCGGACCCCGGCTTCCTCGGCTCGCGATCCCTGTCGACGGTCGGGATCCTCATTCCCACCGACGAGATGCGGGCAAACCGGGGAATTGAAACCGTTGTCGTCGCTCCTGCCTCAAGCCCGCTGAAAGGCGCACCCGTGATCGTGACGGAGCGCAGTCTCGACGAGGACGGCAACCGGCTTGCGGCAATTCTGGACGGGCCTCTGAAGGGGCAGTTTACGGTCGAGAGGGACGGCAGCTTCGATGTCACCGACGGCGCCTTCCTGCCTGGTGGCGATCTGCTTCTCCTGGAGCGGCGCTTCAATATGGCCGAGGGCATCGGCATGCGCATTCGCCGCATCAAGGCAGGCGACATCAAACCCGGTGCCGTCGTGAATGGCGAACTGCTTGTCGAGGGCAATTTCAACTACAATATCGACAATATGGAAGGGCTCGATGCGTTCCAGGCCGCCGACGGCACGACGCATGTCATCCTGGTGTCGGACGACAACCACTCCATTCTTCAGCGCAATCTGATGCTGGAATTCCGGCTCGTCGATTGAGCGGCGGTTGAACGGCTGTCATAAGTCTGCGTTATGCGGACATTCCTTTCGCTATCAGCTTTCGAGACCGTATGATGCGCATCCATATCACGGGAGCCTCGGGCTCCGGCACGACCACGCTCGGCCTGGCGCTGGCCGAAACGCTCGGCATCCGTCATCTCGATACCGATCATTTCTTCTGGATGCCGACCGATCCGCCCTTCACGACGCAGCGCGAGGTCGGCGCGCGTATCGCGATGCTCAGGCAGGAGGCGCAGCCCGATGGCAGCTGGGTGCTTTCCGGCTCGGCGCTGAAATGGGGCGCGGAATTCGAGCCGCTTTACGATCTGGTGGTCTTTCTGAGGATCGTTCCGGCCCTGCGCATGGAGCGCATCCGCAGGCGCGAGGAGCAGCGTTACGGCGAGAGGATCAGGCCGGGTGGCGACATGGCGGTTCAGAGCCGCGCCTTCATGGAATGGGCCGAGAGCTACGATACGGCCGGGCCGGAACGGCGCAGTCTCGTCGGGCACGAGGAGTGGCTGGGAACGCTGACGAGGCCGATCCTGCGGCTCGACTCGTCACGGCCTGTCGGCGATCTCGTCGCGGCAGTGCTGGACCATCCGGCGGTCATTGCGCGGCGCCCTCGATCCTCGTGATATCTGCGCGTGGTGGTGCCGTTGGCGGGCGTGGGCTGGCCGCAAAGTCTGCAACCAGCCCCTCCGGCATTCATGACCAAGCGTTTTCCTGGGACGCTCGATCACGAATGATCTTCATGCAAAGCGGGGAGCAAAGGCGGGGGTGCGAATATCCCGATCCGCCGCCCGATTGCGGGCCGGCGCTTACCGTGCCGTCATGGGCTGCATCGGGCGCAGCACGTTCATCAGTGCGCCATAGGGCAGCAGCATGACGAGGCCGACAAGCATCTTCACCAGGAAATCGCCGAGCGCCCAGGAGATCCAGCGCGGGGCCTCCGTCGAGAGGATGCCGAGGATCGGTGCGCTCTCCAGCGCGAAGGGCTCGTTCGGGCCAAGGAAGACGAAGAAGGCGGCGAAGGACAGCGAGAAGAACATCACCGTATCCAGCGCCGAACCGATCAGCGAGCCGATAAGCGGCGCGCGCCACCAGGCCTGACGGCGCAGGCGGTTGAAGACGGCTATGTCGAGAAGCTGGCCGGCGAGATAGGCCGAGCCGGAGGCGATCGCGATACGCGGAACCGAAGTGAAGAAGGACAATGCCACACCGACGACAAAGCCGGCGAAAACCACCTTGCGTGCGGCCTGCGTGCCGAACTGGCGGTTCGTCAGGTCGGTGATCAGGAAGGCGATCGGATAGGAGAAGGCGCCCCAGGTGAGAATGTCGGCGAGATTGATGCCGGCAATCGTGGCGTTCAGCGGAAACTGGACGAGGAAGTTGGAGGCGACGACGACGAGCGTCATCAGGGCGACATAGGCAAGCGTATAGCGGGTCTTCAGCATTTTTTTATCCTGGGTGATGCCACCAGTTCGCATGAAATTTAAGCCGAAAGGCTCTCAAAGCAAAAGGCTTGTCCGGATATTATCCGTGCAAGCCTTCTAAAGCTTTGGAAAGACGTGGACCGACGCTTAGGCAGCGGCGGTTTCAGCCGTCTTCTTGACGATCTGACGACGCAGCAGACGGGCGCGCATCGAAAGTTCGCCTTCGTTTGCCTTCAGCAGGAAGGCGTCAAGGCCGCCACGATGCTCGACGGAACGAAGAGCAGCAGCCGAAACGCGAAGACGGTAACGCTGGCCGAGCGCGTCGGAGATCAGCGTAACCTGGCACAGGTTCGGGAGGAACCGGCGCTTGGTCTTGTTGTTGGCATGGCTGACATTGTTACCAGTCAGGACTGCCTTGCCGGTCAATTCGCACATGCGGGACATGGAACACCTATTCTTGTTTTTCTCGAGCCATTGGGTGACAATCCGGCAACAACCGGCTGCGCAATCCAACAGGCCATGATTGGAAAGTTGCGGTTCTATAGTCAGACAGGTCGCGCGCGTCAAGCCAAACCTTGGCCTTTCCCGCAATTCTGTCAAAAAGCTGCTGTTTTCTTCGGAATGCGGCAGGAGTATAGACCGCAATGCAAGGGCGCAAGCGACCCGGCAAGACAAGGCTCTCACTATGGCTCATCCTGGCAGACGGATATTGGTTTCGGCATTCGCGGCGCTCCTGGCCTTGCCGGCCGGCGCGAGCGAGATTCAGCACCGCACGGAATACAAGGTGGCCCTTGCCGGCCTGACGATCGCGCGGGCGGCCTTCGTCACCAAAATCGAAGACGACCATAGCTACAATATTGACGGCGACATCAAGTCGGCCGGTCTCGCCGACCTCGTGACCGATATCCTGGCCAAGACCAGCGTGACCGGCGTGGTTCGCAACGACCGGCTGCAGGCGGCGAAATACGTTCTCTATTACAAGACCGGCAAGAAGGCGCGGACCTACGAGGTCAGCTATCGCAACGGCAATATCGTTTCGGCCACGACCACGCCTGAGCCGCGCCGGCCGAAGAACTGGATTCCGGTAACGCAGGGCGACATGCGATCGGTGCTCGACCCGATCTCGGGCCTGATCTTTACCGGCGATACCAACGTCTGTGCGCAGAAGCTGCCGATCTTCGACGGCGAGACACGCATGGATCTCGTGCTTTCGCCGAAGGGCGACGAGGATTTCTCCACCGATGGCTTCAAGGGCAAGGCGACCGTTTGCGGCGTGCGCTTCATTCCGCGCTCGGGCTACAAGAAGGGGCGCAAGGACCTCGTCTACCTCAGCAAGAGCAACCGGATGGAAATCTGGTTTGCCAAGGCAGAGGCTGCAAATGTATATGCACCAGTCTATGTCCGTATTCCCACCGAATACGGAACGGTGACGATTACGGCTGTGAAATACAGCAGCGTGAATAGCTGACGGAGGCTCCTCAGGTCTCCGTAAGGGGGACGGGTGAAACTTCGGGCAACGTTGATCGGTTTTGCGGCCATCTTGATGTGGTCGTTTCTGGCGCTCTTTACCAAGGCATCCGGCAAGATGCCGCCGTTGCAGCTTTCGGCCATCTGTTTTGCCATCGGCAGCATCCCCGGCATTCTCGTGCTCGTCTCCAACCCGTCGCGGATGGCACTTTTGAAGCAGCCGGCAAAGGTCTGGATCACCGGAATTGCCGGTCTGTTCGGTTATCACTTCCTCTATTTCACGGCCTTGAGAAACGCGCCGGCGGTCGAGGCGGGGCTGATTGCCTATCTCTGGCCGCTGCTGATCGTCGTCGGTTCGGCGCTGCTGCCGGGCGAGAGACTGCGCTGGTATCACATCGTCGGCGCTCTGGCCGGTCTGTGCGGCACCTTCCTGATCGTCGGGAGCAACGGTATCGATTTCGATGGTGCCTATGCTGTCGGTTATGGCGCGGCCTTCCTCTGCGCCTTCACGTGGTCGGGCTATTCATTGCTGACGCGGCGCTTCGATGCCGTCTCGACCGATGTCGTCACCGGCTTCTGCCTTGCGACATCGGTACTTTCGCTGATTTGCCATGTGATGCTCGAGACGACCGTCTGGCCGGCGAGCGGCTTCGAGTGGCTTGCCGTCGTCGGCCTCGGTCTGTTTCCTGTCGGTGCGGCCTTCTATGCCTGGGATCACGGGGTCAAGAACGGTGATATCCAGATCCTGGGTGCGGCAAGCTATGCCACGCCTCTGCTTTCGACGCTGATCCTGACGATCTTCGGAATTGCCGAGCCGAGCTGGCGCATTGCGTTTGCCTGCCTGCTGATCACGGGCGGGGCGGTGCTGGCCGCACAGGAGATGTTGCGCCGCAAGCCGCAGATGCAGCCGGCGGCGGAATAGGCTTAATCGCCGGGTTTCCAGTCGGGCGGCGCCATCTCGAATTTGGAAAATTCGAAGCCGGGCGCCACCGTGCAGCCGACCAGCGTATAGTCTCCGAGCGTTTCGGCCGATTGCCACCAGTTGGCGGGAATGATGGCCTGCGGCCGTTCACCGCCGGCGATATCCATGCCGAGCGTCAGCGTCTGGCTGCCGGTACCGTCTTCGGAGCGATGCAGCGCGAGCGGCGCGCCGGCATAGTAGTGCCAGACCTCGGCTGCGTCGTGCACGCGGTGCCAGTGCGAGCGCTGGCCCCTGGCAAGCAGATAGTAGATCGCCGTCGAATGGCCGCGCTCGCCGCCGTTGCCGTCGCGGAAGGTTTGCACGTACCAGCCGCCTTCGGGATGCGGCTGCATGCCGAGTTCGCGGATAATGTCCTCGGGAGTGAGGTCCCTGCCCGCCATGTCCTAGAAGTTGTCCTTGCGTTTGCGGATTTCGGCGAAGACTTCTTCATTGGTCTTGCCTTCCATCAGCAGGTTGCGGCGGATGGCAGGATCGGCGGCACGCAGGAAGGGATTGGTTTCCTTCTCCAGCGCCAGGGTCGTCGGGATGGTGAACCTGCCTTCGGCCCGCAGCGCTTCGATTTCGGCCGCACGGCTCTTCAGGCGCGCGTTGTCCGGGTCGATCGTGAGCGCAAAGCGGGCGTTGGAGAGCGTGTATTCGTGGCCGAAATAGACGGCGGTCTCATCCGGCAGGACGGCAAGCTTCTGCAGCGAATGCCACATGTCGGTTGCCGGACGCTCGAACAGGCGGCCGCAGCCGAGCGCAAAGAGCGTATCGGCGGCAAAGAGCAGCTTGTCGTCGGCAAAGTGGTAACAGATATGGCCCGCCGTATGGCCGGGCGTTTCAATGACGTTGACCGTATGGTCGCCGAACAGGAAGCTGTCGCCGTCGCCCATCGTCTTGTCGAGGCCGGGAATGGCCACGGCCTCGTTGATCGGCCCGATGATTTCAAGGCCGTACTGTTCCTTCAGCGCCAGATTGCCTTCCACGTGGTCGATATGATGATGGGTGGTAAAGATATGGGTGATATTCCAGCCGCGGCGTGCGGCGGCAGCTTCGACGGCTGCCGCATCGGGGGCGTCGATCGAGGCAGTCTGGCCGGTCTCGGTGTCATGGACCAGCACGCCGAAATTATCGCTGCGGCAGAGAAAAACGTCTAATTCCAAAGGTTTCATCGCTCAAACAATCCCTTATCCCTCGAACTGACCGGGAATGTAGAGGTTCCGGCCTTGAAGTCCAACCGGTCATTGATAACATTTGGGATAATGCACGCCGATATCGTCGATCTTCGCCAATTCTATCATTCCGAGCTTGGACGCATGGCCGAGCAGTCGATTGCCATGGCATTGTCGTCGCTTTGGGTGCGGCTGCCGCAGGAGCGGCTGGTGGGCATTGGCTATTCCGTGCCCTTCCTCGACCGGTTCCAGGCCGATACGGAACGCACTTTCGCCTTCATGCCGGCCGGGCAGGGGGCCGTGAACTGGCCGGTGGGTTCGCTTTCCTCCACGGCGCTGATCTTCGATGAGGAATTGCCGCTGCCGGATTCCTCGATCGACCGGGTGCTGATGGTGCACTCGCTGGAATTTGCCGAAAGCCCGCGTGAAACCCTGAAGGAACTCTGGCGGGTGCTGGCTCCGGGCGGGCGGCTCGTCATCGTCGTGCCCAACCGCCGCGGTGTCTGGGCGCGCATGGAGCACACGCCTTTCGGTTCGGGCCGGCCCTATTCGCGCGGCCAGCTGACCCATCTGCTGCGAGAGACCAATTTCACGCCGGGCGCTACGGCGGAGGCGCTGTTCTTCCCGCCGTCGAAACTGCGCGCCGTGCTGCGCCTGCGCCGCGGCTTCGAGCGGATCGGCCGCACGCTCTGGCCGGCTTTTTCCGGCGTCATCATCGTGGAAGCGCAGAAACGGCTCTACCAGGGCCTGCCGGTTGCCGCTCGCGCCTCGCGGCGCGTCTTCGTGCCCGTGCTTGCGCCGCATGGCGTGCCGACCACACGCAGCCGCTAGGCTTGCGGCCCTCGACAAAATTGCCGTTCCGTTCTAATTGCACTCAAGTCTTTCGCCGGCTTTCCGGCAGTTCCCAAGGTCGATCCATGAGCGTTGAGATGATGAAGCCCGTTCCGCGTCCCGGTATTCTGGATATTGCAGCCTATGTGCCGGGCAAGGAGCATGCACCGGGTGTGGCCCGCGTCTACAAGCTCTCCTCCAACGAGACGCCGCTTGGCGCAAGCCCGAAGGCGATCGAGGCGTTCAAGGCAGCCGCGGGCAATCTCGAGCGCTACCCGGACGGCCAGGCGCACGAGCTGCGCGAGGCGATCGCTTCCGTGCACGGCCTCAACCCGGCAAACATCCTGTGCGGCAACGGCTCCGACGAACTGCTCGGCCTGCTCTGCCACGTCTATCTCGGGGCCGGCGACGAAGGCATCATCACCGAGCACGGCTTCCTCGTCTACAAGATCCAGATCATGGGCGCGGGCGCCACGCCGGTTGTGGTCAAGGAAAAGGACCATACGGTCGATGTGGATGCGATCCTGGCTGCCGTGACGGACAAGACGAAGATCGTCTTCATCGCCAATCCCGGCAATCCGACCGGCACCTATATTCCCGTCACCGAGATCCGTCGCCTGCAGGCCGGCCTGCCGAAACATGTCGTCCTCGTGCTCGATGCGGCCTATGCGGAATATGTTCGGCGCAACGACTACGAAGCGGGCATCGAGGTCGTCTCCTCGAACGCCAATGTCGTCATGACCCGCACCTTCTCGAAGGTCTACGGGCTGGCGGCGCTGCGTGTCGGCTGGATGTATGCGCCGGCCGAGATCATCGATGCGCTGAACCGCGTGCGCGGACCCTTCAACATGAATGCGCCGGCAATCGCTGCCGGTGCCGCGGCGATCCGCGACCAGTCCTTTGTTCAGCAGGCGGTATCCTTTAACCAGATGTGGATCGAGAAGCTGACGAGCGCCCTCGAGGCCATCGGGCTGAAGGTCACGCCGTCGGTCGCCAACTTCGTTCTCATTCACTTCCCGGATACCGACGGCAGGCGGGCGGCGGATGCCGATGAATTCCTGACGAGCCGCGGTTATATCCTGCGCGCAGTGCGCGGCTACGGCTTCCCGAATTCGCTGCGCATGAGCGTCGGGCCGGAAGAGGCCAACCGCGGCGTCATCGAGGCGCTCGGCGAATTCATGGGACGCAAGGCATGACCGCGCAATTCAACCGCATCACCCTGATCGGCATCGGCCTGATCGGCTCTTCGCTTGCCCATGACATCAAGCGTTTGGGCCTTGCCAAGGAAGTCGTCGTCGCAACGCGCAGCGCCGAGACGCTGAAGCGTGCCGAGGAGCTCAAGCTCGGCGATCGTTATACGACCTCCTCGGCCGAGGCGGTGAAGGATGCCGATCTCGTGATCGTGTCGGTGCCGGTCGGTGCCTCCGAAAGTGTCGCGAAAGAGATTGCCGGCAGCCTGAAACCGGGGGCGATCGTCACGGATGTCGGATCGACCAAGGCGTCCGTGATTGCCCAGATGCAGCCGCATATGCCGAGCCATGTGCATTTCATTGCCGGCCATCCGATCGCGGGCACGGAAAAATCCGGCCCGGATGCGGGCTTCCCCGGCCTGTTCCAGGGACGCTGGTGCATCCTGACGCCGCTGGAAGGAACCGACGCGACGGCGCTGAAAACACTGCGCAGTTTCTGGGAAGCGCTCGGCTCCAGGGTTGACGAAATGGACGCCCAGCACCACGACAAGGTGCTCGCCATCGTTTCGCACCTGCCGCATCTCATCGCCTACAATATTGTCGGAACGGCTGACGATCTGGAGACGGTGACGGAATCGGAAGTCATCAAATATTCCGCCTCCGGCTTCCGTGATTTCACCCGCCTCGCCGCATCCGACCCAACAATGTGGCGCGACGTCTGCCTGCATAATCGTGATGCGATCCTGGAAATGCTGGCGCGCTTCTCGGAAGACCTCGCCTATCTGCAGCGGGCGATCCGCTGGGGCGAGGGCGACAAGATTTTCGAACTCTTTACCCGCACCCGCGCCATCCGCCGCTCGATCGTCCAGGCAGGTCAGGACGTGGACACGCCCGATTTCGGCCGCCCGCATCCGCTGGAACAGAAATAGAGATGGCGGAGATCGCGAAGCCAGTCCGGACGGATAGGGAATGGCTGCTTCGCGAAGATCATCATGTCGGCGAGGCCTGGATTTCGCGCTGCATCGATCTCGGCGAATATCTGATCGCCCGCGAGCAGGGCGAGATTGTCGGCTTCCTGCGCTTCTCCCGCTTCTGGGGCAGAATTCCCTATATGGAAATGATCCGCGTGCTGGAGGGTCATCGCCGGTCCGGCGTCGGCACGGCGCTGTTTCTCGCCTGGGAGAAGGACATGCGCGACAGTGGCGCGCGACTGCTGATGACCTCGAGCGAGTGCGATGAAAGCCGTCCGCAGGATTGGCATCGCCGCAACGGCTTTTTTGAAACCGGATCGATCGGGCTGCCCGGCATCCAGGCGGTGCCGGAAGTCTTCTTCCTCAAGAGGCTTGATTAGACCGGCGGGATCTTGCCGAGCGGAATGAAGCCGCTCACCGTGGCGTTGCCGTGATCGACGATGAGATCGACCGAAACCTTGTCGCCGCCGCCGGCAAGCGCCTTCAACAGCTTGGTTGCGGTATCGACCGTCGAGGCAATGTCGGGGAAGGCCTCCTTGATGCTTTTGCCCCACGGGCCGAGCTGTTCGATCTCCAGCTTGAACTTGCCGGACAGGAAGCCGTTTTCGTCGAAGGCGAAGGGGCCGGAGACGGTCATCACCTTGCCATCGCCGATATCGGCCACGATGCGGCGAAGCTCGCCCTGAGAACCGTGAAGGCCCTGCTCGTCCGTGCCGTCGATCATTCCGGCCTTGCCGATCAGCGTCAGGTCGGCGCTCGCGGAGAATTTCGGGAAGACCTGCGGCCAGTCCTTGATAACAGCGTTGGAATTTTCGACCGAAATCGCGCCGTCAAGGTCCGCCCCGTTCTGCCGCAGGTGGATTTCGGTGCGGGCGGCATTGAAATTGATGGTCTGGCCGGTAAAGGAGGAGATGGCGACGGCCTTCAGCCCGTCGATGACGGTCGATGTGCGGTCGATGCCCTGCGCCTTGGTGACGAGGCTCGATTGCAGATTGTCCCATTGGGCATTGATGGTCAGGCCCTGCGCGGTGCGGATTTCGGCCGGGGAGTCGAGTTCCCAGACGATATGGCCGGGAGCGTAGACCTGGGCGGCAGACCGCAGCGCGCCGAAGGTGGCGGAGATGCCGTTCACATTGTCGTCCACGTCCACCTTGGAGCAGAAAAGGCCGATCCGGAAAGGAAAGCCGCGGAATTCGATATCGGCGCACTCGCCGCTCACACCGGTGTCGGCGCGGGGAGCAATTGCGGTCAGCACCGTCTGTTTCAGCGCGGAGGCTGCATAGAACCAGCCGCCCGTGTAGAGAGCGATCACCAGAAGGATGGCGCCGCCCAGCAACCAGAATTTCCTGCCGCTGCTATATTGGCCGCTGCCGGATTGGCTTGACGCTGCCATGATGTTCTCCAATGGTGAGAGCGAAATCTGATTTTGATCTGGCGTGCGATATGGACGAATTTTGGGTATTTGGCTACGGCTCGTTGATGTGGAATCCGGGCTTCGAATTCGTCGAGCGATCGCAAGCCCTGGTTTATGGCTACCGGCGTTCGCTCTGCGTGCGCTCCTTCGTCCATCGCGGCAGCCGCGAAAATCCCGGGCTCGTCCTCGGTCTCGACAGGGGCGGCGCCTGCCGTGGCATGGCCTTTCGGGTCGCAGCGGAGAAATGGGACGAAGTGATCGACTATCTGCGCGCCCGAGAACTCGTCACCAATGTCTATCTGGAACGACACCTGCCGCTGCAGCTGCAGGACGGCCGCAGCGCGCGGGCCATCGCCTATGTGGT
Organism: Rhizobium sp. GCM10022189; assembly: GCF_042656325.1. Taxonomy (NCBI): domain Bacteria; kingdom Pseudomonadati; phylum Pseudomonadota; class Alphaproteobacteria; order Hyphomicrobiales; family Rhizobiaceae; genus Rhizobium; species Rhizobium sp. GCM10022189. Next base: position 129,547 of record NZ_JBHSOR010000047.1, read on the forward strand.
CGATCGCGCCCATGAGCAATATGCCGGCGCGCTCGATGCCACTGCTGCGGCGCGCATCGTCAACGTCTCTGTCGGCCAGTCAGGCCCGAACGACGCCTATGTCTTCAACACGCTCGCGCATCTCAAGGAGATGGGCATTCGCGACCAGTGGCTCGAGCAGGTGGTCGAGGAAATCACGCGGCTGCGGGCTGCGGCATAGATCCCGTCCCAGAGGGTCCACGTCTTCGGTTTCACGCAATTACGCCGTGGCGGCCTTTGCCTTGCGCAACTCGGCCAGCCGCTCCACGGCCGTCGGCGGCAGCGGCACATGCGGGTTGCGTTCGACCGTGTCGATCAGAAGCTGATCGCTGGCGCTTTCCGTCACGTCGATCAGGTGGGCGAAGAAGGCGTCAGGGTCCATGCCGGGCATGATAGGCGGCAGGATCTGTACCTTGAAATGACCAGGATAGCGCATGGTGCTGCGGCGCGGCCAGAACAGGCCGGGATGCATGACGATGGGCACGACCGGCAGCTTCAGGTCGCGATACATGCGGGCGATGCCATATTTGTAGACCGGCTCGGCACCCGGCGGGCGGCGCGTGCCCTCGGGATAGATGATGAGCTGGCGGCCGGTGGCAAGCTCTTCCCTGGTGCGCTTCAGCACCTCGACCATCACCTTGCCTCTTGCGCCGCGATCGACCGGGATCATGCGCTGCTTCTTGGCGTACCAGCCGAAGAGCGGGATCCACATCAGTTCGCGCTTGAGGATGTAGACGGGATCGTCGAGCTCGGGCAGCAGCGCATAAGTATCCCAGAAGGATTGATGCTTCGGCGAAATGATGAAGCTGCCCTCCGGCAGGTTCTCCAGGCCCTCGACCTCGAATGTGGTGCCGACAATCACCCGCATCAGCCAATGGTTCGAACGCGCCCAGTTCTTGGGAACGCTGTAGGCGAGCTTGCGCGGGATGATGAAGTAGATGGGGGAGAGCACGATCATCCGCAGGATGAGGTTGGCATAGAAGATCGTGTTGAACAGAACGGAACGCAGGGCGATCATGAAACTTTCCCGAGGCATGGTCACGCCGACCGGCCTACACGATATTGCCGGCCAGAAAAAGCGTCTGATTGCCGGGGCCCAAGCAAAAGCCTCAGTTCTGGCCCGCCAGGCTGGCGGAACGCAGGCCGGTATGGCGCAGGCCGACGAGGTTGCGGGCGCCTGCCAGCAGCACCTTGGCATATTCGGCCAGCATGACGCGCAAGGCGTTCGGGTCGGTGAACCAGTCGCGCGTCTTCAGATCGGAATTGACGACAGGATAGGGGATGAACTCGATCTCCGGATCCACATAGGCAAGTTCGGCCAGGCTGCGCGGCATGTGGTAGTTGTTGGTGACGACGAGGATGCTCTTATAGCCCCTGGCATGAATCCAGTTGGAGGCTTCCTCGGCATTGCCGATCGTATCGAGCGCGTCGTAGCCGATGTCGACACAGCAGGAGAAAAGATCGGCCGATCCTTGTGTCGTCCTGCGAATCTGCGTCGGCGTGGTGGAGGGATGCGCGCCTGAGATCAACAGCCGCTTGCCGGCGCCCTTCTGCAGGAGTTCGACGGCCTGATCGATACGCTGGTAGCCGCCGGTCAGCACGATGATGGCGTCCGCCCGCGGCTCGGCGGGCGGTTTCAGGGTCGTCACCGAATCTGCGAAGCGCAAAAAACCGCCGAAAATCAGTGCTGCGATCAATATGCAGGAAAAGCCCATCCAGCGCAGAATGCGACGGATCGGGCCACGCCGCGGCGAGACACTCTCGGGGCGTTCAAGCTCCGGGTCCGGGCGAATCGGATTGCGTGTCGTATGGCCCATCGTCATGAGTCGTGATTATACGCTGATTGCGGCGCGGAACAGACGCTTTCATGGCAAAACGGCATGGCTGTGATTAATTCACGATGCCGTCGGCCCGCGTCGGATCGGAACGCAACGTGTCGATCTCATAGATCGTACGCATGACCGTCAGCCGCGCCGTCAGCGTCGTCAGCAGGGCGATCACGATCATCGTCGCGAAGATGCCGAGATAGCCCAAGGCGCCGACCGAAAAAGTGCCGAAGAGGGCCGTTGCCTGATCGGTCTCGGGCGTGGCGATCGTCCTGGCCTGCAAGAAACCGGCGCCGGCGAAGAAGAGGGCAGCCAAAGCGCTGCCGATCGCCGAACCCTTGAGGCTGATCTTCAGGAAATGTTTCTGGAATTCGGTGGCGACGAAAGAACTTTCAGCGCCAACGAAATGCAGGACTTCCACGATGTGGCGGTTGCCCGACAGCACGCCGCGCGTGGCAAAGACCACCGTCAGCACCATGGCGGTGAAAACGAGAAGCAGGATGCCGGTGCCGATCATCACCGTCGTGCGGGCCATGGCAACCAGCCGGTCGACCCAGGTACGGTGATCGTCAAGGAAGGCTTGCGGAATGCTTTCCTTCAGAAGGTCGCGCATTGCCGCAAAGTCGGGCGGGTGGCTCTCGTCGATGGTGACGATGACGAGGCGCGGCACGGGAAGTTCCTTGATGTCGAGCCCGCTGCCGAGCCACGGCTCGAGAAGACGGGCGGTGGCGGCTTCGTCGACGATCTGGCCGCTCTTCGTGCCGACGAAGGTCAGCGCTATGTCGCGGGCCTGAACGAGCGCCTTTTCCATGTCGAGGTTGTCGTCCGGCTTGATCTGGATGGTGACTTCCCGGGAGATCTGGCTCTCCCAGCTTGCCGCCGTCGAGCGGACCATGCTGACGCCGCCGAGCGTCAGGCAGGCAAGGAAGGCCATGATGGCGATGACCACCATCAGCGCATTGCCCTGAATGTTCGAGGGCGGCAAGATCGGCGCCGTCGGGCGCACGCGCATTTCCGGCCGCTTGGGCTGCTGGGCGGGGGCAGCGGCGGGCGCCTTTGCGCGGGTCCTGGTGGGCGTCTTAGTCATAAATATCGAGATGCCCTTCCGAGAGGATCATGCGGCGGGCCTCCACCTGGTCCATCAGCGAGAGATCGTGGGTGGCGATCACCACTGCTGTGCCGAGGCGGTTGAGTTCCATGAAGAGGTTCAGCAGGCGCTTGGCCATCGGCGGGTCTACATTGCCGGTCGGCTCGTCGGCAAGCAGCACTTCCGGCCGATCCATCAACGCGCGGGCGATTGCTGCGCGCTGCTTCTCGCCGCCGGAAAGCACCGGCGGCAGAACGTTGATGCGTTCGCCGAGCCCGACCCATTTCAGAAGTTCCAGCACGTCGGTCTTGTACGTGCTTTCATCCTTGCCGCGCACGCGAAGCGGCAGGGCCACATTCTCATAGGTGGTCAGATGGTCGAGAAGACGGAAATCCTGAAAGACGATGCCGACGCGGCGGCGCAGCAGCGGCAGTTCCGGCCGCGGGATCTCGGATATGTCGCGCCCGAACATGCGGATCAGGCCGCGGGTCGGCTGCAGCGACATGAAGAGCAGGCGCAGCAGCGTCGTCTTGCCGGCGCCGGACGGACCGGTCAGAAACTGGAAGGACTTTTTCGGGATGTCGAAAGTCAGGTCCCGGAGGATTTCCGGCCCCATGCCATATCGCAAACCGACATTTTCGAAGTGGATCAACGGGCAGCTCAGTCTCTCGTGGTTTCACCGCATGACTTGTTAACCAACACCGTTAACAGCGGGTAAATTTTGCCGGAAAAACGCCCGTTTGATGGCGATCTTTGCGAAGCATTAACCATTGAAATTTACGACTGGGCTGGATTCGTTTCAATGCCAAGATTGTCTTGGGCAGCGAAACCATGTGGACATCCGAGAGGTCGCCACCATGGAAGCATCCTCCTTCAGACGACAGGCCGCCGGACGGGCCTATGATTTTCTGCCGCCAGAGCGGGCTATCCGCCAACCCCGCCGCATGCCGCGCAGGGACGATGTTGCAGATGCCGAGTTCGTTGTCGTCGGCAAGCTGCGGCCACAGCGCGCGTCTGCCGGTCCCCGCGATCATAACGACAACCGCCGTCGTGGCGTCCCGCCCGCGACCCGGCCTCCGGTCCTGCTTGCCATGGCGGCCGCGGTCGTTCGTGGCGCGGAGGCCTGGTTGCAGCAGGCTTCGCTGCGGAGCTTTGCGGCGCTGGTTCTTTCGCTTTTCGTGCTGGTCTTCGGGCTTGCCGGCGGATTTTCGGGATTTTCGGGGGGCGGAGCCTCACCGGCCGCTGCGCTGCACTTCTCGCATGTGACGATTACGCCGCGCGACGCCAACGGCATGCGCATCCTGCTGATCAACGGCATCATCGAGAATGACAGCGGCGTCACGCAATCTGTGCGGCCCATTCGCGCCGATCTCATTGCCGACGAGCGGCTGACTGCGAGCATCGTCATCGCGCCGCCGACGGATGCCATTTATGCGGGCCAGAGCCGCGGTTTTTCGGCGCGCCTGCAGCATGCCGGCGGCAAGGTGCCGGAGGTCCGGCTTTCCTTCATGCCTTGAGCGTCAGGAGACGTTTTTAGGTGGGCGGCCGGAAAAACCGGTCCTTCCGGGGTGTTTCGCCGGGATTAATGTGCTAACGGCTACCCTTCATTTTTACGGAGCAAGCCCTTATGCCTGTCGTGCGCGGAAAAAACATCGAGCCGCTCTTTACTGCCGAGCAGATCGCCGAGCGCAACCATTCCATGGCGCAGCAGATCGCGGCCGGCCCGACGAAGGACCTGCTGGTCATTGCCGTGCTCAAGGGCTCCTTCATCTTTGCGGCCGACCTGCTGCGCGCCCTGCACGATACGGGCCTTGCCCCCGAGGTGGAGTTCATCACGCTCTCGAGCTATGGCACGGGCACGGTTTCGCAGGGCGTGCGCATCGTCAAGGATATCGACAGCGACGTGAAGGACCGCGATGTCCTGCTGATCGACGACATCCTCGAATCCGGCCGTACGCTGCGGTTTGCCAAGGAGCTGCTCTACGAGCGCGGCGCGCGCAACGTGACGATCGCCGTGCTGCTCGACAAGCGCGTCAAGCGCAAGGAGGCACTGGAAGCGGATTATGTCGGCTTCGAATGCCCCGATTATTTCGTCGTCGGCTACGGCATGGACGTCGCCTATGCCTTCCGCGAACTGCCCTTCGTCGGCGTGGTTACCGGCGACGCCTGAGGCGTGCTGCTTCAAGACGGCTTGTTAACCATTCCGTCGATCGGCCCGACATGTTTACCGATCGCTAGGGAACCGCATGCGATCTCCGTCGCGGGGCATGACGACGGAGCAATGCACAGATGGCAAAAATTCTGATCACGGAAGACGAGGATTCCCTTCGTACTTTCGTAGCCCGGGCACTACGCCTTGACGGTCATGAGACCGATGAAGCCGCCGATGGGGCGGAAGGGCTGGAAAAGCTGAAGGGCGGCAGCTACGACCTGCTGCTTTCCGATATCCGCATGCCGGTCATGGACGGCATCGAGCTGGCGCATCAGGCGAAAGACGCCTTTCCGGCGCTGAAAATCCTGCTGATGACAGGCTATGCCGAACAGCGCGAACGGGCCGACGACCTCGCTGAAAAGATCATCGATGTCGTGCCGAAACCGTTTGCTCTGCCGGATATCCGCAAGGCCGTGGCGAGAGCGCTGGTCGCCTGACATTGTGGCGCGGCGTGCCTCAAGGCACGCCAGCTGCCCAGTTTCCCTCGATATCACTGAATATCCAGCAGCCGTTCGAGATACTGACGCTCGATCGCCTGGGTCGGATTGTTGCCGAGCTTTTCACGGATCGCGTCCAGGATCTCCCGGGCGCGCTGAACATCGATCTCGTCGGGTATTTTCACATCGTTGTTCATGTCAGCCCCGTCGGTCTGACGCAGGCGGCCGAGCGGATCGCGGCCGTTCTGGTTGCCCTGGCCAAGCTGGCCGTTCGGGCCTTGCTGTCCCTGCTGGCCCTGTTGGGCCTGCATCATCTGGTTCATCATGTCACGTGCGCCCTGGCGCAGGGCCTCGAGAGCCCGTCCCTGGCCTTCAACGGCGCTGCTGCCGTTGCCCTGGCCGAGGTCACGGCCGGCGCCTTCCATTTCGCGCTGTGCCTGACCGAAGCCCTCGCCCGGCTTCATGCCCATGTCGCCAAGGCTTTTCTGCAGTTCCTGCAACTGCTTGCCGAGCGCATCCTGCTGGCCACGAAGCTGTTTCAGCGCTTTGCGCAGTTGCTCGGCCGTCATCTGGTCGCCGGGCTGCTGGCCTTGCTCCTGCTGGCCCTGCTGTTGCTGCTGGCCATCCTCGCCCGGCATCATGTCGTCCATGCCGGGGTCGCCGCGCTGCATGCGGTCGCGAAGCTGCTGGTCGAGGCGGAACGTCTCGTCCATCAGTTTCTGCTGGTCGCGCAGGATCTGGCCGAGCTTGTTCATCTGCTGCGTGAGCTGGCTGTTTTCCTGCTGCTGCTGGCCGCGTTGCGGGCGCGCCGTCTGCAGGTTGTTCATCAGCCTCTGGAGTTCGGAGAGCATCTGCTGGGCGGCATCGCGATTGCCCGACCGGGCCAGGTTTTCAATCTGGTCCATCATGCGCTGCAGATCCTGCTGGCGCAGGAAATTCTGAGCGTTCTGGTTCGGCTGCATCGGCATGTTCTGCAGGCGCTCCGCAAGCTCGTTCATATAGTCCTGCATCGCCTTGCGCAGCTCGTCCATCAGCTTCTTGATTTCGGCATCCGAAGCATTGCGGTTCAAGGCATCGGCGAGGTTCTGCTGAGCGTCGCGCAGCCGCCGTTCGGCAAGCGAAAGATCGCCCTCCTCAATGCCGAGGGCGATTTCCCAGAGATATTGGGCCGTATCCTTGAGCTGCTCATCGGCCTTGGCGAGCTTCATTCGCGCGAGTGCGGATTCGATCAGCAGGTAGTGGGTGGTGTTGGGGATCGTCTCCTCGGGCCGGATCGTCACGGCTTCGTTGAGCGCAATGGCCTCGGGCATCCTGCGGGTATCGAGAGCAAAGGTCTGGCGCTCCTCGGCGACAGCTGCCGCCAGCGGCTCGCTGAAGGGGCGTGACGGCATGACCATCTCATAAGGCGGACTGCGGCCCGTCTGTCCCGCGGCATCCTTGGCGACCAGGGTGATGCGCACACGCTTGCCGGCCAGCGGATGTTCGGTCAGGTTCTTGCTCGTCAGGCCCTTGCCGTCACGCGCGTTGCGGCGCGGAATGTCCAGCCTGAAATCCGGCAGAGGATAGAGCGGCGTTGCGGCGGGATCGGATTCGACCGGCATGATCTCGGCATGGGCCTCCTGCACGCCGTAATCGTCCTTCACCGTGAAGCCGATTTCCAGAGCGCCGTTGACGGCGCGGCGGGGCATGCCGTCGAAGGCAATTTCCGGCGCCTTGTCGGGCAGCACCTCAAAATTCCAGGTGCGGCCGTTTGCCTGCAGTGCGCCATTCTCCTCGAGCTTCATGATGTGCGTCTGCGCCGTCGGCTGCGGTGCGGCCGGAGTGCCCGAAGCCTGTTCGGTATTAGTAGCCGTCGCCTGCTGCGGCCGGGCGTCGTCCTGCACCGCGATTTCCTGGCTCTCGCCACTGGCCTTCCTGAACAGCACCTTCTCGGCCGACTGGCCGCCGCTGACACGCACCGTCAGGCTGGAAAACTGCGGAACGCCGATCGGCGCCTGTTCGCTGCCGTCGGCTGTCAGATAGATCGGCGCGCGGCCGGTATAGGCCGGTGGCGTCACCCATGCATCGACGCGTACGGACGGATTGCTCGTAACCTGTGCGGGCGCGGGCTGAAACGCATCGGCGAGCGTGCCGCCGTTGATCGACAGCGAATAGGCGAAAGCCGTGACGACAAGCAGCGCCGGAACGGCACGCAAGGCGAAGCGGTCGTGCCGGGCGATATCGGGGCGCGGCAGGCCGGCATCCAATGTCGCGATCTTCTGCGCCATGCGCATCTGGTGTTCGCGCCACAGGGCGCGGGAGAAGGGCGTATCGAAGGCGGGCTCATCTTCCTGCACCATGACCGGCTGATGCGCCAGGCCGTTGCGCTCTTCCAGCATACGGTCGGCATCGGCCACCTGTGGCCAGCGAAGATTGCGGAACGGCAGCAGGCAAACAAGGAAGCCGGCGGCAAAGGCGACCAGGAGGATGACGCGCAGCCAGTCAGGCACGATGCGGAAGAAACCGAACCAGGAAACCGAGAGATAAATCGCGATGACGGAAAGGGCAGGCACCAGCAGCGGAAGAACCTGCTCGGCAAACAGCACGATCCGGGCCAGGAAACGTTTTGCCGCCACCAGCCGCGCCAGAGAGGGTTGAAGCGCGAATGCGCCTTTCTTCTGCTTTGCGGGGCTTGTCATCAATCCGGTCTCCGCGATCTGGCGTTCAGGGAACAGAGGGCGCTTCCGGCGATTGCTGGGCAATACGCTCACGAAAGAAAAGGATAACACTCTTTGTGGCGAAGGCGAGGGCGAGCACCGGTCAATACCGGTTTTTCGTGTGTGGTCGCCAAAAAGTGATTGCGACTTTTAGTCCAGCCAGGCCGGGAGGGAATCGAGACCGATCAGCTCGGAATAGGTGCGGCGGGGCCGGATCACATGGAATTCGTCGCCCTTGACCAGGACTTCGGGCACCAGCAGGCGGCTATTGTAGGTGCCGGCCTGGACCGCGCCATAGGCGCCTGCGGTGCCGACTGCCAGAAGATCGCCCGGTTTCGGGGTCGCCATTTCGCGGTCGAGCGCGAGATAGTCGCCCGTTTCGCAGACGGGGCCGACGACATCGGCACGGATGCGCGGCGCGCTGGCGGCCGAAATCACGACCGGGCGGATCTCATGATAGGCCTCATACAGTGTCGGGCGGATGAGGTCGTTCATCGCGCCGTCGACGATCACAAAGGTCTTTTCGCCACCATCCTTCACGTAGATGACCTCGGTCACGAGAATACCGGCATTGCCGACGATCAGGCGGCCCGGCTCGGTAACGATCGTGCAGTTGAGGGCGCGAAGCTGGTTCTTGACGACCGCGGCATAGGCGTCCGGCAAGGGCGGCGGGTCGTTGTCGTCTCTGTAGGGGATGCCGAGGCCGCCGCCGATATCGACATGGTGGATGGAGTGGCCGTCGGCACGCAGCGTGTTGACGAGATCGTGCAACAGCTTGAAGGCATCGTCGAAGGGCTGCAGCTCGGTGATCTGGCTGCCGATATGCATGTCGATGCCGGTCACTTCGATGCCGGGCAGGCTGGCGGCGCGGGCATAGATGGCGCGGGCGCGCTCCCAGGAGATGCCGAACTTGTTTTCCTTCTTGCCCGTCGAAATTTTCGCGTGGGTGCGGGCATCGACATCGGGATTGATGCGGAAGGAAACAGGCGCCTTTTTGCCGGCGCGCACGGCGCGCTGGTTGAGGACTTCGAGTTCCGGTTCGGATTCGACGTTGAAGCAGTAGATGCCGGCTTCCAGCGCATAGTCCATCTCGTGCGGCGTCTTGCCGACGCCGGAAAACATGATGCGGTTGGCGGGAACGCCCGCGGCAAGCGCGCGGCGCAGCTCGCCTTCGGAAACCACGTCGATGCCGGCGCCGAGCCGGCCGAGCGTCTTCAGCACGGCCTGGTTCGAATTCGCCTTCATCGCGTAACAGACCATGGAATCGACATCGCCGAAGGCTTCGGCGAAGACCCGGTAGTGGCGTTCGAGCGTGGCTGTCGAATAGACGTAGAAGGGCGTGCCCACGGCCTTGGCAATCTCGGGAACGGGAACGTTCTCGGCGTAGAGAATGCCGTCACGATACTCAAAGTGGTTCACGGATGTCGCGCCTTAGAGAAGGGGATCGAGAACGAAAGGCTTGTCGACGGTACCCGGCTGTTTCGTCGGCTTGGAAATGTCGCCGCCCTTCGTGGCGTTGGCGCTCGGCGGGTCGAGATCACCCTTGCGGCCGCATCCGGCAACGGCAAGGCCGATGACGGCAAAAACCACCGTAAGGCGGATGAAATGCGGCAAGCTCGTCTGCATGGATATCCTCATATCGGGCACTGGGCGGGCACTGACTGGCACTTTCATAGCGAAGTTTATCAGCCTTGTGCACCCCGATTGTTGAAGCCTGGTCCCCGGCGCATTTGCTGTCCGCCGGGGAAATGCGTCAGTTGCGGGCGCGCCAATAGGCGATCTGCTTCCTGACTTCGGAAGGCGCCGTTCCGCCGAAGCTCTTGCGGCTTGCAACCGAAGCCTCGACCGTCAGCACGTCATAGACCTTCTCGGTGATGGCCGGGTTGATCGCCTGAAGATCGGCAAGCGGAAGTTCGGCGAGATCGCAGCCCCTGCTTTCGGCAAGGGCCACGGCGCGGCCCGTCACATGGTGCGCGTCGCGGAAGGGAAGCCCTGCCTTGCGTACCAGCCAGTCGGCGAGATCGGTCGCGGTCGAATAGCCGGAGCCGGCCGCCGCCTTCATTTTCGTCGTGTTGACCGTCATGTCGCGGACCATGCCGGTCATGGCAGCAATTGCCAGTTCCAGGCTTTCGGCGGCGTCGAAGACCTGTTCCTTGTCTTCCTGCATGTCCTTGGAATAGGCGAGCGGCAGGCCCTTCATGATCGTCAAAAGGGCGATCAGCGAGCCGTTGATACGGCCGGTCTTGGCGCGCACCAGTTCGGCCGCGTCCGGGTTTTTCTTCTGCGGCATGATGGAGGAGCCGGTCGAGAAGGCGTCGGAAAGGCGCACGAAGCCGAATTGCGGCGTCGACCAGATGACGATCTCTTCTGCCAGGCGCGACAGGTGCACGGCGCAGATCGCGGCAATTGCCAGGAATTCGATCGCGAAGTCGCGATCCGAGACCGTGTCGATCGAATTGCGGGTCGGCTCGCGGAAGCCGAGCGCCTTGGCCGTCATGTGGCGGTCGATCGGATAGCCGGTGCCGGCGAGTGCGGCCGCACCGATCGGGCTTTCGTCCAGATGTTCGATCGCATGGCGCACGCGCGAGCGGTCACGGCCGAACATTTCCACATAGGCCATGCAATGATGGCCGAAAGTGACCGGCTGGGCGGTCTGCAGATGGGTGAAGCCGGGCATGACGCTGTCTGCATGTTCCTCGGCGCGATCGAGGAAAGCCGCGATCAGGTCCGTCAGCATGGCCTCGGTCTTCTGCAGTTCTTCCTTGACCCAGAGGCGGAAGTCGAGCGCCACCTGATCGTTGCGCGAGCGGGCGGTGTGGAGACGACCGGCCGCCGGGCCGATCAGGGTCGCCAGCCGGGCTTCGACATTCATATGGATGTCTTCGAGCTGGCGGGAAAATTCGAAATTGCCGCTTTCGATTTCTGACAGGATCGTGTTTAGCCCGTGAACGATCTTGTCCTTATCGTCTGCTGAAATGATGCCCTGATGGGCGAGCATCGTGGCATGCGCGATCGAGCCGCGGATATCCTGGGCAAACAGCTTCTTGTCGAAACCGATCGAGGCATTTATCTCCTCCATGATCGCATCGGGGCCGGAGGCGAAACGTCCGCCCCACATCTGGTTGGAGGATTTGGTGTCCGTCTTGTCCTCGGCCATGGAAGATGCCCGTCCTGGAGAATGAAATGACGACGAAAAAACCTTTCGGCCTGCCGTCCGTGAAACTGATCGCAATCGCCGCCGTTGCAGGCGTTGTTGCCGGTGCGGCAGCGGTATACGTGAAGGAGACGGGCATTGGCAATGGCGTCGGTGATACGGCCTCGGCCGAATGCCCGCTGACGAAGGAGCGCGCCGCCAATCTGAGCCCGCTCATGAAGGGCCAGGTTGCCGCCATGGTCGCCGCCAGCCAGCCGAAGAAACTTCAGACCGTCGCCTTCAACGGTCCGGACGGCCAGCCGATGACGCTCGATCATTTTGCGGGCAAGACCGTGCTTCTCAATCTCTGGGCCACATGGTGCGTGCCCTGCCGCGAGGAGATGCCGGCGCTCAACGCATTGGAGAAGGAGATGGGCAGCGACAGGTTCCAGGTCGTGCCCGTCAATATCGATAGTGGCGACGACGAGAAGCCGAAAGCCTTCCTCAGCGAAATCGGGGTCGATGCCCTGCAGCTCTACCGAGACAATACGATCGGTGTCTTCAACAGCCTGAAGAAAGAGGGCCTTGCCTTCGGCCTTCCAGTGACGCTGCTGCTCGATGACAAGGGCTGCCTGATCTCGGCCATGAACGGCCCCGCCGCCTGGGACAGCGAAGACGCCAAGGCGCTGATCAAGGGTGCCGTAGGCTCTTGAGAGCGGCGGTCAGGAATCGCCGGCGCCGCGAATGAGGAAGATGCCTGCAAGCCCGATCAGGACGCAGCATTGCAGCACGAACATCGGCAATTCGCTCGACATGGGATTTTCCTTCCGTTGATCGCAAGGAAAGCATGTCGCGGACATTTGTTCCATTCGCCTTTTCAGGCGATCATCCCTCAGCGGGTCGGAACCGGGGTTTCGCCGCGATAATCGTAGAAGCCGCGGCCGGATTTGCGGCCGAGCCAGCCAGCTTCGACATATTTCACCAGCAGCGGGCAGGGGCGGTACTTGCTGTCGGCAAGGCCGTCGTGCAGCACCTGCATGATCGACAGGCAGGTGTCGAGGCCAATGAAATCTGCAAGCTGTAGCGGTCCCATCGGGTGGTTGGCGCCAAGTCTCATGGCCGTGTCGATGGCATCGACCGTGCCGACGCCTTCATAGAGCGTATAGATCGCTTCGTTGATCATCGGCAGCAGGATGCGGTTGACGATGAAGGCCGGGAAATCCTCGGCCACCGTCACCGTCTTTTCCAGCGATGCGACGAATTCCTTGGCGGCGGAGAAGGTCGTTTCTTCGGTGGCAATGCCGCGCACCAGTTCCACGAGTTTCATGACCGGCACCGGATTCATGAAATGGATGCCCATGAAGCGCTCGGCACGGTCGGTCGCAGCCGCCAGTCGGGTGATCGACAGCGAGGACGTGTTGGTGGCAAGGATCGCTTCCGGTTTCAGAACCGGACAGACCTGCGCATAGATCTTGCGCTTGACGCTTTCATCCTCGGTCGCCGCTTCGATGACGAGGTCGGAGGGGGCAAGGTCGTTGATGTCAGCCGAACCGGTGATGCGCGAAAGCGCCGCGCTGCGCTCTGCATCGGTCATCTTGCCGTTCGTCACCTGCCGGGCAAAATTGCCGTTGATGGTGGCAAGGCCGGACTCGATGCGATCCTGCGACAGATCGTAAATGTGAACCTTGTATCCTGCGGCGGCCGAAACATGCGCGATGCCACAGCCCATCTGGCCCGCACCGATGATACCAATATTCTTCAACACCGCGCTCATCTCCAACCCCCGCCCGGCATACGCCCCCGCGCTGCCGGTATTTTTATATGAAATTGCCGGACGAAAGATCGCCCGGCAAAAGTAGTAGACCGATAGAAGACAATTTTCCAGTCATTCGCAAGTGCGAAAAGAAGGCAATATGCCCGATCAGAGGGCTTTTTCGAGCTCCGGCAGCACGTCGAAGAGATCGGCGACAAGTCCATAGTCGGCAATCTGGAATATCGGTGCTTCCTCGTCCTTGTTGATGGCGACGATGACCTTCGAATCCTTCATGCCGGCGAGATGCTGGATGGCGCCGGAGATGCCGCAGGCGATGTAGAGCTGCGGTGCGACGACCTTGCCGGTCTGGCCGACCTGCCAGTCGTTCGGGGCGTAACCGGCATCGACGGCGGCGCGGGAAGCGCCGACGGCGGCGCCGAGCTTGTCGGCGACCGGCAGAATGACTTCCTTGAACTTTTCGGCCGAGCCGAGCGCACGGCCGCCGGAAATGATGATCCTGGCGGAGGTCAGTTCCGGCCGTTCGGAGGCCGACAACGCGTCGGAAACGAAGGTCGAAAGGCCGGGATTGGAGGTGGCCGCAACAGGCTCGACAGCGGCAGAGCCGCCCTCGGCAGCAGAGGCGAAGGAGGCGGTGCGTACGGTGATGACCTTCTTGGCGTCGGTTGCCTGCACCGTCTGGATGGCGTTGCCGGCGTAGATCGGGCGCTTGAAGGTGTCGGGCGAAACCACTTCGACGATTTCGGAGATCTGGGCGATATCGAGGAGGGCTGCGACGCGCGGCATGACGTTCTTGCCGGTCGATGTGGCGGCAGCGACGATCGTGTCATAGCTGCCGGCCAGCGAGACGATCAGGTCGGCCAGCGGTTCGGCAAGGTTGTTGGCGAGGTCGTCGCTTTCGGCGAGCAGCACCTTGGAAACGCCTGACAGTTTCGCAGCCGCGTCGGCGGCAGCCTTGGCACCCTTGCCGGCGACGAGAACGTGGATGTCGCCGCCGATCCCGGCGGCCGCCGTCAGGGCCTTGGCGGTCTGGTCGGAAAGGCTCGCATTGTCGTGGTCAGCCAGAAGAAGAATGGCCATATTCGTAATCCTTTCTCGAACCTTAGAGGACGCCGGCTTCGTTCTTGAGCTTGTCGACAAGCTCGGCGACCGATTTTACCTTGACGCCCGCCTTGCGGCCGGACGGCTCCTCCGTCTTCAAAACCTTGAGGCGCGGGGTGGTGGAAACGCCGAAATCGGCCGGGCTCTTCTTGTCGAGCGGCTTCTTCTTCGCCTTCATGATGTTGGGCAGCGTGGCGTAACGCGGCTCGTTGAGGCGCAGGTCGGTCGTCACGACGGCCGGAAGCTTGACCTTGATCGTCTGCAGGCCGCCGTCGATTTCGCGCGTGACGGTCGCGCTGTCGCCGTCGATCTCGACCTTGGAGGCGAAGGTTGCCTGCGCCGAGCCGAGAAGGGCTGCGAGCATCTGGCCGGTCTGGTTGGAATCGTCGTCGATCGCCTGTTTGCCGACGATGATGAGACCCGGCTTTTCGGCATCGGCGACGCCCTTGAGGATCTTGGCGACGGCGAGCGGTTCGACCGCGTCGTCGGTCTCGACGAGGATGGCGCGATCGGCGCCCATGGCGAGCGCGGTGCGCAGCGTTTCCTCTGCCTTGGCCGGGCCGATCGAGACGACGACGACCTCTTCGGCCTTGCCGGCCTCCTTCAGGCGAAGGGCTTCCTCAACGGAAATCTCGTCGAACGGGTTCATCGACATCTTGACGTTGGCGAGGTCGACGCCCGATCCATCCGGCTTGACGCGGATCTTCACGTTGTAATCGACAACGCGCTTGACTGGGACGAGAATTTTCATGGGGTCCTTCCTTCGAACAGAGATGGGCCTTCAACAGAGACTTCTGGGAAAATGCGCGCTCGGGCGCCGCTCCGATTGTCGAATGGCGACATGGATACGCGTTTTTCCTCCAAATACAACGCTTGCCTGACGCTGCCGGTCGATTTGAATCGCAATATATTAACGTTTACGTTCACGTCAATATTAAAGCTTGTCCCGCCCCCAGGGCAGGCGCGGCGGTGCGGGCATGCCCGAAGCGGTAACGCGGATGGGGATCGGCCGATCCTGGACGGCACGCGGCGTGACGATCTGCCGGTCGAAAAGCGGCACGCCAGGCCGGCGCAAAATGAAAACGAGCAGGGCACCCGCTATGATGCCGCCGACATGCGCGCCCCAGGAGACATTGCCGTTGGCATCGGCCAGCAGCATGAAAAACTGCTGACCGACCCAGAAGAGGAGCGGAATGAAGGCCGGCAGCGGCAGGGGCACGCGGAAGAAGACCAATACCCAGACGCGTACGCGCGGATGCAGCATGAGATAGGCGGCGACGACGCCGGAAATCGCACCCGACGCGCCGACGAGCGGCGCCTCCGACGCCGTCGACAGCAGGCCGTGGCAGAGGGCGCCGGCCGCAGCGCAGGCGAGGTAAAAGACGAGGAAGCGCAAATGCCCCATCGCATCCTCGACATTGTCGCCGAAGACCCAGAGGAAGATCATGTTGCCGGCAAGATGCCAGAAACCCGTATGAATGAAGGAATAGGTAATGTAGGTCGCCGCCTCCGGCACGATCTCCAGCCCCGGCGCCAGTTCGGCGTGGCCGAAGATGATAGCCGGGATATAACCGAGGCCGATGGTTGCGGCTTGGGCGACCTGCTCGCTTTCGACTGTCGTGAAGATCCAGGCGGCGATGTTTGCCGCCATCAGGCCAAGCGTGACCCACTGGACCTTGATATGCTTCAGCGTATTGGCATCGTGCAGCGGTATGAACATGAAGGCCTGCCCCCGGGCGATCGTGATGGCTGCGACCCTACCTGTTTTTTCCGGGAGCCCAAAGCACATCCGCCTTGCCGCCGTCATTGGCGTGGCGGGCGGCGACGAACAGGAAGTCGGAGAGGCGGTTGACATATTTGAGCGCTGCGGCGCTGACCGCTTCTCCCTCGCTGCGGGCAAGGGCGACCATCAGCCGTTCGGCGCGGCGCGCAACCGTCCGGGCAAGGTGCAGATGGGCGGCGGCAGGGCTGCCCGCGGGCAGCACGAAGGATTTCAGCGGCGCCAGATCGGCATTCAGCCTGTCGATATCCTGCTCCAGCCTGTCAACCTGGCTTTCGACGATGCGAAGAGGCTCATAGGCCGGTGGCTCGTCTGTCTCCGGAGTGGCGAGGTCGGCGCCGAGGTCGAACAGGTCGTTCTGGATCAGCACCAGCATGGCGTCGAGCTGGTGCAGGCCTGCCGTGTGCAGTCTCGCAACGCCGATTGCCGAATTGGTTTCGTCGATCGTTCCGTAGGCTTCGACGCGCAGATCGTGTTTGACGCGGCGCGGGCCGGAAACCAGCGCCGTGGTGCCGTCGTCTCCGGTTCTGGTATAGATCTTGTTGAGCTTGACCATTGCCGGTTCTCGGATCAGCTCGGGCGTCCGCCGCCGGTCAGCCACAGCGTCAGCATGATCAGGACGACGGCGATCGCCTGCAGGAGCACGCGAAGCTGCATCAGCTTGTTGGAAAGGTTCGCATCGCCACCCTTCATCATGTTGAACAGGCCGCGGATCAGGACAAGGGCGACGAGGCCCATGACGATGATCGCGATGACGTAGGTGACCGTGGACATGGCAGTCTCTTTTCTCTTCAGTCCGTCCAGCGCATCAGGCGGTAGAAAAGGTCGGCCGGAAGCAGCCTCTTCAATATCATACCCTGTTTCGCCGGAGTCGTTACCGGATAATGTGGCTTCGGTTTTTTCGAGTTCAATGCATGCGTCAATACCGCATAGACCGCCTCGGGACCAAGCTTGTGCCTGTTGATCGGACCCGAGCCTTCGAGACGGGCAAGCTGCCGCCGGTATTCGATCGCGTGCGGAGAGTTTTCAACGTCGATATGCTCACGGATCTTCGCCAAAGCATTGGCCGTGAAACGGCTGGCGATCGGTCCAGGCTCGATCAGGCTCACGTGAATGCCGCTTCCCTGCAGTTCCATGCGCAAGGTGACGCTCAGGCCTTCCAAGGCGAATTTCGAGGCGGTGTAGGCGCCGCGATAGCGATAAGGCACAAGGCCGAGGATCGAGGAACATTGCACGATGCGGCCTTCACCGCGCCGGCGCATGAGGGGAATGACCTGCCGGGTGAGTTCATGCCAGCCGAAGACATTCGTCTCGAACTGGTCGCGCAGCGCCTGGGTGGGGAGATCCTCGACCGCGCCCGGCTGCCCGTAGGCGCCGTTGTTGAACATCGCATCGATTCGCCCGCCGCTGCGTTCGGCCACTGTCCTCACCAGAGCCGAGATCGTCTCCGGCTGAGTATAGTCCATCAGCAGGGCTTCGATGCCGTCTGTTTCCAGCGACGGCATATCCTCGGTTTTGCGGACTGTGGCGAAGACCCGCCAGCCATCCGCTCTCAAGGCGCGGGCGCAATAGGCGCCGATGCCGGAAGAGCATCCGGTGACGACGATGGTGCGCGACTCCGCCATTCAATGATTCCTGTACAAAGTAGGACTCGTTTCCCATATTCGCGGGAAGGATACAATTGGGAAGCCGAATGCAGAAAGTCCTGCGCACCCTCTATGATGTGGTCTACGACGCCATCTGCCACCTCATCGACGATGACGGTTTTGCCATGGCGAGCCATGTGGCACTCTCCAGCCTGCTTGCGGTCTTTCCCTTCCTGATCTTCGGCACGGCGCTTGCCAATTTTCTCGGCGCAGATCAATTTTCGAACTACGCGATCCATTTCATCTTCGACACCTGGCCGGCGGCTATCGCCAAGCCGCTTTCTGACCAGCTCGTCGAGGTTCTGACAATCCCGCGTGGCGGTCTTCTCACCATCTCGGTGCTTGCGGCGGCATACTTTGCTTCAAATGGCGTGGAAGCCCTGCGCATCTCGCTCAACCGCGCCTATCGCGTGCAGGAAACCAGGCCATGGTACCTGACGCGCCTTTTCAGTCTCGGCTACGTGCTTGTCGCGGTCATTATCGTCGCGGCCATCAGCATCCTGCTTGTTGCCGTCCCCGTCGGCCTCGATTACGCGCGCGACTGGCTGTTGCATACCGATACTCTCGAACTGCTTCCGGAAATCGTAAGGCAATGGCTGCCAACGGCGGTCGATACGCTCGAAATCGTCTTCGGCTGGCGAATCTACGGCACTCTGCTGCTTCTGACGCTCGGTCTGCTGGTTGTGCATCTATGGTTGCCCGCCGGCAAGCGCCGCGTCTTCGATGTTGTTCCCGGCGTTCTTCTCACCTTGCTGCTTTGGCTCGCGGGTGCCTTGATCTTTGCCTACTACCTCGCGACCTTCGCCAATTACACCGCCACCTATGCCGGTCTGGCATCCGTGATGATCGTGCTGATTTTCCTCTACATGGTGGGCGTCATTTTCATCGTCGGCGCAGAGATCAATGCGGCGCTGATGAAGTTTCGGGTGCTGCGCAATTTCTCGCGCACGTTTTCCGTGGTCGGCCGCGATCATGTTGCCAAATCAAAGCCCGACAAGTCAAAGCCCGACAAGACGGCGAATATCGGCAGCTGACAGGCCTCTTGCGCGCAGTTCCGCAAGGCCGGTGTCGCCCTGGCTCTTGGAGAGCTTGCGACCCTCTCCGTCCGCAATCAGGCGGTGATGGTGGTAGACGGGCTGCGGCAGGTCCAGCAGCGTCTGCAGCAGCCGGTGGACCGAGGTGGCGTGAAAGAGGTCGAGGCCACGCACGACATGGGTCACGCCCTGCAGCGCGTCGTCGATGACGACGGAGAGATGGTAGCTGGAGGGAGCATCCGAGCGCGAGAGAACGATATCGCCCCAGGCGGCCGGCTCGGCGAGGATGTCGCCCTTTCGTTCGTCGCCGGTTTCGGTCCAGAACAGCGGCTCGGCGAGCAGGTCCATCGCTCTATGCATGTCGAGGCGCCAGGCATGTTTCAGGCCGGAGGCCAGCAGGGCCTCGCGCTCTTCCTCGCTCCGGTCACGATCATCGGCCGGATAATGCGGCGTGCCGTCGGGATCGCGCGGCCAGGGACCGTTCACGCGCTCGTAGGCCGCAACGCGGGTCTTGACCTCGCCACGTGTCAGGAACGACGGATAGACCAGCCTGCGTTCGATCAGAGAGCGGAGGGCGGCCTGGTATTCGGAAAAATGTTCGGACTGGCGGCGTACCGGCTGCTCCCATTCTATCCCGAGCCAAGTGAGATCGGCATAGATGCCGGCTTCGAATTCGGGTGTGCAGCGTGTCAGGTCGATGTCTTCAATGCGCAGCAGCAACCGGCCTTCCGCCGCTTTCGCCATGTCTTCGTTCAGGAAGGCCGACAGCGCGTGGCCGAGGTGCAGTGGCCCGTTGGGGCTCGGGGCGAAACGGAAGACGGGTTTTTGACGCGGAGTCGTGATCATGCTTTCTTCTGGCACGGATTTGAAGCGATCGCGAGGCAAGGTGCGGGTCATCAGCAATGAAAAGGATATTGAAGAGGGGCTTGCCGCTCTTCTCGTTCTCGATCCCCGGCTCGTGGCGATCGCCAGGGAGGCCGGCCCGGTCCCGCTGCGGCTGCGCGAGCCGGGTTTTGCGGGGCTTGCCCACATCATCGTTTCGCAAATGGTATCGCGCGCCAGCGCCGAAGCGATCTGGCGGCGGATGCAGCCCGAAAGCGGATTGCTGAGCGCGGAAACTTACATATTGCTTCACCCCGATGCCTGGCGCGAATTCGGGCTTTCGCGCGCCAAGGCCGACACGCTGACGCGGATTGCGCAGGCGGTGGCTTCCGGGCGAATCAATCTGCAGGCGCTGGCGCAAAAACCGCCTGCCGAAGCGCTCGCTGAGCTCACGGCGCAGAAGGGAATCGGACCGTGGACGGCCGAGGTCTATCTGATGTTCTGCGGCGGCCATGTGGATGTGTTTCCGGCGGGCGACGTGGCGCTGCAGGCGGCAGTCGCTGCGGCATTCGGTCTCGCTGAACGCCCGCAAGCCAAAGCCCTTGCAGGGCTTGCGGAAATCTGGTCGCCCTGGCGCTCCGTGGCAGCCCGGCTTTTCTGGGCATATTACGCCGCAAAAATGCGTCGCGACGTGTTGCCGATCGGCTGACGGACGCCATCCGTCTATTCGCCTTTATCCCCTGAATTTATTGGACTTCACAATCCTGTAACAACCGGCCTAATATACAGGTGCAGATGCCGAATCGATCCAGGAGGGCTCCTTGACGATTGCAGTCTCACCACAGGCCCTGCCAGCGCTCGTCCTGAACGCTGACTACCGGCCGCTGAGTTATTACCCCTTGTCGCTCTGGTCCTGGCAGGACGCGATCAAGGCGGTATTTCTCGACCGTGTGAACATTATCGCGGAATATGAGCACGAGGTTTCCTCACCGAGCTTCTCGATGCGGCTGCCGAGTGTCGTGTGCCTCAAGACTTACGTTCAGCCGTCCCGCAATCCCGCCTTCACCCGCTTCAACGTCTTCCTGCGCGACAGGTTCGAGTGCCAGTATTGCGGCGCTCATGACGATCTGACTTTCGACCATGTCATCCCCCGTGCCCACGGCGGCGAGACGACCTGGGAGAATGTCGTGGCAGCCTGTTCGCCCTGCAACCTTCGCAAGGGCAGCAAGCTTCCGAAGCAGGCGGGCATGTTCCCGGCGCAGAAGCCGTACCAGCCGACCGTGCAGGATCTGCACAATAACGGCCGGCTCTTCCCGCCGAACTATCTGCACGACAGCTGGCTCGATTACCTCTACTGGGATACCGAGCTGCAGCCCTGATCGAAGCTCTTACGCAGTCTTCTTCACGCTCCAGAAGGCGAAGGCTGCGAGGATGAGGCTTGCGATCACATTCCAGCCCGCAAAGGACAGGCCGAGAACGCGCAGCGCCGCGTCCGTGCAGGACGGGCCCTTGATCGAGTTCAGCTCGCCCAGGAGATCGCCGGCATTGGTGGTCATGCTGCTGGCGGTGGTCGAGCAGGTGGCCGGACCCGGCCAGAAGTGCCACTCGACGCCGGCGTGGTAGACGCCCATGCCAGCGCTGACGAGCATCAGGATGCCGACGGCGAGAATGATGGCGCGCGTCATCCAGTTCGGCAGGCCAACGAGCGCCGTGACTGCGCCGACGATCGCAATCGGAATGCCATAATAATAGGGCTGGCGCTGCAGCAGGCAGAGCGCGCAGGGAATATAGCCGCCGATATACTGGAAGCCGAGAGCCGTTCCGACGACTGCCGCCATCGCGATGGCAAGCAGCAACGGCAAGACGACACCCGGGCGGGCAAGCGGCGAGGTGGTGGCATTCATGGCGGAACTCCGCGAAGTTGGCTCAGTGGGCAAAATATCGGTAGGCGATGTATAGCACGATCACGGCCGTCGCGCCGATGCTGACGATCTGGCCGAGGCGCTTCTCGATGAAATGGCGGATCGGTTCGCCGTAGCGGCGCAACAGCCAGGCAAGGAAGAGAAAACGGGCGCCGCGGGCGACGATTGCCGAAACGATGAAAAGCGGCAGGCCGACATGGATGACGCCAGACAGGATCGTCACGACCTTGATCGGGGGCAGGTGGGCCAGACCCGAGGTGACGAGCAGCAGCAGGATCGTCTCGTAGGTGACGTAGGATTTCATCTGCTCGAACTGGTCGAGCTTTCCGTAGAATTCCAGGATCGGGCGCGCAATGGTTTCATAGGCGTAGTAGCCGAGCGCCCAACCGGCGATGCCACCCAGCACCGAGGCGACGGTGGCGACGATCGCGTAGCGGTAGGAACGTTCGGGTCTGGCAAGTGACATCGGCAGGAAGAGCACGTCAGCGGGAACCAGAAAGACGGAGCTTTCGACGAAGGCGATGACGGCGAGCCAGACTTCGGCCGATTTCTTCGAGGCCAGAGACATGGTCCAGTCGTAAAGTCTGCGGAGCATCCGTTTCCTTTCTCTGTTGCGACGCACAAAGCATTAGGGGGCGATCATGACGCTGTAAATGCTCGGCCGCCGGCTTCCCGCTCTTGGCATTGAAAATTTTCGTGATCTGTCGCCGTTTGCCCTCCCAAGATTTAGCAGGATGGCAAGGCGGCCGATCTGCGGCAATTTATGGGAGGGTAGATACGCGATGGCATGTCATGCGACTGAAGGTCATAGAGGGCGGGCTCAGTACCGCCAGGGAACGGGACGACGGAGCGGAGAGCGGCTGGCCAAACCGTGAGGATGTCCGGCGCGAGGCCAAGCGACGCCTTGGCGCCAGCGGCTATCACCGGTCGCGCGCCATGGAACATGCGGCAGGCGTGCCGATGCCATCTTCGCTCAGATATCTTGCCATGCAGATCGAATTTGCCGCCGAGGCAATCTGCCGTCTCGATCGTATTCCGGCCGATTTCCATTCGGATCTCTACTGGCCGAAACTGGATGACGTCACAACAGGCTGACCGGGTTTGCGACGACTGTTCGATTTGCGTGAACGACGGGCCCGACGCGGCGCCTTCACGACAGATCCATGGATTTTTCCCACTGCTGGCGCATGACGTTCATCTCCGTGCGTTTCTGCGCCATTTCGCTGACGATGGCGCGAAGGTTCGGGTGGCGCGACATGAACATGTTGAAGTCGCGCCGCTCCAGAACCTCGAACTGGCAGAAATCGACGGCGATGACATCGGCTGTGCGGCGTCCGCCGCTGAGCAGCGCCATTTCGCCGAAGAAGGCACCGGGCTCTAGCCGTACCGCGCCGCTTGCCAGGCGCACCTCGACCGCGCCGGAGGAGATGAAATACATGCTGTCGCCGCGGTCGCCGCGGCGGATGACGCGCTCGCCGGGCGAGGCGAGTTTGGGGTTGAACAGCAGGAGCAGTTCCTCAAGCGCATCCTCGCCGACTTCGGAAAAAAGCGGGAAGGTTTCGACCAGCTGCTGGATGCGCAGATGGTGCTGGCGCGCGCGCTCCTCGCCGAGCGCCCTGATCTTTTCCAGCTCGCCTGCCAGAACGTTCTGGTTCTTCCGGCCGTAACTTTCGTAGACGCGCGGCCACGTTACCTTGATGTAGCGGTTCAGCTTCTCCGCCGCGAAGATGACGAGCGGGTTCAGCGTGATGGAAAGGATTGCGGCGGCGAGGATCAGATCCTGTCCTTCATGCGGCAACAGCCCGAGCGAAACGCCGAGGCCGGCAAGGATGAAGGAGAATTCGCCGATCTGGGCAAGACCGCCGGCCGCCGTCAGGCCCATGCCGATCGGATAGCGCAGCAGCGTGACGATGCTAAAGGAAATGATCGCCTTACCGAGGATGATCAGCGCCAGCGCGCCGATGATGTCGAGAGGCTGACGCACGATAATCGACGGGTCGAACAGCATGCCGACCGAGACGAAGAACAATACCGAGAAGGCATTCTGCAGCGGCAGGGAATCGGCCGCCGCGCGATGGCTAAGATGGGATTCGCTCATGACGACGCCGGCAAAGAAGGCGCCGAGCGCGAAGGAAACGCCGAAAATTGCCGCCGAGCCGAAGGCAATGCCGAGCGCGATGGCGAGCACGGCGAGGGTGAAGAGCTCGCGCGAGCCGGTGCGGGCAATCAAGGTCAGAAGCCAGGGCACGATGCGGGGGCCGAGGAAGATCGCCATGGCCGTGAAGGCTGCGACCTTCAGCAAGGTGAGAGCGATGGTGGCCGCAAGCGGCAGGTCGAGGCCATGCGAGGCAGCATCGCTCGCATGGCCGCCCAGAAGCTCGGCAAGGGCCGGCAGCAGCACGAGCGCCAGAACCATGGCGAGATCCTCGACGATAAGCCAGCCGACGGCGACACGTCCGCCTGCAGTATTGACGAGGTTGCGCTCTTCCAGCGCTTTCAGGAGCACGACAGTGCTGGCGACCGAAAGGCTGAGGCCGAAGACGATGCCGGCGCCGAGGCTCCAGCCCCAGAGTTCGCCGAGGCCGACGCCGAGCAGGGTGGCCAGCAGGATCTGGGCGATGGCGCCCGGCACGGCGATGCCGCGCACGGCCAACAGGTCGGATGCGGAGAAGTGCAGGCCGACGCCGAACATCAGCAGGATCACGCCCATTTCGGCGAGCTGGCTCGCAAGCTCCGTGTCGGCGACAAAGCCCGGCGTGAACGGTCCCATGAGAATGCCGGCGAAGAGATAGCCGACCAGCGGCGGCAACCGCAGCCTGTCGGCGCAGTAGCCAAGAACCACCGCAAAGACGAAGCTTATGGCTACCGTCGCGATTAAACCCGCTTCCTGATGCATCAGCCCTCTCAAAATGCCTGGAGGCCGGCACTTTAGGATGAAGCGCCGCCAAATTTAAAGAGTTGATTTGAAAGGATCGGGCTTAAACCGCCGGCTTTTTTGGCGGAACCACTAGTCTCCTGTGTCGTTGCCCATACATCACAAGGAGAAGAGATATGCGAAAGATCATCATCAATTGTGCAATCGCTGCCCTTGCCCTGGCTCGGCTCCAGTACCTGCAATGGCAGACAGCGTAACGGTGACGCGCGAGCGTTCCTATGACGGCTACGACCGTTACGACCATGACCGGGTGCGCCCCGGCATTACCATCAGTGATCGTGGCGTTACGTTTGGTGCGGTGCGCGAACGTGACCGCTGGCACGATCGGGACCGTGAGCGATGCGTCACCCGGAGCGTGACCCGCCAGACCGACGAAGGCGCCGTCACACAAACGGTCCGCCGTTGCAATTAAAGATCGGACCGAAGGCCCGGCATTCCGCTGCGGACTTCGGCCTTGGCCGCCAAGGTTCATGCCCTCGCCCTTCGGGGCGCGGGTGCAAGCTCAAATCCAATCATTTCAGGGATATTTGGTGCCCCATGCCGGGGTCGAACCAGCACTTCTTTCGAAACTCGATTTTGAGTCGAGCGCGTCTACCAATTCCGCCAATGGGGCAGCGAAATACGAGGCGGCTGTCTAACATGCGTTCGCCCGCGCGTGCAAGACGGCGGGCGAAGTTTCGCTCTTGCGAAAGCTGCCTTTAGTGGGCGACCGCTTCGCTCGGGCCGGTGAGGCCGGACTTCTTCAACGTGATGGCCAGGATCGACGCCAGCAGGCAGAAGGCGCCGGCGACGAAGAAGGCGGGCAGGTAGCTTTCCAGCGCCGTGCGGGACAGGCCGGCGCCATAGGCGGCGGTGGCGGCGCCAAGCTGGTGGCCGGCGAAGACCCAGCCGAAGACGAGACCGGCCTTTTCGCGGCCGAAACGGTCGGCGGCGATCTTGACGGTCGGCGGCACGGTGGCGATCCAGTCGAGGCCGTAGAAGACGGCAAAGATCGAGAGGCCATAGAAAGAGAAATCGCTGAACGGCAGGAAGAGCAGCGAGAGACCGCGCAGGCCATAATACCAGAAGAGCAGCCAGCGATTGTCGAAGCGGTCGGAGAGCCAGCCGGAGCCGATCGTGCCGAAGAAGTCGAAAATACCCATGACGGCAAGAACGCTGGCGGCTGCGACCGGCATGATGCCGAAATCGCCGCAGAGCGTGACGAAATGCGTCTGGATGAGACCGTTGGTGCTGAGCCCGCAGATGAAGAAGGTGGCAAACAGGATCCAGAAGGTCGACGTCGTTGAAATTTCGCGGAGAACCGTGATCGGCGTTGCGAGCGCTGCGCCGAGCGTGCCGCGGGAAGGGGCCGGCGTCACCTGGGTTTCGCCGACCGAGGGCAGGTTCACGTCCGAGGGGCGGTCACGCATGAAGAGCAGCACCATAAGCGCCGCGGCCATGATCATGGCGCAGACGAAGAAGACCGTGGCGCGCCAGCCGTAGCGCTCGGTCAGCTCCGCCATCAGCGGCAGGAAGACGAGCTGGCCGGTTGCCGAACTTGCCGAGAGCATGCCGACGACGAGACCGCGATGCTTGACGAACCAGCGTGTGGACACCGTGGCTGCCAGCACCATGGCCGTCAGGCCGGTGCCGAAGCCGACGACGATGCCCCAGAGCGCCAGGAGATGCCAGAGCTTGGTCATGAAGAGCGAGCCGACGAAGCCCGCGCCGATCAGGGCCAACGCAAAGACGATGACCTTGCGGACGCCGAAATAGTTCATGAAGGCGGCCGCAAAGGGTCCCATCAGGCCGAAGAGGATCAGGCGAATGGCGAGCGCGGAGGAAATCTGGGAGGTTTCCCAGCCGAATTCGTCCTGCAACGGTTTGATAAGCACGCCCGGCGCGCCCATGGCGCCGGCAGTTACCAGCATGGTCAGGAAGGTGGCGGCGACGACGACCCATCCGTAGTGGATGTTTCGCCGGGCAAGGGATGATGCAAGGACTGCAGAGACCATGGGCAAATTCCGTTTGAGACGTGGGGACCATACAGGACCGTTTTACATGACGGCCATCATATTTGTTGCGTATTGATGATGGACATCATATAATTTGTCAAGCGACCATTTCCGGAGACGAAAAATGCGGGTCAGCCGCGAGAAATTTGCAGAAAACCGCGAAAAGATCCTGACGGCGGCCAGTGTGCTTTTTCGCGAAAACGGGTTCGACGGTGTCGGCGTGGCCGATATCATGAAGGCCGCAGGCCTTACGCATGGCGGCTTTTACGGCCATTTCGAATCGAAGGACGATCTTGCGCTCGAGGTCAGCCGCAAGCTGATCGAGCGTGTGGAAGAGCGCTGGCGCGAACTGATCGCCGGTGCGCCGGGCCGGCCGCTTCAGGCGCTGCTCGATCATTACATCCATTGGCGTACTGTCGACGACCCGGGGAGAAGCTGCGTCTTCGCCTCGCTTATCCAGGAAGTCAGCCGCAGCGAAGGTGCGGTTCGGGCGACCTTCAGCGAGGGATTGTCGACGCTGGTCGATGTGCTGGAGGAGGTTGTACCGGGTGCGACGCAAGAAGAGCGTCGCGCCAATGCGACGACGACGCTTTCATCGATGATGGGCGCCGTCATTCTTGCCCGCGCGGTCGAGGATCGGGCGCTCGCCGAGCAGTTTCTCGTCACGATGCGCCGCAAGCTCGATCCGACGCAGCAATCCTGAAGCAATCGCGCAATTGCCGGAATGGCTTTAATCGCGGAAGGCGATCAGGGCATGACCTTCGACGATTTCGGTAAAAGTGCCGTCCGGTGACAAGGCGGCGAGTTCGCTGCGGAATGCCGCTTCGAATTCTTCCGTCCTGTCGCCCAGCGCCTGTGGAGACGTGACCGACATGGAGAAGGTGCGGCCGACAATATCCTCCGTCCCGATGACCCGTTCGTTGACGATGCCGATGCGTTCGAGATTGCGGAAGGGGGAGCGCAGCAGGACCGTTTCATGCGGGCCGAATTCCGGCGCACGACGCAGCTGGCGCTCGGCGCTTTTTTCCGGCGAATAGGTCTGCGAGAGCTGCTGCAGCGCATCGCGCCAATCCGGTGTTGCGGCAATATGCCTGTCGGAGAAGAGAACGACAGCGCCGCCCGGAGCGATGATCTCGTCGAGTGCCGCAAGCGTTGCCGGGCGATCCATCCAGTGGAAGGAGCGGCCCATGACGGCAAGCTTCAACGGCGCCAGATCCGGACCGAGATCGTAGGAGGAACCCTGGACGAGGCTGATGCTGACGCCGGCTGCGGCGGCATTCTCACGGGCGGCATCCAGCATTTCCGGCTCGGGATCGATTCCGGTGACGTCAGCGCCGGCCAGACGCGCGAAGGCGACGGCGAGCGGTCCCGGCCCGCAGCCGAGATCGAGCACGCGGTCGCCGGACCTCAGCCCGGTTCGTTCGGTGACGCGTTCGATCAGCCTGTCCGGATAAGGGATACGATAGCGACTATAATAGGCAGCGGTGGTGCGGAAGCGACGAGCTTCGAAGGGAACGATGGTCATGCGGACGGCCCTCTGTTTGCCGCAAGCGCTAAGGCCTAAGTGTGACCGGCTCGTGATGGTTTTTCGGCTTGTGTTCGGGACGCCTCGAAGGAGGCCACGTTTTCGGCCACCCAGCGCCAGAGCGGCACGATATGCTTCAACAGGCCGCGACCGGCGGAGGCAATTCATATCCATCGATATTGGCACTTCCGGGCAGGGCATGCGCAGTGCCTGCCCGTCATGGAAGCGGAATGTGCCTCCCTCCGGCGATGCGGAGGGAGGGAGGGCGCACGGGTTTATTTGAAGCCGGCGACGTTGTGCGGGATGTATGGGGCTTCGAGTGCCGCGATATCCTCGGCGCTCAGCTTTACCGTCAGCGCACCGACGGCATCCGTCAGATGCTGCGGCTTGGACGCGCCGATGATCGGGGCGGTGACGGCGCTCTTCTGCAGGATCCAGGCGGTTGCGACCTGGGCGCGCGAGACCCCGTGAGCCCTGGCGATCTCGGCGACCTTCTCGACGATCTTGCGGTCGGCGTCTTCGGCCTGCTTGTAGAGCGTCTTGCCGAATTCGTCGGTCTCGCTGCGATTGGTCTTCTCGTCCCAGTCGCGGGTCAGGCGGCCGCGGGCAAGCGGGCTCCAGGGGATGACGGCGATCTTCTGGTCCTCGCAGAGCGGCAGCATTTCCCGCTCTTCCTCGCGGTAGAGCAGGTTGAGGTGATCCTGCATGCTGACGAATTCCGTCCAGCCATGGAGGCGGGAGGTGTAGAGCGCCCTGGCGAATTGCCAGGAATACATGGAAGAGGCGCCGATATAGCGAGCCTTGCCCGCCTTGACCACGTCATGGAGGGCTTCCAGCGTTTCCTCGATCGGCGTCGTGTAGTCCCAGCGGTGGATCTGGTAGAGATCGACATAGTCGGTGCCGAGACGGCGCAGGCTGTTGTCGATCTCGTCGAAGATTGCCTTGCGCGACAGGCCGGCGCCGTTCGGGCCGGGGCGCATGCGGTTGAACACCTTGGTGGCGAGCACGATGTCCTCGCGTTTGGCGAAATCCTTGATGGCGCGGCCGACGATTTCCTCCGACGACCCGTTGGAGTAGGTGTTGGCCGTATCCAGGAAATTGATGCCGAGATCGATCGCCTGCTTGAGCAGGGCGCGGCTTTCCTCTTCCGGCAGGCTCCAGGCGTGATTTCCGCGGTTCGGATCGCCATAGGTCATGCAGCCGAGGCAGATCTTCGAGACTTCGAGACCGGTCTTCCCGAGTTTCACATATTCCATGAAAGTGCTCCGTGATGAATTTCAGCGACTCCCCAGGCGCATGCGCATGATGTAGCGCAGAAATCGCCGAAGTCTCAGCAAGCCTAGCGGAGAATGTGTTCTGCAGTTAGCGCAATAATACGTGATGGGCGGGCGCAATGTCGCCCTATCCTTGCGGATTACACCGCTTGCGTGCGCGGCCGGTGAGGTGTTAGCTGGTGCAGCATTTACCGGATCAATGCCCATGAACCTGCCGCCCGGCGATCGATATGACGCGCTCTACCGCGATTTCTCCTGGCAGATCCCCGAGGATTTCAATATCGGCCGCGCCGTCAGCGACGATTGGGCCGCGCGTGATCCGGATCGCGTCTGCCTCGAACATTTCAGTCCTGACGGCCACCATTTGTCCTTGACCTATGGCGAGCTTGCCGGTCGCTCCTCCGCCTTCGCCAATGCGCTTTCGGCGCTTGGCATCGGCAGAGGAGATCGTGTGGCGCTGCTTCTGCCGCAATCCTTCGAGACGGTCATTTCGCATGTGGCAATCTACAAGATGGGCGCGATCGCGCTGCCGCTTGCGCTGCTTTTTGGGGTCGAGGCGCTGGAATACCGGCTGAAGGCTGCGGGTGCGACAGCCGTCGTCACCAACGGCTTCGGGCTTGAGCGCATCAGCCAGATCCGCGATCGCCTGCCCGACGTCCGGCATGTCATCAGTATCGAAGGGGCCTCGGCCGGTATACTCGGCTTTGCCGACCTGGTTTCGGCCCATCCGCCCGTCTTCGATATTGCGCAATCGGGGCCGGACGAGCCGGCGCTGATGATCTTCACGTCGGGCACGACGGGGCCGCCGAAAGGCGCGCTGCACGGCCATCGGGTCTTGGCCGGCCATATTCCCGGCATGCAATTTGCCCACGAAGGCTTTCCGCAGGCCGGCGACAGGATGTGGACACCGTCGGACTGGGCGTGGGCCGGCGGCCTGCTCAACGCTCTGCTGCCGAGCCTGCTGCTCGGCGTGCCTGTCGTGTCATCGCCGGCACAGAAGTTCGATGCCGACATGGCCTATCGCATCATGGCCGAAATGAGGGTGCGCAATGCCTTCATCCCGCCAACGGCGCTGCGGCTTCTGAAATCCGTCGAGGATCCGCGCTCGAAATATGATCTCGTGCTGCGCACCATCGGTTCGGCAGGTGAATCGCTGGGGCGGGAGACCTATGAATGGGTGCGCCGGACCCTCGGCATTACCGTCAATGAATTTTACGGGCAGACGGAGTGCAATTTCGTGCTGTCTTCGAGCGCCGCCTTCGGCGTGACGAAGGCCGGCGCGATCGGGCGCGCGTCGCCCGGCCACAGGGTGGCGATCGTCGACGATGAAGGCGAGGAGCTGCCGGTCGGCGCGCAGGGGCAGATCGCCATTGCCAGCCCCGATCCGGTGATGTTCCTCGGTTACTGGAACGATCCCGAAGCGACGGAGCGGAAATATGCCAGGGGCTGGCTGCTGACTGGCGATATTGGCTGGCAGGATGCTGAGGGCTACATCACGTTCGCGGGCCGCGACGACGACGTCATCACCTCATCGGGATACCGCATCGGCCCGGCGGAGATCGAAGACTGCCTGCTCGGCCATCCGGCCGTCCAGCTCGCCGCTGCCGTCGGCAAACCCGATCCGCTCAGAACCGAAATCGTCAAGGCCTATATCGTGCTTGCGCCGGGCCATGCCGCCGGCGCGGAGCTTGCCGCAGAAATCAGGGACTGGGTGAAAACGCGGCTTTCGATGCACGAATATCCGCGCGAGGTGGAATTCGTCGATGCCCTGCCGCTGACGACAACGGGCAAGGTCATTCGCCGCTTGCTGCGAGAGAAGGCTGCGGCCGAGATCTAGCCGCGGCCGGCGAGCGACATGATCTTCTCGCGCAGCATCTTCGCCATGTTGCGGGTGCTGCGGTACATGTGCAGCTGGGCGGCGACCTGGCGCATGTCGCGGTCGCCATTCTGGGTAAGACCGATCACCAGCGTGCCCATTTCCTCGCGCTCCTGCCAGAAGCGGCTCATGATCGGATGATCGGAGACTGCGCAGGAATCCGAGCGCACGACGTTGGCATCGTCGAGATGCCATTCGGTCAGTTCGCTCATCAGGAGCTTGCCGGGCGAATAGCGGGAATAGCTTTCGTCATAGGCGGTCTTCCAGGTATAGGCTTCGCCTCCCATCATCAGCACAACCACGGCGGCGATCGCCTTGCCGTTGATGTCGATCGTATGGATGCGCACCGCATCGATTTCCGCCAGATTGGACACGGCCTCGCGGGCGAAGGCGGTGTGGTAGCGGTCGGTCACCAGTGCGCTGCGGCGTTTGCCCTTCCAGCCGCCGGCTTCCAGCGCCAGGAATTCCTCGAAGCGCATATGGATTTCACGCGGCTGGCGGGCGACGGTGTGGACGACGTTGCCGAGTTCTTCGAGAAGCCGCCACTGGCGGCGCATTTCGCGCAGGTGCGAGGACGATACGGTGCGGCCGAGATAGACCATGGCGTCGTCATCGCTCTGCAGCATCGGCCGCTCATAGGGATTGGCGACGGTCAGCGGCAGGTTGCGGCTCAGCGCCACCGCCTTTGCCATGCGCACGAAGATGCCGTTCAGCCGCACGTCCGGAAGGACCAGGGTGCCCGGCAGGCCGAGATCCTGAGTGACAAGACCTTCGAAGAGATTGTCCAGCGTCTCCGCCGCATCCTCGGCATCGACCAGGGGAGTGCCCAGCGGACCGAAGCTGTTTGCCCAGCCGCGGATGATTGACGGGCCGACGGCAAAGCCGGGCTTGTCGACCGAGAAGGGCATGAGCAGGCGCATGCGGCTGCGCTTCTCGTTGTGGTCTCTGATGATGGCGAAATTGACCTGCCGGTCTTCCAGCCGCGGCATGGCCGGCGCCAGGAAACGGCCGCTGAAGAAGACGTTCGGCTCCATCGCGCGATTGGAGAGGAAGTCCAGTTCTTCCTGCAGATCGTAACCCAGCCTGCCGGGATACAGGCAGAGCTCACGACCCGGCCGGCCGATTTCGATCCGTGCCTCAGCCTGCGGCGCTTCGAACTTGAGCGCGGCAAGATCGTGAACCATGCGGTTCGCGTTGCTGTCGGTGCTCTCGGTGATGGGTGGTACACGTACCATCTATCGGGCTCTCATGTCTGGCGTTGCGGCGGAAGGGGTTGCGAAGGCGAACAGCGTGAAGCCGAGGGCTCGACGCACGAAGACATGCAGCAGGAGCGCTTCCACGGCCATGGCGGAGGCCGTGGCGATCGCCGTTCCGACGATGCCGTAGTGCGGGATCAAGAGGAGATTGAGGCCGACATTGGCGGCGAGCGCGCCGGCATAGAGGGCCACGCAGAGATTCTGCTGGCCTGCCATCATCAGCAGCGTCTCGGCGGGGCCGACCAGCGCCTTGGCAAGGATACCGGCCAGCAGGATCGCCATCAGCACATAACCGGCCGTAAAGGCGCCGCCGAAGAGCGACAGCAGCAGATGGCCGGCAGCCAGCACCGCAAGACCGGCACCAAGCGCGGGCCAGAACGTCCAGCGGGCGGCATCGATGGCCGCAATCTCAAGATCGCTCCGGTTCCCCTCGGCGATGATCGAGGAAAAACGCGGACCTGCCGCGGCTTTCACCGAGAAATTGATGAAATGGACCAGCGCCATGGTCTTGGCGGCTGCGAAATAGATCGCGACGTCATGCGGCTCCAGGAAGATGCCGACGACGACGACATCGGAATTGGTCAGCAGGAAGCTCACGCCCTCGATGAGGAAGATCGGGAAGGCGACGCCAAGCCATTCCAGGAAATCCACCTTGCGGGGACCGGCATCATAATGCTTGCGCATCCGATAAAGCGTGGCGGCATATTGGCCGAGCGCGGTGACGAAGGTCGCCGCGAGTGCTGCCTGCATGGCGGTGACGGCCGTATGCGGCGCGCCGAAGAAGATGGCGGCCAGCATGAAGAGGATGATGAGGACCGGCCTGACGATATAGACCGGGCTCAGCGCCATGACGGGCCAGTGATTGGCTCGCGAGGTGCCCTCGAGAATGTCGCCGAGGGCGATCATCGGCATGGCCATGAGACCGAGGAAGATCGGCACCAGATAATAGTTCTCGATCCTGTCGCCGAAGAAATGCAGACCGAGCATGCCGGCAATGAGAACGGTCGTGCCCGAGAGCATGGCAAAGACGCGCGCCGTCCCCGTCAGGCCGCGGATTTCGGCAAAGGCGCCGGCCGCGCGATATTGCGGCAGGAAGCGGACGATGGCGGTGTGGAAACCGAGGCAGGACAGATCGCCGCAGAGGACGACCAGCACCCACACGAAGACGAAGATGCCGTATTCGTATTCACCCATCAGCCGGGCGAGCACGATCTGCGACAGGAAGGCGAGGGCTGCGCTCAGGATGCGGATCGAAAAGGCGATCAGCGCCATGCGCTGGGCGGCGGCCTTGTCACCCCGTTCGGTGAGAACAGCGCCCGCCATGCGCAACGCCCGGCCGGCGATCGGCCGCAGCCCCGCGGGCAGCATCTTTTCCGCTGTTTCTATGACCGCCATTCTGAACACGCAAAACTCTAGGGGCAGGGCATTCGCACGGCCAAGTCTTGCCAGATCAGCGTTAAGAAAGGGTATGCCCAATCAGGCGGTATCGGCTGCTGCGCTGATCCATAATTGGGCGGAAATTACCCAGGACAATGGCGCCCGAAGGCGCCATTGTCAGACCTGTTCGAACGCACCGTGGCAGTGCTTGTATTTCTTGCCCGAGCCGCAGGGGCAGGCCTCGTTGCGGCCGACCTTGCCCCAGGTCGATGGATCGTTGGGGTTGCGGTTTTCCGGCGGGACAGCGACTTCAAGCGCCTGATAGGTCGTGTTGGTGAATTCGTCCTCACCCGTCATCGGGTCCAGATGATGCGCCTGCATGACCGGCGGTTCCGGCTGCGGCGGGGCCTGCTGGACAAGTTCCACACGCATCAGCTGTGCGGTGACGGCCTGACGCAGGTTGTTGAGCAGCGACTGGAAGAGCTCGAAGGCTTCCGACTTGTATTCCTGCAGCGGATCGCGCTGGGCGTAGCCGCGGAAACCGATGACGGAGCGCAGATGGTCGAGGTTGACGATGTGCTCGCGCCAGAGATGGTCGAGCGTCTGCATGACGACCTGGCGCTCGACATAGTGCATGATATCGGGACCGAAGCGCTCGACCTTCTCGTTGAAGGCGGCGTTGGCGGCTTCCATCAGGCGTTCGCGGATATCGTCTTCGCCGATACCTTCTTCCTTTACCCAGTCCTCGATCGGCAGGTCGAGGTTGAGGATGTTGGCAGCCTGCGTCTTCAGGCCAGCGGCATCCCACTGTTCGGCATAGGCCCGTTCCGGGATGTGGGTCGCGACCAGATCGTCCACCACTTCGCGACGCATGTCGGACACGGTCTCGGAAATGTTCGGCGCTTCCATCATCTCGACGCGCTGTTCGAAGATGACCTTGCGCTGGTCGTTCAGAACGTCGTCATATTTCAGGAGATTCTTGCGGATGTCGAAGTTGCGGGCTTCGACCTTCTTCTGGGCGCGTTCCAGAGCCTTGTTGATCCAGGGATGGACGATCGCCTCGCCTTCCTTGAGACCGAGTTTCTGAAGCATGCCGTCCATGCGGTCGGAGCCGAAAATGCGCATCAGGTCGTCCTGAAGCGACAGGTAGAATTTCGAGCGGCCGGGGTCGCCCTGACGGCCGGAACGACCACGCAGCTGATTGTCGATACGGCGGCTTTCATGGCGCTCGGTTGCAATGACGTAAAGACCGCCGGCGGCAAGCGCCTTTTCCTTGAGCTGCTTGATCTCGTCGCGGATCGCCTCGATCCTGGCGTCACGCTCGGGACCCGGTTCGACTTCGCCGAGTTCGCGCTCGACACGCATGTCGAGGTTGCCGCCGAGCTGGATGTCGGTACCGCGGCCGGCCATGTTGGTGGCGATCGTGACGGCACCCGGTACACCGGCCTGGGCGACGATATAGGCTTCCTGCTCATGGTAGCGGGCGTTCAGAACCTGGAAGTTCGAGAAGCCCTGCTTGCGCATCAGGTCGGCGAGGAATTCGGACTTTTCGATCGAGGTGGTGCCGACGAGCACCGGCTGGCCGCGCTTGTGGGCGTCCAGGATCTCGGTGATGATCGCCTTGTACTTCTCTTCGACCGTCCGGTAGACCTCGTCGTCTTCGTCGATACGCTTGATCGGCAGGTTGGTCGGAACCTCGATGACATCGAGATTGTAGATGTTGCCGAATTCTTCCGCTTCCGTCTGGGCCGTGCCGGTCATGCCGGCCAGCTTGTCGTACATGCGGAAATAGTTCTGGAAAGTGATCGAGGCCAGCGTCTGGTTTTCCGGCTGGATCTGCACTTTTTCCTTGGCTTCCAGCGCCTGGTGCTGGCCTTCCGAATAGCGGCGGCCCGGCATCATGCGGCCGGTGAATTCGTCGATGATGACGATTTCGCCATTGCGGACGATGTAGTCCTTGTCGCGCTGGAAGAGCTTGTGGGCCTTCAGCGCATTGTTGATGTGGTGAACGATCGCGACATTCTCGATGTCGTAGAGCGAGGCACCCTTCAGCAGGCCGGCCTGCTTCAGAAGGTTCTCCAGCTTCTCGGTTCCCACTTCGGAGAAGTTCGCCGAGCGCTGCTTTTCATCGATCTCGTAATCTTCCGGGGTCAGCAGCGGAATGAAGGTGTCGATCGTGTTGTAGAGATCGGAGCGGTCGTCGAGCGGACCGGAGATGATCAGCGGCGTGCGGGCTTCGTCGACGAGGATCGAGTCCACTTCGTCGACGATCGCGAAATTGTGGCCGCGCTGGACCATCTGGTTCTTCTCGTACTTCATGTTATCGCGCAGATAGTCGAAGCCGAGTTCGTTGTTGGTCGCGTAGGTGATGTCGCAATTGTAGGCGTCGCGGCGCTCTTCGTCGGACAGGCCGTGGACGATGACGCCCGTGGTCATGCCGAGGAAGCCGTAAAGACGGCCCATGGTGGCGGCGTCGCGCTGTGCGAGATAGTCGTTGACGGTGACGACGTGCACGCCCTTGCCGGAGAGCGCGTTCAGATAGACCGGCAGCGTGGCGACCAGCGTCTTGCCTTCACCGGTCTTCATCTCGGCGATGGCGTTGGAATGCAGGATCATGCCGCCGACGAGCTGTACGTCAAAAGGTCGCATGCCGAGCACGCGGCGGGAGGCTTCGCGAACGACCGCGAAGGCCGGGATCAGGATGTCGTCCAGCGTCTTGCCTTCCGCCAGAAGAGCGCGAAACTCCGCCGTCTTGGCGGCAAGCTGCTCGTCCGTCAGCGCCTTGGTCTTCTCTTCGATAGAGTTGATTGCGGCGACGTTCGGCTGGAAGGACCGCACGCGGCGATCGTTGGCTGAGCCAAATAACTTGCGGGCAATACCGCCAAAGCTGACCATATGACTGGTCCTTTCTGAATATTCTTCCCCGACGTTTCTTATTCGCTACCCAGCCGAAAAACAGGCGCACGCTTGAAAACGCCCGGAAACTGTTCTGGACGCGAGGTTGCGTGACAGATAAGAGGGGGGGCAAATGATGTCAACGGATTTGGCTGATATAGAAAGGCCACATTCCGGTGTTGAAGCCTGTTTTCGGGCTGGATTCACGAGAGCTGGAGCCGGCGGGTATAATTGTGAAGGGTTATTTGATGTTGAGCACCAACAAACTTGCTGCGCTGGCGTTTACGGCCTTCGTCGCCTTCCAGGCTCCGGCCTATGCCGACGATGCCGTTGTCGCCAAGGTCGGCAATCTGGAAATCCACCAGTCGGAACTCGATCTGGCGATCGCCAATCTCGACCCGCAGCTTGCGCAGCTTCCCGACGACCAGAAGAAGATCGCCGGACTCTCCGCCGCGATTAACGTGAAGCTCCTGGCCGCCGACGCCACCGCCGAGAAGCTCGACCAGACGGACGATTTCAAGAAGCGCATGCAGTACCTCGCCGACCGCGAGCTTCACAACGCCTACTTCAAGAAGCATGTCGTCGACACCGTGACCGATGCGGATGTGAAGGCCCGCTACGACAAGGAAGTCGCAGCTATTCCGAAGCAGGAAGAGGTCCACGCCCGCCACATCCTCGTCAAGACCGAGGACGAGGCCAAGGACGTCATCAAGCAGCTCGACGCCGGCAAGGATTTTGCCGAGCTTGCCAAGGAAAAGTCCACCGATCCGAACAAGGATGACGGCGGCGACCTCGGCTATTTCACGCGCGGCCGCATGGTCAAGGAATTCGAGGATGCCGCTTTCGCCCTCGAAAAGGGTACCTACTCCAAGACCCCTGTGAAGACCGACTTCGGCTATCACGTCATCAAGGTCGAGGACAAGCGCGACGCTCCGCCGCCGCCATTCGAGCAGGTGCAGGACCAGGTTCGTCAGCTCGTCATGCGCGACAAGTATTTTGCGCTGCTGAGCGAGGCGAAGTCCTCGGCCAAGGTCGAGATTGTGGACGAAACGCTGCGCAAGGGCTACGAAGACGCCAACAAGCAGGCCGAGCCGGGTGCCGAGCCCGCGCCGGCGCCGGCGCCGCAACAGTAATCACCAGCAATAAGGCCCGGTTCTTCCGGGCCATTCACTATCATCGTTTGTTATCGCATTTCCGGGACGGCGAACCGGTTGCCATTTCGCCTGGAAATGCTCATTGGCAGGTCGTTCCAGATGTCCGCTACCGTTTCTCCGCTTGCCCCGAAAACCTTCGCTTCGCTGCCGGCCCTACGCGGCGTGCGCATGGCGACCGCTTCCGCCGGCATCAAGTACAAGAACCGGACGGACGTGCTGATGATGGTCTTTGACGCGCCGGCCTCTGTCGCCGGCGTCTTCACCAAGTCGAAATGCCCCTCCGCGCCTGTCGATTTCTGCCGGGCCAACCTGCCGCACGGCACGGCGCGAGCGGTCGTCGTCAATTCCGGCAATGCCAATGCCTTCACCGGCATGAAGGGCCGCGCTGCGACCGAGCTTACGGCAAAGTCCGCTGCCGCCGCCGTCGGTTGCGCGGAAAACGAGATCTTTCTCGCATCGACCGGCGTCATCGGCGAGCCGCTCGACGCGACCAAATTTGCCGGTGTGCTCGACAAGATGCAGGCCGATGCGACCGGCGATTTCTGGTTCGAGGCCGCCAAGGCGATCATGACCACCGACACCTATCCGAAGGTTGCGACCCGCAGCGCCGAAATCGGCGGCGTCAAGGTGACGATCAACGGCATCGCCAAGGGGGCCGGCATGATCGCGCCCGACATGGCGACCATGCTCTCCTTCGTTGTCACGGATGCTGCAATCGACTCCCCCGTATTGCAGTCGCTCCTCTCCGCCGGCGTCGAGCCGAGCTTCAATTCCATGACCGTCGACAGCGATACGTCGACCTCCGATACGCTGATGCTGTTTGCGACGGGTGCTGCCTCATCCGACGGGCAGGCGCGCATCACGAGCGCGGACGACCCGCAGCTCGGTGCTTTCCGTTCGGCGCTCAACGAGCTTCTCAGGGATCTGGCAATCCAGGTCGCCCGCGACGGCGAGGGCGCCACGAAGATGCTCGAAATCACCGTGACCGGTGCCGAGAGCGATGCCGCTGCCAAGACGATTGCGCTTTCCATCGCCAATTCGCCGCTGGTCAAGACGGCCGCTGCCGGCGAGGACGCCAATTGGGGCCGTGTCGTCATGGCTGTCGGCAAGGCCGGGGAAATGGCCGACCGGGACCGGCTTGCCATCTGGTTCGGCGATGTGCGCGTTGCCGTTAACGGCGAGCGTGATCCCGGCTATTCCGAGGATGCGGCCTCTGCAGTCATGAAGAAGCAGGATATTCCCGTGAAGGTTGATCTTGGTCTCGGTTCCGGCAAGGCCACGGTCTGGACCTGCGACCTTACCAGGGAATATGTTGCGATCAATGGCGACTACCGGAGCTGACCGTTCGTTGATGCACGCATCCCTTCCGAAGCAGAACCTGCCGCTGGTCCGGCGGCTGGAGGCCGTGGGTTTTCGTGCCTGGCCGGCCGCGTCCGTGCAATATGACGGCAGCTGGCAGGTCCGCCTGACGGCGGGCCATCCCTCCAACCGGCTGAATTCCATCGTGCCTCTCGATCCCTCGGACCATCGCGATGTCGAGATCCGGCTGGAGAAGGCAAGCCGCAAGTTTGAGGCCTACGGCCGGCCCGCCGTGGTGCGTGAGACACCGCTTGCCTCGCCCGTTCTGATCGATCTGATCAAGGAACAGGGATGGAAACGTTTCGACGAGACGGCGGTGATGGTGTGTGACCTGTCGCAGGCCGATCTGCCCGACACGCTCGATCATCTTCCGACGCATGACGTCGGTCGTTTTGTCGATGCCAATCTCGCGGTCGACCAGGCGCCGGTATCACTGAAGCCGGCGCTTGCCGAAATCATTTCCGCGATCAAGCCGCCATCGGGGCTTTTCATGATTGACGATGCGGCGTACGGCCCGCTGGCGACGGTTCTTTGCGTGCAGGACAATGACCTTGCCGGTGTCATGTCGCTTTCGGTCGCAGGAAGTCATCGCCGCAAGGGGCTCGGCATCGAGATCCTGACTTCGGCGCTGCGTTGGGCGCGGATGCGCAGCGCCCGCACCGCCTGGCTGCAGGTGAAGCTTTCCAACGCGCCGGCGATCGCCCTTTACGAGCGTCTCGGTTTTCGCGATGCCTACCACTATTGCTACTGGCAGGAGTGCTGCGAATGAACGAAGCGGGAAGGAAGCTGCTTCTGGTCGCCGCCTGCGCGTTGATCGATACCGACGGGCGTATCCTTCTGGCACAGCGGCCGGAAGGAAAATCGCTTGCCGGCCTGTGGGAGTTTCCCGGCGGCAAGGTCGAGCCCGGCGAGACGCCCGAGGAAACGCTGGTGCGTGAACTGCACGAAGAACTCGGCATTACCACAAAGGTGCCCTGCCTTGCGCCGCTGACCTTCGCCAGCCACAGCTACGACACGTTCCACCTGCTGATGCCGCTTTATGTCTGCCGCCGCTACGAGGGCATTCCGCAGGGCCGTGAAGGCCAGGCGATCAAATGGGTACGCCCGCAGGCGCTGCGCGATTATCCGATGCCCCCGGCCGACGAACCGCTCATCCCGGTGCTGCAGGATTTACTTTAGCCCTTACTCAATATTAGCGCGAAACGTCCATTTCGCCTGTGGATATTAATCGATCATTTAGCACCTTCTGGCAATGATCGGCCTCACTCAAGCAACTGGCGTGTGTGTATTTAAGGGCTTGACGTCATGGACGACGATTTCTGGAAAGCTGTGCGCGAAAAGGAACGCGCTTCTTCGTCTGCCTCGCGCAGGACGGGGGCGTTGAATATTGCGCTTCTCTTCGGTACGGCCGTGGTGGCGCTCACCCTGATCCTGACGCCCATGCTGGCGGATTCCTCCAAGAAGAGCGTGCTCGCCAGCGCGCCGGCGGATTTCGACACGATCACCACCGGTTCGATCCCTAAAAGCGAGAACGGCAAGCGTTATACGATCCGCCGCAGCGTGCTCCAGGATACGCCCGGTTCCGTCTGCGTCGTTCAGGGCTACGGCGTCGGTGCCGGCTGTTGAGGAATGCAGGTTCCGTCGGCTGAAGACTCGTTATTTTCAAGGCTGTCTTGCGCGCAAAGGGTTGGGTTGATGAATTTGCTGAAGAGATTTCTGGCCGACAAGAGCGGTGCGACGGCGATCGAATATGGGCTGATCGCAGCACTGATGGCGGCGGCCCTTATCGGTGGGCTGGGTGTGTTCACCAACGGCCTGCGCGGCGTCTTCAACACCGTCGAGAACAACCTGACGATCAACTGATTTTCCTGCCGGCACCTACTGTTTGAGCTTCTGCTCCTCCACCTTGAGGGCGTCGGCAAGCCGTGCTTTGGCCGATCCCGGCTTCAGCGGCTGTTGCTGGCTTTCATGCGGCGCCCATCCCGACACGTAGATCACCGAAAATGTCGCCCGGATACGCCCGTCCGGGTCCGAATAGCGCTCGGCATAGATTTCGCCCGCCCGCAGGAAGAAGGCGCGCGTCAGCGGCTTGCGGCTGCGGGCGGCGAGCGGATTGCTCATGCCCATCGCTCTGAGGTCGCGCATCAGCGGAAAGATTGAATCATAGCGTACCGTGTAATTCTCCGCATCGATGACGGGGAGTGCGAAGCCGGCACGCTGCAGCAGGCCGCCGATATCGCGCACATCGGCGAAGGGAATGACGCGCGGGCTTGCGCCGCCGGTCATTTCTATCTCGGTCGCCAATAGCACCTCGCGCAATTCCTGCAGCGTGCCGCTGCCTGGAATGGCGGCCAGGAACAGGCCGTCCGGTTTCAATGCGCGGCGGATCTGGATGAAAACGCCGGGTGTATCGTTGGTCAGATGCAGGCTGAGCGGGGCAATCACCAGATTGGCCGATTGAGGCGACATCGGCACGTCTTCGAGCGGTGCTTCGAGGAAGGATTCGCCCGGCGCGACATAACGAAGGTCGCTTTCCACGCGGGTGAGGCTGCCGACCTTGCCGGTTGCGATCGCCGCACGGGCGGCCGCGCCGGTGGTGCCGTGCAGTTCCACCGCATGTTCGAAGGTCCGTTCGACAACGGCCAGGCGGTCTGCCAGTTCCTCGGCGGCGATGTCGAGCAGGAAGCCCGCTTTCGGGTCGTTGTTTACGAGCGCGCGCCGGCGGTTTGCGGCGATCTGCGCCTTGTCGAAGATAATATCCATGACGATGTCCATATTCCCCCGCCCGGCGGGCGGCAAGGCGATTTTCCTTTGACGGGCGGCGACCGAAAGCGCGTTGCTTTCAGTCTTTGTTTTTACCCATGCCGTCATCGCAAAACCGTTACCCGGTTTTGTGCGACATGCTTTATTCTGCCTGATATGGGGACGATCGAGACGAAAGGTGAGACAGGGCGGATACGGGCGCAGCTTCTGCGGCCTTTTTTCATGCTTGCCGATCTCGTCTATCCGCCATCCTGCGCGGCCTGCGGAGTTTCGACAGGCGGTCATCGCGGCCTTTGTGCCAGGTGCTGGTCCGAGGTCCGCTTCATCGAAAGGCCCTATTGCGAGGTGCTCGGCATTCCCTTTTCGCATGATCTCGGCCCCGGCATCCTGAGCGCAGAGGCGATCGCCAATCCGCCGCCCTTCGACCGGCTGCGGTCGGCAGCCACTCATGAGCATGCCGTTCGCACCCTCGTACACGGCCTCAAATATCGGGATCGCACCGATCTCGCGCCGATGATGGCCGGCTGGATGCTGCGCGCATCGGACGGCATGGTCGAGCGCTGCGATGCGGTCATTCCGGTTCCCCTCCACCGCACCCGCATGGTCTCGCGCAAATTCAACCAGGCCGCAGAACTTGGCCGGCATTTGGCGAGGCTTGCAGGCAAACCCCTGTTGCCCGCCACACTCCTGCGCGTGAAGCGCACCAGCCAGCAGGTCGGTCTTGGTGTGCGGGCACGCGAGGACAATGTCCGCGGCGCTTTTGCGGTTGCCGCGGGCAGGGAAAGCGACGTTTTCGGCAAACGCATCGTGCTGGTCGACGATGTCTATACGACGGGTGCCACGGTCGGTGCGGCAACGCGCGCGCTGCGCAAGGCGGGTGCTGCCGATATAACCGTTTTAACCTTTGCAAGGGCACTTGCAGAAACTATATGACAAAAAGAAAACAGCACTGTCTGGAGAGCTTCATGGTACCCGTTACCATCTATACCCGCCAATTCTGCGGCTATTGTGCACGCGCCAAATCTCTTCTTGAAGAGAAGGGCGTCGATTTTGTCGAGCATGACGCGACCTTCTCGCCGGAACTTCGCCAGGAAATGCTTGGCAAGTCGAACGGCCGCACCACTTTTCCGCAGATCTTCATCGGCAGCACGCATGTCGGCGGCTGCGACGATCTCTACGCGCTCGATCGGGCCGGCAAGCTCGATCCGCTGCTGGCAGCCTGAGGAAGAGCGATGAGCTTTACGGCCGCCGCCATCCAGATGTGTTCCGGTGTCGATCCGGAACGGAATGCCGCTTCGATGGCGCGCCTCGTGCGCGAGGCCGCAGCAAAGGGCGCAACTTACGTGCAGACGCCCGAAATGACCGGCATGTTGCAGCGTAACCGCGCCGCGGCAAAGGAAGTGCTGCGCGACGAGAGCAATGACATCATCGTCAGGACGGGCTCGGCGCTTGCCGCCGAACTCGGCATCTTCATGCATGTCGGCTCGACGGCGATTGCGCTCGACGACGGCAAGATGGCCAATCGCGGCTTCCTGTTCGGACCTGACGGCAAGATCCTGAATCGCTACGACAAGATCCACATGTTCGACGTGGATCTCGACAATGGCGAGAGCTGGCGCGAAAGCGCGGCCTACCGGCCGGGATCGGAGGCGCGCGTTCTGTCGCTGCCCTTCGCCGAGATGGGCTTCACCATCTGCTATGACGTGCGTTTCCCGCAGCTCTTTCGCGCACAGGCGGTGGCCGGTGCCGAAGTGATGACCGTTCCGGCGGCTTTTACGAAGCAGACCGGCGAGGCGCATTGGGAAATCCTGCTGCGGGCGCGCGCCATCGAAAACGGTGTCTTCGTCATCGCCGCCGCGCAGGCCGGCCTGCATGAGGACGGACGCGAGACGTTCGGCCATTCGATGATCGTCGATCCCTGGGGCAAGGTGCTGGCGTCAGCCGGCCCGACCGGGGAGGCCGTCGTTCTGGCCGAAATCGATCCGGCAGCCGTCAAGGCTGCACACGACAAGATTCCGAACCTTAAGAACGGTCGGGAGTTTTCCATCGAGAGGATTGCGGGGGGAATGTCAGGAGGCGTAGCAGCTTGATGCGTTATTCCCTTATTTGTGAGAATGCCCACGAATTCGAAGGCTGGTTTTCTGAAAGTGCCGATTTCGATCGCCAGGTCGCAAGCGGCTTTCTGACCTGCCCCGTCTGCAATTCCGGCTCCATCTCCAAATCGCTGATGGCGCCGTCCGTCGCGACCGCGCGCAAGAAGGATGAAATGCAGGCCGTCGCCATGGATACGGCCCGCCGCGAAGCCTTCCTGAGGCTCAAGCAAGCTGTTGCCGCGATCAAGGCGAATTCCGAAGATGTCGGCGCCCGTTTTCCCGAGGAAGCCCGCAAGATCCATTACGGTGAGGCGGATGCCCGCGGTATCATCGGCAAGGCAACGGCCGACGAAGCGCGGTCGCTGGTGGAAGAAGGCATAGAGATCGCCGCCCTGCCGATCCTGCCCGAAGACGTGAACTGATTGAAGGCTGCAGGCCCTTCATGATTTGGGCCTGCATGCGGCGCGATCAGGCCGGGCGCTTTGCCAGCAGCATATAGTTCACATCCATGTCCTTCGACAGATTCCACTGGTTTGCCAGCGGATTGAAGAAGACGCCCGTGCGGTCGACGATCTCGAGACCGTTTGCAGCCAGCGGTTTTTCCAGCTCCTGCGGGCGCACCAGCTTTTCATACTGATGCGTGCCGCGCGGCAGCCAGCGCAGCACGTTTTCGGCAGCGAAAATGGCAAGTGCGGCCGCCTTCATTGTGCGGTTGATCGTGGCGACGAACATCAAGCCGCCCGGCCGGACCATGCCGGCGCAGGTATTCATGAAAAGCTCGACATCGGCCACATGTTCCACCACTTCCATGTTGAGCACGATATCGAAGGTCTCGCCTGCCTCGGCAAGCTGTTCGGCGGTGACGGCGCGATAGTCGACCGCGACACCCGAT
The DNA here is from genome assembly GCF_042656325.1 of Rhizobium sp. GCM10022189. Lineage (NCBI taxonomy): Bacteria > Pseudomonadati > Pseudomonadota > Alphaproteobacteria > Hyphomicrobiales > Rhizobiaceae > Rhizobium > Rhizobium sp. GCM10022189. The sequence continues at coordinate 174,425 of NZ_JBHSOR010000047.1, forward strand.
GCCCTGGCGTGGGTGGAGGCGATGCCGATATTCTTTTCCGAGGGATCGGCACCGACGACGTCAGCGCCCATGCGGGCAACCGGTTCCGACAGAAGGCCGCCGCCGCAGCCGATATCGAGCACGCGCAGGCCTTCCAGCGGCTTGGCGCTTCTTGCATTGCGAGAAAAATGCTCCGCTGCCTTGTCGCGGATATAGGCCAGGCGAACGGGATTGAACTTGTGCAGCGGCTTGAACTTGCCCGTCGGGCTCCACCACTCGGCCGCCATGGCGGAAAAGCGATCGACTTCGCTCTGGTCTATGGTGGTTTTGGCAGCCTGGGTCATCTTACCGCTCCTTTGCATCCTGCCAGTGAAGTCGGACGATCGGCAGGATAAGTCAAGGGGCGGCTCAGTCGCATCGGCTGGCGAAGATGTGCCGGAAATTCTCAGACATGCTCGTCGGTTGGTAGGGATTGTCGGACGTGCGAGAGGAGCGGTATTTGCTGTAGCAATAGTCGACATGCGAATTGCCGGTGCGAAGGCGCGGCTGCGAGGCAATGATGCCGCCGATGATCGCGCCCGCCGCAAGGCCGCCAATGATGGCGCCCGTATTGTCACGGCGGTAGTGCCGATCACGGGCGATCGTCTGTGGCTGGTGTGACGAGGAAATACCCTTCCACTTCGGCTTCTTCGCGCCCTTGCCACCCCCTGTCAAACTCGCTAAGAGACGCCCAACTTTCGTCCTTGGTTGGCGGGGCTTTAGAAGCGTTCCAGAAACCAGTCTTTCCGGGCTCTTCGGTCATCTGGCAGCCGGGGTTTTCTGAGGCCCGGGAGGGCAATGCGTTTCTCCCGGCGGTTTGTGAATGGCGCGCGGCGTGCCGGGGAAGCGGATCCCGTTTTCCGGCAATCGCGTGCGGGTCGTGGTAGAGGCTTATGGCACGCATCGTTATGAAATTCGGCGGAACCTCCGTCGCTGATCTGGACCGCATCAAGAACGTTGCCCGCCATGTGAAACGTGAAGTCGATGCCGGCCATGAAGTGGCGGTCGTCGTTTCCGCCATGTCCGGCAAGACCAACGAACTCGTCGGCTGGGTGCAGAATACGCCGAAGGTGATCGGCGCCAACTCGCCCTTCTACGACGCGCGCGAGTATGATGCCGTCGTGGCTTCCGGCGAACAGGTGACGTCGGGCCTTCTGGCGATCGCGCTGCAGAGCATGGGCATCAACGCCCGTTCCTGGCAGGGCTGGCAGATCCCGATCCGCACGGACAATGCGCATGGCGCAGCGCGCATCCTGGAGATCGACGGCGCCGATATCATCAAGCGCATGGGCGAGGGACAGGTTGCCGTCGTTGCCGGCTTCCAGGGCCTCGGCCCCGACAACCGCATCTCGACGCTTGGGCGCGGCGGATCGGATACGTCGGCCGTTGCGATTGCCGCCGCCGTCAAGGCGGACCGCTGCGATATCTATACCGATGTCGATGGCGTCTATACGACCGACCCGCGCATCGAGCCCAAGGCGCGGCGGCTGAAGAAGATCGCATTCGAAGAAATGCTGGAAATGGCGTCGCTCGGTGCCAAGGTTCTCCAGGTGCGCTCGGTCGAGCTCGCCATGGTGCATAAGGTTCGCACCTTTGTGCGTTCGTCTTTCGAGGATCCCGATGCTCCGGGCATGGGCGACCTCTTGAACCCGCCCGGAACGCTGATTTGTGACGAGGATGAAATCGTGGAACAGGAAGTAGTCACCGGCATCGCCTATGCCAAGGATGAGGCTCAGATCTCGCTTCGCCGTCTTGCCGACCGGCCGGGCGTTTCCGCCGCCATCTTCGGCCCGCTTGCCGAGAGCCACATCAACGTCGACATGATCGTTCAGAACATTTCCGAAGACGGTTCGAAGACCGACATGACCTTCACCGTTCCTTCGGGTGATGTCGAGAAGGCCATCAAGGTCCTGTCCGACAACAAGGAGAAGATCGGCTACGATGTCGCGCAGAGCGAATCGGGGCTGGTGAAGGTTTCCGTCATCGGTATCGGCATGCGCAGCCATGCCGGCGTTGCGGCGACAGCCTTCCGCGCACTTGCCGAAAAAGGCATCAACATCAAGGCGATTACAACCTCGGAGATCAAGATTTCGATCCTGATCGACGGTCCTTATGCAGAACTCGCTGTCAGAACTTTGCATTCCTGCTACGGTCTGGATAAGAATTGATTCCCAGCGGGCGGCCTGCCCCTTCAGGTTGAAGATGCGGCCGGTTTTGCTGGCCGCACTAGGCGTTTGTTTCGGGGAGCTTGAGACGCAATGAGAGACCTTTCCGGCGGTCCGCGCGTATTGCTCAAGCGGCTGCGCGAGTTGATGGCGGAGCCGCTGGAGCCGCAGGAGCGACTCGACCGGATCGTGCGGCAGATCGCCAGCAACATGGTGGCGGAGGTCTGCTCGGTCTACGTGCTGCGCGCCGACGGTGTTCTCGAGCTCTATGCGACCGAAGGTCTCAAAAAAGAAGCCGTCCACCTTTCGCAGTTGAAAATGGGACAGGGCCTCGTCGGCACGATTGCCGCGTCCGCCCAGCCGCTCAATCTTTCCGACGCGCAGTCGCATCCGGCCTTCCGCTACCTGCCGGAAACGGGCGAAGAAATCTACCATTCCTTCCTCGGCGTGCCGATCCTGCGTACGGGACGCTCGCTCGGCGTTCTCGTCGTGCAGAACAAGGCGAGCCGCAACTATCGCGACGAGGAGCTGGAAGCGCTCGAGACGACGGCGATGGTTCTCGCCGAGATGATTGCGACCGGCGAACTCAAGAAGATTACCAAGCCGGGTCTCGAACTCGATCTCACCCGCTCCGTCACGATCGACGGCGACACCTATAATGACGGAATCGGCCTCGGTTACGTCGTGCTGCACGAGCCGCGCATCGTCGTCACCAACCTTCTGAACGAGGACGCGGAAAAGGAAATCCGGCGGCTGGCGGAAGCCATGGGCTCGCTCCGGATCTCCATCGACGACATGCTGTCGCGCCGCGACGTTTCCATGGAAGGCGAGCACCGCGAGGTGCTGGAAACCTACCGCATGTTCGCCCACGACCAGGGCTGGGTGCGCAAGCTCGAAGAAGCGATCCGCAACGGCCTGACGGCGGAAGCGGCCGTCGAGAAGGTGCAGAGCGATACCAAGGCGCGCATGATGCGCCTGACCGATCCGTACCTGCGCGAACGGATGCACGATTTCGAGGATCTCGCGAACCGGCTGCTGCGTGTGCTGACGGGCTATACCGGCCGCACGACCGCCGAGGGCTTCCCGACCGATGCGATTATCCTGGCGCGCGCCATGGGTGCCGCCGAACTGCTCGACTATCCGCGCGCCAATGTGCGCGGTCTGGTGCTTGAGGAAGGCGCGGTGACGAGCCATGTGGTGATCGTCGCGCGCGCCATGGGCATTCCCGTCATCGGCCAGGCGGCCGGTGTCGTGGCACTGGCCGAAAACGGCGACGCCGTTATCATCGACGGCGACGAGGGGCATGTGCATATCCGGCCGATGCCGGAACATCAGCGCTCCTACGAGGAAAAGGTCCGCTTCCGTGCGAGACGGCAGGAGCAGTTCCGGGCGTTGCGTTCGGTCGAGCCGGTCACGCGGGACGGGCAGCGCATCCAGCTTCTGATGAATGCCGGCCTGCTGGTCGATCTGCCGCAGCTGGCGGAATCGGGCGCGGAGGGCATCGGGCTTTTCCGCACCGAACTGCAGTTCATGATCGCTTCGACCATGCCGAAGGCGGAAGAGCAGGAAATGTTCTACCGCAATGTGCTGAAACAGGCGGGCGGGCGCGTCGTAACCTTCCGCACGCTCGATATCGGCGGCGACAAGGTCGTGCCCTATTTCCGCGGCCATGAGGAAGAGAATCCGGCGCTCGGCTGGCGGGCGATCCGCCTGTCGCTCGACCGGCCGGGTCTCCTGCGCACGCAGTTGCGCGCCATGCTGAAGGCCGCGGCCGGCACCGAACTGAAGCTGATGGTGCCGATGGTCACCGAAGTGTCGGAGCTGAGGCAGGTGCGCGAATTGCTGCAGAAGGAAGTGCAGCATCTTTCTCGCTTCGGCCATGGCTTGCCCCGCAAGCTGCAGTTTGGCGCGATGCTGGAGGTTCCGGCCCTGCTGTGGCAGCTCGATGAGCTGATGGACGCGGTCGATTTCGTCTCGGTCGGCTCCAACGACCTGTTCCAGTTCGCCATGGCGGTCGATCGCGGCAATGCGCGGGTTTCCGAGCGGTTCGATCCGCTGGAACGGCCATTCCTGCGCATCCTGCGCGATATCGTGCGCGGTGCGGACCGCAACAAGACGCCCGTAACACTGTGCGGTGAGCTGGCCGGCAAACCGCTTTCGGCCATGGCGCTGCTTGGCGTCGGTTTCCGTTCCATTTCCATGTCGCCGGCCTCGATCGGACCGGTCAAGGCCATGCTGCTCGGGCTCGATGCCGAGGCCCTGACGAAGGCGGTCAATGAGGCGCTGGACGACCGGAATGCGACCGTTCCGATGCGCGAGGTGCTTGCCCGCTTCGCCGAGAGCCACAATATTCCCCTTTAGACACATCAATAAGAAGAACAGGAGCAAGGGGTGGCGAAGCTTCCCATTGAAAAGATGCGCGAGCTTGAGCGCCGCTTCGGCGAGATCGAAGCGCGCATGTCGGCCGGCCCTTCGGCCGACGTTTATGTGAAACTCGCATCCGAATATTCCGAGCTGCAGCCGGTCGTCACCAAGATCCGTGCCTATCAGAAGGCGGTCGGCGAGCTTGCCGACCTGGAAGTGCTGCTGGAGGACAAGTCCGTCGACCGCGACATGCGCGATCTCGCCGAACTTGAGCTGCCTGATGTGAAGGAGCGCATCGAGACGCTGGAGAACGAAATCCAGATCCTGCTTCTGCCCAAGGATGCGGCCGACGAGAAGAGCGCGATCCTGGAAATCCGCGCCGGTACCGGCGGCAACGAGGCGGCCCTTTTTGCCGGCGACCTCTTCCGCATGTATGAGCGTTATGCTTCGACACATGGCTGGAAGGTGGAAGTGCTCTCGTCAAGCGAGGGTGAAGCCGGCGGCTACAAGGAAATCATTGCGACGATCACCGGCAAGGGCGTCTTTGCCAAGCTGAAGTTCGAATCCGGCGTGCACCGTGTGCAGCGTGTGCCCGAAACGGAAGCCGGCGGGCGCATTCACACCTCGGCTGCGACCGTCGCCGTTCTTCCCGAGGCGGAAGAGATCGACATCGAGATCCGGCCGGAAGACATCCGCATCGATACGATGCGCTCCTCGGGTGCGGGCGGCCAGCACGTCAACACGACGGACTCGGCGGTGCGCATCACCCACCTGCCGACGGGTATCGTCGTGACCAGTTCGGAAAAATCCCAGCACCAGAACCGCGCCAAGGCCATGCAGGTGCTGCGCTCGCGTCTTTATGACGCCGAGCGGCAGAGGGCAGACAGCGAACGTTCTGCCGACCGCAAGAGCCAGGTCGGCTCCGGCGATCGCTCCGAACGTATCCGCACCTATAACTTTCCGCAGGGACGCGTGACCGATCATCGCATCAACCTGACGCTCTACAAGCTCGACCGGATGATGGTCGGCGAGATCGACGAAGTGGTGGATGCGCTGCTGGCGGACTATCAGGCGAGCCAGCTGGCGCAGCTTGGCGAACAGCAATGACCGTGTCCGGGCCGACGGTTTCAGAGGTGCTTGCCGAGGCCCGGCGTCGCTTTACGGAGGCGGGCATTGCCGATCCGCAGACCGATGCCCGGCTGCTGATCGCCGGATTGCTGAAGCTTTCGCCGACCGGAATGCTGACGGCCGGCCGCGAGCCGATTTCGCAGGAGCAGGCGGAAAGCATCGGCCGGGCGATCGACAGGCGGCTGAGGCACGAGCCGGTGCACCGCATTCTTGGAGAGCGGGAATTCTACGGCCTGCCGCTTTCGCTGTCGGCGGGCACGCTGGAGCCGCGGCCGGACACGGAAATTCTCGTCGATACGATCATTCCTTATCTGCGAGACCTTGCAAAGTCGGAGAACAATCTCCACATCCTCGACATGGGAACCGGGACCGGAGCGATTTGCCTTGCGCTCCTGAGTGAATGCCCGGAAGCGTCAGGCATCGGCAGCGACATTTCGGCCGATGCGCTGGAGACGGCAAGATCAAACGCAGAAAGAAACGGATTGCAGGCGCGATTTTCGACCATTCGATCGAGCTGGTTCGAGAACATCCACGGGACGTTTCATGCGATTGTCTCAAATCCGCCCTATATTGCTTCCAATGTCATTCACGATCTCGCTCCCGAAGTGACGAAATTTGATCCGGCTGCAGCGCTGGACGGCGGCTCGGATGGGCTTGACGCCTACAAAGCCCTAGCAAAGGATGCGGCAAGGTTCGTACGGCCAAATGGGGTCGTGGGACTGGAAATCGGCTACGATCAGCGAAACGATGTGACGGCGATCTTCGAAGCGGAAGGCTTCAAGTGCCTCAAATCCGTGAAAGATTATGGTCAAAATGACAGAGTGCTCGTGTTCTCGCTGGCATGACCGGCGACAAATTGCGGCATCGAACTGGACATTATTGCTATTGCGAAGAAAAGGCTTGGATTTCCCGAGGAAGCAATATAGGTTGCCCTCACGCGTTGGGCGCACAGGAATGAACGAGATTCGTTCGGTACTTGCTCAGCTTCGGGGGTCTGCTCTTTTAAACGAGAGTTTCAAAAGTTGAACACGACCCAATGCGTGAATCAGTCAAACTGACTTGAAGACAAGCGGCAGGTCGGCGCGAAGGCGCACTATGCTTGCGGCACGAAGGCCCTGATCCGGATGGACCGGTCTTGGCGGTTGGTGCCATGTATCCAATCACAAACAGAGAATTCAGGTGAACGATCGATGAGGCCAGGACAGCAGAACAAGCGCGGTCGAGGGCGTGGCAATAACAACAATAACAATGGCGGCGGCGGAAATAACAACAACAACAATTTCAACCGCAAGGGCGGAAACCCGCTGACAAGGACTTATGACAGTTCCGGCCCCGATGTGAAGATCCGTGGCACTGCCCAGCATATCGCTGAAAAATATGCGCAGCTCGCCCGTGACGCCCAGAGCTCCGGCGACCGCGTCATAGCTGAGAACTATCTCCAGCACGCCGAACACTACAACCGCATCATTGCCGCCGCGCAGGCGCAGATGCAGGAACGCTTCCAGCGCGATGACCGCCACGACTATAATGATCGTGACAATGCGGACCGCGATGGCGACGAAGTGGATACGGCCGACAATGACGATGTCGTCATCGTTCAGCCGCCTCACCAGCAGCAGCGCGAACAGCGGCAGGCTGCTCCGGTAGCGCCGCCGGCACAGCAGGCGGAAGCGATCGACGGAACCGGCCCGCAGCCGGAAATCGAAGGCATTCCGGCCGAAGTCGCGATGGAAGAGGAAGGCTCGGCTGCGCCGCAGCGCGAGCGCCAGCCCCGCCGCCGCAATGCCGGCAGCCGCCCGCGCCGTCCGCGCCGCGGCGCCGAAGGTGAGGCCGCCGGTGAGGAAGGCGCTTCCGCCGAGGCCCCGGTTCTGGCCGAGGCTGCCTCCGAATAAGCCTGCTTCGTCTGTGAAGTTTGAAAGGCTGCCCTCTTCGGGCGGCCTTTTCTTTGCGAAGTCGCCTGCCGCGATTGTCGTGAACGGCGTTTACACGCACATTTACAGTAACGTACTTCCGCATCGAGCCTTCGAGGCGTTCACTCCGGGACACCTGTCGGGACCGGAGGAGCGCTGCCATGAAGTATCTTGTGTTCTTGTGCGTGCTGCTGGTCGCTGCTTCCGCCGAGGGCGCGGAGAAGGCAGCAAGGCAAGCCTTCGACGATGAGATCGAGCGAAAGGCCGTCCAGGCCGTCGTCTGGGGAATTCCCGTCGTCAACTACGACCTGATGCGCCAGGAGATGCTGACCAAGACGCCGGGCCGGGTTGGGCAGGTCATCTATTGGGGGCGGCCGCTGGATTGGAGGAACCAGACGCTGACGCCCAATCCTGATGCCCTCTATTTCATGACTTTCTTCACGACAAAAGACGGCCCGGTCGTTCTCGATCTGCCGGCCGCAGAAGGCAGCTCCTCTTTCAACGGCAATATCGTCACCGCCTGGCAGCTGCCGCTCGAAGATGCCGGCCTGCTCGGATACGACAAGGGCAAAGGCGGAAAATTCGTGGTCCTGCCTCCAGGTTACAAGGACAAGCTGCCGGAGGGCTTCATCCCGCTTCAGTCGGAGGTCTATGGTGGCTACATGCTTTTCCGCTCTAACCTGAAGAGCCACGGCGATGCCGACGTGCAGGCTTCGATCGCCTACGGCAAGACGCTGAAGGTCTATCCTCTCTCCGCGGCCGCCAGTCCGCCCGAGACCGTTTTTACCGACGTCAAAGACATCCTCTTCGATTCCACCATCAGATGGGACAACAGCTTTTTCGACAACCTGAACCGCGTCATTCAGGAGGAGCCGTGGATAGCTCGGGATCGGGTCATGATCGACCAGCTGAAATCGCTTGGCATCGAACAGGGCAAGCCGTTTGCGCCGGACGCGCATGTGAAATCTCTGCTGACTGAAGGCATCAAGGAGTCCCGGAGGCTTCTGGAGGCCAAATACGATGCGGGGCTTCCCCCATTTTTCACCGACAGGAGCCGTTGGACCTTGCCGGCCTACCCGGACCTGATCACCGCCGCGCAAGCCAATTTCGATGCGCCGGACGCTTATCCCGTCGATCATCGCGGCGTCGCCTACAGCTATGCCTATATCGGCATCAAGCGGCTGGGCGCGGGACAATTCTATTCGATCTCGATCCGCGATAAGGACGGCAACGATTTCGACGGCGGCAAGACCTATCGCCTCAACGTTCCGCCAAACGTGCCGGTCGAACAATACTGGTCCGTAACGGCCTACGATAGACAGACGCACGCCCTGATCAGGAACGTCCCGCGCGCCAGCCGTTCGTCGCAGATCCCCGACCTTATCAAGAACGAGGACGGCTCGATCGATCTCTATTTCGGGCCGAATGCGCCGAAGGGCAGGGATGCCAACTGGGTGCCGACGGACCCGAAGCGGAAGTTCGAGCTGATGTTCCGCGCCTACGGTCCCACCAAGGCGTTCTTCGATAAGGAATGGGTGCTGCCCGACGTTACGCTCATGGGCCGATAGGGGCCGGGAGGCATGGTTTCGGGGCGGCTGTTTTCCGATGCCTTGCCCCTTTAAACTACCGGGATTCCCCACCATATGCTCTTGAGTTTCGTTTGCCGCAAATCTCAATGGCGACAAACAGGGCTTGCCTTTTGAGGGAGCTCAATCTCAATCATCGGTCTGTGCCTTATGAAGGGCAGGGCGATTCATGGAGGTAACGCATGAATATCGAAAAATACTCCGAGCGGGTGCGCGGTTTCGTTCAGTCGGCCCAGACCTATGCTCTGGCGCAAGGGCACCAACAATTCACGGCAGAACATGTGCTGAAAGTGCTGCTCGACGACGATCAGGGCATGGCCGCTTCGCTGATCGAGCGCGCCGGTGGCGACGCAAAAGCCGCACGGCTTGCCAATGACGCCGCACTTGCCAAGCTGCCCAAGGTTTCCGGCGGCAACGGCAATATCTATCTCGCCCAGCCGCTCGCCAAGGTTTTCTCCACTGCCGAAGAGGCGGCAAAGAAAGCAGGCGACAGCTTCGTGACGGTCGAGCGCCTGTTGCAGGCGCTGGCGATCGAAACTTCCGCTTCCACCTATCAGTCGCTGAAGAATGCCGGCGTGACCGCGCAGGCGCTCAATCAGGTTATCAACGACATCCGCAAGGGTCGCACCGCCGATACGGCGAGCGCCGAGCAGGGTTTCGACAGCCTGAAGAAATATGCCCGCGACCTGACGAGCGATGCCCGCGAAGGCAAGCTTGACCCGGTGATCGGCCGCGACGACGAGATCCGCCGCACCATCCAGGTTCTCTCGCGCCGCACCAAGAACAATCCTGTTCTCATCGGTGAGCCCGGCGTCGGCAAGACGGCGATCGTCGAAGGTCTTGCCCTGCGCATCGTCAATGGCGACGTGCCGGAAAGCCTGAAGGACAAGAAGCTGATGGCTCTCGACATGGGTGCCTTGATTGCCGGTGCAAAGTTCCGCGGCGAATTCGAGGAGCGCCTGAAGGCCGTATTGAACGAGGTTCAGTCGGAGAATGGCGAGATCATCCTTTTCATCGACGAGATGCATACGCTGGTCGGCGCCGGCAAGGCGGATGGGGCGATGGACGCTTCCAACCTGCTGAAGCCTGCTCTTGCCCGTGGCGAATTGCACTGCGTCGGCGCAACGACGCTCGACGAATACCGCAAACATGTCGAGAAGGACCCTGCTCTTGCCCGTCGCTTCCAGCCGGTCATGGTCGAGGAGCCGACGGTCGAGGATACGATCTCGATCCTGCGCGGGCTGAAGGAAAAGTACGAGCAGCATCACAAGGTGCGCATCGCCGATGCGGCATTGGTTGCCGCTGCGACGCTTTCGAACCGCTACATCACCGACCGCTTTCTGCCGGACAAGGCGATCGACCTGATGGACGAGGCAGCCGCCCGTCTGCGCATGCAGGTGGATTCCAAGCCGGAAGAGCTCGACGAACTCGACCGCCGTATCATCCAGCTGAAGATCGAGCGCGAGGCCTTGAAGAAGGAAACCGACGTTGCTTCTGCCGACCGGCTGAAACGGCTGGAAGGCGAGCTTTCTTCGCTGGAGGAAGAGGCTGATGCGCTGACGGCTCGCTGGCAGGCGGAGAAACAGAAACTCGGCCTTGCCGCCGATCTGAAAAAGCAGCTCGACGATGCCCGCAACGAGTTGGCGATCGCCCAGCGCAAGGGCGAATTCCAGCGCGCCGGCGAGCTTGCTTACGGCGTGATCCCGGGCCTGGAAAAGCAGCTGAGCGAGGCCGAAAGCAAGGAAGACAACAGCCGCAACGCGATGGTGCAGGAGGTCGTCACACCCGACAATATCGCCCATGTCGTCTCCCGCTGGACCGGCATTCCGGTCGACAAGATGCTGGAAGGCGAACGCGACAAGCTGCTCCGGATGGAAGACGAACTGGCGAAATCGGTGATCGGGCAGGGCGATGCGGTTCAGGCCGTATCCCGTGCCGTACGCCGCGCCCGTGCCGGCCTTCAGGATCCGAACCGACCGATCGGCTCATTCATCTTCCTCGGCCCGACCGGCGTCGGAAAGACGGAACTCACCAAGGCGCTTGCCCGCTTCCTGTTCGACGACGAGACGGCAATGGTGCGCATGGATATGTCGGAATATATGGAGAAGCACTCCGTCGCCCGGCTGATCGGTGCCCCTCCCGGCTATGTCGGCTATGACGAAGGCGGTGCGCTGACGGAAGCCGTTCGTCGCCGGCCCTATCAGGTCGTGCTGTTCGACGAGATCGAGAAAGCCCATCCCGACGTGTTCAACATCCTGCTGCAGGTGCTGGACGACGGTCGCCTGACCGACGGGCAGGGCCGGACGGTCGATTTCCGCAACACGATGATCATCATGACGTCGAACCTCGGCGCCGAATATCTGACGCAGTTGCGTGAAGGGGAGGACAGCGAGACGGTTCGCGAGCAGGTGATGGACGTCGTTCGCGGCCATTTCCGGCCGGAATTCCTGAACCGTATCGATGAGATCATCCTTTTCCACCGCCTGAAGCGCGAGGAAATGGGCGCGATCGTCGATATTCAGCTGAGGCGGCTGGTATCGCTGCTGTCCGAGCGCAAGATCGTGCTCGATCTCGACGAGGATGCCCGCAACTGGCTGGCAAACAGGGGCTACGATCCGGTCTACGGCGCCCGTCCGCTGAAGCGGGTGATCCAGAAGTTCGTGCAGGATCCGCTTGCCGAGCAGATCCTGTCGGGCCAGGTGCCGGACGGATCGACGGTGAAGATCACCAGCGGTTCGGATCGTCTGCTGTTCCGGACGAAACAGTCGGTCAGCGAAGCGGCATAAGGCTGTGCGGACAGGAATTGAAAATGGCGGCTCCCGGGCCGCCATTTTTGTTTCAGCAGAAGGAGCGAATTATTTGCTGGCGACCTGATCGGAGGCGGGCTGGTTGTTCAGAAGCGTGTCGATGCGCTTGCGCTCGTCCTCGAACTTGGCGAGCGCATCGCCCTGGAGCGACTTGCCGCCGGGCAGGCGGATGCGCAGCGGATCGACCTTGGTGCCGTTGACGATCAATTCGTAGTGCAGGTGCGGGCCTGTCGATTCACCGGTCGTTCCCACCCAGCCGATGACCTGCCCCTGGCGCACCTTGGCGCCCGGCACGATGCCCTTGGCAATGGCGCTCTGGTGGTTATAGGAGGATTCGTAGCCGTTGGCGTGGCGTACGATCGTCTGGTTGCCATAGCCACCGGAATCCCAGCCTGCCTTTTCGACCGTGCCGTTGCCGGCTGCGATGATCGCCGTGCCGCGCGGGGCCGCCCAGTCGACACCGGTATGCATGCGCGCAAAGCCGAGGATCGGGTGGCGGCGCATGCCGAAGCCGGACTTGAAGATGCCGTTCGGGACAGGATTGCGCAGCAGGAACTGGCGGATGCTCTTGCCGTCCTGGTCGAAATAGTCGACCGTGCCGTCTTCCGGGTCCTGGAAGCGATAGAAGCGCGTCAATGTATCGCCGAAACGCGCGTTGACGTAGAGAAGCTCGGAATCGGCGGTTGCCTGGCCGTTGCTGTCGGCGACGGAGAAGAAGGCTTCGAGATAGTCCGTCGGCTTCAGCTGCGCCTGGAAATCGACATTGGCGGCAAGCAGCTTGATGATCAGAGCCGTCATGTCCTTGGTCATGCCATAGGAAAGGGCTGCTCGGTAAATGCCGTCATAGACGCGCGGCAGGTTCTGGCCTGCGGGCGGGGCGAAGGAATTGTCGTCGAAGGCTGTGGCGACCGCATCCAGCATCGGCGGCTCGCTGCCGGCGACGAACCGGCCCTTGTCATCGAGCGCGACGGTGACGAGATGGCGGGTGCCGCGATAGACGCTGGCGCGGATGATCTTTGCCTGTTCGCCCTTCTGAATGATGCCGATGCGCAGGACGTCGCCTTTCGAGAGCGTATCGGTGCCGAGCAGCGGGGCGATATAGCCGGACATGCCGTCTGCCTGCGGCTGCGGGTAGCCGGAATCGGCGAGCGCCTTGGCGATTTTCGTGTCCTGGCGCACCGGCAGGATGTCGTCGGCGAATTCTTCGGTCTGCGGTGTAATGGATTCCGGTGCCGAAACCGTCATGTTCTGTTCGAGAACACGCGCGGCAAGGCCGGCGGTCAGGTCGACGTCGTTGTCCTCGGCGGAGAAGCGGCGCGGATCCACATAATAGAGAGCGGCCAGCTGGGCATTTCCGTCCGTCAGGACCGAGCCATTGGAGCGGACATTCTCCTCGACCTCGTCAAGCGACAGGCCGGGGGCCATGTTGAGGTCGGATTTGCCAGTCGGGAAAGGGATGGTCTTGAGCGCCACTTCGGATTCGACGTCGGAGCCGTAAATTGCGCCGGTGCGGCTCTGCGGAGCCGGCTGCGGTTCGTCGGCCGAGAAGATCGCCAGCGGATCGAAATCCGGATAATCCTCCGTCGCGACGTGATTGGCCGCCAGCATCATCTTCACATGGGAGAAGGGCTGGCGGCGCACGACCTCCTTCTCGCCGTCGTGGACGACGGTCGAGACTTCCATGATGGCGCGATCGGATGGCTTGGCGGCTATGACGGGAGCGATCAGACGCCCGCCCCGGGTAACGGATGTGTCCTGGTGCGCATCGGCCGATGCGCTCGCATAGGCTTCGGCGGGGATTGCCAGCTGCTGCCGGCCGTCGAGGGCGGCAAACAGTGCGACACCCATGAGGATCGACGAGGTAATGCCTGTGAGGAACGTGCCCGAAAGCCAGCGCAACGAAACCTCGCGCCGGTCGGGCGCACGGCGCCCGTCTGCCAGAAGCGGAGGCTCGCTGCCGAGCGAGCGGATCATCATTTTCTCCGTCATCATGGCAGTGGAGTTCGCATCCTTACATTCGATGTCGTTCTTAGCATCCGCGGGCCGTCCTGGCTGGGGCGAAAGATGTGCATATTTTGGGCACTGAAGTCAAATCACACCGGAGCGGACACTCTACGTGCGCATGCCTGCGTGAATCGTGCGTGTTTCTCTGACCAGCAGAATGTGATCATGTCGGGGCGAAGAGGGCTAAAATCGGATCTTCCACAATAAACCGACAAACAGTCATGTTTTTCGGGCTCTTCGGCGCGATTGGAATCCGGGAAACGAGCGGATTTTCGCGAATGGTGTAAAATCACCTGCAGAAACAAAGGGATGGAAGAAAAATGATTTTTTTGGAAATGGCCTGTTGACTGTCGGGAAGATGAGGGATTATAAGCCCACTCACTGACGAGGGCGGCGGCGCTGCTGGCGACGAAGTTTCTCGTTCTGCAGAAAATCAAGCGGATTGGCGGAATGCTGGTTTGTGCTCTGGGCGGAAGTTTGGGGCGTTGATTTTTCGACGGCAAATGTGTCGTCAGTTTTTTGACAATTGAAGATGAGAAGAAAGAGAAACGTGGGCGGCGGAGCTTGCGGGGTCTGAAGGAATTTGGACTTCTGGAAAGAGACTTTGGCGGTCACGTTTATCAAGAGAAGTTACACTGGTTTTCGGATGGAGACTTATGTTTTTGTCCTGGAAGACAGGTGTGAAGTTCTCGTCGATTCAAGACGTGACGTAATGCCAATGATTGAATTCTCAACATGAGAGTTTGATCCTGGCTCAGAACGAACGCTGGCGGCAGGCTTAACA
>NZ_JBHSOR010000048.1:0-1283 GCF_042656325.1 Rhizobium sp. GCM10022189
AGATCCGGACGTCGCTTGCGACCTATTCGATCGCTGCGCTCGCCAATATCGAGAACCTGACCTACACCGGTTCGGCTGCCTTCACGGGTACCGGCAACGCTGTGGCGAACGTGATCACCGGCGGCGCCGGCAACGACACGCTGAATGGCGGCGCCGGCGCCGATACGCTGATTGGTGGGGCGGGCAACGACACCTATATCGTTGACAATGCCGGTGACCTCGTCACCGAAAGTGCCGATGCCGGGATCGATACGGTGAAGGCTGGGTCGGCGACCTATACGCTTGCCGACAATGTCGAGAACCTGACCTATACGGGCACGGTGGCCTTCACCGGAACGGGCAACGACCTTGCCAACACGATTACCGGCGGTGCTGCGGCCGACCGGCTGTCGGGTGGCGACGGCAACGACACGCTGAACGGCGGAGCCGGTGCCGATACGCTGATCGGCGGAGCGGGTGACGATACCTATATCGTGGATGTCGCCGGCGACGTCGTTACCGAAAGTGCCGATGCAGGCACCGACACTGTCAAGACCGCGCTTGCGGCCTACACGCTCGGGGCCGATGTCGAGAACCTGACCTATACGGGCACGGTGGCCTTCACCGGAACGGGCAACGACCTTGCCAACACGATCAGGGGTGCGGCGGGTGCCGACACGCTGGACGGCAAGGCGGGAGCGGATACGCTGGTTGGTGGTGCCGGCAACGACACCTATGTTGTCGACGATCTGGCCGATGTCGTGACCGAAGCCGCCAACGAAGGCACGGATCTGATCAAGACGGCGCTTTCTGCCTATGCGCTGACCAACATCGCCAATGTCGAGAACCTGACCTTCACCGGCAGCGGCGATTTTGCCGGGACCGGCAATGCCCTTTCCAACACGATCACCGGCGGTGTCGGCAACGATACGCTGGACGGTGGGGCCGGAGCCGACACGCTGATCGGCGGCATCGGCAACGATACCTATGTCGTGGATGCCGCCGGCGACGTGGTCACGGAGGCAGTGGGTGCGGGTATGGACGAGATCCGCACGTCACTTGCGACCTATTCGATCGCTGCCCTCGCCAATGTCGAGAACCTGACCTACATCGGTTCGGCTGCCTTCACGGGCACCGGCAACGCTGTGGCGAACGTGATCACCGGCGGCGACGGCAATGACACGCTGAATGGCGGCGCCGGCGCCGATACGCTGATCGGCGGAGCGGGTGACGATACCTATATCGTGGATGTCGCCGGCGACGTCGTTACCGAAAGTGCCGGCGGAGGAATCGATACGGTGAGG
>NZ_JBHSOR010000049.1:0-388 GCF_042656325.1 Rhizobium sp. GCM10022189
CGGCGCAAACAGGCCGCCGGCCGAGAGCAACGGGGCGCGCAGGGCAAAGAGCGACAGCGCCCCGCCGATGAAGACCAGCAGGATGCAGAGGATGAAGACGCCGCGGCTCGGGTCGCTGGCAAAGGCATGCACCGAGGTGAGCACGCCCGAGCGCACCAGGAACGTGCCCATCAGCGACAGCGAGAAGGTGAGGATGGCAAGCAGCACCGTCCAGATCTTCAGCGCCTCGCGCTTTTCCATGACGAGCGCCGAATGCAGAAGTGCTGTGCCGGCAAGCCAGGGCATGAAGGAGGCGTTCTCCACCGGGTCCCAGAACCACCAGCCGCCCCAGCCGAGTTCGTAATAGGCCCAGTAGGAGCCCATGGCGATGCCGAGCGTCAGAAAGGTC
>NZ_JBHSOR010000049.1:527-1412 GCF_042656325.1 Rhizobium sp. GCM10022189
AAGAAGGGCGGCGACGGCGAAGGAGAAACAGACCGAGAAGCCGACATAACCGAGATAGAGCAGCGGCGGATGGATGGCGAGGCCGACATCCTGCAGCACCGGGTTCAGGTCCCGGCCCTCGGCCGGGGCCGGATCGAGGCGCAGGAACGGATTGGAGGTCAGCAGGATGAAGAGGATGAAGGCGACCGAGATCCAGGCCTGGACGGACAGAACATTGGCCTTCAGCGTATCGGGCAGGTTGCGGCCGAAGAGCGCGACCAGCGCGCTGAACAGCGACAGGATCAGGAGCCAGAGCATCATCGAGCCCTCGTGATTGCCCCAGACGCCGGAATATTTGTAGATCAGCGGCACCAGCGAATGCGAGTTCTCCCAGACGTTCTTCACCGAGAAGTCGGAGACGACATGGGCATAGGTCAAGACGCCGAAGGAGAAGGCGACGAGGGCAAAGAGCAGGACGGAGCCGAGCGGGGCCACGTCCATCATCGCAACATCGCCGCGGCGCGCGCCGATGGCCGGCACCAGCGACAGCACGATTGCCGTGGCAAGCGCCAGAACCAGCGCGTAATGGCCGATCTCGATAATCATGGCGTCGCCTTCGCTTCCTGGCCGCCGGCTTGCTGGCCCTTCACTTCCTGGCCCTTGGCGTCCTTGCCCTGCGGGGCGGCGCCCTTGCCCTCTTCCCACAGGCCCTCGGCCTTCAGCTTGTCGGCCACTTCCTTGGGCATATAGGTCTCGTCATGCTTGGCCAGCACGGTATCAGCGGTAAAGATATTGCTGCCGGCCTCGAACGATCCTTCCGTCACCACCCCCTGCCCCTCGCGGAACAGGTCGGGCAGGATGCCCTGGTAGCGCACGTTGACGATCTCACCGCTCGGATCGGTCACG
>NZ_JBHSOR010000049.1:1422-950835 GCF_042656325.1 Rhizobium sp. GCM10022189
ACCCTCGCCGCGCAGCACGCTGCCGGCGCCCACCAGCCCGCCGAGGCGGATGCGGGTGCCGGGTGCGACCGGGTTGCCGGCGAGATCGCCCGGCATGTAGAAATAGGCGACCGACTGGCTGAAGGCGAACAGCACGAGCAGCACGGCGGCGGCGATGAAGCCCATGCCGCCGGCAATCACCGCCAGGCGTTTCTGCTTGCGCGTCATTCCGTCAACCCCTCCGTGGCGATGCCGAGTTCCCTGGCCAGCGCCAGCAATTGCCGGCCCTCGTTCCCGGAGGCCGGGAAGGCGGCCAGGCCGCGCTTCAGCGCGTCTGCAGCGCGATCCTTGTCGTTCAATACGGCGTAAGAGCGGACAAGGCGCATCCAGCCCTCGAAATTGTCGGGATCGGCGCTCAGTCTGGCGTCGAGGCTTTCCACCATGCCGCGGATCATCTGCTGGCGCTCGCCGCTGCTCATCGTTCCGGCCGCCGCCACGTCCTCGGCCGTCGGGCCATCCGGCGCGGCGGAGCCGGCGGCCGGCGGGGCGGCAGGCGCAGACGCCGTGCCGCCGTTCCGGGCGATATGTTCGTTGACCAGCGCCAGCCAGGGCGCATCGGCCGGCGACTGCTTCGCCAGCGCCTCGAAGGCGCCGCGTGCCGCCTCCGCCTGTCCCGCCTGCTCCAGGCTCAAGGCAATGTAGAAGCGGGCGCGCGGGTTGTCGGGTTCGAGGGCGAGCGACTGTTCCAGCGCCTTGCGCGCATCCTCGGTCACGACACCTTCGGCAGTCGCCATCAGCGTTTCGGCAAGGCCGTCGAGACGCGCCGGGCTCGGGCCGAGCAGACGGATGGCGTTGCGATAGGCGGCCTCGGCATCGGACAGGCGCATGGTGCTGAAATAGATCGGCGCCAGCACGTCCCAGCCCCGGCCGTCATCGGGGTTCTGGGCCAGATGCCGCTCGGCCTTGGCGACGAGGACGGCCATGTCCCTGCCGGGATTGGCAAGGCGGGCTTCCAGCGGCTGCGACGGCAGGTCGGGCCTGCCGGTATTGATATAAAGACAGAGCCCGACGACCGGCAGGAGCAAAACGATGAAGGCTTCCGCCAGCCGGTGGCGGCGCGCCGGCTGGCGCGCCTCGGCGGGGGAAGCACCGGAAACGGCGATCAGGCGCCGGCCGATCTCGGCGCGGGCGTAATCGGCCTCGTCGGCATTGATCAGGCCGCCCGCAAGGTCGCGGTCGAGTTCGCGCAGCTGGTCGCGATAGACGGCCGCTTCGCCGGCGCGCGTGTCCTCCACCGCCTTTGCCCGACGCAAAAGAGGGTAAAGCAGGATGACGGCAACCGCCGCCGTCAGGACAGCCACGAGAATCCAGAACAGCATATCGGCCCAAATACTTGAAGCGCGCCCTCATTCCAACTGCCAATGCCGGAATGACGAAGATTTGAGGCTTTTGGCCGCAAGCGGGGCCGGCGGGCAGGCTCAGCCGAGCGGCGACCAGGTGCCGTTCTCGTTGCGACAGGCAACGCCGCGCGCCAGCGCATCCTTGCCGTCGGCCGTCACCGTATGGGTGTACTGGCGGCAATTCTGCGAGCCGACCTGATAGGGGGCGGCGGCCACGACGCTGCCCTTGGCATCCCGGCCGGTCCAGGTGACGGGCTGGCCGACGGCGGCACCTTCCAGCGCGCGATATTCGGCCTCCAGCGCCCGCTGCCTGTCGCTGTCGCCGAGCTGCACGCCGGTGCGCCCGACAATGCCGCCCTGCAGCGCGGAGATGAAAGCGGCCGAGGCCGGCGGCTTGCTGGCGCCGAAAAGGCCTCGCGAGGTGGCGCCCTTCGTCGTCGTGCAGCCAGAGAGCGCGACGGCGACGAGAAGGGAGGAAACGATCATGCCTTGCGAACGTAGAGTCATTGCAATCGAACCACGATCAGGGGTGGGAGTTCAGCCGATCGAAGTGCAGCGTCCCCGTGTCAGCATTAAGGCAAAGCATGCTATACATTTGCCACTATCTTTGTGACATCAAGCAGTTGCTCATGCAACATCCTTTGTCACACCCGGCAGGATAAGCTTGGCTTTCAGCCCGCCCCACTCGCCGCGCGAAAGCTCCAGCCGGCCCTGGTACTCGTTGGAAATCTCGGTGACGATGGACAGGCCGAGGCCGGTTCCGGGCTTGCTTTCGTCCAGCCGCCGGCCGCGCTTCAGCGCCTCGCGGATCTGGTCGGGCTCCAGGCCGGGGCCGTCGTCCTCGACGGAAAGCTCGACCCAGTGCTTGCGGGCGCTCGCCTCGGTTCCCCGCACGTCCTCGCCGGCTTCGACGGCCTGGAGGCGCACCTTGCTTTTGGCGAAACGGGCAGCGTTTTCCAGGAGGTTGCCCACCGTTTCCTCCAGATCCTGCTGCTCCATGGCGACGGCCAGATGCGGCGGCTGCACGATCAGCTCGAATTCGGTCTCGACGTTCAGGCGGCGCATGACGCGCACCAGCCGCTCCAGCGCCGGCTCGGCATCGGTTCTCGCCAGCACGGATTCGCGCTGGGCGGCGATGCGGGCGCGGTTGAGATAGGATTGCACCTGCCCCTGCATGGCCTCGGCCTGGTTGCGCACGAGGTCGCCATGCGACCGGTCGAGCACGCGCGCCTCGTTGAGCAGCACGGCAATCGGCGTCTTCAGCGAATGGGCGAGATTGCCGACCTGCATGCGCGCCCGCTCGACGATGCGGCGGTTGCTGTCGATCAGCGCATTGACCTCGTTGGCAAGCGGCAGGATTTCGCGCGGGAAATCGCCCTTCAGCTGCTCGCTTTCGCCGGCGCGGATGCGCTCGAGGGCGGCGCGCGCCTTGTCCAGCGGCTTGAGGCCGTAGAGAATGGCGAGCGCATTGACGATGAGGCTGCCGACGCCAAAGCCGGCGAGCGCCAGATAGAGCCGGTGGGAAAAGTTGCGCACGTCGTCTTCCACGACATCGACATTGCCGGTGACGCGGAAGCGGGCGGCGCGGCCGTCGGTATCGAGCACGACTTCGGTTTCGGCCACCTGCACGCGGTTTCCGGAAGCGTCCGTCACCTGGTAATAGCGCTCGTAATTCTTGTCGAAGGGCGCTTCGACCACCGACAGGACCGGAATGGTCGCCGAGCCGAGCGAGGGCGAAACCAGCGGCGCGGTCGTATAGGTGCCGAGCGGCTCGACCACCCAGTACCAGCCGGTCTTCGGCTGGGCGAAGCGCAGGTCGCCGAGCTGCGGGCTGCCGGACAGCGCGCCCTGATCGCCGATCGTCACGGAATTGATGACATTGTAGAGCTGGGCGCGCAGCAGGTCCTGAAAGCCGCGTTCGGCGCTGCGCCTGTAAAGCGTCGAAATCAAAAGGCCGATCACCACCAGCGCCACCGTCGACCAGACCGTGGTCAGAAGCAGCACGCGTGCGGTGAGCGACTTAATTCGCATTGGTCGGCGCTTGGATGCGGTAGCCGAGACCGCGCACCGTTTCGATCAGATCGACGCCCATCTTCTTGCGCAGGCGGCCGACGAAGACCTCGATCGTATTGGAATCGCGGTCGAAATCCTGATCGTACATATGTTCGACCAGCTCCGTGCGGGAGACCACCTCGCCCATGTGATGCATGAGATAGGCAAGCAGGCGGTATTCGTGCGAGGTGAGTTTCAGCGTCACACCGTTGACGATCGCCTTCGAGGTCTTGGTGTCGAGCCGCACCGGGCCGCAGACGATTTCGGAGGAGGCATGGCCGGCGGCGCGGCGGATGAGCGCGCGGATGCGGGCGAGCACTTCCTCGACATGGAAAGGCTTGGTCACGTAATCGTCGGCGCCGGCGTCGATGCCGGCCACCTTGTCGCTCCAGCGGTCGCGCGCGGTCAGGATCAGCACCGGCACGGTGCGGCCGGCGCCGCGCCATTTTTCGAGCACGGTCACACCGTCCATTTCCGGCAGGCCGATATCGAGGATGATGGCGTCATAGGGTTCGGTATCGCCGAGGAAGTGGCCCTCCTCGCCGTCGAAGGCCTGATCGACCACGTAACCCGCCTCTTTCAGCGTGTCGCTCAGCTGCCGGTTCAGATTGACGTCGTCTTCGACTACCAGAATGCGCATCGCTTCGCCTTCTTCCGCTGCAAATCACTGGAACCTTGATAAGCCGATTCCGCTTACATCGGAACCTTTACCGTTAGCTTGCGCGGACGCTGGCCGTTACCCTGGACGAGAACGGTTATGATGCAGACATTGCCCACCGGCTGCACGGAAAGAAGCTGGCCGCCGGTCTCGTCCACGACCTGCTGGGCTGCGGTGCTGCAATCGCCGGCCACACGCAGGACAAGCGTGTGCGTATCGTCCGGTGAGGGCGCCGAAACCGCCAGGCCGGCGGCCAATGCTGCGACGCTCAGAGGAGAGGCCATGTGCTGTGCTTTCAATGTAATGCCAACGTGCTGAGACTATGTACTCAAGCGACCTGAATGGCAAATGAATGCACGGTAATGAAGGTTTTTTAGAACAATTCTCGACTATTGCGCGAAATATACATGAATTCCGAACGATACGGCTAAGGTCTTCTGCCGCCGCGAAAATCCCGGCACCCGGCAGACGCGTGCCGGATCTGTCCGGCCGCACCTTTCCCCGTCTGGTTGAATCTGCTATCGCTGCGGCTCCTTCATCCGTTCCATCTCCGGGTCCATGCAGACATCATTCCCGTTTCGTACGGCGCAGACAGTTGGCGTGCTCGCCGTCACCCAGCTGATCGGCTGGGGCACGACTTTCGACATGCTCGGCGTCATGGGCCGCGTCATCGCGCCCTCGCTCGGGCTGCCGAACGAGGCGATCTTTGCCGGGCTGACGGTCATGATGGTCATCAGCGCCTTTGCCGGCCCGGCCACCGGGCGCTGGCTCGGCCGCTACGGAGCAGCAAGGGTGCTGGCCGCCTCTTCGGTCATCATTGCGGCCGGCCTGCTGCTGCTTGCCGCCGCCGCCAACATCGCCGTCTATGCGCTCGCCTGGGTCGTGATCGGCTTCGGCGGCGCGCTCGGCCTTTCGGCGCCCTGCTATACCGCCGTCGTGGAGCGCGAGGGCGCCAACGGCAAACGCGTCATCGCCATCCTGATGCTGTTCACCGGCCTTTCGGCCACCATCTTCTGGCCGATCCTGACGCTGCTCAGCGACAATTTCGGCTGGCGCGTCACCCTCCTCGTCTCGGCCGGCCTGCACTTCTTCGTCTGCCTGCCGCTGCATCTCTTCGGGCTGCCGAAGCCGGTGGCGGCGCACACGCAGGGGACCGGCGCCGAAACGCCACCGGTGGAGCTTTCGCCGGCCGACCGGCGCAGGGCCTTCCTGCTGATTGCCGTCTTCACCACGCTCTGCACCTTCGTCACCTTCGGCGTGTCGCCGTCGCTGATCGAAATCTTCCGCCAGTCGGGCGCCTCGCCGGCGCTTGCCCTGCAGCTCGGCTCGGCGCGCGGCGTCATCGGCATTTCGGCGCGCGCGCTCGACATGCTGCTCGGCAGACGCGGCAATCCGATCCTGACATCGGTCATGGGCGTCAGCCTGATGTTCTTCAGTTTCCTGATGCTCTTCGTCCTGCCGCCATCGACGCCGCTGCTCGTCACTTTCGTGCTGCTCTACGGCTTCGGCTCCGGCGTGCTGGCGGTCGCCCGCGCGCTGCTGCCGCTCGCCCTCTTCTCGGCAAAAGACTACGGGCTGCAGGCGGCCCGCCTGTCGATGCCGCAGAACCTCGCCAATGCGGTGGCGCCCGTCGTCTTCACCGCCATCCTCGACCGCGCCGGCGCCGGCCCGACGCTTGTCACCTGCGCGGCGCTGGCGGCTATCGCGCTGGTTTTCGTGATGATGCTTTCGGCGCTGGTGCGCGGCGCAAGCGCGAGCGCGCAGCCGGCCTGACAGCCCGTGACCCCGGCAGCGGCAGCCGCCGATCCGCCAAGCTTCTGAATCATTTACGACTTTTTCTTCCGAGCCTGCATCCGGCAGTTCACAACCCGGTTCAGCTGTGGCCGAAGGCCGTTTTTGGCCATCTTCTAACCCATTGATCCTGAATAAGAATTTCGTTTAGTGTAGCAAAAGTGCCGTTTTTTCGGGCTAAGTCATTGATTCTGAATAGGTGATCCACAAACCCTCAAAAATACGCATAAAGAAATTCAAAATCGGGGAACGCGGGCTCCGAACGAAATTTTTTATAAAAGTTTTTTCGCCTGTCAGCATCACTTATTCAGAATCAATGACTTAGCCGAAGAATGGCTGCATTGCCGGCGCACTGAACGGAATAGTTATTCAGATTCAAGGGGATAGAGCGGCGCGGCCGCTGCCGTCAGTCCTGCAGGGGGCGTGTGACGGCCCTGGCGCTGTCGAAATCGGCCGCCGTCCTGGTGTCGCGCAGCGGTTTGACCGTGCGGGTGGAGCGATCGTAATCGGGATGCGCCTTGTAGGCGGCGAGCGCTTCCTCGCTCTCGAATTCGCCATAGACGACGAAATCGACCGCGTTGCCCCACTGGTCCGTCTTGACGTTTTCGCCGATTTCCAGCTTCAGCGCGTGCGGGATGCCGGTCAATATCGAAAGCCCCTTGCGCACCGCCTCGCGGTTTTGCTCCGGCACGGTGAAGAAGACGATATGGCGGATCACGCGGAATACTCCTGTGGGACGTCTATAGGCCCGAAAGCTCTGGGGGCCTGAAGCTTTGGACCCGCCGGGCGATAACACGCGCCGCCCGCGCCTTCAACCGGGCCACAATGCCGCGCCGGCCGCGTGGCGATCGTTCAGACCGGCTTGCGGCGCTTGCGCCCCTTGTTTTCGCGCATGGCGGCGAGGAATGTCCGGCCGTAGTCGGCAAGCTTTTCGGCCCGGTCGGTGCCGTTGACGATGCGGCGCGCGTTGACCCAGTCTTCCCTCTCCGCGTTGAAATGGTCGCAGAGCCGATGGCCGGTGAAGCTGCCGCGCAGCATGCCCTCGACCAGGATCGTCACGGCCGGCGCCATTTCCATGGCGCGGTCGGGCCGGGCGACGAGATCGATGCCAGTGACCTCGCTCATCGCCTCGTAGTTCCGCTTGTGGGTGAGCTGCACCAGGCCGCGGCCGAGCCAGGACTTGCCCTCCTCGTCGGCGCGCCAGTAGGGCGACTTCACCCAGGAGAGCCGGCCGGCGGCGAATGCGGCCTCGAGGATCTCGACGGCACGCGAATCGCTTTCCGCCAGCGTCTCGCGCACAGGCTGCATCGTATAGGCGGTCTCGTGAAAGGCGGTCGCCAATATATAGGCCAGCCAGCGCCGATCTGCGGTAGCCAGATTCGCGTCCCAGTAGTCAAGGATGGCGTTCATGCCTTCGATCCGGGCAGGGTTAAGGCTGCCCTTGAACAGCGAGCGGCTTACGCTGCGAAAGAAGAATTGCCGATCGAGCGAGACAGTCATGATACGCTTCCTGCAGGTCCTTTGTGGTTAACGTCCGCTTAATCGATTGAAATTAACTAAATCGTTTCAAGTGTGACGCCGGTTCATTTACACGCAGATTTTATTGTGCGATGCATCAATTCGTAACCACACCCTTGCTGAGGAAGAGAGGTATACGATGCAAACCACCGCAGAAACTCCGACCAAGATCCCCCAGCACGTCGTCGACCAGATGGAAAACGAGTGGCGCCAGGTCCGCACGCAGCGCGAGAATCCGCGCCCGGTCAGCCTGCCCTCCCGGAACGACGCCTAAACACAATCCTGACGGGTGAGGGCGTCATGGCCCCCCCTCACCCGCTTGCGGCATTCGCTCCGCTGCCGGGGCGGCGGCCATAACCTATCTTCCAGGTTGCGCCGCGGCCAGCCTGCCGGCCAGCCGGTCCACCGTTCTTCGAAACATATCCGTGTCGTCAAGCGCCCGCGAGAGCACCAGCGCGCCCTGAATGCCGGATACCGCCTCCTCGGCGGCGGCAAGGGCCGCAGCCTCGCCGCAGCCGGCGCGGACCAGCGCCCGGCACAGCGCCTCGATCCAGCGGACGAAATAATCGCGGATGGCGGGCGAGAAGCGCTCGCGGGTTTCGTCCAGCGCAAAGGCGCCGACGAGGCAGATGCGGCGGCCGGAGCGGAAATAATCCATCACGTTCGCCCACATCGCATCGATCGCCGCGGCCGCGTCGTCGCGGCGCAGGGGCTCGTAGACGGCGCGTTCGAACCAGACGTCGACATCGGCAAGGACGGCGGCCGCCATCTCCTCCTTGCCGCCGGGGAAGAAGTGATAGAGGCTGCCCTTGCCGATGCCGGTGCGCTCGGTAATGCGGCTCAGCGTCGTGCCCTCGTAGCCGAGCTCGCGGAAGATCTCGGCGAGCAGCGGCACGATATCGGCACGTTCATAAACGGTTTTCACGCGTCACCCCGGGGCCTCAGAGGCCGAGGTCGGAAAGGCCCGGATGGTCGTCGGGCCGCCGGCCGAGCGGCCAGTGGAACTTGCGATCCGAATCCCGGATCGGCAGATCGTTGATGCAGGCGAAACGGCGCTGCATCAAGCCCTCGGCGTCGAATTCCCAGTTCTCGTTGCCATAGGAGCGGAACCAGTTGCCGCTGTCGTCGTGCCATTCATAGGCGAAACGCACGGCGATGCGGTTGTCGGTGAAGGCCCAGAGTTCCTTGATCAGCCGGTAATCCAGTTCCTTGGCCCATTTGCGGGTCAGGAAGGCGACGATCTCGGCGCGGCCGGTGACGAATTCGGCGCGGTTGCGCCACCGGCTATCCGGCGTGTAGACGAGCGAGACGCGCTGCGGATCGCGGCTGTTCCAGCCGTCTTCGGCAAGGCGGACCTTCCGGGCTGCGGTTTCCTCGGTGAAGGGGGGAAGCGGTGCGGGCATGCCTGGTCTCCTTGGTTGATCTGTACCTTTCGTTCCGCATTGTACCGATCGGTACAATCTACACAAGGGACTTGGGCAGCCGTTTCCTGCGGCATTTTGGCGTCGCAGAACGACGGCCGCCCGAGCAGCAAAAAGGCCGCCCGACGGTGCGAGCGGCCTTCAGACGCAGAGATCAGGGTGTCCCGCGCGATCCTTGATTGCCCGAGATCAGGCAAGCCTGCCCTCTTCCGCCTTGTAGAAATACTGGCTTGCGACCAGCCATCCCTTCAGCGGCCTCAGCGGCGGAATGCAGGTGGCGAACATGAAGGGACCGGTGACCAGAAGCTGGACCCAGAGCGGGGCGGAAAAGGCCACTTCCAGCCACACGCCCAGGAGCACGCTCGGCACGCAGGCGAAGCAGATGACGAAAAAGGCCGGGCCGTCGGCCGGGTCGGCGAAGGAATAATCCAGCCCGCAGACTTCGCATTCCTTCTTGAGCGTGAGGAAACCCTTGAACATATGCCCCTGTCCGCAGCGCGGGCAGCGGCCCCGGATGCCGGTCTGCATCGGAGGGAGCGGAGGATATTCGGTGTCCATGGCGATCTCGCTTTCGGCGTTGCGGGGCATTGGGAGAATCCATTCAATGCCGATTATTGTATGCATACAATATAATTACATTGAAAGCGGATTGCCAGTCCATTCGTCAGAATGACGCAGCGATTTTGTGGGCTGGGTTTACGCGGTTTGGCGGCGGCGGGATTTGTCACCGCTGGAACAAGTTTGCGCGCTCGCCAAAACCCCTCCCCAACCCCTCCCCACAAGGGGGAGGGACTAACCCGTGGCACCGCATCACCCAGCTAGAAACACTGAAGAAGTGAGGGCGAGTGCAGCAGGTTAAGCCCCTCCCCCTTGTGGGGAGGGGTTTGGGGCGGGGTCTTTACAGATTGAATTGAAGCGGAAGGCGGACCAGCGGCTCAAAAAAACGAAGCCGACAGTTCCGGCGGGCCTTCGAGCGCGTGGGCCATGAAGTCCAGCGCGCCCTTCAGCCTCTCGCGGCCGATCGGGCCGCCGAGGCAGACGCGCACGGCTTCGGCGGCCGCCCCTTCCACCGTGAAGGCGTCGCTTGCCACCACGCCGATGCCGGAGGCGCGCATGTGGCTGCCGAAGGTGGAGCGGGTCCAGCCGTTGGTGAGCGGCAGCCAGATGTTGAAGCTGATCGGATCGGCCCTGTAGCTGCCTTCGGGCAGGATATCGGCCACCATCTGCTGGCGCGCGCCCGCCTCGGCGCGGATGAAGCGGAGGATCGCGTCTGCCGTGCCGTCCTCGATCCAGCGGGTGGCGAGCGCCACGGTCATCGGCGAGGCCATGACAGTGTTGGCGCGCATGGCGCTGACGAAGGGCCAGATCGCCTTGGTATCCGGCGCCACGACATAGGCGAGGCGCAGGCCGGCGCCGATGCATTTGGCAAGGCCGCCGATGTGCCAGGTAAGATCCGGCGCGATTGCTGCGAGCGGCGGCGGGCCGTGCAGCGGGATGAAGCCGTAGGCGTCGTCCTCGACGACGGGCACGTGATATTTGCGGGCGACGGCGGCGATCTCCTCGCGGCGCTTTTCCGGAATGGTCAGCGTCAGCGGGTTCTGCAGGGTCGGGTTGAGATAGAGCGCCTTCGGAGCCAGGCGCTCGCAGGCTTCCGCGAAAGCATCGGGCAGGATGCCCGCCTCGTCCATCGGCAGGCCGGAGAGGTTGAGCCGCAGCTGGGCGGCGATCGAGCGCATGCCGGGATAGGTGATGTTTTCCGACAGCACGGTTTCGCCGGGCTTTGCCAGCAGGCCGAAGATCGCAAGCAGCGCCGGATGGGCGCCGGGCGTGACGAAGATGCGCTCCTGCGAGGGCACCAGCCCGCGGCGGCTGAGCCAGGCGGCGGCGGCCTCCTTGTCCATGCCGGAACCGCCGAAACCCTGGTAGCGCAGGAGCGGAATGAGATTGGTCGCCACCGCCGACATGCCCTCGCGCATGCGGGCGATCAGGTCCTGATCGTCGGGCTCCGGCGGCAGGTTCATCGAAAAGTCGACGACGGAGGCGCGGCGCGGATCGGGCGCGGCATCGGAGGCGAAGCCGCGCCGCTCGCGGTCCTGCCCGCCGGTGACGAAGGTGCCGCGGCCGACATGGGAATCCACCAGGCCGCGCTTCTGCGCTTCCACATAACCGCGCGCGACCGTGGTGAAATCGATGTTGAGGCGCCTGGCGAGCTCACGCTGCGGCGGCAGCCTGTCGCCCACAGCCAGCACGCCGCTTCTCAGATCCATCTCGATGAGATCGGCAATCGCCATGTAACGGGGGCTGGAGGAGCGGGCAAGGTCGGGATGCCAGTCTTTCATTTCATGATCCGCAATTCGTGATCGGCGCAGAAGGGATTCCTGATGACATTGACCGTATATTGTTGCATGATCCCGCTGTCACGTAAAAACGTCGGCCGACAGGAGCCTGACGGATGACCGAATGCCGCATTTGAGACTGGCATGTTCCGCGACGCGGAAAACCTCCTTGCATTGATAGCACATTGATTGCATTCATTTCATTCACATTTGCATTCATTTTTTGCACGAAAATGCTTGCCAAATCGGCGTCAATTCCAACTCACCTCCGAATTGAATGCATAATTGAATGCTTTTAAACATGAATTGACTGCTATTTGTGCAAAGTCAATTTGGCACGGTGCTTGCAATTCAATGGCTGTACCCCGCGACAGGGGCCTGACTTCAAACACAGGAGCCATTCATGCCCGCAGTTACCGCACCGGCCCACGCAGATGGAGACTTCTTCGTCGATTACGAAGAGAAGGTCTTTGAAGACGTCCAGGCCAAGGAGGGCGAGAAAGCCCTCATCACCTTCCATACCGTCGCCTTCGAAGGCTCGATCGGCCTTGTGAACCTGCTGCAGGCCAAGCGCCTGAAGCGCAAGGGCTTCGAAACATCGGTGCTTCTCTATGGTCCCGGCGTCACACTCGGCGTGCAGCGCGGCTTTCCCAAACTCGGCGCGGAAGCCTTTCCCGGCCATCTGAACTTCAACAACCAGATCAAGGGCTTCATGGAAGAAGGCGGCAAGGTCTATGCCTGCCGCTTCGCGCTGCAGGCGCTCTATGGCCATGGCGAGCAGTCGCTCATCCCCGGCATCCGCCCGATCAGTCCGCTCGACGTGCTGGACATGATCCTGATCCACCGTCGCGACGGCGCCTTCATCCTCGACACCTGGACGCTCTGACCCGCGGGGAGCGAACCCTTCTCCCCGGCGGGGAGAAGGGGAAAGCAAAGAAGGATTTCGCCATGGAAAAGAAAATGACCGTCCGGGCCGCCGCCGCGCAGATCGCGCCGGACCTGACCTCGCGCGAAAAGACGCTGGCGCGCGTGCTGGAGACAATAACCGAGGCGGCTGCCAAGGGTGCCGAGATCGTCGTCTTTCCGGAGACCTTCGTTCCCTGGTATCCCTATTTCTCCTTCGTGCTGCCGCCGGTTCTCTCCGGCCGCGAGCATCTGCGCCTTTATGAAGAGGCTGTCACCGTTCCGAGCGCGGCCACCGATGCGGTCGCAGCGGCGGCCCGCGAGCACGGCATCGTCGTGGCGCTCGGCGTCAACGAGCGCGATCACGGCTCGCTCTACAATACCCAGCTGCTCTTCGATGCCGACGGTCGCCTCATTCTCAAGCGCCGCAAGATCACGCCGACCTATCATGAGCGGATGATCTGGGGCCAGGGCGACGGCTCCGGGCTTTCGGTGGTCGACAGCCGCATCGGGCGGCTCGGCGCGCTGGCCTGCTGGGAACATTACAATCCGCTCGCCCGCTATGCGCTGATGGCCCAGCACGAGGAAATCCACATCGCCCAGTTTCCGGGCTCGATGGTCGGGCCGATCTTTGCCGAGCAGATGGAGGTGACGATCCGCCATCATGCGCTGGAAAGCGGCTGCTTCGTCGTCAACGCCACCGGCTGGCTGAGCGACGAGCAGATCGCCTCCATCACGCCCGACCAGGGCCTGCAGAAGGCGCTGCGCGGCGGCTGCATGACCGCCATCATCTCGCCCGAGGGCAAGCATCTCGCTCCGCCGATCACCGAGGGCGAAGGCATCCTGATCGCCGATCTCGACATGAGCCTGATCACCAAGCGCAAGCGGATGATGGATTCGGTCGGCCACTATGCCCGCCCGGAACTGCTGCATCTCGTCATGGACGGCCGCGCCACCCAGCCGATGGTCGGCTCCGCACATTCCTTTGAAACAGACATAGGGACCAAAAGCGATGGAAAACACGACGTTTCTGCCGACCGAGACGCTGATCAACGAATTGCAGTCCTTCGGAGCCAGGCTGGTTGATCCCAAGGCCGGGCACGAGAGCCGCCGCGGCGGCGCCGGCCCGTCCGACCACAAGGCGCTGACCATCGACGGCATGACGGTGATGGTGCCGGTCCATACCGCGCCGGCCTTCGAAAGCCCCTATCTGGTGGAAAAGCCCGACGAGGCCGGCAAGAGCCGCATCAGCCGCGACGGGCGCGTGCTCGGCGAAGTCTCCTTCCCGCTGCGCCCGCGCTTCTACGAGCGGTCTACCGCCGATGGCATCCCCTATTCGCAGATTGCCGTGCTGCACGGGCGCGACGTGCTGGCGACCACGGTGCTGCAGACCTGCATCCGCTACCAGAGCCGCACCAAGACCTGTCAGTTCTGCGCCATCGGCCAGTCGCTGGCGGCCGGCCGCACCGTCGCCCACAAGACGCCACAGCAGCTGGCGGAAGTCGCCAAGGCCGCCGTCGAGCTCGATGGCGTCAAGCATATGGTGATGACGACAGGCACGCCGAAGGGGCCGGATCGCGGCGCTTCCATCCTTGCCGACAGCGCCCGCGCCATCAAGGCCGCCGTCAACCTGCCGATCCAGGCGCAGTGCGAGCCGCCGGAAGACGACATCTGGTTCTCGGTCATGAAGGAAGCCGGCGTCGATGCGCTCGGCATGCATCTGGAAGTCGTCACGCCGGAGCTGCGCGAACGCATCATGCCCGGCAAGGCGCAGGTGCCGATCTCGAAATACATGGCTTCCTTCAAGGCCGCCGTCGAGGTGTTCGGACGCGGCCAGGTCTCGACCTATATCCTCGCCGGCCTTGGCGACACGCGCGAGGCGATCCTCGATATCTGCGAAAAGCTGGTTGTAACAGGCGTCTATCCCTTCGTCGTGCCCTTCGTGCCGATTTCGGGAACGCCGCTCGAAAGCCATCCGGCGCCGAAGCCTGATTTCATGCATTCGATCCTCGGCCCGCTCTCGAAAATGCTGGTCGACAGCGGCTTGAAGGCCGTCGATATCAAGGCCGGCTGCGGCAAGTGCGGCGCCTGCTCTGCCCTTTCCTCCTATGAAAGGATGCTGAGCAAATGATGCTGGAACCCTTCCCGCCCTATCGCGCCAGCGAATTCCAGGTGAAGTTTTCCACCTCCGACTGGGAGCGGCAGGAAGCGCATGCGCTGCGCCGCGCCGTCTTCTGCGAGGAGCAGAGGATTTTCGAGAGCGACGACCGCGATGCGACCGACGATCACGCCATCCCGATCGTGGCGCTGTCGATGATGGGCGTTGCGGCCGACCGGGTGGTCGGCACCGTGCGCATCCATCAGGAGGAGCCCGGCCTCTGGTGGGGTTCGCGGCTCGCCGTGCATGAGGATTTCCGCAAGATCGGCGCGCTGGGTGCCACGCTGATCCGGCTTGCCGTCTCCTCGGCCAATGCGATGGGCTGCCACACGTTTCTTGCCAATGTGCAGGTGCAGAACGGGCTGCTCTTCCGCCGGCTGCACTGGGAGGTGATCGAGGAATTCGAGGTCTACGGCAAGCCGCATCTGAGGATGAAGGCCGATCTTGCCTGGTATCCGCCCTGCCCGACGCCGGAAACCGGGCTGGTGGCGCTTGCGAAGAAGGCGGCGTGATGGGCGACAGGATCGACATCAGGGCGCTCGCCGCCAAACTTTCGGCCTCCTCCGGCATCGCCGCCAAGGCGGATATCGGCACGGTTGCCGCAAGCCTCGGCCTTGCCGGCCAGCCGGTGGCGGTGGGTGACGATTGCGCGGCCCTGCCCGACGGCGACGGCTACCTGCTCTTTGCCATCGAGGGCTTCATCAACGAATTCGTCGCGGCCGATCCCTGGTTTGCCGGCTGGTGCGGGGTGATGGTCAATATTTCCGATGTCGCCGCCATGGGCGGCCGCCCTCTCGCCGTCGTCGATGCCGTCTGGGCGAATGGCGAGGCGGGTGCGGCCCCCGTGCTCGAAGGCATGCGGGCGGCGGCCAGCACCTTCGGCGTGCCTGTTGTCGGCGGCCATACCAATATCCGCAGCGATCGCGGCCAGCTCTCGGTCGCCATTCTCGGCAGGGCGAAAAAGCTGCTGACGAGTTTCGATGCGAAGCCCGGCGATGTGCTGATTGGCGCGATCGACCATCGCGGCCGCTACCGCGAACCGTTCAGCAACTGGGAAGCGGCAACCGATGCGCCGCCCGCCCGGCTGCGCGGCGATCTGGAGATCCTGCCCGAGATTGCGGAGGCCGGACTGGCGCTCGCCGCCAAGGATATCAGCCAGGGCGGCATTGTCGGCACGGCGATCATGCTCGCGGAATGTTCCGGGGTCGGCATCGATATCGATGTTCCGGCAATCCCGCTGCCGGATGGCGTGGCGCTGGAGCGCTGGCTCGCGACCTTCCCAAGCTTCGGCTACCTGATTTCCACCGCGCCCGAAAAGGCCGATGCGGTGATCCTGCGTTTTGCCAAGCGCAACATCAGCGCGGCCGCGATCGGCACCGTCAAAGCCGGCAGCGAAGTGGCGATAACGGATGGCGCCGACCGTGTCGTGATCCGCGATCATGCCGAGACGCCGCTGCTGCAGCTTGGCCGGCGGGAGGATGCCGCATGAGCCGGCCGCTGCGCATCGCCATGCTCTCCCACTCCACCAACCCGCGCGGCGGCGTGGTGCATGCCATGCAGCTTTCCGAGGCGCTTGCTGGTCTCGGCCATGAGGTGGTTCTGCATGCGCCGGATGCCAAGGGGGCGGGTTTCTTTCGCAAGCCGGCCTGTGGTGCTGTGTGTGTGCCGGTTGCGGCCGTTTCTCCCTTCTCCCCAGCGGGGAGAAGGTGGCCCGAAGGGTCGGATGAGGGGGCCGCGGACATAGAGTCTGCCTCTCGCCTGCCGCTCGAGGCGTCGCTTCGCTCCGCCCCCTCATCTGCCCTGCGAGCATCGACCGGGGTTGAGTCACTGGTCTCAACCCGTCCTTCGGACCCCCGCGGGGGAGAAGGGGGAGCAGGTGGCACTGCCTCTGCCACAACCAGCAGCGTGAGGACTGAAGTCGCAACATCCGAGATGACAGCCATGGTCGAGCAGCGGATCGCCGATTATGTCCGCTATTTCGAGACCCCCGCCGCCCGCGACTTCGATATTTTCCACGCCCATGACGGCATTTCCGGCAATGCGCTGGCAACCCTGAAGGAGCGCGGGTTGATCCCGCGCTTCGTCCGCACCGTGCACCACATCGACCAGTTCGCCGATCCCAGGCTGATGCAGCTGCAGGACCGTTCCATCGACCGGGCCGACCTGTTCTTCACCGTCAGCTCGATGTGGCGCAAGACGCTCAAGGAAAGGCGCGGCATCGACTCCACCGTCGTCGGCAACGGCGTCGATACCGGGCGTTTCTCGCCCGCCGTGGATGCCGGCGCGCTGCGCGGCAAGCTCGGCCTGCGCGATGGCCCTGTTTTCCTCGCCGTCGGCGGCATCGAGGCGCGCAAGAATACGATCGCCATGCTCGAAGCCTTCGGCCAAGTGCGCGCGATCCGCCCGGACGCGCAATTCGTCATCGCCGGCGGTGCTTCGCTGCTCGATCATCGCGGCTATCAGGGCGAATTCCGCGCCGTGCTTGCCTCGCTCGGTGAACATGCGGCGGCCGTCCATATCCTCGGCACCGTTGCCGACGCGGACATGCCCGCACTTTACCGGCTGGCCGATACGCTGGTCTTCGCCTCGGTCAAGGAGGGTTTCGGCCTCGTCGTGCTGGAGGCGATGGCGAGCGGCGTGCCCGTCGTCGTCTCCTCGATTGCGCCTTTCACCGAATATCTCGGCGCCGACGACGTCGTCTGGTGCGATCCGCAGAATGCCGGCTCGATCGCGGAGGCCATGGCGATCTCGCTCATGCCGCCGGTGCGTGCGGGGCTTATCCCGCGCGGGCTCGACCTTGCCGCCCGCCACAGCTGGCAGCGCACGGCTGCCGCCCATCTCCAAGCCTACGAGACATTGAAGGAGCCTGCCCATGCCTGAAATGCGTTTCGTCATCGCCTGGCCGGATGGCCGCGAGGAGACCTGTTATTCGCCCTCGCTCGTCATCCGCGATTTCTTCGAGGAGGGCCAGACCTATCCGATCCGCGATTTTCTCGACCGCAGCCGCAAGGCGCTGACCATCGCCAGCGACCGGGTGGAGGCGAAATACGGCTATCCCTGCTCGCTCGCCCGCGGCCAGCTTGCCCGCATCGAGGAGGCGGGCAGCCTGTTTCTTGCCGATGCCGATGCCCGCGTGCGCTGCGAAAGCTTCATTCTCTGAAAGGAACCCGACCCATGACCTTTTCCCTCAAGCCGCATTACAGCGCCGTCGTCATCGGCGGCGGTCAGGCCGGGCTTTCGGCCAGCCACTATCTCCAGAAACACGGCATCGACCATGTCGTCTTCGAGAAGAAGACCGTGGCGCATAAATGGAAGAACGAGCGCTGGGACGCCTTCTGCCTGGTGACGCCGAACTGGCAATGCCAGCTGCCGGACCACCCCTATGACGGCGATGATCCGCATGGTTTCATGGTCAAGGACGAGATCATCGCCTATGTCGACCGCTTCGTGAAGAAAGTGAACGCGCCCGTGCTGGAAGGCTCGACGGTCACCTCGCTGGAAAAGGCCGGCGATCTCTTCCGGCTGTCGACCTCGGCGGGGGCGCTGACCGCCGACAGCGTCATCATCGCCACCAGCCTCTACAGCGCGCCGGCGATCCCGCGCGCCGCCGAGCGCCTGCCGGACGATATCCTGCAGATCCACACGGCCGATTACCGCAATCCCGGCCAGCTGCCTGACGGTGCGGTCGTCGTCGTCGGCTCCGGCCAGTCCGGCTGCCAGATCGCCGAGGACCTGCATCTGGCCGGCCGCAAGGTGCATATGGTGACGGGCAACGCGCCGCGCTGCGCCCGCTTCTACCGCGGCCGCGATGTGGTCGACTGGCTCGCCGATGTCGGCCAGTACGACATTACCGTCGAGCATGACGGCATGACCAAGAAGAAACACGATACCAACCACTACCTCACCGGCCGCGACGGCGGACGCGATATCGACCTGCGCAAATTCGCGCTGGAGGGCATGGCGCTCTATGGCCGCATGGAGGGCGTCTCGGGCGGGCGCATGCTGTTCGAGCCGAACCTGAAAGCCAATCTCGACAATGCCGACCGGGTCTATAACGGCATCAACGCGCTGATCGACCGGCATATCGCCGAAAAGGGCATCGATGCGCCGCCGGCCAGCGTCTATACGCCGCTCTGGGAGCCGCAGGGCGAGCCGACCGAGCTTGATCTCAAGGCGGAAGGTGTCACCTCCGTCATCTGGGCGACCGGCTTTTCGCCCGACTGGTCCTATGTCGGCCTGCCGATCTTCGACGGCACCGGCTATCCGGTGCAGCGGCGCGGCGTGACGGGCATCGACGGCGTCTATGTGCTCGGCCTGCCCTGGCTCTGGACCTGGGGTTCCGGCCGTTTCCTTGCCGTCGGCAAGGATGCCGAGCATGTGGTGAACCACCTTGCCGGCCATCTCGAGGCCGCCCGTCCTCTCCTGAAACAGGCGGCCAGCGCTTGAACATGAATGTCGCGATCCTCGATTTTCATCCGCCTGCTCCGTCCGCGCGCGAACTGATGGAACAGGCGCTTGCGCCGCACATGCTCATCGGCATGCCGCACCTGACGCCCGCGGGCCTTTCGGAGACCTGGGCGATGAAGGAACTCGGGCATCGCCATTGGCTGATGCTCGCGCGCCATCTCGGCATGGAGAATGCCGATTTCCGCACACCCGATGGCGGCGAGGCCTATGCGGCGATCTGCGCGACCTCGCTGGAGCAGGCGAATTTCGGCACAGTTCGCGCCAACGACGTGCTGACGATCCGTTCGGTGCTTTCGCCGGTCTCGCGCACGCAGGTTTCCACCCGTCACCGGCTTTTCGTGCATGGCGGCCTGATCGGCGAGGTCGAGCTGATCTCCACCTTCGTCTGCCGCATGCGGGAGGGCGACAATTATTCGATCGCCCGCGTTCCCCTGCCCGGCATGGCGGCCGCCGACGAGGACAATAGACTGGCAGCGACGGCGGCGGCGTTGCGTGCCGGCACGCTGGAGACGCATTTCGGCCTGCCGGCCAATCCGGTCAAGGCACTACGCGGCTTCCGCTTCGAGCCGGATGTATCGCAGGAATTTAACGGGGCCGGGCTGTTCTACTTCGCCGAATTCCAGGCGCTCACCGATCGCGCCTTTGGGCGATGGTTTCCGGAGCTTTCGCACGTGTCCCGGCGGGAGATCTTCTTTTCCGGTAACATCCGGGTTGGCGAAGCCGTGCGGGTGGAATTGATGGGACTATCCCCCGACCGGCTGCACGCCTTCTGCAGGCTGCGGCGGGAACAAGATGGCAAGGTGATCGGCAAGGCCTTCATGGAGTGGCGGGCTGGCTGATCGACGCCTGCCTCAGCGCATCGCGCAGCACGTCAAACACCCTGTTGTCCAGCGTCTGGGAAACGTTGAAGCGCATGAAGCCGGTGGCCGATTGCGAGAGGCTGAAGGCGTTGCCGGGTGCCAGCACGACATTGCGGGCGAGTGCGGCGCGCGCCACGGCTGCCGCATCCAGGCCATCCGGCAGATGGCACCAGAGGAACATGCCGGCCTGCGGCTCCAGCCAGGGGCGGATGCCCAGGGTCTTCAGCCGCGTCGTGACCTCGAACATCGCCCTGGCGAGACGGCTGCGCAGGCCGTCGGCATGTTTGCGGTAGCTGCCGTCGCTGAGCACGCCGAGCACCAGTTCGGCGGAGAGCCGGGCGCCGCCGAAGGAGGTGGCGATCTTGAGGTCGATCAGGCCTTCGATCCATTCCGGCCGCGCGGCGATGAAGCCGCAGCGGGCGGCGGCCGAGAGGGTCTTGGAAAAGCTGCCGATATGGATGACGCGGTCGAGCCCGTCGAAGGCGGCAAGGCGCGGGGCCGGCGTCAGTTCCAGATCGGCGAAAATATCGTCCTCGATGATGGTGAGGCCGTGCTGTTCGGCAAGCTTCAGGAGCCGGTGGGCCGTGACCGGCGAGAGCGTGGCGCCGGTCGGATTGTGGATGGCGGAGTTGGTGATGTAGAGGCGCGGCCGGTGCTCGGCAAGCGCTGCGGCGAAGAGCTCGATATCGGGTCCTGCGGGCGTATAGGGAACGCTGACGACGCTGGCGCGGTGGGCTCTCAGCAGCGCATGGAAATTGAAATAGCAGGGATCGTCCACCAGCACGGTATCGCCGGGCTCGATGAGGAAACGGCAGAGGAAATCGATCGCCTGCGTGCCGGATTCGGTGAGCATGACCTGATCCGGCGAAGCTTCGATGCCGCGCTCGGCCATGCGGCGCGCGATCAGCTGGCGCAGGGGCTTGAGGCCGAGAGGGGCGCCGTAATCGGAAAGGCTTGCGGCATCGGCGCGCGACAGCGAGCGCAGCGCCCGGCGGATCGCCTCTTGCGGCAGCCATGCCGGCGGCAGCCAGCCGCAGCCGGGCTTGAGGTCGCTTTCGTCCGCCTCCAGCGATTGCCGCGACACCCAGAAGGGATCGACGGCGCGGTCGAGCTTCGGGCCGATATCGGCAAGCGAAAGCGGTGCCGCGTGGCTGGCGACATAAAAGCCGGAGCCGGGGCGCGAGAGGATCGCGCCTTCGGCCACCAGCCGCTCATAGGCATCGACCACGGTGGAGGCCGAAACTTTCAAGCTTGCCGACAGGCCGCGGATCGAGGGCAGCCTGGCGCCGGGGGTCAGGCTGCGGGCGGCGATGCGCTGGCGGATGGTGGCCATGACCATGCCGACGCGGGTGTTTGCCTGTCGCTGCTCGTCCATCCGTACTGGTCCCCTCACCATAACAGTTTGCGCAAACTGTACCGAACTGTGGCTGGCAGCGCCAGTGCGAACAACGGATAAACACGGGACGAACAAGAGGAGTGCCCGCATGGATCGCACCGCGACCGGATGGATCAATGGTTTTATCGGCGTGCTGATCTTCAGCGGCTCGCTGCCGGCCACGCGTGTCGCCGTCATGCAGCTCGACCCGGTTTTCCTGACGGTGGCGCGCGCGGCGATCGCCGGCGTGCTGGCGCTCTGCCTGCTGCTCCTCTTCCGCGAGAAGCGGCCGTCGCGGCAGGATCTCGTCTCGCTCGTCGTCGTGGCGCTCGGCGTCGTCGTCGGCTTTCCGCTGCTGACGGCGCTGGCGCTGCAGCATGTGACCTCGGCGCATTCGATCGTCTTCATCGGCCTGCTGCCGCTGGCAACCGCGATCTTCGGCGTCATGCGCGGCGGCGAGCGGCCGAAACCGGCCTTCTGGCTGTTTTCGCTGCTCGGCAGCGCGCTGGTGGCGGGCTTTGCGCTGGCGCAGGGGCTGACCGCCTCGCCCGTCGGCGATGCGCTGATGCTGGCCGCCGTCATCGTCTGCGGGCTCGGTTATGCCGAGGGCGCGCGACTGTCGCGCCGGCTCGGCGGCTGGCAGGTGATTTCCTGGGCGCTGGTCGTTTCGCTGCCGGTCATGCTGGTTGCCGCCATCGCCTGGCGGCCGCCGTCCTTTGCCGATATCCAGGCGCCGGCCATGCTGGGCCTTGCCTATGTCTCGCTCTTCAGCATGCTGATCGGCTTCGTCTTCTGGTATCGCGGCCTGGCGCAGGGCGGCATCGCCGCCGTCGGCCAGCTGCAGCTCTTGCAGCCCTTTTTCGGCCTGGCGCTGGCCGCGACACTGCTGCGCGAAACGGTGAGCCCGTCCATGCTGGCGGTGACGGTCGCCGTCATTCTCTGCGTGGCCGGGGCGCGCAGGTTTGCGAAATAGGCGCGGCCTGGGCACATCGCCATAAAACTTTCCAGATCTGGAAAGCATCTTGCGGGATAGCAGGATCGGAGATATAGTTTCCACAATTGGAAACCATAGGTGCTCCATGACGCTGACCCTTTACCTGCATCCGCTCGCCTCCTTCTGCCACAAGGTGCTGATCGCGCTTTACGAAAACGGTACGGATTTCGACAGCCGGATCGTCGATTTTGCCGATGCGGGTTCGGCGGCGGCCCTCTTCGACAAATGGCCGGTCGGCAAGATCCCGATCCTGCAGGACGAGGCGAACGGGCGCACGATACCGGAAACGAGCATCATCATCGAATATCTGCAGGCCCGCTATCCGGGGCCGGTGCGGCTGCTGCCCGAGGATCCCGAGGCGCTGCTGCAGGTGCGGCTGTGGGACCGGTTCTACGATCTCCATGTCAGCGCGCCGATGCAGAAGATCGTCACCGACAGGATCCGGCCGGCCGGCGCGCATGATCCGCACGGGGTCGGCGAAGCGCACGCGATGCTGGACCAGGCCTCCGGGATGATCGAGGCGCAGATGAAGGGGCGGCCCTGGGCGACGGGCGACACGTTCACCATGGCCGATTGCGCGGCCCTGCCGGGCCTGTTCTTTGCCTCCATCGTGCATCCGTTCGAGGCGGGGCGGCCGGCGCTTTCCGCCTATCTGGAGCGCCTGCTGCAACGGGCTTCCGTCAAACGCGTGCTGGCCGAAGCCCGGCCCTATTTTTCGATGTTTCCCTACCGGGAGGCGATGCCGGCGCGTTATCTCGAGGCATTCTGATGGCAGAACCGGCGTCAGCCGAATTCGACCGCATGTTCCAGGCGCTTGCCGATCCCTATCGGCGCGGCTTCGTGGAGCAGCTTGCCAGGGGGCCGGCCTCCGTCACGGAACTGGCGGAACCGGCCGATGTCGGCCTGCCGGCGGTGCTGAAACACCTGCGCATCCTGGAGGAAAGCGGCATCGTCGTTTCGCAAAAGGTGGGGCGCGTGCGCACCTATCGCATGCAGGAGCAGGCTTTCGGCGCCATCAACCGCTGGATCGAGCAGCGCCAGGCCGAGATGCACGCCGCCTTCGACCGGCTCGCGCTTCTGATGGCAGAAACTCCCGAAGAGAGGGATCACTGATGGGTGTCAGCGTCAATCACCGCACTTTCGTCATCGAGCGCGACCTGCCCGGCAGCGTGGCGCATGCCTTCCGCTTCTGGTCGGACCACCGGCTGAAACGGCGCTGGACCGCCTGCCATGACGACTGGCAGGTGACGGAGGACCAGTTCAGTTTCGAGGCGGGCGGCGGCGAGCGTTTGACATGGCGCATGCCCGACGGAACCGAACAGGCGATGCGCGCCTATTTTCTCGAAATCCATCCGCGAGAGCGCATCGTCTATGCCTATACGATGCTGACGGCGGGCAGGAACATCTCCTCCTCGCTGGTGACGGTGGAATTTACCGGGCGCGGCGCCACGACGCGGATGACCTACACCGAACAGGCCGTGTTCGGCGAGGCGAGCGACGGCGATATCAGGGAAAGCGGCACCGGCATCGGCTTCGACCGGCTTGCCGAGGAAATGAGGGTTACGCCTGCCTGACCCGGTCGCGGTGCGCGGCCTGCTTGGCGCGGTTGCCGCACATGGCCATGCTGCACCAGCGCCGGCGATGGCCACGGGTATGGTCGGCAAAGAGCAGCGTGCAGACAGGCCCTTCGCAGGCCTTCACATTGGAAAAATCCTCGGTGCAGACGAAGCGGCCGATCGCTTCGCCGACCGGTAGCAGCAGGGCTTCCGGCGAGCGCCATTTGCGCATCGGCTGAAAATCGAAGATCTCGCCCGCCTCCGTCCGGCGCGTGACGACGCGGCCGAACCCCTCGTCGCGTTCGAGCAGGCGGTTTAAGGGCTCGAGCTCGGCCAGCGCTTCCGGCTTCAGCGGCTTTCCCTTGTGCGCGCGCACGAAAGCGCGGAACCACTCGCGCAGGTTCCGCGCCTGATCGGCGACCTTGTCGAGCTCTCCCGGCAATGCCTGGGCCTGCAGGCTTTCGAGGGTTTCGCGCGAGACCAGCCCCGCCTGTTCCAGCCAGCGCAACAGGCCCTGCCCGTCCTCGATCCAATCGACCGGGGTGTCGACCGGGGTTGCCACCGAATTCAGGAAATCGAGCGCCAGCGCGTCGCCCAGAAACAGGGCGGGAGAGTGCTTGTCCATCACAGGTCCTATTCCGACTGCCGCCAGACGAGCTTTGGCAGTCCGCTTCAAATCGTGACTCATATGTAACCGATCAAAAGGCTGTTGACAAGTTACACCATCTTGGCGTAACCATTCTACATCGCTTTAAACGGTTACGCATCG
Source organism: Rhizobium sp. GCM10022189 (assembly GCF_042656325.1). Lineage (NCBI taxonomy): Bacteria > Pseudomonadati > Pseudomonadota > Alphaproteobacteria > Hyphomicrobiales > Rhizobiaceae > Rhizobium > Rhizobium sp. GCM10022189. The sequence continues at coordinate 25,660 of NZ_JBHSOR010000049.1, forward strand.
AAAGAGGAGAAAACCGATGCCGTCGCAGCCGAAAGATCAGCAGACCATGAATATCGTGCTCGTCCACGGCGCCTGGGCCGATGGATCGGGCTGGGCCAAGATTATCGCACCGCTTGCCGCCGAAGGTTTTTCCGTGACCGCAGCACCGCTGCCGCTGACCTCCTATGGCGACGACGTGAAAGCGCTCGACCAGGCGCTTTCGCGGCTGGCCGGGCCGGTCGTCCTTGCCGGCCACGCCTATGCCGGAGCGGTTATCGGCGGGGTGCGCAACGACAATGTGAAGGCGCTGGTCTATGTCGCAGCCCTTGCCCCCGACGAGGGAGAGACGGTGGCCGACGTCTTCTATCGCGGCGAGCCGGATGCGCGCGCGCCGCAGCTGGCGCCGGACGGCAACGGCCTGATCCACTATCCGCGCCAAGCCTTTGCCACGGCCTATGCGCAGAATGCGGCGGCGGACGAACTGGCGGTGCTTGCCGCCGTGCAGCGGCCGATCTCGCCGGCCTGCATCACGGTGCCGGTCGGTCGGCCGCTCTGGAAGGATCGCCCGTCCTGGTTCCTGGTGGCGCAAGACGACCGGATGATCGCGGCGGCCAACCAGCGCTTCATGGCCGGGCGCATGGGGGCGGCGCAGCGGCCCTTCCCGGTGGACCATACGCCGATGGTGACGGCGCCGCAGCCGGTGCTGCAGGTCCTGCGCGAAGCGGCGGCAGCCGCGGCCGCTGCCTGAATCCAGCTTTCGAGGAGAGAAGCAGATGCGCGAGCACAAGGTTACGACGGAACGCGTCGGCGCATTTTCGGACGGCATGATCGCCGTCGTCATCACGCTCATGGCGCTGGAACTGAAAGCGCCGGAGGAGGCCACGCTCGGCGCCATCCTGGCGCTGTGGCAGACCCTGTTCAGCTATGGCCTGAGCTATCTGTTCATCGCGATCATCTGGGTCAACCACCATCACCTGCTGCGGCTGGTGCGTTATGCCTCGCCGCAGCTCATCTGGATCAATTTCGCGCACCTGTTCCTGGTCTCGCTGCTGCCGTTCACGACGGCCTGGATGGCGCGCACGAACCTTTCGCCGGTTCCGGTGGCCGCCTATGCCGCGGTCTTCGTGCTGGTCAACATCGCCTACCTGCTGTTCGAGCGGGAAATCCTTGCCCATGCCGATGCCGGCGACGTGCCGGAGGAGGCGCGCAGGCTTGCCCGCCGGCGCACCTGGCTGGGGCTCACGACCTTTGCCGTCGCGGGGCTCGCCGCCCCTCTGCTGCCGCTTCTCGGTTTCGCGCTGATCTGCTCGGCCCTCCTGCTCTACCTGCGGCCCGAAGCGTTCAGGCGGCGCGAACGGCAGGGCGGCGGCCGCTGAGGCCCCGTCCCGGCCTCTGAAATTGCCAACCATGTCAACAGAAGGAAACATGACGATGACCGATATCCGCTACCGCACCACCGCCGTCGACGGCCTGAAGATCGCCTATCGCGAGGCCGGCACAAAGGGCGCCCCGAAACTGCTGCTGCTGCACGGCTTCCCGACGTCGGGCCATATGTTCCGCGACCTCATCCCGCTGCTGGCCGACCGCTACCACATCATCGCCCCCGACCTGCCGGGCTTCGGCCAGTCGGACGATCCGGTGACGAACAGTTTCGACAGCATTGCGCAGACGATCGACCGCTTCACCGAGATCGTCGGCTTCGACCGCTACGCCGTCTATGTCTTCGACTACGGCGCGCCGACCGGCCTGCGGCTGGCGGTGAAACATCCCGAGCGCATCACGGCGATCATTTCGCAGAACGGCAATGCCTATGAGGAGGGCCTGAGCGAGGGCTGGAACCCGATCCAGGCCTATTGGCAGAATGCGACGGAAGAAAACCGCAACGCGCTGAAGGCGTTCCTGCGGCCGGAGACGACGGCCTGGCAATATACGCACGGCGTTGCCGATCCGGACCGGGTCTCGCCCGACGGCTATTCGCTCGACAATTTCTACCTGTCGCGTCCGGGCGCCGAAGCGGTGCAGCTCGACCTGATGGGCGACTACAAGAGCAACGTGGCGCTCTACCCGGCCTTCCAGGATTATTTCCGCACCTACAGGCCGCGCTTCCTCGCCGTCTGGGGCAAGAACGATCCCTTCTTCCTGCCGCCGGGGGCGCAGGCCTTTGCCCGCGATATTCCCGATGCCGTCATCAAGTTCTTCGACACCGGCCATTTCGCGCTCGAAACCCATGCCGGCGAGATTGCGGCAGCGATCCGCGATTTCCTCGGCTGAAACGGAAGCAAACAGGAGAGATACCATGTCCGACAGGATCGCTGTCGTTACCGGTGCCAGCCAGGGCATCGGCCAGGCAACCGCCATCCGCCTTGCGAGGGATTTTTCCGGGCTCGTGCTCGTTGCCCGCAACAAGGCCAATCTTGCCGAAACCGCGAGGGAAGCCGAGGCCGCAGGCGCCAGGACGCTCGTCGTCGATGCCGATCTTGCCGAGCCGGCGGCAGCACAAGCCGTCGTGGACAGGGCGCTTGCCGCTTTCGGGCGCATCGACGCGCTGCTCAACATTGCCGGCGCCGTGCCGCAGATCGACCTGTTCGAGATGACGGACCGGCAATGGGAGGACGGCATGGCGCTGAAGCTGCACGGCGCGCGGCGGCTGACCGTCGCCGCATGGCCGGCGCTCAAACAGGCAAAGGGCTCCGTCGTGCTGATGTCGGGCAATTCGGCCGTCTTTCCGAAGGCGGCCTATGCGGCGGTCGGCACGATCAACGCGGCGATATCGGCGCTCGCCAAGGCCTTTTCCGATCGCGGCATCGAGGACGGCGTGCAGGTCAACAGCGTGCTGCCCGGCCCGGTCATGACCGGACGCCGCCGCAGCTATCTGGAGCACTGGGCGCCGCTGCACGGCATGACCGTGGCAGAGGCGACGGCGCGGTTTCCGAAGGAGGCCGGCATTGCCCGCTACGGCGAGCCGGAAGAGATCGCCGAGCTGATGGCCTTCCTCGTCTCGCCGGGCGCGCACTGGATGACGGGCGCGACCTTGCGCATGGATGGCGGCGAAGTGAAATCCGTCTGACGGCCTAACCGGAGGTGACGCAGAAATTGTTGCCTTCCGGATCGTTCAGCACGGTGTAGCCGGACGCCTCCCGCACGAAGGCCGCGCCCAGGGATATCAGGCGCGCGACCTCCCTTTCCCGGTCGCGGCGGCGATGTCCAGATGCACGCGGTTGCGGGCCGGGCGCTCGCCGCGGCGAAGATGGAAGCAGAGGCGCGTTCCCGGCCCTTCGACCAGCACGACCGGGTCGGTTTCCGGCGTCAGCCCGAGTGCCGCAAGGCGGGCGATTTCGTCATCGTCGTAGGGCAGCAGCGCATAACCGTCGAGTGCTTCGGCCCAGAAGCGGGCAACGCGCGCGGGGTGGTCGCAATCGATGACGATTTCCTTCAGCCGGCCCATCGGTTTCTCACGACCTGCGCGCCGTGTTCAGCGCCACGGCCGCCTGCACCAGCGCCTTCAGCGCCGCCTCGTCGATCGCCTCTCCTTCGCGAATATCGATTGCGCGGCGCGTATTGCCTTCGAGGCTGGCGTTGAACAGGCCGGCGGGATCGTCCAGCGAGGCGCCCCTGGCGAAGGTGAGCTTGACGACGGCCTTGTAGGTTTCGCCGGTGCAGATGATGCCGGCATGTTCCCAGACCGGGACGCCGCGCCATTTCCACGTCTCCTCCACCTCCGGGTCGGCCTGCCGGATGACGGCGCGCACGCGGGCGAGCGTTTCGCCGCGCCAGTCGCCGAGTTCCGCGATCCTGGCGTCGATCAGGTCGGAAGGCGGGGCCTGCCTGAGTTCCGTTTCCTTTTTCGTCGTCGCCGCTTTCTTCATCGTCACTCTCCTTACATTTTCTCGCCTGGCAGCAGGCTTGCCTGCTTGACCCAGTCGGCAAGCTGCGCCTCGTCGATCGGGTCGTTCTCGTGGATATGGACGTAACGCGTCTGCGCCGTCCGGGATTCTTCCGGCGGCACCGGCTGCAGGGCAGCGCCGCGGAAGAAGGCCAGCTTGACGTATCTGTCGAAGCAATGGATGGACAGGAACCAGCCGTCGCCCTTCATGCCGTAGAGCGGCGAGTTCCATTTGACGGCCTTCTCCGCTTCGGGGACGGTGCGCATGATCAGCGCGTCGAGGCGGCGGCCGACCTCGCTTTTCCAGCCGGGCATGGCGGCGATATAGGCCTGCACCGGGCCGTCGCCAAAACCCTTGGCGATCTGCGGATTGCCGCCGGACAGAAGCTTCGGTTGCGCCGGTCTTGCGGGCCTGCCGGGTGTCTTGTCGGTCATGAGCGCCTCCCTTTGCGGGATAATAAGGAAGGACGCCTCGATTTCCAGTCGTGCAGAATGGACACAGGCTGCAAAGATCACAGCTTCATGACGCGGAAAACCTGCGACACGGGCGAAAACCCGTGGCATAAGGGCGCCAAAATTCTCCCGAGCTTTCACGTCAGACATGATCCGTATCGAAAATATCAGCAAGCAGAACAGCCACCGCATCCTCTTCATCGAAGCCACCGCCGCCCTCAACCGCGGCGAAAAGATCGGCCTCGTCGGCCCGAACGGCGCCGGCAAGACGACGCTTTTCCGCATGATCAACGGCGAGGAACTGCCGGACGAGGGCCAGGTTTCGGTCGAAAAACATGTGACCATCGGCTATTTCAACCAGGATGTCGGCGAAATGTCCGGCCGCAGCGCCGTTGCCGAGGTGATGGAAGGTGCCGGCCCCGTCAGTATCGTCGCCGCCGAGCTGCGCGAGCTGGAAGCGGCCATGTCCGATCCCGAGCGCATGGACGAGATGGACGCGATCATCGAGCGTTACGGCGAAGTGCAGGCGCGCTACGAGGAGCTGGACGGCTATGCGCTGGAAGGCCGGGCGCGCGAGGTTCTGGCGGGCCTCAGCTTCAGCCAGGAAATGATGGACGGCGATGTCGGCGCGCTTTCGGGCGGCTGGAAGATGCGCGTGGCGCTCGCCCGCATTCTGCTGATGCGCCCGGACGTGATGCTGCTCGACGAACCGAGCAACCATCTGGATCTCGAAAGCCTGATCTGGCTGGAGGAGTTCCTCAAGACCTACGAGGGCGCGCTGCTGATGACCTCGCACGACCGCGAGTTCATGAACCGCATCGTCACCAAGATCATCGAGATCGATGCCGGCTCGCTGAACAGCTATTCCGGCGATTACGGCTTCTACGAGCAGCAGCGGGCGCAGAACGAGAAGCAGCAGCAGGCGCAGTTCGAGCGCCAGCAGGCGATGCTGGCCAAGGAGATCAAGTTCATCGAGCGTTTCAAGGCGCGCGCCAGCCATGCCTCGCAGGTGCAGAGCCGCGTCAAGAAGCTGGAAAAGATCGAGCGCGTGGAGCCGCCGAAGCGCCGCCAGACGGTGGCCTTCGAATTCCAGCCGGCACCGCGTTCGGGCGAAGACGTCGTCAACCTCAAGAACGTGCACAAGAAATACGGCAGCCGCACGATCTATGAGGGGCTGGATTTCATGGTCCGCCGCAAGGAGCGCTGGTGCATCATGGGCGTCAACGGTGCGGGCAAATCGACGCTGCTGAAACTGGTGACGGGCACGGCCGAGCCGGATGCCGGCACGGTGACGATCGGCGCCAGCGTCAAGCTCGGCTATTTCGCCCAGCACGCCATGGACCTGCTCGACGGCGAGCGCACCGTGCTGGAATGGCTGGAGGATTCCTTCCCGCTGGCCGGACAGGCGCCGCTGAGGGCGCTGGCCGGCTGCTTCGGCTTTTCGGGCGACGACGTGGACAAGCGCTGCCGCGTGCTTTCGGGCGGCGAAAAGGCCCGCCTCGTCATGGCCAAGATGCTGTTCGACCCGCCGAACTTCCTCGTGCTCGACGAGCCGACCAACCACCTCGACCTCGACACCAAGGAAATGCTCATCAAGGCGCTCGCCGATTTCGAGGGCACGATGCTCTTCGTCTCGCACGACCGGCATTTCCTGGCGGCCCTCTCCAACCGCGTGCTGGAACTGACACCCGACGGCATCCACCAGTATGGCGGCGGTTATACCGAATATGTCGAGCGCACCGGCTACGAGGCGCCCGGCATCCACGCATAACGGCTGAAGGTATCCACGCCGGTCAGTTCCGCCGAGAGCGCCCAGAGGCGGGCCGCCTCGCCGGGATCGACGGCATAGGCGCGCACGCTGGTTTCCGCGCCGTCTTCGGAGACAGTGGCGATATCGCAATCGGCGCAGTAGAGGCCGCCGAGCCCTGCAAGCTGCGGCGAGGTGGCGGCCCAGACCTGGGTGGCGGCGCCCTGCTCCGGCGTCTTGAACGTCGGGTCGGCGAGATTGCCGTCGGCGTCGATCCAGCCGGCGGCGACCATATCCGCCTTCTCCAGATGCCGCTGCAGCGGCGTCAGGATCTTGCCGGGATGCAGCGAGAAGGCGCGCACGCCGGCATCGCGGCCCAAGCGGTCGAGATGCACGGCGAAAAGTGCGTTTGCGGTCTTTGCCTGCCCGTAGGCCTGCCAGCGGTCGTAGCCGTTGGCGAAGTGGATATCGTCCCAGCGGATCGGCGTGATGCCATGGGCGGCCGAGGAAACGGAGACGACGCGGGCTCCCGGCGCCATTGCCGGCCAGAGGCGGTTGACGAGAGCGAAATGGCCGAGATGGTTGGTGGCGAGCTGCGCCTCCCAGCCCGGCCCGACCGGCGTTTGCGGGCAGGCCATGATGCCGGCGCTGTTGATGACCATATCGGCCTTGCGGCCGGAGGCGACGAAGCGCCCGGCGAACTGCCGCACGCTGTCGAGATCGGCGAGATCGAGCCTGTCGACCTCGATATTGGCGATATCGGAGAGTGCCCTGGCCGCCGCTTCCGGCTGGCGCGCGCCGACGAGCACATGGGCGCCGGCCCGCGACAAGGCTTTCGTCGTTTCCAGCCCGAGGCCGGAATGACCGCCGGTGACGATGGCCAGCCGGCCTGCAAGATCGATGCCTTCAAGCACGTCGTCGGCCGTCGAGCGGGGGCCGAAGCCGGAACCGATCGGGTGTTGCGCCTTTTCCATAAAAGTCTCCTTTCTGCTTCCGGCCGCAGGGTAAGGCGGTGGCGCCCATACGATCCATGCGTTAAAGTCCATGATATGTTTGCGATCGTCCGGATTTTGCCATGAACTCCCCTTCGGTTGACCCGCTCTCCGATGTGCTGGCGCTGCTGAAGCCGAAAAGCTACGTCTCGCTCGGGCTCGATGCCGGCCGCGACTGGGCGATCGATTTTCCGCCGCCGCAGGGCATCAAGTTCAACGCCGTTCTTTCCGGCGGCTGCTGGCTGGAGGTGGACGGGGCCGAGCCTGTCAGGCTCGAAGAGGGCGATTGTTTCCTCCTGACGCAGAGCCGGCCTTTCCGGATGGCGAGCGACCGCGGCCTGCCGGCGATCCCGGCCGACGACATCTATGCCCATGCCAAGGACGGGGTGGCGACCTGCAACGGCGGCGGCGCCTTCTTCCTCGTCGGCAGCCGCTTCGGCTTTTCCGGCGCCGGCGCCGACCTGCTGCTCGGCATATTGCCGCCGGTCGTCCCTGTCAGCGCGCGTACCGACCAGGCCTCGGTGCTGCGTTTTGCCATCGACCAGATGGCGCGGGAATTGCGCGGCCGGCATCCGGGCGGTTTCCTGATGACCGAGCATCTGGCCCATATCATGCTGGCGCAGATCCTCAGGCTCTATCTTGCGGCGCCCGATACGGAAGGCACGGGCTGGCTGTTTGCGCTTGCCGACCGGCAGATCGGCATGGCGATCGGCGCCATGCATGCCGAACCCGCGCGGCGCTGGACGCTGCAGCAGCTGGCCGCCATGACCGGCATGTCGCGCTCCTCCTTTGCCGAGCGCTTCAAGCAGAAGGTGGGCGCCGCGCCGATGGATTACCTGACCCGCTGGCGGATGAGGCTGGCGGGCGAGCGGCTGGCCAACGGCAGCGAGCCGATCGGTAAGATCGCGCTTTCGCTCGGCTATGAATCCGAAAGCGCCTTCAGCACCGCCTTCAAGCGGGTGATGGCGCGCTCGCCGCGGCAATACGGCCGCAGGCCGGGGTAAAAGACCGCAGCCGGCGGGTCTTGCAGGATCGCATGTCGTTTCATACCTATAGAGGGAATGGTATGCGTCCGGCGGCCCCTGCCGGCCCTCGCATCGTTCTGGGCAGCATTCTCGGCCTCCGCGCCGCGCCTTACGAGGATGAAACCATGAATATCGACAGGATTTTACGGTCAGTTGTGGCCGTTCGCGCCTCCATCCCCGAAGATGCCTTTACCGCGAACACGCTGGGCACCCGCCGGGAAGGAAGCGGCGTCGTCATCAGGGAAAACGGGCTGGTGCTGACCATCGGCTACCTGATTACCGAAGCAGACGAAATCTGGCTGACGCGCCATGACGGCAAGGTCGTGCCCGGCCATGCGCTGGCCTACGACCAGGAAACCGGCTTCGGCCTCATCCAGTCGCTGGCGCCTCTCGACCTGCCGGCGCTCGAAATCGGCGACAAGGTCAAGACCAGGGTCGGCGATGCCGTCATCTTCGCCGACGGGCTCGGCGAATTCGTGCAGGCCCATATCGTCGCCAAGCAGGAATTTGCCGGCTATTGGGAATATCTGCTCGACGAGGCGATCTTCATCGCCCCCGCACACCCCTCCTGGGGCGGTGCGGCACTCGTCAGCGACGACGGCAAGCTGCTCGGCATCGGCTCGCTGCGCCTGCAGATGGTGCAGGGCGACGAGGTGGCCGACATCAACATGGTCGTGCCGATCAACCTTCTGCCGCCGATCCTCGACGACCTGCTCAACCGCGGCCAGATCGACCGCCCGCCCCGCCCCTGGCTCGGCGCCTTCTCGGCCGAAAGCAACGGCGAAGTGGTGGTGATGAGCGTTGCCAAGGGCAGCCCCGCCGCGCAGGCCGGCCTGCAGCAGGGCGACGTGATTTCGGAAATTCGCGACGGCGAAGTGGACGGGCTTGCCGATTTCTACCGCAAGGTCTGGAAGAGCGGCCCGGCGGGCGCGGAAATCCCGATGCGCGTGCTGCGCAACGGCCGCGAGGCCTGGCTGCGCATCAAATCCGCCGACCGCAACAGTTTTCTCAAGAAGCCGCTGATGCAATAGTGCCGGCGTCCTTGCCGGCATCCTAGATGTAAAGCGGCGCCATCCGCCGCCAGGCGCCGGCGCGGTGCGCCCTGCCGTCCCAGAAATGCAGCTGGTGGCCGACGCCCTTTTCCGCGAGCAGGCGGCTGAGGTGGCGGTTGTTGTCGAGGAAGGGGTCGTCGTTGCCGATGGTCAGCACGATATCGACCTGCCGCAGCTTCTCCAGCCGCCAGTCGGCGGTGAGCCCCGGCAGGAAATGCGTCGGCATGTGGAAATAGACCGTTTCGTCGTAATAGCCCTCGAAGAGATCGGAAAAGGATTCGACCTTCATCGTCAGGTCGTAACGGCCGGAAAAGGCCACCAGCTTGCGGAAGAGATGCGGGTGGCGGAAGACGAGGCTGGCGGCCTGGAAGGCACCGAGGCTGCAGCCGTGGACGATGGTGCATTCGTGGCCGTTGCGGCTTTCCATCAACGGCAGGACCTCGTTCAGCACATATTCCTCGAACGCGACATGGCGGCGGATGCGCTCGGCCGGGTGGCGGGCGAAATCGTAGAAGGTCTCGCTGGCAAGGCCCTCGATGCAGAAGAGCTGCAGCTGCCCGGCCTCAAGCTTTTCGGCGAGGCTGGCGACGATGCCGAGATGTTCATATTCCCAAAAGCGCCCTTCCCGCGTTGGGAACATCAGGACTTTGGCGCCGGCATGTCCGAACACCAGAAGCTCCATGTCACGATGGAGCCGATCGCTGTACCAGCGCAGATATTCTCGGTTCATAGACCCCTGAAAAACCGCCCGACTCGCTCGCGCAGCGCAGTCTGCTGCACCGCACTATCAGCATAGTCGAAATGGCCGGCGTCCAGGATGAAGATTTCGTTAAATTTTGACTTCGGCAGAGCGTTCGCCACGGCGAACTGACAGGGAGGCGCCACTGCCGGATCGAAGCGTGCGACGGCCGCCAGCATCGGCACGCCGATGCGGGCCGCCGCCGTTGCGGCATCGAAAAGGCGCAGCTTTTCAAAGACATCGGGATGGGTCTTTGCGTATTCCTGCACCGAATGAGCGCTGCCGACGGTCGGCAATGTCAGCCAGCGCTTGCGGTCGCCGAAGGTCGGCACCGTCAGATGGCCGCGCCTGATCCGGCCGTCGAAGGCAATGGCAAGCGCGCCGATGCCGCCGCCGAAGCTGATGCCGCTATAGCCGATATGGCCGTCGATGGCCGGATAGAGCGCAAGCAGGGCGGAAACCGCGACCCAGACATCCTCGACGCAGCCGCCGATGACGTAACGGTCGGGATCGTCGATCTCGTGCAGCACGTGCCAGGGGGCGTCCGGCGAGATCGGCGGGTGGATGCTGCGCGAGGGCATGCCGCGCAGACAGGGAAAGAGGATGGCCGTCTCCTCCACCGGCAGGTCGAATTCCGGCTGGTCGCGGCCGCCGTAACCGTGGCCGACGACCAGGCCGCGCCGGACTTGCCCGTTGCGGGGCGTCAGCAGCCAGCCGCCGATGGCGATGCCGTCGGTGGAGGTGTAGGCGATATCGCGCACCTGCCAGTCCGCATGGGCATCGCCGCCCGGGCTCAGGCGCGGCTCGGGCCGGACCGCGAGCGCCCGGCCATACCGTTTCTGCCAGAAGGCATCGAAGCCCGGCGGGGCTTGCGGCGGGCGGATCGCCTGCAGCCCGGCCAGCGTCATGCCGTAGGTGGGGTCGAAGTCGAAAGGATGGTCTGTCGGGATGCTCATGCGCTTCTGTTGCCGCGAAACGGCGGCCGTCGCAAGGCCCGCGGCCGGTTCCAGCCACAGTCAAACCGGCGGCTGCGGCCGAAATTGCGTGACAGCCCTGCCCGGCTGGTCTTAACTGTCAGGCGCCGCCGGAGCCGACTCGGGCGGCGGCATATCCTGGTCTGCGTTCGTTTCACCGGTCGGAGGGACCGTTTCAAATGAAAATCCTTGTGATCGGCGCGGCCGCGCTCTTGCGTTCGGCTTCACAGCCGGGACATGCCTTGACGACATTATCCGCGTCCGCATCGAGGACGCATTGAACAACAGACTGCCGGAGCCTGCCTGACATGCTGCTTGGAGCCATTGCCGACGATTTCACCGGCGCCAGCGATCTTGCCAATACCCTTGCCCGCGGCGGCATGTCGACGATGCAGTTCGTCGGCCCCGGCCGCGGCAAGGTGAATTGCGAAGCCGGCGTCGTGGCGCTGAAGACGCGCTCGATTTCGGCCGAGGATGCCGTGTGGCAATCGATGGACGCGGCGCGCTGGCTGCTCGACCAGGGCTGCGAGCAGATCTTCTTCAAATATTGCTCGACCTTCGATTCCACGCCCGAGGGCAATATCGGCCCCGTCGCCGAAGCGCTGCAGCGGCTGACGGGCGCCAACGTGACCGTGGTCTGTCCGGCCTTTCCGGCAACCGGCCGGCGGGTCTTCATGGGCCACCTCTTCGTCAAGGACAAGCTGCTGAACGAATCCGGCATGGAGAACCATCCGCTGACGCCGATGACCGATCCGGATATCCGCCGCTGGCTGCGCCTGCAGACGCGCGGCGGCGTCGGCAGCATCACGCTCGATACGGTGCGCGAGGGCTCCGCCGCCATCCGCAGCCGGTTGCGCGACGAGCTGACCGACGGCAACCGCCTCGTCGTCGTCGACGCCATCGAGGATGCCGACCTCCTGACCATCGGCGAAGCGGTCGTCGACCATGCGCTGGTGACGGGCGGATCGGGCCTGGCGCAGGGGCTGGCGCGCAATTTCGCCATGCGCGGCAAACTGTCGGACCTTCCGCCCGACGTGCCGGCCGTCGACGGCCCCGGCGTCATTCTCTGCGGCTCCTGCTCGCTCGCCTCGCAGAACCAGGTCGCCTGCCACCTGCAGAACCATCCCGGCCTTTCCATCGATCCGGCCGCCATCGTGCGCGGCTCCATGTCGGTGGAGCACGCCGCCCGCTGGGTGGCCGCCAACGCGGCCGACAATCCGATCGTCTATTCCACCACCTCGCCCGATGTCGTCAGCTTCGTGCAGCAGCGCTTCGGCCGCGAGGAATCGGCAAGGATCCTCGAAGATTTCTTCGGCAGCCTTGCCAGGCGGCTTGCGGATTCCGGCACGCGCCAGATCGTCGTCGGCGGCGGCGAGACCTCGGGCGCGGTCGTCGAGGCGCTCGGCCTCAAGCAGATGACGATCGGCGCAGAGATCGATCCCGGCGTGCCGGTTCTCGTCTCCGAGCGCGGCCGGCCGATGCGGCCGCTCGGGCTGGCGCTGAAGAGCGGCAATTTCGGATCGCCCGACTTTTTCGCCAAGGCTCTCGACAGGATTGCCGGCCATGAATGAGACAGAATTGCGCCAAGCCATCGTCCGCTGGGGAAAATCGCTGTTCGAGCGGGGGCTTACGGCCGGCTCTTCGGGCAATATCTCGATGAAGACGGCGGACGGTTATCTGGCGACGCCGACCAATTCCTGCCTGGGCTTTCTCGATGCCGAGCGCCTGTCGAAGCTCGACGGCGACGGCAGGCACGTTTCGGGCGATGCGCCGACCAAGGAACTGCCGCTGCATTTCTCCTTCTACGAAAAGCGGCCGCAGACCGGCGCCGTCGTGCATCTGCATTCCACCTATGCGACCGCCCTTTCCTGCCTTGCCGATACCGACCCAAGCGACGCCATTGCGCCGCTGACGCCCTATGTCGTCATGCGCGTCGGCAAGGTGCCGGTCGTGCCCTATACGCGGCCGGGCTCGGCGGACGTGAAGCCGCTGATTGCGCAAATCGCCGGCGAACACAGCGCCGTGCTTCTGGAAAACCACGGGCCGATCGTTTCGGCCGCCACGCTCGATTCGGCCGTCTTCGCCATCGAAGAGCTGGAAGAGGCGGCCAAGCTTTCGATCATCACCCGCGGCATGAAAGTGCGGCATCTGAACGGCGCGCAGATCGCCGATCTCGAAAAGCACTTCAAGCTGCGTTGATTGCGGAGGCAGGGCCGCCGCGCACCTGCCGGAATAGTTCAGGCAAGCTCGATCAGCAGCGCCCGGTGATCGAAAACCTCGGGCGCTTCCACCACTTCGAAACGCTCCACCGTAACCTGCGGCGTCACCAGCATGTAATCGGCAAAGCGACCTTCCTTCGGATAGAGCGAGGTGCGGGTATCGGTAAAACCCCGGCCGGTGACGAGATCGTCGAGGCCGAGGCGGCCGAGCTTTTCAAAGGTTATGCTGTCGGGCAGCACGTTGAAATCGCCGCAGACGACGAGGCGCTCGTCACCCGGCCAGAGGCGCTCGATCAGCTCGACCAGCGCGTCGGCCTGGGCGTGGCGGGCGGGAATATCGCCCTTGCCGGCGGGATCGCGCAGGCCGTGCAGCTGGGCGATGGTGAGCGAAAAGCCGCCGGCGCAATCGAACAGGCGGATGCAATGGGCGTTGCGCGAGCGCGGATGCTCGCCCCAGCCGTCGGGCGAAAAACGACCGTGGATGAAATCCGCCGCCTGGCCGATCACCGGGTATGACCTGCGCACGAAGGTAGCGATGCCGAATTCGGTCGGGCAGGCCCTCGCGCCGTGGTAGAGATCGCCGCGCGCAAACGGGCAGAAATAGCCGTCGTGATCCGGAAGGACGGCGGCGATCTCGTCACAGAGATGGGCGCGCTGCGGCAGCACGATGCCGCCGTCGCGATATTCCAGCCAGTGCGGCGCATCGGCAGCCGAGCGCACCACTTCCTGCAGGCAGAAGACATCGGCATCGGCCGTTGCAAGATAATCGATCAGCGGCGCGTGGACGCTGCCGCCCCAGGCATTCAACGAAACGATACGCAGAGACATGCAGACTCCCTTTCGGGCGGGAGACTAGCAGATTCGCCTGCGGATGCCTCATGGAGCATCAGCGATAGCCGGTATCGTCGGCCGGCCTGCCGGGTTCCTGCACCTCGGCGAGGTAGCGCCAGCAATCCGGCCGGGTGCCGTCGAGATCGGTGAAGCCGTAGGCCTCGGCCAGCTGGAAGCTGGAGAGCGACTGGCCGTTCCACCGGCCGCGGTCGGGATCGGCGGCGAGTGCGGCGACCGCCCGGCCGGTGAAACGCGGCGTTTCCGAGATGACGAAATGCGGCTGGACCTTTGCGCCCTCGCGCCAGTTCTCCTCCGTCACGCCGAAGATTTCGAGCATCATTTCCGAGCGCATCCAGCCCGGCGACAGCGAGACGGCGGTGGCGCCGTGCGGCGCCAGATCCCTGGCATGCGCCCAGGCCATGCGGTTCGTGCCCGTCTTGACCAGATCGTAATAGGGGCAGAGCCGGTAATGGGTGGCGTTATAATCCGCCGTGCCGTCGGTCATCTCCACCAGCAGGCCGCCCGGCCGTTCGATCATCAGCGCCAGAGCGTAACGGGCGGTGATGAAATGGGTGTCGAGCGCAAGCCGCAGCATGCGCAGGCCCTTGTCGAGCGAATGTTCCCAGACCGGCTTGTCCCATTCCGTCAGGTGCTCGCCGCCCCAGATATCGTTGACGAGGATATCGAGCCTGCCCTCTTCGGCGCGGATGCGCTCAACCAGCGCCTCCACCTGTTCGGGCACCAGATGATCCACCTGCACGGCGATGCCGCGGCCGCCGGCCGCGTTTACCAGTTCGGCGGTGTCCTCGATCGTTTCCGGCCGGCCATATTCGGATTGCTGCGTGCGGGTGGTGCGGCCGGTCACATAGACGGTCGCACCCGCCGCGCCCAGTTCCACGGCGATGCCGCGCCCTGCCCCGCGCGTTGCGCCGGCAACAAGCGCCACCTTTCCCTTCAGGTCCACTGTCACTTCGCTGTCCTCCCCGCTAAAAACATCCCGCCGAACCGGCGAACTTGTATATAAACGAATGTTCGTTCATAAATACAGCGAAAGCAAGAGGAGATTTCATGCCGCGCCCGCGCACGCTTTCCGACGAACAGCTGCTGTCGATGGTTCTCGACGTGATCCAGTCCGAGGGGCCGGATGCGGCCACCTTTGCGGCGGTCGCCAGGGCGAGCGGCCTTTCCGGTTCGACGCTGGTGCAGCGCTTCGCCACCAAGGCCGGCATGCTGCGCGCCGCCCTGCTCCATGCCTGGGACCGGCTGGACGCGCAGACGGCGCTGCTTGCCGCGACACTGCCGAAGACAGCGGACGGGGCGATTGCCCTGCTGAGCGGCCTTTCGCAGGACTATGGCGACAATCCCGCCTCCTATGCGGAAGGCCTGCTGCTGCTGCGCGAGGATTTCCGCGATCCGGTGCTGCGCGCCCGAGGTGCGGCCTGGGGTGCGGCGCTGACGGAGGCGCTGGCCGCGCGCTTCGAGGGGACGGCGCAGGCGCGGACCATTGCCCGGCTGATGCTTTCGCAATGGCAGGGGTCGCTTCTGTGGTGGGGCTTTTCGTCCGAGGGCGCGGTTGCCGATTGCGTAGAACGGGAGTTGCGGCTCTTTCTCGCCGCGCTTGAACCCCGGCCAAACTAGGGCCTGCCGCGGGTTTCCGCCCGTTCGCGACCGGGCCGGTCGGCCCGGCAACCTATACGTTCGTGTCCGGGACAGGCCTTGCGCATTCGTGATATAGCGGCAGAGGCTCCAACCAGGAACGGATGCATGTCATCGCCAATGCTGGAAGATCCGCTGTTCCAGTTCGTCGTCCTCGTATTGTTCAGCGCGGCGGCACAATTCATCTTCAGGCGAAACCCGACCTTCCGGCTGATCGCCAACATCTTCTTCTTCGCGCTGCTGACCTCGCTGCTCGTCAAGCACAAGATCGCGCCCTATACGTCGGACATGGGCGAGGCCCAGGACCTGTTCCGGCGCGTCTTCGTCGGGATCGCCAAGGCCGTCTGGTGGATCGGCGGGGCGATGGTGCTGGCAAGCTCGGTGCGGCTCTTCCTGATCTTCGAGCGCATACCGCGCGAAGGGCGGCTGCTGCAGGACCTGCTCGTGGCGATCATCTATGTCGGCGCGGCGCTGTCGGTCGTGTCCTATGTCTTCGACGTCCCGGTCGGCACGCTGATCGCCACGTCGGGCGTCTTCGCCATCGTGCTCGGCCTTGCGCTGCAGAGCACGCTGAACGACGTGTTCTCGGGCATCGCGCTCAATCTCGGGCGGCATTACAGCGTCGGCGACTGGATCGTCCTCGACGACGGCGTGCAGGGCCGCGTGGTGGAGACGAACTGGCGCTCCACCCACCTTCTGAACGGCACCAACGACCTCGTCATCGTGCCGAACAGCGCGCTCGCCAAGGCGCGGCTGACGAACCTGACGAGTCCCGAGGAAGCGCACGGCGTCTCGCTGAAGATCCGGCTGGTGCCGTCGAACACGCCGGCGGCGATCGAGGAGACGATGCGCGCCGTGCTGCTCAGCAGCAACGCCATCCTGAAATCGCCCGCCCCCGTCGTCAGCGTCACCGGGCTCGACAGCAATGCCGTCGAGTTCGAGCTTTCGTTCCGCGTTTCCGGGCTCGGCGAGGCGACCGCCGCCCGCAACGAGATCTACGATCTCATCTATCGTCATGCCAAGGCGGCGGGGCTGCAGCTGGCCTCGCCCGCCGGGTCGCCGGCCGCCCCCGTTGCCGATCCGGCGGAGGCGGCGGGCAAACATCCGAATTCCGCCTGGCGGCTGCTCAACGCCATCCCGCTCTTCTCGACGCTGACGGAAGACGAGAAGGAATCGCTGGCGGCCGACATGAAGCGGCTGAGCTTCCGCAAGGACGCGCTGATCGCGACGCAGGATACGTCGCTGACCTCGCTGATGATCGTGCGGCGCGGCGTTGCCGTGGTGGAGCGCAAGGAAGGCGGCGAGACGATCGAGCTCGCCAGGATCGCGCCCGGCGATCTCTTCGGCGAACGCGGCGTGCTGATGGGGGCGCTGGAGCCGGCCAATATCCGCGCGCTCACATCCGTCGTGGTCTACGAGATCGCCAAGGATCACCTGGCGGCGATCATGCAGGAGCGGCCGGCGCTGGCCGAAGAACTCGGCCTCTTGCTGTCGCGGCGGATCGAAGCCGAAAAACACCATTTCAGCGCCGGCGTGTCGGCCGAAGCCAGCCACCCGACGACGCTTTCGACGCGCATCCGGCACCTGTTCCAGATCCCGCACAGCAGCTGGCAGTAACCGTCAGCCCGCCTTTTCCACCGGCTCCCCGGCATCGTCCCCGACCGTCAATGGCCAGTCGACGACATAATCCTCGAAGTCGTCGAGATCGACATCGTTTTCGCTGACGGTGCGGCCGCGGGCGGAAATGCCGGCAAGGTGGACGGTCTCGGGATCGCCCGAGACGAGCGGATGCCACCAGTAGAGATCGCGGCCCTCATTGACGAGGCGATAGCCGCAGGTCGGCGGCAGCCATTCGATCTCGGGCACGTTTTCCTTGGTCAGCTGCACGCAGTCGGGCACGAAATCCCAGCGGTTGGCATAGCTGGAACAGCGACAGCTTTCGCTGTCGAGCAGCTTGCAGCGGATCGAGGTGAAATAGACGTCGCCGGTATCCCATTCCTCGATCTTGTTGAGGCAACAGAGGCCGCAGCCGTCGCACAGGCTTTCCCATTCCTCGGCATTCATTTCGGCAAGCGTCTTGCGCTTCCAGAAGGGCAGATCGTTCATCGTTCGTTTCTTGCAACAGCCGCCCGCAAATTCGCGTGACGACCGTTCAACTCTCTTGTTCTCGTGCGCAAAATCAACCAATTATTCAACATGCTCCGGCTAACCGGAGAGTCAGGCGGCCCTTTCAGGCCCCGCTCCGGCGTCCGGGTTCAGAACGGCCGCCGAGCGCGATCAGGCGGGAATACAGGACGTGCAGGACCCGGACAACCCCGATAGTGGGACAGATAAACCCGAAGGCGGGCAAGGCAAGACGCCAGGCAGGCGGGAAGGCAAAAACCGCCACCTGCTGCTGCGCATCGATTCGTGGATCGATTCGACTGTCTGGAATGCCGGTTTTCGCGCCGCCGAGATCTGGGAAGACACGACCATCTTCTTCCGCCGCTTCCGCATGCGCGGCTGGAAACGCGCGGTTTTCGAACTGGCCGGCGAAGGGCTGTCGCTGGGCGCGGTCGGCATGGTGCTGATGCTGGCGCTCGCCCAGCCGGCCTTCGAGGCCACCAAGGAAGACTGGCGCAACCGCGGCGATTTCGCCGTCACCTTCCTCGACCGCTACGGCAACGTCATCGGCCATCGCGGCGTCATCCACCAGAATTCCGTGCCGATCGACGAATTGCCGGATTCGCTGATCAAATCGGTGCTGGCGACCGAGGACCGGCGCTTCTTCGACCATTTCGGCATCGACGTGATCGGCCTGTTCCGCGCCATGGTGACGAACGCCCAGGCCGGCGAGGTCGTCCAGGGCGGCTCGACGCTGACGCAGCAGCTTGCCAAGAACCTGTTCCTTTCCAACGAACGCTCGATCGACCGCAAGATCACCGAGGCCTTCCTGGCGCTGTGGCTGGAGGCCAACCTCTCCAAGAAGGAGATCCTCGCCACCTATCTCGACCGCGCCTATATGGGCGGCGGCACGTTCGGAGCGGCGGCGGCGGCGCAATTTTACTTCGGCAAGAACATTACCGACGTGAACCTTGCCGAATCCGCCATGCTGGCCGGCCTGTTCAAGGCGCCGGCCAAATATGCCCCGCATGTGAACCTGCCGGCGGCGCGCGCGCGCGCCAACGAGGTGCTGACCAATCTCGTGCAGAGCGGGCTGATGACCGAGGGACAGGTGATCGCCGCGCGGCGCAATCCCGCCACCGTCGTCGACCGCAACGAGGTGGAATCGCCCGACTTCTTCCTCGACTGGGCATTCGACGAGGTGCAGCGCCTGTCGCCGCGCTTCCACCAGCGCTCGCTGATCGTGCGCACCACGATCGACATGGGCATCCAGCAGGCGGCCGACGATTCCATCGAAACGTCGCTGCGCGAATATGGCGAGGCCTATCACGCCAAGCAGGGCGCGATGGTGATGATCGAGAATGGCGGCGCCGTGCGCGCCATGGTCGGCGGGCGCGACTACGGCGAGAGCCAGTTCAACCGCGCCACCAAGGCGCTGCGCCAGCCGGGCTCCTCCTTCAAGGTCTATACCTATTCGGTGGCCATGGAGAGCGGCATGACGCCGAAGACGACGATCATCGACGCGCCGATCTCCTGGGGCAACTGGAGCCCGCACAATTACGAAAACCGCTATGCCGGCCGCATCACGCTGGAAACCGCGATCGCCCAGTCGATCAACACGATCCCGGTGCGGCTCGCCAAGGAAAAGCTCGGCATCCAGCCGATCCGCGCCATGGCCAAGGCAATGGGCGTGGAAACGCCGATCCGCGACGACGTGACGATCCCGATCGGCACGTCGGAAGTGACGGTGCTCGACCAGGCGACGGCCTATGCCGTGTTTCCGGCCGGCGGCTACCAGTCGCGCCGCCACGGCATCACGCAGATCCTCGATTACGACGGCGACATTCTCTACGATTTCGACCGTGACGAGCCGCCCGCCCAGCGGGTGCTTTCCGAACAGGCCGATACCTACATGAACCAGATGCTGTCGCGCGTGCCCTATGTGGGCACGGCGCGCAAGGCGGCGCTCGACAACGGCATCCTCACCGCCGGCAAGACCGGCACGACACAGGCCTATCGCGACGCCTGGTTCGTCGGCTTCACCGGCAACTACACCTGCGCCGTCTGGTTCGGCAACGACGACTATACCTCGACCAACAACATGACCGGCGGCTCGCTGCCCGCCATGACCTTCAAGCGCGCCATGGACTATGCCCATCAGGGCGTGACGCTGCGCGCCATTCCCGGCGTCGACAACCCGTTCCCCTCGGAAAAGGACGTCGCCAAGGCGCAGGCCAACAAGCCGAAGGACGGCGTGCCGACGCTGATCCGCCCGCGCATGCTCTCCGTGCAATCGACGAACATCCTGAAAGGCATCGGCGAGAAGCTGAAGGATGCCGCGCCGCTCGAAGTGCAGAAGGTGGCGAGCGCCGAGTAGGGATGCGGGCCGTTCAGGCGGCCCGCGGGGTGATCGTCGCCAGATCGCCGCCGATCTCGCGGCGCCTTTCCATCAGATCGTAATCGGCCTGGAGGCCGAGGAAGAAACCTTCCGACAGGCCGAAATAGCGGGCCAGCCGAAGGTCGCTGTCGGCCGTGATGCTGCGCTTGCCCGGCACGATTTCATTGACACGGCGCGGCGGCACGTGGATCGCGCGCGCCAGGGCGTTCTGGCTGAGGTTCAGCGGCTTCAGGAACTCCTCCAGCAGGATCTCGCCCGGATGGGGATTCGCAAGACGAGCGTCTTCAGTCGTGATGATCGACGATTTCGACATGGTGAGCCGTCCCCCCTTCCCGGTTGAAGCAGATGCGCCATTGATCGTTGATGCGGATCGAAAACCGTCCGCGCCGGCTTCCCTTCAGGATTTCCAGCCAATGTCCGGGCGGTATGGGCAGATCGTCCACCCGCCTCGCCTGATTGAGCAGGCGCCGCTTGCGCAGCGCAACGGCCTGGATATCGGGCGGCAATTTCCGGCTTCTTGCGCCGCTCCGGATTCGTTCCGTCCCGGCGTCGGCGAAGCCCGCGATCACGGGTGTTTAGAACGCCCCGTGTCATATGACGCAAGGCGTTATAGCCTTTTGCGCCGGGGACACATCGCCTCACGGCATTCCACCCTGCCAGAATCAGTGATAACCCTTTCAACTGATTTGATCTTCAAGTTTGATCTTCAAGGGCGCAAGGTGTTTCGGTTTCCCCTTTTCATCCTGGTCACGCTGATCGTCGCCTTCGGCGGCGGCATCATGATCTCGCTTTACGCGCTGGATGCGACGCAAGGGTTCGGGGCGATCAAGCTCGGCGCCTGGGAGGCCTTTCCGGAACTCCAGACCGTCGATGCGGATCCCTATGCGAAATCGCACCGGGCGCGCGCCGGCAAGCTGCTCTACGGCAGCGCCGAGGGCCTGACCTTTACCGCCAGCGTGGACGACAGCGGCGAGCGGCTGAACGCCGCCTGCCGCTACCGCATCGTCGGCCAGACGCCGCCGGCGCGGCTGTGGACGCTGTTTACCGCCGACAATTCCGGCAACCCCGCCTCGCTGCAGCAGACCCTGCCGGCGGCGCTGAATTCGTGGACGGTGTTGCGCCAGCCGGACAGCAGCTTCACCATCGACATCGCCACGCGCGCGGCACCCGGCAACTGGCTGGCGCTGCCGCAGGCCGGCACGTTCCGGCTGGTGCTGACGCTGTTCGACACGCCGACGGCCGGCAGTTCCGGCGTGATCGACCTTTCCATGCCGAAGCTGACCAAGATCGGATGCGGCAATGCTTAGGCTGTTCTTCGCGCTGCTGGCCGGGCTTTTCGGGGCGGCACTGCTGCATCTCGTCATTATTCTGGCGCTGCCGCACTTCACCGGGCGCGACGCGGCGACGCGGGTGGAGGCGGAAGGCGATCCGAACAATTTCTACCTGCTGACCGGCCGCTACGACGAGGCGGGGCTTGCCAATGGCGATCCTTTCGTGCGCACCGCCGTCTGCTCCTTCGATGTCGGCGAGGCGCCGGTGCATTTCACCGCCAAGGGCAACGTGCCCTTCTGGTCGATCGCCATCTACGACAGCGCCTCCAACGAGGTCTTCAGCATGAACGACCGCACCTCCGTCGGCGGCGCGCTCGACGTCGTGGCGGCCGGCCCGATCCAGCTGACGGACCTGCGCAAGAACCTGCCGCAGGACCTGCAGCAGACGATCATGGTGGAGATGACGCATCCCGAAGGTTATGCGGTGCTGCGCACGCTGGCGCCGCAGGCAAGCTTCGACGAAGCCGCGCGCGCTTTCCTCACCGGGGCGGGCTGCGACGAACTCGACGTCCGCTAGACGCCATAAGGATCAAGGAATGACCGCCCCGCTATCGCACCGGATGCGCCAAAGCGGGACTGCCGAAATTCAGAACCGGAGTTCAGCGGTTTTCGAAACGGGCCTTGGCCGGTTCAGTCACCGGCATGTAGAGGCTGACCAGCGTTCCCTCCGGATCGCGCAGCTGGAAGGTCTGGTTGCCCCAGGGCAAGAGCTTCGGCGGGTGGACAATCTCGACAAGTCCCTTCAGCCTTTCGAATTCCGCTTCCAGATCGGCCACCTGCAACTCGATGATGGCGGTGCGGTTGGCGCCTGGCTCGGCCGTCCCCTCCTGGAAAAGAGCGACGGTCTCCGCGCTGCCAATGGCGAGGGTCGCGGATGGCGTCACGATCTCGGCGAAGACGGGGGCCAACCAGTCGGCCGTTAGACCCGTGAGCATTTCGTAGAAGGCGACTAGGCGGTTGATGTCCTGCGCGATGAGGCGAAGAGAGGCGAATTTCATTTTGGTCTCCTGTTTCGACCCGATCGATGATCGGAGCAGGAGCCTTGTAGGTGAATGCTGCTGCCAGCATTATGGCAACAGGAGTCAATGAATGCGCAGCGCCGACCGTCTTTTTCAGATCATCCAGATCCTGCGCCGCACATCGCGGCCGATCACGGCTGCGGCCATCGCGGCCGAGATCGAGGTGTCACGGCGCACGGTCTACCGGGATATTGCCGAATTGATCGGCCAGAGGGTTCCGATACAAGGTGAGGCAGGCCTGGGATACCTGCTGGCGGACGACTATGAGATGCCACCGTTGGCGCTGAGCCCGGAAGAGGCCGAGGCGCTCGCGCTCGGGGGGCAATGGGTCGCTCAGCATCCGGATCAGGCACTTGCCCGACTAGCGCAGGACGCCTTGTCGAAGATCCGGTTTGCATTGCCTGAAGGCAGCCGTTTCGTGCTGGAACAGCCGACGCTGGGCATACGTCCCGTCGACACCGCCGCTCGGGAGAAGCTGGATACAACGCCGGTGCGAGATGCGCTTCGGCGGGGACGCGTACTGGCCTTCACCTACCGCACGCTTGAAGGCGCGGCCGGTCAGCGCTGCGTCTGGCCGATCCTTCTAGGCTACGATGACGTACATTGCCTGCTGATCGCCTGGTGCGAACGGCGCGAAGCCATCCGCCATTTCCGCGTCGAACGCATGTCCGACATCAGGGTTCTGGAGCGCAAACCGCCACGGCGTCGTCACGAACTGCTGCGGATATGGGAGGAGATGAGGCGCCGCGTCACGACCGATCTGGCGGCCACGCAGCCCGACGAGCCAGAGTGATCCCGACCCTCTCGTACATGCGGTTCTGCGCGGTCAGAACAATTGGCGCAGGTGTCCGTTGCTCCCGCGTGCAATGGTTTCGCTCGCGAATTCGTGCATCGTGGATGCACCGCGCGGCGTCACGTTGCTTTGACGTTATCTTCCGCAGCCAGTTCGCCCTGATCGTAGATTCGCCTGCATTCCTCGATGCGCGGCAGATTATCCCATATCCAGGTGTTGACGCCCTCAAGTACACGCAACAGTTCCGCGCCCATATCGGTCAATTCATATTCAACGCGCGGGGGGACCTCGGGAAAGTAGTGGCGCGTCACCAGCCCGTCTCGCTCAAGGTTCCGCAGGCTGAGCGTCAACATACGCTGGGTGATCCCGTCGATCGCCGACTGGAGAGCCGAGAAGCGAAGCCTTCGCCCGCTGGCGAGCGACAGATGCCAGATCACTTGAGCGGTCCATTTGTCACCCAGTTTTGCGCAAATGCCGTTGGCCGGATACGGCTTGAAGCGACGGCCGTCATTTGTCTCGTTTCCTGCATTGCTGACCATCGTCTTCTCCAAAACATACATTTTTGTGCCCGAGGCTCAGGAATGTGCCGTCTTCCGGCCTGGCGAAAACCGTATATATGGATAGCCCTTGTCCAACACGAGGGCATCCCATGTCACATGATCGACTTCCGATTCTGGTCTTCGGCGCCACCGGCCGGCAGGGCGGATCCGTTGCCAGGGCACTACTGAAAGCCGGATGGCCTGTCCGAGCCCTTGTGCCCGATCCTTCAAAGCCCGCCTCGCTTGCCCTGCAGCAAGCCGGTGCGGAACTGGTGCGCGGGTCATTCGAAGAGACGGCGACAATCGAGGACGCGATGAAGGGCATATTTGGCGTCTTCAGCGTGCTGCCCGGCAATCTGTCGGCGGAAGACGAGGTCCGTTACGGAAAGACCATCGCCGATCTGGCCGCAAGGAGCCGGATCGATCACTTCATCTATTCCTCGGGCGCGAGCGCCGGTGACAAATTGACGGGCGTTCCGCGCTTCGATGCCAAGCCGCGTATCGAGGAGCATATCCGTAAGCTACCGCTCACCGCCACCATTGTCCGACCGATGATCTTCATGGAAATGCTCGTTCGGCCCGGCTTCGGGCTCGAGGATCGACGGCTGCTCTCTCTGATCCGGCCGGATCACGCAATACAGCTGATCGCGGTGGAAGACATAGGGAAAATCGTTGCGGCGACTTTCGCGGACACGGCCCGGTTTGGTGGCGTGACGATGAAAATTGCCGGCGACAGATTGACCGGCCACGATTTGGCCGCCGCCTTCACCCAGGTTGCCGGCGAACCCATCGTTTATGCCCGGTTTGCGGATGATGTCCTGGCCGCTAATGCCGACCTGGCGCAGATGGCTTCGAGCCTGGAAGACGGTCCGCTTGCCGAGCGCGTCGATTTGAACCTCATGCGCGAACTCAATCCGGAACTCCTCTCGTTCCGGTCCTGGCTTGCCGGCAGCGGCCGGGCCGCGCTCCGTGCCGTGCTGCGGAAGCCCGGCGCGGCCGTGTAGAACCTGTCCCACGGTGCCTCTCTCCGAGCCGGCGACGACAATGCGCCGTCAAAGCCTGGGGTCAAATACCTAGGGTTGTTTTCGTGTCTTACTTGTTCTTGACGCGCGGCGCAGAATGCGCCGGTTTCTTGTCGGACGTTTCGGCGATCCGTTCGTAACGAACGCCGGTGAACCAGAGGATTTTTGCTTCGCCGGGCTCCTTGCCCGTGCGGCGCGGCTCCTCACGCAGCCGATCCGCCAATGCGACTACAATTGCCATTCTCGTCTCCATGCACTGCCCGAGACGGATGAACTTGCGATGGATTTCACCCTGCCCGCCATGCTGCGGGCCAGCGCGTCCTCAGGCGCCGGGTGGACCGGACCGAGGGCATTCGCGCCTTTCTCACGGCACCTGACTGAAATACCGTGATGCTGCGGAGCTTCCACGATCCGTATTCTCCAAATCGCGTCGTTCCTGTCCGAATTGAGACACACGACCGTTAACAGATTACTAATATTCAGCCACTGCTCTCAGCAGTCTGCTCGACGCTGAGATAACGCGCAGAACAGTTGTTTGGTTTCAGTCGCGGCCAAGAAAAGAAGGGCCGCAAGGGGCCGGATAAAATTAGAAACAATTCATATAGTTAATCGCACATGCCCGCAGAATCGGCGGCTGCGGGGCCGCTGTTGCAAATATACGTCACAAAAATATTAATTGCGGCGGGGGCGGCTGCGTGTATTCTGCCCCCATCGGCCGAAAGTTTTCAGGCGTCGGCCGCTTGGGAGATCATACGCGCTCTTGCCGTCGGACGGAGAGCAACCCATGCCCTTTCTGTATAGTTCCGCATTCACGCCGGAAGATCTGGATGTATTGCGCGGCGCGCTGGATGCTTGGTGCGCGGAAAAACATATCGACATCGGAAGCGTCGAAGCGCAGTTCGCCGCCTCGACCGCGCTCGACCTTTACGAATCGGGCCACGACAGTCACGATAAGCTGCTGTCGGCGCTGAGGGGCCGCAAGGGTCTCTAGATTCTTCGCCGGCTATTTATCCACATGGCTGATTGACGCAAATCGCCCCGCTTCCGGGGTGCGCGGATTTATTTTGCCGGCTTACCAAGTCGCGACACGCGAAACGTGTATAATTCTGTTGCATTTTAATAGAATCTTCAGCATGCATTAACCCTGCCGGTGTAGGATTTGTTCATAACCGTATGGTCTGACGCGCGTCCCGCCAGCGCTTGTCGGCCCACGGTTTCCCGCTCGTTCTGCGTTTTTCAGGGTGTTCGTGTGCGTGACCGGTTTCGAGACCTAGAAGGCCCCATGGCCATCAGGAAGAAGGACGTGGTGTTAATGGCGACTGTCAGCAGTTTCGAGAACCTGTCGCATCCGACACGCTCCGAACTGCGCCAGTTTGCCGAACTCTTCATGCCGCTGTTCCAGGCCTCCTCGGAGGAGGCAAGGCGCCAGGCCGTGGCGGCCCTTTCCCAGTGCGAGAACATGCCGGCCGCAGTCGCGCTCTTCATCGGCAACCAGCCGATCGAGGTCGCAGCCCCCTTCCTTACCGCCTCCAAGGCAATCAGCGACGACACGCTGATCACCATCGCGCGCACCCATGGCGCGGCGCATGTGAAGGCGATCGTCAGCCGCGACGCGCTGTCGCCAAAGGTCATCGACGCGCTGGTGGCCTTGCGCCAGGCCGAGCCGCGCCCCTCGGCCGCAGCCCCCGCCGAGCCGCCGGCCATGCCGCTTTCGCCCATGCCGGCGGCAACCGAAGCCGACCAGGAGGAGGCACGGCGCCTTGCCGGTGAAGAGGCGCTGCGCGAGCGCATCCGCGGCCTTGCCGGCCATCTCGGCCGCGATGACGAGGACCGGCTTGGCCTTCGCACGCTCTCTCCCATTCAGGAGGCGCTGCTGGTGCGCTTTGCCCGCACGCGCGAGGCCACGCATTTCGCCACCGCCCTTGCCGATGCGCTGTCGGCCAGCCGGTGGCTGGCCGAGCGCATCATGCTCGACCTCTCGGGCCAGCAGCTCGCCACGACCCTGACGAGCCTCGGCATGGGCTTCCTCGATGCCGTCTTCGTGCTGGAAAAGCTCTATCCGCATCTTGGCGAGGTGCAGCACAATGTCAGCCGCGCCTTCCTCATCCTCGACGCGCTGGACCCGGAAGAGTGCCATGCCCGCGTGGAGGCCTGGCGGCGGGCCGACAGTTATACCTACAATCCGCAAGGCCCCGCCGCCGCCCAGCCGGCGGCCCAGCCGCAGGCTCCGGCCCACCGCTTCACCCGGCAGGCGCCGCTGCGCGATCTGAAGAGCGTCATCCGGGCGCGCTGAACGCATTTGAGGCGAAAGCGGTGCGCCTTCGATGCTCTAGCGCATTGTTTTCCCTGCAATTCCTGGGACTGCTCTAGCCGTTTTGCCGGTCGCGCCGGTACTGCTGCGGCGCAATGCCGTTGATGCGCTTGAACGCATTGCTGAAAGCGCTTTCCGACCGATAGCCCAGCGAATAGGAAATGGCCGCGATCGGCTGCGCGCCCGAGCGCAGCGCCTTGGCGCCCAGCCGCATGCGCCAGCGCAGCAGGTAGTCGAGCGGCGACATGCCGGCAAGCTTGCGGAACCGCAGCGCGAAATTGGAGCGCGACATGCCGGCGGCTTCGGCCAGATCCTGCAGCCGCCAGTTCCGTGCGGGATCGCCGTGCAGCAGCCGGATCGCCGCGCCGATGCGCCGGTCGCCCAGGGCCTGCAGCCAGCCGGGCGTTGCCGCCTCCGCCTGATCGAGCCAGACGCGGATGAGCTCGACGAAGAGAAGCTGGGCCAGATGATCGGCTGCAACCGAGCCGCCGGGGCGCTTCTCGTCCCATTCCTCGCCCAGCCGCGCCAGCAGCCAGCGGATGGCGGCCGCCTGTCGCGACCTGCCGCTGACGAAGAGGATCGGCGGCAGTGCATCGAGCAGCAGGCCGGCATCGACATCGTCGAAAGTCACGCGCCCGCCGACCGCAAACAGTCCCTCGCCCGGCAGGTCGGGACGGATGCAGGCGGTGTGGTCGGGGCCGAACACCTCGGAGGGCGAAACAGGCGGCAGCGACGGGTCGCTGCAGAGGACATGCGCGCCGCAATTGACGAGCAGGAAACAGTCGCCGGCCTCCAGCCGGCGTGCCTGCCCGCCCTCCGAGACGAGATAACAGCCGCCTTCCAGCACGGCATTGAACTTCACCCCATCGGAGGCGAAGCGGATCGACCAGTCGCCCCTGGCCCGGAGACTGGCCGACAGCAGGCTCCTGGCCGAGAGCAGCGAGAGGACATCGGAAAGGGGGTCGGCAGCCAGCATTTAGGACGATCACGCAAGCAGATTGGATTTCAGCGCATGGATCATCCTACATCCGATGGTCTAGGTCTAGCCTCGACCACTGACAAAACAGATGCGAGGATTTGATGCCGACATCCCAATATCCCCTTCCCTCCGGGTTCAGCCGCGCAACGACGGCAGCAGAAGCGCTCGGCCATGCCGATCTCACCGGCAGGCTTGCCGTCGTCACCGGCGGTTATGCCGGCCTCGGCCTGGAGACTGTGCGCGTGCTGTCGAAGGCGGGGGCGTCGATCGTCGTGCCGGCGCGCGATACCGCCAAGGCCGAAGCGGCGCTCAAGGGCCTGCCGCGGATCGAGATCCGCCCGCTCGACCTTGCCGACCCGGCTTCGATCGATGCTTTCGGGCAGGAATTTGCCGCCAGCGGCCGGCCGCTCGATCTTTTCATCGGCAATGCCGGCGTCATGGCCACGCCGCTTGCCCATGACGGCAGGGGCTTCGAACGGCAGTTCGCGACCAACCATCTCGGCCATTTCCAGCTTGCCGCATGGCTCTGGCCGGCGCTGAAACGCGCCGGCAAGGCCCGCGTCGTGGCGCTGTCGTCGGGCGCGCATCGCTTCTCGGCCATCGATTTCGACGACCCGAACTACCGGCACCGCCCCTATGACGCCTGGAAGGCCTACGGCCAGTCGAAGACCGCCAACGCGCTCTTCGCGCTCGAACTCGACCGGCGCGGGGCGGAACACGGCGTGCGCGCCTTCTCGGTTCACCCCGGCTCGATCAGGACGGAACTGACCCGCTACGTCTCGGATGCGGATATGGAGGCGATCGGCTTCCGCGATGCCGACGGCAATATCCCGGCGCATATCGCCGCCCTCTTCAAGACGATCGAACAGGGAGCGGCGACCACGGTCTGGTGCGCGACGAGCCGCCAGCTCGACGGCATGGGCGGCGTCTATTGCGAGGATTGCGACATTGCCGAGGCGCTGCCGGCCGACACGAAGGAGCTGCGCGGCGTCATGCCCTGGGCGATGGACACCGAGGCGGCCGCACGGCTCTGGACGCTCAGCGAAAGGCTTCTCGGCATCACCTTCGCGTGAGCCTTTCCCGGTCGGATTGATGCGCCCGGCCGGGCAGTTCCAGCCGGCGCGTGATGCCGACCATGTCCAGGAACACCGCGTCATGGCTGACGATCAGCAGCGCGCCGTCATAGGCCCTGAGACCGGCTTCGACGGCGGCGACGGAATCGATGTCGAGGTGGTTGGTCGGCTCGTCGAGGATCAGCAATGACGGCGGCGTCGCGCCGCCGAGAACGCAGGCAAGGCCGGCGCGCAGAAGCTGGCCGCCCGACAGGGTCGAGACGATCTGCAGCGCCGCATCGGCCCGGAACATGAAGCGGGCAAGTGCGGCGCGGCAGGCATTCTCATCCGATTGCGGGTTCAGACGCCGGAAATTGTCGCGGATCGAGGCGGCGGGATCGAGCAGGCTGACGCGCTGGTCGAGCATGGAGACGGAGGCCAGCACATGGACCGTTCCCTCCCACGGCTGCAGATCGCCCGAAACGAGCGCAAGCAGCGTCGTCTTGCCCGAGCCGTTGGGGCCGGTCAGGGCGATGCGTTCGGGGCCGGATATATCGAAGGAGAGTTTGCGGATGACGGGCTCGCCCGCCGTGTAGCCGGCCGTGACGGCATCGATCTTCAGCACCGTCCGCGCCGGCGGCAGGCCGGTCGACGGCAGCCTGACGGAGAGCGGCTGCAGGACCTCGATGCGCCTGCGCGCCTCCTCGGCATCGGCGAGCGCCTGCGCGTGCCGCCGCTCGGCAAGGCGGGCATTCTCGCCGCTGGTATTCTCCGCCTGCCGTTTCAGGCCGCCGGCGACGATGCGCGGCATGTCGCCCCGCGCCGCCTTCCTCTTGCCGGCGCTGTCCTTGCGGGCCTTGCGCTCGGCCGTCTCCTGGGCGCTGCGGGCCACGTCCGCCACGCGTTTCCTGGCATCGGCCAGATCGTGCTCGGCGGCGGCAAGCTCCAGCGCCTTGCGGGCGCGGTAATCGCTCCAGTTTCCGCCGTAGCGGGTGGCGCCGAGCGTCGTCAGCTCGACAATGGCGTCCATCGTCTCCAGGAGCTCCCGGTCATGGCTGACGACGAGCGCACCCTGGCGCCAGCCGCCGAGAAGCGAAATCACCGCCTGGCGCCCGTCCCGGTCCAGATTGTTGGTCGGCTCGTCGAGAATGAGGAAGTCCGGCTCCTCGAAGATCAGGGCGGCAAGGGCTGCGCGGGTGCGCTGGCCGCCGGATAGCGCGGCCAGCAGCGTCTGCGGGCCGGCGGCAAGGCCCGATCGTTCCAGCGCGGCTGCGACGCGGGCTTCGAGCGTCCAGTCGGCAGCCGCAAGCTCGTCGGCGCTCGCCTGTCCGCTTTCGGCGCGCGCGAGAACGGCAAGCGCCTGCGTGGCGCCGAAGAGATCGGCAACGGTCTCGTCCGGCCGGACCTGCACGCTCTGGCGCAGGATGCCGATCGTGCCGCTGACGGCAACGGAGCCCGTCTGCGGCTGCAGCTCGCCGGCGATCAGCTGCAACAGCGTGCTCTTGCCGACGCCGTTGCGGCCCACGAGGCCGGTGCGCTCGGCGCCGAAGCTCAGGTCGATATTGGAGAAAAGCGGCCGGCCGTCAGGCGTGGACCACGAAAGATTGGAAAGGGTAACGGATGCAGGCATGGAAATCCCCGATGGCAAGGCAAATTGGCGTTGCGATCAGGTTCGTATCCATGGAGCACCGTCCTGCTGGTATTGCGGATGGCGGCAAAATAGCCGGGAACCGGCATCGATTCAAGGCGGGGTCAGCCGGCGAGCGGAATGAGGTCCGAGATCTCGTCCGCTTCCAGTTCGACGATCCAGAGGTCGGGATCGAACTTGCGCTCGCGCTCCAGCATCTCGCGCACGCTGTCGGGCTCGGCGCGTTCCAGCCTGATTTCGAACAGGCGCTCGCCGCTGCTCTCCTCGTCGAATAAACTCTGCGGGGCCGGCGCATAGAGGGTTTCGAGCCCGTCGCGGAAGCGCTGGCGGATGAAGATGGCGCCGGCTTCCTCCGCGCCCTTCTTCTCCACGGCGGCAAAATCGCCCGCCGAGAAGACCCTGCGGACAAGAGCGGAAACGTAGATATCGGCGCGCAATCTCATCGGCGCGGTATAGACCGCGCGGACGGTGGCGGCAACGCTATACCTTCACCGCCAGCCGCAGCCCGCCCCAATGCCGGCCGCCGACGGTGATCGGGGCGGAAATATCCTTCATCATGACGAAATTGCCGCCGCCCATGTCCCGCCGGTAGGTCTGGACGAGGAAGGGCGCGGTGCTCCTGCCGGCGGCAAGGCCGACGCGATCGTTGAAGATGCGGCGATTGCGGCAGTTGGCCGTGTTCCAGACCGTATCGCCCGGCCGCTGCGGCTCGGAGAACTTGCGGTTATGGGTCGGCAGGTAGCCGTTTTCATCGACGGCGGCGCAGAAGGCGATGCGCTCGTGCGAGGCGGCGACCGGCTCCTGGATCGGCGGCAGAAGGCGGTCGGCAAGTTCGGTGAAGGGGGCCATCATCTGCACCGGGTCGGTGCCCGGTATCGGCTGGTACTGGCGGCTGAACAGGCTCTCCATGCCGATCGCGCCTTCTGCGACGGCCCGTTCCAGAACGGAGGATATCTGGCCGGCGACGGATTGGGCCTGTTCGATCCAGTGGCGGTCGGCGGTCTCGACGCCGGCGCTCGCGGTCAGCTGGATCAGCGTTTCCGACAGGCCGACGACGCTCTCGACGCGTTTTGCCGCCTGCTGCAGCCGGCCGTTGGAATCCAGCACCTCGGCGGACATTTCGCCGAGCGTGGCGACGAAGCCGGCGCAATCGCGGTCCACCGCCTCGGTCGTATTGGCCATGACGGCGGAGGAATCGAGGATGCGGGTGATGACATGCTCCATGCTTTCAAAGGCGCCGCGCATCGCCTCGGACTTTTCGCTGACGCCGGCTGCGCTCTTGCGCGCCCCGCCGCCGACGGCCGAGAGACGGTCGATCTTAACGCGAAGCTGCTCCAGCGTTTCCTGAATGGAGGCCGTCGCCTTGGAGGTCTGCAGCGACAGGGCGCGGATCTCGGAGGCGACGACGGCAAAGCCCTTGCCCGCCTCGCCGGCGCGGGCGGCCTCGATTGCGGCGTTGAGCGCCAGAAGATTGGTCTGGCGGGCGATGGTGCCGATTTCGGCGGCCACCTTGTCCACGTCGGTCAGCGAACGGGAGAAGCCGGCAATTTCCGTGCTGATCTCGTCCGAGGACTGGACCATGTGCCGGATTTCCTCGACCGAGCCGGTGAGGCGATCGGCCGATTCCTTCAGCATGCGGCGCGCCTGCGTGGCGGTGCTGTCGGTCTCGCGCAGCGAAACGGCGACGGAGCGGTTGGTTTCGGCGATGGAAAGGGCCGCGCGGGTGACGTCGTCGAAGGCGGCGGCATGGCGGGCCGACATCGCCGCCATGTCCTGGATGGCGCCGGCTATGTCGACGAGGTCGACGCCAAGCGTGGAGGCCTCTTCGGCGAGGCGCGAGAGGATATGGCGCAGCGCCGCGCGATCCGGCCCATCCGGCTCCTCGGCCGCATTTGCGGCATTCTCCCCCACCGCCTTCAACGCCTGCATGATCGAGCTCCCCCAAGCTACATTAGGGAAGCTTCAGACAACGTGGTTAACAATTGGCTAAGAATGTCGCGGCTTATACTTAGGTCGCATGGCCGCCGTGCTTCGGCTGTTTCTTCAGCTCGGTGTCAGGCCCGTCAGTCTTTCGCTCATCTGCCAGAGCCGTTCGGCAAGCTCCGGGTCGGTCGCCCAGGGGCGCACGCCGAGCATCGCGTCGGAATCGGCGGGCACGGCCGTCGCGATATCGCAGTTTTCGCAATAGACGCCGCCCATGCCTTCGAGCTTTTCGCTGACGGCGCACCAGATGGTGGTCGCCGCTCCCTGGGCGATGGTCTTCTTGTTGTTTTCGGGGTCGATGACCGGGTTGCCGTCGGCATCGACAAAGCCCGTCGATTGCAGATATTCGCGCGACTGGTGGCGGACGAGATCGGTCGTGACGATGCCGCCCGGATGCAGCGAGAAGGCGCGCACGCCCTCCCTCGCCCCCAGAGCGTCCAGGGAGACGGCAAAGAGCGCATTGGCCGTCTTCGACTGGCCGTAGGCCGTATAGGGCTGGTATTGCCGGTTCTCGAACATCGGATCGTCGAAATCGACGCCGGCGCGGATATGGCCGCGCGAGGAAACGGCGACGACGCGGGCGCCTTCCGCCTTCACCAGCGCCGGCCAGAGGCGGGCGGCAAGCTGGAAATGGCCGAGATGGTTGGTGGAAAACTGCGATTCGTAGCCGCGGCTGTCGCGCGTCAGCGGATTGGCCATAACGGCGGCATTGTTGATGAGCAAATGCAGCGGCTCGCCCCCTTCCAGGAAACGGTCGGCGAAATCGTCGATCGTGTCGGGGTCCATCAGGTCCATATAATCGAGTTTCAGACCCGGAACGATTTCGGCGGCCGCCCGCGCCTTCTCGATATTGCGGGTGGGAACGATGACCTTGGCGCCGGCTGCCAGCAATACACGGGCAGTTTCGAGGCCGAGGCCGGCATAACCGCCGGTGACGATCGCCACCTTGCCGGAAAGATCGTGGCCGGCAATCACCTCTTGCGCCGTGGACGCTGCGCCGAAGCCGGAGCCGATGGGAGCCTGGGGAGTGGACATGGACTGTCTCCTTTTCTGTCTGGAGAAGATCTATGTCCGGCAGGCGGGATTCTGAATGCTTGTAAATCCCGATTTCTTGCGCCATCGTACAAAGATGACAAGCGATCCGCTCTCCGAAATGCTCAGCCTGCTCGATGCCCGCTGCCTGATGGCCGGCGGGCTGATTGCCGGCGGCGCCTGGGCGCTCGCCTTTCCGCAGCCGAACCGCATCAAGATCAGCGCCGTCGCCAAGGGGCGCTGCTGGCTGGCGCTCGACAATGGCAGCGCGCCGATCCTGCTCGAAGCGGGCGACGTGATATTGCTGAACGGCAAGCATTCCTTCGTGCTGGCAACGGATCTGGCGCTGACGCCCACCGACGCCGTGACCGCCTTCCGGGAAAAGAGGGTCAACGGCATGGCGCGCCACGGCACGGGCGAGGATTTCCTCTATATCGGCGGGCATATCGCGCTCGGGCCGACCGGCATGGAGCTGCTGCTCGACGTGCTGCCGCCGGTCATCCATGTGCGGGCAGCCCTTGCGGAAGCCGGCGTGCTGCGCTGGCTGCTCGACCAGCTGGTGCGGGAAATGGCGGCGGGCAAGCCGGGCGCATTGCTGGCCTCGGCCCAGCTTTCGCAGCTCATCTTCGTGCAGGTGCTGCGCGCCCATATCATGACGTCGGAGCCCTTGACGGTCGGCTGGCTGCGCGCCTTCGGCGACGAGAAGATCGCGCCGGCGCTGAGGCTGATGCATTCGGACCCGGCGCATGACTGGCAGCTGGGAGAGCTTGCGAAATCGGCCGGCATGTCGCGGACCAGTTTTGCGCTGCGCTTCAAGACGGTCGCCGGCGTCGCCCCGCTGACCTATCTCACCGCCTGGCGCATGCGGCTGGCCGAGCGCGCCCTGCGCGAGGGCTCCATGCCCGTCTCCTCGCTGGCGCTTTCGCTCGGCTACACTTCGGAAAGCGCCTTCAGCAATGCCTTCAAGCGCGTGACCGGCATCGCGCCGAAGCGCTACCGGACCTCGGCCGCCATCGATATCGGGCCGATCGAAGAAGTGGTCGACGTCGAAGGGCGGGCGCCGACGGCAGATTACCGGCCGCCGCGGCCGGCTGCCGCTTCGCCGGGGGCGGCACGGCAGGGCTGAGCCGGCCGCGCCGGCGCCATCGACGGCAAACGGGCGTTGCCGCAACAATCGGACGGTTTGCGGAGCCGCCGCTCAGAGCGCGCCGATTTCCTTGAGCTTCTTCAGCACGGCCTCGCTCGGCTCGCCGTTCTCCGGCAGATTGTAGTGCTTCTGGAAATGCCGGATGGCGGCACGGGTCTGTTCGCCGGCGACACCGTCGACGCCGACATTGGCATAGGCCATGTTGGTGAGGCCCTTCTGGATCTTCAGCACCAGATCGACACTGGAAACGCCCGACAGCGGAACCTGTTTCGGCGCGGCCGGCGCCGTCTTGACGCTCTTTTCGGCGCTGCGGATGGCGGCTGCGACCGGGTCTTCCTCCGTCGCCTTGGAGGTCACGTCCTCCGGCGGCTTCTCGACGGGAATGGTGGAGGCGCCGGCGGCATCGGTTCTGAGCGCGGCGAGAACGTCCGGCGTCGCTTCGCCGCTTTGGGCCATGCCGACCGTTTCCTCGAAGAAGAGAATGGCGGCACTCGTGCGCGGGCCGATGACGCCATCGGCATTGCCGTTATAGAGGCCGCGGCGGATCAGCTCCTTCTGGATATCCATGACGAGCTGGCTCGGCTGCGGGCCGGCCGCGGCAGGCGGCGGCGTCGTCTGGGTCGTGGCGGCGGCATCGTCCGGCCGCTCGATGCGGAAGGTGGTGACATCGCCCTGCAGCCCGGCCTGCGGGCGGAAGCCGATGGCATTCGGCGCGTCCGGATCGCGCGTGCGGAAGATCGGATGCGGATGCGCGCCCGGCTGATACCAGAGCGCGTTGGCGGCCACGAAGGAGAAGATGACGACGAAGGCGATCGTGCCGCCGGCAACGGAGGGATTGCGGCCGATGACGCTGCCGAGGGCGCCGGCGCCCTGAAGGCCAAGACCGCCCAGCGCGGTTGCGCCCTGCAGGCCGACGCTGCCGAGTGCGGCCGCACCGGTCATCAGAAGGCCCGGCTGCTGCCGGCCTTTCCTGCCCTTAGGCGATTTTCGCTTGCGCGCGGCCATCGAAAAGCCCCTCTTCCAGTTCTGCGGCACCCGGCGTGCCCTTCAGCCGCGGCGGGAACTCGACCATTTCGGCGTGGCCGCTATCTTCTGCGGCCGGCGCTCCCGAACCGTCCGCCGCAAGCTCGATGGTGATGATCGTGCCCTCGCCCGGCTGGCTGGCAATGGCAAAATGGCCGCCATGCAGGGCGACAAGGCCCTTGACCAGCGAGAGGCCAAGACCCGTGCCCTCGAATCGGCGGGTATAATCGTTCTGGATCTGGACGAAAGGTTGGCCGAGCGTGGCGAGCCTGTCGGCGGGAATGCCGATGCCGGTATCGCTGACCGTCAGCTTGAGGATGCCGTCGCGCATGGCCGCATCGACCGTGACCACGCCGCCGGCCTCGGTGAATTTCACCGCGTTGCCGACGAGGTTGATGAGGATCTGCTGCAGGGCGCGCTGGTCGGCCACGACCTCGCCGATGCCGCGTTGGACGCGGCTCGTCAGCGTGACGCCCTTGCTCTTGGCCTGCAGCGCCAGCATCGATTCGCAGGAGCGGATCGACGCGCCGATATCGAAAGGCTCCAGCATC
Source organism: Rhizobium sp. GCM10022189 (assembly GCF_042656325.1). Lineage (NCBI taxonomy): Bacteria > Pseudomonadati > Pseudomonadota > Alphaproteobacteria > Hyphomicrobiales > Rhizobiaceae > Rhizobium > Rhizobium sp. GCM10022189. The sequence goes on from NZ_JBHSOR010000049.1 coordinate 62,141, forward strand.
AGCTCGTAGCGGCCGGCCTCGATCTTGCTCATGTCCAGCATCGTGTTGACGACGGACAGAAGATGCGCGCCTGACTCGCGGATCAGGCCGGCATATTCGCGCTGGCGCTCGTTCTCGAACTTGCCGAAATATTCGCCGATCAGGATATCGGAAAAGCCGAGGATGGCGTTGAGCGGCGTGCGCAGCTCGTGGCTGACGGCGGCAAGGAAGCGGGATTTGGCGTCGTTGGCCGATTCCGCGTCAGCCGCGCGCGTCTGCGCCTCGGCGCGAAGCCGCTGCTCCACCGAAACGTCGTGCAGCTGGGCGATGACGGCCGAAAGCGTGCCGTCGATATCGCGCCGCGCCGTCATGTCCACCCGCAGGTAGGCGAACTGCCTGTTGTCGCGCGAGACGGAGGGACGCTCCAGCCGGAGATCGACGACCGCCTTTTCCTCGCCCTGGCGCAGCGCGTCCAGCGCCTGCAGGAAGAGGATGCGGTCGGAAACATGCACCTGCTCGAGAAAGCCGCGCCCCTTCAGGTCGCGCATCCAGCAGACATAGTCGCGCTTGTCGCGGCCGCCCGTCACCGTCACGCTGCCATGCGGATCGAGGAAGAGCACGAGGCCGGGGCTCATCTCCAGGAAGAGATCGTCGGCGCTGGCTGCGGCCGCCGCATGGGGAATGGCCTGGCGGGCGAGCGCGATGGAGCCGACGGCGGAAAAGAGGAAGGCGGCGCAGACGGTGGCGACACCGGCCGGCAGCGCCACAGCCGGGCTGGTGACGAGCGAGAGGCCGAGCGGAGCGGCAACGAGCGCGGCAGAGGAGAGGAAGACGAGACGGCGCAGGATGGCGAGCTCGCTCTGGCGCACGGCTTCGCCGCCGCTCGTGCGGGAAAGCCAGCCTGCCGCTGCCCGGTCCACGAGGGCTGTCGCCCGGCCGCCAATGTCACTCAATACACGCACGCAATACCTGCCCGAAAAGGCCTTTCACTACCCCGGACAATAGGCCCCCGCGGCTTAAGGAAAGGATAAGGCAAAGTCGCCTTCCACAGCCCAAAAACGCTAAAAGTCCCATTTTGGGCCATCCGCGCAGCTCTTTGAATTTTGTGGTTAATAGCAGGTAAGCGACGGATTTTCCTCATATTTCAGCATCGCGTTAACGCTTGTGGCAAAGCGGCGGGCCAAAAGCCCAGCAATTGCAGGCGGCGGCTGCCACCATGCTTAACGGCAGTGGATAGAATTTGAGTGAAATGCCCCGAAAATGCCGATCATTAAAATTCGAATTAAATTTGCCGCAAATGCCGACAAGTTTCGAAAAGCGGCATTCGCAACTCGGCGGTAAGGTGCAGACACACCGGACAACCGGCCCGATTCGGCGACAAGACCGGACGGGAAAACAGGATGGGCAAGACAATGTGGTTTCTGATCAAAGGATCATTCTGGTTTGGCCTCGTGCTCGTCGCACTCTCCGTTTTCTCTTCGGAGAGCGCCGACAAGGACGGCCGCCCGCAATTGCAGCTTTCCGACGCCTTCACGGCGGCAAGCGGCGCCTATGACTATCTGACCGGCATGTGCTCCGAAAAGCCCGAGGTCTGCGCCAAGGGCGGAGAGACCCTGACGGCGCTCGGCTACCGGGCGCGAGAAGGCGCCCGTGTCGCCTACGAGCTGCTCGACAGCCAGTTCAGCGACGACGCATCCAACCTCGCTTCGGCAAGGACGGCCGTGCCGCCGGCCTCCGTGGCGCTCGCTGCCCCTTCCCTGCCGGAGGCCGTCGCCGGCACGGTGCGCGAGGCGCAGGCCGCGCTGAACCAGCCGATGCCGCACCTGCCGCAGCCTTACCGCCCGCCGGTCGACGACGGCGCGCAGGTCGTCACCGGCACGATTTCGGCCGGCGCCGTTCCGGCCCGTCCGATCCCGCTGCCGACGCCGAAACCGGCCATCTGACCGATATCGCGGGCGATCCGCCCGCACCCAAGCTTGCATCGGTGGTCCGCATGACGCGGAGATGCCCCATGCCTGACGTGCCTGCCCTGTTTATTTCAGCAGTTTGCTGCGCCGCGAGGATGCCCATCCCTCGCGGCGTTTCTTTTTAACGGTTCAAATCCGGGGTCGCTTCGCCTATATCAGACGGTAACAGCGAAAGGCCTGACAGAATGGCAACCCTCGACCAGATCATCGACGACTTCTCCTTCCTGGACGATTGGGAAGACCGCTACCGATATGTCATCGAACTCGGCAAGGCGCTGCCGGACCTGGCGGACGAGAAGAAGACGTCCGAGAACAAGGTCATGGGCTGCGCCAGCCAGGTGTGGCTGGTGACGCATACGGCAGGCAATCCGGACAATCCGGTCATGACGTTCGAAGGCGATTCCGACGCGCATATCGTGCGCGGGCTGGTGGCCATCGTGCTTGCCACCTATTCCGGCAAGACGGCGTCCGACATCGCCTCGCTCGACGCTTTCGAGATCTTCTCAAAAATCGGCCTGACGGAAAACCTGTCCTCGCAGCGCTCCAACGGCTTGCGTTCGATGGTCAACCGCATCCGCGAGGAAGCGCGCGTGCGCGCCGCCGCCTGACAGGCGGATATTCCCGAGCTGCAACGCGATCGGGTCAGGCGCCCGCAGGAAACCCGCCGGGCGCCTGACGATAACGTCTGCCGACAGGATTATTTGCCCTCGGCCATCCGTTCGCGCAGGCGCTCTTCCTGCTCGGCAAGCTCCGGCGTGAAGGCCTCGCCGAAATCGGCCGCTTCGAAGACCTGGCGGATTTCAATCTCGCTCGGGCCGGGCATCGGATTGGGGCAGCGCTTGATCCATTCGACAGCCTCGTCCATGTCCTTGACCTGCCACAGCCAGTAACCGGCGATCAGCTCCTTGGTTTCGGCGAAGGGGCCGTCGATGACCATGCGCTTCGGACCGTCGAAGGCGACGCGCTTGCCTTTAGAGGACGGATGCAGGCCCTCGCCCGCCAGCATGATGCCGGCATTGACCAGATCCTCGTTATACTTGCCCATGGCTTCCAGAAGCTCGGTCGTGGGCATCACCCCCGCTTCGCTGTCTGCCGTGGCCTTGACGATCACCATTACGCGCATTGTCTCTTCTCCTCTTTTGTGCGGCGGCATCAGCGCCCGCCTGTCGTCAATTCACCCAATTCCAGCAAAACCGCTGCGCACTTTTGCTGGAATTGCTCTTTCTTTCACGCAATTCCGCACGCAAAACCGCTGCGCACTTTTGCTGGAATTGCTCGTTCCCTCACGCAATTCCGCACGCAAAACCGCTGCGCACTTTTGCTGGAATTGCTCGTTCCCTCACGCAATTCCGCACGCAAAACCGCTGCGCACTTTTGCTGGAATTGCTTATGAGACGGATGGGCAATCGCCGGGCCGACATTTCCTGTCGCGTTTTTTTGAAGATAAATGGCTTTGTTTTCTGACGACCGATGAGGCGGCCGAAAGGACCGGCCAAAGACGAAAAAGCCGGGCACCAGGCCCGGCTCTTCGTATCGTCGATCGCTATGATGGTCAGGCGCGGCCGCGCTTGCGGCGCTGGCCCAGACCCATTTCCTTTGCCAGGCGCGAGCGCGCTTCGGCATAGGCCGGGGCGACCATCGGGTAGTCGGCCGGCAGGTCCCACTTCTCGCGATATTCTTCCGGCGCGAGATTGTGATGCGTCATCAGGTGGCGCTTCAAGGACTTGAAGTTGCCGCCGCATTCCAGGCACGTAATCTGCTCGTCCTGTACGGACTTGCGGACAGAGACTGCGGGCTTCTGCTTTTCGACGACCGCTGCCACCGGCTGCGGTACGGATGTGTTGCTCAATGCCGAGTGTACGTCGGAAATCAGATTGGCCAGGTCGCTGACCGGGACAACGTGGTTGCTGACATAGGCCGCGACGATATCGGCCGTCAGTTCCACAAGCAGCTCCGGCGCATTGCCGGTCGCCATATCCGTCATATTCTTTCTCCTGTTAGCATGCTCAAACGGTCCTTCTCCCAAAAGACGAAGAACCCTCTTCGTAGAGCCAAACAGCAAAAGAGCAGACTACAGCCTTTGTTTCGAAAAACCGGAAATCCACCCCTAGATTCCGAAGACCGTACTCAGCGCCAATACTGCCTGAAGGTGAGCTACTACGTATTCTTCCAGGCCGCCACCCAGTTAGACATTGGCAATCAAGGCTAGGGGACTTGGAAGCAGTACGATTCTAATTCACAATCAGAACTCTACTTGGATTTTCAAATACCATCGTTTTCCCAAAAGGCCAATTATTAATTGCGATTTTCCTAGAAAAAAAGTCCATCACAAAGAATTGGTCAGCAGCTCCGCAAGCTTTACTCGTGCTTCCAGTGCATAAGTTTGCATAAATTGCTTGAACTTCCGAGTAGCCCTCGCCTTCAGCGCATTCGCATATCGTCACGTACTGAGATATCGGCCGGAAAATGCCCCGTTATATGCGATGCTCTCGCAAGAAGGTGAGCAGAAACGGGCGCCGTCAAGATGAAGAAAAGGAAACCGGCCAGCGCTCTTGCAAATACGGCAAGTTCGCCCGAGTAAAGACCGGCGGCAAGCAGCAACAGGCCGGAGCCGACCGTGCCGGCCTTGGAGGCGGCGTGCATGCGCGTGTAGAGGTCCGGCAGGCGCACGAGGCCGATCGCCGCCACGAGCGCGAAGAACGCGCCTGCCAGCAGCAGGACGGCGGTGAGAACGGCGAGCGCGTAGTCCGCCACCATCAGCGCCTCCCGCCCGTGCCGGCATCCTTTTCCCGCGCGCGCGACAGCACGAAACGGGCGAAGGCGACGGTTGCCAGGAAGCCGACGAGGCCGAGCGCAATGGCGATATCGATATAGAGCGAGAAGCCGGTGCGCACCGCCACGACGGCGATGAAGCCGATGGCGATGCCCGTCAGCATGTCGAGCGCCAGGATGCGATCCGGCAGGCTGGGGCCGGCAACGACCCTCCAGACGGTGACGAGCAAGGCGAGACAAAGGATGGCGAGCGCTGCGACGGCGGCGGCGGAAACGATGGCGGCGGGCGGTATCATCTGAAGGCCTCCATGATGCGGCGTTCGAAGCCGGCGGCGATATCGCGCCGGACCGCGTCCGGGTCGGCGCAGTCCAGCGCATGCACATAGAGCGTGCGCCGGTCGGCGGAGACATCGACCGAGAGCGTGCCGGGCGTCAGCGTGATGAGATTGGCAAGCAGGGCGATCTCGAAATCCGTCCGCGCCGAGAGCGGGAAAGCGAGGATGCCGGGCGCAAGCCGCATATGCGGCGAAAGCACCGTCAGTGCCACCCGCCAGGCCGAAAGCGCCAGTTCCTTCAGGAAAAGGCCGGCCAGCAGCAGCAGGGACAGGGGGCGGATGCGGCGCGGCAGCGAACGCCGGGCAAAAGCCTCGCGCATGACGGCAAGCGACAGCAGCGAGAGCGCAAGGCCGAGAACGAAATTATGCGGCGAGGCGCTGCCGGTGACGGCGACCCAGGCAATGGCAAGCGGCAGGCTGAGGAACAGGACGATCATCGCACGGTCCCTTCCGGAAAGACGGAGAAAATATAGGCCGAGGGATCGGCAAGCCCGTCGGCGGCCGAGCGGGCAAGCTGCAGCACCTGTTCCGGCAGGACGCCGAAGCCGATGACGAGCACGGTCAGCGCGGCAAGCGGCAGGCCGTCCGTCCAGCCGGTGCGCACCGGCGGCAGCGCGAGCGGGGCCGGCCGCCAATAGGCAAGCAGGAAGACGCGGCCGCAGGCGATCGTCAGCAGGAAGCCGCCGAGCAGCACCGCGCCCGCCAGCCACCAGGCGCCGACATCGAGCGAGGCCTTGACCAGCAGCACTTTCGGCCAGAAGCCGGAAAAGGGCGGCAGGCCGCAGGCGGCCAGAAGCAGCATCAGCGAAACCGCGGCAAACCAGCCGTTCTGGCGATAGAGGCCGCCGAGCGCGGCCAGCGAGAAGGAACCGCCCCGCCGGCCCGCCTCGCCGGCCAGCAGATAGAGCGCCGTCATCAGCACCACCGAATGCAGCGCGTAGACGATCGCCCCGCCGAGACCTTCCGCCGTGGCGAGCGCGGCGCCGACCAGCATGTTGCCGATGCCCGCGATCACCACATAACCGAGCAGGCGGCGCAGGTCCGTCTCGGCGAGCGCGCCCAGCGCGCCGACGAGGATGGTCAGGGCTGCGACGATGGCGATCAGCAGGCTGAGTTCGTCGCGCTCGGTCGGCAGCAGCATGACGAGGACGCGCAGCAGCGCATAGATGCCGACCTTGGTCAGCAGGCCGGCAAAGAGGGCGGAAACGGCGATGCGCGGCGTGTGATAGGAGGCCGGCAGCCAGAAATTGACCGGAAAGGCCGCCGCCTTCATGGCGAAGGCGAGCAGGAAGAGGCAGGCGAGCGTCATCAGCGGCGCCGTGGCGCTGAGGCCCGCCGCCCGCTCGGCGATATCGGCCATGTTGAGCGTGCCGAAGCTCGCGTAGAGGATGCCGACGGCGATGAGGAACAGCGTCGTGGCAATCAGGTTCAACACCGCATATTTCAGTGCGCCGTCGATCTGCGCCCGTTCGGAGCCGAGAACCAGCAGGCCGAAGGAGGAGATGAGCAGGACCTCGAACCAGACATAGAGGTTGAAGATATCGCCGGTCAGGAAGGCGCCGGTGACGCCGGCCATCAGCAGCATCAAAAGCGGGAAGAAACCGTATCGCCGGCCGCTTTCGGTCGTATCCGAGAGCGCATAGATGCCGGCGGCAAGGGCGGCGACGGCAGCGGCAAGCGCCATCAGCGCGCCGAAGACATCCACGGTAAAGGCAATGCCGAAGGGCGGCAGCCAGCGGCCCATGACCATGGTGAGCGGGCCGTGCCCGACCACCTGCCGCAGGAGGGCGGCGTCGAGGGCGAGCAGGAGAACGAGGCCGGCGATGGCGATCCATGCCTGCAGGCGGGGACGGCCGCGCAGCATCAGGAGCAGCGCGCCGAGACTGATGCAGAGCGCGACCGGCAGGATCGCCAGCCAGTGGGCCGCCGGGACCGGGGCGGTGAGCATGGCGGCCGAGAGGTCGGTGACGGGGGCGGCCATCAGGTGGTGCCTTCCTTGAGCATCCGAATCTTGCTCGCCATCAATACCCCACAGGCGGCAGCGGCCGCTCTTCCGGTTCGGCGTCGTGCATGCGGGTCGTATCGTCGGTTCCGAGTTCTTGGTAGGCGCGGTAGGTCAGCACCAGCAGGAAGGCGAGGAAGGAAAAGGAAATGACGATGGCCGTCAGGATCAGCGCCTGCGGCAGCGGATTGGCGGCCGCCGGCGGCAGCGTGTCGGCGCCGGCGGGGATGATCGGCGGCACTTGGCGCGTCAGCCGCCCCGCCGTGAAGATCAGCAGGTTCACGGCATTGCCGAGAATGGCGATGCCGAGCATGATGCGGATCGAGAAGCGCGACAGGATCAGATAGACGGCGGCCGAAAAGAACAGGCCGACGAGGATGGCAAACAGCGCTTCCATCAATCCACCTCCCGTTCTTCCAGCGCCAGCGCAATCGAGACGACGGCGCCGAGCACGACGAAATAGACGCCGAGATCGAAGAGCATGACGCTGGAGAGCGGCACTTCGACGCCTGCCAGCACCGGATAGACCCAGAGCCCGGTCATGAAGGGCACGGCAAACAGAATGGAGATGAGCCCGGCAAGGCAGGAGAGCAGCAGGCCGAAGCCGGCAATCGCCAGCGGGTGGAAGCGGATCGCCCGGCGGACCGCGTCCACGCCGAAGGCGATGCCGTAGATCGCCAGGGCCGATGCGGCAATCAGCCCGCCGATGAAACCGCCACCCGGCTCGTTATGGCCGCGCAGCAGGATGAAGACGGAAAAGAGCAGCATCAGCGCGGTGATGAAGGGGGCGACCGTGCGGAAGATCAGGGTGTTCATCGGGCACCTCCGCGTCGCTGTGTAACAGACACGACGGACAGCGGAAGGCAGGTTCTCGCCGATCTTGCGCGCCTAGCCTCTCCTCTCCTCATCCCTGTCCTCGGACTTGTTCCGGGGACAGGGATGAGAAGGATGGTGACTCGGCGCGCTGACACAACTGCCGCATTTGCAGCGAAGAGCTTTGAAAAAACCCGCCTCATGTCCCCTCCCCGTCAGGATCGTTCGCAGCAAGCTTGCGCTCCGTGTTCCCACGGATGCGGATGAGCGCGAGGATGGCGAGCCCCGTCACCGCCACGACGGCGATTTCGCCGAGCGTATCCGTGCCGCGGAAATCGACGATGATGACGTTGACGACATTGGCGCCGTGGGCGATCAGCTTCGAATGGGCGTTGAAGAAATCGCTGAGCGCCGTATCGAACGGGGCCTCGGTGGCGCGCATCAGGAGCAGCGCGAAGCCGAGGCCGCAGGCGAGCGAAAGGGCGATATCGAAAAGGCGGCGGGCGCCGTGGCGCGGATCGGTCGGCGACAGGCGCAGCCGCGTCATGACGAGCGCGAGAATGACGACGGCGAGCGTTTCCACCATGAACTGGGTGAAGGCGAGATCGGGGGCGCCGAAGAGCAGGAAGATCAGCGCGACGGCAAAACCCTGAATGCCGAGCGAGACGATCGCCGTCAGCCGGTCGCGGGCGATCAGCACGGCGACGAGGCCGAACAGGGCGATGAGCATGATGCCCGCTTCGTGGGCGCGCAGGTCCGCGGGCCAGGCGAAACCGGCCGGCAGTTCGGCATAAGAGACGAGCGGCACGAGCAGGATCGCCGCCACGCAGAGGAAGGTGCAGGCAACGTAGACATCGAGCCGCCCCGGCTGGACGACGGCGATGACGCGGTGCGCGAAACGGACGAGCCCGGCAATGAAATGATCGAAACCGCGATCCGGGCCACGAACGGAATGCAGGAGATAGGCGACCAGGGTCCTGATACGGTCTAGCTGCCAGTAGACGGCGATGCCGAGCAGGATCGTCAGCAGCGACAGGGCAAGCGGCACGCCGATATGCGGGACGAGCGAAACGGAGACCGCCCTGGGGGTGCCGGCGACGGCGGAGGCCATGGGCGCCGAAACCACGCCATGGGTGATGCCGGAAAAGAGCGCGGCGAGCGGGCCGGCCAGCGCAAGCACGGCCGGGCCGAGCCAGAGCAGGACCGGCGCCTCATGCGGATGTCTGGGCGTTTCCACCAGCCTGCCGGCGAAAGGTCTCAGCCCCACCGCAAAGGCGATCGCAAACATCAGGGCATTGCCGAAGACGGCGACGGCCGTCACCAGGACGGAATAGGGATCGCCGCCGGCAAGAGCGGTGTAGATTTCCTCCTTGGCGAGGAAACCGAAGAAGGGCGGCAGGCCGGCCATGGACAGGGCGGCGGCCATGGCGATCGCAAAGGTCAGCGGCATGGCGCTTCGCAGGCCTCTCAGCCGCGTGATGTTGCGCGTGCCGGTTTCGTGGTCGATGATGCCGGCGACCATGAAGAGCGCGCCCTTGAACAGCGAATGCGCCACCAGATAGAGCACGGCCGCCTCGATGGCATAATCCGAGCCGAAGCCGGTCAGCAGCACCAGCAGGCCGAGGGACGAGACGGTCGTATAGGCGAGCTTCAGCTTCAGGTCCGTCTGGCGGATTGCCAGCACCGAGCCTGTGGCGAGCGTCATGGCGCCGAAGACGGGCAGCAGGACTTCCCATGCGGGTGTCGCGCCCATGACCGGGTTCAGCCGCATCAGCAGGTAGACGCCGGCCTTCACCATGGTGGCGGAATGCAGGTAGGCGGAAACGGGGGTCGGCGCCTCCATGGCGTTCGGCAGCCAGAAATGGAAGGGAAACTGCGCCGATTTGGTGAAGGCGCCGCCGAGCACCAGCAGCAGCGTGGCGAGATAGAGCGGGCTGCCGCGGACGACATCGCCGAACTGCAGCAGGTCGGAGAGCTGCGCAGCGCCGGTCACGCCCCAGAGAATAAGCAGGCCGGCAAGCAGCAGCAGCCCGCCGCCGCCAGTGACGACGAGCGCCTGCAGGGCGGCGCGGCGCGCCGCCTCCCGCTCATGGTCGAAGCCGATCAGCAGGAAGGAGGTGATGGAGGTAAGCTCCCAGAAGACGAAGAACATCAGGAAGCTGTCCGACACGACGACACCGAGCATGGCGCCCGTGAAGAGGAAGATGAAGGAGAAGAACCGGCCCTGGTCCGGATGGCCCTTCAGATATCCGCCGGCATAGAGCACGATCAGCGTGCCGATGCCGGTAATGAGCAAAGCGAAGGTGAGCGAGAGACCGTCGAGGAACCAGGAAAAGCGCACGCCCAGGGCCGGCACCCAGTCGTAACCGCCGGTTACGGCCTTGCCGGCGGCGACTTCCGGCACGAGGCGCAGGAAATGCAGGAAGGCGAGCAAGGGGGCGGCGGCCAGCATCCAGGCGCCGCCGGCGCCGAGGGCGCGGATGACGACGGGAGCGGCAAGAGCTCCGATCGGCGGCAGACACAAGGCCAGAAATGTCAGAGCCGTGACATCGGCCATGCCCCCTCCCCGTTTGCCGGTTCAAAGCCGGTAAAAACAGTCCGTTTCCATGACTTAGGCGAAACGGCAGGGCGCCTCAAGCAATTTCGGGCGCAGGGGATAGCCCGATGCGCGCCCAGGGCTCAGGACAGGCGCGTCGCAAGGCGGGAAACGGAACCGTGCAGGATGAAGAACAGGAGCGGCAAAGGCCAGAAAAGGCAGGCGATCAGGCCGGCAATACGGTGGACGGTCCAGCGGTCGTGGCTGACCCAGCCTTCCAGCAGGGTCACGCTGAAAGCGATCGCGGCGACGGCGCCGTAGAGAACGATCATCAGAGTGTGGAACACCGGTTGTCCCCGAAAAACACACTATTAAGCTTAATGGCACAGTAACGATAAGGCACGGGTGATTCGTCGTCTTCCCCCAAATTGGGTAGATGGCAAATTGGGCCTTGCGGCGGCAGGCCCGCGCGCGAGGCCCGCTTGCGGACTTGATCAATCGTGCCCAAGGCACCACATTTGCGCACGAAAAGAGATTGCCCCATCGGCGAAAGGAGCACTCCATGGCCGAAACGACGACCACACCCAAAGTTCACAAGACCGATGCCGAATGGAAGGAACTGCTGACCCCCGAGCAGTATCGCATCACCCGCCAGCACGGCACCGAACGCGCCTTTACCGGTCCCTACTGGGATTCCTTCGAGACCGGCCTCTACCGCTGCGTCGGCTGCAATGCGCCGCTTTTCCGCTCCGACACGAAGTTCGACGCCGGCTGCGGCTGGCCGAGCTATTTCGAGCCGGTCTCCGCCGATGCCGTGACCGAACATCGCGACACGACCTATGGCATGGTGCGCACGGAAATCCGCTGCGGCAGCTGCGAGGCCCATCTCGGCCACGTCTTCCCGGACGGGCCGCCGCCGACCGGCCTGCGCTACTGCATCAACGGCCATGCGATGGTTTTCGAGCCCGGCAAATAAAGGCCTGTCCATGACGGAAAAGCGGACCTCACCGGGTCCGCTTTTTCATTTCAGGCCGGCGGCCGGGACGAGCGGCGGGCGGCGCCCCTCCAGCACATGTTCGGCGGCAAGCCGCCCGAGCAGCGGCGCCAGAATGACGCCGGGATGACCGACGGCGACATAGGCGCCCTCGACATCGGGCAGGAAGCCCAGCCGCGGCAGGCCATCGGAAAAGACGGGACGATAACCCGCGGCGGCCTCCGCCAGCGCCACGCCTTCGGGCAAGATCAGGCGCTCCTGCATGACCTCCAATATCCGCTGGCCCATCCGTTCCGGCGCGTTTTCCTGCCGATCGTCGATATAGGATTTGGCGACGTGCAACCTGTTGTCCGGCGACTGGCGGATCTCGAGACCGGGGCCGCGCAGGATGCGGGTTACGACAGGCGCCGCGCAACTGTAGCGCAGGATGATCGAGGGCGAGGCTTCGACGCCGGTCCGGAAACCGAGATTTTCGCACAGCCGGTCGACGGAGGTTCCGCCCGCCAGGATGACGAGATCGGCCTCGATCGCGCCATCGGCCAGGCGCACGCCCCGCACCCGGCGGCCCGAAAGGACGAGGCTTTCGACCTTGCGGCCGAAGGTGACGCTTGCGCCGGCGGCGTCGATCAGGTCCCGCGCCAGCCTTGCCGGATCGAGCGCGAGATCGCGCGGCGAGAAGATCGCGCAAGCGGGAGGCTGGCGCAGCGCGGGCTCCCATGCGGCAACCGTTGCAGCATCGACCAGCTCGACATCGGCGCCCGCGCCGCGATGGGCTGCCGCGAAGGCTTCGGTCCCGGCGACGGTTTCAAGCCAGAACAGCGAGCCGGAACGTGCGGCGGCAAAGGCGCCGGGCAGATCGGCCTGCAGGCGGGCATATTCGGCGAGCGCCTCCCGCACGAGGGCATAATTTGCCGCTCCCGGCACGACATTGACGATGTTCACCCAGCCGAAGGCGCGCGCTGTCACGCCGCTGCCCGCCTGCGCGCCCTCGTCCACCACATGGACGGCTGCGCCGCGGCGGGCGAAATGCAAGGCAAGCGCGGCGCCGACAATGCCGGCACCGACAATGACGACGCTTATCTTTGCGGATGCCATGGCGGAAACTCTCGTATAAAGCGGACTGACAAAGCGGGTGCGGCTTAGGCGCGCTCGGTGACAGGGGAATGAAACAATGGCCGTGATGCGGGAAATCCTGGGCAGCGAGCGGCTGGTGTTGCGCGAAATCACCGTTGCGGACCTGCCGGCGCTCGGGCGCATCTTCGGCGATCCCCTGTGCATGCGCTATTATCCGTCCGTGAAGGATGCCGCGGCCACGCGCGATTTCTTCGACCGGCTTGCCTTCGAAAGCTACGCGAAAAACGGCTTCGGCCTCTGGGCCGTGATCGATCGCGAGAGCGGCGACCTGCTCGGCGACTGCGGGATCACGCTGCAGGAGACATCGCGCGGGATGGAGCCGGAACTCGGCTACCATCTCTGGCGGGACCATTGGGGCAAGGGCTACGCCACCGAGGCCGCCCTTGCCTGCCGCGACCATGCCTTCTCGGTCATCGGCCTGTCGCGGCTCGTCAGTATCGTCAGCCCGGAAAACCTTCCCTCGCAGAAGGTCGCCGGGCGCGTGCACCAGCGGCGGGAAGCGTTCAGCAAGCGGAACGCCGCCGGCGCGACGGTGGAACGCTATCTCTACATCAGCGAGAAGACTTGAGGCGATGAGCAACATTTCCGACGATCCTCTTTACCGCGATCCTGCGCTCGCACGGTTCTACGACACGGCCAATCGCTGGGGACCGGATTTCGATTTCTGCATGAAGCTTGCGGAAGGCGCCGGTTCCACGCTCGATCTCGGCTGCGGCACCGGCGAGTTGACGGCAGCACTGGCCGCAACACGTGCCGTGACCGGCGTCGATCCCGCCACGGCGATGCTCGATATCGGCAGGGCGCGGCCGGGCGGCAACAAGGTCGAGTGGATCGAGGGTGATGCACGCACCGTCCGCCTGGGCAGGAGATACGATCTCGTCGTGCTGACAGGCCATGCGTTCCAGGTCTTCCTGACCGAAGAGGACCAGCGCGCCGCGTTTTCGACAATCGCCGCCCATCTCAGCCCGACCGGCCGGTTCGTGTTCGACACGCGCAATCCCGGCTTCCGTGGGGAGCGCGACGTGCGCCACAGCAGCGTGCGGCGGCTCGAACATGCCGAACTCGGCCTGATCGAGGCCTCGGACGAGTCCTATTACGATGAGACGAGCGGCATTCTTTCCTACGAGAACGGCTACCGCGTCGTTTCGACCGGGGAGCGCTTCGCCGGTCGCTCGAAAATCCTCTATACGCCGCGCGACAAGCTGGCAGCCATGATCGGCGATGCCGGGCTGGCCGTCGAGGCCTGGTACGGCGACTGGGAAGGCAATCCCTTCCATGCACAGGCACGCGAGATCATACCGGTCGGCCGCCTCGCCTGAGCTAGTCCTGCTCCTGCGGGCAAGGCCAGCTCGAAGGGACGGAAAGGCCGGACGGCAGTTTGGTGGAGGAATCGCCGCAGGCAAGGTCGATCTGCGCCTGCTGCAGGCCGGTGGCGGCGGACAGGTCCATGCCTTCGATACGGGTCAGGAACATGAAGGCGCGGTCGAAGGTGATCGGGCCGTCATATTTGGCGCCGGTCAGATCGGCGCGCGAGAGATTGGCGAGCGCGAAGCTGACGCCCGTCAGGACCGCCTTGTCGAAATTGGCGCGGCCGAGCTCGGCCTTCTCGAAATTGGCCCCGGTCAGCCGGGCGCCGGTGAAATCGGCCCGCTGCAGCTCCGCGCCGACAAAGCTCGCGCCGTCGGCCACGGCCCCGGCGAAGGTGGAGCGGTAGGCCTCGATCTTGCCGAAATTGGCGCCCTCGACGCTGGCGCCGGCCAGCGAGGCGCGCACCAGGGTGGCCTTTTCCGCATTGGCGGATTTGAGGTTGGCGCCGCCGAGATCGGTCAGCGAAAAATCCGTGCCGGCAAGGTTGGCGCCCTGCAGGTCGCTGCCCTGCAGCATCAGGTTCTTCTTGTTGCATTCCTGCCAGTCGAGTTCGGGCGATGCCGTGCTGCCGCAGCTGGCGGCCATTGCCGGCAGCGAACAGGCCGCGACGGCCAGGAAAGCAGAAAGACCGAGCACCGAGCGTCCAAACATCAACCTCTCCTCCGCGAGTCGCGTCACCACAGATTCCTACAGGACGCAGACTAGGATAAAAATATGGTTAGTCCTTGCCGCCAATCAATCTGGAGGCGGCGGGGCTCAGGCTTTCGGCAGGCGCAGTTCCATGCAGGTCAGGTCCAGCCAGCGGCCGAATTTGATGCCGACCTCGGAAAACGTGCCGGCGATGCGGAAGCCGAGCTTTTCGTGGAGCTTGATGGAGGCCGTATTTTCGGCCTCGATGCCGGCGATCATGACGTGGATGCCGGCCGCCGTTGCCCGCTCGATCAGTGCGCGCATCAGCTTTTCGCCGATGCCGGCGCCGCGGCAATCCTTGTCGACGTAAACGGAATGTTCGACCGTGTGGCGGTAGCCGTCGAAGGCGCGCCAGTCGCCATAGGAGGCGTAGCCGGCGACCTTGCCGTCCATTTCGGCGACGATGACCGGAAAGCCCCTGCCCTTGCGCGCCCTGAACCATTCCAGCCGGTTGTCGAGATCGACGAGCGTCTCGTTCCAGATCGCCGTCGTATGTTCGACGGCGTGGTTATAGATATCCCTGATGGCAGGAAGATCGGCTTCGGCGGCGTCCCGGATGAGAAGGCTATCGGTCATGTGGCAGGCCCGGCTGGCAATGGTCTTGTTCGATTGATCGCGTCTGCCGGGGCATACGCTGCGCCGGGGCCGATGTAAACGCCGGATATCGGCCCGATGTCAGAAGCTTGCGACCGGCAGGCTGAAGCAGGTCAGCACGGCCGAATAATGCACGGCGGCGGCAGCCACCACGAAGCCGTGCCAGATCGCGTTCTGGAAGCGCAGCCGCTCCCAGACATGGAAGACGACGCCCAGCGAATAGATGATGCCGCCGATGACGATCAGCAGCATGGACGCATAGGGAATGCGCGAGGCGACGGGTTCGGCCACCAGCACGCCGCTCCAGCCCATGGCGAGGTAGAGCAGGATCGCCAGCCGGTCGTACCGGCCCGGAAAGACGCATTTGACGAAGATGCCGAAGGCGGCGATCGCCCAGATGAGGATCAGCATCCAGAACAGCAGCGGATCGTCGGCGCCGCGCTCCAGGAAGGGCGTGTAGGTGGCGGCGATCAGGACGAAGATCGCCGAATGATCGAACCGGCGCAGATACCATTTGGTGCGCGAAACCGGCCAGATATTGTAGGAAAAGGAAATGGCGAGCGTCAGCACCAACCCGACCCCGTAGACCCAGGCGGCAGCGAGCGCGCCGGCGGGGCTCCAGAGGGTGGCGTAGAAGATCAGCACGGTCACGCCGATCAGGGCAAAGAACAGGCCGACGCCATGGACGATACCGTCGGCGATCAGCTCGTATCTGTCGTAGGCCCAGCGAATGCCGTTGAACTCGCCCATGCACGCGCCCTTACTCAGAGTAAGGGGATCGTCGCACCGAAACGGCCGGGGCGCAACCGGACGCCCGGCAGCACCAGGTTAAATCTTTGTGACAGGCGCTGCCCGTTCTTGATGGCGCGCCTATTTGCCGGCCGCGCAATCCTCGCAGAGCGGCGTGTGCGGCAGCACCGCAAGGCGAGCCTCGGAGATCTCGGCGCCGCAGCGGGCGCAGGTGCCGTAGGTGCCTTTGGCAATGCGTTCGAGGGCGGCGTCGATGGCGCGCAGCTCGTCCTCGCCGGCCTGGCCGAGACCTTCCAGCACTTCGTCATTCTCGTTTTCGATGGCGCGGTCCTCGTCATCGGCCGCCCTGGTGCGGCTGAGATCCGTATCGATCCTGCGCAGCCGCGCCGTCAGTTCGTGCCATCGGTCGCGCAGGATCTTTTCCTGAAGTTTCATATCCATGGCTGCCTGCCCTAACGATCCACCAGCACGGAGCACTTGGCGTGGCGCACCACGCGGTCGGCGGTGGCGCCGATGAAGTAGTTGTAGAAATCGGGAATGTGCGAGGCGATCATGATCAGGTCGGCGCCGTGGCTTTCGGCAGCGGCAAGGATGCCGTTGGCGGGCGGGCCGTTGCGGACTTCGACGGTGGCCCGGATGCCGGTCTTGGCGACAAGCTCGTTCAGGCGATCGCGGCCTTCCTTCATGGCGTCCTCGACGATGTTTCCCGGCAGTTCGATCGCGACATAGGTCGGAATGTCCTCGACGACGTTGAGGAGGATGATCTCGCCGCCGGTGTCGAGCAGCTTTGCCGCCTTGCGGAAAATCCTCTCGCCTTTCTCGATGCCGCCGATTTCGATGGGAACGATGATCTTCCTGTACATGCGATCCTCCTTGAGGCGTTGCTCTTCACCGACAACATCCTCCCTAGATAGATAAAGCGCATTGACTGATATCAAGTGGGGAACCCCCGATCGTCAACGCTCGCAGAACGCTTCATCCTCAAAAACGGGTCTTCTGTGAACAATGCGAATGCGCCATATAGAAGGCAAGTACAGCGGCCGAGGGGAGCTTAGAGGCGAATGGACCGGCGACAATTCCTCGCGCTCGCTACGGGCGGCACATTTGCCGCCACCGCCGGTACGCCTTTCAATTCCCGAGCCAGTTCGATGGCCGGTTCCAGGGCAGGAGATCCCCCGATGACATCGACCGAAACGTCCTATGCGCTGACGCGCCCTGCCTATATCGACCAGTCGCACCTGGTGGTCAAAGACCTGGCAGCGGTTTCCGGCTTCTATCAGAAGATGCTCGGCCTTTCGGTCATCGAAAAGACGGCGAGCGGCGAGGTTCTGGGTGTCGCGGGCCTGCCGCTCCTGACGCTGACGACGGATGGCAACGCGCGCGAGGCTCCCCGCAACGCCGCCGGCCTCTTCCACACCGCCTTCCTGATGCCGGACCGCACCGAGCTTGCGCGCTGGCTGCGCCATGCCGCCAACAACAATGTCGTGCTCGACGGCGCCTCCGACCATCTGGTCAGCGAGGCGATCTATCTCTCCGATCCCGAAGGCAACGGCATCGAAATCTATGCCGACCGGCCGCACGACAGCTGGAAGTTCCACCCCGACGGCATGGTGGAAATGGCGACGCTGCGGCTCGACCTGCAGGCGCTCTACAACAGCGCGCCCGACGACGCCTGGACCGGCATGGCCGACGGCACCGCGATCGGCCACATCCACCTGCAGGTCGGCGATATCCCGCAGGCGGACGTCTTCTACCGCGACGTGCTGGGTCTCAAGCTGATGGCGCGCTATCCGGGCGCGAGCTTCTTTGCGAGCGGCGGATATCACCACCATCTCGGCGCCAATATCTGGAACAGCCGCGGCGCCGGCAGGCGGGCCGAACATATGACCGGCCTTTCCGACTACAAGATCCGCTTCAACGACAGGCAGACGCTCGACAAGGCCGTCGCCAGGCTCGACGAACTGGAGATCGCCAGCGAGAAGCGCGACGGCGGGGTCTTCCTGAAAGACCCGTGGGGCATCGGGCTCACGCTCTCCGTCTGAAGAACTGTCTCCCAAGGCATCGAAAGGACCGTTCCGGCATCCCGCCGGGCGGTCCTTTCCCTTTTGCGCATCTGCCCGGTTGAGCACCGGCTTGCGTGTCCGGGACGGCCGCAGGAGCCGGGCTCGACGCCATCATGCGCCTGTAATAAACTGGTCGTATCGTCCAGGATTACAACCCTCAATAGATTTCGCAGCCAATCCCATCGTATACCGACGAAATGTCCGCCAGCGGACGGAGGAGGCAGAATGACAGTGGAGGATTCCCAGCGCGTCCGGCAGGTCGCCGAGCAGGTCGCGGCCGCCAGCCCGCCGGATGTGCAGGCCGATATCAATGCGCTGATGCGCAGCGCGCAGAAGCCCGGCTGGCTGGACGAGGCCGGCCGCGCCATGAATGTCCGCTACGGCGGCATGCGCGCCTTGATGAACCGGGACCAGCCGGTCGAGGAAGGGGTCGATATCGGCCCGCCGCCCGTCGGCGACCTGGAAACGATCGTCTTTGCGGTGGGCACGCCGGTCTTCCTCGTCAGGAACAATGCCATCGACATCGACAGCGCCCGCGAGGAAGCCAGGGCCTGGCGCCGCATCCTGACCGACAATGCCGCCAACCTGAACCGGACCATGGTTTCGATCGGCCGTGTCGACGTGACCAATGCCGACCGCGACTATGCCGGGACGGCCTGGGTGATCGACGACGGTCTGGTCGTCACCAACCGCCATGTGGCCAACCTTTTTGCGGAAGCCAGCGGCACCGGCTTCAAGTTCAAGATCGGCTTCGACGCGCGCCACGAAATCGGCGTCAACATCGATTTCCTGGAGGAATACGGCAACCCCGCCAGCGACGAGGTGAAGATCGAACGCATCGTCTGGGTGGCGCCCGAAAGCGGGCCTGACGTTGCCTTCCTGAAGCTGCAGCAGGCATCCTCGCCGGTCGGCCGCATCAAGCTCGACCTTGCCTCGGAGGCGCCGGTGCGCAACCTGCCGGTGGCGGCGATCGGCTATCCCGCCAGCGATTCGCGCTTTTCCGACCAGCGGCTTGCCGAAAAGATCTTCGGCGGCGTCTTCACCAAGAAGCGGCTTGCGGTCGGCAACCTGCTGGCCGCCGACGAGAACCGCGTCACCCATTCCTGCTCCACGCTCGGCGGCAATTCCGGCTCGCCGCTGCTCGACATCGGCACCGGCAGGGTGATGGGGCTTCACTACAGCGGAACCGAATTCATCGAGAACGACGCGGTGCCGGCGGCCGTCCTGCGGCGCTGCCTGCAGCGCGCCCGCGGACTGCTTGCGCCATTGAACGGGGAGATCATCATGAGCACCAACGAGGGAAGCGGAAGCGGCGCAGGCGGCGGCGGCAAGGTGACGTTCACTGTGCCGCTGAAGATCACCGTCGAACTGGATAGCGCCGCGCTGCAATCCCCGCTCGCAGGCGGAGCGGCCGGCTCCCCTTCGGGGCCGTCCGTCACCGTCAGCGCAGCCGGTCCCGGCGGCAATGCGCCGCCGCCCTCGCCGATCGCCATGCCGACCAGGGAGCAGGTGCTGGCGGCGGTGCGCACCGCACGGTCGCTGCTTGCCAACCGTGACGACGTCGTTGCCATCAAGCCCGGCTATCGCTTCGAGAAAGGCGAGATCACCGATCAGCGCGCCGTGGTGATCGCGGTCAACCGCAAGCTCGAACTCGGCGCCCTCGAAGCGCGCGGGCGCACGAAACTGCCCGACTATATCGACGGCGTGCGCACCGACATTACCGTCGCCTCGGCGGAGGACCTGTTCGGCCTCGGTATCGAAGAGGCCGGGCAACCGAGCTGGCATACGAATTACCAGCCGCGCCCCGACCTGCCGCTGACCCGGCGCCCGGTCAACGGCAAATTCGTCATCCATACCGGGCCTGACGCAAGCTGGCCGCAGCTTGGCCCCTTCCTGTCGAAGACGCGCAGGTCGCTGGTCGTCGCCATGTACGATTTCGGGGCGACCAATGTCGCCAACGGCGTGCTCAACGCCGTCAAGGGCCAGGCCGAGACGATCGCCATGGTGCTGCAGATGGGCGGCAAGGTGCATGAGGGCGACCTGACGGATGCCGAGGCGGTCGCGCAGATCCGCGACGCGAAGGGCAGCAAGTTCGATTTCGCGCCGGCGAGCGTCGGCAGGAACGGCATCTTCGATTCCGCCTACCATATCAAGGTCGCCGTGCGCGACCACAGTGCCATGTGGCTTTCGAGCGGCAACTGGCAGAGTTCCAACCAGCCGAACGTGGCGCCTTTGACGAACAAGGACGACGCGGCATCGGCGCTCAGGCTCTACAATCGCGAATGGCATGCGATCCTCGAAGATGCCGGGCTCAGCAAGCTCTTCGAGGACCATATCCTGCGCGACCTCGAAGAGGCCAAGACGGTGACGGAGGCCGGGCTGGTGGCCGAACAGCTGGTCTTCCTGCCGGCCAACCTCGCCGTCGACACGCTGGAAGCGCCGCAAAAGCCGCGTTACTTCGAGCCGCTGACCGGCGAACGGACGATCGACGTGCAGCCGATCCTGACGCCCGACAACTATATCGACACGGTATTGCCGTTCATCCAGTCTGCCAGGAGCCGGATCTACTTCCAGAATCAGAGCTTCAATACGAAGACGGTGGGCGACGGATATCGCCGGCTGCTCGACGCGCTGCTGGAAAAGCAGACGAGCGGGCTCGACGTGCGCATCATCTTCCGCAGCTTCGGCTCCGAGGACCGCGACGTCATCAGCAACGCCAAGGATTACGGCTTCGATACAAACAAGATCCGCAAGCAGAAGAACTGCCACACCAAGGGCATCATCGTCGACAGCGAAGCGGTGCTGATGGGCAGCCACAACTGGACGACGGCCGGCACCGGCTTCAACCGGGATGCGAGCCTGATCTTCTACGATGCTGAAATCGCCAAATTCTACGAGGAAATCTTCCTCTACGACTGGAACCGTATCGGCCCGGCGAGAATAGACGAAAACCTGCCGCCGCCGGTGCTCGCACCGGCCGGCGGAGAGACGGCACCGCCCTCCGGCTACATCGCCGTCCCGCTCTCGATGGCGCTCGGGCGCTAAAGCCGGCGCCATCGTCATTCGCGGCCGCGGCGCCCTGCCCGGTTCAGCGGCGGGGCTCGATCGTCACCTCGCCGAACATGACGCCGCGCGTCAGCGGCTTGGCGAGGAAATCGTGCGGGAAGCCGAGGACGATGGCGCTCGCTTCGGCAAGGCGGGCGCGATGTTCATCGGACAGCACGGTTTCGAGCGCGCCGAGATTGTCTTCGAGCTGGGCCATGGTCTTGACGCCCATGATCGGCGACGTGACCGCCGGATTGGCCAGCGTCCAGGCTAGCGCCACCTGCGCCGGCGTCCGGCCGGTTTCGGCGGCGACCTGCTTCACCACGTCGGCAATGGCGAGATTGCGCTCCGTCAGCGCGCCGTTGCCGGCGGCGACATTCTTGCGGGTGCCGACCGCACTTGCCGTGCCCGCGCCAATATCGAGATCGGCGCGGCTGTATTTGCCGGTCAGGACGCCCATGCCGAGCGGCGACCAGGGGATGACGCCGAGGCCGAGTTCCTGCGCCATCGGGATCAGGTCGCGCTCCACCGTGCGCTCGATCAGGCTGTATTCGATCTGCAGCGCCACGAGCGGCGCCCAGCCGCGCAGGTCGGCAAGCGTCTGCATGCGCGAAACCTGCCAGGCGGGCGTATCGGAAATGCCGGCATAGACGATCTTGCCGGCACGGACGAGATCGTCCAGCCCGCGCATGACCTCCTCGGCCGAGGTCGTGAAGTCCCAGGCGTGCAGGTAGAAGAGGTCGATGTAATCCGTGTTCAGCCGCTTCAGGCTGTCTTCCACCGAGCGGACCATGCTGCGGCGGTGGTTGCCGCCGGAATTCGGGTCCTTCGGGCGTGAGGTGATCGTGTATTTGGTGGCGATGACGAGTTCGTCGCGGCGGCCTTCGGCAAAGCGGCCGACGAGGGTTTCGGACGTGCCGCCCGTATATTGGTTGGCGGTATCGATGAAATTGCCGCCGCGATCGACATAGGCGTCGAACATGCGGCGCGATTCCTGTTCGTCCGCACCCCAGCCCCAGTCGGTGCCGAAGGTCATGGCGCCAAGCGAAAGCGGCGAGACGCGCAGGCCGGAACGGCCGAGCAGGCGGTAGCGGTTAAGAGACAATGCAGCGCTCATGGGAAATCTCCTCTTGTTGCAGAGGGAAGATGCGCCTTGCCGATACTGACAACAATGCTACATTATCGACATGGCTTCTTTAGAAAAGAGCGCATAATGCGCGGCAGCGACTATGCGGAACTGAAGGCTTTCGCGGCGGTTGCCGAACAGGGCAATTTTGCCCGCGCGGCCGCGCGGCTCGGCATGTCGCCTTCGGCGCTCAGCCAGACGATCCGCACGCTCGAGGAGCGGATGGGCATCCGGCTGCTCAACCGCACGACGCGCAGCGTCGCACCCAGCGAGGCGGGCCGGCGGCTGCTGGCGCGGCTCCTGCCGGCGCTGGCCGATCTCGACCAGGCGGTGGCCGACGTTGCGGCGCTGCGCGACAGGCCGGCCGGGCTGCTGCGCATCAACGCGCCGCGCGTGGCGATCGTCCACAGGCTTGCGCCGCTGGTCGCGCCCTTTCACGCGGCCTATCCCGACATCGCCCTCGACATTATCGTGGACGACAAGCTCTCCGATATCGTGGCCGAACGTTTCGATGCCGGCATCCGGCTGGGCGAGATGGTGGAGAAGGACATGGTGAGCGTGAAACTCGGCGACGAGATGCGGCTCGTCGTCGTCGCCTCGCCGGACTATGTCGCGCGCCGCGGCATGCCGGAAACGCCGCGGGAGCTGCGCGACCATGCCTGCGTCGCCTCCCGCTGGCCGACGGACGGCAGCCTCTACCACTGGGAATTCGAGCGCGGCGACGAGAAGCTGGAAGTGGCGGTCTCGGGGCCGCTCAGCACCACCGACAACGACCTGATGCTGCGCGCCGCGCTTGATGGCGTCGGCATCGGCTATCTCTTCGAAGAGCATGTGACGGATCATCTCGCCGCCGGCCGACTGGTGAGGATGCTCGACGACTGGACGCCGCCCTTCCCCGGCTTCCACCTCTATTATCCAAGCCGGCGCCAGATGCCGCCGCCGCTGCGCGCCTTCGTGGATTTCATCGGGCGCCGGCGATCTCGCTCCTGAGCTTCTGATAGTCCGACAGGATCTGCCGGCCCCATTCGAGCGCCTTTTCGCCATCGGGCGTCAGCCCGAGGTAACGCCGGCCGCGAAGGATGAGCGTGGTGTTGAGGTCTTCCTCCAGCCGGCGGATCGCCGCCGAAAGGGTCGGCTGGGCGACGTTGCAGGCTTCGGCCGCGCGGGCGAAGTGCTTTTCTTCCGCAAGGGTGACGAAGAAGGAAAGGTGTCTGATCTGCATGGCTGGGGCATCCTCTTTATCGTTATATTTCTAGAAATATAACGACTGTGAATTCAAGCTTTTCGTTCCGCGCCGCCGAGAAATATAGTTGACTAGGAAACAACATCATTGTAGTTTCCTAGTCAACAAAATGGAGCCCGTCATGACGCATCCGCCCGTCCCGGCGCTGACCACGCATCTCGGCTACTGGCTGCGGATGGTTTCGAACCAGGTGTCGCTGGCATTCGCAAAAAGGCTGGAGGCGAAGGCCGTGACCGTCGCCGAATGGGTCGTCATGCGCGAACTCTACGATGTCGAAACGCTCGCCCCGAGCCTGCTTGCCGACCGACTGGGCATGACGCGCGGCGCCATCAGCAAGCTTGCCGAACGGCTGATCGCCAAGGCGCTCATCGCGCGCGACGCAAGCCCCGCCGACGGGCGGGCGCAGACGCTGCGGCTGACCGGCGAAGGCCGGCTGCTGGTGCCAGAACTGGCAGCCCTCGCCGATGCCAACGATGCCGCTTATTTCGGCCACCTGACGCCTGCGGAAAGAAAGGCGATGGAAGACATGCTGAAGGCTGTCGCCAAGCGGCAGGACATACGCACGATACCGGTCGAATAGGCCGTCCACACCCGACTTAAAAACCGAAAGGGAGAGCGCCGATGAACGCGCAGCAGAGAGTTATTGCCGAAGATTGCACCAGGGCGTCCGAAGAGGACCGCATGAGCTTTCCGCAGATATTGGGCCTCCTTTCGGAGGCCGGCATCGAAAGCTATTTCGCCGACCTCAGACGAGGGGTGAAGGTCTATTACCTGCCTGCGGGTGAAACGCTTGAGATCGCCACCGGCGCGGCAAGGCCGCCGGTTGCCGAAACCTTCGATGCCGCCGCGGTCGGCGCGGCCGTGCAATGGGCGCAGGCAGCCGCGGCCGACTATAGCTACAAGGGTTTCTGCGGGAGGGTCATGGCCGCCGGCTGTATGGGTTATCTCGTCTCCCTGCCCGGCCGGCGCGCGGTTTATTTCGGCCGTACCGGGCAGACGCATGTGGAGCATTTCCCGGACCGGTAGCCCGTCCGCCCGCTCTGGAACCGGTGGCAACCCTTGCGCGTTGATTGGCGAAGCAATGGGGCTTCGGGGACAAACCGCACATGAGCATCGCCAATGGCATCAGAAAACAGGCCGACAGGTTCCGTCTCGACGAACGCCCCATGAGTTCATGGGCACGCACCTTTCAGGCGGCGGCGGAGGAGCTTCCGCCGGCTCCCGTGCGCCGCGTCGAGAAGGACGGGCTGGATATCACCATGGCCTGGGCGATCATCGGCATCTTCGGCATTCTCGGCCTTGCCGCCGTCTACCTGATGTCGCTGATCCTGATCCCGATCACGCTTGCCGTGGTCGTCGGCATGATCCTCGGCATGGCGGCAGAGAAGCTTTCAAAGATGGGCGTGCCCCGGCTTGCCAATGCGGCACTGCTGTCCACCAGCGTCGCCTTCATCATCTTCATGCTCATCAATTCGCTCGCCGGCCCGCTGACGATGCTGGCCAACGAGGCGCCCGGCTTCATCGACCGCACGACGCAGCGCCTCATGCCTTATCTGGAACGGATCGAATGGCTGCACATCACGCCCGCGACCTTCCAGAGCGGCCCGATGTCGATCGACGCGCTGCTCGAAAATACCGGCAACGTGCTGCATGTGGTGACGACGAACCTGACGCCGGCGCTGGTTCAGGGGCTGATCTTTTTTGCCGCGCTGCTGCTGTTTCTGGCAAGCCGGGTCAGCCTGCGCAAGACGATCATCATGACCTTCCGCGAGCGTTCGCAGCGGCTGGCGGCGATCCGCGTCATCAATGCCGTGGAACAGGCGCTCGGCTTCTATTTCGCCACGGCCTCGCTGATCTACATGGCGCTCGGCGTGGTGATGACCGTCATCGCCTATGTCGGCGGGCTGCCGACGCCGGTGCTCTGGGGCTTTTTCGCCTTCCTTTCGAGCTTCGTTCCCTATCTCGGCATTACGCTGATGACCCTTGCCGTGGCCGTGGCCGGCATCATGGCGCATGACGGCATCGTCATCGGCCTGATCCCGGCCGCGGCCTTCTTCACCGTGCATCTGGTGATGGAAAACCTGATCTTCCCCGCGGTGATGGGCCGGCGGCTGGAGATCAACCCCTTCGTCGTCTTCCTGGCGATCATCTTCTGGACATGGATGTGGGGGGCGGTCGGCGCCATGCTGGCGCTGCCGCTCTCGCTGATGGTCATGACGATCATCGACGAACTGCTGATCGAGGAAAGACCGCAGCCGCAGCTGCCGAAGTGAGGATAGCGGGCGGCAACGAGCCGGGAGAAGCCCGGCCCTATTCCGTCGTCCTGTCGTCGCCGGTATCGGCGACATCCTGCAGGCGCACGAATTCGGTGCCCTTGGCCTTGAGATCGACGAGCGCCCTTGCCACACCCTCGCCCGCCGCATGGGTCGGCTGGTTGATGTGGGAGATGACCACGTCGCCATCCCTGGCGGCGGCAATGCGCTTTTCGGTGACTGCGGCGCCCAGCAGCGAGCCGCCGTCGCCGTTTACGGAATAGCCGGCGATGCGATAGCCCATGGCGCGGATCTGGCCGATGGCGGAAAGGTCGTATTTGGCGGTCGAGCCGCGGAACCAGCGGGGCGCGGGAATGCCCGAAGCGACCATGGCGGCCGCCCCACCTTCCACTTCCTGCCTGACGGCATCGGGCGAACCGGCCGAGGGGATGCCATAGACGAGCACCGGCTTGTCGATTGCCGGAATGTGCTTCTCGCCGTGATTTTCCAGTTCGAAGAGATCGGGATTCTGCAGGAAGACGGCAAGCGCTTTCGGATTGCGCTTCAGCCAGCGGGCGGTGACGAAGACGGTGGCGGGAATGCGCTCGTTGACCAGCGTCGAGAGAATGCGCTCGTCGGCCTCGCCCATGCAGGCGTCGAAGGTCAGCGCGATGCGGGCATGACCCGCGACATTCGAGCGGGCGATGTGCAGATGCGGCTCGACGAGCTTCGGTCCGGCGGCGACCGGCGCACGGGCGGCAGGTGCGGCAGGCGGGATTTCCGCGGCGAATGCCGACGAGGCGGCGGCCAGCAGCAGTGCAGAGCCAAGAAGAAAGCGCTTCATGAAGAATCAGATTCGGTTGCTGTTTTGCCGCTTCTTAAAGCAAAGCATGAAGGCGGGCCATGTGGCCTGATGCCGCCCGCGAAGGCGCGGGCGCGGCCTCAATCCGCCCGCATTCCCGTGCCAGTCCAGAGGACGGCAGGTGCTGGAGGCTCAGTCGTAGAGATAATATTTGGTCCACTTGTCCTTCGGAACCTTCTCGCCGATCTTGTATTTCAGGTCGCGCACGTTGATGTGCTGCGGGCCGGTGATGCAGGTATAGGACAGGTGGTACCAGTCGCCCTTGCTGCGGAAAACGGCGCCGGGGGCTTCCAGGCGGTCGTCGCTCGGGATCGGGTCCTTGAACGTGTAGGCGATGACCTTGTCCGGCCGGAAGCCAGTGCCGTCCTTGTTGATACGGCTCATGGCCTCGGTATCGCAGCTCTGTTCGAGGCGGGTGGCAGGGTCCAGCTTTTCGAGCTGCTTCTTGATGGCGGGATCCACGGCATAGGAAGAAGTGGCGGCAAGGCCGATGAGCGACATAAACAGGACCAGACGTTTCGGCATGACGGAGAAACCTTTACTGCTATGCATTCTTCATACTGCCGCCGGCTGCCTGCCGGGGCCTGGCGCGGGTGTAGTTTTCGCGCGACGCTAGCGGACATTCTTAAACAATGTGGTGACATCAAGGCAACGCGGCGGCCATTTTGTCTCAAGACGGTTCACCGCCCGACGCTTGATCCGGACCGGCCGCACCTCTATCTCTTGCCGAGCGATACCGCCATATACGGAGCCTTCCTTGACCGCTTTCAAGAACCTGCCTGCCCCGCCCGCCGCTGAAAAAAGACCGGTTTCCGACACGCGCCACGGCATTACGCGGACCGACGACTATGCCTGGCTGCGGGCCGACAACTGGCAGGCCATGTTCAAGGACCCCTCCATTCTCGACCCGGATATCCGCGCCCATCTGGAAGCCGAAAACGGCTACATGAACGCAGCGATGGAAGACACCAAGCCGCTGCAGAAGGCGCTGTTTGCCGAGATGCGCGGGCGCATCAAGGAAGACGACAGTTCCGTGCCGATGAAGGACGGCGCCTATGCCTACGGCACGTCCTTTGTCACCGGCGGCGAGCAGCCGCGCTATTTCCGCATCCCGCGCGAGGGCAACGTCAAGGACGAGGCGATCCGCACCGTCCTGCTCGACGGCGACAAGGAAGCCGCCGGCAAGGCCTATTTCCGTCTCGCCGGCCTCGACCATTCGAGCGACCACAGCCGCGGCATCTGGGGCTATGACGACAAGGGCTCGGAATTCTTCACGCTGAGGGTTCGCGATCTTGCAACCGGCGAGGATCTGTCCGACGTGATCGAGAATACCGGCGGCGGCGGGGTCTGGGCGCCCGACGGCAAGAGCTTCTTCTATTCGGCGCTCGACGAGAACCACCGCCCCTCGAGGGTTTTCCACCATATTCTCGGTACGCCGCAGAGCGAGGACCGGCTGGTCTACGAGGAAGAGGATGCCGGCTTCTTCATGGGCGTCGGCGGCTCGCTGCTCGACGACTTCATCTATATCGACATCCACGACCACGAGACCAGCGAATACCGGCTGCTTTCGACCAGGGACCTGACGGCGGAGCCGAAGCTGGTCGCCGCGCGCGAGGAAGGCATCGAATATTCACTGACGGAAGGCGGCGACGTCTTCTACATCCTCACCAACGACGGCGGCGCCAAGGATTTCAAGATCATGGAAGCGCCGGTTGACAGACCGGGCAAGGAAAACTGGCGCGAGGTCGTGCCCCACAAGCCGGGCACGCTCATCATCAGCCACATGGCCTATGCGCGCCATCTTCTGTGGCTGGAGCGCAAGGACGGGTTGCCGCAGATCATGATCCGCGACCGGCGCAGCGGCGAGGAACATGCGATCGCCTTCGACGAGGAAGCCTATTCGCTCGGCCTTTCGGGGGCGGCCGAATACGACACCGACGTCATCCGCTTTTCCTATTCATCGATGACGACGCCCTCGCAGCTCTACGACTACAACATGGTCACGCGCGAGCGCACGCTGCTCAAGACGCAGGAAGTGCCGTCGGGCCACAATCCCGACGACTACGTCACCCGCCGCGTCTTCGCGCCCGCCTGGGACGGCGAGAAAGTGCCCGTCACCCTGCTCTATCGCAAGGATACGCCGCTCGACGGTTCGGCCCCCTGCCTGCTCTATGGCTACGGCGCCTACGGCATCACCATTCCGGCCGGCTTCAACACCAACTGCCTGTCGCTCGTCGACCGCGGCTTCGTCTATGCCATCGCCCATATCCGCGGCGGCAAGGACCGCGGCTTTGCCTGGTACGAAAACGGCAAGATGGACAAGAAGACCAATACGTTCAAGGACTTCATCGCCGCGGCTGACTATCTGAATCAGGAGAGGTTCACCTCTTACGCCGGCATCATCGCCGAGGGCGGATCGGCCGGCGGCATGCTGATGGGTGCTGTCGCCAACATGGCGCCGGAGAAATTCGCCGGCCTGATTGCCGCCGTTCCCTTCGTCGACGTCCTGAACACCATGCTCGACGACACGCTGCCGCTCACGCCGCCGGAATGGCCGGAATGGGGCAACCCGATCGAGAGCCGCGAGGAATACGAGCAGATCGCCGCCTATTCGCCCTATGACAATGTCAGCGCCAAGGCCTATCCGCCGATCCTGGCGCTCGGCGGCCTGACGGACCCGCGCGTCACCTATTGGGAGCCGGCCAAATGGGTCGCAAGGCTGCGAGAGAAGACGACGGGCACGGCGCCGATCCTGCTCAAGACCAACATGGATGCCGGCCACGGCGGCGCCTCCGGGCGCTTCCAGCGGCTGGAGGAAATCGCCTTCGAATATACCTTCGCGATCAAGGTGGCGGGCAAGATGTAAGGTCCGGATGCGGCCTGCCCCGCGCGGGCCGCCTGCTCAAGGGAGGGAGAAATGGCCGTCTATGTCGCCCTGCTGCGCGCCGTCAATGTCGGCGGCACAGGCTCCCTGCCGATGAGCGAACTGAAAGCGCTCTGCGAAGAACTCGGCTTTGCCGATGTGAAGACCTACATCCAGAGCGGCAACGTGCTGTTCCGCTCGGATGAAGCCGAAAAGGCGGTCGAGGAAAAGCTCGACGCGGCCCTCGGCAAAAAGATGGGCAAACGGCCGGGCGTGATGGTGCGCGGCCGAAACGAGCTTGACGGCATCGTCGCCGGAGCGCCCTTCCCGGACGCGAAGCCGAATTTCCTGCTCGTCTACTTCCTGCCCGAGGCCGCGCCTTCCGATGCGCTGGAGGGGATGGTGGCGCCCGACGGCGAAGAGGCGAAGCTCGCCGGCCGCGAAATCTACGTGCACTATCCCAACGGCTCCGGCCGCTCGAAGCTCAAGCTGCCGGCGCTGAAACCGGGGACCTCGCGCAACCTCAACACCGTGCGCAATCTTGCCGAGATGGCGGCGGAGATGGAAGCCGGCAACTAAGGCTGCCCGCTGCCAGCCATGCCATGGAGCTGGTCGTGCCTGACGGCGGCCAGCGGCGATTCGACCGCCGGCAGGAAGAGCATCCTGACGAAGGTGCGCAGCATCAGCACCTGTTCGGCGAGCGTGTTCGGCTCCTTCAGCGTCTTCGACAGGACGATGCCGCCTTCCAGCACCGAAGAGACCATGTCGGCCAGCTGGTCGACATCGACGGGCTCGCGCGGCGTGTAGACGGCCATGATCTCGCGGAACATGCGGCCGAAGCGGCGGCGCCAGGCCAGCACCGCGTTCTTGTTGGTCTCCTGGATCTCGCGGTCGAACAGCCGCTCGTAATAGCAGACGGTCGCGACCAGGCAGCCGGGATGGCCGTTCGGCAGGTCGGCCAGCAGTTCGGAGAGCAGTTTCAGGCCGA
Organism: Rhizobium sp. GCM10022189; assembly: GCF_042656325.1. Taxonomy (NCBI): domain Bacteria; kingdom Pseudomonadati; phylum Pseudomonadota; class Alphaproteobacteria; order Hyphomicrobiales; family Rhizobiaceae; genus Rhizobium; species Rhizobium sp. GCM10022189. The sequence goes on from NZ_JBHSOR010000049.1 coordinate 92,517, forward strand.
GCAGGAAGGATTGCAGCGGATCGTCCATCAGATCGCGCGCGCGGCTGAAAATCTCGTCGTAGATGCGCTCGTCATTCTCAATGTAGCGGTTGAGCAGGGCTTTTGCGAGTTCGTTCTTGTCCTTGAAGTGGTAGAAGAAGCCGCTCTTGGTAATGCCGGTTTCGACGATCAGTTCCTCGATGGACGTGCCGCCGAATCCCTTCTGCAGCACCGCCGCCTCCGCCACGTCGAGGATGCGATTCCGTGTTTCCTCGCCCTTTCGCATGTCTCCCTCCTGTACCCGCGGTACAGTTTTCAGTGCAGCAGGATCGAGCCCGCTTCCGCCCCCGGCAGCATCGGCCCATGCAAGGGATTGATTTCAATCCGCAAAATTCGAAACCCCGCCTAGTATACCGCAAGTCGCCTAGTTTGGCAGCAGAATAAGCGGCAGAACATGGCCATCGACGGCAGTCATTTCAGGCGCCGCGATTGGAGAGGTTTCACAATGGCAAAGTACAGGCATGGGCTGCCGCAGCTTAGAGGCGGCGCCTTCATTACCGATGGCGGCATGGAGACCACGATGATCTTCCAGGAAGGCATCGAGCTTCCGCATTTCGCCTCCTTCGTATTGCTGGCTTCCGAGGACGGAAGGGAGCGGACCAAGAATTACTATCGCCGCTATCTGGACATCGCCCGGCGGCACGGCACGGGCTTCGTGCTCGACACCGCCACATGGCGCGCCAATCCCGACTGGGGCCGGAAGCTCCACTATACGAACGAGGCGCTGCGGGCGGCAAACGAACAGGCCGTCGAGCTGCTGGTCGGCCTGCGCGGCAGCTATGAGCGGCCGGGGCAGCCGATCGTCATCAGCGGCGCCATCGGCCCGCGCGGCGACGGCTACAAGGCCGGCAACATGGGCGCCGAGGAGGCGGAGGACTACCACGCCTTCCAGATCGAGACCTTCGCCGGCACCGAGGCCGATATGGTGACAGCCTTCACGCTGACCAATATCGACGAGGCAATCGGCATTGCGCGGGCGGCAAGGGCGCATGACATGCCCTGCGCCATCTCCTTTACGCTGGAAACCGACGGCCGGCTCGTGACCGGCCGCAGCATCCAGGAGGCGATCGAGACGACGGATGCGGCCACCGGCGGGGCGCCGGCCTATTACATGATCAACTGCGCACACCCGACGCATTTCGAAGGCGCGCTCGATCACGGCAGCGCCTGGGTGAAGCGCATTTCCGGCATTCGCGCCAATGCCTCGACCATGAGCCACGAACAGCTCGACAATAGCGAGGTGCTGGATGCCGGCGATCCTGCCGATCTCGGCCGGCGCTACCGCGAACTCGTTCGCCGCATGCCGCAGGTGCGCGTGCTCGGCGGCTGCTGCGGCACCGACCACCGCCATGTCGCGGCGATCTGCGAGGCCTGCCTGCCGCAGGCGGCGTGACGGGGCAAACGGGAGGGCATGATCGTGACGATGGTGGGGGCAACGACGCGCCAGCGCAGCTGGCGCGATCTGTGGCTTGCGATAACAGGGCGGCGAACGCAAGCCGAACCGGGTGCGGCCGAGGAGGTGGCGCTGCTTGATCTCGATCTTGCAGCCTTCGAGGGCCTCGACGGCCGCATGGCCTACGGGCTCCGGGCGGACCAACGCGAGGGGCGGCCATTGCGGCGCAGGCGATTGCGGGAGTTCGTCGGTTTCTGACGATGGGAAGGCGCCTCAGCTTCCGGCTGCGGCGCCTTTCTTCTGCCTCGCCCTGTAACCGCTGATCTCCTCGCCGGCGGTCGGCGAGAAGCGCAGGTTCCAGAAGGTGGCGGTGATCGAAATGATCGTGACCACGATGAAGGCGATGGAGAAATCACCGAGCTCGGGTGTTTCGACGCCGTTGAAGGCCATCGAGCCGTGCAGCGCCAGCGCGCCGATGCAGATGCCGAGCGACAGCATGAGCTGCTGGAAGGTGGTGTAGAAACTCGTGGCCGAGCTCATCCGCTCCTGGCCGATCTCGTCATAGGCGATGGTGTTGTAGGCCGTGAACTGGAAGGACATGAAGAAGGCGCTGAGCACCAGCGCGACGAAGATCAGCGGCATCGGCCAGTCCGGCCGGAAGGCGGCGCAGAGGCCGTAGCCGATCGTGCCGAGAATGCCGTTGATGACGAGGCTGCGGCGGAAACCGACGCGGCGGAAGACGGCCTTGGCGAGCGGCTTCATGAAGAGCGCGCCGAGGGCCGTGGAAATGACGATCTGGCCGGCGGCGGCGGCCGAAAGGCCGAAGCCGATCTGGAAGAGCAGCGGCAGCAGGAAGGGCTGCGCGCCCTGGGTGATGCGCGTCAGCGAGCCGGCGACGACCGAAGTGCCGAAGCTCGGCACCTTCATCAGCGAAAAATCCATGATCGGCGACGGATGCTTGCGGGCATGGCGCAGATAGGCGATGCCGAACAGCAGGCCGACGGCGATCAGGAAGATCGAGAAGGAGCCCTGCCCTTCATGGCTCGACAGTTCGAAGCCGAAGAGCAGCGAGCCGAGCGAAATGCCTGAGAGGATGAAGCCAATCGTATCGAAGGGGCCGGCGGCCTTGCCTTTCACCTCGTCGATATAGATCGACACGAAAATCATGCCGATAATGCCGATCGGCACGTTGATGTAGAAGATCCAGCGCCAGTCGAGATAGGTGACGATGAAGCCGCCGAGCGGCGGGCCGACGATCGGCCCGATCAGCGCCGGCACCAGCAGCCAGGACATGGCGCTGACCATATCCTTGCGGTCGACGCTGCGCATCAGCACCAGACGGCCGACCGGCATCATCATGGCGCCGCCGATGCCCTGCAGCAGGCGGGCGAGCACCAGGAAGGGCAAGGTCGGCGCGAAGGCGCAGAGAATGGAGCCGGCCACGAAGACGGCGATCGCCGAGCGGAAGACGGTGCGCGAGCCGAAACTGTCGGCGACCCGGCCGCTGGCCGGAATGAAGATCGCCAGGCTGAGCAGGTAGGAGGTGAGCGCGATCGACATGGCCGGGGCATCGACGCCGAAATCGCGCGCCATCGTCGGCAGCGCTGTCGCCAGCACGGTGGCATCGACGTTTTCCATGAGCATGGCACTCGCGACAATCATCGCGATCACCCGGAAATTGGGTGCTGCGCGCCGGACCATCGGCGCATGATAAATCTGATCCGACATCGTCAGGGATCACTCGCAGTGGCGCGGCAGAGCACACGGGGGCGACGGGGCCGCGGAGATGACATGGCAAAATGCCAAGAGGAGATGATTTGCTATACGCCTGCAATCATGGCAGCGCTATGTCTTTTATGGCAAATCTGCTTTGACGATCGGTAAAGACGGATCACCATTCCTTGCACTCCATTGCCCTTCGTGAAGGGCCCGCCGCGGGCCAGAATCGGCTTGCGTGACCGCACCGGCGGGCCTACCTATGGAAGATGAGCTCCGCCCTGCAGAAAAACCGGCCGGATACGGCCTTTTCCTTCGACAACAGCTATGCGCGCCTGCCGCCGCATTTCTTCGCCAGGCAGGCGCCGACGCAGGTGGCGGAGCCGTGGCTCATCAAGCTCAACGAAACGCTGGCCGAGGAACTGGGTCTCGACGTCGAGATCCTGAAGCGCGAGGGCGCGGCGATCTTTTCCGGCAACCGCGTGCCTGACGGCGCCGAACCGCTGGCGATGGCCTATGCCGGCCACCAGTTCGGGCAATTCGTGCCCCTGCTCGGCGACGGGCGGGCGATCCTGCTCGGCGAGGTGATCGACCGCAGCGGCAAGCGCCGCGACATCCAGCTGAAGGGCGCGGGGCAGACGCCCTTTTCGCGCCGGGGCGACGGGCGGGCGGCGCTTGGGCCGGTGCTGCGCGAATATATCGTCAGCGAGGCGATGTCGGCGCTCGGCATTCCCGCCACGCGGGCGCTTGCCGCGGTGCTGACCGGCGAAGGCGTGCGTCGCGAGGAGATCCTGCCGGGCGCGGTGTTTGCGCGCGTGGCGGCAAGCCATATCCGCGTCGGCACCTTCCAGTACCTGGCCGCGACCGGCGACGAGGACGGCGTCAAGGTGCTCGCCGACCATGTGATCGAGCGGCACTATCCCGCCCTGAAGGCGGCGGAAAACCCCTATCTGGCGCTCTACGAAGCCGTCTGCGACCGGCAGGCGGCGCTGATCGCCCGCTGGCTGCAGGTCGGCTTCATCCATGGCGTGATGAACACGGACAATATGGCGATCTCCGGCGAGACGATCGATTTCGGCCCCTGTGCCTTCATGGACAGCTACGATCCGATGACGGTCTTCTCCTCGATCGACCAGCACGGGCGCTACGCCTATGCCAACCAGCCGGGCATCGGGCAATGGAATCTGGCGCGGCTCGGCGAAGCGCTGCTGCCGCTGATCGATCCCGACCGGGACAAGGCGATCGAGCAGGCCAATGCCGTCATCAAGGCCTATGGCGAGCGTTTCCACGCCTTCTGGCTGCAGGGCATGCGCGGCAAGATCGGCCTGGCCTCGGCCGAAGACGGCGATCTCGAACTCGTTCAGGCGCTGCTGGCGCTGATGCAGGCACAGGGCGCGGACTTTACGCTGGCGTTCCGGCGGCTTTCCGCGCTGGCCGGCGATCCGGAGGCGGAGGCCGCCTTCGTCTCGAGTTTCCGCGAACCGGCCGCTGCGGTCGAATGGCTCGCCCAATGGCGCGAACGGCTGGCCCGCGATGCCCAGGCGCCGGGCGAACGGGCGGCCGCCATGAAGCGGGTCAACCCGGCTTTCATTGCGCGCAACCACCGGGTCGAACAGGCGATCGAGGCTGCCGTCGAGGACGGCGATTTCTCGCTGTTCGAGGCGTTGCTGGCCGTACTTTCGAAACCTTATGAAGAGCAGCCGGCATTTGCCGCCTATATGGACCCGCCGAAACCCGAGGAACGGGTGCTGCAGACCTTCTGCGGAACCTGATTTCAGACAAATCCCATATCAGTTGGAGACAGCGATGACCGACCTTCTCGACATTCCGGTCAAGACCGTTCAGGGGCGCGAGACGACGCTCAGCGAATATCGCGGCCAGGTGCTGCTCATCGTCAACGTCGCTTCCAAATGCGGCCTGACGGTGCAGTACGAGGGGCTTGAAAAGCTCTATGCCGACAAGCGCGAGCGCGGCTTCGTCATCGCCGGCTTCCCGGCCAACGACTTCAAGGGCCAGGAACCGGGCACGGACGCGGAAATCCTCGATTTCTGCACCAGCACCTTCGGCGTCGACTTCCCGATGTTCTCCAAGATTTCCGTCAAGGGACCGGACAAGCACCCGCTCTACAAGACCCTGACGAATTCCGACGTGAAGACAACCGGCGAAGGGCCGATGCGCGAGCGGCTGAAGGGTGCCGGCCTTGCCGGTGACGACAACGAAATCCTCTGGAACTTCGAAAAATTCCTCGTCGGGCGCAACGGCAAGGTCGTCGCCCGCTTCGCTCCCGACGTGACGGCGGACGACAGCCGCCTCGTCTCGGCGATCGACCGGGAGCTGGCAAAAGCGATCTAAAGCCGCAGCCGCCGCGAGCGCCAATTGCGGCGGTTGAAAGGCAGGCCTCCCGCTCTATCTGCCTGATCGGCGTATGTTTTTCGCCATCCTCCGATCCGGCTAACCAGCGGGAGACTGCCTTATGGCAATCGTCATCACCTCCATAGTTTTCGTCATTTTCGGACTGGCGCTCGGCGCCGGCGGGCTCTGGCTCGTCACGCTCGGCGGCAGCGTCTTCTATCTCTTTGCCGGCCTCATGTTCCTGCTGACGGCAGGCCTGCTTCTCCTGCGCAAGGCCGTGGCGCTCTGGGCCTATGCCGTGCTCGTGGTCGTGGCGCTTGCCTGGGCGATCTGGGAGGTCGGGTTCGACTGGTGGCAGCTCGGCCCGCGCGGCGGCCTGATTATTCTCTTCGGGCTCTGGCTGCTGACGCCCTGGATCCGCCGCCCGCTCGGTTTCCGCAGCCCGACCGGCACCTATTACGGCGCCAATCCCTGGCCGCTGGCGGTTCCGGTCGTCGCCGCCATGCTCGTCGCCCTTTATTCGATGACGACAGACCCGCATGACCTTGCCGGCGACCTGCCGACGCAATCGGTTGCGGCCAGCCCGGCCTTCGGCGGCACTGTGGCCGACGGCGAATGGCACCAATATGGCCGCACGCCCTACGGCCAGCGCTATTCGCCGCTCGACCAGATCACCACGCAGAACGTGTCCACGCTGACGGAAGCCTGGCGCTACCAGACGGGCGACGTGAAGAAGCCCGACGATGTCGGCGAGACCACCTACCAGGTGACGCCGCTCAAGGTGGGCAACACGCTCTATCTCTGCACGCCGCACAATTGGGCGATCGCGCTCGACGCCCGGACCGGCCGGGAGAAATGGAAATACGATTCCAATTCCGGCATGAACCCGGACCGGCAGCACCAGACCTGCCGCGGTGTCACCTACTATAACGACGAGGCCGCACCGGCCGGCGAACCCTGCAAGGAGCGTGTCTACCTGCCGACCTCGGATGCGCGGCTGATTGCGCTCGATGCGGCCAACGGGCAGGTCTGCACCGGCTTTGCCGATCAGGGCGTCCTGCATCTGCAGACCGGCATGGAGTACAATCCGGCCGGCTACTATTACTCCACCTCGCCACCGGTCGCCGTGGCGGGCAAGATCATCATCGGCGGGGCGGTCAACGACAACTATTCGACGCAGGAACAGTCCGGTGTCATCCGCGCCTACGATATCGACAGCGGCGCGCTGATCTGGAACTGGGATTCGGGCAATCCGGACCAGACGGCGCCGCTGCCGGAGGGGCAGCACTACACGACGAACTCGCCGAACAGCTGGTCGGTCTTCAGCGTCGATGAGCAACTCGGCATGGTCTATATCCCGCTCGGCAACCAGGTGCCGGACCAGCTTGGCATGAACCGCAGCGCCGATGTCGAGAAATTCTCCTCCTCGGTGGTGGCGCTCGACATCGATACGGGGCAGCTGCGCTGGGTGCAGCAATTCGTCCACCACGATCTCTGGGACATGGACGTGCCGGCCCAGCCGGTGCTGCTCGACCTGACGAAGCCGGACGGAACGGCGGTGCCGGCGCTGGTGGCCTCCACCAAGCAGGGCGATATCTACGTGCTCGACCGGCGCACGGGCCAGCCGATCATCCCCTTCAAGGAAATCCCGGCACCGGGCGGGGCGATCCCGGAAGACCGCACGGCGCCGACGCAGCCGATCTCCGACCTCACCTTCTCGCCGGAGCCGCTGCAGGAAAAGGATATGTGGGGCGTCTCGCTGTTCGACCAGCTCGCCTGCCGCATCGAATTCCACCGCTACAGGTACGAGGGCCGCTACACGCCGCCCTCGCTGCAGGGAACGATCGTCTATCCCGGCAATTTCGGCACGTTCAACTGGGGCTCGGTCGCCGTCGATCCCGAGCGGCAGGTGATGTTCGGCATGCCGACCTATCTCGCCTTCATCTCGCGCCTCGTGCCATCAGCCGATATCCCGCCGCGCGGGCAGGACGAGAAGGGCAGCGAACAGGGCCTCAACCGCAATGACGGCGCGCCCTACGGCGTGTTCATGGGGCCGTTCCTCGGGCCGCTGCAGATCCCCTGCCAGGCGCCGCCATGGGGCTATGTCGCGGGCGTGGACCTGCGCGCGGGGCGCATCGCCTACATGCACAAGAACGGCACGGTACACGACATGACGCCGCTGCCCCTGCCCTTCAAGGTGGGCGTGCCGGGCATCGGCGGGCCGATGCTGACCAGGGGCGGCGTCGCCTTCCTCGGCGCGGCCGTCGACAACTATCTGCGCGCCTATGACGTGACGAACGGCCGCCAGCTCTGGCAGGCGCGGCTTCCGGCCGGCGGCCAGGCGACGCCGATGACCTATACGGCCGACGACAACAAGCAATATGTCGTCATGGTTGCCGGCGGGCACGGTTCGGTCGGCACCAAGCCCGGCGACTATGTGATCGCCTACACGCTGCCGTAGCGAGCGGCAGCCGGACACAAGTTCCGGGCAGGATTGCCCGATCATGCTGCTGCCGTTTTTCAGGGGGATTTTTCATGGAAATCGGTAGCAGCCTTTCAATTTATTCCGGCCTCGGCATGCTCTTCGAGCAGGGCAAATCCAAGGCCGCACTGACCGACGAATTCGGCGGCAGCACGCGCAACCAGTCCGGCGCCGGCCTGCAGCCGAGCACGACCCCGCCGTCCATCGCCAATACGATGTGGGCGGTTCAGGGCGGCAACGAGACCTATATCAACCCGCCGTCGGATGCCGAGCGGGAAGCCAAGGCCGCGCATGAGAGCCTGGTCGACCAGTTCTCCGAATGGAGCAACATGGACCCGGCGGAATTCATCCGCGCCCGCTACCTGGAGGCCCATGGCCTGACCGAAGACGACCTGAAGGCCATGCCGGCCGATCAGCGCGAGGCCATCGAGAAAGAAATCGCCGAGCAGATCAAGCGCGAACTTGCCGGCATCGAAGATGGCGCAGACGCCAGCGAGGAACCCGCCGCCGCCCAGGCACCGGCCGCGCAGCCGGCCGACGAAAATTCGGCCGCCTGATCCCGCCCCCGATCGAAAAGCCGCGGGCAGCGACGCCGCCCGAGGCTTTTGCGCGACTTGTAACCCGCGGGAGAGATTGCCGAACGCCCGGCGGCCTACACCATCTCGGCAATCATCCTGCCGATTTCCGCAAAGACCGGGTTGAATTCGTCCATCTTCACGGTCGTTTCGGCCATGTAGACGGCGGCGACGATCGGGCCGCGGCCTGGCGGCCAGATGATGGCGATATCGCCGGCCGCGCCGTTGTCGCCCGTGCCGGTCTTGTCGCCGATCCGCCAGTCGCGGGGCAGGCCCGCGCGCAGGCGCGCCGCGCCCGTCGTGTTCGCCACCATCCAGTCCACCAGCCGATTGGCCGAATCTTCCGCCAGAACCGAGCCGAGAGCGATATTGCCGAGAGAATCCAGCATGGCGTCCGGCGTCGTCGTGTCGCGCGGATCGCCCTTTGCGGCTTCGTTGAGCGCGGTTTCCATGCGGTCGAGCCGCGTCGTGCCGTCGCCGATGGAGCGCAGCCAGTCGGTGAGGGCCGCCGGGCCGCCGAAACTTTCCAGCATCAGGTTGCCGGCCGTATTGTCGCTCAGCGTGATGCCGGCCTTGCAGATCTCGGCCAGCGTCATGCCCTCGCCGCCTGCATGTTTTTCGGTCTCCGGCGAATAGGTGACGAGCTTTTCCCTGCCGTAGGTGATGCGCCGGTCGAGCGTTTCGTCACCCCTGTCGACGCGGGCGAGAACGAGGCCGGCGGCCAGGACCTTGAAGGTGCTGCACATGGCGAAAGGCTCGCTGCCGCGATAGCCGAAGGAGACGTTCGTGTCGCTGTCGAGAACGGAGACGCCGAGACGCCCGCCGATGCGCGCCTCGAGCGCGGCCAGCCGCTTGTCGATATCCTCGTCCTGCTGCCCCGCACGCGCGCGCCGCGCAAGGCCCAGCGCGGGCAAGAGCAGCGCGGAGCCCATGAAGCTGCGGCGGGTAAGGCTGTGGTTCATGGCGACCTCCGGGGAATCAGGATCACAGGCCTAAGGGCCGATTGCGGCGGCATCTCGGCTTTCGGCCGGGATCAGGCGGCGCGCGTGACTTCCACCGTGACATGCGACAACTCGTCCAGGCGCGCGAGCCGCTGCTTGTAGAAGGCGGTGTCGCGCGGCTGCGGCGTCAGCACCGCCACGATCGCCGCATGATGGCCGGGGCCGACCTGCCAGACATGCAGGTCGGTGATGCGGTCGCCGTCGCCTTCGATCACGTCACGGATCTCGTCCGGCAGCGTCTCCCCTTCCGAGAGCACGTCGAGCAGGACGGCGCCCGAGGATTTCAGCAGTCCCCAGGACCATTGGGCGATGATGACGGCGCCGACGATGCCCATGAGCGGATCGAGCCAGAGCCAGCCGTACAGGCTGCCGAGGGTGAGCGCGACAATGGCAAGCACCGAGGTCAGCGCGTCGGCGATGACATGCATGTAGGCGGCGCGGATATTGTTGTCGGCGTGATCGTGATGGCCGTGATGGTGATGGTGATGGTCATGGTGATGATCGTGATGATGCGCGTGGCCGTGATGGTGATGGCCGCCGCCGCTCAACAGCCAGGCGCTGGCGAGATTGACGGCAAGGCCGATGACGGCGACCGCAATCGCCTGGCCGAAGCCGATCGGCACCGGCGACGCGAGGCGCAGGAAACTCTCCCACCCCATCAGCAGCGCGATCATCGCCAGGACGATGGCGCTGGCGAATCCGGCGAGATCGCCGAGCTTGCCGGTGCCGAAGGTGAAGCGCGGGTTGCGGGCCTGCTTGCGGGCGAAGAGATAGGCGAGCGCGGAAATCAGGAGCGCGCTGGCATGGGTGGACATGTGCCAGCCGTCGGCCACCAGGGCCATCGAGCCGTAGACGGTGCCGGCACCGATTTCGACCACCATCATGAGCGCCGTCAGCGCGATGACAAGCCAGATGCGGCGCTCGTTGCGGGCATGGTCCTGCCCCAGAAAGACATGCTCGTGCCCGTGGGCATCCGTTCCCGATCTCATCGCCATCTCCTTGTCGACCCGGCTCAGCGGATATAGGTTCGCAGGACTTCCGATATTTCGCCGACCGCCTCTGCCCTCGCCTTCTCGTCGGCGGCGTGGAGCACGTGCTCGTGCAGATGATCGTCCAGCACCTCGCCCGTCAGCCCGGTCAGCGCGCCGCGCACGGAGGCGAGAAGCTGGAGGATCTCGCCGCAGGGGCGCTCGCCCTCCAGCGCGCGCTCGACGGCCTCAAGCTGGCCGCGGATGCGGCTGACGCGGGCGATCAGCTTCTTCTTCTGGTGGATCGTATGGGACATGGCAGTCTCTGCTATAGGATAGGGGGGTATCCTATACGACCTTGCCCGGCAGGGGAAGCGGCAATCTGCGGCGCCTCGAACCGTTCGGCGCGGCGGTGCAATCCCCCGAACAGACCGGCGCGAGACATAGCCATTGACAAATACCCGGATTGGGGAGATTGATGGGCGCATGATCAAGAACGCGCACCATATCAGCTCGTATTTTTGGCTGTACCTGTAAAGGGCGGCCAAGACAGATCATCATGTCAACAAGCCGCCGTCAGGCGGCTTTGTTGTATCGGCAGCGTCCTGGCGGCATAAACTTCGAAAAGGACGCGAAGACCATGCTTGAAATCGAAGATAGCGAAATTTCGCTCATGCGCCCGCCGGTCGTGACCGTGCGCGCCGCAAAACCCCGCGACATAAGCGAACTCAACGAGATGATCGGCCTGCTGGCGGCCCATCACGGCGACATTTCGGCCACCACGCCGGAACAGCTCGAACGCGATCTCTTCGGCCCGACGCCGTGGATTTCCGCCATCGTCGCCGAAGGCAGCGAGGGCCTGATCGGCTACGCCATTCTCGTGCCGCTCTACAGGGCGCAGGAAGGCAAGCGCGGCATGGACCTGCACCACCTTTTCGTGCGCGACGGCCATCGCGGCCACGGCACCGGCCAGCTTCTCGTCGACCGCGCCCGCGAAACGGCGCGCATTGCCGGCTGCGACTACCTCTCCGTCAGTGCCGCGACCGGCAATCTGAAGGCGCACCGTTTCTACGAACAGATGGACTTCACCCCTCGCCCCGTCACCGGCATGCGCTATATGCAGGCTCTTTCGTGAGCGGCTGCGGCCGCCCGGCCGTCTTGCAAGGGAGGAGAGCATGACCCGACTGGCGGTGGTTCTGACCGAAGGTTTCGCGGACTGGGAAGTGGGGCAGCTTGCTGCCTCCGCCCGCACCCATTTCGGCTTCGACGTGGTGACGGCAAGCCCCGGCGGCGAGGAGGTGCGCTCCATGGGCGGGCTGCGGGTATCGGCCGACACGGTCGCCGAAAACCTGCATGGCGACGCCTTCGACGCGCTCGTCATCTGCGGCGGCACGATCTGGGATACGGAAAAGGCGCCCGACCTTTCGCTCGTCATCAACGACTTCATCGCGCGCGGCAAGGTGACGGCCGCCATCTGCGGCGGCACGCTGGCGCTGGCGCGCGCCGGGGCGCTGAACGATATCGCCCATACCAGCAACGCGCCCGATTTCATCGCCGGCGCCGAGGGTTATCGCGGCCAGGCGCATTATCGCGACGGCCCGCAGGCCGTGCGATCCGGCAGGATCGTGACCGCGCCCGGCTCGGCCCCGATCACCTTTACGGCGGAAATCTACCGCGCGCTCGGCTTCGGCAGCGAAGAACTCGACACCTATGTGCAGATCCTCGGCGCGGAACATCAGCCGAAGGCGGCGTGAGCCCCGCAAAACCGGCCGGTCATTCGGACCTTCGAGCCGCTTTCGGCAGCTTGTCGCCGGGCGCCGCCTCATGCGCCGGGCGCGTCGCCCATTGATGCAGCGCCCGCTTCACGAAGAGGAAGGCGGCGGCCCGCGCCTGCGCCAGATCGGCGGGATCATCGAGACGGCCGGCGATTTTGACTTCCATCGCGGCGAGCGTATCGCTGAACCAGCGCGCAAGCACGGCGTTGCGTCCGGCAAGGCGCGCGCGCATGCGGGCAATCGCCGCGTCGGTTTCCTCAAGGGTCGGATGTTTCATGGGCGCAATTTGGCCTGCCGCGCTTGAGCGAGGCAGACTTACCTGCTCGGCACCGCCTTCAGATAGGCGGAGATCGCCTCGATATCGGGCTGCGGCAGATGAGCGATGTTCTGCTGCACGTCAACCATCTGGCCGCCAGCGGAATCGAAGTCGGGGGTGAAGCCGGTCTGCAGGTAGTTGGTGATATCGGCCTCGCTCCAGGAGCCGATGCTCTGCGAGCCGGGCGTGATGTCGGGGATACGGCCCTGGCCTTCCGGGTTCGGGGCGCCGGCGAGCCACCGGTCGCCGACGAAGCCGCCGAGCTCATCGCGCGGGGTGTGGCATTCGCCGCAATGGCCAAGGCCTTCGGCCAGATACTGGCCGCGCTTCACCTTGTCGTCGGCATTGGCGAGCACGACGCGCGGCTGGTCGTTGAAATAGAGCAGTTTCCAGCCGCCGAGCGCCAGGCGGATGTTGAAGGGGAACGGCAGTTCGTGCGGCGGGGCGACGTTGCTGCTCTTCGGCAGCGTCTTCAGATAGGCGAAGAGATCGTTGACGTCCTTGTCGCTCATGCGCGCATAGGAGCCGTAGGGGAAGGACGGGTAGAGATGCTCGCCGTCCGGTCCGACGCCGCGCTTCATCGCGTTGCCGAACTCAGCCAGCGTCCAGCGGCCGATTCCGGCCTGCTCGTCGGGAGAGATGTTGGGCACATGGAAGGTGCCGAAGGGGCTTTTCAACGCAAGGCCGCCGGCAAGCGTCAGCTTGGCATCGCCCTGCGCCCCAGGGGCGGCGTGACAGCTGACGCAGCCGCCGGCCCAGAAGACCTTTTCGCCGCTCGCGACGTCAGGCGCGCCGAGATTGGCCCAGTGGCTTTCCGGAAACGGATCGGGCGCGGTGACGAAATAGAAAACTGCGCCGCCGATCAAGACGACGCCGATGAGACAGAGCACAAAGCGGGTGAACCTGCGGACCATGCGCCGCCTCTCCTTGCTATCGATGTTCAGGGCTTTTCCCCGGTTCGCCGTCCCGGCCCCGCAGCCGGGGAGAATAAGGCGATCCGCACCGGCGGCAAGGGCCGGTGCGGATCGTGGAAGCCTGCGGGAAACGCTCTATCGCTTATTCCTTGACGCGATAGAGCTGATGACAGCCGCCGCAATTGCCGCCGACCGTGTTCAGCGCAGCGCCGACTCCGGCCGCATCGGCCGGAAGCTGGGCGAGAACGGTTTCGGCGTCGGCGGACAGCTTGGCGGCACGCGCCTTGAAGTCGGCCATGTTTTCCCAGATCTTCGGGCTGGCGGCCTTGTCGCCCGTCTCGGTGCCCGGCTTGAACTGGTCCGGGAAGACCTTTGCCGTTTCGGCGATCGTCGTCAGCGCCACCTTCACCGCTTCGGCATCATAGGGCTTTGTGCCCTTGGCGATGGCGCCGAGAGAACCTGCTGCGCCGCCGATCTTCTTCATCAGCGCCTCGCGCGCCTCATGCGTGCCGTCGGCAGCCATGGCCGAACCGATGGCAATGCCGGCGAAGGCCACAGCCGCCGCTACTGTTTTCCAATTCATTCTTCTCTCTCCATTGTTCCGCCGGCAAAGCCGGCCGGGGCAATCTGCACCGCGATCATGACAAAATCCATGTGGCCGCATAGTCACTTTTGGCCGGATCCTCATAAAAACAATGTGATAGGAACGGGCATGTTCAGGCCGTCTTCCAGCCTTGCCAGAGGCTGATCGCGGAGATGACGACCAGCAGAAGGCCCGCCAGACGGCCGATCACGGCGGTCGCGTTCGGATTGGAGACCAGCAGGTCGCGGCTGCGGCCGGCCGTCATGGCGAGCGTGCCGTAGATGGCGAACTGGGTCAGCACGGTCATGATGCCCATGACCAGACCCTGCAGCCAGATCGGCCCATATTCCGGCTTTATGAACTGCGGATAGACGGCGAGCACGAAAATATAGGCCTTGGGATTGACGAGGCAGGTGACGGCTCCCTGCCGGAAGGCCTTCCAGGCGGAGCGCGCCGTGCCGGGGCCGACCGCCTCGACGGTGATCGAACTCTTCATCAGCGAGATCCCGATCCAGATCAAATAGGCGACGCCGGCAAAGAGCAGCAGGTTGAAGACGCCGGGCAGCATGGCGACGAGAATGCCCACCCCCGCCGCGCCATAGGCCGAATGCACGGCGCCGCCCAGCATGATGCCGCTGGTGGCGGCAAGGCCGCGCTTCGTGCCGCCGGTCAGCGCATTGGCGAGCACGAAGAGCATGTCCATGCCCGGCACGATGATGATGCCGAAGAGAAGGGTGAAGTAGAGCCAGAGGCTTTCGTGGTAATCCATGTCAGTTGTCCGTCCTGCTTTCGAGCGCACTTTTGACGAAGCGCATTGAATTTCAATTCGATAGACGGCTCTATACGGCAGGCCAACTGACAGTGTATTGTCAGGAGCGTTGGCGAAAGGGCGGCAGATGCGCAAGGCCTCCAGGCTTTTCGAGATCATCCAGATATTGCGGCTGGCGAAGAAGCCCATGACGGCGGCCGTCATGGCCGAGCGGCTGGAAGTGACGGTGCGCTCGATCTACCGCGACATCGCCGCGCTGCAGGCGATGCGGGTGCCGATCGAAGGCGGGCGCGGCATCGGCTATATCATGCGGCCGGGTTTCGACCTGCCGCCCTTGATGTTTTCGATCGAGGAGACGGAGGCGATCGTGCTGTCGCTGGCGCTATTGGAGCGCACCGGCGACGAGGAGCTGAAGCTTGCGGCGCGGCGCGTCAACCAGAAGCTTGCCGGCGCCGTTCCGCTGCCGCTGCGCCAGGCGATGGAAAACAAGGCGCTCTATGCCTGGGGCACGGTCGCACGCGCGCCGACCGGGCTGGACCTTGCCATCGTGCGCCGCGCGATCCGCGACGAACGCAAGCTCGACCTCCGCTATCGCGACGAAATGGGCCGCGCGAGCGAGCGGACGATCCGCCCGATCGCGCTGATCTACTATTCCCAGACCGCCAATATCGTCGCCTGGTGCGAACTCAGGCAGGCGATCCGCAATTTCCGCAGCGACCGGGTGGAGGCCTGCACGGAGGCCGACGCCTTCTTCCGGGGCGAAGGCGACGGGTTGCGCATACTGTGGACGCAGAGCTGGACGGAAAAGCCGACGGCGGCGAATGCCTGACGTTCCGCGCCGCCCCGTCCTCAGAGGCAGGCAATTCAGAGGGCCATGCCGCCGGAGACCTCGATGCGCTGGGCGTTGACCCAGCGGTTGGCCTCGGTCAGCAGCGAGGCGATCATCGGGCCGATATCGTCGGGCACGCCGGCGCGGCCGAGGGCCGTCATGGCGGCAACGCGGCGGTTGATTTCCGGATTGTCGCGGACCATGCCGCCGCTGAAATCGGTCTCGATGGCGCCGGGCGCAACCGTGTTGACGGCGATGCCGCGGGCGCCGAGCTCGTTGGCCATGTAACGCGTCAGCACTTCGACGGCACCCTTCAGCGAACCGTAGGCCGAGGAACCGGGAACGGCGACGCGGGCAAGGCCGCTGGACAGGTTGACGATGCGGCCGCCGTCGGCAATGACGGGCAGCAGCTTCTGCGTCAGGAAGAAGACGCCCTTGAAATGGATGTTGTAGAGCTTGTCCATTTCCTCCTCGGTCGTTTCAAGGATCGAGGCGTGGTAGCTGGTGCCGGCATTGTTGACGAGGAAGTCGAAACGCTCGCGGCCCCAGCCCTTCAGCACCGAGCGGACATTTTCCACGAAGGCGTCGAAGGCTCTGACATTGCCGGTATCGAGCTGCAGGGCGGCGGCCTTGCGGCCGAGCGCTTCGACTTCGGCGACGGCCCTGTCGGCCTCGGCGCGGTTGGAATGATAGGTGAAGATCACATCGACACCGCCGCGCGCCAGGCTGACGACGGTATTGCGGCCGAGGCCGCGGCTGCCGCCGGTGACGATTGCGGTTTTCGGATTTGCAGTCTGATTGCTCATCTCGGTTACTCCTTGTCCGGATGGCCGGAATCTAGGTCCCGACACCCCTGGGCTGAATGCCGAAAGCCTCGAACTTCTTGCCTATTCCTCCAGACGGGTTGCTGCCCGGTGCCCGTGGGGTAAGATGGCTGCAAGAGTGCGGCAGGGGCCGAACCGGAGAAAACGATGTCCGACGAAATGAGGAAAGCCGTCACCGGCTACATGGCCAGCCATGGCGGCGGCGACGGGCTCTATGCGACGGCCCTGCCCGGCTTCTACCTGATGCGCTCCTCCACGCTCACCATGCCGAAGCCGGCGATCTACCGGCCGGCGCTCTGCATCATCGTCGACGGCGCCAAGCAGATCATGTTCGGCGAGCGGCTTTTCACCTATCAGGCGATGCAGGCCCTGGTGATCAGCGTCGAGATGCCGGCCTTCGGCCAGGTGATCAGGGCAAGCCGCGAGCAGCCGATGATCGCGCTCACGCTCGAGCTCGACGTGACCATCCTGCGCGAGGTCCTGGAGGAGATGGAAAGCCCGCCGAAACCGTCAGGCGACGACGGCCCGGGCGTTTTCGTCCAGAATTTCGGGGCGGAGCTGCAGGATTGCGTTCTGCGGCTGATGCGCATGCTCGACACGCCGAAATCTATCCCGATCCTGCGGCAGGCGATCCTGCGCGAGATCAGCTTCTGGCTGCTGTCGGGCGAAAACGGCAGCGAAGTCTGCAAGCTGGCGCTGCCCGGAAGCCGGACGCGGCGCGTGGCCGACGCCATCCACCTTTTGCGCGACAATTTCACGGCGCCCGTTCGGGTCGAGCAGCTGGCGGCAGCCGCGAAGATGAGCCCCTCCTCCTTCCACCAGCATTTCAAGATGCTGACCTCGATGAGCCCGCTGCAATATCAGAAACAGCTCCGGCTTCTCGAGGCACGGCGGCTGATGGTGGCCGATGGCCTCAATGCGGCCAATGCCGCCTATCGGGTGGGCTATGAAAGCGCCTCGCAGTTCAGCCGCGAATATGCCCGCATGTTCGGCACGCCGCCGAAAAGGGACGCGCTGGAGCACAGGGCGCAGCCGCAGGCGCTCACGAGCGAAGTGGCTTAATATGCGAGCGTTCGGCTGTCCTCGCGGCCGAAACCGCGGATTTCCAGACGGTCGGCATGGACATCGACGACAGCGAAGGTGTTTTCGCTTTCGGTATCGACCACGCCCTTGAAATTGACGAAGTGGCAGCCGCCCGCCTTGCCGTAATTGCCGACATGGTTGTGGCCGTTGAGATAGGCGACGACGTTTTCCTGCGCCGACAATAGCGCGACGATACGCTCGCGGTCCCACATGTCGTGTTCGCAAGGCGGATGGACGGGGAAGTGATTCATGACGATCACCTTCTCGCCGGCGGCCTTTGCCTGCGCGATTTCGCCAGCCAGCCAGGCGAACTGTTCGTCGCTCAGCGATGCGTTCCACGCATGGGCGTTTTCGGCGCCTGCTGCAAGCAGGGCCGCCAGGCGCTCATGGCCGAGGGCGCGGAAAGGATGGCCCTGCGGCGGCGCGAAGGTGCTGACCTCGTTGCCGTTGAGCAAGACGAAGCGGAAACCGTGGCGCCGAAAGCTGTAATAGGGCGCCGGCATGCCGACCCGTTCGGCGACCCTTTCCAGATGCTCCGGCGCGACGCCGAAATCGTGGTTGCCGAGCAGGAAATGCGCTTCGTGGCGCAACCTCTCATAGACCGGCAATATGTCGTCGAAGCTTTTGAAATCGCGGTCGATAATGTCGCCGAGCGTGACGACGAAGCTCAGTTCCTCGCCATTGAAGGTCTCGATGGCGGCCGCGACCTTGGCGAGGCTGTTGGCGTAATAGCGCCCCATCTCGACCTGCGGTTCGATGGCGGCATATTGCGGGTCGGCGATGATGCCGAAGCGGAAAAGGGGAAGATCGGCTGAAGACATGCGGGGTGATGTAGAGGCCGCGGATGACAGCGATGTGACGGTGCCAGCCGGCCGCGACCCCATGACGAAGGGCCTCAGCCTGCGGCCGATGCCCGCTCCCGGCGGCCGCCGACGTAAGGCAGCGCGAACATATAGAGGCCGCTGAACAGCAGCAGGAACAGCGGCGGCAGCGGCGCGTAGACCACCCAGGCCGGCGGCGTGCCGAGCGCCATTGCGGCGAAGTTGGCAATGACCGCCAGCGTGAAGACGACGGAGAGCCAGCGATGAAGCTGGCGGATCGATTTGTTCCAGTTCATTGATATTTCCTCCTCTGACGGGCTGTGCTCACCGATCGGGTTCAGCGCGCCAGAACCTGCTGCAGGTTGTCGAGGAAGCGCTGCCAGCCGAAGCTCGCGCCCTGATAGGCCTGTTCCTGATCCGGGCGGAAGCCGGCCTGCTCCATGCGCAGGCGGGTGCCGGCGCCGGCAGGCGTCAGCGTCCAGGTGACGGTGCTTTCCAGGCCGTAGGCATTCCAGGTATAGGCCAGCGTCCGGTTCGGCTCGACCTCCAGAACCCGGCAATCGACGGAGCCCCATTCGGCGCTGAGCGTGAAACGGTGGTCGGGAACGGGCTTGAAGTCGTTCTTCATCAGCCATTCCGCGATCAGATGCGGCTGGGTCAGTGCGCGCCAGATCTTTTCCGGCGGGAAGGCGATCTCCCGTTCGACGACGACGGAGCGGATTTCAGTTGCGGTGTCGTTCATTGGTCCATCCTTTTGAGCAGGTCTTCGAGATCGTCGAACCGCTTTTCCCAGAAGCCGGCCATCTCCGTCGTCCAGTCCGCCAGAGGCGCAAGCGCCCCGATCTCGGCGGTATAATGGGTCTGGCGGCCTTCGTGGCGGTCGCGCACCAGGCCGGCGGTCTTGAGCACGGCCAGATGTTTCGAAACGACGGGCTGCGAAACGCCGGCCCGCGCCGTCAAGGCGCCGACCGTCTTTTCGCCTTCGCGGCACAGGCGCTCGAAAATGGCGCGCCGGGTCGGATCGGCAAGCGCCCTGAAAAGCGCGTCATGGGCATTCGACATGTGAATTCATACCCGTTTGGCTATGGATTGATTTATAGCCATACGGGTATGAATTAGTCAAGCGCCTTTGGAGGCGCGATCCGGCCTGCCGCAACCAGTCTGCCGCGCAAACGAAAACACCCGGCGCTTGCGGCGCCGGGTGCTGAAAACCGGATGGCGAATGTATTTACTTCGTTGCCGCTTCGTAGCGCTCCAGGACGTAGTCCCAGTTGATGAGGCTGTCGATGAAGGCTTCGAGATATTTCGGGCGGGCGTTGCGGTAGTCGATGTAGTAGGAATGTTCCCAGACATCGACGCCGAGGATCGGGGTGGCGCCGTGAACGAGCGGGTTTTCGCCGTTCGGGGTCTTGGAGATTTCGAGCTTGCCGTTCTTGACGGAAACCCAGGCCCAGCCGGAGCCGAACTGCGTTGCGCCGGCATTGGCGAAATCGGCCTTGAACTTGTCGTAGCCGCCGAGGTCGGAGTTGAAGGCAGCTTCGAGCTTGCCCGGCAGCTTGTTGCCGCCGCCGCCCTTCTTCATCCACTTCCAGAAATGGATGTGGTTGTAGTGCTGGGCAGCATTGTTGAACAGGCCGGCATTGGTGCCGAAGGACTTCTTGACCACCTCTTCCAGGGAGAGATCGGCCAGGCCGGCTTCCGCTGCAAGCTTGTTGCCGTTGTCGACATAGGCCTTGTGGTGCTTGTCGTGATGGAACTCGAGCGTCTCCTTCGACATGAAGGGAGCAAGCGCTTCGTAGTCATAGGGAAGTTCAGGCAATTCGAAAGCCATAACAGATCTCCTCTTGGCAATAGATTGCGTCATCGGCAGGTGAGGCGGAACATAGGAGGGGAAGCATTGCGAGGCAACCGGCGAATTATCAAAAAACAACCGCTTCGAGGAAAAATTGCCTCTCGTCGCGGGCTCGCCCGGCAGGCGCAAATCGCCGCGACACAGCGCGCTTTCGGGCCTATGAAAGCGACATGGCGGCTGGACGGGGAGCGCGCCCCACAGGAATAAAATCCCTCCCCTTGCCGGCGCCCCGCCCCCCCCCGATCGCGCCGGCAAAATGAGGCACGCTCGCGTCCCGCAGCCGCGCTTAGGGGCCGGCGCCGATATTTCAATAAAAAACTGTTAATTTCTTTTGGGCGCTTTTGACAGGCGATGAATAGCGCGTCTTAGATGCGATCCAAGGCCATCAGAGAGTGCTAGCGCAACCTCTGGTAGGAGTAGCTTAATTAGCATTGCATAAATCATTTCAGGGACTTCTGACATCAACTTCGGGGCGTGTGATGGTCATGAGCTTTTTTCGTCGCAGTGAAGAACCCGTCAAACCGGGTTTGAGAGTATCCAGCCATCGCCAGACGCTGTCCGTCACCGAACAGACGGCCCTCGTGGACAAGCCGCCGGTGCAGTACAACGTTTCGGAAGTCGATGATTTCCAGGCCTTCGGCACGGCAATCGAGGAAAACAAGCAGTCCTCCGAGGAGCTGCTCGTCAGCCTGACCTCGCTGCAGGAGCGGGTTTCCTCGCTGCTCGGCGCGCACAGCCAGTCGCTCAACGAAACGGGCGCGCTGCGGGCGGAATGCTCGCGTCTCGGCTCGCTGCTCGACTACGAGAGCAATGCGCGGCGCAAGGCCGACCACGAAAACCAGCGTCTGACGGTCGAAAACAAGGAGCTGAAACTCGACAGCAGCCAGCTGCGCGTCGAGGCCGGCACCTATCGCGAAGAACTGGTGAAGCTGCAGGGCGTGCACGAACTGACGCGGGAAGAATTCACCGTCGTCGAGGCACGGCTGATCGATGCCGAGCGCGAGATCCGCGAACGCGCGCTGCAGTTCGACGAGGTTTCCTCGCAGCTGCGCCGCACGCAGCAGGACCACGATGCGCGCGGCCGCGAACTGGCGAGCACGCGCGAGAAGCTGGAGCTGGAAACCACGGCCCACCAGCTGCTCGTCGAAAGCTCGCGGCGCGAAAACAGCATCCAGCTTCGCGAAATCGCCCGCCTCAACGAAGAGCGCAGCCATCTCAAGACCAGCCTTTCGGAGCATGAGGCGCTGACCCGCAGCCTGCAGTCCTCCGTTTCCAACCTGAAGCAGGACCTCGTCGCTTCCGAGGAGCGTTATCGCCGCCTGGAAGCTGAATTCGAGACGCTGGAAACCTCCTCGACGCTCGAAATCGCAAACCTGCGCACCAAGCAGGAAGCGATCGCATCCAAGTCCGAACTCGTCGAGAAGCTGCTGTCGACCGCCAACAGCCGCAACAAGATGACGGACGAGGAACTGCAGTCGACCCGCGCGGAACTGAAGCGCACGAAGGGCGAGCTTGCCACGGCGCTGGCGCGGCTGGAGCGGATGACCGACGAGCTCAACCGCGTTCGCCTGAACGGCACGGAAAGCGAAGCCGCCCGCCGCGAGCTTGCCGCCCACAGCAACGATCTCGTCATGAAACTGCGCGAGGCCGAAAGCCAGCGCAGCAAGCGCGACCGCGAGATCGAAGCCTTCAAGAACGATCTCGACACGCGCCTCGATACCGACCGCTACGAAATCAGCCAGCTGCGGACGAGCCTCGAAATCGCCAAGTCGGAAATCCGCCAGCTGCGCGCCGAACGCGCGATCCTCAACGGCCAGCTCGAAGTGGCGCGCGGCGAGCGCCCGAGCATGGCCGAGGCCGCCCTGCCGGAAGAAGAGCCGCTGAAGGAAGAGGTCCGCATGCCGGCCGCCACCTTCGCGCCGATGATCGACATTTCCAGCAAGTCGCTGCGCGGCAACGGCATGGTCGCCGGCTCGGTCAATGACGAGCTTGCCGTCATCGAAGCCAATCTGCGCACGCCGCCGGCGGAGTGACCCACATTTTCTTCGGCGGGAAGAGGCCTTTCCGCCGAAGCAGATGCGGCCTGCCCGACAGGTCCTTGCCGTGCCGGGGAACCGGAGCCTGCCTTCACGAGTTTGAGAGCAGGGTCTGGAGGAGGCGCACATGGAACGCGTTCACGACAAGGAACAAGTTCAAAATCGGGGACAGGGCCGGTATCGGGCGGAAGACCAGCAGAAAATCTATCAGCGCTGGGCGCCGGTCTACGATCAGGTCTATCGCGGCATCCTGCGTGACGGGCACCGCACGCTGGCGCGGCTTGCGGCGGGCGCCGGGACGGAGATCCTGGAAATCGGCGTCGGCACCGGTCTGGTGCTCTCCCACTATCCGCGACGCTGCCGGGTGACGGGCATCGACATTTCCGAGCATATGATCGCCCGGGCGCGGGAAAAAATCGCCCGCGACAAGCTCTTTCACGTGCGGCAATTGCAGGTGATGGACGCGCACGCGCTGGCCTTCGAGGACCGGTCTTTCGATGCCGTCTGCCTGCCTTTCGTCATCACCCTCATCCCCGAGCCGGAACGGGCGCTGGACGAATGCGCCCGCGTTCTGCGGCCGGGCGGCGAGATCATCCTCGCCAGCAAGCTCGGCGACGGCGCGGGCCTGCAGGGAGCGATCGAGGAGGCGGTGGCGCCGCTGGTACGGCGCATCGGCTGGAGCTCGGCGTTCCGCATCAGCCGGATCACCGGCTGGGCGCAGGCGAGCGGCTTCGAAGTCGTTGAGATTTTGCCGGTTTTCCCGAACGGCTTCTTCAAGGTCGTCCGCCTCAAGCGGCGTTCGCCGAACGTCTGAGGCGAAACCTGTCATCCTGAACGTGCCTGCAGGCGTGTCTGACGCTCGGCGTGCTGGCCGCCAGGGCCAGGACGCCCATGGCGCAGCAATCGGCGGCACGATCGCCGCGCCCTCCGGCGCAATCCCCGTCAGGCAGCTGCCGGTGAGACCGCCGACGGTCGCGGTTTCCATCGTCATCATCGCCACGTCGGCGATACGGTTTTTCTGCGGCAGGTCGGATCGGGCCGAATCCGTCCTTGGCAGCCCCTGGGGCGCTGCGTAAAGTGAGGATCGCTTCATCTTGGCCGCGGCCAGACTGTACCGAAGAAGTTCCGCAATGACCGACACCCAATGGGACGCCGCAAAGGCGGTGCCCGGCTCCGCCTACTGGAAACGCAATCTCGTCATTTCGCTTCTTGGCTCGTTCACGACGATCGTTGCCATGACGCTGCTTCTTCCCTTCCTGCCGTTTTACGTGGAGGAGCTTGGCGTCAGCGACGATGCGGCGATCGTGCAGTGGTCGGGCATCGCCTATGGCGCGACCTTCTTTGCCGCCGCCTGCGTGGCGCCGATCTGGGGCCGGCTCGGCGACATTTACGGGCGCAAGCTGATGCTGGTGCGCGCCAGCCTCGGCATGACGATCGCCATTTCGCTGATGGGCATGGCCGGCAGCGTCTGGCAGCTCGTGGCGCTGCGCCTCTTCGTCGGCCTGGCGGGCGGTTATGCCTCGGGCTCGATGGTTCTGGTGGCGACGCAGACGCCGAAGGACCGATCCGCCTGGGCGCTTGGCGTGCTGTCGTCCGGCATCATGGCCGGCAATCTCGTCGGCCCGCTGATCGGCGGCGTGCTGCCGCGCGTCATCGGCATCCGCGGCACGTTCCTGGCCGCCGGCGGCATGATCTTCCTCGCCTTCCTGGCAACCACCTTCCTGATCAAGGAGGAGAAATCGGCCGCCCGCAAACAGGCGGCGAAAGCCTCCGGCGGCTGGAAATCCGTTTCCGACAAGGGGCCTGTTATCGCGATGCTGGCAACCGGCCTGCTGTTGATGCTGGCCAATATGTCGATCGAGCCGATCATCACCGTCTATGTGGCGCAGCTCGTGCCCGACCAGGGGCAGGTGACGATGGTGGCCGGCATCGTCATGTCGGCGGCCGCGCTCGGCAGCATCCTCTCGGCCTCGCGGCTCGGCAGGCTTGCCGACCGGATCGGCCACTGGCCGGTCATTGCCGGGGCGCTGGCGATAGCCGGCCTGCTGCTCATCCCGCAGGCCTTCGTGACCGCCTCGTGGCAGCTGATTGCCCTGCGCTTCCTGATGGGCGTGGCACTTGGCGGGCTGCTCCCCTGCATCGCCGCCGTCATCCGGCACAATGTTCCCGACAGCGCGGCCGGCAGCATTCTCGGCCTTTCCACCTCCTCGCAGTTCGTGGGCCAGGTGGTCGGGCCTGTTCTCGGCGGTTTCGTCGGCGGGCATATCGGCATGCGGGCCGTCTTTCTCGGAACCTGCGTGCTCCTGCTTGCCGGTGCGGCCTTCGCGTGGCTGGTGCGCCCGAAGGACGAGCAGGCCTGAACCGTCAGGCCCTGCCGCAGATCATGTCGACACCGGATTTCGCCAGGGCCTCCAGCATCTCGCGGCTGTCGCCGGCCCGTGCGCGCACGGCAAGCGAATGCATGACGGCGCTGGCAAGCCTTGCGAGCATCCCGGCATCCGTGCCTTCAGGCAGCTCGCCGCGCTCCACGGCAAGCACGATGCGCCGTTCGATCGCGCCGTCGAAATCCTCCAGGCTGCGGCTGAGGAGGTCGCGGACGCGTTCATGCTGGATCGCCTCGGCCGTCGCCGTGCCGATGAGGAAACAGCCGCGCGCGGCGGTCTCTCCGTGAAGATAGACCGCGAGCGCGCTGTCGTAGACGCGTGCGAGATTGTCGCGCAGGGGGAAGGACGGATCGAGCGCATCGGCCAGCGCATCCATGCTTTCGGCCCGATACCCTTCCACGCGCAGCGTCCGGCGGGAGGAACCGTCCCGCCGGACGCTTTTATGCCATCCATTTGCGATGTTCGGCAAAACGCTCGACCAGCATGTCGAGGAACAGCCGGACCTTGGTCGGCAGATGGCTGCGGTTGGGGTAGACGGCGTTGATATGGATCTCGACGCCGCGATAGTCCGGCATCATCTGCACGAGACGACCGGCGGCGAGGTCTTCGAAGACGACGAAGCTCGGCGCCAGGAAGATGCCCTGCCCGTTCAAGGCGAGGTAACGCAGGGTCTCGGCGCTGTTGGAAATGATGCTGCCGCCGACCTTGACGCTCTCCTGCCGCCCCTCGGCATTCTCGAAACGCCATTCCTCGCCAAAGGGATAATAGGCATATTGCAGGCAATTGTGCTCGGCCACCTCGGCCGGCGTCGTCGGCATGGCATGGGTCTTCAGGTAATCCGGCGAGCAGACGAGGAAATGCCGCCAGGGCGTCAGCTTGCGCGCCACGAGGCTCGAATCCGGCGACGGCGTCGTGCGGATCACCAGGTCATAGCCGTCCTCGATCATGTCCACCGAGCGCTCGCCGATGTTGAAATCGATCTGGACGGCCGGGTAGAGCGTCATGAATTCGTTGATGACGGGCAGCAGGAAACGGACGATGGCGCTGCTCGTATAGAATCTGAGCGTGCCGCGCGGCGTCGAGCTCAAGGCGCCGGCGGCGCGGTCCGCCTCTTCGAGATCGGCCAGGATCTGCGACGAGCGCTCGTAGTAATATTTGCCGGTTTCGGTCAGGCTGACCTTGCGCGTGGTGCGGTTCAGGAGCCGCACGCCAAGGCGATCCTCCAGCGATTGCACATGGTTGCCCACCATGGTGACGGACATGTTCAGGCGCCGCGCGGCAGCGGAAAAGCCGCCGCATTCCACGACGCGACCGAAGACTGTGAGGCTGGTCAGCCGATCCATATTGTTCCTCGATTATCCGCTGAGAGTTGATGATCCTTCCGGAAAACAGCAGATTATCAGAAAGCATGTCCGGGTCCATCTTCCTGCCATCGAACAGGGCTTCGCACGAACGAAGCCGGCATGAATGGAGAAGGACAATGGTTGAACTGCCCCGCAACGACGCGTTCAAGCAGGCCGGGACCGCTCCGGCCGCTGAGACCGCAGCACCGGCAGCAGATGCGATGGCCGCAGCCGCAGCCGCCGTGGAAACCCCGAGGAAACCCGGCGGCAAGCTCGTCAAGCGCGCCGTCATCGCCGCCGCCCTGCTGGCCGGCGTCGCCTTCGCGGGCGATTTCGGCTACCGCTACTGGACGGTCGGCCGCTTCATCGAATCCACCGACGATGCCTATGTGAAGGCCGATTACACCACCGTCGCCCCGAAGGTTGCCGGCTATATCAAGGAAGTGCTCGTCAACGACAATGACACGGTCAGGGCCGGCCAGGTTGTTGCCCGTATCGACGACCGCGATTTCCAGGCGGCGCTTTCGCAGGCCAGAGCCGATGTGAAGGCGGCCGAGGCGGCCGTCACCAATCTCGACGCGCAGATTTCGCTGCAGCAGTCGATCATCGCGCAGGCGCATGCGACGCTTGCCGCCTCGCAGGCTTCGCTCGCCTTTGCCCAGTCGGACGCCGAGCGGGCCAGCCGGCTGATCACCAACGGCGCCGGCACGCAGTCGCGCGCCGAACAGAGCCAGTCGCAGAAGGATCAGGCGGCCGCCGCCGTCGAGCGCGACCAGGCCGCCGTCGTGGCGGCCGAAAACAAGGTGCCGGTGCTGCAGACGCAGCGCGAACAGGCGCTTGCCCAGCGCGACCGCGCCGCCGCCGCCGCCGGCCAGGCGGAGCTCAACCTCTCCTACACGAATATCGTGGCTGCCGTTGACGGCACGGTCGGCGCCCGCTCGATCCGCGTCGGCCAGTATGTCACCTCGGGCACGCAGCTGATGGCGGTCGTGCCGCTGCATGCGGTCTATGTCGTCGCCAATTTCAAGGAAACGCAGCTGACCTTCGTGCGCCCCGGCCAGTCGGTGGAGATCAAGGTCGACAGTTTCCCCGGCGTTGCGATCAAGGGCCATGTGGACAGCGTCTCGCCGGCGAGCGGCCTCGAATTCTCGCTGCTGCCGCCCGACAACGCCACCGGCAACTTCACCAAGATCGTCCAGCGCATCCCGGTCAAGATCGTCATCGACGACGAACGCCTTGCCGGCCTGCTGCGCTCGGGCATGTCGGTCGTGCCCGATATCGATACCAAGGCCGCACAGACCTCCGCGGCCGCGGGGGAAGGATTGTCCAGTCCTGCCGGATGATCCTTCCGTTTCTTCCTTCGACATCTACCGAACAGCGTCATGAGCCGGTTTCCGCAGGACCGGAAGGAGACAAGTCATGGCTACGCTTCAGATCGCCGCAAACAGCAATCAGGCCGCGCCCCCCGCCGCTGCGGCCGCCCCTGCCGCCAGGCCGGCGATGAGCCCGCTTCGCATGTGGAGCGCCGTCGTCGGCTCCACGCTCGGCGCCTTCATGGCGATCCTCAACATCCAGATCGTCAACGCCTCGCTGGCCGATATCCAGGGCGCCATCGGCGCCGGTACCGACGACGGCGGCTGGATCTCGACCTCCTACCTGATCGCCGAGATCGTCGTCATTCCGCTCAGCGCATGGCTGGCCCGGGTCTTTTCGGTGCGCAACTACCTGCTGGTCAACGCCATCCTCTTCCTGGTCTTTTCCGTCGCCTGCGCCCTTGCGGCGAACCTGCAGCAGATGATCGTCCTGCGCGCCATCCAGGGTTTTACCGGCGGCGTGCTGATCCCGATGGCCTTCACCATCATCATCACGCTGCTGCCCAAGCCCAAGCAGCCGATCGGCCTGGCGCTCTTTGCGCTTTCGGCCACCTTCGCCCCGGCGATCGGCCCGACCATCGGCGGCTATTTCACCGAAAACTGGGGCTGGGAATATATTTTCTACATCAACCTCGTGCCCGGCGCACTGATGGTCGGCATGCTCTGGGCCTCGCTCGACCGCGCGCCGATGAACCTCGGCCTGCTTGCCAAGGGCGACTGGCCCGGCATCATCACCATGGCGATCGGTCTTGCCGCGCTGCAGACCGTGCTGGAGGAAGGCAACAAGGAGGACTGGTTCGGCTCGGAATTCATCGTGCGCCTGTCGGTCATCGCAGCCGTCTCGCTGACGCTCTTCCTCGTCATCGAGCTGAAGGTCGCCCATCCGCTCCTGAACCTGCGCCTGTTTGCCCGCCGCAACTTCGGCTTCGGCATCCTTGCGAATTTCCTGCTGGGTATCGCGCTCTACGGCTCGGTCTTCGTGCTGCCGATCTACCTGACCCGCATCCAGGGCTACAATTCCGAGCAGATCGGCCTCGTGCTTGCCTGGACCGGCATTCCGCAGCTGCTGCTGATCCCGCTGGTGCCGCGCCTGATGAAGCGCTTCGACATCCGCCTGCTCATCATCGTCGGCTTTGCGCTCTTTGCCGCCTCGAACTTCATGAACGTGCATATGACGGGCGATTATGCGAGCGACCAGCTGTTCTGGCCGAATGTCGTGCGCGCCGTCGGCCAGGCGCTCGTCTTCACGCCGCTGTCGGCGATCGCCACATCGGGCATCGAGCCGGAAAATGCCGGCTCGGCCTCGGCCCTCTTCAACATGATGCGCAATCTCGGCGGGGCGGTCGGCATCGCCTCGCTGCAGACCTTCCTGTCGAAGCGCGAGCAGTTCCACTCCAACATCCTGACCAATTCGGTCTCCGTCTTCGAGGAAGCCACCCGCGACCGCCTCGCAAGGATGACCGGCTATTTCATGAGCCACGGCGTCAGCGACCAGGCGCTCGCCGGCCACAAGGCGGTCGTCGCCATCGCGCTGAAGCTGCGCAAGCAGGCCAATATCATGGCCTTCAGCGATACGTTCTTCCTGCTCGGCATCGCGCTCGTCGTCGCGCTGCTTGCCACCCTGCTTCTCAAGAAACCCGGCCAGATCGCCGGCGGCGGCGCGCATTGAGCGCCGCGCCGCAACGGAGGAGAACACCCATGAACGACCTGCTCGACATCGACCATGCAGTCGAAACCAGGGCTCCCGCCGGCAGCCGCAACACGACGGCCGTGCTCGACCTCATCGAGTGGCTGACCGGCGACGAATGCCATGCGCTCGACGAGGCCGGCCTCGTTTCCGGCCTCGGCCGCCGCCTGCGGGCGCTCGGCGTTCCCGTGGACCGGCTGACGCTGCATCTCATGACCCTGCATCCGGAATTCATCGGCCGCACCATCGCCTGGGCGCCGGGCGAACCGGTGGAGATCCACGACCGCGACCACGGCACGCGGCTTACCATCGCCAACACGCCGCTGCACAGGGTGTTCGAAACGCGCGAAATGCTGATCGTGGGGCCGGGCAAGAGCCCGCACGGCCGCTGGCAGCATCTCGACATCTTCACCGGGCGCGAGCTGGTGCAGCTGGTGATCGCCCCGCTCTGCAATGCCGACGGCCCGGTGAGCGCCGCCATCTTCGGCACCCGGCGGCCGGGCGGCTTTAGCGCCTCCGAAATCGAGGTCATCGAACGCATCCTGCCGGCGCTGCGCAACACGAGCGAACTTCGCATCCTGCGCCAGGTCGAGCTCAGCCTGCTCGACACCTATATCGGCCCGATGACGGCAAGCCGCATCCTTGCCGGCCGCATCCGCCAGGGCGAGATCGAATCCATGCAGGCGGCCCTGCTGCTCTGCGATCTCAGGGGCTTTACCGAACTGTCCAACCGGCTGCCCGGCGAAACGGTGCTCGGCCTGCTGAACGCCTATTTCGACCGGGTCATTCCGGCGATCACGCGGCAGGGCGGCGAAGTGCTGAAATTCATGGGCGATGCGGTGCTTGCCTTCTTCCCCGGCTACGATGCGGCCCGCACCTGCCATTCGGCGCTTTCGGCCGCCCGCGCAATCCTGGAAGCGCTCGACGGTTTCAGCCATGACGGCATCGGCGCCAAAGCCGGCATCGCGCTGCACCACGGCGAGGTCAGCTACGGCAATATCGGTTCCGGCCGGCGTCTGGATTTCACGCTGATCGGCGGCGACGTGAATCTCGTCAGCCGTATCCAGGGCGTGTGCAGCGAGCTTACCGAGCAGCTGCTGATGTCTGAGGCCTTTTTCGAAGAGGTGAAACCGGCCGATGCCGTCCCCATGGGAAGCCATCGGCTGAAGGGCTTCGCGGACGGCGTGGACCTCTACGGGCTGCGGCAAGGGCCGGCGCTGCCGCCCGCCCATGAATGAGCGTGAAAGCCGCTATTCGTCGCTGCCGGAGCGGCCGTAGGCCCAGTCCATATAGAGTTCCAGCGCCTTGCGCGTGACCGGGCCTTCCTGGAAGTTGCGGCCGTCGAGCCGGTTGACGGCGACGACCTTGGAATAGTTGCCGCTGGTGAAGACCTCGTCGGCACCCATGAAATCCTCGACCGAGAGCGTCGCCTCGCGCACGTCGAAACCGGCCTTGCGCAAGAGGCCGATGACGCGCAGGCGCGTGATGCCGGCAAGGAAGGTGCGGTTGGCGACCGGGGTGAAGACCACGCCGTCCTTGACCATGAAGACGTTCGAGGAGGCGGTTTCGGCCACGTTGCCGTTCATGTCGCGCATCAGCGCGTTGTCGAAGCCGCGGCTTCTCGCCTCGGCAATGGCGCGGCCGCTGTTCGGATAGAGCGAGCCTGCCTTGGCATCGGTCATCGCGGTTTCCGGCGTCGGGCGGCGGTAGGGCGAGACCGTCAGCGAAGAACCGCCATGGCCGCCCATCGCGGCCTCGAACAGGCAGAGCGCGAAGCGGGTGGATTCGCCGTCGACGGTGACGACGCTGCCCGGCGAACCGTGCTCGCCCCAATACATCGGCTTGATGTAGATCGGCGTCTTGCCGTCGAATTTCTTGACGCCTTCCCAGGCGAGCGCCTCGATCTCCTCGGCTGTCTTGACCGGCTTCAGGCCCATGGCAACGGCGGAGCGGTTGACGCGCTGGCAATGCAGGTCGAGATCCGGCGCGATGCCGTCGAACCAGCGGGCGCCGTCGAAGACGGTCGAGCCCAGCCACATGGCGTGGGAGGTGGGGCCGATCAGCGGCGGGTTTCCGGCAAGCCACTCGCCCTCGACATAGGTCCAGGTGGTCGTGCGGGGCGACGTATCGACGGTCATGACGGCTCTCCTTCTGAAGTCGGCAAAGCAAAATCCTCCCTGCCGGGCAGGGTCAAGCGCAAATTGACGGTTGCAACGCCGAAGCAAGAAAATGCCCGATCGCCTGCTGCGATTGAAATATTGATGCGCGTGCCATCGCCTTGAGACGATGGGTTCATCAAGGAAAATGATGGAAGGCGACTGGATGAAAAGCCTCGCCCCATGCCATCATGGACGGGGACGCGCCGATGCCGGCTGAGGAGAAGAACAGATGAAAGCCATGTATTACGAAGCCTTCGAACAGGCGCCCGAGATCCGCACCGTGCCGGACCCGACACCGACGGAAGACGGCGTGGTGATTGCGGTCGGCGCGACCGGGCTTTGCCGCAGCGACTGGCACGGCTGGATGGGGCACGATCCGGATATCCGGCTGCCGCATGTGCCGGGCCACGAGCTTGCCGGCAGGATCGTTGCGGCCGGCAGGGGCGTGGTGCGCTTCAAGGTCGGCGACCGGGTGACGGTGCCCTTCGTTTCCGGCTGCGGCCATTGCAGCGAGTGCCATTCCGGCAACCAGCAGGTCTGCCCCAACCAGTTCCAGCCGGGCTTCACCCATTGGGGCTCGTTCGCCGAATATGTCGGCATCGACTATGCCGACACCAATCTGGTGCATCTGCCCGACAGCGTGGACGACGCCACGGCGGCAAGCCTCGGCTGCCGCTTCGCCACGTCCTTCCGCGCGGTTGCCGACCAGGCGCGCACCGGCCCGGGCGAATGGATCGCCGTGCATGGCTGCGGCGGCGTCGGGCTTTCGGCGATCATGATCGCTTCGGCGCTCGGCGCCAATGCGATCGGCGTCGACATTTCCGAGGAGAAGCTTGCCTTTGCGCGCCAATGCGGGGCGGTGGCGACGGTGAACGCATCCACGGTCGCCGACGTGGCGGAAGCCGTGCGCGAGATCACCGGCGGCGGCGCGCATGTGTCCATCGACGCGCTCGGCCATCCCGTCACCTGCTTCAACTCGATCCGGAACCTGCGCCGCCGCGGCCGGCATGTGCAGGTGGGACTGATGCTCGGCGACTATTCGACGCCGCAGATCCCGATGGCGCAGGTGATCGGCCACGAGCTGGAAATCTACGGCAGCCACGGCATGCAGGCATGGCGCTATGACGCGATGCTGTCCATGCTCGCCGCCGGCAGGATCGCGCCGCAGAAACTGATCGGCCGGCGCATCAGCCTTGAGGAGGCGGTGCCGGCGCTGATGACGCTCGACAAGGCGGAAGGCACCGGCATCAGCGTGATCACGCAATTCTAGGGATCGCAAACAGGCGGCCCGCGCCGGGGCGGGCTACCGAAACACGACTGAGATCCCACCTATAGGTTGAAGAAGCCGGCTTGAAGCGTGCCGCGATCTTGCGGATTCGCTTGCCATGCCTTGAGTTTGTTTTCGCATGCCGGCGGCGACGGGGGATTTCATGAGCGAGACGCAACGCAAGCTGACGACGATCTTTGCAGCCGACGTGCAGGACTATACGCGCCTGATGGGCGCGGACGAGGAAGGCACGCTCGCCATGCTCAAGCATTATCGCGACGGCATGTCCCGCCTCATCGCCGCCCATGGCGGGCGGGTGGTCAACACCTGGGGCGACGGGTTGCTTGCCGATTTCCCGAGCGTGGTCGAGGCGGTGCGGGCGGCTATCGACGTGCAGAACGAGCTTGCCGGCAAGAATGCCGCGCGGCCCATGGACGGGCGCATGCTCTTTCGCATCGGCATCAATCTCGGCGACGTCATCGTCGAGGGCGAGGATATCTATGGCGACGGCGTCAATATCGCCGCCCGGCTGCAGGCCTCGGCGCCGGCCGGCGGGATCGTGATCTCGAACACGGTCTACGATCAGGTGCGCAACAAGGTGGCGGTCGCGTTCGACTTCCTGGGTGCGCTGGAGATGAAGAACGTCGCCGATGCCGTGCCGAGTTATGCCGTGCGCATCGGCAATCTCGGCAGCATCGGCGCGGAGCCGCAGACGCCCGCAAGTGTCGTGCCGCAACGGGCCGCCGAGATGACCGCGGCACCGGCACCGGCACCGCCGCCGCGCGGTCGCCTGCGCAAGCTTGGCAGCATCCTCGCCGTCATCGGCGCCATGCTCGTCGTCATCAACATCGCCACCTGGGAAGGCGAGTTCTGGGCGGTATGGCCGCTGCTTGCCTTTGCCTTCGTGGCGGCGATGGCATGGGCGCGGATGCAGGACCGGTTCGACCGGCGCGTTACCCCCCTTGCCGTGATCGGGGCCGGCATCGTCGCCATCAACATGCTGACATGGCACGGGACGTTCTGGGCGATATGGCCGCTTCTGGGGCTCTGCGTCGCCGCGGGCATCCGCTGGGCGATGCGCGATTGAAGCGCGGCGGCGAGAGCGATATCCCGCCGCCGCTCGCGTTTACTGGGCGAGGCCGAGCGAGGCCAGGTATTCGGCCGAAGCGATGATCTTCGACTTGTCCTTGATCTCGATGATCAGGCGCGGATTGCTTTCCAGCCTGGCAAGGGCTGCGAAAACGGCGCGCCAGTTGACGGTGCCCTGGCCGAGCGGCCAGTGGCGGTCGGCATAACCGTCGGCATCCTGCAGGTGGACATGGCCGAGGTGGTTGCCGGCGGCGTGGACGTAATAATCGACCGGCGGAGCGCCGGTGGAGCCGTGGGCGTAATGCGCATGGCCGGTATCGATGGAAACGGCAACAGCCGGCGAATTGAAGCTTTCGGCAAGCGCCACGCGGATATGCGGGTCCTTGTCCTCGATGTTCTCGATGACGATCGTGCAGCCGATTTCCTCGGCGCGCCTGACCGCATCGCGCATCGTCTGATGGCAATATTCGACGATATTCTCGCGCTCGCCGGGATTGTTGTCGAGGTTGTTATAGCCCCAGGTCGTATAGGGGCTGTGAACGACCATGTGCGTGCCGCCGATCGCGGCGCAGACGTCGAGGCCCTGCAGCATGCGGCGGGAAACGACGGAGCGGATATCCGGGTCCTGCGAGGCGATGATGAAGCCCCAGAACGGACCATGGATGCCGACGCGGCCCTTGAAGCCGTCGAGCAGCTTGCGGGCGCGCTCGGCACGCGGCGTCCAGTCGCCGTTCAGAACGTCCGCGTTGATGAAGCTCTGCAATTCGAGATCGCGGGACTTTTCGAAAAGCCAGTCACGATGGGTTTCGAGTTCGTCGAGCGTCATGGCGGCGCCGACGACGGGAAGAGAAGACATGGGGTTGCTCCGCTGGTGGTATGGCCGGATTGGCGGGGAAGGATCGGCGCGTTCTATGCACCTCTTCTGTGTCGGCGATATTACAGAAATGACGGCCGCTCTTGCGAAGCGGAGACGCCGTACCAATATGATCGCGGTCGGCCCGAGGGCCTGCCGAGGGCTTCAAAGCGTGCAAAAGCCGCCTGTTTTCCGCCCTTCCCCGATTTTGCGGCGGTTGCCAAAGCGGCCGCGAAGGTCTATCGGACCGCCCCGCAAGAACAAGAAAGAGACATCATGTCCAACTCATTTGTGAAAACGGATGCCCGGACGGAGGCAAAAAGCTTCTTCGTGCTGGGCGACAAGGTCGAGCGACGGGCTCGCCTGACAGGCAACTGGCTCAACATTTTCGACGTGACGGTCGCGCCCGGCGGCAAGACGCCGCGCCACGCCCATGCAAGCCCGGAAGTCTTCCGCATCATCGAGGGCACGCTGACGATCTGGCGGCTCACCGATACCGGGCCGGAAGAGATCGAAGCCAGCGCCGGCGACATCGTCACCATCGCGCCCTTCATGGTGCACGGCTACGCCAACAACGGAAGCGTGCCCGCGGTCTTTTCAGCGGTCGTCGACCGCGACATGGCGGAATTCATCGAGACCGAAGGCGTCAGCGAACAGCCGCAGGGCAGCCCTTCGCCGGAAACGGCGGCGCGCATGCGCGCGGCGGCAAACGCCCACGGGATTACGATCCTGGCGGCGTGAGCGGGTCGGCCCTTGCGGCCGATCCCCCTCTTCTGAAAACTGTCATATAACGGATCTACAAGGATTTTCCTCCGGCGCGCCTTGCGCCGGCCCCGTTTCATCGACAGAATTGCGGCATGCCCGGCAGCGACCCGTCCACTAGCAGTTTCGCCCCTTTCAGCAGGGGGATTCCTGAGAGGAATGGCGGCGAGAGCTATGGGCGGCGCGGTTTCTTCCGCCGCTCCTCAGCCTTCCAGGGGCTGCACAACAGGCGGCCGGTTTCCCGCTCACGACCGCCAAAAGCTTCCGGCGCCTCCAGAGGCCCGCGGCTGTTGCGCAGGCAATTGCCGGCACATTTCCCGCAACATCAGGAGAAAGACGATGGCATGGTCAGCCAGCCAATATGTGAAATTCGAGGATGAGCGCACGCGCCCGGCGCGCGACCTGCTCGCACAGGTGCCGCTGACGGCGCTGCGCCATGCGGTCGATCTCGGCTGCGGGCCGGGCAATTCGACCGAGCTCATCATCGACCGCTACGGCGCGGCCAACGTATCGGGCCTCGACAGCGATCTGAACATGCTGGAGGCAGCCCGCAAGCGCCTGCCGGGCACGGCTTTCGTGGAGGCTGACCTGTCCACCTGGCAGCCGTCCGAACCGGCGGACCTGCTCTTTGCCAATGCCGTCTTCCAATGGCTGCCCAACCATCTCGATATTTTCGACCGGCTGATGGACGGGCTGGCGCCGGGCGGCGTGCTTGCCGTGCAGATGCCCGACAATCTCGGCGAGCCGAGCCATCTGGCGATGGAGGAGACGGCCCATGCCGGAGCCTGGAAGGCCGCGTTCGAGGCCAGGAGCGTGCGGCGCAACGTGCTGCCGCCGCCATCGACCTATTACAGCCGGCTGATTGCCAAATCCGCGCGCGTCGATATCTGGCACACGATCTACAACCACCCGATGGACGATGCGGCCGCGATCGTCGAATGGGTCAAGGGAACGGGCCTGCGCCCCTATCTCGACCATGCCGGCGAAGACCATCGCGAGGCGTTTCTCGCCGACTATCTGGAGCGCATCGACAGGGCCTATCCGAAGGCGGCAGACGGGAAAGTGCTGCTGAAGTTCCCGCGCCTGTTCATGGTGGCCGTGAAGGCCTGACGTGAAACCATCCCGATTTCCCGGACACCGGCGGCGGTCGCTGCCGGTGCCGCTTTGTCGGCAATCGGCAAGCCACACGCAAAGTTTGAAGTGTAGCGGTTCGCCCTGGGGTTTCTCAATCCAGACGTGCGCCTGCGACATTCATGGCTTCCGTCGCTATTCATCAAACGCCCTTGCGCATCGCG
This sequence comes from Rhizobium sp. GCM10022189, assembly GCF_042656325.1. NCBI lineage: Bacteria > Pseudomonadati > Pseudomonadota > Alphaproteobacteria > Hyphomicrobiales > Rhizobiaceae > Rhizobium > Rhizobium sp. GCM10022189. Next base: position 129,057 of record NZ_JBHSOR010000049.1, read on the forward strand.
CAGGGCCTGACAAAGAGATTTCAAGATGGTTACTTCCGTTTCCGACATGCGGCTTGCGTCAGCGCAGATCGCGCTGCAGGTGATCAAGGGCGGCTCCTCGCAGAGCAGTTCCGGCAGCAGCGCCGCCAGCGAACACGATTATTCCAGCCTTCCCTCGCAGTCCCGCTCGGCGCTGTCGGTCATGCTCGACAGGATCGATGCCGGCAAGGCCGGATCGACGGACGCTGACGGCAACACCGTTGCCAGCACCGATATCACCACCGCCTCCTTCATGGCGCTGCTCCGCCAGAACATGACGGCCGCGGCCGAGGCCAAGGGCGAAGGCAGCCAGGAAGCCGCCATGCTGGCCGCTTTCGAGAAGGGCCAGCTGACCGTGACCGATCCGACCGAGGGCGTTTCGATCCAGGCCTGGGACGTCACCGATCCCAAGGAAGCCGATATCGAGCAGAAGAAGGGCACCGCGATCGAGACCGACGACTGGAACGATTTCCTGCGCGACCATCTGCAGCGCGATTCGCACGGGCGCCTCGTCAGAAGCGAGAACGGCAGCTTCATCGAAAAGGGCACCGGCAACGAAGTCTATTTCGGGCAGGTGGGCACGCAGAACTATTACATCACCTGGCCGGTAAAGAGCGAGACGAAGCCCGCCGCACAGGCCGGCGGCGAGACGGACACGACGACGACCGCGAATACGTCCGCCACCCAGCAACCGGCGGCCGACAGCAACACGGACGAGACCAAGAGCAGCTAGGCTGCCCTGGCAAGACAGGTTCCGCTCCGCAATATTGCGCCGCCACCGCGGCGCTCTGTCAAATGCTTGTTATCATTGGGCTGCAGGTTCCCTTGCGGTAAAGCGGAAGCGCTTTATATTCGGCCGGGACAATCCAGCAGGAGATGGCACGCATGGACGCTCACCCCACCCCGCCCGTCACTCTCGTCATCTTCGGCGCCACCGGCGACCTGACACGGCGACTGCTGGTTCCGGCCATCATCAACCTCACCCGCAGCCGTCTGGTCGGCGCGGATCTGAACATTCTCGGCGTCGGCATCGAGCCCGGCGACGACGAATTTCTGCGCCAGCGGCTGGATGCGTTCCTCTCCCATCTCGAGGGCGAGGAGGCGAGCAGCAAGGACGAGGCCTGGGAGAGCCTGCGCTCGCGCATCTCCTACCTGCAGGGCGACTTCACCAAGGACGACATTTTCCTCGAGATCGGCAAGCGGCTCGGCACGACCTGCAACGCGGCCTTCTATCTTGCGGTGCCGCCGAGTTTCTTCGGGCCGATCGTGGAGAAGCTTGCCGGCCTCGGGCTGATGGACGAAAGCGGCGGCTGTTTCCGCCGCGTGGCGATCGAAAAGCCCTTCGGCACCGATCTCGCTTCGGCGCGCGCGCTCAATGCGCGCATTCTTGCCTGCGTGGAGGAAAGCCAGGTCTACCGGCTCGACCATTTCCTCGGCAAGGAAACGGTGCAGAACCTGATGACGGCGCGTTTCGCCAACATGATGATCGAATCCCTGTGGAACAACCGCTATATCGACCATGTGCAGATCACCGCCTCGGAGATCGTCGATGTCGGCACGCGCGGCAAGTTCTACGACGCGACCGGCGCGCTGCGCGACATGATCCCCAACCATCTCTTCCAGCTTCTGGCGATGATCGCCATGGAGCCGCCGAACAGTTTCGACGCCGAGGCGATCCGCAACGAGAAGAGCAAGGTGCTGAAGGCGCTGCGCATCTATACGCCGGAGGAAGCCAGGGCGAACGGGGTGCGCGGGGCCTATACCGCCGGCCCGCTGAACGGCGTCGATCTGCCCGCCTACCGCGAGACGAAGGACGTTTCGCCCACCAGCAAGACCGAGACCTATGTGGCCCTGAAGCTCTATGCCGACACCTGGCGCTGGGCCGGCGTTCCCTTCTATCTGCGCACCGGCAAGGCGATGACGGCGCGCGACACCGAGATCGTCATCACTTTCCAGCCCGTTCCCTTCGCGCAGTTCCGCGAGACGGAAGTCAACCGCCGCCTGCCGCCGAACAGGCTCGTCATCCAGGTGCAGCCCGACGAGGGCATGAGCATGGAGATTTCCATCAAGTCGCCGGGGCAATCGGTCGATACCGTGCCGGTCTCACTGGATTTCCGTTATGCCGACAAGTTCGACATCAGCAAGACGACCGGTTACGAATCCCTGCTCTACGACCTCTTCATCGGCGACCAGACGCTGTTCCAGCGCGCCGACGGCATCGAGGCCGGCTGGGCGGCGGTGCAGCCCTTCCTGGACGAATGGGCGAAGGACGACCGCACTCCCGACCCTTACGCCCCCGGCAGCATGGGACCGGCCTGCGCCGACGCGCTGATCCAGCGCGACGGCCGCGAATGGCATGAACTGGGCGTGATCCTGCACAGGAACGGCAAATAGCGTTGCTATCCTGCGGCTTTAGCCGCTGTTTCCGTCAGCGGCAGGCGGCGGCCAGCGTGCCGTCACGCTCGGCCGTGCGATAGGCGCGGGTGCCGGGCCGCGGGCACGCCGTCCGGTCGGACGGAATGACGACGGTCACATTGTCGCTTTCAACGGGTTCGAGCGGAATGGAGATGCCGCCGCCGCTTGCATTGGCATCCGGCACGGTGCCGGGCGGCATGCCGCCGAAGCGGCCGGAATAATCCATGTCACCGAGGGTCTGGGACAAGACCGGGGCGGCAAAGCCGAGGAGAATGATCGAGGCTGCTGCAATGACCTTACGCATGACCATATTCCTTCCTATCCGGCCGATATGAAACGAGATCTGGCTATGCATCGTTCCAGCCGATCCGGCCGTCGGTGAAAAAAACCGGCATGGATTAATCTAGGAAGGCCGATGCGGATTTCCATCCGGCGACCGGCGCCGCCGGATGGATTCATTCGCCGTCAGAAGGCGACCGAGGCGTTGACGAAGAAGGTGCGCGGCTGGCCCGCGAACTTGCCGCCGTTATTGTCCGTCGAGCGGGTGAAATAGTCCTTGTCGAACAGGTTCTTCACGCCGAAGGCGAATTGCGGGGCATTCCTGTTGTCTTCCGGCTGGTAGGCGACGCGCAGGTTGACGGTGCCGTAGCCCGGAATGTCGCCGAGGCGGCCCGTCGCATCCTCCTCCGTCACGTAGGTCGCGCCGGCATCGGCCGAGCCCGGCGAATGCTGCTTCGACTGGGCCTGCAGGTCGGCATTGAAGATCCAGTCGTTGTAGCGGTAACGCGCGCCGAGCGAGGCGACCTGCCGCGAATAGAAGGGCAGATCGCGGCCTTCGAAGGCGCCCGCCTGATAGGTCGCTTCCGTATAGGTGTAGCTCGCGGACAGCGACAGGCCGTCCAGCGCCGGCACGACATCGCCGATGTCGTAATTGACGGCGGATTCGATGCCGCGGTGGCGGGTGGCGCCGAGATCGGTCCAGATGCCCTCGCCGACGATGGTGCGGCCGAGATAGAGTTCCTTGTCGAAATCGATGTTGAAGGCGGTCAGTTCGGCACTCCAGCTGTCGCCTTCGTAGTGCAGGCCGATTTCGTAGGTCGTCGCCTTTTCGGGGTGCAGGCCCTCGGTGGTGGAAGCGAGCTGGCTGTATTGCTGCGGGCCGAAGGAAACGCCGACATTGGCGAAAACGGTCAGGTCGTTGGTAAGCCGGTAGGAGGCCGACAGCGTCGGCAGGGCCTCCTTGGCCTCGATCGACGGATAGAGCGCGCTGGTGACGCCGCCGCTGGCGTTGAGATTGACCACGTCATTATGCGTGCTGATCAGCTCGTAGCGGATGCCTGGCGTGATCGTCCAGTCGCCGATCTCGATCTTGTCGTCGATGTAGAAGGCGTGCGCGATCGTGCCTCCGTCGCTCGTCTGGTAGGTCGGCGAGGCAAGCGTGGTCGGATCGACGCCCGACGCCCTGTCGTAGAAGGACGTGCGGGAGGCGACTTCCGAGCTTTCTTCCCAGAGGTAACGATAGCCGACCGTCACTTCCTGGGTGATGCCGCCGAGTTCGAAGAGCCTGGAATAACGTGGCTCGATGCCGAAATAGCGGTAGCTGCGCGGCGCCGACGTCAGGCGATAGCGGCCGGCATTGGCGCCCGTGCCCTGCTGCTCGACATGGCTGCCGCGGAAGGAATCGACGTAATAGGTCAGCACTTCGAAATTGTTGTCGCCGTCGTCATGCTGGTAACGCAGCGAGATATCGTTGCGGCGGCCGCTGAAATCGTCGTAGCGGCGGGTGGACTGATAGGGATCGGCATCATATTCGGCGCTCGTCAGGCCGCCCGGCATCCTGCCCTTGCCCTCGTAATGGTGGAACTGGATGCCGAGCTTGTCGGTATCGGAAAATTCGTAAGCGCCCTTGGCGATGATATCGTCGATATCGGTGCGGTCGTTGGCGTCGCGATAGCCCTCGCCGTGGATGCCGGAATAGAGGATGGCGGCGCCGAGCCCGTCGTCGTTGGTGCCGCCGATCAGGAAATTCGGCGTTGCTTTCACATGGCCGTTATTGCCGGCGACTTCCGCGCCCGAGGCGAAACGGGCGGTGAAATCCTCCGGGATCGGACGGGTGGCGAAATTGATGATGCCGCCGACATTCTGCGGCCCGTAGCGCACCGAACCGGCGCCGCGCACCACGTCGATCGTCTCGACATTTCCAAGCGTCAGCGGGAAGAGCGACAGCTGCGGCTGGCCATAGGGCGCATAGGCCAGCGGGATGCCGTCCATCAGCACGGTGGAGCGCGGCGACAGGCGCGAGGTCAGGCCGCGCACGCCGAGATTCAGCGACACGTCGCTGCCGCCGGTGCCGTTGGCCTCCTGCACCTGGACACCGGGGATCTGGTTCAGCGCATCGCGGATATCCTGCGCGCCCTTTTCCTCGAACTGCTCGCGATCGAGGATCGTGCGGGCGCCGGCATGTTTCAGCACCTTCTCTTCGTTCGGCTCTTCCAGCCAGTTGCCGGTGATCTTGATCGTTTCGAGCTCGGTGACGGGGCCGCTGGCGGCCTCCTGGGCGAGAGCCGACGTGGCGGATGCCAGAAGCGTGGCAGCGAGAGCGAAATGTTTTCCTAGGAATCTGGGGAGGAATCTGGGCGCGAACATGGAGGGTTTTCCGTAGGCGTTGGAGAAATTCGAACAACAGCCGGCCATGCCGGAAACGCCGAGGCATTCCGGGTGTAACGGACTGTTTTTGTTGAAGGATTATCGGATGATGTCAGCCGCTCTGCCGGTGTCGGCGTCTGGGCACGGTCTTATGGGAAAAGGAACGGTCTTCAGCCGTCCTGCAGCGAACAAACAGGCGCGTCATGCAATAACCCCGACAGTCGACGCCGCTGCGGCACGGCGCCATGTCGTGGTGACTACAATATTGTAGTCTGCATTTCAATAAACATAACTCAATTTCTCATGTTTATTTTCGCGGGCGCGGAACGGCAAAGGCATCGCCGTTGCAGTCAGTCGTTGCCGAGCGCCTGATCGCGCAGCTCGGCAAGGCGCTTCTTGGCGTCCGTCGCCTGCTGCTGGTTGCGGACCGCCACGCCATAGGCAAGAAGATCGGCCATGACGATGGCGCCGATGCTCCAGCTTGCGAGCTTGGAGGGCGAGCCGATGCAGGTCAAAACGGCCGAGACCTCGTCCGCATAACGGGCGCGCAGCTGCACGCCGCAGACCAGGATGACCTTGCAGCCGATGTCCCTGACCTGCCGGACGACGAGCTTGAACGCGGCCGTCTCGCGCACGGCATGGAACATGACGATGACGTCGGCGGGGCGCAGGTCGATCAGCTCGTTGGCAAGCGTGAAGCCCGATGCCCCGGTACAGCGGGTGCGCACGCCGGCACGGCTGAGCGCAATCGCGCAATGGCGGGCCTCGACCTCGGCCGTGCCGAGGCCGATGCACCAGACCGTATCGGCGCCTTCGACAAACGAGATGGCGGCGGCAAGCATGGCGCCGTCCACCTGTTCCTCGGTGGAGGTCAAGACTTCGCGGGCGGTCGCAAACATCTGGCCGGCGACCTTTTCCAGATCGTCGCCGGTCGCCCGGAAACGCTGCTCCAGCCGCTCGCTGGTGGAAATGGTGCGCGCCATGACGCGGCCCGACACGCGTTTCAACTCCGGCAGGCCGGAAAAGCCGAGGCGCTTGGCGGTGCGGATGACGGTCGCGTCGCTGGTGCCGGTCTCGGCGGCAATCTCCTCGGCGCTGCGGAAAATCAGGACATCGATCGGCATCCTGACCAGATGTTCAGCCACGGCCAGTTCCGACCGGCTGAGTTTGGTCCGGTGCTCTTCGAAATGCTCTCTCAGCACTGACGAGGATCGATCGCTTGCGTTCATCCGCCCTTCCCGATTTGATGTCCAGAAGGCCGAATAACCGAGTTTGCGTCCCGGCGGAACAAAAAAGCCCGCCATATGATGCCGGACCTCACGAAGAGATGGGCCGTCTCAGACGAACTGGCTGAGGCCCGGCACGGAGGCGACGACCTGATCGACCACCTCTTCGCCGGCATGTTCCTTGGCAATCGCGATGGTTTCCCTGGCGAGCGAGGTGATTTCGCCCATGCCGAGACCTTCGCTCATCAGCTGCTGGCCGAGGCCCATGATGCCGCCGCCGCCGAGCGCGCTCATCAGGCCGCCGAGCAGGCCGCCGCCGGCGCCGGAGCCTTCGCCATTGAACTGGGCGACGAGTTCGGTCGCGCCGGGGATCTTCTCGATCATTACGGCGACAGGGCCGTCGGCCGCTTCGCGCTGCAGGAAGCCGAGCATCATGCCGAGCGCCTTTTCGGCAAGCTCAGGTTCAATGCCCACCCGATTGGCGATTTCAGTCACAATCTCATTCATCGTCTGCCTCCTGTTTTGACGTTAACGTCAACGTAATCGAATCGTGGCGGCAACTCAAGCGGCCGTCTGTGCGCTGTCGGCTTCCGCTTTTCCTTTTAACGCAGACAGTTGTCCGTCTCCCGTCGCCTGCTTATAACAGAGAAACGATATTTGCATGAATGTGCGAAAAGAGGATGATCGCATATTCCGGCACTGAGCGGCGGCATCGACCGAGGAGACATTCTTACATGCTCGAGGACGGCAAGATTTTCATCGGCGCAAGCCGCAATCCAGACGACAGCATCAACAAGGGCGAATATCTGGATCTCAGGTTCGGCAACCGCCACGGGCTCGTGACCGGTGCCACCGGCACCGGCAAGACGGTGACGCTGCAGGTGCTGGCCGAAGGCTTTGCGAGGGCCGGCGTGCCGGTTTTCGCCGCCGACATCAAGGGCGACCTTTCGGGCATCGCCGCCAAGGGCGAGCCGAAGGATTTCCTGACCAAGCGCGCCGAGCAGATCGGCTTTACCGATTACGAATTCGACCAGTTTCCGGTCATCTTCTGGGATCTCTTCGGCGAGAAGGGGCACCGGGTGCGCACGACCGTCGCCGAGATGGGGCCGCTGCTGCTTGCCCGGCTGATGGATGCCTCCGAGCCGCAGGAAGGCGTCATCAACATCGCCTTCAAGATCGCCGACAAGGCCGGCCTGCCGCTGCTCGACCTCAAGGATTTCACCGCGCTGCTCAACTATATGGGCGAAAACGCCACCGAGCTTTCCAGCCAGTTCGGGCTGATCTCCAAGGCGTCCGTCGGCTCCATCCAGCGGGCGCTGCTGGTGCTGGAACAGCAGGGCGCGGAACATTTCTTCGGCGAACCGGCGCTCAAGATTTCCGATATCATGCGCACGTCGAACAACGGCTACGGGCAGATTTCCGTGCTTGCCGCCGACAAGCTGATGATGAACCCGCGCCTTTACGCCACCTTCCTGCTGTGGCTGCTCTCCGAGCTGTTCGAGGAACTGCCCGAAGTCGGCGATCCCGACAAGCCGAAGCTCGTCTTCTTCTTCGACGAGGCGCACCTGCTCTTCAACGATGCGCCGAAGGTGCTGATCGAACGCGTCGAGCAGGTCGTGCGCCTCATCCGCTCCAAGGGCGTCGGCGTCTATTTCGTCACGCAGAACCCGCTCGACGTGCCCGAAACGGTGCTTGCCCAGCTCGGCAACCGGCTTCAGCACGCCCTGCGCGCCTATTCGCCGCGCGAGCAGAAGGCGGTCAAGACGGCGGCCGATACGTTCCGCCCCAACCCGGCCTTCGACTGCGCCACCGTCATCACCAATCTCGGCACCGGCGAGGCGCTCGTCTCGACGCTGGAGGCCAAGGGCGCGCCGTCGATCGTCGAACGCACGCTGATCCGCCCGCCATCCGCACGCGTCGGGCCGGTGAGCGATGCCGAGCGCCAGCTGGTCATGGACCACAGCCCCGTTCTCGGCATCTATGACGAGGATATCGATCGCGAATCCGCCTTCGAGCTGCTTGCCGCGCGCGCCAGGAAGGCCGCCGATTCCGAAGCCGCCCGGCGGGCGCAGGAAGAGGCTCCGGCGCCGCAGGAAGGCAGCACCACATCCGGATGGACGCTGCCCGGCTTCGGCGGCAGCGACGACGAACCCGCCGCCCGCGGCCAGTCGCGCGGCCGCTCCGGCTACCAGCGCGAGACGGTGATGGAAGCGGCGATGAAGAGCGTGGCGCGCACGGTGGCGACACAGGTCGGCCGGGCGCTGGTGCGCGGCATCCTCGGAAGCCTCAAGCGATAGGGCTCAGGCGGCAAGGCTCCGGCGCGGCACGGTCTTTCGGATCGCCTGCCGCGTTTCCATGTCCGACGCCTGTCGCGCAAGACCATGCCGGCCCGGCGCGACAGGATTCGATCAGCGCTTGCGCACGAATTCCGTGCGCAGGACGAGGCCCTTGATCGTATCGTGACGGCAGTCGATCTCTTCCGGATTGTCCGTCAGGCGGATGGAGCGGATGACCGTGCCCTGCTTCAGCGTCTGGTTGGCGCCCTTGACCTTGAGGTCCTTGATCAGCGTGACGGAATCGCCGTCCTTCAGCACATTACCCGAGGCGTCGCGAACCTCTGACGCGGCCTGTGCGGCTGCCGCCATCTCCGAGGCCGGGCGCCATTCGCCTGTCGCCTCGTCATAAACGTAATCGTCGTCATCGCCTGCCATAACATCATCCCCCGTTCGAGAGTTTCCACAATCTGTCGGAGGCCGCTTACAACGATCGCCCGATGTTGCGCAACCATGATGGCAAACAGGCGCCACGCGATTGCGCCGGGATCAAAGCGGCCGCGACATGAAGACTTCGGTATGGCTGATTTCCGCCGGCACGCTGCGGAAGGGCGGGCAATGGGTAAAGCCGAAGGCCTCATAGAGACAGACAGCGCTTTTCAGATAGGAAGCGGTGTTGACGAGCATGGTGGGGCGCCCGCTCTTCCTCGCTTCACCGAATATCCTCTGCATCAGCAGATTGCCGATGCCCCGGCCGCGAAAGGCGGGATCGACGTAAAGTTTGTGGATCTCCATCGCGTCGGTCCGGAAAGGGGCGAGCGCGATGCAGCCCGCGGGCGCGCCCTGCCACCGGGCAAGGAACATCACGGCTTCGCCGGCACCGTATTTGCGGGCAAGGCTTTCATGGTTCTCGCCGTGGAAAAGCGCCATGACGATCTCGGCGGGCACGCCATGGTCCCGCCCGAGCTCCACGTCCAGGGCGCCGAGCGCCTCGCAGAAGCCGGCGGCGATGACGAAATCCTGTCTGCTGGCGGCCCTCGAAACGGAAATCATCCCTCGCCTCATCCCGAATGATGAAGGAATTTCATACCATCAGAGCGTGTTTTTCACCATCCGGAACCCTTGTGTGCGAGGGCAGGCAATGGTATTTCCATGCCCGCAACCGAGAAAGAAAGGAGGGCTGCGCGTGAATATCTATTTCCGGCATCATCGCCAGCGTGGCCCAGTCAACGCCCTGCAGATGCGTTTGCAGGGCTGACCAGAGACCGTTTCTCGCAAATCTCTTCCTGGTCCGCCCCTCGTGGCACTGCTGCGCCTTAACGCCCCCGTTCAAGCCGCATGCATTTCTCAATCCGCCAAGCAGAACGCGCTTTTCCGTCGATGGCTGAGGCCCCGGACAGGTGCGATCGCTTGGCAAGACCAGGATCCGATCATGACCCTCATCAATATCCGCAATCTCGGCATCGTGCTTTCCGCCCCGCTGTTTTCCAGGCTCAACCTCGTCGTCAATGCCGGCGACAGGATCGGCCTTGTGGCGGCCAACGGGCGCGGAAAATCCACCCTCCTCAACCTCATGACGGGCAGGCTGGAGCCGACCGAGGGCGAGATCACCAGGGCGCGCGGGCTCACCCTCGGCCATGTGGAGCAGAACGTGCCGCCCGATCTTCTCGACGCCACGTTCCGCGAGGCCGTTCTGCGCGCGCTTCCGGCCGAGCAGGCCGAGAGCGAAAGCTGGCGCGCCGATGTCGTGCTGGAATCGCTCGACGTGCCAGAGGAATTACGCGAGCGGGCGCTCCGCCAGCTCAGCGGCGGCTGGCAGCGGCTGGCGCTGATCGCCCGCACCTGGGTGAACGAACCCGACGTGCTGCTGCTCGACGAGCCGACCAACCATCTCGACCTCGAAAAGATCGCGCGGCTGGAAAGCTGGCTGAACGCCCTGCCACGCGACACGCCCGTCATCATTTCCAGCCATGACCGCGCCTTCCTGGATGCCACGACCAACCGGACGCTCTTCCTGCGGCCGGAGCAATCGCCGGTCTTTTCCCTGCCCTACAGCCGGGCGCGGGCCGCGCTCGACGAGGCGGACGCTTCCGACGCCAGGCGCTACGAGAAGGACATGAAGACGGTCGAGCAACTGCGCAAACAGGCGGCGAAGCTCAACAATATCGGCATCAATTCCGGCAGCGACCTTTTGGTGGTCAAGACGAAGCAACTGAAGCAGCGCGCCGAGAAACTGGAGGAAGCGGCAAGACCCGCGCATCTGGAGCGTTCGGCCGGCGCCATCCGCCTCGCCAATCGCGGCACGCATGCCAAGGTGCTGGTGACGCTCGAGGATGCCGAGGTCAAGACGCCTGACGGCAGCCTGCTTTTGCGCACCGGAAGACAGTTCATCTGCCAGGGCGACCGCATCGTGCTGCTCGGCCTCAACGGTGCGGGCAAATCACGGCTTGTCGCCATGCTGAAAGCGGCGATCGCCGAGCCGGAAACGGCAAGGGCCGGCATCAAGGCCACGCCCTCGCTGGTGCTCGGCTACGGCGACCAGCTGCTGGCCGATCTCAGCGATGCCGACACGCCGCTGCAGACGATCATCCGCCGCTTCGATGTCGGCGACCAGCGGGCGCGCGCGCTGCTGGCCGGCGCCGGCATGACGATCGAGATGCAGGGCAAGCCGGTGAAGCTGCTGTCCGGCGGGCAGAAGGCGCGGCTCGGCATGCTGGTGCTCCGGCTGACGCAGCCGAATTTCTACCTGCTCGACGAGCCGACCAACCACCTCGATATCGAAGGGCAGGAAGCGCTGGAAAGCGAGCTGATGGCACATGAGGCAAGCTGCCTGCTCGTCTCGCACGACCGCAGCTTCGTGCGCTCCGTCGGCAACCGCTTCTGGCTGATCGAGCGGAAGAAGCTCATCGAGGTGGAGAGCCCGGAAGGGTTCTTTGCAAGCATGGGATAGCGAGAAAAGGGTCGCAAACCGGACCGTTTGCGACCCTATCGCCGGCGCCAGGGCATTTTCGGCGGAAACGGGGCACCTTCAATACTCTAGCTCATTGTTTTCTCGGCAGTTCCGGACGCAAAACCGGTTCCCACTTTTGCTGGAATTGCTCTCTTTCCAGCGCAATTCCGCACGCAAAACCGGTTCCCACTTTTGCTGGAATTGCTTTAACGTTCGCCCGCCGACAGGCAGAAGAACGCCCCTTGCGGGTCCACCGCCTGGCAGATCCAGGCGCCGGGCACTTCCATCGGGCCGTTGACGACCTTGCCGCCGCCGGCGTTGATGCGCTCGATCGCGGCGTCGAGCGCCGGCACGGTGAAATAATAGGTCCAGAAACACATGTCGACCTCGGGCGGGCGGGTCATCATGCCGCCGGTCTGTTTTCCGTGCTCGGCGAAGATGTGGTAGACGCCCATCGGACCCATGTCGAAATCCTGGTCCTTCGTCCAGCCGAAGAGCTTGGCATAGAAGGCGAAGGCCTTTGCCCCGTCATTGGCGTAGAGCTCGTGCCAGCCGATATGGCCGGGCGTGTCGGAAGGCAGTTCCGGCGGCGCGTTTTCCATCGGCAGCGGCGTCATGATGCAAAGCACCGCGCCGTCGGGATCGGCCACGACCGCAAAGCGGCCGATGGTCGGAATGTCGGCCGGCGGGCGGCGGATCGTGCCGCCGTTTGCCGCGAAGTCGCGCGCCGACTGATCGACGTCATCGACATCGACATAGCCGGTCCAGTTCGGCGGAATGCCCTGCCCTTCCAGTTCCGCGGGGAAATGCATCATGCCGGCGACGCCGACGCCATTCGCCTCAAAGATGATATATTCCGGCTGGTCGTCCACTTTCATCGGCTTCGTCGTCCAGCCGACGACGGAGCCGTAGAATTTCGCCGTCGCATCTAGGTCCGGCGTCATCAACTCGCACCATATGAACTTGCCATGCGTATCGGACATCGTGTTCTCCTCGGTCCACGCTTGAGTTCTGTCTCTCTGCCTTGCGCGATTCCGGGCGCTGAAGCGCTACAGGCTTCGGCGGGAACCGCCTGTCGAATATGCCCCGGCGATGTCAGCCCTTGCGGGCATATCTGGCTTCCATGAAGGGCTTCCAGCTGCCGTCCGGCTGCCGGGCGCTCGATGTGAAGGTTCTGGTGGCATCGTCGATGAAAGCGATCTGCTCGCGATAATCGGCAAGCCCGTCGCCTTCGAAGGCCGGTCCCCTGGTGTAGAGCGACAGGACGTTGCCCGACGGCTCGACCTCGCCCTCATAGGTCCACATGTAGTCCATCATGGAGCCGATCCAGCTGCCGACATACTTGCCCTTGCCGGGGTCGTAGCCCAGGGTCAGGATCGTCGTCGCCTGTTTGCCGTCGGCCATTTCACCGGTGCCTTCGGCGACGAACCAGATGCCCTGCAGGGAGCGCACGGTCTCCTCCCAGAGCTTCTGGCCGGTCATGTCCGAAGCGGTGACGGTCCATCGACCGACCATTCTCTCCAGGAAAGCATGCTCCTTCAGCACTTGTGCAGTCTTCATCGTCCTCTCCTCCGGATGATGGTGGCTGGCTGGATGCTTCACGCATTTACGGACGCAAAACCGCGCAATCTCTTGCCGGAATCGCGTCAGTGGCAGCAGGATGAGGCCTGGGGGCTTTCCTCATATTCGTCGTGGCGCTTCACGAAATCCATGATCGAATCTTCGTTGCGGCCCTTGGGCGCGTGATCCAGGATCATCATCGTTCCCAGCGTTTCCTCCGCACCTCGGGCATAGCTCGAATAGGTATGAAACACCTCGCCCTTGTCGTTTTTATAAAAGGCGGACAGTCCGGGCAGTTCGTCATTGGCCTCGGTGGGCGCTATCTCGGAGAAATTATAAAAGACCTTGTCCTTGGCAAGATCCTCCGGCGTGAAAGATACGTGATAGTCGAAGTTGAAGTCGTTGCCGAAGGACGAGACCCAGGGGAATTTCCAGCCCATGCGCTGCTTGTAGGCCTCGATCCTGGCCAGCGGCGCGCGGGCAATGGCGACCAGGGTGACATCGTGGTGGTTGAGATGGGGCAAGGTGCCGTCGAAATGATCGGCCTGGAAGGAGCAGCCCACGCAGCCGGCCTCCCATTCGGGGCCGAACATGAAGTGATAGACCATGAGCTGGCTGCGGCCGTCGAAGAGGTCGGCGAGCGATTTCGGCCCTTCCGGCGTGTCGAAAATATATTCCTTGTCCACCTTCACCCAGGGCAAGGCCATGCGTTCGGCATTCAGCCTGTCCCTGAGACGGGTTGCCTCCTTCTCCTTCTGGAGCAGGGCGCGGCGGGCTTCGAGCCATTCCTCGCGGGAAACGACGGGATTCTGCATCACTTTGTTCAGCATGGTCTGCGCCCTCCTCCGGCGCGGCCGGATTCTCCGGCGGACAGTCTCCTCTTCTTGACTAAATACATTGATATCAATAGAAATAGATCATGTCAAACCTGATCGCGATTCCTTTTTCGACAACGCTTCTGGTGCGGGATACGTGCCTGTGCCTGCATGTGCAGCGCGCCGCCCGCGCGCTCGCTAGGCTGTTCGACGATGCGCTGCGGCCTGTCGGGCTCACCAACGGCCAGTTTTCCCTGCTCATGTCCCTGAACCGGCCGGAACCGCCGCCGATGGGGCCGGTCGCAAACCTGCTTGCCATGGACCAGACGACGCTGACGGCGGCGCTGAAACCGCTGCAGCGGCGGGGCCTCGTCGATGTCGTGCCGAACCCGAAAGACCGGCGCGGCCGCCTGCTGCGCCTGACGGATGAGGGACGGGCCGTGCTGCAGAAGGCGCTGCCGATCTGGGAAAACACGCATGCGGCGCTGGAGACGACATTGCCCGAAGGCAACGGCGACCGCTTGAGGCGAGATCTGCAATACCTGGCGTGAGCCTGCCCCGCCGGCAAATGCGCGCGCTCACGGATAAGGCATCCGCAAGGCACAATGTCTTCTCCCCGACATCCGGGGAGAAGACAGGATAAACACAACGATCAGCGCGTCAGGTCGAGGGCGGCCGTCAGGTTGCCCATCGGCGGCTCGTTGTTGAGCGCCAGCGCCCTGTCGCGGGCAAGCAGGCCCGGCAGGACCGGCAGGTCGTAGCGGGCGGTGATCAGGCGCAGGATCGACGTCGTGTCGTATTGGGTGTGATCGACCGTGCCGGCCTTGGCATAGGGCGAGATGATGAAGGCGGGAATGCGGTTGCCCGGTCCCCAGCGGTCGGCCTTCGGCGGTGCGACGTGATCCCAGAAGCCGCCGTTTTCGTCATAGGTGACGATGACGAGCATATGGCCCCATTGCGGGCTCTTTTCGAGATGCGCAACGAGATCGGCAAGGTGCTGGTCGCCGCTCGACACGTCGGCATAACCGCCATGTTCGTTGAGGTTGCCCTGCGGCTTGTAGAAGGAAACGGCCGGCAGCTTGCCGTCGTCGATATCCTTGATGAAGGCCTCGCCGCCGAGGCCGCCGTCCTTCAGGTGCTCGGCGCGGGCGGGCGTGCCGGGCGCGAAATTGGCGAAGTAGTTGAAGGGCTGGTGATGGAACTGGAAGTTCGGCACCGGCGTGGCGTTCTTGCCGTCGAGGGCCGCCTGCCATGCGCCGCCATACCAGGCCCAGCTGATGCCCTTCAGCGACAGGAGGTCGCCGATGGTGACGGCGTGCTGCGGCGGCAGCGTCGTCGGCTGCGACGGGTCGGCATAGGCGGCGTCACCGTCCTTGGCCGGCGCGTTGGCGCTCGGCTGGTAGGGCGGCTGCATGGTGTTGACGGCGTAGAAGTCAGGCGTGAGATTGCCGTCGGAAACGAATTTCGGCGCGCCTTCGAGGGCCGATTTCGGGCCGTTCTCGGCAGGGGTCAGCGAGATGCCGTCGGCATCGACCTTGGCGATGGTGGGCTTGGCCGGGCTCTTGTCGGCATCGGCATAATAGGGCGCGCAGGCGCAGACCAGCGCGAAGTGGTTGAGGAAGGAGCCGCCGAAGGCGCCCTGGAAGAAATTGTCGGCGAGGACGTATTTCCTGGCGACCTGCCACATGGGCAGGATCGAGCCGTCATAGTGGCCCATGACGAGGCTGCCGGAATCGGCCCAGGCGACGAACTTGTCGTTCCTGCCGCCGTCGATCTGCATCTGCTCCTGATAGAAGCGGTGCCAGAGGTCGCGGGTAATCACGCTCGGCGCCTGCGCAAAGCCCTTGGGATCGTCGATCGAGAAGGCGGCATTGGCAAGGTGGGCGGACTGCGCCTCGGTGACGGCGGGCGTGACACCCTTGGCGGTCAGGCCGCCCCAGGCCGGCGGCAGTTCGGCAAGCGGCGTGCCGTCGCGATCGAGCTGGCGGGTCTGGCTTTCGCTTGCATTGGCAAGGCCGTTGGCGCCGGGAAAGCTGCCATAGAGGTTATCGAAGCTGCGGTTTTCGGCGTAGATGACGACGATATTCTGGATCTTGTCGATACCGGCGGGTGCGGCATGGGCCGCCGTGGCAAGCGCCAGCGGCAGCATGGCCGAGCCGGCCAGCGAAAGATTGCGGAGGAGGTTCAGTCTGGTCATGGCGGGATACCTCATGGCTAAGGGGGCGTGGCTAGAGGAGCGCCCGGCGAATGTGGATGGGCCAGGCGCAGGCGCGACGCTATTACCGCCATCTATCAACTTTGTGACACGGGACGGCCTGCACGCACGGCCGGCAGGCGCGCGTCATCAATCTGTTGCAGTCAGGTTCGATCATGGGGGCATACAATGCTAACCCATTGGAACTCCTGACATGGCGACAAAGATTACCTGGCTCCTGCGATCCGGCCTGGCGCTCGGTCTGGCCGCGACAGCGCTCGGTTTCAGCCTTCTGCCCCTGCGGCAAAGCAGCGCGGCCGTCACCGGCGGCGTGCATCCCGGCCCGATGTCGCGGGCGCGGGCCTATGCGCGGGCCGAAGCGCTGACGGAACTCGGCCGCAAGATGTTCTTCGATGCCTCGCTTTCGGCCTCGGGCATGCAGGCCTGCGCCTCGTGCCACGACCCGCACCATGCATTCGCGCCGGCTTCGGCCGCGCCGATCGAAACGGGCGGGCCGCATATGGACCAGCCGGGCCTGCGCGCCGTGCCGACCCTGCGCTACCTGCAGGCGGTGCCCTCCTTCACCGAGCATTTCTACGATTCCGAGGACGAAGGCGACGAGAGCGTCGATAACGGGCCGACCGGCGGCCTGACCTGGGACGGGCGCGTGGACCACGGCTACGACCAGGCGAAGATCCCGCTGCTGTCGCCCTTCGAAATGGGCAACAAGGATGAAGCGCAAGTCGTCGCCGCGCTCGCCAAGGCGGCCTATGCGGAGGATTTCCGGGAGATTTTCGGCCAGGACATCTTCGGCAATGCCAGGGACGCCTTCCAGGGCGCGGTCGAAGCGCTCAGCACTTTCGAGCAGAGCGGCGCGGACTTCTACCCCTATTCCAGCCGCTACGACGCCTTCCTTGCCGGCAAGGGCACGCTGACGGCGCAGGAGCTGCACGGGCGCGAACTCTTCGAAGATCCGGCCAAGGGCAACTGTTCGAGCTGTCATCTGAGCGAGCCCGCCAATGACGGAGAGCCGCCGCAATTTTCCGACTTCGGCTTTCTCGGGCTCGCCGTGCCGCGCAATATGGCAATCCCGGCAAACAGCGATCCGAACTATCACGATCTCGGCCTCTGCGGCCCGCAGCGCACCGATTTCAAGGACCGGCCGGATTATTGCGGCCTGTTCCGCACGCCGACGCTGCGCAATGTGGCGCTGAAGAAGAGCTTCTTCCACAATGGCTATTTCCATTCGCTGCGCGACGTCGTCTCCTTCTACGCCACGCGCGACAGCGATCCGGGCCGCTGGTATCCGAAGAATGCCGACGGCACGATCCGCAAATATGACGACGTGCCGCAGGCCTATTGGGCCAATCTCAACCAGGACCCGCCGTTCGGCCGCAAGCCGGGCGACCCGCCGGCCCTGACGGATCCGGAGATCGACGATATCGTCGCCTTTCTCGGCACGCTGACCGATGCGGACCAGCTGCCCGGCCCGGCGCAGCAGGCGGCGCATTGAGATCAGACGAAAAGGGCCGGAGCAATGCCCCGGCCCTTCGCGGCGGATGCTGCAGGTTAATCAGGCTACCGTGACCGGAACTTCGGTCGAGGTGCGCATGGCGTGGCTGTAGGGGCAGACGATGTGGGCGGCTGCGGCAAGCTTTTCGGCGGTTTCGCGATCGACGCCCGGAATGTTGACCGTCAGCGCGACTTCGATGCCGAAGCCGCCGCCGTCTTCACGCGGGCCGATGCCGACGGTTGCGGAAACGGTGGTTTCTTCGGGAATCTTGACCTTTTCCTTGCCGGCCACAAATTTCAGGGCACCGAGGAAGCAGGCCGAGTAGCCGGCTGCGAAAAGCTGTTCGGGATTGGTGCCGGTTGCGCCGTCGCCGCCGAGTTCCTTCGGCACGGTGAGCGTGACGTCGAGAACACCGTTTTCAGAAACGGCGCGGCCTGCGCGGCCACCGGTAGCGGAAGCTTTGGTCGTGTAGAGAATAGGCATGACAATCTCCTTTGGTTGGCCCCGATCGTTCGGGTTGGATTTTTAATATCGCGCAATTAAGTTGTACGCAAGTGAATTTTGCAAATTGCATTCCGAATTCGAAAGGAGGACAATAAGGGCCTCCAGGGATGGCAGCGATGAAAGCGAGAACAGCGAAAGTGATGGAAATACCGGAAGAGGAAAAGCGGCTGGACAAGCAGCTCTGTTTCGCAGTCTACGCGACGGCGCATGCCTTTACCCGGGCCTACAAGCCCATACTCGACAGGGTGGGCCTCACCTATCCGCAATATATCGTGATGCTCGTGCTGTGGGAAAAGGCGGAATTGCCGGTCAAGACGATCGGCGACCAGCTGGATCTCGATTCCGGCACACTCTCCCCTCTCCTCAAGCGGCTGGAGCAGAACGGCCTCATCAAGCGCACCCGCGATTCGCGCGACGAGCGGCAGGTCATCGTGTCGCTGACGCCGAAAGGCCAGGCGATGAAGGGCGAGGTCAATACGATCATGTCTTCGATCGGCGAGGCGATCGGCTGCACGCTGGAGGAAATGACCGTCATGCGCGAGATGCTGACCCGGCTCAGGGGAAATCTCAACGGAAGCCTGTAGGCCGGGCTTTCCTCACGGGCTGGAAGAGGATGCCCGCGCCGGACCGGCGCGGGCCGTTTTCCCTTACTCCGCTGCCTGATAGGCGGCGGGGCGCAAGCTCGCCGTCTTCGGGCCGACGGCGGCAAGCAGGGTGATCAGGATCGCCAGCAGCGCCACGAAGACGATACCGCCGACATAGGGGTCCCAGCCGAAATGCGGGGCCGCGGCAAAGATCGCCGATGCCGCCGCCAGCACGATGCCGCCGCCGATCTGGAAGGACGCGAAAAGCAGGCCGGAGGCAAGGCCGGACTTGTCCTCTTCGACATCCGACAGCGCCGCCACCTGGATCGCCGGGTAGGTCATGGCATAACCGACGCCCAGCGGAATCTGGTTGAGGGCAACCAGGATGATCGGGTCGATGTGGCCGACCAGCGCCACCCAGAGAATGTAGCTCGTGGCCTGCAGGCCTACGCCGACCGCCATCAGGCCTGTCGTGCCGCGGTTCTGCGCGACAGTGGCAAAACGCGGCGCGAGGAACATGACGCAGACGCCGCCGAAGGCGAAGCAGAAGCCGGTGGCAAAGGCCGACCAGCCGACAACATCCTGATAGTAGAGCGTGGCGATGAACTGGAAGCCGACATAGGCGCCCTGGAACAGCGCGGCGATCGCATTGGCATGGCTGAGCTTTGCCCTGCGGAAGATGTGCAGCGGCACCATCGGATCGGCATGGCGCGATTCCACGATCAGGAACAGCGCGATCAGCACCAGGGAGGCGACGAGCGAGCCCCAGGTGAAGAAATCACCCCAGCCGGCGGCCGCGGCATTGGTGATGCCGAAGACGAAGAGCAGGAGACCCGGCGTGATCGTCAGGGCGCCGGCCCAGTCGAAATGTTTGCGCCCGTCGTCGCGGCGTTCATCCGCCGGAAGCACGAAGGGAGCGATGGCGAGCGCCAGTATCGCGACCGGAGCGCCCATGACGAGCGTCGCCCGCCAGCTGAAGATGGTGGCCGCGCCGCCGAGCACCATGCCGAGCACGAAGCCGGTGGCCCCGGTCGAGGCGAAGACGCCGAGCGCCTTTGCCCGCTTCTCGCCCTCGCCGAAGACGGACAGCAGCAGGGCGAGTGCCGCCGGCGCGGTGAAGGCGGCGGCGATGCCCTTGACCAGGCGGGCGGCGATCAGCGTCGGGCCGCTGTCGACGAAGCCGCCGGCAATGCTGGCGGCCGCGAAGATGCCGAGCGACCAGAGGAAGACGCGGCGGTGGCCGAAAAGATCGGCGACACGGCCGCCGAGCAGCAGGAATCCGCCGTAACCCAGCACATAGGCGCTGACGGCCCATTGAAGCGAGGTTGCCGGCATACCAAGTTCGCTCTGGATGGCCGGCAGGGCGACCCCGATGGTGGAAACATCCATGGCGTCCAGGAAGTTCGCGGCGCAGAGCAGCAGCAACGCCAGGCCGGCTCCGCGCGGAGATGGGGAATTGGTCATCGATCTCGGTTCCTTCTTTGCTGCCGCCTTCGCCGGGAGGCTGGCGGGCGGCAGGGAACGCGAAAATGTACAGGTTCAAACCCTATTGCAAATTGATAGTAGCCATGTCAGGTATTACTCATAATGATGAATGACGCTGTCCTCCGCAAAATCGACCTGAACCTCCTGCTCGCCTTCTCGGTGCTGATGCAGGAGCGCAACGTCAGCCGCGCGGCCGAAAGGCTGCTGCTCGGCCAGCCCGGACTTTCGGCCGCGCTCAAGCGGCTGCGCGAGGCGCTGGACGACGAGCTGTTCGTGCGCGTCGGCCGCGGCCTGCAGCCGACGGCGCGGGCGCTCGCCATCGCGCCGGCGATCGAGGATGCGCTCTCCGGCATCGAACGGGCGATCCGTCCGCCCACCCGCTTCGACCCGTCCACATGGCAGGGCGAATTCCGCGTCGGCATGTGCGACAATCTGGAGACCGCCTTTTTCGGCCCGCTGGCGGCCCGGCTGCGGCAGCTTGCGCCGGGTGCGCGGCTGGTCGGCGTTGCCGCCGACAAGCGCGATGCGGCGCAGATGCTCGACGACGGCGCTTACGAATTCAGCATTTCCGTTCACGGCGAACCGGCTTCCTGGCATGTCCGCCTGCCGCTCTTCGAGCAATGCTCGATCGCTATCTACGATCCGCAGCAGTTGAAGCTGAAGCCGCCGCTCAGCATCGAGGATTTCGTCGCAGCGCCGCATATCGCCATCTCCTTTGTCGGCAGCGCGACGACGGCGGTCGATGCCGCGCTCGACAAGGTGGGCCTCAGCCGCAACGTGGTGGCGACGGTTCCGCGCTATTCGGCGGTGCCGCCGGCGCTCAGAGCCATGCCGTCGATCGCCATCGTGCCGGAATCGCTCGGCCGCTGCATGGCGCAGCTTCACAACCTCGAAATCTCGATACCGCCGATCGTGCTGCCGGCCGATCCGGTATCGATGCTGTACCGGCGGGTGGACAGGGCGGACGAGCGGGCGGCGTGGTTCCGGCAGCTGTTTATCGAAGTGGCGGACAAGGCACTGCTTGCTTCGGGATGCAAGGCGGGGATTTGCGCCGAGGCGGCTTGAGGAGAGCCGGCGTGTTGGCGGCGGTTGAGGGTGCCCCGTCCTGCTCAGCACCTGCACAATAAGATAAACCGCCCGTTTGGCGAGCGGTTTATCTGCTTTCGGGTCAGGCATCACTCCAGCCCTTCGCTTAAGCTCCGGGCGTTCGCTGCTGCAATCGATTCACTGGATCGATTGCTCGGGCTACGCCCGACCGCCCCGGCCCTGCGCTTACGCTTCGGGCGTTCGTCGTTACAATCGATTCACTGGATCGATTGTTGCCGCTGCGCGGCATCACTCCTCACTGCCAAACGACGATTGGGGTTTTGTTGGGGACGCGGTCGTAGAGGTCGATGATGTCCTGGTTGAGCAGGCGCACGCAGCCCGACGAGACGGCCTTGCCGATGGAGCGCCATTCGGGATTGCCGTGCAGGCGGTAGAGCGTGTCTTCGTTGTTCGAGAAGATGTAGAGCGCACGCGCGCCGAGCGGGTTCAGCAGGCCGGGCTCCATGCCGCCGCGCTCGATCGAATATTTCGCGAGTTCCGGCTGACGCGCGACCATCTCGTTCGGCGGCTTCCAGCGCGGCCATTTCTGCTTCCACTGGATGACGCCGTTGCCCGACCATGCGAAACCTTCGCGGCCGATGCCAACACCGTAGCGCATCGCCATGCCGCCGGGCTGGACGAGATAGAGGAAGCGCGAGGGCGTATCGACGACGATGGTGCCGGGCGGCTGGCCGGTCGGGTCCACGACCTGCTGGCGATAGTAGCGCGGATCGATCTGCTGGTAGGGAACGGCGGGAATGAGGAAGCCGCCGTCTTCGATCGGGCCGTACATGACGGCAAGTTCTGCTTCGCCGGGCGCGCTCGTCGTCTGGAACGGACGGAAAGGCGAGCGGTAGCTGATCGACATGCCGCCATTTTCGACCGTGTTCGACGTGGAGGCACAGCCTGCCAGCGCGGAGGCCGCTGTCAGAGCCGAAAAGGAGAGAAAGCTGCGACGGGAGAGAGGTTTATCGAGGCTCATAACGCGGGACTGATTTCCTTCGTGATGCGGGGCCTGCCATAAACGCAGCAGAACCCTGATTCGTCCAATGCCGATATCGACTACAGCGCCGCGCGTCTTCAGACGCGCAAAGGACGCTGTAGCACTTTAAATTGCTGCATAATTTTATCCTTAAAGCGATTCCGATTTAAGGAATTATGCAGCAGGAAAAATCTATCGGCTTATGCTAAATAAACCATAGCATCACGCAGACGTGTCCGGCTCCGGGCAGACGATCTCGCCTGCTCTGTTGCAGGCCTACATCACCACGATCTCGGACTTGGCCGGCACGCGGTCGTAGAGGTCGATCACATCCTGATTGATCATGCGCACGCAGCCGGACGAGACGGCCTTGCCGATCGATTGCCAGTCGGGCGTGCCGTGAATGCGATAGAGCGTATCCTGGCCATCCTTGAAAATATACATGGCGCGGGCGCCGAGCGGATTGGTAAGGCCCGGATTCATGCCGCCGTTCTCGGCGGAGAAGGGACGGACCTCCGGCTGGCGGGAAACCATTTCGACCGGCGGCGTCCAGCGCGGCCATTTCTGCTTCCACTGGATGACGCCGCGGCCCTTCCATGCGAAACCCTCGCGGCCGAGGCCGACGCCGTAACGCATCGCCTTGCCGTTGCCTTCGACGAAATAGAGGAAACGGTCCTTGGTATCGACGACGATGGTGCCGGGGCGCTCGTTGGTCTGGTAATCGACCTCCTGGCGCAGATATTCCGGATGGATGCGGCTGGCGGGAATGGCCGGCAGCGTGAACTCGCCGTCCTTCAGCTGGTCGTACATGCCCATGTTGAGGTTCAGCGGATTGCTGACCGGCAGGCCGTAGGTCTGGTGGAACTGCGTCTGGTAGAGTTCGCGCGTCTGCGGCACCGGCTGATCGGGGATCGGCTTGACGCGGCGCGGGTCGACACCCGGCGGCTCGTAGAACACCGGCGAGATTTCCTGCACGAAGCGCGCGGGCGAATCGGCTGCGACATCGGGAACGAGAATGTTGCAGCCGCTGAGCGTCATTGCAGCGGCCGCGAGCCCGACAAAGGGAAAAGCCCGGCGCGGAAAATTCATGAAACCATCCTCATCAGCGATAGCAGAGACAGCATTATCTGCTCGCAGGATGGCATTCGCGGCTGGCGCGAGGCTGGTGGCGGAGACGCAAACCGGCCGGGGACGGCGGCAGTCAGGCCGCCACGCCGTGGAAGAACTGGATGCTCTGCGCGATCTCGGCCGGCAGCGCCGAGGTATGGTTGCCGGCAACCGTGGCCGCGTCGATATGCGTGCCGGCCGCGCGGGCGCGCGCGACAAGCAGATCGGCGCGGTCGTTGAAGTGCGACTCTTCCGTGCCATGCAACACGCGCAGCGGGCATTTGAAGCTGTGCGCATAACAAAGCGCGGTGCGCACCTCGAATTCGTGCGCGTTGGAATCGTCGAAGCGGATGTCTTCCGGATAGCGGCTGAAGAAGCGGAAAGCGTCGGCATTGCCGGAAATCGGCACGGCGGCCCGGAAACGCTGCGTGCTCATGGCCGTCAGCATGGTCAGCGTGCCGCCGATGCTGTGGCCGGCGATGAAAAGGCGCTCGGGATCGACGCCCGGCAGATGGCGCAGGCGCTCGGTGGCGGCCAGCACGTCGTCCACCTCGTCGTAGAAGCCGGAGAAATTGCCCATCTGGCCGTTTTCGCCGCGCACGGAGGGCATCATCACGACGTAGCCGGCATCCATATAGGGCTTCATCAGCTGCCAGTGGCCGATGCCCATGGCATTGCCGCCGTGGAGAAAAAGGATGCCGGGCTTGGCCTTGCGCTCGCGCTTGTACTTGGACACCCAGGCGGTCAGTTCCAGCTCGCCGCCATAGCCGGAGCGATAGAAGATCCGGTCGGCATCGGCGGGTGCCGTCAGCGGCTCGTATTTGTCCGGCGCCGGCCCCTTCTGCAGCAGCCTGGTGCGGAAGTGGCGGCGAACATGGGCATAATCATGCCTGGCAAGCCTCGGAACGTCGGGAATATCGAAGGCGTTCGCCAGCCGCGGCAGCACAAGCGCGCCGGCCATGCCGGCAAGCAGGCCGCGGCGTTGACGGAAAAAGGCATTTCGTTCTTGCGAGCTCATACGCAGCACCCATCATTTCCCCGGCGCAAAAAATCTGCACCGGAAGAGGCTGACCGCCAATACACATGCTGTTGAAAACGGGGGGCCTGCGTCATTGTTGCGCAGGCCGATGTCATCAAACCGCCTTGGCGTCGATCATAGCGATGAGCGTGCGCAGCCGGTCGGCCTCGTAGGAGGGCTTGTCGGGGCGCAATCTTGCGATGCGGGGAAAGCGCATGGCGACCCCGGATTTATGCCGGGTGGAGCGGTTGATTCCCTCGAAGGCGACTTCCACCACGAAACCGAACTCCTTGTCGGCGCGCACGGCCCTGACCGGACCGAAACGCTCGGTCGTATTGTTGCGCACGAACTTGTCCAGCACTTCCAGCTCGGCATCGGTGAAGCCGAAATAGGCCTTGCCGACGGGCACGAGCTCTTCGCCATCCTCTCCCTCCGCCCAGACGCCGAAGGTGAAATCCGAATAGTAGCTGGAGCGCTTGCCGTGGCCGCGCTGGGCATACATCAGCACCGCATCGACATTGTAGGGATTGCGCTTCCACTTGAACCACGGCCCTTTCACGCGGCCGGCCTGATAGATGCTGTCGCGCCGCTTGATCATCACGCCCTCGATGACGGGATCGGGCGGGGCGGCGCGCAGATCGTCGAGCTCCGCCCAGTTGGAGAAAGGCACAAGCGGCGAAAGGTCGAAGCGGTCGTGCGGGGCGCGGTCGACAATCTCCGAGAGCCGGTCGCGGCGCTCGACATAGCTCTTGCCGCGCACGTCCCGTTCGCCGTCGAAGAGCATGTCATAGGCGCGGATGAACGCCGGATATTCCTCCAGCATCCTTGCCGTCACCGTCTTGCGGTTGAGGCGCTGCTGCAGGTCGGAGAAGGTGCGGGTCGGGCTGTTGGAACGCGCCGTGCCGCCGACCAGAAGCTCGCCGTCGATGACGCCGGAGAAGCTGATCGATTGCAGGATATCGGGAAAGGCGCCGGAGATATCGTCGCCGGAGCGGGAATAGATCCGGCGCGTCTCGCCGGAACGGGACAGCTGGACCCGGATGCCGTCCCATTTCCACTCGGCGGCGTAATCGGCGGGGTCGAGGGCATCGAGATCGCCCTCCTCCACCGGATTGGCGAGCATGACGGAATGGAAGATGGCGGGCGTTGCCAGCACCGGCTTTTCCGCCCCGCCCTGCAGCCACTTGAAAAGCGATTCATAGGGCGGCTGCAGGCCGTGCCACAGGGTCTCGATCTCGGTCACGTCCTTGCCGCCGAGATCGGCGAGCGCCTGTTTGGCAAGGCGGGCGGATACGCCGATGCGCAGCGCCCCGGTCGCAAGCTTGATGAAGGCGAAGCGGCCGGAGGAATCGAGCCGGTCGAGCAGGTCGCGCACGAAGCTGCGCACTTCCGTGCGGCCAAGCGAATTCATCCGGACGACGACATCGCCGAGACGCGGCCGCGCAAATGCCGCGCGGTCGATATCGCGCCCGTTGTCCCAGACCAGCGAGATGGTTTCGGCGAGGTCGCCGACATAGTCGTAGGAATAGCGGAACAGCACCTCGTCCATGCGCTCCAGCACCAGCTCGCGCAGCATGGCGGGCTTGACGTTGCGCACCTCCAGCGTGCCGGCAATCGCGGCAAGGCCGTAGCCGCGATCGGGGTCCGGCGTGTCGCGGAAATAATCGGCCAGGAGCTTGAGCTTGCCGTTGCGGCTGGGGGTGAGGACGAGGCGGTCGAGCAGGTCGGCGAAGGCTTTCATGGCAAGCCTCCTGCCCTTCTCCCCGCTGGGGAGAAGACATGTTTGGTCAGCCGCTCGCTAAACTTTTCGGTTCGTGGGAAGGGGCTTTCAGCCACAGGCTCCATCCTCAATCCCCCTCGTCCTCATACCCCACCAGATGCAGCGGCCTGGCCCGGATGCCCTGCAGCTCGCACCAGCGCACCAGCGCCTCCTCGCGGCCATGCGTCACCCAGACTTCCTGAGGGCCAAGTTCCGTGATCGTCTCGGTCAGTTCCGGCCAGTCGCAATGGTCGGAAATGACGAGCGGCAGTTCGACGCCGAGCTGCCTGGCGCGCTGGCGCACCATCATCCAGCCGGAGGCGAAGGAGGGCAGCGGATCGTTGAAACGGCGCGCCCAGCGGTCGGCAAAGGCGGAGGACGGGCCGATGACAACAGCGCCCTTGAAGACGGACTTGTCGCTGCTTTCGACGGTGGCAGGCAGAAGCTCGCCGAGATCGATGCCCTGGCCGATATAATAGTCGCAGAGCCGTTCCATGGCGCCGTGGATATAGATCGGCTCGCTGTAGCCGCTGTCGCGCAACAGGCGGATGACGCGCTGCGCCTTGCCGAGCGCATAGGCGCCGACCAGATGCGTGCGCTCCGGGAACTGGCGCAGCGAGGCGAGCAGCTTGCCCGTCTCGGCGATCGGGTCGGGATGATGGAAGACCGGCAGGCCGAAGGTGGCCTCCGTGATAAAGACATCGCAGGGCACCGGCACATAGGCTTCGCAGGTCGGGTCGGGGCGGCGCTTGTAATCGCCCGATACGACGATGCGCGTGCCGGCCTTCTCGATGGCGATCTGGGCCGAGCCGAGCACGTGGCCGGCGGGATGGAAGCTCACCTTCACGCCGTTGATATCCAGCTCTTCCCCGAAGGCGACCGGCTGCCGGGCGGCCGAGAAGCCGTCGCCGTAGCGGATGCCCATGATATCGAGCGTCTGGCGGGTGGCGAGCACGTTCCTGTGGCCGGGACGGGCATGATCCGAATGGCCGTGGGTGATCAGCGCCCGCTCCACCGGCCGCACCGGATCGACATAAAAGCCGCCCTCCGGGCAATAGAGCCCTTCGGGGGCGGGATAGAGCAGCGCGTCAGGTCTCATGGCAGCAAAGATAGCGGGAAATGCGTTTTGCGCCAGAGGGATGGCGGGCGCCGATTTTATCGGCGCGGCCTGCCATTGCATCCGGATCCGAGCCCCGCTAGCTTCGCCCGCGCTGCAGCGGGCAAGCAGATGAGAGGCGCATGCGGACTGTTATCGGATATGGACTCCTGGCACTTTCGCTGACGCTGCCTGCGGCCGCCTCGGCAACCGGCTGGCAGCCGGGCGAGGAAGTGCAGGCTTACGCGATCACCGGCCGCACCGGCATGGAACTCTACCGCTCCATCGGCGAACGCGGGCCGCAGGTCGGGCCGGGACGGGTGATCGCGCATACGACCTTCAAGCTGACCTGGACGCGCAAATACGAACAGCAGGGCAGCGCCTGCGTGCTGACATCGGCAAGGCCGAAGCTCACGATCATCTACACGCTGCCGAAGGCGCCTGGCGACCTGCCGGCGGCCACAAAGGCAAGCTGGGAGAGCTTCATCGCCGGCGTACACGCGCACGAGCGCTGGCACGGCGAGACGATCATCGAGATGGTCAGGGAAATCGAGGCGCTGAGCAACGGCTTCTCCGTGCCCGACGATCCCGGCTGCAAGAAGATCAGGCCCGCGCTGACGGTGCGCCTCGGCGAACTCTCCAACAAGCAGCGCCAGCGCGGCCGGGATTTCGACCGCGTCGAGATGAGCGAAGGCGGCAATATCCAGCAACTCATCCTGAAGCTGGTGAACGGCCCCTGACCGGTTCAGAGCGCGGCGAGGAAAGCATCGACGCGGCTCCAGGTGGCTTCGGCGGCCGCCGCATCGTAATCCGGCAGCGACGGATCGGTGTAGAGATGGCCGACGCCGGGATAGAAGAAGACCTCCAGGCCGATATTGGCTCTCGCCGCATGCGCACGCCACGCGGCCACCTCGTCCGCCGGCTCGAAATCGTCGGGATCGGCAAGATGGACCTGAACGGGAATGCCTTCGCGCGCATTGGCCGGAATTTCCGCGATACTGTGCAGCAAGAGCATGCCCGACGCCATCGGCCGGGTCGGCCAGAGACTGGTCGCGATGCCGGCTCCCATGGAAAAGCCGCCAAGCACGGCCGATGCCGGCAGGTCGGCGATCGCCAGATCGGCGCGCTTGCAGAGCCGCATCCAGCCGATCTCCTCGCGGATGGCGAAACCTTCCTCGATCGTCCGCCCTACCCTGCCCTCGTAGAGATCGGGCGTCACGACCTGATGGCCCGCCGCGCGAAGGCGCTCCGCCGCGTCCTGCTCGAGCGAGCGAAATCCATAGACCGAATGAAAAAGTGCAATCGCCGCCATCGCTGCCTCCTGATTTGCGGGCTCAGCATAAGGTTTCCACAACGCCAAGGCGAGATTTACCGCACAAAAACCCCAAACGAGCCAAAGAACCACCAGAATCGCTTTCTAGCCGTTGCCGAGGCACGACCGGAGGGGATGATGGGACGGAAGCTCAAATATGCAGGCATGGCAATTCTCGCCTTTGCCGCCGCGGTTTATCTCAACAATAGCAGCCTTCTGGCCGAACATCGCGACGGCAAGCCACTGCTTCTGGCGCATCGCGGCATCGCCCAGCGATTCGACGAGACCGACCTCAAGAACGATACCTGCACGGCCGCGCGCATGCTGCCGCCGCAACACGACTATCTGGAAAATACGATCCGCTCCATGCGGGCGGGGTACGATGCCGGCGCCGACGTGGTGGAGATCGACGTGCATCCGACGACCGACGGGCAGTTCGCCGTCTTCCACGACTGGACGCTCGATTGCCGCACGGACGGGCATGGCGTCACGCGCGACCATTCCATGGCCGAAATGAAGCTGCTCGATATCGGCTACGGCTATACCGCCGATGGCGGCAAGACCTTTCCCTTCCGCGGCAAGGGCATCGGAGAGATGCCGACGCTCGACGAGGTCCTGTCCGCCTTCCCGGACAGACATCTGCTCATCAACGTCAAGAGCCGCGACCCTTCGGAGGGCGAGAAGCTCGCCGCCGTGCTGAACGGCCTTCCCGCCGAGCGGCGCGCCAGGATCATCGTCTATGGCGGCAACGAACCGATCGACCGCATCCGGCACCTGGCGCCCGATATCCGCACGGCCTCGCGCGCCAGCCTGACGGGCTGCCTGACCGGCTATATCGGTTACGGCTGGACGGGCATTCTGCCCGACGCCTGCAGGAATGCGATGATGCTGGTTCCGATCAACTACGCGCCCTGGCTCTGGGGCTGGCCGGACAGGTTCCTCGACCGGATGCAGGAAGCCAATACGCAGGTCTTCGTCATCGGTCCCTATCACGGCGGCGGCTTTTCCACCGGTATCGACGATGCCGAAAGCTTCGCGCGGCTGCCGCGGAACTATTCGGGCGGCATATGGACGAACGAGATCGAGACGATCGCCGGTCTGGCGAAGTGATCAGCCGCCCCGCGCCAGCAACATGACGACGATCTCTTCCGGCGCGACGGGTCTGGAGAAACGATAACCCTGCGCCTCCTCGCACCTGGCATGGCGCAGGAATTCCAGCTGCGCATCGGTTTCCACGCCTTCGGCCAGCACCGAGAGCTTCAGCGTCTGGGCAAGGGAAATGACGGCGGAAGCGATGGCGACGGCCGTCTTGTCGGCAGGCAGCGCCTCGACCAGCGACCGGTCCATCTTCAGCCGGTCGAAGGGAAAGGTCTTCAGCGCGGCAAGCGAGGAATAGCCGGAGCCGAAATCGTCGATCGACAGGCGCACGCCAAGCGCGCGCAGCGACAACATGAGCGCAAGGGCGCGGGCGGCATCCTGCATGATGACGCTTTCCGTCACCTCCAGCTCCAGCCAGCGCGCATTGAGCCTGTGGCGGTCGACCGCCTCGGCGACATGCGAGGCGAAATCGGGATCGGCAAACTGCTTGGGCGAGACGTTGACGGCAATGGTCAGCGGCGTCAGGCCCATGTCCTGCCAGGCCCGCGCCTGGCGGCAGGCCTCGTTCAGCACCCAGAGGCCGAGCGGCACGATGAGCCCGGTCTCTTCGGCAAGCGGGATGAAATTGGCGGGCGAAACCATGCCCTTGGCCGGATGGTTCCAGCGCACGAGCGCTTCCAGGCCGGTGATGCGGCCGGTCGCGACATCCACCTGCGGCTGGTAGAGCAGGAAAAGCTGATTGGCGACGATCGCCTGACGCAGCTCCTCCTCTTCGCTGAGCGGCAGGTCGACGGCCTTGCCGACGACGCCGTCGTGATATTGCAGCGTGTTGCGGCCGAGCTGCTTGGCACGGTACATGGCGCGGTCGGCATTGGTGAGCAGTTCTTCCGGCGTGGCGCCATCCCGCGGGAAGGCGGCGATGCCGATGCTGGAGGTGACGGCGATCTCGCCGATCTCGGAGCGGACCGGCCGGGAAATCGCCTTCTGCAGCTCGCGCAGGCGACGCATGATGCCGGCATCGTGGCTGGACTGGTGGACGAGCACGACGAGGAATTCATCGCCGCCGAGGCGCACGACCATATCGGAGGCGCGCACGCAGTTCGCCATGCGGGCCGCCGTTTCCTTCAGCACCTCGTCGCCGGCGGCGTGGCCGCTCGTGTCGTTGATCTCCTTGAAGTTGTCGAGATCGATATAGGCGACCGTCACCTTGCGGTTGTTGCGGCGGGCCTGATCGAGGATCTTTGCCATGCGCTCCTTCAGGAAGGCGCGGTTCGGCAGGCCCGTCAGGTCGTCGTGATGGGCCATGAAATGGATGCGGTCGTCGACGCGTTTGCGCTCGATGGCGATGCCGGCGATATGGGTGGCGAGCGCCACCAGCTTCGTCTCGTGCTCGCTCGGGCGCCGCACCTCCTTCGAGTAGAGCGCGAACGTGCCGAGCACGTTCTTCTGCGAGGTGGAGATCGGCGTCGACCAGCAGGAGCGGAAGCCGAACTGGCTGACCATCACCCGGAAATCCTCCCAGAGCGGATCGGCCATGACGTCCTCGACGATGACGGTTTCGCCGCGCCAGGCCGCCGTGCCGCAGGAGCCCACGTTCGGGCCGATGACGACGCCGTCGATCATGCGGCTGTAGGCGCCGGGCAGATTGGGCGCGGCGCCGTGATAGAGCCGGGTGCCTTCGCCGTCGAGCAGCAGCACCGAGCCGGAAATGCCGGTCATCTGCCGCTCGATCAGCAGCACCAGCGCCTCCAGGATCATCGGCAGCGGTTCGTTGCGGGCGATCATTTCCAGCAGGTTCGCCTGGCCGCGATAGAGCTCTTCCTGCCGTTTGCGCTCGGTGATGTCGCGGGACAGGCCGATCAGGCCGACGACCTCGCCGCTGTCGTTGCGCAACGGTATCTTGGAGGTCAGGCGGTACATGGCGCCGCCGCCCGGCAGGGGCACGAGCTCTTCCATGTCGATCCGGGGTTCGCCGCCGGCCATGATCTGCTGCTCGATATCGAAATAGCGGCGGGCCGTTTCAAAATCGAACAGGTCGAAATCGCGCTTGCCGGCGATCTCGGCGGCGTTCTCCAGCCCGTGGCTGCGCGCCATGACGGCATTGGCAAAGACGAAGCGGCCGTCGCGATCCTTGACGTAAAGAAAATCGGGAAGCTCGTGGACGATGGCCTTGAGGCGAAGGTTCTCTATGCCCTCGGAAAGGTGATGGGCGGTCGCCGCCATCATCGCCTCGGTGGCGGCCACGATGCGCTGTGTCTCGGCCGTGAAACTATCGCCAGATTGCCAACGCCGGACACCTATTCCACTCATGACGCTGTTCTCCCGGTACTCGCAGGCCTGTGCACAATAGTCATAACTGAAACCGCTTTCCAAAATAGCGAGCATTTCCTTCGGGTTGTTTAAATGGAAAGGTGAACAAGACAAAAATATACGGAAGGTTGCGCTTGCCACTCGACCCACGGTTATTCCTCTCTTGCGGATATGTGCCGAAAAGAGGCATTTCGGCTGGCACGAATCCTGCGTCGGCGCCGGCATGAAAACGGATTTCAGCAAGATCTCCCGGCGGGATATGCTTGGCGCGCTGGCCGCCTCGGCAGCGGCCATGGCCGCGCCGCGCGCCTTTGCGGCTCCGCCCGGTGCCGGGCAGCCTGGCCTGCGCGGGGCAATCGATGCCGTGCAGTATCGCGCCGTTCCCGAAAGCGGCGACAGGAAGAACCGCGACCTGCAGCAGATGATCGACAAGGCGGCGCGCGACAACGTGCCGGTCTTCCTGCCGCCGGGCACCTACCGCGTTTCCAACCTGACGCTGCTGGACAATACGCGCATATCGGGCGTGCCGGGCGCGACAAGGATCGTCTATACCGGCGAGGGCCATCTCTTTAGCGCCGACAACGTGGGGCGCATTGCGCTTTCCGATCTTGTCATCGACGGATCGAACCGCTGGCTTGCCGATTATGCCGGCGCCCTCGTGCAGTTTACCGGCGTCGGCGAGGTGCTGATCGACAATTGCGACATCGCCGGCAGCCGCAAGCACGCGCTGCAGCTCGAGGGCTGCGGCGGGCGGATCGAGCGCAGCAGGATCTCGGGCGCCGGACAATCGGGCATCTATGCGGTGGAATCCTCGGGGCTTTCGATAACGGGCAACACGGTTTCGGATTGCGGCAACGGCGGCATTCTGGTGCATCGCTGGAAGAAGGCCGAGGACGGCACGATCGTGTCCGGCAACCGCGTTTCCAATATCCGCGCCAATGACGGCGGCACCGGCGAAAACGGCAACGGCATCAATATTTTCCGCGCCGACGGCGTGACGGTGACGAACAACCAGATCGCCGACTGCGCCTTCACCGCCGTTCGCGCCAATTCCGGCTCCAACATCCTGATCGGCAACAACCAGTGCCGCCGCTCCGGCGAGACGGCGATCTATGTGGAGTTCGAATTCGTCGGCGCCGTCGTCACGGGCAATGTGATCGACGGGGCGGCGAACGGCATTTCGATCGCCAATTTCGACCAGGGCGGCCGGCTGGCCAGCGTGACGGGCAACGTCATCCGCAACCTGACGCTCGAAGGGCCGTACAAACACGAGGTCGGCTTCGGCATCGGCATTGCGGCGGAAGCCGATACGCTGGTGTCGGGCAACGTGATCGAGGATGCGCCGCGCTGGGGGCTGCAGATCGGCTGGGGACCCTATCTGCGCAATGTCGTCGTCAACGGCAACGTGGTGCGCAAATCGCCGGTCGGCTGCGCGGTTTCGGTTGCCGAAGGCGCCGGTTCGGCCGTCATCACCGACAATATCTTCCAGGACATGGGCAAGGGCGCCGTGCTCGGCTTCGAATGGGAGAAGCAGGTCTCGGACGAGCTTGCCGGCGACAATTCCCGCTACGGGCAGCTGACGGTCGAGCGCAACCGGATTTCCTGAGCGCCATCAAAAGCTTTCATCGACCTATCATCCGAAGGTGCTTTTTTCGCAGCCTTGCCGGCTCTAGGCTGCGGACAAAGGAAGGGGACATTGCCATGCTGACGATCTACGGGGTTTACCGCTCGCGTTGCGCGCGCGTTTACTGGATGGCCGAGGAACTGGGGATCGAATTCCAGTCCGTGCCGGTGCTGCAGGCCAGCCGGCTTGCCAATCCGCTGTCGCCGGATGCGCCTGTCAACACGCTCTCGCCGGATTTCCTGTCCATCAATCCGATGGCGATGATCCCGGCCATCAAGGACGGCGACCTCGTGCTCAACGAGTCGCTGGCGATCAACCTCTACCTTGCGCGCAAATATGGCGGCGAGCTTGGCGGCAAAACCGTCGAAGAAGACGGTTTGATGACGATGTGGACGGTTTGGGCAGTTTCCGAGCTTGACGGCAATACCGGCAAGATCGTCTCGACCTATGATAACGGCCGCGAAAACACCGAGGCGGGACGCGCGGTGATCGATGTCGCCTGCCGCACCATGAAGCGGCCGCTGTCGGTTCTCGAACGGCATCTCGAGGGCAAGGACTGGATCGTCGGCGGACGGTTCACCGTCGTCGATCTCAACATTGCGGAAGTGCTGCGCTACGCCCAGAGCGAAACCGCCCTTTTTGCCGCGCATCCGAATATCGATGCCTGGATCCGGCGCTGCCAGTCGCGCCCGGCCTATCTGGAAATGCAGCGCAAGCGCGCGCTGGAGCCGGTCGAGGTCTGACGCTATTCGAAGAGCGCCGCCGTCTCGGCCATTTCCTCCCGGATCCAGGCCTTGAAGTCGCGCACCGTCTTCGGTTCGCGGCCGCCTTCGGGCGTCACGAAATAATAGCCGTCGCCGGTATTGGCGCGGATGCAGAAGGGCGCGACCAGCCGCCCTTCGCGCAGCGAAAAACCGGCAAGCGTCTGCCAGGCGAGCATGACGCCCTGGCCGGCGATTGCCGCATCGAGGCAGAGCGAGGCGTCGTTGAAGCTGTGGCGCACGACAGGCGGCGCGCCCGAAAGGCCGGCCGCGCGCATCCAGACATCCCATGTGAACATGGCATTTGCATCGATGACGGCAGGCAGTTTCAGGATATCGGCCGGCTCCTTCAGCCGTGCTGCCATTTCAGGAGAGCAGACGGGAAAGACGACCTGATCGAGCAGATGCTCGACCTTCACGCCCGGCCAATGGCCCTTGCCGACGCGGATGGCGACATCGATATCGGAGGCGGCCGGATTGACGAGCCTGGTCGTGGCGTCGAGGCGCAGGTTGATCTCCGGATGGCGCTCCATGAAGCGGTCCAGCCGGCAGACCAGCCAGCGGGCGGCGAGAACGGGTGCGACCGAAATGGTCAGGATGCATTCGTCCTTGCGCTGCGCCATCGCGACGGCTTCGGAAAGGTGCAGGAAGCCTTCGTTGAGCGCCGCCAGAACAGGCGCGCCGGCTTCCGTCACCAGCATGCCCTTCGGCGTGCGCTCGAAGAGCAGCCGTCCGAGCTGGCCTTCAGCCTTGATGACCTGCTGGCTGACGGCGCCGACGGAGACGCCAAGCTCGTCCGCAGCCGCCTGGAGCGAGCCGAGCCGGCCGACGGCTTCCAGCGCCCGAAGGCCGTTGAGATGGACGGAGTTGAGATTTCTCATATAGTTTTCCTATAGCAGGAACCCGGTAATCTCAATTGAAAAACAGGCCTTCGCCGCCAATATTGGCATGGCGGGACGATGATGTCCGAAGCGTAGCATGAACCGAGCGCGGGCGCCCGCGGGAATATGTGCGGCGAAAGCCGAGCCCGCCCTCAGAAAGCGAGAGCAAGATGTCATTGCTGAAGTTTTTCTTGAGCCGGTCAGACCCTGCCGCCAGGGTCTCGCAAGGCGAATATGACGGGGATGCCGATCTTCTCGCCCATCCCGACATTGCCTCCATGTCGCAGCGGGAGCTTGCCGACCTGCCTCTGCCGGTGCTTGCTCCCAAACCGCCGTTGCAACGACAACTAGAGAAATGCGTCTGAATATATGCTAGATTTCCGCCGGGGACGATTCAGGGCGGATACCATGACGGAGAGCGTGGAAGACATTCTGGCGCGGCTGAAGCGGCTGGCGAAGGAGGCCGGCCTGCCCGGCATCGAGGAAAGCACCTCCTACGGCAACCTGGCGCTGAAGGTCGGCGGCAAGAGTTTCGTGGCGGTCAAGAACGACGAGACGGTGGTGATCTCGGTGCCGATCGACCACAAGGAGCACCTGCTGACGATGGCGCCCGATATCTACTATCAGACGAACCATTATGTCGGCTGGCCGCACCTGCCGGTTCGCATCGCGGCCATCGGCGACGACGAACTCAGGCAGCGGCTGATCGACGCCTGGACCTACCGGGCGCCGAAGAAGCTGATTTCGGCCTATCGGGCCTGTGGCTAGGCTTTTTCGCGGGCCAGCGCGCGCTGGACGGCCGGGCGCTCCAGCATCCGGGCATGATGTTCGCTCACCTTCGGGAACCGGGCGGGATCGACGCCGTCGGAGGGCAGCCAACCGGTCATGACGAAGAGATAGGGGTCGGCGACCGTATAGGCCTCGCCCATCACCCACGGTCCCGCAAACATCTTCGTTTCGATCAGCTCGAAGCTTTCCGCCATCGTCTGCGGCACCTTGGCCTTCATCGATTCCAGCGCCGCTTCGTCATCGGCCCAGCGCGAGCCGCGCGGGCGGTGGGCATGGTTCACATGCACGGTCGACGAAATATAGCCGTTGAAGGCCTGCAGGCGGGCGAACTCGAAGGGATCGTCGAGAGGCGCGAGCCTTGCTGCCGGCGCCATCTGGGCGATGTAGGCGAGGATCGCCGTCGTCTCGGTCAGGACGCCGCGATCGGTCGCAAGCGCGGGAACGCGCCCCTTCGGATTGATCTCCAGATAGGCTTGCGAGCGCTGCTCGTTCTCGCGGGTGTTGACCTTCTTCGTCTCGAAGGAAAGGCCGGATTCCTCGAGCGCGATGAGGCTTGCGAGCGCGCAGGTACCGGGGGCGAAATAGAGTGTGAGCATGGTGGGACTCCCCTTTCGGGGAGCCTTATAGCGCGTGCGCCGCGGCGAACGGAAGACCAGGTTTCGTCATTCGCGCCGCCTTGTGCCCATCAGGCGCAGCCCGGCACGTCCTCCAGCCGGTGCCAGACGGGGATGCCCCGCTCCCTGGCGATGCGCACGTCGTTATCGGCGCCCTTGGAATCGCCCGGCAGGCGCAGCACGCCTTCGCACAGCTGCAACAGGCGACCGGCGACCGGATGGAAGATTTCCTCGTAGAGGTCGTCGCCGACCGCCTTGCCGCCGGCAGCGTGCCAGACGGGCAAGGCCACCCATTCGCCGATGACAGGCAGATGGCCCGCCTTGAAGAGCGCATAGGACGGCTCCTCCAGGCGCTTGAGATTGGCCGCCATCTTCGCCGGGTCATCGCCCGTTCCGGACCTGTAAGGCCCGGCAATCAAAATCAACATGGTCGTCTCCATCAACTCCCGGCTTCATGCACGGGATTTCGCGAAAATGCATGATATTTCTTGAATGTCGAGTCGTATCGTGCATATTCACGATATTTCGTAAATTTTCGTGCAGAGATCGCCATGCTGACCACGCAACGCAAAGCCCTTATCCTCGACATCCTGCGCCGTGACGGACAGGTGATCGCCAAACGCGTGGCCGAGGACTTCGCGCTGTCGGAGGATACGATCCGCCGCGATCTCCGGGAGATGGCGGCGGAGGGGCTGCTGAAGCGCGTGCATGGCGGCGCCCTGCCCGTTGCCCCCGACCTGCCTGACTTCACGGCCCGCCGCGACGTCGCTTCCGCAGTCAAGGCGCGGCTCGGCGCAAAGGCGGCGCAGATGGTGAAGGCCGGGCAGATGGTGTTTCTCGACGGCGGCACGACGACGGCGGAGGTCGCCCGCCAGCTGCCGCGCGACATTGCCTTCACCATTGCCACCCACAGCCCGACGATTGCCGCCGAGCTGGAGCATCACCCGACAGCGGAAGTGATCCTGTGCGGCGGCAGGCTCTACAAACATTCGATGGTGGCGACAGGCGCGGCGGCGATGGCGGCAATTTCGGCCCTGCGGCCGGATCTCTTCTTCCTTGGCGTCACGGCCGTCCATCCCGTGCACGGGTTCTCGACCGGCGATTTCGAGGAGGCGGCAATCAAGCGGCACATCGCGCGCTGTTCGGCGGAGACGCATGTCCTGCTGACGGCGGAGAAGTTCGATCTGGTTTCGCCCTGCCAGGTGCTTGCCGCAAGCCAGGTGGCGGGAATGATCGTGCCGGCCGAGATGCCGGCGGAGCGGCTTCGGCCCTATGCCGAGCTCAATGTCGCACTTGCCGCAGCCTGACCCGCTTGCGGCGGAGCGGCGGCACGAGGCCCGGCGGCAGCAGGGTGAGAAGCAGCGCGACGACGAAGACCGAGAGCACGAAGATGCCGGGCAGGATCGTGCCGAAGCCAAGCGCCAGCGCAGCCTGCAGGCGCGGCTGGAGATTGGCGATCACGGCCGGGAGCGCCGGCAGGGCCAGAGCCTTCGCCACCGCCCATGGCAGCCAGCTCATTTCGGCAAGAGCGGCGAGCGCGCCATAGAGGGCGGCGGCGCGGACAATGCCGCGCAGAAGCGGCGAGGCGCCGAAGGGCCTGGTGTCCCCCTCCTCGAAGGCAATGGCGAGATAGGCAAGCAGGCAGGCGAGGAAGAGGAAGGCGAGCGGCAACGCAGCCGAAATCGCCTGCCATTGCAGGCGTTCGCCGGTTGCGACGAACAGCAGGAAGGGCGCGCAGGCCATGAACCACAGGGCCGCCAGCGGTCCCCAAGACCGCAGAAGCGCGAGATAGGCAAGCCGCAGCATCACGGTGCCGAACAGAATGCCGATCGCGATCCAGGCGAGCGCGGTTTTCAGCGTACCGCCCATGAACCGCACCACCGGCATGCAGGACCCGGCCATTTCCACGCAATGGGAGAGCTGCAGCACGAGCCAGGTGAGGTGGTCCAGGCAGATGGCAGAGAATATCAGGAGAATGATGCCGGTCAGCATCCACCATAAATAGCGGCCTGCGAACATCTTCTGCCCTCGCAGCTTCGGAGGAACCGTATTTTCGCTCCGTCACCGCGAAAGGCATGTCCGACCGCCGGGACGTGCCCCTTTTATATTAGGCAATTCTTATTTTTTTTATAACTTATATGTTTAACAATGCGCGGATCGGCGGCGATCAGGCAAGGGCATCCGTCACCCTGACATCGCCCACATGGATGCCGTTCCAGTTGCGCATCGACCTGTTGGCCAGCGCGCTCAGGGCGGCATGTTCCCTGCCGCCCCTGTCGAAGAAGCGGGCAAGCGCTGCGGCGACCATGGCCTCGGCGGCGCGGGTCGCACCGTCGTCACATTTCAGCGCGATCGCGATGCCCTGCTCCGGAAGGGCTGCGCAGAAGACGCCTTCCGCGCCCGTCTTGCAGAAGATGCGGCCGGGGGCGATCTGCATCAGCTCGGTGCAGGCGCGCCCGGTGCCGGCCACATAGAAAGGTTCCGCCATGCAGGCCTGCAGGAGGCGGCGGGAAGCGGCCGCGCGCTCGCGGCCGAGGCCGTTGCCTGTCGCCATCTTCGCAAAACCGTGCGCCAGGGCTTTCAGCGGCACCGCATAGGTCGGGATGGAGCAGCCGTCGGTGCCGCAATTGTCATGGCCGAGTGCGGCGCCCGTCAGGCTCTCCATGGTCTCGCGGATCTGCTGCTGCAGCGGATGGCCGTAGCCGACATAGCCCTTGCTCTCGATGCCCTGATGGCAGCAGGCGCAGACGAAACCGGCATGTTTGCCCGAACAATTGTTGTGAAGCGCGGTCGGCTTTTCGACCGTGCGTGCCTGATGGATCAGCGTCGTCTGGTCGGAGGACCAGTGCGCGCCGCATTCCAGCGCCCCGACGTCACGGGAAGCACGCGCGAGCATGGCAGCGGCAAGCGCCACATGCTCGTCCTCGCCGCTATGCGAGGAACAGGCGAGCGCCAGCTCCCTGTTGCCGAAACCGTACGCGTCCGCCGCGCCGCTTTCGACCAGCGGCAGCGCCTGCATGGCCTTGCAGGCCGAGCGCGGAAAGACAGCCGCCTCGATATCGCCGAGCGAAAAGAC
Source organism: Rhizobium sp. GCM10022189 (assembly GCF_042656325.1). Classification (NCBI taxonomy): domain Bacteria; kingdom Pseudomonadati; phylum Pseudomonadota; class Alphaproteobacteria; order Hyphomicrobiales; family Rhizobiaceae; genus Rhizobium; species Rhizobium sp. GCM10022189. Next base: position 168,753 of record NZ_JBHSOR010000049.1, read on the forward strand.
GGTACGGCCATCGCCGTCCACGACCGCAACAGAGCCGTGATGGCGGCTTTCGACGAGCGAGCCCCTGGTGACTTCGACGAGGACGGGATTGGGCATGGGCATGAATCCGGATTATGGGCAAGAAGACCGCAGCCATACCGCCTCGCTCTGCGAAAGCCAATGGAATTCGCTGCGTTATCGGCCAATCACAGTATCTGAACAGCCATCACACGAAGTGACTGTTGGTGCGGCAAACTATCGTTTTGCGTGTAGGCGCGATGGGGCTAAAGGTGGCGCGTCAGGACTCATTCTCATGCCATCCTCATTTTCTTCGATCATCCGCGACAGCCGCATCCGCATTCCGACCGTCACGCTGGTGGCGCTGGCCTTCACCTATGCCTCGACGGTTCCCTACCAGTCGATCATCGGCATCAGCGAACTCGGCATGAGCGACGGCGCCTATTCGGCGCTGGTCTTCTTTGCCGCCGTCGTCAACGTGGCGATCAGCCTGACGCTCGGCATATGGTCGGACCGGCTGACGGAAAGACGCCCGCTGGTGCTGGCGCTTTCCGTCGCCGGCATCATCGGCTTCGGATCGATCGCGCTCATCCACAGTCCCGCCGTCTTCATCTTCTCGGTGCTCTTCCTCGTGCCGATGAGCAATTCCACCTATTCGGTGCTCTTTGCCAGCGTCAGGGCGCGCACCAACCAGCTGGCCCGCAGCGAGGCGGTCGCCATCACGTCGACGGTGCGCGCGCTCTATTCCGGCTCCTGGGCCGTCGCGCCGGGCCTCGTCGGGCTGGCGCTCGTGACGTCGCCGTCGATGACGCCGGCCTATGGGGTGGCGGCGGCCGCAAGCCTCATCTGCTTCTGCCTCTATTTCTTCTTCGCGCCCGGCAACGGCCCGGTGCGCGAGCCGGCGCCCAACCAGCCCGGTTTCTTCGCCTCGCTGAAGCGCGTCTTTGCGCCCGACGTTTTCCTGCGCGTCTTCGTCATGTCGCTGCTGCTCGGCCTGCAGCGGCTGAACGGCATGGTATCGCCGCTCATCGTCGTGCACTCGATCGGCGGCAGCGTCGTCGATGTCGGCTTCCTGTCGGGGCTGACGGCCTTCCTCGAAATGCCCTTCATGATGATGTGGGGGCTGGTGCAGCGGCGCTTCCATACCGTGCATGTGCTGGCCTTCGGCACGGCGCTCTACTGCCTCTATCTGGTGCTGCTCGGCTTTGCGACCGCGCCCTGGCAACTCTACGCGCTGCTCGGCCTGAACGCCTGCGGGGCAGCCGCCATCCTCAGCCTGCCGATCACCTATCTGCAGGACCTGATCGCCGACCGGCCGGGCCTCGGCAGCTCGCTCATTTCGCTCAATACCTTTATCGGCATCGGCGTTGCCGCCGGGCTTTTCGCACTGGGGACGGCGGTGACGAACTATTCCGGCACGGCCTTTGTCGCGGCAGCCACCGGCGTCGTCACCATCGTCATCCTGCTCTATCTGGAAAGCGGCGGCCGGGTGCGCCAGCCCGCCTAGCTGGCTCGTGTCCGGTCATCCGGCCGTGATGCGATAGGCGCAGCGGCGCGCCCCCAGCAGGATATGTTCGCTGCGCTCGACATTGGCCGAGAGCACGCTGCGGAAGGTTTCGAGCTCGGAGCGGCAGAAGCCGGCGCAGGTAGTTGCCGCCGCGCAGATCGGGCAATGGTTCTCGACCAGCATCAACGAGCCGTCCTCCTCCTGCCAGCAATCGGCCATATAGCCCTCGCGGCTGCGGATGGCGGCAAGCCCTTCGACGCGGGCGGCAAGATCGGCCCTGTCCGCCAGTTCGTCGCGATAGCGCTTCAGCGTTTCGTTTTCGCGGGCGGTGATGACGGCATCGAGTGCCGCCGGGCCGAGCTGCCGGACAAGGGTCGTCAGCAGGCTCGCCGTCAGCTCGGCATGGCCGTCCGGGAAATGCCTGTTGCCCTCGGCCGTCAGATGCCAGAGCTGGCTCGGACGCCCCCTGCCCCCGGCGGCAACGGCCACGGGCTCCACCAGCCCCTCCTCCGCCATCTTCGCGAGCTGCTGGCGAGCGGCTTCGCCGGAAATGCCGAGCGCATCGCCGACCGCGGCGGCAACCTGCGGCCCTTCTGTCTTCAACAGGATCAGGATACGATTGACGGGGGACTGGCGCATATTTTTCCAAGTTATCTCTTGTTTTAATTCGAGACCCATGCAATTTTCCAATGCATAACTTGGAAAATAATCACGGGTCAGGAAAAACGCAAGGATTCATCATGTCCGAAACCGCCCTGGAACCTTCAGGCTCGCCCACGTCCGTCTTCCGGCTGTTTTCTCCCGCGCTTCTGCCGGCAACGCTGATGCTGGGCGGCGGCATGACGATTTCCGCCGTCGAGAGCTACATCACGGCAACGATCGCGCCCAGCATCGTGCGCGACGTCGGCGGGCTGGAACTGTTTTCGCTGGTGACGACGCTTTATGTCGCCGCCACCATATTGGGTTCGATCTTCGTGGCGATGCGGCCGAGGAATATCGGGCTGCGCGGCGTCTATATCATCGCGGCCGCAATCTTCGGCGTCGGCAGCCTGATTTGCGCGGCCGCGCCGTCGATGCCGGTCGTGCTGATGGGCCGGACGGTGCAGGGTTTTGGCACCGGCGCCCTCGCCGCCCTTTGTTACGCCTTCATCCGCTTCGTTTATCCCGAGCCGCTCTGGCCCAAGGCCTCGACGCTCTATGCGGCGATCTGGGGCGTTTCGACCGTCATCGGTCCGACGCTCGGCGGCTTCTTCGCGCATGGCAGCGCCTGGCGCTATGCCTTTGCCGTACTCGTGCCGCTTGGCGTGCTGATGGCGGCGCTGGCGCCGCGGCTGCTCCCGCAGGCCGAGGACGACCGTGAACAGACAAGGATGCCTGTCGCGCAGATCTGCCTGCTGCTTGCCGCAGTGCTGCTGGTCAGCACCGCGGGCACGACCGAGGTGACGGTAGCCAAGGCTGGGCTGATCACTGTCGCGGCCATCGCCGTCGGCGCCATGCTGGTGATGGAACGCAGGGGCGGCAACCGGCTGCTGCCATCGGGCGCGGTCACGCTGGGCCAGCCGATATCGCGGGTCTACCTGACGATGATCGGCCTCAACCTCGTTCTCGTCAGCGACATATTCGTTCCCTATTTCCTGCAGGTCCTGCACGGGGTAACGCCGCTGGTTTCCGGCTATCTCGTGGCTCTCGTCGCGCTCGGCTGGACGGTGGCCGCCTTCTTCAGCGGCTCCTTCTCCGGCCGGAAAGCCAATGCCGCGATCGTTGCGGGCTGCCTGACCGAAGCGGTCGCGACGGCCGTGCTCGCCGTCTTCCTCGCCCGCGAGAACCCGCAGGCGCATCTCGTCATTCTCGGACCGGCGGCGGTCGCCATGTTCATGATGGGTTTCGGTGTCGGCCTCGGCTGGGCGCATCTCGTCGCCAAGGTGCTGAAGCTGGTGGCCGACAGCGAACAGGACAAGGCTTCCGCCGCCATCCCCACCATGAGCTCGCTCGGCAGCGCCTTCGGCGCGGCCTTTGCCGGCGTCATCGCCAACGGCGCGGGGCTGGTCGAGCCGGGCGGCATTGCGGGCACGCTTTCGGCCGCGAGCTGGCTCTATCTCGTCATGGCCCTGCCGGGGCTGATCGCAACGGGCGCTGCGCTGTCGCTTGCAGCACCGGCGCGGACATCACCGCCGGTTTGCAGACAGCCGGACGCGTGAATGCAAGATGTCAGAGCGTCAGCATGATCTTGCCGATGTGGCTGCCGCTCTCCATCAGCCGGTGGGCGGCGGCCACGTCCTCGAAGGCGAAGGTCCTGTGGATGACGGGGGCGACCGTGCCGGCTTCCAGAAGCGGCCAGACCTCGGAGAGAAGATCGTCGCGGATCGCCCGTTTCTCCTCCGCCGTGCGCGGGCGCATGGTCGAACCCGTCACCGTCAGGCGCTTGACCATGATCGGCGTCAGATTGACCTTTTCGGCCACCGCGCCCTGCAGGAAGGCGATGATGGAGAGGCAGCCGTCCTTCGCCAGCGAGGCGATGTTCTTCTCGAAATAGGCCGCGCCGATCATGTCGAGCACGATATCGACGCCCTGGCCGGTCTCCTGCCGGATGACGGCGGCGAAATCCTCTTCCCGGTAGTTGATCGCGCGCCTGGCGCCGAGCTTCTCGCAGGCCTCGCACTTCTGCTTCGAACCCGCGGTCGTATAGACCTCGGCGCCGAAAGCGCGGGCAAGCTGGATGGCGGTCGTGCCGATGCCGCTGGAGCCGCCGTGGATCAGCACCTTCTCGCCTTCCGTCAGCCCCGCCATCTGGAAGAGGTTGGCCCAGACGGTGAAGAAGGTCTCGGGAAGGGCCGCGGCCTTCACCGCGTCGTAACCTTTCGGGAAAGGCAGGACCTGACCGGCCGGCAGGAGGCAATATTCGGCATAGGCGCCGCCATTGGCAAGGCCGCAGACCCTGTCGCCCAGCGAAAATCCCGTCACGCCGGGACCGATCGCGACGACCTCGCCGGCAAGCTCCAGGCCGAGGACGGGGCTGGCGTCCTTCGGCGGCGGATAGCTGCCCTGGCGCTGGGAAATATCCGGGCGGTTGACGCCGACCGCTTCGCTGCGGACGAGGATCTGGCCTTCCGAGGGCAGCGGCACCGGCCCGTTTGCGATGACCATCGCCTCCGGCCCGCCGAAAGAGGGCAGATCGACAAAACGCATATGCGACGGCAACGACATGACCCGGCTCTCCCGATTCCGAAGCTCTGGAGATAAATCAGGCTCCAGGGCTTGGGAAGGCCGGAAGTGGCAGAGGCGTCAATTCGCCTCGCCCAGCACGTGGAATACGAGGCCCTCGTTGCTCTCCTTGGCGCCGGATTTCACATGGGCGATCTCGGCGCTGACGCGGTTGATGTCGTCGATGACGAGACCTTCGGGCAGTTCCAGGACGCCGATCGAGCAGCGCATCAGCGGGAAGAAGGCTTCGGCGCCGGCGCGATCATGCCCGCGGATGCGGCCGGCGGCGCGGTCCTCGTCGGAATAGAGATCGAGCACGTCGTCGTGGAAATCGCTGATGAGCCGGTCGAGGATTTCCGTCAGCTCCTCCTTCGTCCAGCCGACGACGCCGATGAAGAAGTCGTCGCCGCCGACATGGCCGAGGAAATGGCGCTCGGCGAAGAAATAGCGGCGCATCAGCGCGGCAAAGAGCGAGATCGCGTGGTCGCCGAGATGGAAGCCGTAGGCATCGTTGAAGGGCTTGAAATTGTCGAAGTCGCAATAGCAGAAGTGGCGCACTTCATCGCCGTCGCGGCCGGCATTGCGCATGAAATCTCTGATGGCGCGGTTGCCCGGCAGGCCGGTCAGCGGGTTCTGGTCCTGCGCCGTCTTCAATTGCTTCTCGTTGATGACCTTGATCAGCGAGGCGGCGGAAACGACGCCGGCATAACGCATGTTGTCGGTCAGGATCAGGCAGTTGCTGCCTTCCATATTGGCGAAGATCGCCATCAGCTGGTCGGCGTCGCTGTCGAGGCCGACGATCGGGGCGCGCTCGACGAAATGCGAGATGGTGCGCTCGTAGACCTTGTTCTTCAGGAGGTCGCGGCCGAAGGGCTGGTAGATATATTCCTTGAGGTGGTGCTCGTGGATGATGCCGCGCGGCTCGCCATTGGCATTCAGAACCGGGAAATAGGCCTGGCGCGGATTGCGGCGGAAGAGTTCGAAGACCGTGTCGATGCCGTCGCTCTCATAGACGGTCGGCAGCATTTCGATCTGCTTGCGGATGAGGATTTCGTCGAGCGACTGGCTGTTGCCCTTGTTCTTGCCAAGCTCCTGCAGGTGCGGGAAGGCGGGCACGAGTTCGGAAAGATGCGTGGACGGGCGCGCGATGAACCAGCCCTGCACGAGATCGACGCCATAGTCGCGGCAGACGATGAATTCGGCTTCCGTCTCGATACCCTCGGCGATCACGCGGGTGCCGAGCACATGGGCCATGTTGACGATGCTTTTCAGCAGGTGGCGCTTGCGCGGGCTGCGATCGATATCGGCGACGAAATGGCGGTCGATCTTCAGATAGTCGACGGAATAGTCGCACAGAAGCTTCATCTCGCCGTGGCCGACGCCGAAATCGTCGATCGCCAGCTTGAAGCCGGCCTTGCGCAGGCGCGAGACAAGGTCTGCGAATTCCGGCACGCTGGTATTGTCGAAACGCTCGGAAAATTCGAAGCAGACGGAGGATGCCGGAATGTTGGCCGTCTTCAACTGCAGCAGCAGGTTTTCGACGAGACGATTGCCATGCGGGATGAGGCGCACATCGAGATTGAGGAAAAGTGTCGCGGTGGCGAAGTTCGAGAGCGTGGAAAACTTGGCGAGCGCACGGTTGGCGACCATCTGCTCGAGCGGCAGGAGCTGACCTGTCTCATGGGCTTCGTCGAGGATTTCGATCGGCGTTTCGAAGCCGATGCGGTCCTGCCCGCGCATGAGGGATTCGTAACCGAACACCGTGCCGGTGCCGGCTTCGACAATCGGCTGAAACGCATTTTCGATAACGAGCTTAGCGAGGGTGACGATCTGGTCGCTGGCGTAACGACGCACGACACCCGGTTCGACGCTGGCAGCCAAAGACATGCCAATCTCCACTGTGACCTTTTCTTTTTCGGTCGGACAATGGGGCAGAAGGGTCAACGAACCCTTTCGCCAATATGAAACTTTTGTGAAAGGCGCAGGCGTTCATACGCGCCCAACGTTTATTAGATTTTCCGTTTGCAATCAAAGGCCTATTCAGGCCGTGCGGCGGTGTTCCGCTTCATGATCTGCAAACATGTCGGCGACGCACCTGCCGCCGCTCGGCGTGCCTTCGTCGGCCAGAACATCGCCGCGATATTCGTTCAATTTGCGGGCGGCATCCCACAGGCGCAATGCTTCGCGCACGACTTCGCTGCTCGACGCATATCCGCCTTGATCGACAGCGTCACGAATGCCTGCTGCCTGGAGCGGTGAGATGGAAACGGTGACCATCGGCATGGAATTCTCCTCCCATTGTATTTCGGCAGAGATTGCCTCGGGGGTCCATTTTCGGCTTCTCGTGGCGACGCGCACCAATGCCGAAGTGCCTCAGCACAGGAGGCGGCTCTTCTGCGGAGCCGGCCTTCAACCCCTAAATTTTAGTATTCCGTCACCCTCTTGTCAAAAAAGAAACGATCTACGGTCGCCTCCCTGCCAGGGGCTCAAGAGCGGATACCTAGGCCGAAGGCAATCATTGTCCAGCCCTGCACGACGAGATCGACCGCCAGAAACAGGCCGAGGATCCAGAGGCTGTTCGCCGGCCAGCCGAGCGCGATCACGAAGCCCGCGAGCGCGGTGATGACGCCGCTTGCCACGATCCAGCCCCAGCCCTTGAGCGGCCGCATGCGCCTGCCGACGAAGAGACGAAAGACACCGGCAATGACCAGCGCGACCGCCAGAAGCATGGTCAAGGCAGCCGAGGTGAGGATGGGATTGAGAAAGGCGCAGATGCCGGCGAGCACATAAAGGATGCCGCTCAACGCCCAGAAGAGAACGTGATCCCAGCCGCGCACCTGGAAGGCGTGGATGAGATAGATGACACCGCCCGCCAGCATCAGCATGCCGACGTAAAAGACCGAGGCGACGGTCGCCATCAGCAGGTTGCTGAGGGCGACGAGGCCGCAGATGAGAAGCAGCACGCCGAGACCGACGAACCAGATCCATTTCGACCGCAGCGGGGATGCGGGCATTCCGTCATAGATATTGGCCATGGGCACACCTCCTGATTGCCGGAAATATGCTGCAGCAATTTCGCGCGGAAAGAGATGCGCGGCGTCAATTCGGCGAAAGATTTTTATTGATTGATCAGTCAATCAAAAATACGCTCCAGCTGTTCTCGGGAGAATTGAGCTTGCCGAAGGTCGGAATGGAACCGGTGCGCCGCAAGGCGCTAGTGGATGCGGCGCTGCGGGTGATCGGCGATCACGGCTCGCTGACCGTCACCATGTCGGACATCGCCCGGCGGGCCGGCGTGTCGCCCGCGCTTGCGCATCACTATTTCGGCAGCAAGGAGCAGCTGCTGATCGAGACGATCCGTTTCCTTCTGCGCCAGCTGCGCAAGGACGCGGTGACGGCGCTGCGGGAGGCCGCAACCCCGCGCGAGCGGGTCTCGGCCATCATCCGCGTCAGCTTCAACGCCGACCAGTTTGCCCCGCAGACGATCGCGGCCTGGCTTGCCTTCTATGCCGAGGCGCAGCGATCCGAAGAGACGCGGCGTTTCCTCGTCATCTACGCGCGGCGCCTGCGCTCCAATCTGCTTGCCGCCCTCAAGGCGCTCTGTCCGGCCGATGCCGCAGAACGCATCGCCGAGGGCGCTGCCGCGATGATCGACGGGCTCTATATCCGGCAAAGTCTGAAATCGGCGCCGATCGGCATTACGGCCTCGATCGCGCTGACGGAGGATTATGTGAATGCGCTCTTGGCAGCCACCTCCCCTTCTCCCCGAGGGGAGAAGGGACAACCAGATCGAACCACCCAAGGACAGATGACATGAAAGCCCAGCCGAAAGCATCGCATTTCATCGACGGGGAATATGTCGAGGATGAAAGCGGCACGCTCATCGAGAGCATCTATCCGGCAACCGGCGAGGTGATCGCCAGGCTCCATGCCGCGACACCCGCCATCGTCGAAAGGGCGGTCGCGGCCGCCAGGCGCGCACAGCCGGAATGGGCGGCGCTGAGCCCGATGGCGCGCGGACGCATCCTCAAACGCGCGGCCGAGATCATGCGCGAGCGCAACCGCGCGCTTTCGGAGCTGGAAACGCTCGACACCGGCAAGCCGATCCAGGAAACGATCGTCGCCGACCCGACCTCGGGGGCCGACGCGTTCGAATTCTTCGGCGGCGTGGCGCCGGCGGGGCTGAACGGCTCACATATCCCGCTCGGCCAGGATTTCGCCTATACGAAACGCGTGCCGCTTGGCGTCTGCGTCGGCATCGGCGCCTGGAACTATCCGCAGCAGATCGCCTGCTGGAAGGGCGCGCCGGCGCTGGTGGCCGGCAACGCGATGATCTTCAAACCCTCGGAAACCACGCCGCTCGGCGCGCTTGCCATCGCCGAGATCCTGCATGAGGCCGGCCTGCCGAAAGGGCTTTACAACGTCATCCAGGGCGACCGGGACACCGGGCCGCTGCTCGTCAACCATCCCGACGTCGCCAAGGTGTCGCTGACCGGCTCGGTACCGACCGGGCGCAAGGTGGCGGCCGCCGCCGCCGGCCAGCTCAAGCACGTGACGATGGAGCTTGGCGGCAAGTCGCCGCTGATCGTCTTCGACGATGCCGATCTCGACAGCGCCGTCGGCGGGGCGATGCTCGGCAATTTCTATTCGACCGGCCAGGTCTGCTCCAACGGCACGCGCGTCTTCGTGCAGAAGAAAATCAAGGGCGAATTCCTCAAGCGGCTGAAGGCGCGCACCGAGGCGATCCTCATCGGCGACCCGATGGACGAGGCCACGCAGCTCGGGCCGATGGTTTCCTGGGCGCAGCGCGAGAAGGTGCTCGCCTATATCGAGAAGGGCAAGGCGGAGGGCGCGACGCTTGTTGCCGGCGGCGGCATTCCGAACCACGTGACGGGCGAAGGCTATTATGTGCAGCCGACCGTTTTTGCCGACGTGACCGACGGCATGACGATCGCCCGCGAGGAAATCTTCGGCCCCGTCATGTGCGTGCTCGATTTCGACGACGAGAGCGAAGTCGTCAAGCGCGCCAACACGACCGAGTTCGGCCTTTCCGGCGGCGTCTTCACCGCCGATCTGACCCGCGCCCACCGTGTCGTCGATCAGCTCGAGGCCGGCACGCTCTGGATCAACAGCTACAATCTCTGCCCGGTGGAAATCCCGTTCGGGGGCTCCAAGCAATCGGGCTTCGGGCGGGAGAACTCCCTGGCGGCGCTTGAGCACTATAGCGAGCTGAAGACGGTTTATGTCGGCATGGGGCCGGTCGCCTCGCCCTACTGAGCCCATCCGGAACCGAAGCATCCGTTGCACACGACAATCCAAAGGGAACAGCATGCAACAGGCAGATTTCGTCATCGTCGGCTCCGGCTCGGCAGGTTCGGCGCTCGCCTACCGGCTTTCGGAGGACGGCAGGAACACGGTCATCGTCATCGAGGCGGGCGGCTCGGATTTCGGGCCGTTCATCCAGATGCCGGCGGCGCTCGCCTGGCCGATGAGCATGAAGCGCTACAACTGGGGTTATCTTTCCGAACCGGAGCCGAACCTCAACAACCGGCGCATCACCGCGCCGCGCGGCAAGGTGATCGGCGGCTCCTCCTCCATCAACGGCATGGTCTATGTGCGCGGCCATGCGGAAGACTACAACCGGTGGGAAGAGCTCGGCGCCAACGGCTGGGCCTATGCGGATGTGCTGCCCTATTTCAAGCGCATGGAGCATTCGCACGGCGGCGAGGATGGCTGGCGCGGCACGGACGGACCGCTGCATGTGCAGCGCGGCATCGTCAAGAACCCGCTCTTCCGCGCCTTCATCGATGCCGGCAAGCAGGCGGGCTTCGAGACGACCGAAGACTATAACGGCTCGAAGCAGGAAGGCTTCGGCCTGATGGAACAGACCATCCATCGCGGCCGGCGCTGGTCAGCGGCAAGCGCATATCTGAAGCCGGCGCTGAAACGGCCGAATGTCGAGCTTGTCAAAGGCTTTGCGCGCAGGGTCGTCATCGAGAACGATCGCGCGACAGGCGTCGAGATCGAGCGCGGCGGCGCGGTCGAGATCGTCAAGGCCAATCGCGAGGTGATCGTCTCGGCCTCCGCCTTCAATTCGCCGAAGCTCCTGATGCTGTCCGGCATCGGCCCCGGCGGGCATCTGCAGGACATGGGCATCGAGGTAAAGGCCGACCGGCCGGGCGTCGGCGCCAACCTGCAGGACCATATGGAATTCTATTTCCAGCAGGTCTCGACCAAGCCGGTGTCGCTCTATTCCTGGCTGCCCTGGTTCTGGCAGGGCGTGGCCGGCGCGCAGTGGCTGCTTTCCAAGCGCGGGCTCGGCGCTTCCAACCAGTTCGAAGCCTGCGCCTTCCTGCGATCGGCGCCGGGGCTGAAGCAGCCGGATATCCAGTACCATTTCCTGCCGGTCGCCATCAGCTATGACGGCAAGGCGGCGGCCAACACGCATGGTTTCCAGGTGCATGTCGGCTACAACCTGTCGAAATCGCGGGGCAACGTGACGCTGCGCTCGGCCGATCCGAAGGCCGACCCGGTGCTGCGCTTCAACTATATGAGCCATGCCGAGGACTGGGAGAAATTCCGCCATTGCGTGCGCCTGACGCGCGAGATCTTCGGCCAGAAGGCCTTCGACCACTATCGCGGCCCGGAAATCCAGCCGGGCGAGAAGGTCCGGACGGACGAGGAGATCGACGCCTTCCTGCGCGAGCATCTGGAAAGCGCCTATCATCCCTGCGGCACCTGCCGCATGGGGGCGAAGGACGATCCGATGGCGGTGGTCGATCCCGATACGCGGGTGATCGGCGTCGACGGCCTGCGGGTCGCCGACAGCTCGATCTTCCCGCACGTCACCTACGGCAATCTCAACGGCCCGTCGATCATGACCGGCGAGAAGGCCGCCGACCATATTCTCGGCAAGCAGCCGCTCGCCCGCTCCAACCAGGAGCCGTGGGCCAATCCGCGCGCGGCGGTGAGCGACCGGTAGAGCATTTCCGGCGAGGATCGAACGCCGGAAATGCTCTATCTCTTTGTTTCCAAGCAATTCCGGACGCAAAACCGTTTCACACTTTTGCTGGAATTGCTGTCGTCAGCGGTAATCTTCTTCGCGCTGATGACGGGCGGCGAGCACGAGCGATGCAACATGGCCGATCGGCATGTCATGTTCAGCGGCGGGCTTGGGGAAAGAAGTGGCCTCGGCTCAGAGAAAGCCGATCCAGCGGCCGGCCACGACGGCTGCGATCCATATCGCCGCCGAAAGAGCCGCGGAAAAGCGGACGGCCGGGCGGACGAGGCCGAGCGTGATTGCGGTTCGCCAGCCCTGTCCCATGTGGACGGCAAGCACGTTGAGGAGGCCGAAGGCGATCAGGCCGAGCTTGGCGAGGAAGGCCGGATTTGCGGCATATTGGACCGGCCGCACGCTGAAGAGGCAGAAGCCGGTGAGCAGGGCCAGGGCGAGGCCGAAGCCGGCCGAGCGGGACAGGAACGGGGCGACGACCTGCACCGGCACCTTGCCGAAGAAGCCGGCAAGCCGCAGATCGAGCGGCAGGATAGCGCCGACCAGAAGGCCGATCGCCAGGATATGGGCGGCATTGACGAACATGTAGAGCGTCGCGGAACGCCTGAGCCCGACCGCGAGCGTGGTGGCCGACAGCCATTCGAGAAGCTCCATGACGCGGGCGTCAGTTCGTGCGGATGCGTTCCGGATAAATGTCGTAGCGCTTTTCACCGATGGTGATGCGCACCGCCTTCATGCGCTTCTCGTTGCGATCCAGCGAGCGGTTTCCGAGCGCGACGACCTGATCGCCGGGCTTTGCGACACCTTCCACGAAGCCTGCGCGCTCCGTCTGGCGCGGATTGCCGAGCTCGACGCGCCAGACGCCGTCATCGGCGGTTGCGACGTCGAGGGTCGGATGCGGCCCGCCCATGGATATCTGCCGGATGGTGCCGCGAAGCTCGATCTGGTCGGCTTCCGCCCAGGACCAGCCGTGATGCGCCACGGCACCGGTTGCGAATGCCACCGAGAGCATGGCGGCCGCCAGCGCCCGTTTTCCCGAAAGTACAGACATGATGTTCTCCCTACCCGAATGCACGGACAGGTGGAGCATCGCCGGCATATGAAAAGGACACTCACCGATTTTTGAAGACCGGTGAGTGGGAGGAAAACGCATCAGGCGAGCAGGCGTGTGACTTCCGCGCCCTGCTTGCTGCCGACGGCGTCGGCGATCGTGGTGGAGAAGAGGACCTTGCGGGTGGCGTCCGCCACCCTGGCGAAGACGTGACGGATTTCGCAGGTCTGCTCCCCGTCGCAATCGTCGCATTTGCGGTAGGCGGTGATCGACAGGCACGGCAGCGGCGCGATGGGGCCGTCGATGATGCGCAGGATCTCGCCGAAGGTGATGCTGTGGGCCGGCTTCAGGAGCAGGTAGCCGCCCTGCTTGCCGCGACGGCTGACGACGATGCCGTGATGCTTGAGGTCGAGCAGGATCTGTTCCAGAAACTTCTTCGGGATCTTCTGCTGCACGGCAATGTCGGAAATCATGACGGGTTCGTCGGCCGCGGCTTCCGCCAGAACCGTCAGCGCCCGCAGCGCATATTTTGCCTTTTGCGTAATCATCTCGGACCGTCGACACACACAGAGCGGTGTCGAATCCCGACATCGCCAAGAAAGCTGATTGCCTCTATTGCACGGCCAGCATGAACGGAATTTGAACGCGCTGGAAAAAGCCTTGAGAGACAAGTGTTTTGGCCCTGTTTTTAACCCTCGGCCAACAGTTCGTATTTTACCTCAAAAAACGGCAATTTTCACCATTGCCGCCATCACTTCCGATTTCCAGTTGACAGGCGCCGTGTAACACTACTATTTCTATAGACATTAAGTTCGAGGCGCACTTCCGGCGTCGGCGGCTGCTTTTCTGCATTGCGGCAGGATGGGAGAGATATTTGCTCCGTCAGGCAGTCCTTTCGAAATCCCTTTTTCTGTCCGATCCGTCCTTCAGCTGCAATACTCCGGCCAACATCAAGGACAGGACCCCCCATGACTGTTATCAATTCGATCGAAGAAGCCGAGGCTTTGGCTGAAAAGCTGGCGGGCCTCGACCTCGCGGGCCGGCTTTCCTTCGTCGCCGGCCTTGGCGGGCGCGTGGTCTTCACCACCTCGCTCGGCATCGAGGACCAGGTCATCACCGCGGAAATCGGCACGCATCGCCTGCCGATCGACGTGGTGACGCTGCAGACCGGCCGGCTTTTCCCCGAGACCCTGGCGCTGATCGACGAGACCGAGAGCCAGTACGACATCCATATCGCCCGCTACGAACCGGAGCAGGCCGATATCGACGCCTATGCGGCCAAATACGGCATGAACGGTTTCTACGAGAGCGTCGAAGCCAGACATGCCTGTTGTGGCGTGCGCAAGCTGAAGCCGCTTGCGCGGGCGCTGGCAGGCGCCACCATCTGGATCACCGGCCTGCGCCGGGGCCAATCGGCCAACCGCGCCGAGACGCCCTTTGCCGAATATGACGCCGAGCGGCACCTGCTGAAGGTCAACCCGCTGGCCGACTGGGATATCGAAACGATCAAGGCCTTCGTCGCCGACAATAGCGTGCCGGTCAATCCGCTGCATGGCCGCGGTTATCCCTCGATCGGCTGCGAACCCTGCACCCGCGCCATCAAGCCCGGCGAGCCGGAACGTGCCGGCCGCTGGTGGTGGGAACAGGACGAGAAGCGCGAATGCGGTCTGCATGTCGCCGAAGAGGCGGCCGCGATCGCCGTGCAGCAATAGGAAGTCTGGAGTACGAAATGGCCGATACCCGTCAGGATACGGAACTGACCAACCCGCAGAGCGCCAAGCCGCCGCTCGACCCGCATCTGAAGGCACTGGAAAACGAAGCGATCCACATCTTCCGCGAAGTTGCCGCCGAATTCGAGCGTCCCGTCATGCTCTATTCGATCGGCAAGGATTCCTCCGTGCTGTTGCACCTTGCCCGCAAGGCCTTCTATCCCGGCCGCGTGCCCTTCCCGCTGCTGCACGTCAACACCGGCTGGAAGTTTGCGGAGATGATTACCTTCCGCGACGAGATCGTGAAGAAATACGATCTCGACCTGATCGAGCACATCAACCCGCGCGGTGCGGCCGAAAACATCACGCCCTTCACCTATGGTTCGGCCCGCTACACGGACGTGATGAAGACGGAAGCGCTGCGCAACGCGCTCGATGCCGGCCAGTTCGACGCGGCCTTCGGCGGCGCGCGGCGCGACGAGGAAGCCTCGCGCGCCAAGGAGCGCATCTATTCCTTCCGCACGCCCGACCATCGCTGGGACCCGCGCAACCAGCGCCCGGAACTCTGGAACATCTATAACGGCCAGATCCGCAAGGGCGAGAGCGTGCGCGTCTTCCCGCTGTCCAACTGGACCGAGGTCGATATCTGGCGTTACATCCAGGCCGAGGAAATCCCGATCGTGCCGCTCTATTTCGCCGCCAAGCGCCCCTATGTGGAACGCGACGGCATGATGATCGCCGCGTCCGATCCGCGTCTGGAACTGCTGCCCGGCGAAGCGAAGCAGGAAGATTTCATTCGCTTCCGCACGCTCGGCTGCTTCCCGCTGACCGGCGCGATCCGTTCGAACGCCACCACCCTTGAAGACATTATCGCGGAACTGGAAATCGCCACGGTTTCCGAGCGCCAGGGCCGCGCCATCGACCGCGACCAGTCCGGCTCCATGGAAAAGAAGAAGCGTGAAGGATATTTCTGAGATGACCGCAGCCGTTCCCGCAACCGCCGTCGCCGTGCCCGCCGCCGAGCCGCTGAAGGCCGTGCGCGACTCGCGCCCGTTGCGCCTCATCACCTGCGGCAGCGTCGATGACGGCAAGTCCACCCTGATCGGCCGCCTGCTCTGGGACACCAAGGCCGTCAAGGAAGACCAGGCGGCAACGCTTCGCCGCGATTCCACCGGCAAGCAGAACGATCTCGGCCTGCCCGATTTCGCGCTGCTGCTCGATGGCCTGCAGGCAGAGCGCGAGCAGGGCATCACCATCGATGTCGCCTACCGCTATTTCTCGACCGACAAGCGCTCTTTCATCGTGGCCGACACGCCCGGCCACGAGCAGTACACCCGCAACATGGCGACCGGCGCATCCACCGCCGATCTCGCCGTGTTGCTGGTGGATGCTCGCGCCGGCATCCTCGAGCAGACGCGCCGCCATGCCACGATCGCCTCGCTGCTCGGCATCAAGCAGTTCGTGCTGGCCGTCAACAAGATCGACCTGACGAACTACGACCGCGCCGGCTTCGACAAGATCAGCCACGAGTTCAAGGAATTCGCGCTGTCGCTGGGTGTCAAGCAGATCACCGCAATCCCGATGTCGGCGCTGAAGGGTGAAAACGTCGTCTATTCCGGTCAGGCCGCCATGCCCTGGTACAATGGCCCGACGCTGGTCGAGACGCTGGAACACGCAACCGTGCGCTCCGGCCAGACGACCGGTTTCCGCCTCTCTGTCCAGCGCGTCTCGCGCCCCGGCGAAAGCTTCCGCGGCTATCAGGGCACGGTTGCCGGCGGCTCCGTCAAGCCGGGCGACAGCGTCATGATCCTGCCTTCGGGCATGGTCGCCAACGTCACCAAGATCGTCACCTTCGACCTCGTGCGCAACGCGGCCGTTGCCGGCGACGCGATCACGCTCGTTCTCGACCGTCAGGTGGACGTCGCCCGCGGCGACATGATCGTTTCGATCGACAGCCAGCCGCAGACCGGCCTCTCCTTCGACGCGCAGGTCGTTGCCCTGCAGCCCGAGGGTATCGAAGCGGGCAAGCGCTACTGGCTGAAGAGCGGCTCGCGCCGCCAACGTGTGCAGGTCGAGCCCGTCAGCCAGCTGGAACTGAAGACCGGCACATGGAATTCCGCCCAGCGGCTCTACATGAACGCGATCGGCAAGGTGCGCCTGGTATTCGACGAGGCGGCGATCTTCGATCCCTACGAGCAGAACCGCGCCACCGGCTCCTTCATCCTGATCGACCCGGAGACGAACAATACCGTCGCCGGCGGCATGGTGACCGGCAAGCGCGCCGAGATCAGCGGCCTGCATGGCAACGACGCCCGCGTGATCCTGTCGCTGCCGGCCGACCTTGCCGAGCAGATCATGGCAAGCGAGCTCTTCGCCAACCGCCGCCACGAGGCGGAGGTGCGCCGCATGACGGCCTCCGAAGCGGCCGAGCTCTGGTCGAGCGCGGCAAGCGACATCTGAGACAGGCGATATCGGGGAAAAGGGACCGGTCGGTCCCTTTTCGTTTCCGCCTCACTGTTTCGGTGCGACGCGCGTCGAACCGCGCTCGATGATCGAAAAGCCGATATCGACCCGCTGCTCTTTCGGCGCCTCGTCCCGGATGGCGCGCAGCAGCATGTCGGCGGCGCGATGGCCGATATCGTGGCGGGGAACATGCACCGTCGTCAGCGACGGCGAGGTGAACTCGGCGAATTCGAGATCGTTGAAACCGCAGATGCCGAAATCGTCGGGCACGCGGATGCCGCGCGCGTTGCATTCGATCAGCGCGCCGAGGGCGAGATCGTCGTTCTGCGCCAGGACGGCATCGAGATCCGCCACCCGTTCCAGAAGCTCGACGAAGAGGTGCCGCCCGAGGCCGATGCTGGTGGAGCCGTCCTGTCCATGCGTCAGGGACGCATCGTCAAGGCCGGCCTGCCGCATGGCTTCCTCATAGCCCGAGCGGCAGCGGCGCGAGCGGATATCGGTGCGCCCGCCGATGAAACCGATCCGCCTGTAGCCTTTCGACAAGAGGAAACGTGTGGCGGCGGCCGTTGCGACATGATGCGACATGCCGACAAGCAGGGTTTCCGGCGGCTGGCTGAGATCGGCGACATGGGCGACCGGAACGGCGGCCGTCTCCACCAGCAGCGCAAGCCCGTCGTAATATTCCGCGTTGACGAGGATGATGCCCGCCGGCTTCTGCGACAGGAAGGATTTGAACTGGTCGATCTCCTGGCCGGCATCGCTCAGCGTATTGGCATATTGCACGCGCAGATCGGTGGCGCGCAGCCGCTCCTCTATGCCCATCATCACGCCGGTGAAGCAGGGATGGTGCAGCGACGGCGTGATGACGCCGACGATGCCGCTGTGGCGGCCGGCAAGCGCGCGGGCGGCGAGATTGGGAATGTAGCCCATCTCCTCGACGGTGCGCAGGATGACTTCGCGCAGCTCTTCAGAAACGATATCCGGGTTGCGGAGCGCGCGCGAGATGGTGATCGGGCTGACCCCGACCCGCTTTGCAACATCGCTCAACTTTACATGGGAACCGCGCTTCTTTTCCCGCCCCGGCTTCACTGAATCCCTCATCACTTCCCGCATACGGCGAGCCTCGCCCCCCGACGATTCGCAGTTTCACTTTTTTGAAGAAAATTTAATTTAGAGTCCACTAACATTTCAATGCCCAATTTCAACCAAAACTTGAAAAGCATGAACAAACGTCGCGAATTGTCCGGGCTGCTACGCAGCGCGCAGGCCGGCGGATCACAGAAAAGTGGAATATATTTTACTGTTGCGGCGCTCCGCGAAGCGGACAACAGGCAACGCCGGCAAAATTGCGGCGATGCTTGGTCAGCCAAGATTAAATTATAGTAATGTCTTACATCACCGTAATACAAACATGATCAATGTTTAATTTGTAAATCCCGCGGAACGGATCATATAGGTATCAAGCGCCAGTTCTTCCAGATCACAGTATTCGTCGCATCATACAGACGAAATCAAAGTAATCAACGGCAATAACCGGCGACAATACTCATCGACGCCATGGTCCACGGCATGGAACCAAGACGCCATTCAATGCCAACGCTCTCGCAAGGGACTTCCACCATGTCACACATTCTTCGCAAGCACCGGGCCGCAGCACTTGTCGGAGCGGCCATCGTTCTCGGCGCGGCCGCCCTGCCCTTTGCCGTTTCCTCTTCCTCGCCGGCTCTTGCCGCAGCGGCCGAGACCGGCGGTATTCTCGCCTCCGGCGGTTCGTTCGCCTCCATCGTCGATGCCGACAAGCCGGCGGTCGTGACCATCACCACCACGATGAAGGCCACCAGCGCCAGCGCCGACAATTCGCCGATGGACGAGCAGTTCCGCCGCTTCTTCGAAGAGCAGGGCATCCCCCTGCCGCACCAGGCACCGCAGCAGCAGTCGCAGCACGCCATGGCGCTCGGCTCCGGCTTCATCATCAGCCCTGACGGCGTGATCGTCACCAACAACCACGTCATCGACAATGCCATCGACATCAAGGTCACGCTTGACGACGGCACCGAACTGCCGGCCAAGCTGCTCGGCGCCGATGCCAAGTCCGACCTCGCCGTCCTGAAGGTCCAGGCGCCGCACCAGCTTCCCACGATTGCCTGGGGCGATTCCGACAAGCTGAAACTCGGCGACCAGATCCTTGCCATCGGCAACCCGTTCGGCATCGGCACGACGGTCACGGCCGGCATCGTCTCGGCCCGCGGCCGCGACCTGCACAGCGGCCCCTATGACGACTTCATCCAGATCGACGCGCCGATCAACCACGGCAATTCCGGCGGCCCGCTGGTCGACCGCGACGGCAATGTCGTCGGCATCAACACCGCCATCTATTCGCCGAACGGCGGCAGCGTCGGCGTCGGCTTCGCCATCCCCTCGGACGAGGCCAGGACGATCGTCGCCAAGCTGCAGAAGGACGGCTCGATCGACCACGGCTATCTCGGCGTGCAGATCCAGCCGGTCACGCAGGATGTCGCAGACGCGGTCGGCCTCGGCAAGGCTGAAGGCGCGCTGGTGGCTGCCGTCACCGGCGGAACGCCGGCCGCCCATGCCGGCATCAAAACCGGCGATATCGTCACGGCGGTCGGCAGCGAAAGCGTCAAGACGCCGAAGGACCTGTCGCGCCTCGTCGCCGACCTGTCGCCGGGTGCGAAGGAGACGCTCACCGTCTGGCGCGACGGCAAGACGGTCGATCTCAACGTCACCGTCGGCGGCAATGAAGACGGCCAGAAGCAGGCCGCAGCCGAAAGCAGCGACGACCAGGGCCAGGCGGCCGGCCAGCCGAGCCTCGGCATCGGCCTCGCCGACCTGACGCCCGACATTCGCGAGCAGCTGAACCTGCCGCGCAGCGTTGCCGGCGCCGTCGTTGCCAACGTCAACCCGGACAAGTCGGCCGCTGCCGCCGGCATCCAGCCGGGCGACGTGATCGTCTCGGTCAACGACAAGCCGGTGCATGACGCCCGTGACGTCAAGACCGCCGTTGCCGATGCCGGCAAGTCCGGCCGCAAGTCGGTGCTGCTGCTGATCGAACGCGGCGGCAACAAGACCTTCGTGGCCGTGCCCTTCTCCGCCGCTTGAAGGACACCCACGCAAGCGCTGCGCCTGGACCTCGTTCCGGGCGCAGTCGCGCGTGGGCTAAAAGCATTTCCGGCGAAAACGGAATCGCCTTCAATGCTCTGACTCATTGTTTTCTCCGCAATTCCGGACGCAAAACCGGTTCCCGCTTCTGCTGAAATTGCCTAGCCAAACATCACGTCGAGATCGGCTGCCAGTTTTTGAACGGCAGCCGCCTGCGCCTGCGAGATGCCGAAGAGAATGCCGGGAGCGGCCCTGCCGATGAAGAAACCCGACATCGGCATCAGGCCATAACCTGACGCGTTCACCCTGGCGACGAGCGCCCGGTCGTCCACCCTCTCGTCGCGAAACCAGGCCGCAAGCTGCAATCCGCCATTGCCGCCCGAAACGGCAAGCCTTTCGCCAAATTGGCTCTCCAGCATCCCGACCGTGCGGGCCATGCGCTCGGCATATTGCTGGTTCATGCGCCGCAGATAGGCGCGCAGGCGGCCCTCGTTGATGAAATCGGCCAGTGCCGCCTGGATATGGGTGGAGACGGCGACTCCCCTGCGATGCAGCGCCTCCGAGGCCTCCGCCACCAGCCAGCGCGGCACGACGGCATAGGCGACGCGCAGGCCCGGTGCCAGCACCTTCGAGAAGGTGCCGACATAGGCCACGGCCTCGGCCCGGTCGATGCCCTGCAGGGCGGCGATCGGCCGCGAGCCATATTGAAAATCGCTGTCGTAATCGTCCTCGACGATGAGGCTCTGGTGACGGCGGGCGGCCTCCAGCAGCGCCAGCCGGCGCGGCAGGCTGAGGGTTGCGCCCGTCGGATATTGATGCGACGGCGTGACATAGATCAGCGCCGGCGGCGGGCCTTGCGCCCTGGAAACGTCGATGCCCTGCCCGTCGCAAGGGACCGGCACGATGTCGGCGCCGGCATCGGCAAGCAGCAGGCGCGCCGCGCCGTAGCCGGGATCTTCCATCCAGGCGGCCCTGCGCCCGCTCCGCCTCAGCATCGATCTCGCCAGCATATCGATCGCCGCCCGCGTGGAGGGCATGATCATGACCTGCTCCGGCTCGGCGACCACGCCGCGCGTGGCAGAAACATGCCCGAGAATGGCCTGCCGCAATTCGTCGATGCCGGTCGGGTTCTCGTAACCGAGATGATGGCTGCGCAGCGAGCGGCTGCGCGCCGCAAGGTGGCGGCTCCAGGCGGCATGCGGAAAATCCGACACGTCAGGCACGCCGGGCCGGAACAGGCCGCGATAGGACGGCAGGTCCGATCTCTTTTCCTCGACGGGCGCACGCGCGTCGCGCTGCCGTTCCGGCCGCATGCGCTCCAGCGTGGCAACCCGCGTTGCGGCACCGGCGGTGGCCTCGATATAACCTTCGGACCGAAGCCGGTCATAGGCTTCGACCGTCGTGGAACGCGCGACGCCGAGCGAGGCGGCAAGGGCGCGGGTCGACGGCAGCCTGTGGCCGGCCGGAAGCTGGCCGAGCAGGATGCGCTCGCGCAGGCTTCGATAGATCTGGCCGGTCAGGTCGCCGCCGTTTCGATCGAGGCTCAGCCATGTGGGTGCCGAAGTCATATGCCAACTGGTCTGCCGCAAAGATCAAAACTGGACTTTTACTCCAGTCCATTTGCAAGGCAAGAGCAGACGGGATCGGTGAGCGAAGTTCAGCGATCGACCTTCAATGCATCAGTTTGACGGAATGACCGATATGACAAAGGACCTTGCCGACTGGAAGGGTGTCGCCCGCCCCGCCCGCGCCCCGATCGAGGGCCGCTACGCCCGCCTGGAGCCGCTGGACGCGGCAAGACACGGCGCCGACCTGCTGCGCTCGGCGCAGGAGCCGGGCGCCGAAGACCGTTTCCGCTACCTCTTCGAGGCGGCGCCTGCCGATATGGCCGCCTTCACGCCCTGGCTGGAACGGTCCGTCACCAGCGAGGACCCGCTGTTCTTTGCCGTCATCGACAAGGCGACGGGACGCGCGGAGGGCCGGCAGGGGCTGATGCGCATCGACACGGCCAATGGCGTGATCGAGATCGGCAACATTCTCTGGGGGCCGGCCATTGCCCGCACGCGGGTTGCGACCGAAGCGCTCTATCTCTGCGCGGCTTACGTCTTCGACACGCTCGGCTACCGGCGCTTCGAATGGAAGTGCAACAATCTCAACGAACCGTCCAAGCGGGCGGCGCAGCGTTTCGGCTTCGCCTTCGAGGGCATCTTCCGCCAGCACATGGTGCAGAAGGGCCGCAACCGCGACACCGCCTGGTTTGCCATGACGGACGGCGACTGGCCGAAGCTGAAGGCCGGATACGAGGCTTGGCTGGCGCCCGAGAATTTCGATGCCGAGGGCCGGCAGAAGAGCAGGCTCAGCTTCTAGTCGAACTTCAAAGCGTGGCGGCGGCGACAAAAGAGCCGCCGCGCCGATGACAAAAACTTCATTGCCACCAATATGTTCATGCGCCCCAATTGCCGTTAAGGATTGGGTTCTTCATTCAAAGCACGAAGTTATTCTGTCAGGAGCTCATATGACCAGTTCGTCCGACTATACGCCCCCCAAGATCTGGACCTGGGACAAGGAAAACGGCGGCCAGTTCGCCAACATCAACCGCCCGATCGCCGGGCCGACCCATGAGAAGGAACTGCCGGTCGGCAAGCACCCGCTGCAGCTTTATTCGCTGGGAACGCCGAACGGCGTCAAAGTCACCATCATGCTCGAAGAGCTGCTGGCGCTCGGCCACAGCGGTGCCGAATATGATGCCTGGCTGATCAAGATCGGCAATGGCGACCAGTTCGGAAGCGGCTTCGTCGCGGTCAACCCGAATTCGAAGATCCCGGCGCTGATGGACCGCAGCGGCGAAAAGCCGGTGCGCATCTTCGAGTCCGGCGCGATCCTGACCTATCTCGCGGAAAAATTCGGCGCCTTCCTGCCGACCGACCCGGCCAGGCGGGCCGAATGTTTCTCCTGGCTGTTCTGGCAGGTGGGCAGCGCGCCCTATCTCGGCGGCGGCTTCGGCCATTTCTACGCCTATGCGCCGACGAAGATCGAATATGCGATCAACCGCTTCGCCATGGAAACCAAGCGCCAGCTCGACGTGCTCGACCGCCGTCTGGCCGAGAGCGAATATATTGCCGGCGACGAACTCACCATTGCCGACATGGCGATCTGGCCGTGGTACGGCGGCCTCGTCAAGGGCTGGATGTACGGCGAGTCGGCCGAATTCCTGCAGGTGCAGGAATACAGGAACATGCAGCGCTGGGCCGACCTGATCGGCGAGCGCCCGGCCGTCAAGCGCGGCCGCATGGTCAACCGCGTCAGCGGCGAGCCGTCCAGCCAGCTTCACGAACGCCACGACGCCGGCGACTTCGAGACGAAGACGCAGGACAAGCTGCAGGCGGCAGGCTGACGGGATCGACGGGCGGGCAGGCCGTCACGGCGGCGCGCCTGCCCTGCCCTCAGAATCGCGACAGGCCCAAAACGCGTGTTTCCCACTAAAAATGACGGGTTTTGACGCAAACTGTACCGATTCGGGCAAAAGTGCCCTCGCCTCATCCTTTCAGTCTTGCTGAAATGCAAAAGCTCTCCTGCCACCTTTCGGAGAGCTTTCCCCATCTGCCCCGCCGAATGCCACCGGCGGGGATTTTTTTGTTTCGGGCATCGGCAACGAAGGGAAACCTGCCGGCGGCCACGGCCGGATGACGCCGGCAACCGCATGCACAGGATCGGGTAAAGGAGGTCCGGACTAGCGCCACTTCGGCTGCGGCGTCGGCGCGTTCGCCTGGATTTCATGAAGCGGTGCCCGATGGCCCAGGAGCTTCTTCAACTTCTTCTCCTCGGCCGGACCGATGCCGAATTTCCGGCAATGTTCCGCAATGTCCTGATCTTTCGGGCCGGGAATTCGAACCTGTCGATTGTTCATCTTCTTCATTGATCTTCCTCCTCCGAAGGAAACCAGCTTAGCGCCGATTTGTTCGTTAGCAACATCTAAAATTTGATGATCGCCGTTTCGAGGCGGACGCGCAGCGGAGAAAGACGGGGCCGCGGGGCAGCGATGGACTCGCGCCGCGGGGAAATCAATCGATGTGTAAAAAGGCGAGAAAGCCGCAAATGAAAAAACCCCGCCGAGGCGGGGTTTTCGGCTGGTCGGAGTGGAGTGATTCGAACACTCGACCCCCACGTCCCGAACGTGGTGCGCTACCAGACTGCGCTACACTCCGTGACCAGCGGCGCCTCTATAGACCGGCCTATTATGTTGCGCAAGCACCAAAATTCAAAAAAGCGCGGGAATTTTTGACAGGCTTGTGACAAGGCCTTTCGGCCGGCCATGCAGCAAAAAGCCACACCCCGCGCAAATTCTTCAGAAGCGGCCAAGTGGCAATTTTCTTTTGCCGGGTTACGCGCTAAAGGGCTCGGCGGGACAGGCGAAACCGTCGCGAAGGCGGCTTCGCAGCCACTGGCTAGATATCAGGGACGACACGATGAAACTCCGCACCATGACCGGGGCCGCCGCGCTTGCGATTGCGCTTGCCGGATGCACCACCATACCTTCTGCCGGCAACCCGATCGAGGCACGCTGGGTCGGCCAGTCGGCCGGCAAGTTCTTTGCCGCCTACGGCCCGCCGCTCAGCGACCGCGACGAAGGATCTTCCACGATCTACACCTGGAAGGGTGGCTACAAGACGGTGCGCGTTCCGGCCAAATATGCCGAAGGTGCCGACGGCAAGCGCGGCAAGCAGATTGCCAGCGCCCGCACGCTCTACCTGCGCTGCGCCGCCGAAATCACCACCAATTCCGATTATACGATCCGCGATATCCGCACCGTCACCGATCTTCCCGGCCTGAACGGTCCGTCCTACTGCGCCGAATTCCTGGCACCGGAACAGAAGTAAGACCGACTGCCTGATTTTTGTGATTTGCGGCCTGCCGGTGAAAATCGGCGGGCTTTTCTTTGTCGTGACGGGGAGAAGGTGAAAGCCTCGCACGGCTTACGACAGGGATACGGCGGTCGATTGATTGTGGCTGGGGCGCCTGGATTCGAACCAGGGGATGGCGGTACCAAAAACCGCTGCCTTACCGCTTGGCTACGCCCCACCAGAGCTGAAGCGGATGCCGCTTCGCCAAAACGTGGCCTGATTAGCAAAGGACTGTCTGGCCCACAATCACTAAGTTCACTGCGGCGTCATATTTGTATGCGCGGCCATGTTCGGCATGGTAGGAGTTTGGGGAACGACACAGCCAATGGAGATACCGTTGAGCCAATATCGCGCCCGTCCGCCAGCGCTTGCCACGCTGATCCTCGACGATGCCGTCGTGCGCATCACCCAATGGGATTTCGAGCCGGGTGCCGATACCGGCGTTCACACGCACGGGTTCGGCTATGTCGTCGTGCCGATGACGGACTGCCAGTTTCTGATCGAGGATGCGCAGGGCAGCCGGCGGGTGGATGTCGCCAAGGGGGCCGCCTATCGCCGCGAGGCGGGCACCGAGCACAACGTCGTCAATGCCGGCGACAAACCCATGTCCTTCATCGAGATCGAATATAAATAATCATGTCCGGCGCGAACTTCGATCTTTTCTTCGAGCCGGCATACGGGCGCGCGATCAGCGTCGGCGACGGTATCCAGCGCCTGACGGCGAACAATCCGAACCCTTTCACCTTCCGCGGCACGAACAGCTATATCGTCGGGGGCTCGTCGGTCGCCGTCATCGATCCGGGGCCGCAGGACGAGGCGCATTTCAAAGCGCTGATGGCAGCGCTCTCCGGCCGGCAGGTGACGCATATTTTCGTCAGCCACACCCATCGCGACCACTCGCCGCTTGCAGGACGGCTGCAACGGGAAACCGGGGCGCTGACGGTCGGCGAAGGGCCGCACCGCCCCTCGCGGCCGCTGCGAGAAGGCGAGATCAATCCTTTCGCCGAAAGCTCGGACATGGATTTCGTGCCCGATATCGCCATTCGCGACGGCCAGACGATTTCGGGCGACGGCTGGGCGCTGACGGGCGTGCTGACGCCCGGCCACACCGCCAATCACGCCGCCTTCGCGCTCGAAGGCAGCGGCATCCTGTTTTCCGCCGATCATGTGATGGCCTGGGCGACGACGGTCGTCGCACCGCCTGACGGCTCCATGGCGGACTATATGGCCTCGCTCGACAAGCTGATCGCCCGCAACGACGGCCTGCTGCTGCCCGGCCACGGCGGCCCGGTGACGACGCCGGCGCCCTTCCTGCGCGGGCTGAAGACGCACCGGCGCCTGCGGGAGCGCGCGATTGTCGAGCGCATCCGCGCCGGAGACGGCACGATCGCCAAAATGGTCGAGGTGATCTATCGCGATGTCGACAGGCGGCTGCATGGCGCGGCGGCGCTTTCGGTGCTGGCGCATATCGAGGACCTGATGGAACGCGGCGAGGTGACGGCCGACCGGCCGCCCTCCCTCGTTGCCCATTATCGGCTGGCGGGAGGCTGAGCGTGGCGGCACGTCCGGATTACAGCTATCGCGACGACCCTTCCGTGCCCGCCTTTGCGGACGACAGGCCGCTGATCCTGTTTGACGGCGAATGCGTGTTCTGTTCCGGCTGGGTGCAGTTCCTGCTGAAGCGGGACAGGCAGAAGCGCTTTCGCTTCGTCGTCGCCCAGACGCCGCTCGGCGAGGCGCTTTACCGGCATTACGGGCTGGAGACGCGCGATTACGAGACCAATCTTCTGATCGATGGCGGGCGTGCCTATTACAAATCCGATGCGACGATCCGGATGCTGGAGGGGCTCGGCATGCCGTGGGCCCTGGCCGGTGTGCTGCGGGTGGTGCCGCGGCGGATTGCAGATGCCGCCTATGGGGTGGTGGCGCGCAACAGGCTCAGGATTGCCGGGCGGCGGGAGAGTTGCATGGTGCCGACGGCCGAGGTGCGGGAGCGGTTTCTGGAATCGTAAGTCCGCTGGTTGCTCGGCCATCGCCGAGGCTCAGGTGCCGGATCGATCTTACAGGATAGGTTTGCGGTAAGGGCGTTTTGGCTTGCCTCACCGCATGCCGGCCCTTCGCGTGGCTCAGGGCGTTCGGCCCTGTAATCGATCCACCGGATCGATTACTGCCGCTTTGCGGCACCGGGCCTCACCCGCCCGCAATCCCGAGGAGTTCGGAGTCCAGGGCGCCAAGATATTGCTCGGCCACTTCGGCGCTGAAGCCGAGGTCGTGCTGGCCGTAGCGGGAGGCGACGCGCACGTCGACGAAGGTGGTTTCGGCCTCTTCGCGCAGGCGGATGATGATGTCGAAACGCAGGCCGAGGATGAAGGTGCGCGTCGTGCCCTGTAGGATCACGCCGTTGGCGCCGCGGATCAGCTTGGCCACGTCGTCGTCATAGGGGCGCGGCGTCGGCACGGGGATGACGTCGGGCGAATCGGCGACACCGCTTTCGGGCTGGGCCGGAACGGGCTTGTCCTCCAGTTCGCGGCCGGGCGTCGTGTCGCCCTCGCTCCTGGTGATGGTGATGCCGTTCTGCTTGGCGACTTTCTTGACGGCTTCGAGAACGCGGTCGAGCGCGCCGTCGTAGCGCCGGCCGGTCAGCTCCGGATAGGCGGCAAGCTGCCTTTCGCGGTCGCCGGCGGTGACGACTGGATCGCGCGGCAGCCAGATCTGGTCGGCCTGCGGCGGCGAGAGCCAGTCGGGCGCGGAGGCCGTATCCGTCGTCACGTCATAGATTGCCGGCAGGTTGAAATAGCGCTCCGCCGCAAAGGCGCCGATTCCGAGGGGAAAGGCCGCGTAGATGAGCGCCGCCAGCGCATTCAGCCCGCCCTCGGCCCCGGTCATCCAGAGGCTGCGAAGGCCGATTGCCGACAAGAGCGTCGCAAGGGCAGCGCAACCGACCGAAACGATCAGCACCAGAACGAGATAGGGGGTCGCCAGGCCGCCGAAGCGATGGGCAACCAGCACCGCCACCGACAGCACGAGCGCAAACGCCCCGAAATGCCGCGACAGGCGGGCAGCGCTGGAAACGGGACGATCGAAACGGATGGCCATCAAAACTACCGGTTGGTCGGCGGCGACGCTTGGGATGCGCCGGCTGCCAACGACTTTTCTAGTGCAAGATTCGTCTAAATTGAAACTCTTGTCTGAGCATTGCCAACGCAATCCACGTCAAAGCGTGAGGCCCGGCAGCGCCGCCTTCCGTAAGCTATTGCTGATATGCCGTAAAAAGGCCATTCTGCCGGGGTCTGATACGTGTCCCATGAAACAGGAGAGACAGATGATCTCGTCCGAAATGAGGGAAAGGCCGCAGGTAACCTCGCCTGGCGGCATCGAGCGTGCCGAACCGCTCCTACCGCTGGAACTTCTCGAACTGGAACTTTCGCTGGAAGGCTATGCCGATGGCGAGGCCGGATTCTGCGAGACGGTGCGCAGGGCTGCCGCCGAAAGCCGCGGCGAATTCCTCTTCGACCTGCCGGCGGCGGGGCTTGTCGAGGATTGCCGGCGAATCGCCGTGCTGCGCATTCCGGCCTCGGACAGGACGATGCGCGTGGTTCTGGCCCTGCTCGACCAGAACGGCACGGAAATCCGCATGCAGGCGCCCGACGAGGATACCGAACATCTGGTGCGTTTCGCCGATGCCTTCATCGAGGTTCTCGAACGGATATAAGTTCCGGGGCATGTCGCGGACTCGACAGGCTTGAGCCCTCTTCTTGCGCAACCGCAAAACCGCTGCACACTTTTGCGCGGCCTGCTTAGTCCCGGCCGGCCGCCGCTTCTGCCAGCGAGCGGAAGGGAAACTTGCGGCCGCATTCGCATTTCAGCATGAATGTTTCCTGATGGACCGAGGGGCGCTGCACGAAGAAACCGCGCGGCAGCTGGTCCACCTTGAAGTCGGGGGTCTTGCGCCTGGCGTCGTCGATCTCGGAGGCTTCGGCAAAGCCGCTGTTGCCGCATTGCGGACAGGTGAGTTTCTTCGAGAATCGGTCGCGGATCGCCATGGTGCTCTTTCCCGTGCTGCTGCTTCTGCTCTTACATAGGAACGCCTGAAGACGAAAGTGGAACCAGGCACCCATCCTGCCGTTCCTTACCCAAGCAAGGAGGCAACCATTCCGAACCGAGATGCGATTGCGACACCCGGCGCTGCCGCCGACAGGAGACCGGGCGGGCGCGGCCTGATATAGTCAGGTTGACGACACGGGTCAGATGGATTTTCCTGGCCGGATGTCCATGTTCGAGGAAGAAACCGATGCGCCTATCTATTCTGCCGCTTCTTGCCGTTCTGGCAGCAGGGCTTGCCGCCTGCCAGACGCTGACGCCCGAAGAGCGGCGGGCGCGTGACGAACAGACCTGCCTCGGTTACGGCTTCAAGCGCGGAACGGACGGGTTTGCCACCTGCCTGCAGCGCATCGATCTCGACCGTCGCGCCCAGGCCCGCTACGACAGCGACTGGGTGATGGCCGACATGGCCTATAACCTGAACGGCCCCTACGTCTATCCGCGCTATTACCGCTACCGTCACTGAGCGGCCGCGATCACCGCCTGGGCCGCCGCAAGCCGGGCGATCGGCACGCGGAAGGGCGAGCAGGAGACGTAATCGAGGCCGATCGTCTCGCAGAAATGGATGGAAGCGGGGTCGCCGCCATGTTCGCCGCAGATGCCGAGCTTCATGTCGTTGCGCGTGCGCCTTCCGCGTTCGGCGGCGATGCGGATCAGTTCGCCCACCCCGTCGAAATCGAGCGAAATGAAGGGATCATGCTCGATGATGCCCTTGCGCTGGTAGGTGGGGATGAAGGCTGAGGCATCGTCGCGCGAAATGCCGAACGTGGTCTGCGTCAGGTCGTTGGTGCCGAAGGAGAAGAATTCGGCGGCTTCCGCGATGACATGGGCGCGCAGTGCCGCGCGCGGCAGCTCGATCATCGTGCCGACCAGATAATCGATGCGCATTCCGGCTTCCGACATGACATCCTGCGCCACCGCATCGATCTTCGCCTTCACATAGTCGAGTTCGGAACGCAGGCCGACGAGCGGCACCATGATTTCGGGCACGACGGCTGCGCCCGTTTCCTGGGCCGCGGCGACCGCCGCCTCGAAGATGGCGCGGGCCTGCATCTCGACGATTTCAGGATAGGAGATGGCAAGACGGCAGCCGCGATGGCCGAGCATGGGGTTGAACTCGTGCAGCGCATCGACACGCTGGCGCAGTGCCGAAGGCTCCATGCCCATGGCATAGGCGACTTCGGCAATCTCCTCGTCCGTCTTCGGCAGGAATTCGTGCAGCGGCGGATCGAGCAGGCGGATCGTTACCGGCAGGCCGTGCATGACGCTGAACAGGCCGGTGAAATCGCCCCGCTGCATCGGCAGGAGCTTGTCGAGCGCGCCGCGCCTGCCCTTCTCGTCCTCGGCCAGGATCATCTCGCGCATGACATGGATGCGCTCGCCCTCGAAGAACATGTGTTCGGTGCGGCACAGGCCGATGCCTTCGGCACCGAAGGAGCGCGCGGCGCGGGCGTCGGCGGGCGTGTCTGCGTTGGTGCGCACGGTCATGCGGCGGGCGCGGTCCGCCCAGCCCATGATGCGGCCGAAATCGCCCGACAGTTCCGGCTGGATCATCGGCACTTCGCCCTTCAGCACCTGGCCGGCAGACCCGTCGATAGTGATGACATCGCCCTTTTTCAGCGTCACGCCGACACCGATCAGCCGCTCGTTGCGGGCGTCGATGCGCATGGTGCCGGCGCCGACCACGCAGGGGATGCCCATGCCGCGGGCAACGACGGCCGCATGGCTGGTCATGCCGCCGCGCGTCGTCAGAATGCCTTCGGCCGCATGCATGCCGTGAATGTCTTCCGGGCTCGTCTCGACGCGCAGCAGGATGACCTTGCGGCCTTCCGCTTCCGCCTCGACGGCCTCTTCCGCCGTAAAAACGATCTCGCCGGTCGCAGCACCGGGCGAAGCCGGCAGGCCGGAGCCGATCACCTGACGGCTAACGCGGGGATCGATGGTCGGATGCAGAAGCTGGTCGAGCGTCGAAGGCTCGATGCGCAGGACCGCCTCTTCCTCGGTGATAACGCCTTCGTCCACCATGTCGACCGCGATCTTCATGGCCGCCCGCGTCGAGCGCTTGCCGGAGCGCGTCTGCAGCATCCAGAGCTTGCCGCGTTCGATGGTGAATTCGATGTCCTGCATGTCCCGGTAGTGGGATTCCAGCTCGGCGCAGATGCGGCCGAACTCGGCGAAAGCCTCCGGCATCAGCTTTTCCATCGAGGGCTTTTCGGAGCCCGAGGCGATCCGCCCCTCCTCGGTAATGCTCTGGGGCGTGCGAATGCCGGCGACGACGTCCTCCCCCTGCGCATTCACCAGGAATTCGCCGTAGAGGATCTTCTCGCCCGTCGAGGGGTTGCGGGTAAAGGCAACACCGGTGGCCGAGGCATTGCCGAGATTGCCGAAGACCATGGCCTGGATATTGACGGCGGTGCCCCAGGATTCCGGAATATTGTGGAGCTGACGGTAGGTGACGGCGCGTGCGCTCATCCAGCTCGCAAACACCGCGCCGACGGCGCCCCAGAGCTGTACCGCCGGGTCCTGCGGGAAGGCTTCGCCCAGCTCCTCCTCGATCAGCGCCTTGTAGAGCGAAACGACATGCTGCCATTCGGTGGAGCTGAGTTCGGTATCGAATTCGTGGCCGAGGCGTGCCTTCTCATCTTCGAGAATCTCCTCGAACAGGTCGTTGCCGAGCCCCATGACGACATCGGCATACATCTGGATGAAGCGGCGATAGCTGTCCCAGGCAAAGCGCGCATCGCCGGCATCGTGGCCGAGCGCCTGCACCGTCTCGTCGTTCAGCCCGAGGTTGAGCACCGTATCCATCATGCCCGGCATGGAAACGCGCGCACCGGAGCGGACCGAGAGCAGAAGCGGCCGGCTGCCGGCGCCGAAACGGCGGCCGGTCATCTCCTCGATCCCGGCAATGCCCGCAAGCACCTGCCGTTTCAGCTCGGGATCGATCCTGCGGCCGTTCTTGTAATAGGTATTGCAGGCTTCGCTGACGATGGTGAGGCCGGGCGGAA
This sequence comes from Rhizobium sp. GCM10022189, assembly GCF_042656325.1. Taxonomy (NCBI): domain Bacteria; kingdom Pseudomonadati; phylum Pseudomonadota; class Alphaproteobacteria; order Hyphomicrobiales; family Rhizobiaceae; genus Rhizobium; species Rhizobium sp. GCM10022189. The sequence goes on from NZ_JBHSOR010000049.1 coordinate 200,823, forward strand.
CCGGAAGGCCGAGACTGCACATTTCGGCGAGATTGGCGCCCTTGCCGCCAAGGATCTCCTTGTCTCGCGCCCGGCCTTCAGCCTGCCCGTTGCCGAACGTATAGACCCACTTGGTCATCTTCCCCCCAACACCATTTCGGGGACCAGCTTAATCCCTTGGTGTTGAAATGAAAATCGACAAATGCGGCGAAATGTTGCGCTGCACAATAAATGCCTAACGGGATGCAAAATCAAACGATTGAAACTCTTGTTTTCGCATGTCGTTATCGCAAAACCGCTGCACACTTTTGCGCGACATGCTTTGTTTCCACGCATGTCGTTATCGCAAAACCGCTTCGCACTTTTGCGCGACATGCTTTGTTTCTACGCATGTCGTAATCGCAAAACCGCTGCACACTTTTGCGCGACATGCTTTGTTTAAGCGCATAAAAAAAGCTTTGCGGGACTGCAACAACGGTCCCGCAAAGCCTTGTTTCCGTCCGGCCAGGAAAACCGGACGGGGGGTCCCCACAATGCCTCGCGACTTTCAGCGTCTCACTCAACCCGAAAGCGGCATTGCAAATTCTACAGAACGCAACGACCGATTGCTACTTATCCGTAACGGCGCGGTTGCGATAAAACAACTTCTAATGCAATGCGCGCAAAAGAGCATCACCCAAATGGGGTACGTACCCGATGTCGGAGTGACCTTTTTTGGTCTTTAATTAAAATGCCGGCTCAAGCCGTTTCGCGCAGACGCTCCGCGGTCTGCAGATCGACCGAGACGAGCTGAGAAACACCCTGCTCGGCCATTGTGACGCCAAAGAGGCGATTCATGCGGGCCATGGTGATGGGATTGTGGGTGATGATGACGAATCGGGTCTCGGTCGAGGCGGCCATCTCGTCCATCAGGTTGCAGTAGCGTTCGACATTGTGGTCGTCGAGCGGTGCATCCACCTCGTCCAGCACGCAAATCGGCGCGGGGTTGGTGAGGAAGACGGCAAAGATCAGCGCCATCGCGGTCAGCGCCTGTTCACCGCCGGACAGCAGCGTCATCGTCTGCGGCTTCTTGCCGGGCGGGCGGGCGAGGATTTCGAGGCCGGCTTCCAGCGGATCGTCGGATTCGATCAATTGCAGTTCCGCCGTGCCGCCGCCGAAGAGATGGGTGAAGAGGCGCTGGAACTGGGCGTTGACGACATCGAAGGCGGCGATCAGCCGTTCGCGGCCTTCGCGGTTCAGGCTCTGGATCGCGCCGCGCAATTTCCGGATCGCGTCGATCACGTCGTCGCGTTCCTTGATCAGCGCTTCCAGCTTATCGCTGAGTTCCTTCTGCTCCTCGTCGGCGCGCAGGTTGACGGCGCCCAGACGCTCGCGTTCGATGCGCAGCCGCTCCACCTCGCGTTCGACCTCGCGCGGATCGGGCAGCGTCTGCAAGCCCGGCCGGCCGGCAAGGCGCAGCGCCTCATGCGGCGCAACGTTCAGCGTCTCGCGAATGCGCTGCTCGCTCTCCTGCCGCTTTTCGCGGGCGGAGACGAGGCGCTCCTCGGCGCGGCCACGGCGCTCGCGGCTTTCGGCGAGTTCGGACAGCGCCGTTGCCGCCTTGTGGTCGGCATCGCGCTGCAGCAGTTCCGCCTCGGCCAGCAGATCGGCGGCGTGGCGGCGGGCTTCCTCGGCCTTCTGCAGTTCCGTCAGCAAGGCACGGCGCTTGTCGTCGAATTCGTCCGGCGCCATTTCCAGCTCGGCCGCCTCCTCGCGGGCCTCTTCCTCGCGATCGCGCAGCGTGGCGATATGGTCCTCGGCGCTTGCGGCGCGCTGGCGCCATGTCTCGCGCTCCTGGCCGATGGCGACGATGCGGCGCTGGCGGGCCTCGTTCTCCCGGTTCAGGCTCTCGTGGCGGGCGCGGGCCTCGGCAAGCGCACCGCGATCCGTCGCCACCTCGGCCTGCTGGAAGCGCAGCCGATCGTCGAGCGCGGTCAGATCGGGCGCATCCTCCAGCTCGATGCGGGCATTTTCTTCCTGAACCGCGACATCCTCAAGCTGCGCCTGCAGCTGGCTGACGGCTTCGGCGATGACATCGCGGCGGCGAATGAGATCGCCGGAAGCGCGCTCGGCGGCGGCGAGCGCTTCGCGCGCCTCGGCCAGATGACGGGCGGACAGGCGGCTGATATCGCGGGCCTCGGCTAGCCGGCGCTCTTCGTCGCGGATGCTGTCCGCCGCTGAGGCCAGACGCTCCTCCGCTTCGGCCAGAACATCGCGCGCGAGCTCGGCCTCGCCTTCCAGCTCGGACAGGCGGTTCTTCTGGGCAAGGCGGAGCGCAGCCGCACTCGGCGCATCCGCGCCGGTGACGTGGCCGTCCCAGCGATAGACGGCGCCCTCCTTCGTGACGAGGCGCTGGCCTGCCTTCAGGTCCTTCACCAGATTCGGTGCGTCGGCGGCAGCGACCAGACCAATCTGGCGCAGGCGGCGGATCAGCGCGGCGGGCGCACGGACATGGTTCAGCAACGGCTCGGCGCCAGCAGGCAATGCCGGATCGCCGGCCCCGTCGCCATTTTCCGACCAGTGGGCAGGCGCGTTCGGATCGAGCGGGGATTCGAGATCGTCTCCAAGCGCGGCTCCGAGCGCCGTCTCGAAACCGCGATCGACCTTCAGCTCTTCGGCAACCGGCGGGAACTCGCCGGCCGCAGCGCCGGCCAGCATGCGCTGGATGGTGCGCGCTTCCGTTTCCAGCGCATTGAGCCTGCCGCGCGCCTGCTCGACCGGCGCGCGCGAAAGCGCTTCCGTCTCGCGCGCGCCGGCAAGCGCCTGTTCGACCGCCTGGATCGTCGCTTCGGCATCTGCGACGGCAATCTCGCCGGCCTCGACCATGGCGCGCTTTTCTTCCGGGTCCGGAAGGGTTGCGATCCTTTCTCCGATGCCGGCAAGTTCGCGGCTGGCATCGTCCATCTGGCGTTCCAGCCTGAGCTTGCGGTCGGCGAGGTCGCGGATGGCGCGCTCCAGCTGATTGCGTCCGGCCGCGGCCTCGGCGCGCTCTGCGGTCAGGGCGGTGAAAATGCGTTCGCTGTCGGCGAGTTTGGCGGTCGCCTCTTCGAAAGCCTGCCGCGTTTCCTCGGCATAACGACCGGAATCGGCCAGGATTTCGGCGATGTCGGCTTCTTCCGCATCGAGCCTTGCAAGGATTGCGGCGTTGTCGGCGACAAGCCGCTCTTCACGCCGGATGTCTTCGGCGAGCTGAGCGAGACGGCGGGTGAGTTCGTCGCGGCGACGCAGGATGCGGTTGGCATCCTCCTCGAGCTGGCTGCGGGCGATCTGCAGGCGCTGCAGGGCAGCGGCGGCGCGCGCCTCGCCTTCGCGCAGCTCCGGCAGTTTCAGGCTGGCAATGCCCTGGTTCTTCGCCGCATCCATCTGGATCTGCGCCTTCTCGGCAACGACGACGGTTGCCTGGTTGAGCGCACTGTCGGCTTCGGCCTCGGCCTCCTTCGCCTGCACCCAGCGGATATGGAGCAGCATGGCCTCGCGGGCGCGGATGTCGGCGGAGAGCGTCTTGAATCGGTTTGCCTGGCGGGCCTGACGCTTCAGGCTCTCGATCTGGCTTTCAAGCTGCGAGGTGACGTCATCCAGCCGCTCCAGATTGGTCTCGGCAGCACGCAGGCGAAGCTCGGCCTCGTGGCGGCGCGAATGCAGGCCGGAAATGCCGGCGGCCTCTTCCAGGAGCTGGCGGCGGGCCTGCGGCTTTGCGGCGATCAGTTCGCCGATGCGCCCCTGCCCGACCATGGAGGGAGAACGCGCGCCGGTGGAGGCATCGGCAAAGAGGAGCTGCACGTCCTTGGCACGGCTTTCCTTGCCGTTGATGCGGTAGATGGAGCCCTGCTCGCGCTCGATGCGGCGCGTGACCTGGATTTCGTCGCTGTCGTTGAAGGCGGCGGGGGCGACACGCTCGCTATTGTCGAGATAGAGCGCGACTTCGGCCGTGTTGCGCGCCGGACGGTTTCCCGAACCCGAAAAGATCACGTCGTCCATGCCGGACGCGCGCATGTTCTTGTAGGAATTCTCGCCCATCACCCAGCGCAGGGCCTCGACGAGATTGGACTTGCCGCAGCCGTTCGGGCCGACGACGCCGGTCAGGCCGCGCTCGATGACGAATTCGGTCGGTTCGACGAAGGATTTGAAGCCGACAAGGCGGAGCTTGTTGAACTTCATGCCGCAGCCTCGCGCTGCACATACGAAAAAGCGGGCGCACGGCTTTGGCCGTCGCCCGCCTTCTTAAAACGGTACGGATCAGAGGAGGCTGTCGATGAGGGCCGACATGGTGTCAACCGGCATATCTCCAGAATAGCGCTTGCCATTGATGAGGAACGTCGGCGTGGCGTTGACGCCAAAATCCTTGGAACCCCTTTCCCGCGTGGCATTCACTTCATCCAGCAGTTTCTGGTTCGTCAAGCACTTCGTGAAGCTATCCTCAGTAAATCCGGCGAGCTTGGACATCTGCAGCAGCGCCGCACGGCCATCATCGGCAGCGGCCCAGACCTGCTGCTGCTTGAAGAGCATGGCGACCATCGGGAAATACTGTTCCGGCGTCGCAAGCTCTTCCGGCTTCTGCGGGTTGCAGCGGGCGAGCATGAAGGCGGCGGCGGCGCGCGGATCGAAAGGGAATTCGCGCAGCACGAACTCGACCTTGCCGGTATCGACGTATTTCTGCTTGATGGCATCGAAGGTGGTGTTGTGGAAATGGGCGCAATGCGGGCAGGTCATCGACATATATTCGACGATCTTGACCGGAGCATCGGTCTTGCCGAGCGCCATTTCCGGCAGCGCGCCGGGCGTCATGACCTTGGCCATGTCCACATCGCCATCCGGCTGCGGGATTTCCGGGGCTGCCTGCGCCGTCCCATAGACCGCGATCGATGCGGTTGCGGCGGCGACACCGCCCAGAAGCTGGCGTTTCGTCAATTGCATTTCAGAGATGCGCATGGGTTCCCCATAAACAAGTGTGGCAGCTGCTTGTGCGATATAACGGCCAAGAGCCGCTAACAAGGCACGCTTCGCCAACTTTCTTCAAAGAATTGTGACCTGCGAAAGACGAATAGTGAAAAGAGAGCAGGATTTTGCCCTATCGATAGACGTCGCGCCGGTTGCCGACGCGCACGACCAAAATCCGGACGGAGCCATCATCGATATCGGCGATCACGCGATAGTCTCCGACCCGGTATTTCCAGAAACTTCCCAATTCAGAGCCTTTCAGCGCCTCTCCAAGCGATCTTGGATCATCGAGCCTTGCAACGCGATCGTTCAGAAAGCGGAGAATGCGAGCGGCGGCATCGCGGCCGAGCTTTTCGAGTTCACGCTCGGCAGCCCGGTGAAACTCAATTTTCCACGCCATACCGCGCCATCAAGTCCGAAAGCGGGACCGTATCAGTTTCTCCCTTGCGGAATTCCTCAAGGCGCTTCTCTGCAAGGAAGACATCTTCCATATCGTCAAGATGTTCGAGAATGGCCTGGCGCGCATAGAAACTTTTGCTTCGCCCGGTGCGTTTTGCAAGCGCGTCCAGCCGAGCCTCAATCTCCGGCGGCAATCTTAAAGCAAGCATGGCAGCCTCCGTTTGCTATACATGTATAGCATTTCTGTGGGCCAGGTATCAAACGAAACTATTTGCTCCGCTTGCCCAATACCGCCGTGCCAAGCCGCGCGATCGCCTGCCTGATCTTTTCGTCCTCCAGGCCCTGCATCATGCCCTCCAGCCTGCGGGCGGCCTCGCCCTTCAGCGGCGGGGGAGTGCGGGAGCGTTTGACCGGCTGGTAGACCGGCTTCTGGACGATGCGGAGCTGGTGGACGGCGGCGAAGCCGAAGAAGCTGTTGATGCGCTGGATCAGTTCGCCCTGCGCATGGGTGAGGAAAAGCGCACGCGCGCCCTCGCAGCCAACCGTCAGCACGCCGGGGCGAAAGCTGCCGTCATCGCCGCCGCGCGCCCAGGCGATCTTTTCCGGCCGGGTGCAATCGGCAAAATCCTCGCCGGCGATTTCGTCCCAGGAGCCGAGCAGCGCGCTGTTGATGCCGGCGCGGCGGGCGAGAACGGGATCGATGATGCCGTTCGTCAGCTCGGAAATCTGCTTCTCACCTTTGCGTGGATAAGTCATCTAAACCCTGATAAGCGACGTCCGTTCGAAGCCGCCGGCTTGATCGCGCCGCTTTGCTTCGCCAAGTATAGAGCACTTCCCCCGACCGCGGCAAATAATGAGCACACGCACACCGGACGCGCCCACCGCCTCCCCTCTTCTCCAGTGGTACGACCGCCATCACCGCGACCTGCCCTGGCGGGTTTCGCCGCCGATGGCAAGGCGCGGCGTCAGGCCCGATCCCTATCATGTCTGGCTGTCGGAGGTGATGCTGCAGCAGACCACGGTGCAGGCGGTCAAACCCTACTTCGCCAATTTCCTGGCAAAATGGCCTTCTGTCATCGATCTCGCACGGGCGCCGGGCGAAGAGGTCATGGCGGCCTGGGCGGGGCTCGGCTATTACGCGCGGGCGCGCAACCTGAAGAAATGCGCCGAAGCCGTTGCCAGCCAGCATGGCGGCATTTTTCCCGATACCGAAGAGGGCCTGAAAGCCCTGCCCGGCATCGGCGACTATACGGCGGCGGCGGTGGCGGCGATCGCCTTCAACCGGCAGGCGGCCGTTATGGACGGCAACGTGGAGCGGGTGATCTCGAGGCTCTATGCCATCGCCACGCCGCTTCCGGCCGCAAAACCGCTGATGCGTCAGAAGGTGGCGCTGCTGACGCCGGAAGACCGGCCCGGCGATTTCGCACAGGCGATGATGGATCTCGGGGCCACGATCTGCACACCGAAGCGTCCGGCCTGTTCGCTCTGTCCTTTCAACGGATCGTGCGAGGCGCTGAGGTTGCACGATGCCGAACGGTTCCCGGTCAAGGCCGCGAAGAAGGAAAAGCCGGTCCGCCGCGGCGCGGCTTTCGTGGCGGTCACGTCCGATGGGGATATCCTGCTGCGGCGGCGTGCCGAAAGCGGGCTTCTCGGCGGCATGACGGAAATCCCGACGACGGCGTGGACGGCACGGCAGGACGGCGAAACCTCTGCGGAAGCGGCGCCTTTCAAGGCCGGATGGGAAAGCGCCGGCACCGTCACCCATGTCTTTACCCATTTCGAGCTCAGGCTTTCGATCTTCCGCGTGGCGATTGGCGAACGCGTTCAAACCGATGACGGATGGTGGGAGCCGGTTACAAATCTTGAAGCCCAGGCGCTGCCGACTATCATGAAAAAAGCGATCGCAGCCGCTATTCCTCTCGCGTTCAAAACAGCCAAGGGATGATTATGGCAACCGACATCAAGCATATCGTTTTCGATATTGGCAAAGTTCTTATTCATTACGATCCGAATATTCCTTTCAGCCGCCTTATTCCCGACGAGGCCGAGCGTAACTGGTTCTTCGCCAATGTCTGCACGCACGACTGGAACATCGAGCAGGACCGCGGCCGCACCTGGGCGGACGCCGAGGCATTGCTGATCGCGCAGCATCCGACCCGCGAAGAGCATATCCGCGCCTTCCGCAAGAACTGGCACGAAATGGTCCCGCATGCCTATGAGGACAGCGTTTCGATCATGGAAGGCTTCATAAACGAAGGCCGGGACGTGACGATGCTGACGAATTTCGCCTCCGACACGTTCCGCGAGGCGCAGGAGCGCTACCCCTTCCTCAAGAAGCCGCGCGGCGTCACCGTTTCCGGCGATATCGGCCTCATCAAGCCCGATATTGCGATTTACGAAACGCATGCGAAGAGCTTCGGCCTCGATCCGGCCGCCACGATCTTCATCGACGACTCGCCGGCCAATGTCGAGGGCGCCAAGGCGGCCGGCTGGAACGCCGTTCTCTTTACCGGCGCCGACAGGCTGCGGGCGGATCTCGCGACCTTCGGGCTGAAGGCATAAGCCATGGCCTTCGATCCCGCCGCCGCCATCGACCGTTTTCACGCGGCCATCAACGCGCTCGATTTTCCCGAGATCGAGAACTGGTTCGCCGAAGACGCGACCTATGTCTCGAACGGCGTCGGCAGCCTTGCCGGCCGGGCCGCGATCATGGCCGCCTTCCGCCGTTACTTCGACGACTACCCGGATCAGACGGCGGAAAACTCGCTGGTGGAAACGCTGACGCCGCTGTCGGGCCGGGCCGTCTGGTCGGTGCGGGCAACGCATAGCAGGACCGGCAAGCCGCTGATCCGCGAAGGCGAGGAAACGATCACCTTCAACGAGGACGGCAAGGTCACGCGCGTCGATGTGACCGACTACCGGGACTTCTGAGGCGGGATCGAAGCTCGATCGCCATTGTGCAACTCGCACGCAGACCTGCTGCGTTGCCGAAATTGCCCTGAAACAAGAAGCCCGGGGTCTTCGGCCCCGGGCATCCTTTGTGCGTCTTCCGTAACTGGAGGTACAAACCGGAAGACGCTTCGTCCCGTCCTCGCAAGGATGTGGCTCAATCCACCTTTGCGAGGTCGCTGCGGATGATGGACCGCAATTCGTCGATCGGGCGCAGGGATTGCCCGTCGTCGAAATGCCAGAAGGTCCATCCGTTGCATGCATCAAGGCCCTGCACTTTCGCGCCAAGGCGATGAATGGAGCCGGCCTCGCCGCCGGAAGCGACCGTGCCGTCGGCGCGCACCACGGCGCTGTATCGGCGTTTCGCATCGGTCAGCACTTGGCCGGGCTTGATGAGGCCGCTTTCGACCAGCACGTTGAAGGCGACGCGCGCTTCGGCCTTCTTGCCGGTCATGACGGTCAGTTCCGCCTTGCCGAGCGGCTCGACGGCGGCGATGCGGGCGGATGCCGCATCGATATAGTCCTGCTCGCGCTCGATGCCGACGAAGTGGCGGCCGAGACGCTTGGCGACGGCGCCGGTCGTTCCCGAGCCGAAGAAGGGGTCGAGGATGATGTCGCCGGGTTTCGAGGAGGCCATGATGACACGGGCAAGCAGCGCTTCCGGCTTCTGCGTCGGATGCACCTTCTTGCCGTCTTCGCCCTTCAGGCGCTCATTGCCGCTGCAGATCGGGAAGAGCCAGTCCGAGCGCATCTGCACGTCGTCATTGGCGGCCTTCATCGCATCGTAATTGAAAGTGTAACCCTTGGCCTTGGCATCGGGGCTTGCCCAGATCATCGTCTCATGGGCGTTCTGGAAACGGCGGCCCTTGAAATTCGGCATCGGGTTGGTCTTGCGCCAGACGATGTCGTTCAGGATCCAGAAATTCAGGTCCTGCAGCGTGGCGCCGACGCGGAAAATATTGTGATAGGAGCCGATGACCCAGATCGTGCCCGTCGGCTTCAACACGCGGCGGCAGGCGAGCAGCCAGGCGCGGGTGAAGGCGTCATAGGCTTCGAACGAGGCAAACTGATCCCATTCGTCGTCGACGGCATCGACCAGCGACTGGTCCGGCCGGTGCAGCGTGCCGCCGAGCTGGAGGTTGTAGGGCGGATCGGCGAAAATGACGTCAACCGACTGGTTCGGAAGAGCCTCAAGGGCTGCAACGCAATCACCCTTGATGATCGTGTCGATCCAAGAACCCGGCTTTACGGAAGTCTTGAGATCGGCAAGCGGGAAAACAGACGCCATGTAGATACTCGCTCATACGCTTTACGCTTAACTCTCCGTTATGGTTACGCAAGTTGGTTACTAAAGCCTGAAGCGCCGATCCGTTTCGGGAAAATATTCCGCTTCGGGTTCGAACGGGAGGCGGACCTGAGGTTCGGCCCGCCCCGGTTTCACTCCGCCGCCTGCGGCCTGAGCGTCCGCCGGCTGTCCTCGGGCGCTCCGGCCCGCTCGACCATGCCGTAATCCCTGACGATATGGCCGATGCGCAGGCGATAGTCGGCGAAAATGCCGCTGCGGCCGGCCATCTGGGCTTCCCGATGGGCTTCGCGATTGCGCCATTCCTTCACCGCCGCCTCGTCGCGAAAGAAGGAGAGCGAGAGGATCTTGCCGCGCATCGTCAGGCTCTCGAAACGCTCGACAGAGATGAAGCCGTCGATCGTCTCGAGTTCGGACCTGAGTTCGCCGGCAAGGTCCAGATAGCGGTGGCGCTCGCCGACATAGGGGATGACCTCGAAGATGACGGCGATCACGGCAGTACCAGCTTCGCATGCGGTGCCGAGACATTCGTCAGGAAGATGCGGTCTTCCTTGAGGATGAAGTGTTCGCGGCGGGCAAATTCGTAGTTTTCCCGGCCGAGCGGATCGGCGGCAAGCCTTGCGCGATAGGCCTCGTAGGCCGCGAGGCTTTCGATATTGTAGACGCCGTAGGCCGTCGTCGCCGAGCCCTCGTGCGGACCGAAATAGCCGATCAGGTCGGCGCCGTTCCTCGGGATCGCCTGTCCCCAGTTGCGGGCATATTCGGCGAAAGCCTCCTTGCGGAAGGGGTCGATCTCGTAGCGGATGAAGCAGGTGATCATCGGTTTTCTCCTTTCGTGTCAAAGGCGTTTTCGCACATTGCGGCACGAGAATGCTTCGGTTACGATCGAAGTATGAAAGAAGGACCCGACATTGCGCAGATCGGCGCGCTCATCGGCGACCCGGCGCGGGCCAACATGCTGGCGGCGCTGACCGGCGGCCGGGCGCTGACGGCAACCGAGCTTGCGGCGGCCGGCGGCATCACGCTGCAGACGGCCAGCACCCACCTGTCGAAGCTGGAGACCGGCGGTTTGCTGGCGCAGCGCAAGCAGGGGCGGCACCGCTATTTCACGCTGGCCGACGAGGCCGTGGCCCGGCTGATCGAAAGCATGATGGGGCTTGCCGCCAGCCGCGGGCATCTGCGCCACCAGCCCGGCCCGAAGGACCCGGCGCTGCGCAAGGCGCGCATCTGCTACGATCATCTGGCCGGCGACTACGGGGTGCGCATGCTGGACAACCTCGTCGCTTCGGGATCGATCGACGCCATCGGCGACGGGCTTGCGGTAACGCCCAAGGGCGAAAGCGAGCTGCAATGTATCGGCATCGACGTCGGCAGCCTCAAATCCTCGCGCCGTCCGCTCTGCCGCTCCTGCCTCGACTGGAGCGAGCGCCGCGCCCATCTTGCCGGCAGCCTCGGCAAGGCGCTGCTTGCGAATTTCATGGAAAAGGGCTGGGCGCGGCGAGTGCCGGAAAGCCGCTCGGTGGTCTTTTCACCGGAAGGCGAGCGGCAGTTTCTGAAGCTGTTTCCGCTGGAGAGCTAACAGGGCGCGACCAGCGTGTTCCTGAAACGGTCGCGGGCGACCGTGCTGCAGAGTTCGCTCCATTCGCAATCCTCGCAGGCCTTGCGGGTGAGGTCGGCCGCGAAACCGCGGCGCAGCCTTTTCAGGAGGGCCTTGTCGGGAATGAGGCGAGCGCCCTGCTCTATCCGCACGCCGAGAAACTTTGCGACGGCCTCAGCGGCCGCTTCGTCCCTGGCCTTCGGCCCGGGCAGAAGGCAATGGGCCGAGGACTGCGACATCAACGGTGCGCAGATATCGTCGGGGCCGGAGACGATTTCGATCTCCTCTCCGGCCGAGAGGCGCTCTGCGATGCGGCGGTAATTGGCGGTGAAGGCCGGAGTGTAGCCTTCACCGACGAATGTCAGCATGCAGAGCAGATGGTGGGCGCGCAGCCTGACGGTCAAGGCACTATGCCCGGCCGCCATAGATACGGATGCCCTTGAGCACGGCTGCGGCAAGCGCGGATTTCAGCACGCCGCCGAGAATGAAGGGGGCGACGCCGAGCAGCCAGCCCTTTTCCGCGCCGATCAGGGAGGCGAGATAGACGCCGCCGAGCGCGAGGCAGAAGATGTTGGCGGCGAGATGGGCGGTGAAGCTTCGGACGATGTTATCGCCGGTCCAGCCACGTTCGGCGAGCCAGCCGACCATCAGCGCCATCAGCGGAAAGGCGACGAGATAACCGGCCGTCGGGCCGGCAAAGGGCGCAAATCCGCCGGAGCCGTTTGCCAGGACCGGTGCGCCGAGCATGGCTTCGCCGAGCCAGGCAAGAACCGTGAGCGTGCCGAGGCGCCAGCCGTAGAGCGCGCCGATCATGGTGACGGCGAAGGTCTGCATGGTGATCGGAACAGGCACCATCGGCACCGCGATCTGCGAGGCGGCCGCCAGCACCAGCGTGCCGGCGAGAACGAAGAGGTACTTGACCGCAAGCGACCGGGCGGAAAGGCGCAGCGGATCGAAAACGATGGTACGGGGCTGGTCAGAGAGGGACATGAATTTCTCCTTTCAAAATTATAGATAATTTTTGATTCCCATCTATTTGATGGCGGAGTTTTTTCGGCAACGCAAGAGAGAGCACGCGAATTTCGGTTAGGAGGGGACAACAGCCGAGCGTGAATCTGCATGAGAACACTGTAGATCAGGACATTTCACGCATTCCAAAATTATCTATAATTTTTCGGATATCAGCCGACGATGGCAAAAGCTTCGCGCTCGCCGCCCTTCTGGGCAGGCTGCGGTGCGCGTCCGATCCACTGCACATGCTTCTGCAGGATAATGGCCGCCTCCTCCGCCTTGCCCTGGCGAAGGGCGGCAAGGATGGCGCGGTGGTCGTGATCGGTGCGCTTTTCCCAGCCCGAACGCCAGGCCGAGAAGAGGAAGCGGGCGCTTGCGGCATGCAGGTCGTCGATTGCAGCCAGCAGGCGCGGCATGGCGCAGGGGGTGAGGATGAGGCGGTGGAAACGGCGGTTTGCCTCCTCCCAGGCATGCACGTCGGCGGCGGCATCGCCTTCGCGCGTCGCCTCTTCCGCAGCGTCGAGGATGGCGGGCGTCAGGTGGCGGGCGGCATGTTTGAGGGCGAGCACTTCGAGGGCGGCGCGCATTTCCGCCACCTCGCGCACTTCGGCGAGGTCGAAGGAGGCGACACGAACGCCGCGGCGCGGCTCGCTGATCGCCAGCCCCTGCGCCTCCAGCCGGCGGAAGGCCTCGCGCACCGGCACATGGCTGGTCTCGAATTCCTCGGCAATATGGTCCTGGCGAAGACGGGCGCCGGGCGCAAGCTCGCCGTGAACGATGCGTTCGGCAAGCACGCGGGCGATACGCGCGGCGATGGTGTTGTCTTCGGGTTCCCTGCTCATTGCCATCCAGTAGCGAGCGCCGCGGGCCTTGTCGAGGTGGGATGACAGTCATACCCCGCAAAGCTGCCCGCAGCGCGCATTCCAGCCATGCCCCGCCATCGGTTGAGCTTTCGACCGCCATCGTGTAAAGCCGCATCATCCCCGAACAAGGCATGAGTATATGGACGGCTTCGACCTCATCATCTTCGACTGCGACGGCGTTCTGGTCGATTCCGAAATCATCGCGGCAAACGTGGAATCGGCACTGCTGACGGAAGCGGGCTACCCGATCAGCGTCGAGGAAATGAACGAGCGCTTCGCCGGCCTGACCTGGAAGGACATTCTCTTCCAGATCGAACGCGAAGCCAGCATCCCGCTCTCGGCCTCCCTCATCGACCAGTCGCAGAAGCTTCTGGATATCCGGCTCGAACAGGAAGTCCAGGCCATTCCCGGCGTCGAACTCGCCATCAGCCGCCTTGCGATGAAGCGTTGCGTCTGCTCGAATTCCTCAAGCCAGCGGCTCGACATGATGCTGGGCAAAGTGGGGCTCAAGAAACTCTTTGCGCCCAATATCTTCTCCGCCAAGGATCTCGGCCCCGACCGGGCCAAGCCGAAGCCGGATATCTTCCTGCACGGCGCAAGCCAGATGGGCGTTTCGCCTTCCAAGACCGTCGTCGTGGAGGATTCCACCCACGGCGTCCATGCCGCGCGCGCTGCCGGCATGCGGGTGATCGGCTTTACCGGCGGCTCGCACACCTATCCCTCGCATGCCGACAAGCTGACGGATGCGGGTGCGGAAACGGTGATTTCGCGCATGAACGACCTTCCGGGCGTCGTGGCCGCATTGGCCGAGTGGGAAGGCGTGCTCTAAGGGCAGCGGTCTTGCCGGATGCCGCCTCCAGGGCGGCAGGCCCATTCTTAAAAAACGGACCCCTGCCTGCAAAAGCGGGCCTTGCCGTCGCAAAGAGCCGAGAGCCGAGAGCCGAGAGCCGAGCCTATATCAGCGCGTGGCGATCAGAGCATTTCCGGCGAGGATCGAAGCGCCCGGGATGCTCTATCCCTTTGTTTCCAAGCAATTCCGGACGCAAAACCGCTTCACGCTTTTGCTGGAATTGCTTTAGCTGCTCTTCTTCTTGGAATTCTTGGCGGGCTGATTGTCGAAGCCGACATTGACGCGCACCAGTGCGCCCGAGCCGACCGGCATCTTGACGCCTTCGTGGCGGAAGATGACCTGCGTGGCGGGCGAGCCCGGCGGAATCTGCGTCGGGAAGTTGACGACTTCCGACGACAGAACGTCCTGGCCGTCCAGCACGGAGATGCGGATCGGCAGCGTGACTGGACCCGGCGTTCCGCCCGGACCGGCGACGAGGCGAAGCTGGGCCACGACGGTCATCGACAGCGCCGTTTCGTTCAGCGTGCACTGGCGGGTGTAATCCCCGAAAGAGGCCTGGAAGACCACCTGCTGCGGGTCGCCTGTCTTTGCGCCCTTCGCGTAGGTGCGGTAGATCGCGTCCTGATCGCGCATGAAGATCTGCGGGCAGGCGCCCTGGACGACGGGAGCGACATTGCCCTGCGCCGTGACGCCGGTGCCGATCGGGGTCTGGTTCGACGACGGATTGGCCGGAGCGACCGGCATGATCTGGGCGTTGCCGTTCGGCTGCAGCGGCGCCGGGCCGCTTGCCGCTGCCGTCGCATCAGGCTTGCTGTCGCCGCCGAGGCCTAGCGAATTGCATCCGGCAAGAGCGGCAAGGAGCGATGCGGAAACGATGAGACGAGAGACCTTGCCGAGCACGATATTCCACCCCTTGCGAACGCTTTTCTTCTAGGCGCCTGCGACTTTCGCGCAAGGCCTTTCATGACAGTTGGCGATGGTCTATATCAGCGGCGCAAAGAAAAATCGATTGGGTAAGCACCGTTTTGATGCACTTTTCGGCGCCGGATGCGGGCAACTTCAATAGGATACCTGCGACAATGCCCCGGCAGGCCGGCAAGCTCCCTCTTTTCGGCGGCGCGACGACAGGCCGTTTTCCGCCCGAAAACTCTCCAGCCATAGATCAAGGATGACGAACGTGGACTATATCTCGACCCGCGGCGAGGCCCCTTCCCTCGGCTTTTGCGACGCCCTTCTGGCGGGGCTTGCGCGCGACGGCGGGCTCTACGTTCCGCGCAAATGGCCGAGCTTTTCCAAAAAGGAAATCAGGGCGCTGCGCGGCAAGACCTATCAGGAGATCGCGTTTGCCATCCTTTCGCCCTTCACCAACGGCGAAATCCCTGACGATACGTTCCGGGCGATGATCGACGAGGCCTATGGCACGTTCCGCCACCCGGCGATCGCGCCGCTTGTGCAGACAGGCCCGAACAGTTTCGTCATGGAGCTGTTCCACGGCATGACGCTCGCCTTCAAGGACGTGGCGATGCAGCTTCTCGCCCGCCTTATGGATTATGCGCTGGAAAAGCGTGGCGAGCGCGCCACCATCGTCGGCGCCACCTCGGGCGATACCGGTGGTGCCGCAATCGACGCCTTTGCCGGGCGCGAGCGCACCGATATTTTCATCCTCTTCCCGCACGGCAAGGTTTCGCCGGTGCAGCAGCGGCAGATGACGACATCCAGGGCCGCCAACGTGCATGCGCTGGCCGTCGAGGGCAATTTCGACGATTGCCAGAACCTCGTCAAAGCCATGTTCAACGATGCCGCCTTCCGCGACAGGGTGAGGCTTTCCGGCGTCAACTCGATCAATTGGGCACGCATCATGGCCCAGATCGTCTATTATTTCACGACGGCAATCGCGCTCGGCGGGCCGGACCGGAAGATCTCGTTTACGGTGCCGACCGGGAATTTCGGCGACATATTCGCCGGCTACTGCGCCAAGCGCATGGGCCTGCCGATCGACAAGCTCGTGATCGCCACCAACGAGAACGATATCCTGGCGCGCACCCTCAAGACCGGCCGCTACGACATGAAATCGGTCAAGGCGACGACCTCGCCGTCGATGGATATCCAGATCTCCTCCAATTTCGAACGGCTGTTGTTCGAGGCCTACGGCCGCGACGCCTCCAAGGTGCGCGCCGCCATGGAAAGCCTCAAGCAATCCAACGGTTTCGAGATCGCGCCCGAAGCGCTGAAGTTCATCAGGAAGGACTTCCGCGCCGGCCGCGCCAGCGAGCGCCAGGTGGCCGAAACGATCCGCAAGACCTATGCCGAGACCGGCTATCTGCTCGATCCGCATTCGGCGATCGGCGTCTTCGTCGCCGCCGAGCGGGAAAAGCCTGATACCCCGATGGTGACGCTTGCCACCGCCCATCCGGCGAAATTCCCCGCCGCCGTAAAATCCGCCTCCGGTATTGACCCGGCGCTTCCGACGTGGCTTGCTGATCTGATGCACAGGGAGGAGCGCTTCCAGATCATTGAGCCCGAGCTTAAAGCGGTTGAAACCTTTATCGGCAAGCATGCCCGCAGCTAGATGACGGCAGGCGCAGAAAGATAGCACATGACAGTTGAGTGCACCCGGCTCAAATCCGGGCTGACAGTAGTCACACAGACCATGCCGCACCTGGAAAGCGTCGCGCTCGGAGTCTGGATCAAATCGGGTTCGCGCAACGAAACGGAAGACGAGCACGGCATCGCCCACCTGCTCGAACATATGGCTTTCAAGGGAACCGCGCGCCGTTCGGCCCGCGAGATCGCCGAGGAAATCGAGGATGTCGGCGGCGAAGTGAACGCGGCGACCTCCACCGAGACGACCTCCTACTACGCCCGTGTCCTGAAGGATCACGTGCCGCTCGCCGTCGATATCCTGGCCGATATCCTGACGGAATCCGCCTTCGAGGAAGACGAGCTGGAGCGAGAGAAGCAGGTCATCCTGCAGGAGATCAACGCCGCCAATGACACGCCCGACGACGTCGTCTTCGACCGCTTCTCGGAAGTCGCCTATCGCGGCCAGACGCTCGGCCGGCCGATCCTCGGCACGCCGGAAACCGTCGTTTCCTTCACGCCGCAGCAGATCCGCGCCTATCTCGGCCGCAACTATACGACCGACCGCATGTTCGTCGTCGCAACCGGCGCCGTCGATCACGACGAGTTCGTGCGCATGGTCGAAGACCGCTTTGCCGGCCTGCCGAGTGAGCCCACGGCGCCGCCGGTCATGGAAACCGCCCGCTATATCGGCGGCAATGTGCGCGAGCCGCGCGACCTCATGGACGCGCAGATCCTGCTTGGCTTCGAGGGCAAGGCCTATCATGCCCGCGATTTCTACTGCTCGCAGATCCTCGCCAATATTCTGGGCGGCGGCATGTCGTCGCGCCTGTTCCAGGAAGTACGCGAATTCCGCGGCCTCTGTTATTCCGTCTACGCCTTCCACTGGGGCTTTTCCGATACCGGCATCTTCGGCATCCATGCCGCAACCGGCGGCGAAAACCTGCCGGAACTGGTGCCCGTCATCATCGACGAGTTGCACAAGTCGGCAGATACCATTCACCAGAAGGAAATCGAGCGCGCCCGCGCGCAGATCCGCGCCCAGCTTCTCATGGGCCAGGAGAGCCCTGCCGCCCGCGCCGGCCAGATCGCCCGGCAGATGATGCTCTACGGCCGCCCGATCTCCAATCCGGAGATGATGGAGCGGCTGGAGGGCATCACCATCGAGCGGCTGACCGATCTTGCCGGCCGGCTGTTCTACGATACCGTGCCGACGCTTTCGGCGATCGGCCCGCTCGAGCAGCTTGCTCCGATGGAAGACATCACCGCCTCGCTTTCGGTTCCGGCACCGAAGACGAAGCAGGCAAGCCGCTGACCGCATCCGTTGCGCCGGGGGTTATCGATGCCAAAATCGGTTTTTCGGTTCCTGTCGCGACAGCCTGAAGCAGTCGAACTCGAAAACGACACATATATCCTGCGCCTGCCGCGCTACCAGGATTTCAACCAATGGCACCGGCTGCGCTCCGACAGCCGCCGTTTTCTGGAGCCCTGGGAGCCGACATGGCGGCGCGACGAGCTGACCGAAGGTTCGTTCCGCGCCCGCGTGATCCGCGGCAAGCAGGAATATGCCTCGGGCCAGGCGATCCCGCTTTTCATCTTCCTGAAGAAGGACATGACGCTCGTCGGCGGCATCACCATCGGCTATATTCGCCGGGGTGCGGCCCAGAGCTGCATGATCGGCTACTGGATGGGCGAACGTTATGCCGGCCAGGGCCACATGTTCGCCGCACTTGAACTGGTTATTCCCTATATCTTCGCCGGGCTTGAGTTGCACCGCATCGAAGCAGCCTGTATTCCAGACAACGCACGGAGCATTCGCCTGCTTGAGAAAGCCGGGTTCCAGCGGGAAGGCTACCTGCGCGGATATTTGAAGATCAACGGTCAGTGGCACGATCACGTGATGTTTTCACGCCTCGCCACCGACGCGGATACAGGCAGGAAACCCAACAGCCGATGACCAAAGACCGCATGCTGCTGACGTCACCGTCCGGACGAATGATCGCGGTGATCGCAGCCCTTCTCCTGTCGCTGTTCGCGCTTGTCGCTGGCAGCGCTCGGGCGGCCGAACCGGTCAAGATTTCCCGCGACGACACGGCGCTGGACCTGACGGCCACGACGGAAATCTATGCCAACCAGGGCGAGGCCTTCCAGGTTTCCACCGCCGCCGGCGCAGACGGCATTCGCCGGCGCATCGAGGTGCGCGCCAGCTCGGAAAACCATCAGGGCGACTGGGCGGTCTTTGCGCTCGCCAACGTCTCGGAAGAGCAGCTGGAGCGCGTCATCGTCGCGCCGCACTTCCGCCTCGTCAATTCCAAGCTGTTCTGGCCCGACCTCGGCTCGCAGCGTATCATCGCGATCACGCCGAGCGAAGGTTTCGCACTCGACCGCCAGCCGAGCGACGAGGCCGACGTCTTCCGCATCACGCTGAACCCCGGCGCCGTCATCACTTTCGTTGCCGAGCTTGCGACACCCGACCTGCCGCAGATCTATCTGTGGGAGCCGGACGCCTACAAGGATACGATCAACGCGTTTACGCTCTACCGCGGCATCGTGCTCGGCATTGCCGGCCTGCTGGCCGTATTCCTGACGATCCTTTTCGTCGTCAAGGGCACCTCCATGCTGCCGGCGACGGCAGCACTCGCCTGGGCGGTGCTCGGCTATATCTGCGTCGATTTCGGCTTTCTCGGAAAGCTCATCAGCGTCGCCTCGGCGGATCAACGAATATGGCGCGCCTGTGCGGAGGTGGCGCTCGCCTCCAGTTTCGTGATCTTCCTGTTCACCTATCTCAATCTCAACCGATGGCATGTGCATCTGGGTTATGCCACGCTTGCCTGGGTGCTGGGCCTTGCGCTGCTCTTCGGCGTCGCGATCTACGATCCGTCGATTGCGGCCGGTATTGCGCGGCTCTCCTTCGCGCTGACGGCAGCGACGGGCCTGCTGCTCATCATCTATCTCGGCTTCAACCGCTATGACCGCGCCATCCTGCTGGTGCCTGCCTGGGCGCTGACGCTGGTGTGGCTGTTCGGCGCGTGGCTGACGATCACGGGCCGGCTCGACAACGACATCATCCAGCCCGCACTTGGCGGCGGCCTCGTGCTCATCGTGCTCCTGATCGGCTTTACGGTCATGCAGCATGCCTTTGCGGGCGGCGCCTTCCAGCAGGGGCTGTTTTCCGATCTCGAGCGCCAGTCATTGGCGCTGACGGGCTCCGGCGACATGGTCTGGGACTGGGACGTGGCGCGCGACCGCGTCGTCACCATTCCCGACGTTTCCGTCAAACTCGGCCTTTCGCCGGGCACGATGCACGGGGCGGCGCGCAACTGGCTGCCGCGGCTGCATCCTGACGACCGCGACCGTTTCCGGGCGACGCTGGACGTACTCCTCGAGCATCGCCGCGGGCGCCTGAACCACGAGTTCCGCATCCGCGCCGAAGACGGGCATTTCCACTGGCTGCTCATCCGCGCCCGGCCGGTTCTCGGCTCGAACGGCGAGATCATCCGCTGCGTCGGCACGATCGTCGACGTGACCGAGCAGAAGAATTCGGTCGAGCGGCTGCTGCACGATGCGCTGCACGACAACCTGACGGGCCTGCCGAACCGGCAGGTCTTCCTCGACCGCCTGCAGTCGGTGCTGACGCTCGCGCCGGGCGGCGAGACGCTGCGCCCGACTGTCATGGTGATCGATATCGACCGCTACAAGCTGGTCAACGATTCCCTCGGGGTGGCTGCCGGCGACAATATCCTGATCGCGCTCACGCGGCGCCTGCGCCGCCTGCTGAAGCCGCAGGATACGCTGGCGCGGCTTTCCGGCGACCAGTTCGGCCTCATCCTCGTGTCCGAGCACGATCCGGCCAAGGTTGCCGATTTCGCCGACGCGATGAGCAAGGCGATCATGGTGCCGATCAATTTCTCCAACCGCGAGATCATCCTAACCGCCTCGATCGGCCTCACCTCCTGGGTGGACCAGCAGGAAAGCGCGTCGGGCCTGCTCAGCGATGCCGAACTTGCCATGTACCGGGCCAAACGCGCCGGGGGCAACCGCGTCGAGCCCTTCCAGCCTGCCTTCCGCGATTTCGGCACGGACCGCCTGCAGCTCGAATCCGATCTGCGCCGCGCCATCGAGCGCAAGGAGCTTTCGATGGTCTACCAGCCGATCGCCAGGCTGGAGGATGTCGAGATTGCCGGCTTCGAGGCGCTGATGCGCTGGGAACATCCCAAGCGCGGCAATATCCCGCCGTCGGAATTCATCCCGATCGCCGAGGCCTCCGACATTATCGGCGCGCTCGGCATCTTCGCGCTGGAACAGGCGACCAACGACCTGATGGCATGGCAGAACCAGACCGGCGAACTGCCGATCTTCGTTTCCATCAATCTGTCGAGCGTGCAGCTTCTCAACAACGAGCTTTACGACGACGTCCGTTCGGTGCTGGCAAAGACCCATTGCGATCCGGCACGGCTGAAGCTGGAACTGACGGAATCCATGGTCATGGAAAATCCGGAACAGGCGCGCCTCGTGCTGCAGAAGCTGAAGGAAGCCGGCCTCGGCCTGGCGCTCGACGATTTCGGCACCGGCTATTCCTCGCTCGCCTATCTCACCCGCTTCCCCTTCGACACGATCAAGCTCGACAAGGCGCTGGTGCGCGACGACAGCGACAAGAAGGCAACCGTGCTGAGATCGGTCATTTCGATGGCGCGCGAGCTGGAGATGAAGGTGGTCGCCGAAGGCATCGAATCCAACGAGGATGCGATCGAGCTTGCCAAGATGGGCTGCAGCTACGGCCAGAGCTATCTCTTCGGCCCGCCGATGCCGTCGGAATCGGTGCTGCGGCTGCTGCGGGAACGCTTTCCGCTGACCAAGCGGGCCTGAGCGGATTTCGCTCAGGTCTGCGCCCTTGGGGAATGTGGGCAGGACGCGGCCTGCCGCCTTGCCCTCACCGCCGTGACCGCTATTCTGCCAAAAAACACAACCGGGAGGCACCCTATGATCCTGCACTGCGTATTCATGCGGCTGAAAAGCGCCATGACGCCTGATGACAAGCAGGCGCTGTTCGAGGCCATCGTGGCGTTGAAGCAGGTGATACCGGGCATCCTGGATATCAAATACGGGCCGAATGTCTCGCCCGAGGGGCTGCATGGCGGTTTCGTCGACGGCTTTGCCGTGACTTTCGAGAGCCCGCAGGCTCGGGACGCCTATCTCGTGCATCCCGAGCATGTGGTGGTCGGCGAACGTATCGTTACGTCGACGGATGGAGGCCTGGCCGGCCTGCTGGTCTTCGATCTCGTGCTTTGAGGCCCCGGAGATCAGCTCGATTTCACCATGGCGGCGGCGAGCTGGTCGACATTGTAGCGGAACATCTTCTCATAGGTCGGGGCAGGCCCCTTCGCGTCCGACAGCGATTCGACGTAGAGTTCGCCGCCGGGCTGCGCGCCGGTTGAGTTGGCGACCTGCCTGACGAGGCGCGGGTCGTTGGAATTTTCGAAGAAATAGGTCTTCACATGTTCCTGCCTGATCTGCTCGATCAGTTTGGAAACGTCGGCGGCCGATGCTTCGCTTTCGGTCGAGAGGCCGAGGGGGGCAAGGAAGCTGACGTTATATTCGCGGCCGAAATAGCCGAAAGCGTCGTGGCTGGTCAGCACCTTGCGGCTGCGATCGGCGATCCTGTCGAATTTGGAATGGGCATAGGCGTCCAGTTCGTCGAGCTTGGCGGCATATTTTTCGGCATTGGCCTTATAGGCCGCAGCATCGGCCGGATCGGCCTCCGACAGCGCCTTCTCGATATTGGCGACCCAGACTTTCACATTGACGGGGCTGTTCCAGACATGCGGATCGGTGACGGTCTTGCCGTCCTCCTCCATGGTGCGGGTGTTGATGCCCTCTGAAACCGTGACCGGCTTGCCCTTATAGCCGGACGCGGTGATGAGGCGATCCATCCAGCCTTCCAGCCCCTCGCCGCTGACAAAGGTGACTTTGGCCGCGTTCAGCGCCTTGGCATCGGCCGGCGACGGCTCGAATTCGTGGGGGTCGCCGTTCGGGCCGACAAGGCTCGTGACCTTGACGTGATCGCCGCCGACCTGGCGAACGACGTCGGCAAGCACCGTGAAGGAGGCAACGACTTTCAGTGTTTCGGCCGAAGCCGGCACGGCCGAAAACGCCATCATCAGGGGCAAGGCGGCGGAAAGAAGCAGTCTGCGGGGTATCATTGGTATCTCCTGGTATCAGCCCTTCACATGCGGGCGGGGAAAGAACCGGCGGGCGAGGCCCGACGGCGCGAAGAAGATGGACAGGCCGTAAAGCAAAGCCGCCGTCATGATGATGGTCGGGCCGGATGCGAGTTCGAGATGGTAGGAGGCGATGAGGCCGAGATAGCCGGAGGCCGCAGCACTGACGGCAGCGATGACCATCATAGCCGGCAGGCTGCGCGACCAGAGCTGGGCGATCGCGGCCGGCAGCATCATCAGGCCGACGGCCATCAGCGTGCCGAGCGCCTGGAAGCTCGCAACGAGGTTCAGCACCACCAGCAGCAGGAAGAGGAAGTGATAGACAGGCCCGCGCCCGCCGACGGCGCGCAGGAAGCCGGGATCGAAACATTCCGCGACCAATGGCCGATAGATGACCGCAAGTGCGAGCAAGGTCACGGATGTGATGGCGCCGATCTGCGTCAGCGCCGGCGCGTCGATCGCAAGGATCGTGCCGAAAAGCACGTGCAGCAGATCGATGTTGGAGCCGCGCAGCGAGACGATGAGGACGCCGAGCGCCAGCGACGCGAGATAGAAGCTTGCGAAACTCGCATCCTCCTGCAGCACGGTCATGCGGCTGACGACGCCTGACAGGAGCGCGACGGAAAGACCGGCGACGAGCCCGCCAATGCCCATGGCCGTCAGCGACAGCGAGCCGGCGACGAGATAACCGATCGCGGCCCCCGGCAAGACGGCATGGCTCATGGCGTCGCCCATCAGGCTCATGCGGCGCAGCAGCAGGAAGACGCCGATGGGACCGGAGCCGAGCCCGAGGCACAGGCAGGCGACGAGCGCGCGGCGCATGAAACCGTAATCGGCGAAGGGGGCGAAGAAGATATCGTAGGCCGTCATGCCGCAGGCTCGCAGGTTTGCGCATCCTCGTCCCAGCGTTCGGCCATGGCGCGGGCCTGCAGCAGGTTGGCCGACGACAGGACCTGGTGCGTCGGCCCCCAGCCGATCAGCCGGCGGGCGAGCAGAAGGGTTTGCGGGAAATGCGCCCTCACCTGCTCGAAATCATGCAGCACGGCGATGACGGTGCGGCCATCGCCGTGCCAGCGCGCAACGATGTCGAGCAGATCCCTGGTGGTACGAGCATCGATGGCGGTAAAGGGTTCGTCGAGCAGGATGACGCGGGCATCCTGCAGGAGCAGGCGGGCGAAGAGCACGCGCTGGAACTGGCCGGCCGAGAGCGCGCCGATATGGCGCGTCTCGAAACCTTCGAGCCCGACGGTGGCGAGGGCGGCGCGCGCACGCATCCGGTCCCGCTTGGCGACGCGGCCGAAGGCGCCGGCCGAGCGCCAGCTGCCGAGCAGAACCGTATCGAGAACAGAGATCGGAAAACGCCTGTTGATGTCGGCTGCCTGCGGCAGATAACCGAAATCGGCGCGCTGCAGCCGGTGCTCCACCCGCCCCTCGACCGGACGCAGCTCCCCCATGATCGCCTTCAGCAAGGTGGATTTTCCCGCACCGTTCGGCCCGGCGATCGCCGTCAGGCTGCCGGGCTGGAACGTGCCGGAGAGATGATGGACTGCCGGATGGCGATCATAGGAGACCGTCAGGTCGTCGAGGCGGATGACCGGCGCGCTCATGGCAGCAGGATCGCCCAATGGATGGCAAGCCAGAGGAGCGCGGCGACGGCAATTGCGCTGCAGGCGCGCAGGAGCGCCGATTGCCCGAGCAGGCTGGTGGCGAAACGTTCGGGGGCGGTCGGCATCTCTTTTCCTTTATGTAATAACATTACGGTTATGTTATAACAATTGTGGCAAGAATGAGGCGCCGAGCTTTCTTGACGCGATGCTATCTAATGCGCATATTTTGTTATCAGGCTCGAACGGAGACGATTGCCATGAACGTATCGATTGGTGAACGCTGGGAGAAATTCGTCGAGCAGGCGGTCAAAGACGGCCGTTACGGCTCGGCAAGCGAAGTCGTGCGCGAGGGGCTGCGGCTGGTGGAGGAGCGGGAGGCGAAGCTGAATGCGCTGCGCCGGGAAATCGCCGAAGCAATCGAAGCCGGCGGCGCTGTGAGCGAGGAAGAGTTGCAGGCCTCGCTGGACGACGTAGAGGCTGAACTGGCAAAGCAAGGTTATTGATTATTGCCGCAACTCCGCTTTCTGCAGAGCGCGAAGGCAGATATCGGCCAGATCTTCAGATTCATTGCCGGGGAGAGCGGCAACCGGGCTGTTGCACGCAATTTCACGGATAAGCTCATCCAGAAATGCTCGGAACTTGCATCGCTTCCCGGGCAGATGGGACGGCCGCGCCCGGAACTGGGCGATGGCATCCGCAGCTTTGCCTACAACAACTACGTCATCATATTCCGCTACGCCGGCAATGACTTCGAGGTCGTGAAAGTTTTCGAAGGCCATCGCGATATCGATGCGCATTTCAACGTCCAGCATTGAAAAAGGCGCCCGAGGACGCCTTTGACGCAAACATGGAAAGGCTTCCGGGCTCAGAGCTGTTCGAGCATCGCAGCCGCGCCGGAAACGGTTGCCTGACCGGGCGTTTCCTCGACATTGAGCGACTTTACGACGCCGTCTTCGACCAGCATGGAATAGCGCTTGGAACGCACACCGAGCCCGCCGGCGGAAAGGTCGGCATCGAGGCCGACTGCCTTGGTGAAGGCGGCATCCCAGTCGGCAAGGAAATGGATCTTGCCGAGGCCGCCGGAGGACTGCGCCCAGGCGCCCATGACGTGCCAGTCGTTGACCGCCAGGACGGCGATATCGTCCACGCCCTTGGCAAGGATGGCGTCGCGGTTTTCCAGATAGCCCGGCAGGTGATTCAACGAGCAGGTGGGCGTGAAGGCACCCGGCACGGCGAAGAGCACGACGCGCTTGCCGGCAAAGAGCTGTTCGGTGGTGGTTTCGACCGGGCCGTCAGCCGTCTTTTCCTTGAATGTGGCGGCAGGAAGCTTGTCGCCGATCGCGATAGTCATGGATTTTCTCCTCGGTTCTGGCTGGCTGCGGCAGGGCCGCAGGGGGATCGAGGGGGACTATAAGATGCGGTCACTCAAAGGCAAGCGTGCTTTCCATTGCGCGCGTACCGTCGATGACGAGCACCCCCCATTGTTTGCCGCGGATGTCGTAATTCTTCGGCAGCTTGCCGATGGCGATGTCGGCGGAATAGGCCCTGCCCGCGCGCGCCGCATTCGTCTGCCTGGTAAAAGCATAGCCCGTCGGCCCGGTGACGATGATATCGGGCGTGCTGGCGCCCTCCTCCGGCAGAGTGATCTTCAGGGAAAGCTGCTTCATATCGGGAGACAGGATATGGGCGACGACCTTAAAATCGGCGGACGGCGCCTCTGGAAGGCGGGCGGCGGCACTCTGGAGGATCGTTTCCTCCTGCGGGCGCGACTGGGCGGCACCACCGAGTTTCAGGGAAAGCTGCGCCTGGAAAGGAATGCAGATATCCTTGCAGATGCCGATGAAGGCGGTGGCGTCGAGCGTGACAGGGCCAGCCTTCGGCGCAGTCAGCGACAGCGGCAGGGTGACGGGCGCATCGTAGCCGATATCCTCGACCTTGCCGCTCACGATATGCTTGGGAACGGGATAGGAAACGGCGTCGAGCGTCACGCCGCTTTGCGGCGCGATGGTGATCTGCGGCGGAATGCCGTTGTTGCCCGGCTCGCGCCAATAGGTGATCCAGCCCGGTTTCGGCTCGATCTGCAGGCCGGCCCTGATATGGCCGTCGGCGTCCGGCGACAGCGCCACGAGCCGCATGCGGCCGCCCTCGTTCTGCGCCCAGTCGCTCATTTCGGCCTGCGCCGGATGCGACAGTCCAAGCATGGACACAGCCGAAACGACCGCAATTATTAAGGACCCCGCGCGCAATGAAATAACTCTCATGGAACATGGGTTTACAGAAACTTGCCTGTTGCCGCCAGAAGTCCCGGCCATTTAAACCTTCATTTTCGGTTGATTGATTTGTGACATTGGCCCATGTTTCTCTTGTCGGAGCCTTTGTGCGGTCTGGCGGCAGGAGGAACCATGTCCCTAGCAACGCTGAAGAACAGACGGGAACGCGGATTTTTCGACGGTCAGTTCCTGATCGCCATGCCCGGCATGGAAGATCGCAACTTCGCACGCACGGTGATTTACATCTGCGCCCATTCGGACGCGGGGGCCATGGGCTTCGTCATCAATCGTCCGCAGAGCCTTACCTTCACCGATGTCCTGCTGCATCTCGACATGATCAAGCAGGAGGATTCCATCGTGCTGCCGAAGGATGCGCGGGAATTTCCGATCCAGACCGGCGGGCCGGTGGAGAGCGGCCGCGGTTTCGTGCTGCATTCCGACGACTATGTCAGCGATTCCTCCATCCCCGTCAGCGACGATATCTGCCTGACGGCAACGCTCGATATCGTGCGCGCCATCTCCAGGGGCGGCGGTCCGAAGCGGGCCACCATGCTGCTCGGCTATTCCTCCTGGGGTGCGGGCCAGCTCGAAAACGAGGTCGCCGCCAATGGCTGGCTCAACTGCGCGGCCAACGAGGAGCTGATCTTCGACCGCTGCCTCGACGACAAATATGAACGGGCGCTTGCCAGCATGGGCATCACGCCGGCCATGCTCTCGGCCGAAGCCGGCCACGCCTGACCGCATCATTCCGGAACGAAACCCGCTCACTGGCGTTTCCTGTCGGCAAGCGCGGACACCCCGTCCGCCATCCGAGAGGAGAGATCGATATGGGTAGCACTGGCGACAAGATTTCCGGCAAGGTCAACGAGATGGCCGGTAAGGCGAAGAAGACGGCCGGCAAGGCCACCGGCAACCGTGAAATGCAGGCCAAGGGCGGCATGCAGGAAGCCAAGGGCAAGTCCCAGGTCGCAACCGGCAAGGCCAAGGACAAGCTGAAGGGCGCCGTCGACCGGCTCTGACGCCGTCTTCATTCGCGCGTATAATGCCTGTCGCACCCGCCTGCGGCGGGCATTTTCCGTCCCATCCTGCCTGTAGGGGGCTGCCATGAGGTTGTTTGCCTGCGACAATTGCGACCAGGTCATCCATTTCGACAACAGGCAGTGCGTGCGCTGCAACCACCGCCTCGGCTTCCTGCCCGGCGATCTTTCCATGCACGCGCTGGAATCGCGCGACGAGGTGAACTGGCAGCTCGTTTCCGATCCGAACCGGCTCGTGCGGTTCTGCGCCAATGCCGGTCTCGACATCTGCAACTGGCTGGTCGACGACGGCAACGATTTCTGCCTCGCCTGCCGGCACAACCGGTTGGTGCCGAATACCGATACGCAGGAGGGCATCGACCGCTGGCGGCGCATCAGCCAGGCGCAGCGCCACCTCTTCTATTCGCTGCTGCGCTGGTCGCTGCCGCATCCCGACCGGCAGGAGGATCCGCAAGGCGGGCTCGTCTTCGATTTTCTCGAAGACGCCGTGCAGACCGACGGCAATGTCGTGCCGGCCATGACCGGGCATGAGGAAGGGCTGATCGCCATCCGCGCGGCCGAGGCCGACGATGTGACCCGCGAGCAGGCGCGCACGGCGATGGACGAACCCTACCGCACGCTGCTCGGCCATTTCCGCCATGAAACCGGGCATTTCATCTGGAACAAGCTGGTGCGCGACCGCAATGGCCTCGACGCATTCCGCGCCGTCTTCGGCGACGAGCGGCAGGATTATGGTGCGGCCTTGCAGGACCGTTATGCCAACGGGCCGGCACCCGGCTGGCAGGACAGTTTCATCAGCGCCTATGCCTCCGTCCATCCCTGGGAGGATTTTGCCGAATGTTTCGCGCATTACCTGCATATCGTCGACACGCTGGAGACGGCCCGCAGTTTCGGCATGGCGATCGACCCGCGCGGGCACGAGGAGATTGCGGCCGAGGTGGATTTCAATCCCTACCGGGCGCAAAGCGCCGAACAGCTGGTCAGCGCCTGGGTGCCGCTCAGCCTTGCGATCAACGCCATCCAGCGCAGCATGGGACAGCCGGATTCCTATCCCTTCGTCCTGTCGCCGCCGGTCGTGGCAAAACTCGAATATATGCACCAGCTGATACGGAATGCCGCCGCCGAAGAGCGGCAGGCAGCGTGATCAACCGGCCCGCCTGCTCTTCTTGAACGGCTCCATGCCCTTGCGGGCGAGTTCGTCGGCGCGCTCGTTCTCGGGGTGGCCGGCATGGCCCTTGACCCAGTGGAGCGTTACCTTGTGGCGGTTGCGGGCCTCTTCCAGCGCCTGCCACAGCTCGGCATTCTTCACCGGCTTGTTGTCGGATGTTTTCCAGCCGTTCTTCTTCCAGCCGAAAATCCACTTGGAAATGCCGTCCTTGACATAGGCGCTGTCGGTATAGAGATCGACCTCGCAGGGCTCCTTCAGGGCGCTGAGGGCGGAGATGGCCGCAAGAAGCTCCATGCGGTTGTTGGTGGTTTCCGCCTCGCCGCCGGAAAGCTCCTTTTCCACCTCGCCGTAACGCAGCACCGCGCCCCAGCCGCCGGGGCCGGGATTGCCGGAGCAGGCGCCGTCCGTGAAGATATCGATGTGTTTCATAGGCTCAGTCCATATTCCGCCGGCGAGGAGATCTGGCGGTGGAAGCGCAGCTTGCGCAGATATTCCAGCGGATCCTTCTTGGTGACCATCGCGCCTTCGGGCGTCGTCAGCCAGTCGTAGAGACGGGTCAGGAAGAAGCGCAGGGCCGAACCGCGGGAGAGGATCGGCAGGGCAGCGATTTCGGCCTCGCTCAGCGGGCGCACGCTCTGATAGCCTTCCAGCAATTGCGTGCCCTTGGTGACGTTATAGGCGCCATCCTTCTCGAAACACCAAGCGTTGAGGCAGATCGAGACGTCGTAGGCGAGCAGATCGTTGCAGGCGAAATAGAAATCGATGAGGCCCGAAAGTTCGTCCCCCAGGAAGAAGACGTTGTCGGGGAAAAGATCGGCGTGGATGACGCCGGCGGGCAGATCCTTCGGCCAACAGGCCCGCAGGAAATCGAGATCGCTGCGGATTTCGTTCTGCAGGCCGGGTTCGACCTCGTCGGCCCGCGCCTCGGACTTGTCCCAGAGCGTTTGCCAGCCGTCGAGCGACAGTGCGTTCGGCCGGCTCAGGGCGAAACCTTCGCCCGCGACATGCATCTGCGCCAGCGCCTTGCCGACTTCGCGGCAATGTCTGGCTTCAGGCTTTCTCAGCCACATGCCCTCCAGAAAGGATATGAGCGCGGCGGGGCGACCCGAAAGCGTGCCGAGCAGCGCGCCGTCCTTGCGCGGCAGCGGCAGCGGGCAGGACAGGCCACCGGCCGACAGATGCTGCATCAGGCCGAGGAAGAAGGGCAGATCGCTCTTTTCCACCCGCTTCTCGTAAAGCGTCAGGATGAGCGGCGCCTTGGACGTGTGCAGCAGGAAATTGGAATTTTCCACACCTTCGGCAATGCCCTTGTAGGAGAGCAGCGTGCCGGCGTCATATTCGGTGAGGAACCATCTCAGATCGTCTTCGGCGATATCGGTGTAAACTGCCAAGGTGGGTCTCTCGCTGTAGAGGCGGTATCATCGGATAGGCAGGGCAGCCGCCCTCGCCTCATTCCCCGTTCACGAATGCCATGTCGGCCGTGGTCAGTTCAAGGCTGCGCAGTTCGCGGTTGACAAGGAAATGCTCGTTTTCCTGCACGGTTTCGGCAAGCTCGACGCGGGCATCGAAGCGGGTGCGGAAGGCCTCGATGATCTCGTTGACGATCACTTCCGGGGCGGAAGCGCCGGCGGACAGGCCGAGCGTGGCAATCGGGCCGATCTCGTCCCAGTCGAGTTCGGAGGCGCGCTGCACGAGGATCGACTTCTTCGCCCCGGCCCGGAGCGCCACTTCGACGAGCCGCTTGGAATTGGAGGAATTCGGCGCACCGACGATGATGAAGAGATCGCAGCCGGGGGCTGCTTCCTTGACCACTTCTTGGCGGTTGGTCGTGGCGTAGCAGATGGAATCGGCAGCCGGCGCCTGCAGCTTGGGGAAGCGCTCTTCCAGCCGCTTGATGACGCCGGCGGTATCGTCGACCGAGAGCGTCGTCTGGGTGACGTAGCCGAGATTGTCCGGATCGGCCGGTTCGTAGGCGTCCACGTCCTCCACCGTCTCGATAAGAGAAACGGTGCCTTCCGGCAGCTGGCCCATGGTGCCGATCACTTCCGGGTGGCCGGCATGCCCGATCAGGATGACGTGGCGGCCGAGGCGGTTGTGGCGCATCGCCTGTTTATGGACCTTGGAGACCAGCGGACAGGTGGCGTCGAGATAGAAGAGGTTGCGGGCATTGGCATCCTCGGGCACGGATTTCGGCACGCCATGGGCCGAAAAGACGACCGGCTGGGCGCGGTGTTCGGCCGGGATCTCGTCAAGCTCCTCGACGAAGACGGCGCCCTTGGCCTCCAGGCCTTCCACGACATAGCGGTTATGGACGATCTCGTGGCGGACATAGACGGGCGCGCCATAGGCCTTCAGCGCCAGCACGACGATCTGGATCGCGCGATCGACGCCGGCGCAGAAACCGCGCGGACCGCAGAGCCTGATCGTCAAAGGAGGTTTTGCCGCAATGTTCATGACATATCCAGGTTAAGCTTCAGGGACCTCTAACCCAATATGGGGTGGAATTGAAGCGATACTATTGCGCCGCACCCTTGCGGGGGCGGAACCAGGAAATGGCGACCACCACGACGAGCACCGCCGCCAGCCCATACCAGGTGAAGGCATATTGAAGATGGTCGTTCGGCAGATCGACCTGCGTGACGCCGCCGATCGGGAGGCCCGCCGGGTTGGGCGTGGAATCGGCATCGACGAAGAAGGGCACGATGCTGGCCTTGTCGAGATCGACGCTGGAAGCCATCACGTCGAGATCCTTCCAGTAGAAGATGTTTTTCGCCACGTCATTGTCGGGCACCAGCCAGGAGGGTTTGGCCGGAAGTCTGGCGCGCGCAAGGCCGGTCACTGTCTGCTGGTCGGTCAGCTGGCCCTGCATGCGCATTTCCGGCTCCTTGTTCTCAAAGGGAACGAAGCCTCTGTTGACGAAGAGATAGCGCCCGTCGGCAAGCTGCAGCGGCGTGTAGATGTAATAGCCGGTCTGGCCGCGCCAGGTGGCGAAGAAGTGGCGCTCCTTGTTGTTGACGTAACGGCCGGTGGCCGTGACCGTGCGGTATTCGATATCCCCGCCCTTGGCCGCCAGCGCTTCGATATCGGCGAGCGGAACCGGTGCGGCGGCGCGGCGCGCGGCGATATCGGCAAGCAGTCCCTCCTTCCAGTGAAGGCGCTCCACCTGCCAGGTGCCGAGCGAAATCAGGATGGCAAGCGCGGCGAGAACGGCGATGCCGGTGAAGACCGGCAGCCTGCGGCGCGGAGCCGGACTTTCGATGTCAGTCACTCAGGCGTCCCTCGCGGGCATTGTGGCGGTATTGCATGGCGATGAGAATGCCCTTGCACCAGCGCAGCGCCAGCAGCGAGAGAACGATCGTCAGCGGGCCGAAGAGCAGGATATGAACCCAGATCGGCGGCGCGTAGTTGACCTGCAGCCAGAGCACCGAGCCGATGACGATGAAACCGACGATCAGGATGACGAAGACGGCGGGACCATCGCCGGCATCGGCAAAGGAATAGTCGAGCCCGCAGGCGGCACAGCGCGGCTTGAGGCCCAGCACGCCGTCGAAGAGCTGGCCGTGACCGCAGCGCGGGCAGCATCCCTTGATGCCGGTCTTGACCGGATCGACCGGCGGAAATTGCGCGCTCTCTTCGTTCATGCCCACCTCCTTTTGGACGGCTTTTCGGCTTCTGCCTTAACTCTCCCATAAAGTATTCGCATCCCGAAAGGAAATACCTGCGCGATTTCGCCTCGGTGATTCGCGCCAAACAGAAGAAGAAGACTGATGAGCAACGATAGCCATGCCGGACAGATCATAATCCTGAACGGCGCGCCGCGAAGCGGCAAATCGAGCATTGCGCGCGCAATCCAGAACGAATTCGAGGGGCCGTGGATCAACCTCGGCGTCGATACCTACAATGCCATGACGCCGGAGCGCTACCTGCCCGGCATAGGCTTAAGGCCCGGCGGCGAGCGGCCGGACCTCGAGGAGCTGGTGCCGTTCCTCTATGCGGCGCTCTACGAATCGATCGCCATCCATGCGGGATTGGGCCTCAATGTCGTCGCCGACCTTGGCCATCACGACAGCTATTCGCAGCCGCTCGGCATTCTCGGCGATTGCGCCCGGCGCCTGGAGGGCCTCTCGGTGCTGTTCGTCGGTGTCAGATGTCCGCTGGAGACGATCATGCAGCGGCGGGAGATCGTTCAGGAGGGACGCGAGGGCCTCTATCTGCGCGCCAGCGAGGAGATGCCCGTACCGGAACCGGTGCAGCGCTGGCAGGACGAGGTGCATCGCCCCGGCCTCTACGACATGGAGGTCGATACGTCCGTGCTGACGGCGCTCGAATGCGCCGAGGCGATCCGCCACCAGCTGGACCTCGGCATTCCCGAGCCCTCGGCCTTCGAGACGCTGGCCGGCCAGCGATAGGCCGGAGGATCTTTTCAGGGCAAAGAAAAAGGCGGGGCCGACGGCACCCGCCTTTTTCGATTTCTTGTCCGGCCTCGATCAGCCCGCGGCGACCGGAGCGCCCCAGCCGCCCCAGACGTAGATGCAGAAGAACAGGAACAGCCAGACGACGTCGACGAAGTGCCAGTACCAGGCAGCCGCCTCGAAGCCGAAATGCTGCTTCGGGGTGAAATCGCCGCGCAGCGCACGGATGAGGCAGACCAGCAGGAAGATGGTGCCGACCAGGACGTGGAAGCCATGGAAGCCGGTGGCCATGAAGAAGGTCGCGCCATAGATCGAGTTGCGGAACTCGAAGGGAGCGTGGGCATATTCATAGGCCTGCACGGAGGAGAAGAGTATGCCGAGCAGGACGGTCAGGGTCAGTCCCTGAACGAGACCCTTGCGATCGTTGTGCAGCAGGGCGTGGTGCGCCCAGGTCACCGTCGTGCCCGACAGCAGCAGGATGACGGTGTTGTAGATCGGCAGGTGCCAGGGATCGAGAACCTCGATGCCCTTCGGCGGCCAGACGCCGCCGGTATAGGCAAGGCGCGAGGCCTGGATGGCTTCGTGCGGATAAAGGCTGGCGTCGAAATAGGCCCAGAACCAGGCGACGAAGAACATCACTTCCGAAGCGATGAACATGATCATGCCGTAGCGCAGGTGCAGCGACACGACGCGCGTATGGGCGCCCTCGTGGGCTTCCTTCACGGTATCGGACCACCAGCCGTACATGACGTAGAAAACGACGGCCAGGCCGATGAAGAAGACCCACGGATGAGCCCATTCGATGCCGAGAACATGCAGCGAGCCGCCGTTCAGGTAGCGCATATAGCCGACGCCGCCGAAGGCCATCAGGAATGCGCCGAGCGAGGCCAGTATCGGCCACGGGCTCGGAGCTATGATGTGATAGTCGTGATTTTTCTGATGAGCATCGGCCATGTCAGATCCCCGGTGTCTTCCTTCTCCGCTTCCGGCGCTGCCGGAAACACTCCTCAATCAAAGTTTCTTTTCAGCCTGTCCCGCACTACCCTCATTCGAAGCCACCGGCTTCGGACCCTCTTTGGGATAGAACGTGTAGGACAGCGTGACCGTGCGAATGCTTTTCGATTCAGCGGCCTTGGTAATTTCCGGATCGATGTAGAACACGACCGGCATTTCAAGCTTTTCGCCCGGCTTCAGGTCCGTTTCATTAAAGCAGAAACATTGCACCTTGTTGAAATAGGCG
Organism: Rhizobium sp. GCM10022189; assembly: GCF_042656325.1. Classification (NCBI taxonomy): domain Bacteria; kingdom Pseudomonadati; phylum Pseudomonadota; class Alphaproteobacteria; order Hyphomicrobiales; family Rhizobiaceae; genus Rhizobium; species Rhizobium sp. GCM10022189. The sequence continues at coordinate 235,283 of NZ_JBHSOR010000049.1, forward strand.
CCCGCCTCGCCCGGCGTCACGTTGAAGATCGCCTGGCCGCGCTGGGTCTCGTTGGAACGGTTCTCGGCGATGAAATTGACCTGGATCGTTTCGCCGATCCTCGGATTGACCTCACGCTCGACCGGCTTGAATTCCCATTGCAGGCCGGGAGCGACGTTGGCGTCGAAGGTGACACGCATGGTGCGGTCGAGAATGACGCTCGAGGCCTGATCGACGCGCTGCGTCGTGCCGTTATAACCCGTGACCTGGCAGAAGAGCCGGTAGAGCGGCACGGCGGCATAGCTTGCTGCGCCCATGCCGACGACGAAGCTCAGGCACATGAAGACGACGGCGGCATTGTTGCGCGGCTTCTTCGGTGCGTTGACGGCGTCGCTCATCCCATCAGCCTCCATGCGCCAGGAACTTGATGATGGTGATGGCGTAGAAAAGGATCACCAGGCCGGCGAGCACGACGCCGAGTGCGATGTTGCGGTTGCGGCGCGACTTGCGCTGCGCTTCCGTCAGCTTGACCAGCTCCATCAGAACGAGCCTCCTGCGTACGAGACCAGCACGGCGACCAGCCGGTCGAGCATCAGCGCGGAGAACACGGCGAAGAGATAGAAGATCGAGAAGCCGAAGAGCTTCTTCGCCGGGATCATCTTCAGGTCGCCGTCGGGCATGCGCCAGACGGCGATGGAACAGTATATGAAGACCGCACCGAGCGCCGCAGCGACGACCCCGTAGCCGGCGCTGGCAAAGCCGAGGACCGTCGGCAGCACGGCGCAAACGGCCGTCAGCACGGCATAGGCGACGATCTGGTGCTTGGTGGTGCGTTCACCCGAGACGTTCGGCAGCATCGGCACGCCGACGGCCTCATAGTCGCGCATCTTGAACAGCGCGAGCGCCCAGAAATGCGCCGGCGTCCACAGGAAGATGATGAGGAAAAGAACCGTGCTTTCGATCGTGACGGAATTGGTCACGCAGGCCCAGCCGATCATCGGCGGGAAAGCGCCGGCAGCGCCGCCGATGACGATGTTCTGCGGCGTCGAGCGCTTCAGCCACATCGTGTAGATGACGACATAGAAGAAAATCGTGAAGGCGAGGATGAAGGCCGACAGCCAGTTGACCGCCAGACCCAGGATCGTCACCGAAAAGCAGGAGAGCACGAGGCCGAAGGCCAAAGCTTCCTTGGGCATGATGCGGCCGGCCGGGATCGGGCGCTTGGCGGTGCGGCTCATGACGGCGTCGATATCGGCGTCGTACCACATGTTCAGCGCGCCCGAGGCGCCGGCGCCGACGGCAATGCAGAGAATGGCGATCAGGCCGAGGATCGGGTTGATGTGGCCCGGTGCCAGCACGAGGCCGGCAAAAGCCGTGAAGACGACGAGCGACATGACCCGCGGCTTCAGAAGCTCGAAATAATCGCGCGCGCCGGCTTCCGACAGGCGGAAGTCGCCGTCTTCAGCAAGAGCCTCGTGATTGTCGAAAACCGTCATCATTCCGTCCTGATTTATCAATCGTCAGACGCCGCAGGAGCCTGCGGCGTCTGGACCCGGCATCTTACTTGATGCGCGGAAGCTGTTCCCACTGGTGGTAGGGCGGCGGCGAAGGCAGCTGCCATTCGAGCGTCGTTGCGCCCTCGCCCCAGGGATTGTCACCGGCAACGCGCTTCCTGGCGAAGGCTTCCCAGACGCCGACGAGGAAGATGATCACGCCGACGAAGGAAATGTAGGAGCCGACCGACGAGACATAGTTCCAGCCGGCGAACGCATCGGGATAGTCGATGTAGCGGCGCGGCATGCCGGCGAGGCCGAGGAAGTGCTGCGGGAAGAACACGAGGTTGACGCCGACAAACATCACCCAGAAGTGCAGCTTGCCGAGGAACTCGTTGTACATGTAGCCGGTCATCTTCGGGAACCAGTAGTACCAGGCAGCGAAGATGGCGAAGACGGCGCCGAGCGACAGAACGTAGTGGAAGTGCGCCACGACGTAGTAGGTGTCATGCAGCGAGCGGTCGAGGCCGGCATTGGCGAGCTGGACGCCCGTCACGCCACCGACGGTGAAGAGGAAGATGAAGCCGATCGCCCAGATCATCGGGGTGCGGAAGGTGATCGAGCCACCCCACATCGTCGCGATCCAGGAGAAGATCTTCACGCCCGTCGGAACGGCGATGACCATCGTCGCGAAGACGAAGTAGCGCTGCGCGTCGAGCGACAGGCCGACCGTGTACATGTGGTGCGCCCAGACGACGAAGCCGACGGCGCCGATGGCGACCATGGCATAGGCCATGCCGAGATAACCGAAGACCGGCTTCTTCGAGAAGGTCGATACGATGTGGCTGATGATGCCGAAGCCCGGCAGGATCAGGATGTAGACTTCCGGATGACCGAAGAACCAGAACAGGTGCTGGTAGAGGATCGGGTCCCCGCCGCCTTCCGGCGCGAAGAAGGCCGTACCGAAGTTACGGTCGGTCAAAAGCATGGTGATGGCGCCGGCCAGGACCGGCAGCGACAGCAGCAGCAGGAAGGCGGTGATCAGAACGGCCCAGGCGAAGAGCGGCATCTTGTGCAGCGTCATGCCCGGAGCGCGCATGTTCAGGATCGTGGTGATGAAGTTGATCGCGCCGAGGATCGAGGACGCACCGGCGATATGCAGCGCAAAGATCGCAAGGTCGACCGCAGGCCCCGGATGGCCGCCGACGGCAAGCGGCGGATACATGGTCCAGCCGCCGCCCGCGCCATAGGCGCCAGCCGGGCCTTCGACGAACATCGAAATGACCAGCAGCAGGAATGCCGGAACGATCAGCCAGAAGGAAATGTTGTTCAGGCGCGGGAAGGCCATATCCGGCGCGCCGATCATGATCGGCACCATCCAGTTGGCGAAACCGCCGATCATCGCCGGCATGACCATGAAGAAGATCATGATCAGCGCGTGAGCGGTGGTGAAGACGTTGAACATATGCTTGGCGCCGTCGATCGCCGCATCGCCTTCGTAGCCGTAGACCATGGAGGCCAGGCCGTGGAAGATCTGGATGCCCGGCTCCTGCAGCTCCATGCGCATGGCAACGGAGAGAAGGCCGCCGATGATGCCGGCAAAGATCGCAAAGATCAGGTAGAGCGTGCCGATGTCCTTGTGGTTCGTGGAGAAGAACCAGCGGTCGGCAAAGCTCGGCGCATGTGCGTGATCGTGATGGTCGTCATGCGCATGGGCGTCATGAGCGTGGTGATCATGAGAATGATCGTCGTGAGCGGAAGGTCCAGCCATTTGTCCCGATCCCTATCTTACTTTGCGACGTTTTCAGCGACATCGACGGTCTTTGCAGGACCATCGGCAGCGGCGATCAGTGTCTTGTAGGCGCCGGGCAAGTCGGTGGCGGCCGTGGTCAGCCACTGCTTGTACTTGTCCTCGGAGACGACGCGGATGGCGATCGGCATGAACGCATGGTCCTTGCCGCAAAGCTCGGAACACTGGCCGTAGAAGAGACCTTCGCGCTCGGCGCGGAACCAGGTCTCGTTCAGGCGGCCCGGAACGGCGTCGATCTTGATGCCGAAGGACGGCATGGCGAAAGCGTGGATAACGTCGGTCGGCGCGGCTGTGACGAGCACGCGGACGGTCTTGTTGACCGGCAGAACGAGTTCGTTGTCGACGGCGAGCAGGCGCGGATAGACGGAAAGATCGGTCTTGCCGGCAGCGGCGCGATCCGGCTCCTTCAGAAGATAGGAATCGAAGGCGACGGGCGTTTCGCCAGAACCTTCATATTCGTAGTTCCACTGCCACTGGGTCGCGGTCGCCTTGATGGTGACATCGGGGTTTTCCGGCAGGGTGAGCTGCGCGGTCAGCAGGTTGAAGGAGGGAACGGCAAGGAAGAGAAGCACGAGGACCGGCCCCACGGTCCAGATGACTTCGATCAGCGTGTTGTGGCTCGTCTTGGAGGGAACCGGGTTCGCCGAAGCGCGGAACTTCACGCAGACCACGACGAGCAGAACGAGAACGAACAGCGTGATCGGAACGATGAACCACAGCGTATATTGTTCGAACCAGTGGATCTCCCGCATGATCGGCGTTGCTGCCGGCTGCAGGGTCGCCTGCCACGGCATCGGCTGATCGGCATATGTGCCGGAAGCAAAAAGCAGACAGACCAGCGCGGTCAGAGCTGCAAAAGCCTTCTTTATCACCTTAAAATCTCCCTCGAGCGCTGATCTACATCAAATAGGACGCAGAATCTTGCCATCTTCTGCGCTTCAAACCACAGTTTGGCATCCGCCGCAACAGGCAGAAGCAATTGTCTATGCGGCATTTTTGCTCAAAGGCCGCCTCCCCGCCCGCGACAAAACATTGCAAGCTTTTCATCAGCATACGAAAAACGCGCCCGAGGGCCAATCCGCCCGCTGCACATTCTTTTGGCGAGGTCCTATTTCTGCCGCAGTCCCCCGGTTTTCACGGGGTGGGGCTTTTCATTTTCTGTGGGCAGCTTCACAAATAGCGGCAATGATTCGATATCCAGAGGTTTTCATGGGTTTCCGTTCCCTCTCGCGGTCGCTTCTTCTGACCGCAGGCATCGCGGCCGCCGCGACGAGCCCCGTTTTCGCGCAGCAGACGCCGACGCCGGCACAGTCGCGCCCCGCCACGCCGGCTGCGAAGCCCGCCGCTCCGGCGCCGCAGGCCGCCCCGCCCGCGACCCCGAATGTCGAGCAGGTGACGCCCAGCCAGACGCAGCCGCAGGCTCCCGGCACGGTCCGTTCCAACCACGGCGCATGGTCCGTCGTCTGCGACAAGCCGGCCGGCGCCTCGACCGAGCAGTGCGCGCTGATGCAGAACGTCATCGCCGAAGACCGTCCGGAGGTGGGCCTCTCCGTCGTCATCCTGAAGACGGCCGACCGCAAGTCGAAGATCCTGCGCGTGCTGGCGCCGCTCGGCGTGCTGCTGCCCAACGGCCTCGGCCTCAATGTCGACGGCAAGGATATCGGCCGCGCCTATTTCGTGCGCTGCTTTGCGGACGGCTGCTATGCCGAAGTCGTGCTCGAGGACGAACTGCTGAAGACCTTCCGCAGCGGCGCGCAGGCAACCTTCATCGTCTTCCAGACGCCGGAGGAAGGCATCGGCATCCCCGTCGACCTCAAAGGCTTCGCGGAAGGCTACGACGCCCTGCCCTGACCGGCAGGGCTTGCTCGCGCAGCACAACGGACCTACATCGGCTATTGAGCATTCCCGCTCTTCCTGCGGAGCAAACAAGCATGACCACCGATCTCCTGACGCTTTTCGATGCCGATGAAGCGACGATGCGCAAGCATGTCGCCGAGGCGCTCTCCGGCGCCGACGACGGCGAGCTTTTCATCGAGCACGCGCAGGCGGAATCGCTGAGCTTCGACAACGGCCGCCTCAAGGGCGGCAGCTTCAATACCGAGCAGGGTTTTGGTCTGCGCGCGGTGGCCGGCGAGGCCGTCGGCTATGCGCATGCAGGGGATCTCTCCGTTTCGGCGCTGAAGCGGGCGGCCGATGCGGTCGGCGCCGTCACGCGCGGCTATTCCGGCTCCTACGCCGCCGCCCCCCAGGGCACCAACCGCAAGCTCTATACCGACGAGAACCCGATCGGCTCGCCGACCTTCGAGGAGAAGGTGAAGGTGCTGACGGATATCGACGCCTATCTGCGCGGCAAGAACGACAAGGTGCGGCAGGTCACGGCATCGGTTGCCGCAAGCTGGCAGGTGGTCGACATCCTGCGCGCCGACGGCCATCGCGTGCAGGATATCCGGCCGATGACGCGCATCAACATCTCGGTCGTGGTCGGCGAAGGCGACCGCCAGGAAAGCGGCTCCTACGGTCAGGGCGGCCGCATCGGTTTCGGCGATTTCATCGCGACCGGCAGCTGGCAGCACGGTGCGGACGAGGCGCTGCGCCAGGCGCTCGTCAATCTCGAAGCAATCGATGCGCCGGCCGGCACGATGGATGTGGTGCTCGGCTCCGGCTGGCCGGGCGTCATGCTGCACGAGGCCGTCGGCCACGGGCTTGAAGGCGACTTCAACCGCAAGAAGACGTCCGCCTTTGCAGGCCTGCTCGGCCAGATGGTGGCCGCCCCCGGCATCACCGTCGTCGACGACGGCACGATCGACAGCCGCCGCGGCTCGATCACCATCGACGACGAAGGCACGCCGTCCGCCTACAACGTGCTGATCGAAAACGGCAGGCTCGTCGGCTACATGCAGGACCGGCAGAACGCCCGGCTGATGGGCATGGCGCCGACCGGCAACGGCCGCCGCCAGGGCTATGCGCACGTGCCGATGCCGCGCATGACCAACACCTATATGCTCGGCGGCGACAAGACGCCGGAAGAGATCATCGCCTCGGTCAAGAAGGGCATTTACGCCGTCTCCTTCGGCGGCGGCCAGGTGGATATCACGTCGGGCAAGTTCGTCTTCGGCTGCACAGAGGCCTATCTCATCGAAAACGGCAAGATCGGCGCGCCGATCAAGGGCGCCATGCTGATCGGCAACGGCCCGGATGCGATGAAGCGCGTATCGATGATCGGCAACGACATGAAGCTCGATACCGGCATCGGCAATTGCGGCAAGGCCGGCCAGTGGGTTCCGGTCGGCGTCGGCCAGCCGCATCTGCGCATGGATCAGGTGACCGTCGGCGGCACACAGGCCTGAGAGGTGCTGCCATGGTCGAAATCGAAATCAGAACCTTTGCGCCTGATGATGCCGACGGCGTGATCTCCGTCATCCTGCCGATCCAGCGCGAAGAGTTCGGCATCGACATCACCGCCGACGCGCAGCCGGACCTGCGCGTCATTCCCGACTTCTATCAGTCCGGAAAGGGCCAGTTCTGGGTTGCGGTCAAAGACGGCGCCATCGTCGGCACGCTCGGCCTCAAGGATATCGGCAACAATCAGACCGCACTTCGCAAGATGTTCGTAGCGTCCGAGGTGCGCGGGCGCGAGCACGGCGTCGCCGCCCGGCTGCTCGAAGCCCTCTTTGCCCATGCCGGCAAGGTCGGCGTGACCGATATCTTCCTCGGCACGACGGACAAGTTTATCGCCGCGCACCGGTTTTACGAAAAGAACGGCTTTACAGAGGTTTCCGAGAGAGACCTGCCCCGGTCGTTTCCGCTGATGGCCGTCGACAGCAAGTTCTATCGGCGCAAGGTGGTCGCAAACTAGAGCATTTCCGGCGAAAACGGAGTCGCCTTCAATGCTCTAACTCATTGTTTTCCTGAAATTCCGGACGCAAAACCGGTTCCCACCTTTGCTGGAATTGCTTTGGCAGCGAATCAGGCGTCGGGCCTGAACTTCCATTTCCGCTCGATTGCGGCGGCGAGGTCTACCTCATGGCGCCGGGCAAAGAGCAGCACGTGGCCCAAGATATCGGCGGTCTCGTCGGCGAGGTCGCGCTCCATGTCCTCGGGCGAGCGGCCCTTGGTGCGGCCGCGGCCGGTCAGGCGGTTCCAGGCCTGGGTCAGTTCGCCCATTTCCTCCTGCAGCTTCAGCAGGAACCAGTCGGCATCGCGCTCGATGTCGTTGGCGGCGGCGTAGGCGGACGACGAGATCTCGAACTGGTCGGCGAGGCGTTGCAGCATGGCGTTCTCCTTTTGTTTATGAGGAGAGCGCCGATTCCCCGATATTGTCCAGAGCCGGCAGATCAGCCCTGGTTCGGCAGGAGCATGCAATCATAGGAGCGCTTCCTCAGCGCATCGCAGGCAGAGGTCGCGTCTTCCTTGCTCTGGAAGCCGACGAAACGGGCGCGGTAAACAGCATTGGCACCCTTGCCGACAGCTTCCGTATAGGGCGAAGCCGACAGGAGCGGCGCGCCGGCCTCGGACTGCGCCTGGGCAAGAAGCGCGCGGGCGGCATCGGCACTCGGGGCGGCGGAAATCTGGATCTGCCAGCCGCCGGCCTTGCCGGCCGGCGCCTTTGCCGTCTTGCCGGCATTCATGATCTCGTCCATTGCCGCCGGGCGCTCCAGCGGGATAACGCCGCCATCGGCAAAACCGAGCGCCTTCGGCGCCGGTGCTGCCGCATCGTCCGCAGGGCGCGGCGCGTTGGCCGGGACCGGAACATCGGCATCGTCAGCGGCGGAAGCGACCTCGACCTGCTGCTTGGCGTTGACGCTGGCGGTCAGCCCGGCGCTGCCGGAGGAAGCGCGTCCCATGTAACGGTCCAGCAATCCGGCCATCTTGGCGTCGCGGGCGCGGGCGGTGCGCCCGCCGAGCACCACGCCGACGAGGCGGCGGTTGCCGTCCCTGACGGCGCTGACGATGTTGAAGCCGGAGGCATTGGTATAGCCGGTCTTGATGCCGTCCATGCCCTGATAGCGGTACATGAGATTGTTGTGGCCGCGGATGGTCTTGCCGCGGAAATTGAAGCTGGCGATGGAGAAGAGGCGATATTCGTTCGGATAGTTCCTCATCAGCGCCACGGCGAGCGTGGACATGTCGCGTGCCGTCGTGACCTGACGCTTGTCCGGCAGGCCGGAGGCGTTGAAGAAACTGGTGCGGCTCATGCCGAGCTGGCGAGCCCTCTGGGTCATCAACCGGGCAAAATTGCTTTCCGAACCGCCGAGCTTCTCGCCCATCGCAGCGGCCGCGTCATTGGCGGATTTGACGATCATGCCGTAGACCGCCTCGCGCACGGTGATCGTACCGCCTGCCCTGACACCGAGCTTCGTCGGCGGACGGGAGGCCGCATATTTCGACATGGTGATCGGCGTGTCCCAGGTGATCTTGCCACGGTTCAACGCCTCGAAGGTGAGATAGAGCGTCATCATCTTCGTCAGCGAAGCCGGATAGTTCAGCACATCGCCGTTTTCGGAGGCGAGGACCTTGCCGGTGCGGGCATCGAGCACGAGAGAGGCGCTGCCGGCGAAGGCCGCAACGGGTGCAGAAAGTGCCAGCGTCGCGGTCAGAATGGCAGCCCAAAGCCTTCTCATGCACTTCCCCTCATTATTTCCGGCGAACCGATGCAACCGGAATATGTCCCGTATTGCGACAGATGCCCACAATCTGTCGCGACTTTGAGGCAACGGCCAAGATTTTTCCAAGCTTTTGTTCCGCTTGGTTAATGGCCGATAAAGAAACCGTTTCTCCAGTCGGATTCAGCAAGGTTTAACGGCGGCATTGCTAGCCTGTGTGACACGAATACAAAGCGGGGTCACGGAAAAAATGGGGCAGTGGAAGCGGCGCCTGAAACGCATCGCGATCGGCGGCGGGCTGGAAGCGGCGTGGCTGGCAAGTGCTGCCGGGCTCATGAAGGAGGCCCGCGGACGCGGCGTCATCTTCACGCTCCATCATGTCCGCCCGCATGTGGCGCGGCCGTTCGAGCCGAATCAACATCTTGAAATCACTCCTGAATTCCTGGATTCGGCGCTGCGGCGGCTGAAGCGGGCCGGCTATCGTTTCGTCCGGCTCGATGCGCTGCCCTCCCTCCTGTCGGACCCGCAGGACGACCGCCTGTTCGCCGCTTTCACGCTGGACGACGGATATCGCAACAATCTCGTCCATGCGCTGCCCGTCTTCGAGCGGCATGGCGCACCCTTCACCGTTTTCATAACGCAGGGTTTTGCCGAGGGCTCGCACAGCATCTGGTGGGAAACGCTGGCGCTGCTGCTCGGCAGGGAAAACAGCATCGAGTTCAATTTCGGCCGCGGCAGGGAGAGGCTGGCGCTGGATACGCCCGTCCGGAAATGGGACGCCTTCGACCGGTTCGCCGAGTTTATCCACAGGCAGGACGAAAGCCGCGCCGTCTCCGACGTCGATGCGCTGGCACGGCGACATGGAATCGAGCCGGTCGACGTGACGCGCGAACTGGTGATGGGGCCGCGGGACCTGCGGAAGCTTTCGGCAAGCCCGCTTGCCAGTCTCGGCGCGCACACGATCAGCCACAGGGCGCTCGCCCGCCTGCCGGATGCGGAAGCGCGCATCGAGATGGAAATCTCGGCGGACTACGTCGAGGAGATCACCGGCATCCGCCCTCGGGCGATCGCCTTTCCCTACGGCACGCCGGAGGCGGCAACGGATCGCGACGCCGGCCTTGCGGCAAAGCTCGGTTTCACGGTGGCGGTGACAACGCAGCCGGGTTTTCCGGCCGCGGGCCACCCCACCTACATGCCGCGCATCTCGCTCAACGGCTTTTACCAGAAGCCGCGATACGTTTCTGCGCTCGCATCAGGCATTCCATTGAAACTGCTCGGGAAATAAGGCCCCTACGGGTACATCCGCACCTTGTCCCAGGCGCCTTCGGGCGTCGGCCGGCGAAACTCGATCCGGTCGTGCAGGCGGAACTTCTGGTCTTTCCAGAACTCGATCGAGGTCGGGCGGATGCGGAAGCCGGACCAGTAGGACGGGCGCGGAATGTCGCCGATGGCGTAGCGTGCCGTATATTCGGCGACGGCCTTTTCCAGGGCAAAACGGCTTTCCAGCGGGCGCGACTGCCTGGAAGCCCAGGCGCCGATGCGGCTGCCGCGGGCGCGGGTGGCAAAATAGGCGTCGGCCTCGGCCTCGCTGACGATTTCCACAGGGCCGCGCGCGCGCACCTGCCGGCGCAGCGTTTTCCAATGGAAACACATGGCGGCTTTCTTCTGCCCCAAGATTTCGCGACCTTTCTGGCTCTCGAAATTCGTGTAGAAGACGAATCCGTTGCTATCGAAACCCTTCAGGAGAACCATGCGAACATTGGGCAGCCCCTCTTCATCGACCGTTGCCAGCGCCACGGCGTTGGGGTCGTTGAGTTCGGAAGCCTCCGCCTCCTTCAGCCATTCTCCAAAGAGCTTGAAGGGCTCCTCACTTTCAGTAAAGTCACCACCTGTTAACCCGTTTGCCGACATATTAATTCAAATCCCGAGGTTTTTTAAACTGACCCAGCCGCTCGGACTGGGGAAGGATACAGGGTGGAAGTCATAGCAAAGACACATCGCCATACAAAGGGTTCGCTGCGCCGCAGCGCCAGACTCTCCATCGTCGGTATCGCGATCCTGTCACTTTCCGGCTGCGTGGCCGGAGGGTTCGATTTCCTGAGCTCGGCAAAGGTGGATCGCTCGGTCGCAACCGGCACGGTGCCGCAGCCCGCCCCCAGTACCGATACGCTTTCCGACGAGATGACGGTGCGCAATGCCGTGACCTCGGCCGATATCCAGAAGCTCGAAGGGCAGCCGCTTCCCTGGGCGAACGCCTCCACCGGCAGCGCCGGCGTGATCGACACGATCGTGGAAAATACCGATTCCGGCCAGGTCTGCCGCCAGTTCCGCACGACGCGTCACTCCTATGTCGGCATCGCCAAATTCTACGGCAAGACCTGCCTTGTCGGCGGCGGCAACTGGCAGCTCCTGAGCTTCCAGCCGGAAAGCTGATCCCGCCCCCTTTAGCCTGTTTCGCAGCGATGCGAGCCCTGGCGCCTCAGGGTTAATGCACCGTGCCGATTCGCTTCAATGTTTAGTGAAAGACTAACCATTCGCGGCAAAACACCCCATATCCGGCTCCGGAAATAAGAAGTGATTAGCAACTCTCCCGCACGATCGCCTTTCGAGCGGGCTTTCCTGTCGCCAGAGCGGACGGGAGGGCATGCCATGAGTTGAGTTTCGGTTTCCGGGAACGGCCACGAGGTACATGCCTCCCGGATTGCGACAGCGGCGGTGCGAACAATGCGTGATCCATACAAGGTGCTGGGCGTCAAGCGCGACGCGGGTGCGGACGAAATCAAGGCGGCCTGGCGCAACATGGCCAAGGCCGTGCACCCCGATCACAATCAGGGCGACCCGACGGCGAGCGCACGTTTCGCCGAGATCGGCCGCGCCTACGAAACGCTGAAGGACCCGCGCAAGCGCAATCTTTTCGACAATGCCCTGCGCATGGCGGAAGCCAAGAAGCAGGAACAGACGATCATGCAGCAGCGCCAGGCTGCCCGCGAGGCCGCCGCCCGCGCCAAGGCGGCGCAGGCCAATGCCGAGCGCGTGATGGAAGAGCTCGCACGCGCCAACGCCAGCGCGCAGAAGGCCGCCGCCGCCGGCGCAAGACAGCAGCAGGCCGGCGCATCCGAAGCCGCGGAAGAAATGGTCGAACGCATTTTTGGCGCGCAGGCCGCCCGCGCCGCCGGCGCACAGGGCCAGTCGCAGACCCATTCCCAGCAGGCGCACGCTCAGCAGGCCCATCCTCAGCAAACGCAGGCCAAGCCGCATGCGGCCGACGCGGCAAGGCCGCCTGAACACGAAACGACGGACTCCGAAGCCGCCAGGGCGGAAGAGGAGCACATGGACGCCGCCGTTGCCGCCGGCGCCAACATGTCGCTGCCGCTCAGCCTGCTCACCTCGCTCGTGCGCCGCTTCACCGGTGCCGGCCAGCCGGGCCTGGAGAAGGCTCCCGACGAGGTGGCGACCGCGACGGTGACGATCGAAGACATCATGAACGGAAGCTGGACGACGGTTTCCCTTCCCGAGGGACGCGAAGTGGGCTTCGCCCTGCCCGCCGGCACGACCGAGGGCCATCAGATCCGGCTCAAGGGCCAGGGCTTCAAGCTGCCGGGCATGCAGCGCGGCGATGCCGTCATCAATATCCACATCGCGCCCGATGCGCGTTTTTCCGTCGACGGTTTCGACGTGCATGCCGTGCTGCCGCTCAACATCGAAAACGCGGTGCTCGGCACCGAGGCGCGCGTGGACGGCCCGCTTGGGCCGGTCAACGTGACGGTGCCGGCCTGGTCCGGTTCCGACAAGACGATCCGCATCCCCGGTCAGGGCCTGCCCAACGACAGCGGCGGAAAAGGCGATCTCGTCGTCGAGTTGCGTATTATGTTGTGGGAAAAGCCCGACGCAAAAGTCACGGACCTCATGCGCAGCATGCGTGAAGGGCTGTTTTTATGAAATTTCGGTGACAATCGCACCCTTTGTTACGATCCCTAACAGTTGATGATCTTTGGCCTGCTTGAACCGATTAACGGCCTATGCCATAGGCAGGATCATCAGAATTCCTAGGGAAGCGAAATATGGCTCAAGCATCCGGCCTCATGGCAGGCAAACGCGGCGTCATCATGGGTGTCGCCAACAATCGTTCGATTGCGTGGGGTATTGCCAAGGCCATTCATGCGCAGGGCGGAGAAGTTGCATTCACCTATCAGGGTGACGCCCTGAAGAAGCGCGTGGAGCCGCTGGCCGCTGAAATCGGCGCCGTCATGGTCGGCCATTGCGACGTGAGCGACGAATCCACGATCGATGCGGTGTTCGAGAATGTCGAGAAACTGTGGGGCAAGATCGATTTCATCGTGCATGCGATCGGCTTCTCCGACAAGGACGAACTGACCGGCCGTTACGTCGATACGACGCCCGACAACTTCGCCAAGACGATGCAGATCTCCGTCTATTCCTTCACCTCGGTCGCTCGCCGCGCCGAGAAGCTGATGACGGAAGGCGGCTCGATGCTCACCCTCACCTATTACGGTGCGGAAAAGGTGATGCCGAACTACAACGTCATGGGTGTCGCCAAGGCTGCCCTCGAAGCGAGCGTCAAATATCTCGCCGTCGATCTCGGACCGAAGAACATCCGCGTCAACGCCGTTTCGGCCGGCCCGATCAAGACGCTTGCCGCCTCCGGCATCGGCGATTTCCGCTACATCCTCAAGTGGAACGAATACAATGCGCCGCTGCGCCGTACCGTGACGATCGAGGAAGTGGGCGATGTCGGCCTCTATCTTCTCTCGGACCTGTCGCGTTCGGTGACGGGTGAAGTGCATCACGCCGACAGCGGCTATCATGTCATCGGCATGAAGGCTGTGGACGCGCCGGATATTTCTGTCATCAAGGACTGATCGTCCTTCCCCAAGCGGAGCCGATCCCCGTGCTTATCTATGTGATCAGACACGGCCAGACCGACTGGAATGCGGAACGCCGCCTGCAGGGGCAGAAGGATATTCCGATCAACGCGATCGGCCGCGAACAGGCAAGACAGAACGGGATCGCCCTTGCGGCGATCCTGAAGGGCAAGGACGGCGAATTCGATTTCGTCGCCAGCCCGCTCGGGCGCACGCGCGAAACCATGGAGATCATGCGATCGGCCATGGGGCTGCCGCCCAAGGACTACCGCACAGACGAGCGGCTGGTCGAAGTCTCCTTCGGCGACTGGGAAGGCTATACGCTGAAGCAGCTCAGGGCCTCGCAGGCCGAGCGCGTGAGCGAACGCAACATCAACAAGTGGGATTTCATTCCGCCGGGCGAGGATGCGGAAAGCTACGAGATCATGTCGTGGCGCACCGGCGCCTGGCTGAATTCGGTCGACAGGCCGACCGTGTGCGTCACCCATGGCGGCGTCATCAGAAGCCTGTTCAAAATGATTTCCAACCTGCCGAAGGACGTCGCCTCGGAGGGTGAAATCCCGCAAGACCGGATCTTGAGGATCGAGACGTCGCAGGGCCAGATCGGCTGGATCTGAGCCCGTGTGGCCGCTTACTTGACGATGTCGAGATCGTTGATGACGCGCTTGCCGTCGACTTCCGTGTAGAAAATCACCACCTTGACGCCGGCCTTCAGCCCCTCGAAATCGAATTCGGCAGGCGCCTGATAGGTCTTGCCGTCATCGAGCGTCAGCACGAGATTGGTCGTGTCGACCTTCTTGATCGTCGCCTCGACATCGGCGCTCTCGGCAAAACTGTTCATGGGCGACAGAAAATTTGCCGTGGCCAGAAGCGTAGCAATAACGAAACGCATGTCGGCAATCCCTTTGAAACGCTGCCGTAGATATCGAATGGCCACAGATAAACTCCTGAATATGGCGAAAATTGCCCGGAAGAATGGCTTTGCGCGCCCAATTGATGAATAGGATTTTACGGATAATCAAGAGGCTCTGTTCACCGTCTTTTTCTCTCTGTTTGCGCGATTTAGCAGGCCCGAATTCGCGCAATCGTAAATTAACTCCTGCACCCTACAGTCAGCCCGAATGTAGGGGTGGGTGATTTGCAATCTCGGCTGAGCAACGGCAACCAGCTGCGGCGTATTCTGAAGAATACGCGCGTTTCCCTGCTGGTTTCCGCCCTGGTGGCGGTCGTCGTTATTGCCGTCGGCTTCGCCCTCGACCGAGCCAATACTGCCGCCTACCTGCGCGAGCTGCAAATCCGCACGGAAAACGAGACGAACCTGATCCGCGCCCGCATGACGGCGCAGATCAACATGGACATTACCGCCGTCCGCGACCTTTCCAACCTGATCTCGCTGAGCACGCAGGCAAACGAGGTCGAGATGGAGCGGCAGATCAACTGGCTGCTGATCCAGAACCCGCATTTCATCCATATCGCGCTCGCGCCGGATTTCATCGTCCGGTCGGTCTTTCCGGCGCAATCGGGCAAGGACAGGATCGGCAAGGACGTGCGCGAGCGGCTGATGGAACGCATGTCGATCAGCCGCAATTCGGGCGACCAGTCGGCCCGCTTCTACGGTCCCTTCAGGACGACGGACGGGGAAGACGCCTTTGCGATCTTCTTTCCTGTCTTCGTCAAGCAGAACGGCCAGCGCCGCATCTGGGGCGCGGTCGAAGTGGTCATCGACCAGGACATGTTCTACGAGGCGACGGGCCTGAAGCCGGCGCGCAACAGCGAAAACCAGGAGCGCTACCCGCATCTCGACCATCTGTCGATCGCCGTGCGCGACATCGGCGTGCCCGACGAGACGGCCGCGCCCTTCTTCGGTCCCGCCGATATTTACGGCATGCAACCGCTGCGGCGCAAAATCAGCTTCGCGGGCGGGCGGTGGGAACTGGCGGCGGTGCCGAACGGCGGATGGCATGCCGTGCCCGAAAACCAGACCGAACTGCGGCTGATCATCGTGGCCGCGGGCTGCGTGATCATCATCCCGATTTTTTTCGCCACCCTGCTGCTTGGCGAGCGCAACCGCAATATCGCCGAGCTCGAGGCCCGCGAGGCCAAGCTTCTGGAACTGTCGCAGCGCCTCAACCTGGCGCTGGAATCCTCGCGGATCGGCATATGGGAACTGCAGGAAAACGCCACCAGCCTTGCCTGGGACGCCCGCGCCTCCACCCTTCACGGCCTCAAGGCCGTCGAAGGCAGCCGGCCGCTGGAAGTGTGGCTTTCGACGATCGTGCCCGAGGACCGGGAAATCGCCGAGGTTCATTTCCTGGGCTGCAGCATCGCCGGAGAGGCCTGCACGGCACAGTACCGGGTAACGCGCGAGGACGGCCGTATCCGCCACCTGCGCTCCATCGGCGCCTTCTATACCGATGCCGGCGGCACCGGGAAGACGATCGGCATCGTCTGGGACGTGACGGCGGATGCGGAAGTCACCAACACGCTTCGCCTCGCCAAGGAAACGAGCGAACTCAAGAATGCCGAGCTGGAACTGGCGCTGGAGGAACTGTCAAGCCGCGAGGCGGAGCTTTCCGAGCTTTCCGGCAAGCTCGACCTGGCGCTCGATTCCTATCAATGCGGCATCTGGGAAGCCGTTCTCGGCAAGGCCGGCTCGATCTGGGACGAGCGCATGCACGAACTCTACGGATTGAAGCAGAGCAATGCCTTCGTCACCGAAGAGACCTGGCTCTCCCGCATCCACCCCGACGACCGCGGGCTGGCGCTCGAAAGCGCACGGCATTTCAAGCAGGTCGGGGATACGCATACGCTGGTCTGCCGCGTACCCGACGAAAACGGCGGCGTGCGCTATGTGCGTTCGGTCGGCAAGGTGCACCGTACGCCGACCGGCGAGATGAAGATCATCGGCATCGCCTTCGATTCCACCGAGGACGCCCTGATGACGCTGCGCCTCAAGGCCGCCAAGGACGAGGCGATCGCGAAAAATATCGAACTTGAACTCGCCAAGAACAGGATCGAGCACAATTCGCTGCACGACCCGCTGACTTCGCTCGCCAACCGCCGCAAGCTCGATATCGCGCTGGAAACCCTCACCGACGCCGGCCGCAGCGAGCGGCAGAAATTCGCGATCCTGCATATCGATCTCGACCGATTCAAGGAAATCAACGACACGCTGGGCCACGCCGCCGGCGACGCGATGCTGGTGCATGCGTCGCGCGTGCTTTCCAGGAACCTGCGCGACAGCGACGTCGTCGCCCGCATCGGCGGCGACGAATTCGTCATCCTCTCCTTCGACGCGGGCGACGGGGACATGGCGGAGCTTGCCGGCCGCATCATCGAGGAAATGCGCCAGCCGATCGATTTCCAGGGCTTTGCCTGCCGCTGCGGCGTGTCGATCGGCATTGCGCTGGCAAACGGCATCCATGTCGACGCCCGCAAGGTGCTGATCAACGCCGATATCGCGCTCTACCGCGCCAAGAGCCTCGGCCGCAACCGCTTCGAATTCTTCAATCACAATCTGCAGGCCGATATCATCAACAACAAGCGCACGGCCGACGAGATCCTCGCCGGCATCGACAATGGCGAGTTCACGGCCTGGTACCAGCCGCAGTTCTGCGCCCGCTCGATGAAGCTGACCGGCGTCGAGGCGCTGGTGCGCTGGCGCCATCCCTCCAGGGGCCTGCTGACGCCCGACAAATTCCTGCGCATCGCCGACGAGATCAACGTCGTGCAGACGCTCGACCGCATCGTGCTGGAGACGGCGCTGCGCGACAAGATGCGCTGGGCCGCGCAGGGCATCCATGTGCCGAAAATCTCCGTCAACGTTTCGGCCCGGCGCCTGCATGACGGCAGCCTGCTGGAATCGCTTGGCGACCTGCAGATCGGCCCCGGCGAAATCTCCTTCGAGCTGGTGGAATCCATCTTCCTCGACGAGAGCGAGGACGTCGTTTCGCAGAACCTCGAACGGATCAAGGCGCTCGGCATCGATATCGAGATCGACGATTTCGGCACGGGCCATACGTCGATCGTCTCGCTGCTGAAGCTCAAGCCGAAGCGCCTGAAGATCGACCGGCAGCTCGTGCAGCCGATCGTCGCCTCCTCGCAGGAGCGCGCGCTCGTCAGCTCCATCATCGACATTGCCCGTTCGCTCGGCGTCGAAACCGTGGCCGAGGGCGTCGAGACGCTTGACCATGCCGAACTGCTGCGCGATCTCGGCTGCGATCTGCTGCAGGGCTACGCCTTCGCACGCCCCCTCTCCTTCGACGATTTTTCCATCGAGGCGCGCGGCACGGCCTGGCTGCTGGCGTCCTGACGCCGGAACGTGCGAGGCCATCCCCGGCAGAGGCCGGAAATACCATTTCCCCGATCGCGCCTTCAGGCGCAAAGAAAGGC
Organism: Rhizobium sp. GCM10022189; assembly: GCF_042656325.1. Taxonomy (NCBI): domain Bacteria; kingdom Pseudomonadati; phylum Pseudomonadota; class Alphaproteobacteria; order Hyphomicrobiales; family Rhizobiaceae; genus Rhizobium; species Rhizobium sp. GCM10022189. Next base: position 253,443 of record NZ_JBHSOR010000049.1, read on the forward strand.
TTTTGCCTGAACGGCTTTTTGGCCTATGAGTGTCGCGCCTTTTTACGTAGTGGCGCGGCCGGTGACGACTGGTTTCGCGCATCCGGCGGGAACACATGTCGCACAATACATTCGGTCATCTCTTCCGTGTAACCACCTGGGGCGAAAGCCACGGGCCGGCGCTCGGCGCCGTCGTCGACGGCTGCCCTCCGGGGCTGCGCTTCAAGCTCGAGGACCTGCAGGTCTGGCTCGACAAGCGCAAGCCCGGCCAGAGCCGCTTCGTCACCCAGCGACGCGAGGACGATCTGGTCAAGGTTCTCTCCGGCGTGATGATGGATGCCGACGGCGAGACGATGATTTCGACCGGCACGCCGATTTCCATGCTGATCGAGAATACCGACCAGCGCTCCAAGGACTATGGCGAGATCGCCCGGCAATACCGCCCCGGCCATGCCGACTATACCTACGACACGAAATACGGCATCCGCGACTATCGCGGCGGCGGCCGTTCGTCCGCCCGCGAGACGGCAGCAAGGGTCGCCGCCGGCGGCATCGCCCGGCTCGTCGTGCCCGGCGTTACCATCCGCGGCGCGCTGGTGCAGATCGGCAAACACAAGATCAACCGCGCCAACTGGGACTGGGATCAGGTCGGGCAGAATCCCTTCTTCGCGCCCGATGCCGAGATCGTGCCGGTCTGGGAAGACTATCTCGACGGCATCCGCAAGGCCGGCTCCTCCATCGGCGCCGTCATCGAAGTGATCGCCGAAGGTGTACCGGCCGGCCTCGGCGCGCCGATCTACGGCAAGCTCGACCAGGATATCGCCTCGCTCCTGATGTCGATCAACGCCGTCAAGGGTGTCGAGATCGGCAACGGCTTTGCGGCGGCCGAGACGAGCGGCGAGGACAATGCCGACGAGATGCGCATGGGCAATGACGGCAAGCCGATCTTCCTGTCCAACAATGCCGGCGGCATCCTCGGCGGCATCTCGACCGGCCAGCCGGTCGTCGCCCGCTTCGCCGTCAAGCCGACCTCCTCCATTCTCACCGAACGGCAGTCGATCGATGCGGACGGCAAGAATGTCGATATCCGCACCAAGGGCCGTCACGACCCCTGCGTCGGCATCCGCGCGGTGCCGATCGGCGAGGCGATGGTCGCCTGCGCCATTGCCGACCATTATCTTCGCGACCGCGGCCAGACCGGCCGGCTGAAATAGGACCAGTCCCATGCCTTACGATCAGAAACGCGTTGTCGATGCTATCAGGGCTTTCGAAGCCGGCGAGATCGTCGTCGTCATGGACGACAACGACCGTGAAAACGAGGGCGACCTGATCGTTGCCGCCGTGCATGCGACGCCGGAAAAGATGGCCTTCATCGTGCGCCATACGTCCGGCATCGTCTGCGCGCCGATGCCGAAGGAGGAGGCCAAGCGCCTGAACCTCAACGCCATGGTGGCGGAAAACGATTCCGCGCATACCACCGCCTTTACGGTTTCGGTCGATTTCAAGCACGGCACGACAACGGGCATTTCCGCCGACGACCGCACGCTGACGGTGCGCAACCTTGCCAATCCGAATGTCGGCGCAGCCGATTTCGTCCGCCCCGGCCATATCTTCCCGCTCGTTTCGCGCGAAGGCGGCGTGCTGATGCGCTCGGGCCATACGGAAGCGGCGGTCGATCTCTGCAAGCTTGCCGGCCTGCCGCCGATCGGCGTCATCTGCGAACTCGTCAATGACGACGGCACGGTGACGCGTGGCCAGCAGGTTGTGGATTTTGCCGAACAGCACGGGCTGAAGCTCGTCTCGGTCGCCGATCTCATCGCCTATCGCCAGCGCAAGGAAACGCTGATCGAGCTCGGCTCGAGCTTCGATATCGAAACGCCGTTCGGCAAGGCCAAGGCGCATACCTATTCCCTGCCCTGGGATCCGATGCAGCATCTGGCCGTCGTTTTCGGCGATATCCGCGACGGCGTCGATATCCCGGTGCGCCTGCATCCGGAAAACGTGGCCGACGACCTGTTCGGCAAGCGCAAGCCGGTCGATTTCTACATGCAGAAGATCGCCGAAGCGGGTCGCGGCATCATTGTCTACCTGCGCGAAGGTTCCGTCGGCGTCGGCCATTACGACAATGGCCGCAAGGCGCGCAACCAGGGCCGCGAAGCTCATGCCGAAGCGCAGACACGCGACAGCGAATGGCTGGAAATCGGCCTCGGCGCGCAGATCCTGAAGGACCTCGGCGTCGGCTCGATCAAGCTTCTGACCAGCCGCGAGCGCCATTATGTCGGCCTGGAAGGCTTCGGCATCAAGATTTCCAAGACCGAGATCTGCTGATCGGCACCTTCTCCCGCGCGGGGAGAAGGCGGCCCGAAGGGTCGGATGAGGGGGTCTCTCGTGCTGCCCTCGCCATAATTCGCCCTTGGCGTTTGCCGCCCCCTTATCCGGCTGCTGCACCTTCTCCCCGGTCTGAACACCGGTGGGGCGAAGGCCTATCCCTTCCAGCCGTCGAGATAGACGACCTTTTCCACGCCGGCGAAACGGGCCAGACGCTCCAGCTCGGCTTCCAGCTTTTCCAGCCGTCCGGCCGATGGCCTGACGCGCGGCTCCAGCCACAGGCGCTTCACGTCGAGCGTGCCCTTCCTGCGGTCGGCCTTCATGTCGATGCGGCCGATCAGCCTGTCGCCTTCCAGGAGCGGGAAAACGTAATAGCCATATTCGCGCTTCGGTTCCGGCACGAAGATCTCGATGCGATAGAAAAAGCCGAACAGTCTTTCTGTCCGGTTTCGGTCGCGGATCATCGGGTCAAACGGGCTGAGCACCCGGATTCGGGCCGGGGCTTCCGGATAGGCATCGAGCGTGCCGAGGAAATCGGCAAAGGCCCATGAGGCGCGCGGCTTGCCGCCGAGCGCCGGCTCGATCAGCACTTCGACCAGTGCGTCGCGGTGCCCGGCCACCCAGGCCTTGGCCTCGTCCGGCGACAGCAGATCCCAGAAGGCGGCGATTTCGCCGTGGGTGGCAAAGCCGAGGCGGGAAAGCGCGCTGCGACAGGCCCAGTCGACGAATTCCTCGCGGCTGACCTCCGGCTCGTGGAATTCGGCGGGAATGACGCGCTCGGCAAGATCGTAGATCTTCTGGAAATTGGAGCGGCCGGCAATGGCGAATTTGCCGGTGCGCCAGAAATATTCGAGCGCCGTCTTGTTCGGGTGCCAGTTCCACCAGCCGCCGGAGACATGGCCGTCCGCCTTCATGTCGCGGGCAAGGATCGCCCCGTCCTTCACCACCCGGTCGTAGGTCTCCTCGAAGGAGGCTTCGAAACCCTCGCCGCGCCATTTGCGCCAGCGCTCGACGATCGCCAGTTCCTCGGCGCGGAACTTGTGCTTCCAGTATTTGAAGAAGGCGCTCGGCAGGATGGAGGCATCATGCGTCCAGTGTTCGAAGAGCGCGCCGTCCTTTTCCAGAAGCGCGGTCAGGTGTTCGCGCCGGTAGGTCTGGTTGCGGGAAAAGAGGATCTGATGGTGGGCGCGCTCGACGGTCTGGATACTGTCCACCTGTACGAAGCCGAGATCGTGGATGAGGTCCAGCAGGCCGGCCTTGGTCAATGCGCGGTTCGGCGGGGCGCTCAGCCCCTGCTTGGCAAGAAAGACGCGGCGGGCATCGGAATTGGAAAGAAGATTCGTCATGGCGCCATCATAGCGCGGAAAATCTTCCTAGCCACCCGATAGCATATTTGCGACGCGCCGATTTTGATCCTTTATCGCATCGTCACGGCCTTATAGAAGCAGGGCTCCAACAAGGGGAGCATCATTGGATATTCGTTTCGAGAGCGCAGGCGCCAGTTTCGGAGCAAGGGTCGCGGTCGAGCCGCTGACATTGTCTCTCACCGAACACCGCCTCGGCATCATCGGCCTCAACGGTTCGGGCAAGACGACCTTCGCGCGGATGATCAACGGGCTGATGAAACCCACGACCGGCAAGGTCCTCGTCAACGGAAAGGATACGCGCGAGGCGAAGGCGGCGCTTGCCGATGTCGGCTTCATCTTCCAGTCGCCGCAGAACCAGATCATCCTGCCGATCGTCAGGGACGATATCGCTTTCGGGCTGAAAGGCCGCGGCCTCAGCAAGGCGGAGATCGAGCGCCAAGTCGAGCGCGTGCTTTCCCGCTTCAATGCCGAGGCACTGGCCGATCGCCGCGCGCACGAGCTTTCCGGCGGCGAGCTGCAGATCGCCGCCCTCTGCTCGGTGCTGGCGACCGGCCCCGATATACTGATCCTCGACGAGCCGACCAACCAGCTCGATCTTAGAAACCGCGTGCTGGTGCAGAAGACGATCGAGGGGCTGGAAGAAAACGTCGTCGTCATCACCCACGATCTCGAGCTGATTTCCGGCTTCGAGCGGGTGCTGCTGTTCCACGACGGCAAGCTGGCAGCCGATGCGCCGGCGGCCGAAGCGATCGCACGCTACAGGGAGCTTGCTGCCTGATGCAATCGTTCTATGTCGAAGGCAACAGCGCGCTGCACCGGCTTTCGCCTCGGGTCAAGATCGTCTCGCTGTTCCTGCTCGGCTTCCTGCTTTTCATCGGCGGCAATCTTTCCCTGCTTGCCGCCGTCACGCTGCTGACGGCGCTGATCTACGGCAGCGTCGGCCTGTCGTTGAGGCAATCGGCCGCCCGGTTGCGGCCCATCTTCCTGACGATTGCGGTCGTGGCTCTCTTCACCCTCATCGTCAACCCCTGGCACGAGGCGCTGGCGACGCTTCTGCGGCTGACGGCCCTGATGCTGTTTGCCGCCGCGGTCACGGCCACGACGACGATCACCCAGTTCATGGACGAGATAGCAGCACTTGCCCGCCCGCTGGAGCGGACGGGCTGGGTGAGAGCCGACGACATAGGGCTCGCCGTCGGCCTCGTCCTGCGGTTCGTGCCAGACATCGTGGCCCGCTACCACGCGATCGGCGAGGCGCATGCGGCACGCGGGCTGAAGGTGCGGGCGACGACGATCCTTATCCCGCTCATCATTCTGACGCTCAGGGATGCGGATAACATCGCGGCTGCGATTGACGCGCGCGGCATTCGGCGGCATGTCAGTTAACGATTCATGAACTGGAGATGACGATGAGCACGCGCGACCTCGTTCTTGCCGCCCTTTTCGCCGCTATTATCGTGGCTCTCGGCCTGCTGCCGCCGATCTATCTCGGCTTTATCCCGGTGCCGATCACGGCCCAATCGCTCGGCGTGATGATGGCAGGCGTCGTGCTCGGCGCGAGGCGCAGCGTGGTTGCCGTGCTGATCGTGCTGGTGCTTGTCGCAGTCGGCCTGCCGGTGCTTTCGGGCGGTCGCGGCGGCTTTGCCGCTTTCGTGGCTCCGACATCAGGCTTCCTGTACGGCTGGGCCTTTGCCGCTTTCGTCACGGGCTTTCTCAGCGAACGGCTTGTCCGTGCAGAGCAGTCCGGCCTCGTGCAGACGGTCAGCTTCTTCCTGGCCGCGATGATCGGCGGTATCGTCGTGCTCTACGCTTTCGGCATCGCCTATCTCGCCTTCGCCACCGATACGACCCTGAAGCAGGCATTCGTCGGCAGCATGGCCTTCATTCCCGGCGACGTCGTCAAGGCTTTTGTCGCAGCGCTCGTGGGCCGCGCCGTCATGGCCGGATATCCGCTGCTGCCGATCCGCGCCTGATCCTTCCCGCTGATCGGGAAGGCGCTAATCCAGAAAACCGTAGAGCCAGTCGCGCGTCTCTTCGGGGAGCGCGGCCGGCGAGCCGTCGTCGCGGCTGCGTGCCTGCCAGGTGATTTCGACCTCGGCGGCCCGTTCGTCGTCGATCTCGGCGGCGATGAGGAAGCCGATGGAGCGCACGCCGATCTTGTCGACGGCGGCGGTGAACGTCACGGCCTCATGGTAGTGCAGCGGCCGGTGAAGGATGCAGGAAACCTTGGCGGCAGTATAGGCAGGCTCGTCCTCCACGTCCGGTCTCAACGACCAGAAGCCCGCGAGTGCGGATTCGGCATAGGAAATATAGGAGGCCAGAAACATCTGGCCGTTCATGTCCACATCACGAAACGGTACTCGTATGTCCACCACATCCGGGCGGTTCGTCTTACTCATTTACTGGTCTGCCTTGCAGGTTTTCCCGGTAAGCCTAGCGAGGGGGTCCGGCGAAGTAAACGAAACAATTAAAATAGCGTAAACGGCGGGTGGCGGGCCGTTAACCGCGACGACGCGGCTTGTTGAAATCAACGCACAGCGCCCCATCTCGTGTGGATCATGACATATACGATCGATAGAGTGCCGGCATGAGCACCCGTCTTTACGAACATCCGATCTTTCTCGAGCACGTGACCCCATCGGGCCATCCCGAACGCTCCGACCGTATCCGTGCGCTGAATGTGGCGCTGGAGCATCCGAATTTCGGGCGGCTGGACCGCAGGCAGGCGCCGCAGGCCAATGAAGACGCGGTGCTGCTTGCCCATCCGGAGGAGCACCTGATCGCCGTCATGCGGCAGATCCCGGAAGAGGAAGACCGGATCAACCAGCTCGAAGCCGATACCTATGCCAGCCAGAAGAGCCTGCAGGCGGCGCTGACCGGCATTGGCGGGGCGATGGCGGCCATCGACGACGTGTTCCGCGGCAAGGCCGACAATGTCTTCGTCGCGGCCCGCCCGCCGGGGCACCATGCCGAAAAGATGGCGGCCATGGGCTTCTGCTTCTTCAACAATGCGGCGATTGCCGCCCGCCATGCGCAGAAGGCGCACGGCGCGGAACGTGTCGCCATCGTCGACTGGGACGTGCATCACGGCAACGGCACGCAGGATATTTTCTGGGACGATCCCTCAGTGCTGTTCTGCTCCACCCACCAGATGCCGCTCTATCCCGGTACGGGCGCCAAGGACGAAAACGGCGCGCATGGCACGATCGTCAATGCGCCGCTGTCGCCCAATGTCGGCAGCGACCATTTCCGCGAGGCGTTCAAATCGCGCGTGCTGCCGGCGCTGAACGACTTCCGCCCGGACCTCATCATCATCTCGGCCGGCTTCGACGCGCATCACCGCGATCCGCTGGCGCAGATCAACCTGACGGGCGAGGATTTCGACTGGGCGACGGGGCGGCTTCTGGAGGTTGCCGACCGCAGCGCCAATAACCGGGTCGTCAGCCTGCTCGAAGGCGGTTATGATCTGGAGGGACTCGCCGAGTCGGCGGGCATGCATATCCTCAGAATGATGAAGGGTTGAGAATGACTGACAGCGCCAAGCCGGAGGTTTCCGGCCTCTCCTTCGAAAAGGCGGTTGCCGAACTCGAAAGCATCGTTGCGCGCCTCGAACGCGGCGACGTGGCGCTGGACGAATCCATCGAGATCTACGAGCGCGGCGAAGCGCTGAAGAAGCATTGCGAGACGCTGCTTTCGGCCGCCGAGAACCGCATCGAGAAGATCCGTCTCGACCGCGCCGGCAAGCCGCAGGGCGTGGAACCGCTCGACGGCGCCTGACGAACGGCGAAACTCTCCCCAAGCCGCTTGGCGACCCACTTCCGACCGATCTATGATCCCCTTTCAAGAAAAAGGGGGACTGAGCGATGACGGACAGATTGAAGGACAAGGTCGCCATTATCTCGGGCGGCGCGACCGGCATGGGAGGGGCCGCCTCCAGGCTCTTTGCGGCCGAAGGCGCGCGGGTTGCGATCATCGACCGCAACGGCGAGGCAGCCGCCGAAACCGTCAGGCAGATCCGCGACGCCGGCGGCGAGGCCGATTTCTGGACGGCCGACGTTTCGCAAGAGGCGGCCGTCAATGCCGCCGTCACCGATGTCGAACAGCGTTTCGGCCCTGTCACCGTCCTGTTCAACCATGCCGGCACGATCGTCATCAAGCCGTTCCTGGAAACCACGCTGCAGGAATGGGACTGGCTGCACGCCGTCAACGTGCGCTCCATGTTCCTGATGACCAAGGCCGTGCTGCCGAGGATGATCGAGGCCGGCGGCGGATCGATTGTCTGCACGTCCTCGATCTCGGCGGTCGCCGCCACGCCGATGGAGGTGCTCTACGATACGACCAAGGGCGCGGTGCATATGTTCGCGCGCGCCATCGCGGTGGAATTCCGCGACCGCAACATCCGCTGCAATGCCGTCTGCCCCGGCTTCATCCGCACGCCGCACGGCCTGCGGGAAGTGAAGGAGCTGCAGGCGCATGGCGTCGATGTTTCCGATGCGGCGATTGCCGCCCAGCAGGGGCGGATCGGCGAGCCGGAGGATGTCGCCCGTGCCGCACTCTATCTTGCCAGCGACGAATCGAGCTTCGTCAACGGTGCGCATCTGTTCGTCGACAACGGCTTTACCGCGATCTGACGAGCCCTCTTGCGACATCTCGGGAGACGCTGATTCCAGCCACCGGAAGCAGCGCCAAGGCTATTTCAGGCCGACGACGACGCGGGCCGCCCTTCCGGTCATGCCGGGAGCGGAGCCCTTGGCGATGGCATGATCCTATTTTTCCTTGGGCTGCGGACTTTCCGGAAGGAGGAGGCCACTGTAGGCCGAAAACCTGGTGTAGGTCGTGCGGGCATAGACTTCCGGCAGATTGAGCTTCATCGCCTCCCGCATGGGCTGCGGTGCTTCGGATCCGGCAAGGCGGGCCGTATCGCGGCCGAAAAGGAACCCTGTCGAACCCGTGGACACGATATCGACGATACCAGCATCGACGATTTCACCCTGGCCGATCACGATGGAGTTGTCTCCGAGCAATGGGATCTGGGGCTTGTCCCCGTTCTCGCCCATCCATCCGAGATTGGCGGACCCCATCGCCGCGTTGTTGTTGCCGTTGTCGCAATAGACCATGGTGATGATATAGCGACCGGATTCGATTGCCCGGAACGACGTGCGGATGTCCTCAACGGCAGCGGCCTTGGCAACCGCAGGCAGGTTGAACGTCATCATCTGAAGCGAAAGCTTGGCGAAGTCCTTCAATGCCGCATTGCCATAAACGCCGGTAGGCTGTCCTATCTCGACGAAGGGTCCCGGATCGATCCTGCCATCGACGACCTTCTGGAGGCGAACGCGTCCGCGCGCGCAATATACGCCGTCCCAAGAGACACGCACCACGGCTGCCGCGCCTTTCTCCTGAACCATGGATTGCGCCCGCTTGCCGGCGGCCTTGGCGCTCTCGCTCATTTTCAGCGAATTGGGATTTGCCGCGCAGGATGAAAGAACGGTCAGGGCCGCAATCAGGCCGGCAGCCAGCAGTCGCTTATTTCTCATTTTAAATCCGTAGTATCCAATATGTCGTGCATATTCATGGCCATCAAATGCCTCTTTTGGTTGCAGTTACCTCAACCACAAGCAAGGATTTTTCGCTTTCATACATCGTAAAAGTGTACTTTGGTGAAGGAGTCATTTATGGGAAAGAACAGATTGAGCGGTCCGCATACCGGGTCTTGTGGTGGAGCTTGCCTCCGTCGCTGTTCCGGCTAAGGTGCGCCGTCCGAACGGAGACCCGTCATGTCCTTCTTCCCCGGTAAAGATCCCCTGCCCGGCGACGCCTTAGCCTGCGATGCGATCGAGAACCTGATCATTCCGCGCAGCAGCGATATCGGCGGGTTCCAGGTGCGTCGCGCCCTGCCGACGCGCCAGCGCCGGCTTGTCGGGCCGTTCATCTTCTTCGACCGCATGGGGCCGGCGATCCTGAAGCCGGACGAGGCGCTGGACGTGAAGCCGCATCCGCATATCGGGCTTTCGACCGTCACCTATCTCTTCGACGGCGAAATCCGCCATCGTGACAGTCTCGGCACCGAAAAGGTCATCCGCCCCGGCGACATCAACCTGATGACGGCCGGCCGCGGCATCGTGCATTCGGAGCGCACGCCGGACAACCTGCGAGGCCATCCGCTGTCCATGTCCGGGCTGCAGACATGGCTGGCGCTGCCCGACGACAAGGAGGAGATCGACCCGTCCTTCGCCCATACCGAAAAGAGCGACATGCCGGTCATCGACGAGGGCGGCGTTGCCGGCCGCGTCGTCATCGGCTCGTTCGAGGGGCTGAGCTCGCCAGTCAAGGTCTTCACCGATACGCTCTATGCCGATATCGCCCTGCAGCCGGGCTCGAAATTTCCCTTCGGTGCTGCCCACGAAGAGCGCGCGATCTATGTGCTCTCGGGCGAGGTCGTCATTGCCGGCGACAGGTTTGCGGCAGACCAGCTTCTCGTCTTCCGGCCGGGGGACTCGATCACGCTGGAAGCCGGCGCGCAAGGCTGTCACCTGATGCTGTTCGGGGGTGCTGCGCTCAATTCCAGGCGCTACATATGGTGGAATTTCGTTTCCTCCTCAAAGGAGCGCATCGAGAAGGCCAAGGAGGAATGGCGCACCGGCCGCTTCGATATCGTTCCCGGCGACGAAGAGGAATTCGTGCCTTTGCCGGAGGGCTGAAGTGCACTAAGGTGAAAATCTTGCGGTTATGCAAAAGTAGTTGTTTTGCCGCAATTCAATCGAATAAAGCAAAGCCGATCAGTCAAAGAAGAGCGCCCGCCCGTGACACAATCCCCGAAGACCCCGCTGCTCGATCAGGTCAACTATCCGGCCGACCTGCGCAAGCTCGAGGATCGCGAACTGCCGCAGCTTGCACGCGAGGTCAGGGACGAAATGATCGATGCCGTTTCCCGCACCGGCGGGCATCTCGGCGCCGGCCTCGGCGTGGTGGAACTGACGATCGCCATTCACAGCGTCTTCAACACGCCTGACGACCGGCTGATCTTCGATGTCGGCCATCAATGTTATCCGCACAAGATCCTGACCGGGCGGCGCGACCGCATTCGCACGCTGCGCCAGGAAAACGGCCTCTCCGGCTTCACCCGCCGGGCCGAAAGCGAATACGACCCCTTCGGTGCGGCGCATTCCTCGACCTCGATTTCCGCCGGCCTCGGCATGGCGGTCGCCGCCGATATCGACAGGACGGATCGGCGCGTGATCGCCGTCATCGGCGACGGCGCGCTCTCGGCCGGCATGGCTTACGAGGCGCTCAACAATGCCGGCGCGCTCGATGCCCGCCTCATCGTCATCCTTAACGACAACGACATGTCGATCGCCCCGCCGACGGGGGCGATGAGCGCCTATCTCGCCCGCCTCGCCTCCGGGCGCACCTATATGGGCTTCCGCGATTTCGGCAAGAAACTGACGGCCTATCTCGGCAAGAATGTCGACCGCGCCATTACCCGCGCCGTCGAACATGCGCGCGGCTACGTGACGGGCGGCACGATGTTCGAGGAAATGGGCTTCTACCATATCGGGCCGATCGACGGTCATTCCTTCGACCACCTTCTGCCGGTGCTGCGCAACGTGCGCGACAATGCCAACGGCCCGGTGCTGATCCATGTCGTGACGCAGAAGGGCAAGGGCTATCCGCCGGCCGAAGCCGCAGCCGACAAGTATCACGGCGTCAACAAGTTCGACGTCATCACCGGCGCGCAGGCGAAGGTGAAGCCGAACGCGCCGAGCTACACCAATGTCTTTGCCGAGTCGCTGATCCAGGAAGCCACTCTCGACGACCGCATCGTCGGCATCACGGCGGCCATGCCGAGCGGCACCGGCCTCGACAAGTTCGCCGGGATCTTCCCGTCCCGCACCTTCGACGTCGGCATTGCCGAACAGCATGCCGTGACCTTCGCCGCCGGCCTTGCCGCCGAAGGTTTCAAGCCGTTCACCGCACTCTATTCCACCTTCCTGCAGCGCGCCTACGACCAGGTGGTGCATGACGTGGCGATCCAGGGCCTGCCGGTGCGTTTCCCGATCGACCGCGCCGGTTTCGTCGGCGCCGACGGCCCGACCCATGCCGGTTCCTTCGACACGGCTTTCCTTTCCACCCTGCCCGGCTTCGTCGTCATGGCGGCAGCAGATGAGGCGGAGCTGAAGCATATGGTGCGCACCGCCGTCGCCTATGATGCCGGCCCGATCTCGTTCCGCTATCCGCGCGGCGAAGGTGTGGGCGTCGACATGCCGGAACGGGGCCAGATCCTCGAGATCGGCAAGGGGCGCATCGTCAAGGAAGGCACGAAGGTCGCGCTTCTCTCCTTCGGCACGCGGCTTGCCGACTGTCTTCTCGCCGCCGAGGACCTCGATGCGGCCGGCCTTTCGACGACGGTTGCCGATGCGCGTTTCGCAAAGCCGCTCGACCATGCCCTCATCCGCCAGCTTGCCCGCCACCACGAGATTCTCATCACGGTGGAAGAAGGCTCGGTCGGTGGCTTCGGCAGCCAGGTGATGCAGTTCATGGCGATGGACGGGCTGCTCGACCGCGGGCTGAAGGTGCGCTCGCTCGTGATGCCCGACATCTGGATGGAGCAGGCAAAACCGGAGGCGATGATCGCCCATGCCGGGCTCGACCGCGCCGGCATCGTCTCGACCGTCTTCAACGCGCTCGGCCGTGGTGTGGCGGTCGGCGTGGCCGGCTAAGGCAACAGGCCGACCGGTTTTGTTATTCCGGCTTCCTGCCGTCGCGGTAGAAGACCATGCCGCCGTGATGCAGCACGTCGCCGACGAAATCGCCGTCGGCGGAAAAGCCGGTATCGTCCCAATATTCGATATGGTCGCCGGTCACTTCGTAGCGCCCCTGATAGGCGCTCTTTCGCGTGCCGCGCGCCTCGTCGTAACGGCCGTTCGGCAGCAATTCCTGGCGGACATGTCCGTCGCCGGTGATCCACATGCCGAGATAGGGGTGGTTCTGCATTTTTTGCTCCTCTGGCAAAGCCGGCGTGGAGGCGGCCAGCGAAAGGACCGCTCCCGCAAGGGCTGTGCGGATCGCCACGGTCACATCCCCACGCTCAAGGTCGGTCGCACGGTAATGTCGTTGACGTCGACATCCTCGGGCTGCTCGATGGCGAAACGGATCGCTCTGGCGATGGCGTCCGGCTTCAGGGCGATCTCACGAAAAGCCACCATCGCCTCGGCCGCGAAGGGCTCGGTGATCGTCTCGGCCAGTTCGGATTCGACGACGCCGGGATAGATGCAGGTCACGCGCAGTTTCCTGTTTTCCTGCCGAAGGCCGTCGGAGATCGCGCGCACCGCATATTTCGTAGCACAATAGACGGCTGCCGTCGGCACGACGGACAGGCCGCCGATCGAGGAGATGTTGATGATCTGGCCGCGCTCCTGCGCGTTCATGATCGGCAATACGGCGGCGATGCCGTAGAGCACGCCCTTGATGTTGACGTCGATCATCCGGTCCCATTCCTCGACCTTGAGCGAGGCCATCAGCGACAGCGGCATGATGCCGGCATTGTTGACGAGCACGTCGATGCGACCGAAAGCGTCCACCGCCGCCCTGGCGAAGGCCTCCGCATCGGCCCGGTCGGTGACGTCGAGCGCGCGGAACTCGACCGTGCCGCCGCTTTCGCGGATCTCCCTTGCCAGCGCTTCCAGCCGGTCGGTGCGGCGCGCGCCGATCATCAGCCTGGCGCCCGCGGCGGCCAGTTCGCGCGCGGTGCCGGCGCCGATGCCGCTGCTGGCACCCGTAATCAGAACCGTCTTGTCCTTGATACCACTCATGTTCCTGTCCTCATGCTTGCATCCGGACCGCAGCCGGATGCCGCCGGTCCATGCGCATGAAATTGGGCCTGAGGGGCGCAAACCGATAGCAAGCTTCTCCGGATTTCTTGCACGATCGTCCGAAACCGGATCGCAGCGCTTGGCATTTGCCGCAGCGTCGGTCATGCTGAGCGTATGGAAAAGCTTGCCGAACTCGCAGACCTGATCGATCGCCACACGCGCATGGACGGCAGTTTTGAGACGTCCTTGCCGCGTGTCGGCATCATACGATCCTCCGCCCGCACCGAGCCGATCCACACGCTTTACGAACCGTCGCTCTGCATCGTCGCGCAGGGGCGCAAACGCGCCGTCATCGGCGAGATCGCGCATGTCTACGACGCCGCGCACTATCTCGTCGTCGGCGTCGACCTGCCCGTCATCGGCGCCGTCGTGGAGGCGAGCGCCGACCGGCCCTATCTGTGTCTCAGGCTGCAGCTCGAGCGCGGCCTATTGGCCGAAATGCTGCCGGCGGCGCAGGGTCGTCCGCCGGAAAGCGCGGCAGCCGGCGTCAGCGCCACGACGCCGGAACTCCTCGATGCCGCCGTGCGCCTGCTGCGGCTGCTCGATGCGCCCGAGGATGCGGAGATCCTGGCGCCCTTGATCGAGCGGGAAATTCTCTACCGGCTCGTTCGCGGGCCGCAGAGCGCGCTTCTGCGGCAGATCGCCAATGGCGAGAGCAGGCTCAACCAGATCGGCCGGGCCATCGATTTCGTGCGGAAGAATTTCAGCGAGCCCTTCGCCATCGAACACCTGGCCTCGGTGGCCGGCATGAGCGCCTCATCCTTCTACGAACATTTCAGGACCGTGATGGCGATGAGCCCCTTGCAGTTTCGCACCCAGCTGCGCCTGCAGGAGGCGCGGCGGCTGATGGTGACGGAGGGCCTGAGTGCCGCCGAGGCGGGTTTCCGCGTCGGCTACGACAGCCCCTCGCAGTTCAGCCGCGATTATGTCCGGGTGCATCATGTGCCGCCACGGCGGGATATCGAGCGCCTGCGCGCGGCGGCCGGCTAGTTTGCAAAAAGAAAGGGCGACATCGAATGCCGCCCCCTCCCCGTTCATCTGTCGGGAGATCACTCTCAGAATTCGGTCCAGTCTTCCTGGACCACGGCTGCGGCAGCGGTGGCCTGCTTGCCGCCGAAAGCCTTGTTGACCTTGCTGGCGAGCGCACGGGCCGGCGAGGCGACCGGGCGGGACGCCGGGGTTGCGGCAACGGTCCGCGGGGCCGGAGCGGCGGCCTGGGCGCCGAGCTTGAACTGGCGCAGCAGGTCGTCGAGGGCGGCCGCCTCCTGGGCGAGCGCGTGGCTGGCGGCCGTCTGTTCTTCGACCATGGCGGCGTTTTGCTGGGTGCCCTGGTCCATGTTGTTGACGGCCGTGTTGATCTCCTGCAGGCCGATCGACTGTTCGCGGGTGGCCGTGACGATCGCGCCGACATGGCGGTTGATTTCCTGAACCTCGGCGACGATCGCTTCCAGCGCCTTGCCGGTTTCGCCGACCAGGCCGACGCCGGCATTGACCTGTTCGCTCGACGTGGTGATCAGCGCCTTGATTTCCTTGGCGGCGTTGGCCGAGCGCTGGGCCAGTTCGCGCACTTCCTGGGCGACGACCGCAAAGCCCTTGCCGGCTTCACCGGCACGCGCGGCTTCGACACCGGCGTTCAGCGCCAGGAGATTGGTCTGGAAGGCGATATCGTCGATGACGCCGATGATGTTGGAGATCTCGCCCGAAGACTTTTCGATCTGCTGCATGGCCGAAACCGCGCGGCGGACGACTTCACCGGACTTTTCAGCGCCGAGGCGGGTGCGCTCGACGAGGTTGCCGACATCTTCGGCGCGCTTGGCGGAGTCGCGAACCGTGGTCGTGACTTCTTCCAAAGCGGCTGCCGTTTCTTCGACGGCGGCCGCCTGCTGCTCGGTGCGGCGGGCGAGATCGTCGGCCGCGGAGCGGATTTCGCCGGCGCCGGCATTGATGGCCGAAGCGTTGCGGCCGACGGACTGCAGGGCGGCCTGCAGCTTTTCGACGGCATGGTTGAAGTCGTTGCGCAGGCTGTCATATTGCGGCGCGAAGGCCGTGTTGATGCGGGCGGCGACATCGCCGTTGGCAAGGCCGGCAAGGCCGCCGGCCAGCGCTTCGACGGCAAAGCGGATCTCGCCCTCTTCACGGGCCTTCTGCTCGTCGCTCAACTGGCGCTGACGCTCGGCTTCGCCGCGCATGCGGTCGGTTTCGCCGGCCAGCTGCTGCTTTTCGATGGCGGCTTCCTTGAAGACCAGCACCGACTGCGCCATGCGGCCGACTTCGTCCTGGCGGCCGGTCGCCGGCACCTCGATATTGTGGTCGCCGCCGGCCAGACGGTCCATGGCGGCCGTCATACCGACGATCGGGCGGACGATGGTGCGCGACAGAGCCCAGGCGAGCGCGGCTGCGGCGAGTGCTGCGGCAATGCCGCCGGCCAGAAGCGTGGTCTTGAGATCGCTGTTGGCATCGGCTTGAGCGGCGGCAAGGGCCGTGGACTTCTCGCGCGCCAGCGACTTGATCTTGGCGGAGGCGGCGCGGAAGCCGTCGAGCTGGCCCTTGGTGGCGTTGACGCCGATCTTGACGACGTCTGCGATCGGCGTTTCGGTTTCCTTGCGGGCCTTGGCCTGCGGCTCGGCGAGTTCGTGGAAGTAGAGGTCGGCGGCCTTCTGCATGTCGTCGATCATCGCGACCAGCTGAGGCTCGGCGGCGGCGGTCTGCTTGGCGGCGGCGATCGCCTTCAGCATGCGTTCGCGGTTGGCGAAAATGTCGCCATAGGTGCTGTCGCTGCGGAACAGAATGAAGCCGCGCAGGTTGACGGCCTGCTCGAGCATGGCCTGCAGCGCGTCGTCGATCTGGTTGACAAGAAGCTCGGATTTTTCCTGCTCGGCCGAAGCGCTCGCCGACGTGTTTGCCTTGGAATAGACGAAAGCGGAAACGGATACGAAGATGAGGATGAGTGCTGCGAACGTGGCCGCAAGCTTGCCATTCAAGGATATGTTTCGGGCGAACATCGGTCAATTTCTCCTGGCGACATCAGGCGCGACAAGGGGCGACCACGCACAGGCGCGGCCACAAGACTTCTTGATGAGGAACATGATCGGCGGGGAGGACGCGGGAGCCTTCATGGCACGAAGCGATTCAAAAGCGAACCGCTGCAATCGAGGTGAACCTATGCGGGCAGGGATTTAAATTTGTTTAAATTTGTGCGCCGCAATAGAGATCAGTTTAAATTATTGCGCTCCCGGCAATGCCGGGTCGTGCCCGCGCATCCGGAATGCCAACAAAATGCTTGCAACCGACGGCTTTGCCCGTCATTCACAGCCGATGTCCGATCACAACAGCCAGCGCCTCGACCAGCTTCTCGTCACCCTCGGCCTCTTTGCGAGCCGTTCGCGGGCGCGCGATGCCGTCTCGCGCGGCACGGTGAAGGTCGCCGGCAGGGTCGTGACGAAGGCCGGCGCCCTCTTCGGCCCGGATGCGGCAATCGAGATCGACGACCCGGCGCAGGACTATGTTTCGCGCGCGGCCCTGAAGCTTGTCGCAGCCCTCGACCATTTCGGGCTCGACCCGGCGGGACGGCACTGTCTCGACGTCGGTGCCTCGACCGGCGGTTTCACGGAAGTGCTGCTGGAGCGGGGTGCCGCGCATGTGACGGCTGTCGATGTCGGCCACGGGCAGATGCATCCGCGGATTTCGGCCGATCCCCGCGTCACCAATATCGAGGGGCTGAACGCCCGCAACCTGACGGCCGAGGATATCGGTGCGCCCGTCGACTTCGTCGTCTCGGATGTCTCCTTCATCTCGCTGAAACTGGCGCTGGCCCCGGCTCTCGATCTAGCGCAGCCCGGTTCCATCGCCGCCATTCTCGTCAAGCCGCAATTCGAGGCGGGACGCGAGGCGATCGGCAAGGGCGGGCTGCTCAAGGACCCGGCCTGCGGGCCTGACGTGGCGGCTGAGCTGGAACGCTGGTTCACGGCGGATATGGGCTGGAAGAGTTTCGGCCTCATCCCCTCGCCGATTTCGGGCGGCGACGGCAATCAGGAATATCTACTGGCAGGGACGAAAGCGTGAGCACGGAAACCATTACCATCGACAGGCTCGGCGCACAGGGCGACGGCATTGCCAGCGGCAAGGACGGGCCGGTCTACGTGCCCTTCACGCTACCCGGCGAGACGGTCGCGATCGCCCGTGTCAAGAACCACGGAACGGTCATGTCGATCGCGTCTGCCTCCGCCGACCGCCAGGAGCCGGTCTGCCGGCATTTCGGGCCTGACGGCGTCAACGGCACCTGCGGCGGCTGCACGCTGCAGCATATGGCCGACATCCCCTACCGCGCCTTCAAGCGGCAGCTCGTCATGGACGCGCTGAAATCCAAGGGGCTGACGGCAGAGGTGAGGGAGATCGTCCCGGCCCATCCCGGCGAGCGGCGGCGCGTGGTCTTTGCCGCGCGCAAGACCGAGAAGGACATGCTCATCGGCTTCAACCAGGCCGAAAGCCACCATATCGTCGCCATCGAGGAATGTCCCATCTCCTCGGCGGGGATCATGTCCCGGCTGCCGGCGATCAAGGCCGTCGGCGCGGCCGTCGCGACCAACGCCAATGCGTTCCGCATCGCGGTTCTCGAAACACTCACCGGCCTCGATCTTGCCGTCGAGGGCGCAAGCAAGCTTTCCGACCAGCAGCGGCGCAAGGCGATCGAGGTGGTTCTTGGCCTTCGCGGCATCGCGCGTGTCTCGCTCGACGGCGAAATCCTGATCGAGCCGGCGAAGCCCCTCGTCGAATTCGGCGGCGTCAAGGTCTCACCGCCTGCCGGCGGCTTCACACAGGCGACGAAGCCTGCCGAAGAGGCGATGGCCGAACTGGTGCTCGCCCATGTCGGCAAGGCCAAGCGCATCGCCGATCTCTTCGCCGGTGCCGGCACGTTTTCGCTGCAGCTTGCCCGTATCGGCCGCGTGCACGCCGTCGAAGGCGACGGCAAGGCGGTTGCGGCCCTCGACCATGCGGCGCGCAACACGCAGGGGCTGAAGCCCGTCACCGTCGAAAAACGCGATCTCTTCCGCCGCCCGCTGATGACATCCGAACTCAAGGTCTATGACGCCGTGGTCTTCGACCCGCCACGTGCGGGCGCCGAATTCCAGTGCAAGGAACTGGCGCGCTCGGCGGTGAAGAAGATCGTCGCCGTCAGCTGCAATCCGCTGACGCTTGCCCGCGACCTTGCCCTGCTCGTCGAGGGCGGCTACCGCATCACCTCGGTCACGCCGATCGACCAGTTCCTGTGGACCTCTCATGTCGAGGTCGTGGCGACGCTGGAGAAGTAGACGGCCACAACCGCGCGGCTGATGCGCTGGAAAGGCTCAGCGGCGCATGAAGGCCTCGAAAGCGGCGCGCGCTTCGCCGCTCTTGAGGCGCGCCGCGAAATGGCGGGCTTCCTCGTCGATGCGGGCGATGATCTCCTCGCGGGGGCCGCGAATGAGATCGCGGGCGATTTTCAGGGCTTCCGGCGGTTTGGCGGCAAGCTTCGCGGCCGCGGCCAGCGCCTGGCTTTCCACCTCCGCCGGTGCCGCCACTTTCCAGATCAGGCCGGCCTGTCTCGCGTCCTCGGCGGAAAATGCCTCGCCGGCGGCGAGCATGGCAAAGGCGCGCTGATGGCCCATGATGCGCGGGGCGATCAGGCTGGAGGCGGCTTCCGGCACCAGCGCCAGATCGACGAAGGGGGTGCGGAACTGGCTGCGGCCGGAGGCGATCGTCAGGTCGCAATGCAGGTTCAGCGTCGTGCCGATGCCGATCGCCAGGCCGTCGACGCCGGACACGAGCGGCTTTTCGGCATTGACGAGAGCATAGAGGAAATCGATCAGTTCCTGCCCCATGCTGCCGCCCATGGCTGCGGCGAGGAAGTCGCCGATATCGTTGCCGGCCGAGAAGCAGCCGTCGGTGCCGAGAAAGACCGTAGCCCTGATATCGGCATCGGCATTGGCGGCATCGAGCGCCTCGACCATGCTGCGGTACATGGCGCGGGTGAAGGCGTTCTTCTTTTCCGGCCGGTTGAAGCGGATGAGTTGCACGGCCGGATGATCGGCGGACCGTTCGATGATGACGGGGTCGCTCATGTTCAGCTCCTTCAGGCGAGAATCGTGCGGGCCGCGGCAAGGCTTTCGGCACCGTTGACGATGCGGTCTTTCAGCGCCGCCGTTTCCGACAGAAGGTTTTCGGCGGCAAAGCGGCAAAGCGCGACGCGGCCCTCTGCCGCCCCGTCCGCGGTGCCGGCAAGGCCGCCCTTGGCGAGATAGCAGCCGGTCAGCGCGAGGCCGAAAAGGCGCTGGTAGGCTGTGGCGCCGGACAGGGCCCGCGCCAGTTTACCCTCGGCGAGGCTAGCCAGCAGCCAGTCCGTCGCCTCCTGCAGGTCGGCAAGCGACGCTTCGAGCCGGTCTGCCGTCATGCCGAAGCCGTCGATGTTCGAACCGCGGACGGATCCGGCGATCGCCTTCAGTTCGGCAATGAACGCCCTGACCTCTCCGCCATCCGACAGAGGCAGCTTGCGGGTGACGAGATCGATCGCCTGGATACCGTTCGTGCCCTCGTAGATCGGGGCAATGCGGGCATCGCGCAGGTAGCGGGCGGCACCCGTTTCCTCGATGAAACCCATGCCGCCATGGACCTGGATGCCGAGGGAGGCGACCTCGACGCCGGAATCGGTGGCGAAGGATTTGGCGATCGGCGTCAGCAGGGCGGTGCGTTCCTGCCAGTGCGCGCGGCGATCGGCAGCGCGGTGGGCCATGTCGATCGCATGGGCGCAGGCATAGGCGATGGCACGCGAGCCCTGCGTCAGCGCCTTCATGGTGAGCAGCATGCGGGCAACGTCGGGATGGTCGATGATCGGGCTCATGCCGGCACCGCTCCAGCCGGGCGCCCTGCCCTGCGTGCGCTCCCTGGCATAGGCGATCGCCTTCTGCGTCGCGGCCTCGCAGATCGCGACACCCTGCATGCCGACGGCAAGGCGGGCATTGTTCATCATCGTGAACATGCAGGCGAGCCCCTTGTTCTCCTCGCCGATCAGCCAGCCGACGGCTCCTTTCTCGGCGCCGAACCTGCCGTCGCCGTAGATCATGGTGCAGGTGGGCGAGCCGTGGATGCCGAGCTTGTGCTCCAGCGAATGGCAGTGGAGATCGTTGCGGGGGCCGAGCGAACCGTCGTCGTTGACGAGGAATTTCGGCACGAGGAAGAGCGAGATGCCGCGCGTGCCGGCAGGGGCATCCGGCAGGCGGGCGAGAACGAGATGGATGATATTGTCGGCCGCATCATGCTCGCCCCAGGTGATGAAGATCTTCTGGCCGAAGATGCGGTAGCTGCCGTCGTCGCTGCGCTCGGCGCGCGCCCTCAGGACGCCGAGATCGGAGCCGGCATGCGGTTCGGTGAGGTTCATGGTGCCGGTCCATTCGCCCGAGACCATGCGCGCCAGATATTTTTCCTTCAGCGCGGCGCTGCCATGCACGTTCACGGCCTCGACGGCGCCCATGGTCAGCGTCGGGCAGAGGGCGAAGGCCATGGAACCGGAATTCCACATTTCGAGGGCGGCAACATTCAGCATATGCGGCAGGGCCTGGCCGCCGAACTGTTCCGGCGCCGTCAGGCCGTTCCAGCCGCCGGCCGCCCAGTTGCGGTAGAGATCGCGCCAGCCGTCCGGCGTCCTCACCTCGCCATCGGAGAGGCGGGCGCCCTGACGGTCGCCGATCTCGGCCAAAGGCGCGATTTGCTCCGTGGCAAATCGTCCCGCCTCGGCCAGGATGGCATCGACGAGATCCTCGCCGAGATCGCCCAGGATGCCGCCGTCAATTGACTGCGCCATTCCGGCGACGTGCTTCAGCGTGAACGCGATTTCCTCGACAGGCGCCTTATACATCCGATTTTCCTCCGCATTCGGCTGGCAGCCGGCAAAGCCGATGCCCCAGCGCCTCCGTTCGAAGAGCTAATTGATTTTTACGTAAACGTCAATTTGCTTTCCGCTGATAAGCTTGGACGAGCGCGCCTTTTGCCTTGTGCTCTTGCGCAAACAAACGTCATGGAGAATCTCTAAGCGTGTCGCGCTCTTTCAGGGCCGGCGCCATGCTGCAGGTTTTGTTTGACGCGAGGCGTTATCGCAAAACCGCTGCACGGTTTTGCGCGGCATGTTTCAGTAGGATTGATCGCTTTCGCGAGAGGATCGGCAAAATGGATACCTTGCCCGTCAACATACCCGGCCTTGTATGGGCCTACCGCTTCTCGCCGGAAAGCAAGGTGGCCGTGCGGCTTCAAAACAGCGCGACCGCCGCCGAGCTGGCCGCCGACGACGGTTTCTACTGGCTGCATCTCAACCTCGCCGATGCCCGCGTGCCCGCCCTGCTCGACACGCTCGGCGTGATGGACGACGCCAAGGCGGCCCTGACGACGCGCGACACGCACGCGGCGCTGACCGTCGACGAACAGATGCTTTTCGGCACGCTGGTCGATTGCCAGCGCGAGTTCGACCAGGACACGGCCAATCTCGGCTGGCTGCACTTTGCGATCTCCGACCGCTACATCATCACCACCCGGCTGCAGCCGCTGAGAAGCGTGGAGCGGGCACGCGCGACGATCGCGAAGAATCCCGGCAAATTCGCCCGGCCCGTCGATCTCTTCGAACTGCTCGTGACCGAATTCCAGCGCACGCTGATTTCCGTCGTCATCGAGCTCACCGAAGAGCTCAACCTGATCGAGGACTTCGTCTACGACAACGCGCCGCGGGACGAACGCCGCAGGCTCGCGCCGGTCCGCCGCACGATCGTTCGCCTGCACCGCCATCTGCGCACCGTGCTGGCGCTGATGCGGCGGGCGGCCGCCTCCGACGAGGACGAAATGCCCTTCGGCTTCGACGACGTTGCCGGGCGGCTGACGAGCCGGCTGGAAACGGTCGATCACGATATCTATGCGCTGCAGGACCGCGCGCGGCTGCTGCACGAAGAAATCGATTCCAAGCTCTCCTCGGAGACGAACCGCCACCTCTACCTTCTGTCGATCATGACGGCCTTCCTGCTGCCGCCGACACTCGTGACCGGTTTCTTCGGCATGAACACCGCCAACCTGCCCTTCGCGGTCGGCGACTACGGCACGGAATATGCCGTCGGGCTTATCGTCGCCTCCATCCTCTTTGCCTGGTGGCTGTTGCGGCGGGTGGACATTCTCTAGGGTATTTCCTTTTCCGCACAAACGAAAACGCCCGGCGCGGCGGCCGGGCGTTGTTTGCGAACCGGTGCCTGCCCCTCAGTAATAGGGCGAATAGCACTGCTGGCGCGGGCCGTTATAGGGCTGGAACGTATTGTCGTAAGCCCGGTAGGACCGATAGCGGTTTTCGCACCAGGCGACATGGCTCGGATTGATGCCCGAGGGGGCCGGTGCGGGCGCGTAATAACGCGGCTGGGCGGCAATGGCGCCGCCGATGACGGCACCGGCACCGAAGGCCGCCAGCGGATACCAGTAGCCGTTATAGTGGCGGTAGCCCGGCCGGTAGTAGGAATAGCCGCGATAGCCGCCGTACCAGCCGGGGCGATAGGCCGGACGGTATCCGGGATAGTAGCCTGGGCGATAACCCGGACGATAGTAGCGGCGATATTGGACGTTTTCGACAGGCGACGATTTTTCCACCTGCGGGGCGGCCGGCATCTGGATTGCCTGCGACGGCACGAAGCTCGTCACAACGACGGCGGCGGCCATAACCGCAGTCGCGACCTTCTTACTCAGCCCAAACATTGCGTATCTCCGATCAAGAGCGAAAAAAGCCTGCCGGATAACGGACAAGACGGGAAAACGTTCCCGAAAGACCCGAAGACGGCATTCACGCTCCACTTCTACCGGAGGCGAAATGAACCGGACATTAACCGACGGCGATCGCCCTCAGGCAACGACCGAGAGCTTGGCCTGATCGCCCTGCAGACGGTTGATCATGAAATTCGAATACCATTCGAGAAACTGCATGACGCCGCCTTCGTGGGCCGCGGAATAGGGGCCGGGCTCATAGGCCGGCGAACGGATGCCGAACGCGTTTTCCTCGACAATGCGGCGATCCTGATCGTTGGTTTCGGTCCAGACATGCGTCAGTTCGTCGAGGTTGTAATCGACGCCCTCGACCGCATCCTTGTGGACGATCCATTTGGTCGTCACCGCCGTTTCGTTGGCGCTGAGCGGCAGCACGCGGAAGGAGATGGCGTGGTCGCCGAGCAGATGGTTCCACGTCGTCGGATAGTGGAAGAGCAGCATGGTGCCGATATGGCTGATCGTGACGTCGTCGGAAAGCGGGCGCTTGACGGCGCGCTTGCCGGACATGGTGTAGCTTTCGGCATCCTCGATCAGCGGCATGCGGGCCGTGCGGAACTGCCCGTCCGGCGAGATCTGGAACTTGCTCGGCAGGCCGGCCGCCTCGCAGCGCGCCCAATGGCCGGCGATCTCCGGATCGTCGGCGCCGCCGTCCGTGCCGGTGACGCTCGGGGCTTCCGGATAGGTGCGGCAGAGTTCAGGATGGTTTGCAGCGCAGTGGTAGCACTCGCGGTTGTTTTCCCAGACGAGCTTCCAGTTGCCCTTCTCGATGATGGTGCTCTGGAAGGCGATCTTGGCCTCGCCGATATGGTGCGGCGCCATATAGGGCTCGATCTTGTCGCGCACCGTCTGGAAATCCGGCGCGACGTTGGCGAGGCAGATGAAGACGTAGCCGGCCACCGTTTCGCAATGGACCGGCTTCAGCCCGAAGCCGCTCTTGTCGAAATCGTCGCCCATGTGGCGGGCGAAGGCGAGCTTGCCGTCGAGATCGTAGGTCCACTGGTGATAGGGGCAGACGAGGCGCACGGAAGAGCCGTGCTCCTTGGTGCAGACGCGCGAGCCGCGATGGCGACAGCTGTTGTGGAAAGCACGGATGACATTGTCGCGGCCGCGCACGATGACGACGGGATAATCGCCGATCTGGACGGTGAAATAGGCGCCCGGCTTCGGCAATTCGCAATCATGGCCGATGAACAGCCAGTCGCGGTAATAGATCATCTCCATGTCCAGACGGAAATAATCCTCGTCGATATAGAAGGGCTGTTCGAGACTGAAACCCTCGCGGCGGCTCTTGAGCTGGCGCAAAACGTTGCTGCGAATATCCATCTGCCTATCCTCGTGCCTATGGCTGCCGCCCCGCTGGAGCCCGGCAGCGGAAGCGCGGCCGCTTCCTTCTCCGTCCGGAGAGCTGGTCATGGCGTTATTTAAGCACCGAGCATGCCGCCCGCTTGGTTGTAAAGCGACATCCGCTTCGAAAATGACGACAGGAAGCCCGGCCGGTTTGCGGAAACAGCCACATGGCCTTGATGATCGTCAATTGCGACATTTCGCGGCGCTTCAGACATAAACGAATCCAATGCCGCGGGCAAAGCCCTGTCGCATTTGCGACATGGGGGCTGCGAACCCGGCTCCGGCAGCTTCTTCCTGCCGTTTTAACAGGGCGTTAAGCATGAAATCCTATCCTTGCCGGCGACCCACACAGCAGAGACTGCGGAACGCCATGGCCAAACTTCGATATTTCGACGCGCGGGAAGAGATAAAGCCTGCCGAACCGCGGCTTCTCACCAAACACTCGGAATTCCTGCGCACCGGCCGCATCAGCCGGCGGCGCGAAGACTGGCTTCCGGAAGAGCGCCGCTACCTCACCCATGAGGAAGTGGCCGCAAAGACCGCACGCAAGCTGCAGGCCGCCGGCGAAAAGACCCACCAGAACATCAACGGCTTCCACCGCGCGATCCAGTTTCCGAAAATGATCTTCCACCGGACGCTGGCCGACAGCCCGCATCTCGGCTACTGCCACGTCACGGCCTCGCGCACCAAATTCGCCCGCTACGACGAGGTGGCCTGGGCCTTCTACATCGCCAACTTCTATTCCGATATCGGCGACAACGACAATTTCTTCGACAATATCGCGGTGCAGAATTCCCGCATGTATTTCGCCGTGGCGATCAAGCCCGGCGAGAGCACGCCGGAGAAGATGGTGGTCGACCGCTCGGTGCGCGGCAACGGCCTGCTCTTCCGCACCAACGATCCGCAGATCGCCATCCGCAACATCCTGCTGCTCGGCGCCCGCAACGAGCAGCTGCGCCAGATCATCCGCCAGCTGTAGGCCGCAAGCGCTTCAGGCGGGATTGATCGCGCCGCAAGGAAGGCCTAATGACTGCCGCAGCAATAACCGGGCAGCACATGGCACGCATCATCGACATCAGGGCGGACAGGCAGGCAGCGCTTGCGGCCGGCTGCGCGGCACTTGCCGAGGGCTTTGCGATCGCCATCCCCACCGAAACCGTCTACGGACTTGCCGCCGATGCCACCAATCCGGCGGCGATCACCCGCATCTACGAAACCAAGGGCCGTCCGCGCTTCAATCCGCTGATCTGCCACATGGCCGATCTCGCCATGGCCGAAACCTATGCCGAATTCGATCCGGTCTCTCGCGCGCTTGCCGAAGCCTTCTGGCCCGGCCCGCTGACGCTGGTCCTGCCGCTGAAGGCCCAAACATCGATCCACGCGCTGGCAACAGCGGGCCTCGACAGCGTCGGCATTCGCATACCGAAGGGTTTTACCGGCGATCTCATCCGCGCCTTCGGGCGGCCGCTGGCGGCTCCGAGCGCCAATACGTCGGGCAAGGTGAGCGCCACCAGCGCGGCCCATGTCGAGGCCGATCTCGGCGCGAAGATACCGCTCATCCTCGACGCGGGCGCAAGCACGGTCGGCGTGGAATCGACGATCGTCAAGCTCGAAGACGGCGAGTTGCGGATGCTCAGACCAGGCGGATTGCCGGCCAGGGAAATCGAGCGGGTCGCCGGAAGGCGGCTGTTGCGTTCGAAAAAAGCGGCTGCCGCGATCGAAGCGCCGGGCATGCTCGCCTCGCATTACGCACCGGGCGCGGCCGTGCGGCTCGACGCCACTGCACTGGAACCCGGCGAGGCGCTGATTGCCTTCGGCCCGGACAGGGTGGCAGGCGCCGAGCGGGCGGCGATCACGCTGAACCTCAGCCCGCGCGGCGACCTTTCCGAAGCGGCCGCCAATCTTTTCGACTACATGAAGAGGGCCGATGCCAGCGGCGCCGCCGTGATCGCCTTTGCGCCAATCCCCGACGAAGGGCTTGGAGAGGCGATCAACGACCGGCTGCGGCGCGCAGCGGCACCGCGCGAGTGAGGAAGAGGAGCGGGCTCCATGAGCAGCACAAGCATTTCGCCTGAGATCATCGAGCGTTTCACCGCCATCGTCGGCGAGAAATATGCGCTCCGCAGCGAGGCGGATCTGGCGCCGCACCTCATCGAAAACCGCGGCCTCTACCACGGCTCCTCCCCTCTCCTCCTCAAGCCCGGAACGGTCGAGGACGTCTCCGCGATCATGAAGCTCGCCACCGAAACCGGCACGGCCATCGTGCCGCAGACCGGCAATACCGGCCTTGTCGGCGGGCAGACGCCGCGCGAGGGCAAGGCGGACATCATTCTTTCGCTCGAACGCATGAACCGGATCCGCGACGTCGATCCGGTCGCCAACGTGCTGGTCGCCGACGGCGGGGCGATCCTTGCCGACGTGCAGAAGGCGGCCGAGGCGCACGGGCGGCTGTTTCCGCTGTCGCTCGGCTCGGAAGGCTCCTGCCGCATCGGCGGAAACCTCTCCACCAATGCCGGCGGCACGGCGGTTCTGGCCTATGGCAACATGCGCCAGCTCTGCCTCGGCCTCGAAGTCGTGCTGCCGACCGGCGAGATCTGGGACGGGCTGCGCCGGCTGAAGAAGGACAATACGGGATACGACCTGCGCGATCTCTTCATCGGCGCCGAAGGCACGCTCGGCATCATCACCGGCGCGGTGCTGAAGCTCTTTCCGCAGCCGCTCGGCCATCAGGTGGCCTTTGCCGGGCTTTCCACCGTCGAGGATGCGCTTTCCTTCTTCAACCTCGCCTCCAGCCTCTGCGGCACGTCGCTGACCGGCTTCGAACTGATGCCGCGTTTCGGCGTCGAGATCACCGCGCGCCATATAGACGGCGTGCGCGATCCCCTGGAGACGCCGCACGACTGGTATGTGCTGATCGACATTTCCACCTCCGATTCCGCCGAGACGGCCGAGCGGATGATGAATGCCGTGCTGGAGCAGGGTTTCGAAGCGGGCCTCGTGCAGGATGCGGCCATCGCCTCCTCCGTCGCCCAGCAGAAGGCGCTCTGGCACATGCGTGAGAGCATGTCCGACGCGCAGAAGCCGGAGGGCGGCTCGATCAAGCACGACGTTTCCGTGCCGGTTTCGAAGATCCCGCATTTCATGAGGGAAGCCGAAGAGGCCGTCATGGCGGCAATGCCCGGCGCGCGCATCTGCGCCTTCGGCCATATGGGCGACGGCAACATCCACTACAACATCTCGCAGCCCGTTGGAGCCGACAAGGAAGCCTTCATCACCCGCTGGCACGAGATGAACCATATCGTGCACGGGCTGGTGCTGGCCCATGGCGGCTCGATCTCCGCCGAGCACGGCATCGGCCAGCTGAAGCGCGACGAGCTGGCGTCGATCCGGCCGGCGATCGAAATGGAACTGATGCGCCGCATCAAGCGGGCCTTCGACCCTGCCGGCATCATGAACCCGGACAAGGTGGTGAGCCTCTAAGGCGTCTCCCTCAAGACGCGGTTCTGCGTCCGGAGCATGTCCGCGTTTCGGAAAGGCCCCGGAGGCTCACCCCGTCGCTCAAAGCAGCGATGTCGCCTGACCGGTGCCGCCAGTCAGGATCTGCAGCGCCGGCGACTGCTGGGTGTTGTTCTGGATGTCGTACATGGCCGTGAAGCGCCTGATGAGCTTGTCGACCTTCTTGGGGTCGTGCAGGTCTTCCAGCTTCACGAAGCGGCCGAGCAGGTCGACCTGCTTTTCCACGTCCATCGCAGATATCTGCTGCGGCAGGCTGTAGGTCGTCTGGATGACCTGATAGAGCGCCTTGTCGCCGAGGATCTGGTAGAGCGAGGTAATGTCCGTCGCCTTGCGCTTGAAGTAGAGCGCCAGACGCACGCCGTCATTGGTTTCGCCCTCCTGGGTTTCCAGGGTCAGCTGCACATATTGCTGCTGCGTCGTCGCTTCGGCCTGCTTGTCCTGGATCGTGCCCATCTTGGCGCGGGTCAGGTTGCCGTCCTTGTCGAAGTTGAAGGAGCCGACGATCTCCTTGAAGCGCTCGTCCGCCTTGGTGTTGAGGTAGCTCTTCTTGTCGTCGGGATCGGACGTGAAGATTTTCTTCAGCGTATCCTTGTCGTACTCCTTCGGATCGAAGCCGTTTGCCTTCAGCATGAGATCCGTCAGACGCTTGTCGGCCAGGAAATCGTCGAGGGAGTTGATACCGGGAATGGTCTTGCCGAAATAGTCGACTTCCTCGGTGGCAGCCTTGGCGGCGCGGTCCTTCGCGGGGCCGTCCTTCATCAGCATCGTAACCTGCGCCCTGTAATCGGTTGCATATTTCGCCATGGTGGCGGCGGACAGGACCGACATGGGCTGGGCAGCCTTGCCATCGGGACCGAAGTTGAAGGCGCGCACCATCTTGGTGATGCGGTCGTCCTTGAAGGAGGCGACATATCCGTTCGGGTCGTAGGGATCGCTGGCGAGCAGCTTGCGCATCATGGAGCGCGGAACATCGGCCGTCGTCAGGCCGTAAGCCTGCAGCGTCATCTGGTAGAGATCCGGATAGGAGTCGTTGCCGAGGACGGTATCGGCCCTGTCGTTGGTTTTCATGAAATCGTTGACGCTCTTCACGCCAGCGGAATTGTCGTCATCCATTCGCGTCTTGTAGTTCGCGATGATGCGATCGATGAGATCATTGCCCTGGTCGTTGACGCGGGCGCCGTAATTGTCGCCGGTCGTCATCGTCTGTTCACCGGTCTGGGCGGTCGTCAGCGTCGGCAGCGATCCGTCGGCGGCGAAATTGAAGGCGGCGTTGAGCTCGCTCTGACCGACGGAAGCGGCATGGGCCGGGTCGGTAAGGATATTCCGGAGCTCGGCATCGGTCGTGTCGTAAGCCAGGCCGTAGGCCATCTTCAGGTAATCCGTCAGGGACGTATCGGCCAGCAGCTGATCGACATCGTTGATGTCGCCCATCCGGTCCAGAATGCCTTCCTCGCGGATGGTGGTGGCCGAATTCACGGAAGCCAGCTGCGCGGGGCTGTGCACCGTAAGGCCGGGGACGACCGTGCCGTCCGCCTGGAAGTTGAAAGCCGCCGCCACCTTGGCATAGGGGCCGGTGCCGCTGTGATCGACAAGGATGTTGCGCAGATCGGCATCCGAAACGCTCGAAGGGATGCTGAAGGCATAACGGATGTAGCTGTTGAGCTTCTGGTCGCCCAACACCTGGTCGACGTCGGTGAGCCCGTTGATCGTCGTGACATAGTAGTTGGCGGCCGCTTCCACTTTCGCGTTCATCGCGGCGGTCTGCGCGGCGTCCTGCGAAACGGTATTGGCAGCAAGCGTGCCGTCCTGACGGAAATTGAAAAGCTGGTAGACGTCGCTGTAGCCCTCGGAAGCGGCGACGGCGGGATCGGTCAGGATGCCGCGAAGCGTGGCGTCGCTGATTTCGTTGCCGATCTGCAGGCTGGTGCGCAGGAAACTCATCGCCCTGTCGTCGGCCAGAAGCACGTCGACCGCCGGGGTCGCGCCGTCGTTGGAGAGATCGGCAAGCTTGACGTGATAGTAGGAGGCATTGTTGGTGACGAGCAGGTTGATGCCCTGAAGCTGGGTCGCGTTCTGTGCGCCGACGACGACACCGGTCGGCAGCGTCTCGAACGTCACCGAACCGTCGGCGTTGAAATTGAAGGCATCGTGGATATCCAGGTGGCCAGCGTTTGTGGCATAGTCGGGGTCCGTAAGGATGTTCCTCAATTCGGCATTGCTGAAATTCTGACCGAGGCCGTAGGCGTCCTTGATATAGGCCGTCAGCATCTTGTCGGACAGCAGTTCGTCGACGCTGTCGATCGGGCTGGTGCCGCCGGGCGGCATCATCATGTTGGAGAAATAGCTCGATACGTTCGACGCAGCGCTCGTCATGCCGCCCAGCTGTTCGTAGGACTGCGCGCGCTCGTTCGGAGAAACCGTGCCGTCGGACCTGAAATTGAACGCCTCCCAGGCCGCGCCCATATCGACCGAGCGGGCATAACCGGGGTCGGTCAGGACGTTGCGCAGCTGCGTGAAGCCCGGATCCATGCCGAAGGCGGCGCGAACATAATCGGCAAGCCGTTTGTCGTTGACCAGCTGGTCGACATTGGTGATCGAACCGATCTTGGACAGGTAATAGGTCCTGTTGAATTCGGACATCGCCTGGCTGACATAGTAGACGTCGCTGCCCGTTCCGAGGCGATCGACGATCTGGATCGCAGTATTGATGTTATACTGCTCCATCACGTAGTTTTTCTGTGCCGCGGTCTGGGCAGAACCGCCGACGGCCGGGGCGCGGAACCGGTAGAGTTCGGCGACCTCGTCGGTCTGGGCTGCGTTCTGGGCGGCACCGTTGACCGATCCGTCGGCGTTGAAATCGAAATAGGACGCCAGTTCCTTGTATTTGCTTCCGACATAATTGAGCGACGGATCGGGATTGCTGATCGGCGGATCGCCGCCGAGCGTCGCAGGATCGCTGGTGAGGACCATCTTGACGAAGGCGTCGTCGGCCGTCGCCGGATCGATGCCGACGGATTGCAGCACCACCGTGCGCAGGCGCGGATCGGCAAGAAGATCGTCGACCGACTGTACCGAACCGATATTGTCGCGGAAATACTGGGCGTCGCCATTGTCCGGCTTGAAGTTGAACTGCTGCGCGAGCGCGTAGAGCTTGTCGCCGACATAGGTCTTGGTCGGATCGAAGGACGGATCGGTCGGGTCGGGCGCCGCGCCGCCCAGCGTACTGATATCCGTGGTCAGGACCTCGGTAATGTAGTCCTTCGACATATAGGTTGGGTCGATGCCGACGCTCTTCAGCGCATAGTTCAGAAGACGGGGATTGCCGACCAGGTCCTGCACGGTCTTCGCGTCGTCGATCTGGGCACTGTAATAGTCCGTTTCGGCGGCCGTCTGCTTTTCCGTATCGGCGAAGGACTGCTTGTAGAGGCCGATCAGATCGTCTTCCTGCTCGTCCGTCTGAACATCCTTGGGCGGCGCATTGAAATTGAAGGCGGCGGCGAATTCCCTGTAGCGCGTATCGGAAAGCTTGTTGGCGAAGCTGTTCGCATCCGTAAGGTCGCTCTCCAGAACCTTCCTCATGAAGGCCTTGGCATAGATCATGTCGTCAAGGCCGTAGGCTTTCATGGCGTAGCTGTAGAGCTTGTAATCGCCGAGAAAGTCGTCGATATCCTTCACCTTGTTGATGTTCTCTGCGTAGTATTCGGCGTCTTTTTTGACCTGCGCCTGGTTGGCGACGCGGTCGAGACTCTTTGGCATATCGCGGGACAGAATGACGTATGCCAGGGATGCCGTAATCATGGATGCGCCCTTTTCAGCAAAGTCTTTAAAGAATTGACAGACTATTGGTGCGTGCATTTTGCCAGGCAGAGCTTGCCCGAGACTTGCCTGAAACTGTCCCGCCTTGATGCGGGGCCGCGTTCACATTCCGGAAACCCTGCCATATTCGTTTTTGCTAACCATCCCCGGAGGCAGGGTTTTCTTAACCGCGATTTTTAAGCTGTACGGAACGGGGGCCGCCTATTGTCGGGCCATAGAGGACGAAAAGTCCCAACGAGAAGACCGGAAACCGGCTCTCAGGTAAGACAAGGGTAGAAATGAAATGAAGAATACCGTTCTGAAGCCCGTCTGGGCTGGCACGACATTGCGTCTTGATCCGTCTCGCTTTCCGCAACAGGTAAGCTATGCCATCCACGACCATGCCGGTGACGTCAGCATAACGATCGACGAACGCGGCGCGGTCCTGCGCAAGATTCTCCCCTCCAGCGGCCTGCCGCTCTCCATCGCCCTGCCGCGGCGCGTCTTCAAGGGCGTTGCCGCCCGCGCCATCGACCACGGCAACGGCGAAGTCACCGTAACGCTCGAACTGCATCACGAAGATCCGGAACTCTGCATTCCGCTGCTGGTGGCCCACGATCTCGGCGATATCGCCGCCGACTGGCGCAGCTGGTCGGAGGCCTACGGCATCCCCATGCTGATGGTGGAAGCCGACGGCATCGCCCGCCCGCTCGAAGAACATATCGGGGGGCTGCGCACCGGCGACATGAAGCCGCGCCGGCGCCACTCCTATTTCGCCAACCGGCGCCCGCGCTTCCTCGTGCGCCGCACCACCGGCAAGCTTGGCGTCATCATGAAGATCGAGGGCAAGGAAATCATCGCCCGCAACTGAACGACAGGTTCAGATCCTACCCGCAAACCCGGCCCTTGCGCCGGGTTTTTCATTTGCGCTCAGGGAATGGCGAAAAGCAGCGAGACGAACAGGCCGAGAAAGACGATCAGCCCGACACGGGTGTTCGACTTGAAGAGCGCGAGGCACTGGGCGCCGTCGTCGATATCGAGCGTTCTGATCTGCGAGGCGAACATGCCGGCCGCAATCAGCAGGCCGACATAGGCGAGAAGCCCGACGCCGGCAAAGGCGAAAGACAGGAACATCAACAGGAGAGTGAGCCCGTAAAGGCCGACAAGCGCCATGCGCGTGCGCTCGCCGAAGAGGCGCGCGGTGGAACGGACGCCGATCAGCTCGTCATCCTCCTTGTCCTGATGCGCATAGATCGTGTCGTAACCGATCGTCCAGACGACCGACGCGAAATAGAGCAGGACCGCGGAAAAGGACAGGCTGCCGAATATGCCGGCCCAGCCCATCAATGCGCCCCAGGAGAAGGCAAGGCCGAGGAAGAATTGCGGCCAGTCGGTAAACCGCTTGGCGAAGGGATAGAGGGCGACGATGCCGAGCGACAGCACGCCGAGAATTACGGCAAACCAGTTGAACTGCAAGAGTACGAACAGGCCGACCAGCGCCTGCAGGCCGATGAATATCTTCGCCTGCCGGCGTGTCACACGCCCGGAAGGCAGCGGGCGAGAGCGGGTGCGCGCCACCTGCATGTCGATCTCGTGGTCGACGAGGTCGTTATAGGTGCAGCCGGCGCCGCGCATGGCGACGGCGCCGATGAAATACAGGAACAGATGGTAGAGCAGAAGGGCGCCGGAAAAGACGCGCGGCTCGATCGCCGCATTGGCGGCAAGCGCGGCCGACCAGAAGCACGGCCACATGAGCAGCTGCCAGCCGATCGGCCTGTCCCAGCGCGCCAGCTGCGCATAGGGCCACAGCCAGGGCGGCAGGATGCGATAAACCCAATTATCCGAGGGCGCATCGGCAACGCGCCCGTTGAGACCGTCAATCTGTTGCATGGAGCCATCTAGCGACGGCCGGCATTCGCGGTCAAGACGCGATTACGGGGCGCGATCGCAGAGCCGGGTCAGTTCAGCGTGAAATTGAACTTGTAGCTTGCCGATACGCCGATCACGAACTGGTTCTTCGACCCCTTCTCGCGCACGAGGCTGCTGTCGGCCGCCGGGCCGGCAAGGCGCTTGTATTCGGCAAAGGCGCTGGTCGACAGGTTTTCGGTCGCGTTCCAGGTGAGTGCGGTGCCGACGCCGTAGGACTGGATGCCGGCGGAGGGATCGTAAGGTTTCAGGCCGCTGGCCGCCGCCTGCTTGTCGTTGACGCCGTAATAGGAATCGAAATAGCCGCCGGTCGCAAAGGTGGCGCGCGGGCCGCCCGACAGCTGCAGGTCGGGCGCGATATCGGTGAAGGCGTCGACGGCGAGATCGGCCACGAGGCCGTCATGCGAGCGGATGCCCTGGCGCACTTCGGCGCGGGCGCGCAGCCAGTCGGTCGGGTAGACTTCGGCAAAACCGCCGACTTCCGCACCCCACTTGACCTTCTTCAGACCGTGCAGATCGCTGTCGTCATCCGGATCGCGCTCCGGCACGTAGCGCCCGACGATACCGGCACGGAAGCCGCCATTGTCGACGAGGGCGAAGGAGGGATTGTCGTTGCGCGAGGAAAAGCGCGGGCCGGCGCCCTGGCGGCCGACCGAGATCAGCGGGCTGAACTTGAATTCGTTGGTCGAAGCGCCTTCGAACTTCGGCGCGGAAAA
Organism: Rhizobium sp. GCM10022189; assembly: GCF_042656325.1. NCBI lineage: Bacteria > Pseudomonadati > Pseudomonadota > Alphaproteobacteria > Hyphomicrobiales > Rhizobiaceae > Rhizobium > Rhizobium sp. GCM10022189. The sequence goes on from NZ_JBHSOR010000049.1 coordinate 288,105, forward strand.
GCCTGACACGCCGACCTTCAGATACCAGTCGCCGGACCACCAGTGGCCGCCTTCCTGAGCGGAGGCTGTACCGAAAGAGGCAAGGGCAATAGCTAAAGAGATCGATACGACTGATCGATTAAACACAATCCGCACTCCAGAAAACGCAATACAAGAACGGCCGCGGACGGCGGCGATCGGTAGATTTATAGTGAGGGTGTTACCTCAATCTTAACCAAGGCGGCGAGATCGAGGGGATGGGAAGTTACTTCTGGTTCCAGCGGCGGATGACCGGCTCGGTCAGGTCGTGCTCATAACCGAGAACGCTGATGCTCGTCGTATCCAGGATGAAACGCGCGCCATCCTCAGGCGGCAGGCCGAGCCAGCGGGCGGCGAGCACGCGCAGGAAATGCGAGCTGGAAAAGATCAGGACCGGCGCGTTGACCTGACGCAATTCGGCGACGATGCGGTCGGCACGGGCGCCGATATCGGCCGCGGACTCACCGTCGGGGCAGCCGTCGCGGAAAAGCCGCCAGCCGGGGCGCCTGGCCAGGATTTCCTTGGTGGTGATGCCCTCGTAGGCGCCGTAATCCCATTCGGCGAGATCGGGCTTGATGGCGGCCCCTTCCCCGAAGCCGGCAAGCCTGCAGGTATTGTGCGCCCGTTGCGACGGGCTCGACCAGACGGCGGAGACAGAAAGACCTGCCAGCCGCGGAGCGAGCGCGCGGGCAGCCGCCTCGCCGTTGGCCGTGAGAGGAATATCGCTGCGGCCGGTGTGCTGGCCGGACAGGGACCAGGCCGTTTCGCCGTGGCGCACGAGGGTGATTTCGGGAAATGCGCTCATGCCCGTCTCTCCAAAGAAAAAGCGCGGCCAGAGCGCCCTGCGTCCGTTCGGACGCGCAGCGCTCCCATTCCTTGAGTTCTACGCATCGGCCCTTGCGAAAATCAATTCCGATCTTCGCAAGGGCCGATGCAGCGGACCGCGCTTTCGATATCAGAAGGTGAACTTTTCCAATGGCGGCCGCGTCGCCTCGAATTCCTTCAGCTTCGCCTCGTTCTGCGCAATGTAATTGCGGTTGTCGGGCGTTGCGAACTGGTTCTTGGTGATCTGGATCTGCTCGATGAAGAGTTCGTCCCAGCGGAAGCCCATTTCTGAGCCTGCCAGATAGAATTCCCACATGCGGAAGAACTTCTCGTCGTAAAGCGCCACGGCTTCTGCCTTGCGGGCCACGAAGCGCTCGCGCCAGTGGCGCAGCGTATAGGCGTAATGGAGCGGCAGCACTTCGACGTCGCGGGTCAGGAGGCCGGCCTTTTCGAGCGGCACCAGCGTTTCGGCGATCGAGGGAATATAGCCCTGCGGGAAGATATATTTCTCGATGAAGGCGTTGGTGGCGAAGCTCGGCTTCGGGCGCGCGATCGAATGCAGCAGCATGACGCCGTTGTCGTCCAGCAACTCGTGCACCTTCTTGAAGAAGTTGCCGTAATTGCCGATGCCGACATGTTCGAACATGCCGACCGAGACGATACGGTCGAACTTCTTGCCGGTCAGGTAGCGATAGTCCTGCAGCTCGAAACGGACACGATCGGCAAGGCCGCGCCTTTCCGCACGCTCGCGCGAGATCTTCAGCTGCTCTTCGCTGAGCGTGATGCCGGTCACGTCGAGGCCGGGCGTCGATTCCGCCAGATACATGGCCATGCCGCCCCAGCCGGAGCCGATCTCGAGAACGCGCTGGTTGGGCTGCGGCATGAGCTTGGCGGCGATATGGCGCTTCTTGGCGACCTGGGCCTCCTCCAGGCTGATGCCCGGCGGATCGAAATAGGCGCAGGAATATTGCCAGTCCTCGTCGAGGAAGAGTTCGAAGAGCTTTTCGGAGAGGTCGTAATGGTGGGCGACATTACGCTTGTTGTGATTGATCGGCATGCGGCTCTTGAGCTGCTGCATGGCAATGCGGCCGATCAGCAGGGCGGCCATCTTGAAATCGAAGATTTCGTTGGTGGTGTTCTGCTTCACCAGGGCGAGGAAGTCGTAGATGTTGCCCTGTTCGAGAATGAACCGGCCTTCCATATACATTTCGCCGAGCTTCAGCGTCGGATCGCGACGGATCGCATCCTCGGCTTCCTGGTCGGCAAGGCGAACGGCAACCGGGTCGCCGGTGCCGTCGCCAATCGTGTGGGTCTCGCCGCTGGCGAGCGTAAGGGTCAAGGAACCCTTGCGGATGATCTTTTGGACAATCGATAAGAATGCCGACGCCATGGACGCCTCGCAAATGTGACAGGATGGTCACATCAACTTAGTCGCTCTCGCCTGCCTTACAAGCACCGGATTTAGCACTCGGCAAATTCAATTGCCAAAGTGTGACATTTTTGTCGACATTGGGGCTAAGCCCTTATTTTCGCTTCATGGCTTCGGCGAGTGCCGCGCCAAAGGCGCCCTGACTCTGAGGCTTCGCCGGCGCGGGGCGGCGCTCCTGCTGCGGGCGAGAGCCTGCATTTGCGCGCGACTCGCCGCGCGCAGAACCCGCGGAACCACCGTCATCCTTGCGCATGGAAAGGCCGATGCGCTTGCGTTTCACATCGACCTCGACGACGCGCACCTTGACCACGTCACCAGCCTTCACGATTTCGTGAGGGTCCTTGATGAAGCGGTCGGCGAGCTGCGACACGTGGACGAGGCCGTCCTGATGCACGCCGATATCGACGAAGGCGCCGAAGGCGGCGACGTTGGTGACGGTGCCTTCCAGCATCATGCCGGGCGTCAGGTCGCCGATCTCGTTGACGCCTTCCGCGAAGGTCGCGGTCTTGAAGCTCGGTCGCGGGTCGCGGCCGGGCTTGTCCAGTTCGGCAATGATATCCTTGACCGTCGGCAGGCCGAACTTCTCGTCGATGAACTTGCGCGGGTCGAGCGCCTTCAGCGTGGCGCTGTCGCCCATCAGCGAGCGCAGGTCGCGGCCGCAGGCGGCGACGATCTTCTTGGCCACGCCATAGGCTTCCGGATGCACGGAGGAGGCGTCGAGCGGCTCCTTGCCGTTCGGGATACGCAGGAAGCCGGCCGCCTGTTCGAAGGTGCGCTGGCCGAGGCGGGCGACCTTCAGGAGATCCTTGCGGCTTTCGAAAGCGCCGTTCTGGTCGCGGTGCAGGACGATCGCATCGGCAATCGACCGGCCGAGGCCGGAGACGCGCGCAAGCAGCGGCGCAGACGCCGTATTGAGATCGACGCCGACGGCATTGACGGCATCTTCGACGACCGCATCCAGCGAGCGGGAGAGCTTGGCCTGATCGACATCGTGCTGGTACTGGCCGACGCCGATCGATTTCGGCTCGATCTTGACGAGTTCGGCGAGCGGATCCTGCAGGCGGCGCGCGATGGAGACGGCGCCGCGCAGCGACACGTCGAGCTGCGGGAATTCGGCGGCCGCGGTTTCCGAGGCCGAATAGACGGAAGCACCCGCTTCCGAGACGATGACCTTGGTGGGCTTGGGTGCCGGCAATGCGGCCAGCATGTCGGCCACCAGCTTTTCCGTCTCGCGGCTGCCGGTGCCGTTGCCGATGGCGATCAGCTCGACATTGTGCTTGCGGATGAGCGAGGCGAGTTCGGCCTGCGTGCCGCGTACGTCGTTCTTCGGCGGGAAGGGATAGACGGTCGTCGTATCGAGAAGCTTGCCGGTGCCATCGACGATGGCGACCTTGACGCCGGTGCGGATGCCCGGATCGAGGCCCATCGTGGCGCGCGAGCCGGCGGGCGCCGCCAGAAGCAGGTCCTTCAGATTGCGGGCAAAGACGTGGATCGCCTCTTCCTCCGCCCTTTCGCGCAGTTCGCGCATCAGGTCGAGCGACAGCGACATGGAGAGTTTCACGCGCCAGGTCCAGCTTGCGACATCCATCAGCCAGCGGTCGCCGGGGCGCGAGGCGCCTATCTCGTAGGCGGTGGCGATCATGCGCTCGACCGGCTTGTTCGGCGAGGCGATCTCGGCATCGGCCTCGATCGACAGCGTCAGCACCTCTTCGTTCCAGCCGCGCAGCATGGCAAGCGCGCGGTGGCCGGGTGCGGTCGCCCAGCGTTCGGAATGGTCGAAATAGTCGGAGAACTTTTCGCCGGTCGCTTCCTTGCCCTCCACGACCCTGGCCTTGAGAAGGGCCGCATTGCGCAGATGGGCGCGCAGCTTGCCGAGCAGGTCGGCATTTTCGGCAAAACCTTCGGCAACGATGTCGCGCGCGCCTTCGAGCGCCGCCTTCACGTCGGGCACGTCGGCATTGACATAGGCTTCGGCGAGCACCGCCGGCTCCCTGCCGCGCTCGGCTAGGATCGCTGCGGCAAGCGGGCCGAGGCCGCGTTCGCGGGCGATCTCGGCGCGGGTGCGGCGCTTCGGCTTGTAGGGCAGATAGAGGTCTTCCAACTCGGCCTTGGTGGCGGCGCCGGCAAGCTTCGCCATCAGTTCCTCGGTCATCTTGCCCTGGCCGGTGACGGATTCGACGATCGCATCGCGGCGGGCTTCGAGTTCGCGCAGATAGACGAGGCGTTCGGCCAGCGTGCGCAGCTGCGTATCGTCCAGCCCGCCGGTCACTTCCTTGCGGTAGCGGGCGATGAACGGGACCGTCGCGCCCTCGTCCAGCAGCTCGATCGCCGCCTTGGCCTGATCGGGCCTTGCGTTGATTTCGGCGGAGATGCTTGCTGCGAGCGAACGAAGGTCAGCGGCCATGGAATTTCCTGCGGTTCGTTGGGATTGGCGGACCATAGCGACGAAAAGCGGCAAGGCAATGCCTGCTGCGGCTTTCCACAGCGGAAGCGAGAGCCGCCGCCGATTCAAGCCCCCGTGCGGGGCGCAATTGAGCCTTCCCCATCCCGTTTTTGCGGTTGTGCAGATGCGGCATTCTTTGGTAGCAGAGGCGACCATTTTTGATTGCCCTGCCCCGCAGGCGCCAGGAAAAGAGTACCATGCCGAACCTGCTTCTCGAACTTCGCTCCGAAGAGATCCCCGCCCGCATGCAGCGCAAGGCCGCCGGCGATCTCAAGAAGCTCCTGACCGATGCCCTGGTTGAAGCGGGACTGACCTATGAGGGTGCGCGCGAATATTGGACGCCGCGCCGGCTGACGCTCGACATTCACGGCCTGACGGCCCGCTCGGCCGATATCCGCGAAGAGCGCAAGGGGCCGCGCACCGACGCCAACGAAAAGGCGATCGAAGGCTTCCTGCGGGGTGCGGGCCTTTCCTCCGTTTCCGAAGCGCAGGTCGTCAGCGATCCGAAGAAGGGCGATTTCTACGTCGCCGTCATCTCCAAGCCCGGCCGCGGCGCGGAAGAGATCATCGCCGAAGTCATGCCCGGCATCATCAGGGATTTTCCCTGGCCGAAATCGATGCGCTGGGGCAAGGCCTCCTCGCAGCCCGGATCGCTGCGCTGGGTGCGCCCGCTGCAGTCGATCGTCTGCACCTTCGGAAGCGAGCACGAAGAAACCGTCGTCATTCCCTTCGAGATCGACGGCATCGTCGCCTCCAACGTGACGTACGGCCATCGCTTCCACGCGCCTGACGCGATCACCGTCAAGCGTTTCGACGATTATGTCGCGAGCCTCGAAAAGGCTAAGGTCATCCTCGATGCGGAGCGGCGCAAGGACATCATCCTGCACGACGCCCGCGACATCGCCTTTGCGAGCGGGCTGGAACTGGTCGAAGACGAGGGCCTGCTGGAGGAAGTCTCCGGCCTCGTCGAATGGCCGCAGGTGCTGATGGGTTCCTTCGAGGAGGATTACCTTTCGATCCCTTCCGAGATCATCCGGCTGACCATCAAGACCAACCAGAAATGCTTCGTCACCCGCAAACAGGGCGAGGAGACGCTTTCCAACAAGTTCATCCTCGTCTCCAACATCCAGGCGACCGACGGCGGCAAGGAAATCATTCACGGCAACGGCAAGGTCGTGCGCGCGCGCCTCTCCGACGCGCTGCATTTCTGGAAGCGCGACCAGGGCAACCTGCCGGATCTCGAAACGCTGGAAGCATCCGCGAAGAAGTTCGGCCTCGACCTCGCAAAGCCGCTCGACCAGCGCATGGCCAAGCTCGACGCCCTGAACGTTACCTTCCATGCCAAGCTCGGCACGCAGGGCGACCGCGTCGAGCGCATTCGCGCGCTTGCCGCCAAGATCGCCATGCCGGCCAGCGCCGACTATAAGCTGGTGGACCGTGCCGTCGTTCTCTGCAAGGCGGACCTGCGCACCGAAGCCGTCGGCGAATTCCCGGAACTGCAGGGCGTCATGGGCCGCAAATATGCGGTGCTGCAGGGCGAGGACATGTCCGTTTCGACCGCGATCGAAGACCATTACAAGCCGCAGGGTCCGTCCGACCGCGTGCCCGAGGACAAGGTTGCGATCACCGTCGCCCTTGCCGACAAGCTCGACACGCTCATCGGCTTCTGGGCGATCGACGAGAAGCCGACCGGCTCCAAGGACCCGTTCGCGCTGCGCCGCGCGGCGCTCGGCATCATCCGCATCCTGCTCGAAAAGCGTGTGCGCCTCACACTCCTGCCGCGCATCGTCTCGCATATGCAGCGCATCGACACCGATATCGGCGCCAACATTGCCACCGACGACCTGTCGCGGCAGATCGATCTGCTCTCCTTCTTCCACGACCGGCTGAAGGTCTACCTGCGCGACCAGGGCGCCCGCCACGACCTCATCGATGCGGTGCTGACGCCCGAAGCCGACGATCTGCTGATGGTCGCCCGCCGCGTCGAGGCGCTGACGGCCTTCATCACCTCGGAAGACGGCATCAACTTGCTCGCCGGCACCAAACGCGCCACACAGCTTCTGGCCGCCGAAGAGAAGAAGGGCACGGTCGTTGCCGACGGCGTTTCCGAGGCATTGCTGAGGCTCGATGCCGAGAAGGAACTGTTCGGCGCCATCACCAAGGCCTCCTCGGAAGCGGCCGGTGCCGTTGCGCATGAGGATTTCCGCTCGGCCATGGAAGCCCTGTCGAAGCTGCGCGCCCCGGTCGACCGCTTCTTCACCGACGTTCTCGTCAACGACGAGGATGCGGCGATCCGCGCCAACCGTCTTGCGCTGTTGCGGATGATCCGCGAGGCAACCGGCACAGTGGCGGATTTCTCCAAGATCGCCGGCTGAGACGGACGATGAAAAACAGGGCCTTCCGGCCCGGGACGATGACGCGGACATGAATGTGCGCTAGACCTCATCCATGGTGTCGAAGATCCTCGTCAGCGCCTGCCTCATGGGTCATGCCGTCCGCTATGACGGACGCGCGAAGCCGCTTGTGCATCCGGCAATCGGGCGCTGGATGCAGGAGGGCCGGCTGGTAACGATCTGTCCGGAAATGTCGGCCGGGATGCCCGTGCCGCGGCCCCCTGCCGAGATCGCAGATGCGGCCGGCGGCGAGGATGTGCTGGCAGGCAAGGCGCGTGTCATGGAACTGACGGGCGGCGACGTGACCGATGAATTCCTTCAGGCGGCTGACAATGCCGTGCGGCTTGCGGTCGCCAACGGCTGCCGTTATGCGCTGCTGATCGACGGCAGCCCGTCCTGCGGTTCCGGCTTCATCTACGACGGCTCGTTTTCCGGCAACCGGCGCGCCGGCAGCGGCGTCACTGCGGCAGCCCTGAGACAGGCGGGTGTCGAAGTCTTCTCGGATCGCGACATCGACCGGCTCGTCGAGCGGATCGGCCGGACCGACTGACGGCACGGCTGCCGGAAAGACCGGCAGCCGCTAATTTCTTTGGTGATGAAATGCCTTTTGGTCGCCCCGCTTTAGGCGGCGCGGCGACCGTGATGGGCGGCGGGAGCGGCTGCGACATTGCCGACGCGGAAGCCGCGGATGAGGCCGAGCAGTTCGTCGGTATCGGCAGCCAGCGTCTCGGCCGATGCCGTCGTCTCTTCCGCCATGGCGGCGTTCTGCTGGGTGGCGGCGTCGAGCTGGTTCATCGAGGAGGAGATCGAGCGCAGCGTCGTGTCCTGTTCGGAGGCGCTGTGGGCGATCTTGGCGACGATCTCGTTGGCGGCCTTGATCTGGTCGGAGATGCGCTTCAGCGCTTCGCCTGCCTCGCCGACGAGGCGCACGCCATGGTCGACCTGGCTGGACGAGCGGGCGATCTGGTCCTTGATCTCCTTGGCGGCAGCCGCCGAACGCTGGGCCAGTTCGCGCACTTCCTGGGCGACGACGGCAAAGCCCTTGCCGCTTTCGCCGGCACGCGCTGCCTCGACACCGGCGTTCAGCGCCAGAAGGTTGGTCTGGAAGGCGATCTCGTCGATGACGCCGATGATCTTGGAGATTTCCGACGAGGATTTTTCGATGCCGCTCATGGCTTCGATCGCCTGGGTGACGATCGCATCGCTGTGGGTGGCTTCGGTCGAGACCGAGTGAACCCGCTTGCTGGCCTCATGGGCGCCGTCTGCGGTCTGGCGAACGGCAACCGTCAGCTCGTCGAGAGCAGCCGAGGTCTCTTCCAGGCTTGCGGCCTGGCGCTCGGTGCGCTGCGACAGCTCGTTGGAGGCGCGGCGGATCTCTTCCTTGGCGACGCCGATGTCACCGCCCTTGGCGCTGACCTGGGCCATGGCAGCTTCCAGATGCGAGAGCGCATCGTTGAAGTTGTCGCGCAGCGCCGCGTATTTCTGGCCGATATCGGCGCAGCGCACCGTCAGGTCGCCGTGGGCGATCTGTTCCAGCGCCTGGCCGATCGTGCTGACGACGCGGGCCTGCATGGCGGCTTCGTCCTGCTGGTGGCGCAGGTTCGTCTCGCGCTCGCTTTCGAGCGCCAGCTGCTGGGCCGTCTCACGCTCCGACATCGCATGCCGTTCGCGGATCTTTTCCTGCAGCGACTGCGTTGCCTTCGCCATCATGCCGACTTCGTTGTTCATGCCGGTATGCGGGATCGCGATCGAAACATTCTCGTCGGCAACGGCCTGAAGCGCGTTGTGCACATCCTTCAGCGGGTTCGATATGCCGCGGATGAAGTAGAAGGCCGTGGCAATACCCGCAACGAAGACGATGGCGCAGGCCGTCAGGGCCTTCCACATGGTTTCGTTGACCTTGGCCTGCAGGTCGTCGAGATAGACGCCCGTGCCGACGACGACCTTCCACGGGGCAAAGGCAAGCGAATAGCCGCCCTTCAGGAAGGTCTGGTCATCGGGATGACCCGGCTTGGACCAATAGTAGTAGGTGCGACCGCCGCCGGCGATGCCGCGCTCGACAAGCTGCTTGCTGAAATGATTGCCGGCCTTGTCGATCTGGCCGCTCATGTCCTTGCCCAGGTTGACCGGGCTTGGATGGAAGAGCTGGACGACATTGTAGTCGAAACCGAAGACATATCCCGCCGGCTGGAACGTAACGCGCTTCAGAACGTCGAACGCTTCGGCCTGGGCGGCCTCATGCGTCATCTGGCCGGCTTTCTCGCGCTCGTAGAAAGTATTGAGAACGGAGACTGCGGATTCGACCTGGGTGCGAAGCATATCGAAACGCTCATCGTAGATCGCCTGCTCGGATGTACGGATTTCGAAATAAGTAGCGACTGCAAATGCAGCCATCAAAACACCGACCAGCGCAAAAAGCTGATGAGCAATCTTGAGTTTCTTCATGATTGACCTCACGGAAAAGATGAAATTCTGTATCCCGGATCGGCCAACCCCCGACCTGCGCGCGAAACATCGCGTGCTCAGCTAGCGCAATCATGCGTCCTCCGGTCCCCCGCTAAGTAAAATTAAGGTGAATAATTAAATTATCTTTTAACGATGGCGGGCCTTCTACTCGGAAGCCCTAGTAGAATTGACGGGTATCTTCTTGCAGACTTGTATAAGTTGCAGTTCTGCGCAATCGCAATCGCATAAATTAGGATATACGTATTTAAACAGTAAAAAACGCACCCTGCTTATCTTCAGGGTGCGTTCGAAACCTGGACCGGATCGGCAGGATCTGAATTAGAAACGGAGCTCGAACCTCGAAGCGTCGAGAGGCGCGGTTGCGCCCATGCCGGCCGCGAGCGGCTTCGCCTCGCCGCCAACCACGGCGGCCGTGGCCTCATTGTCGATGCCTTCGCCGGGTACTGCGGGAGCGAGCGCAAGCATCTGCTCGGGCGTCGCCTTGTTCACGAAGAGGACGGGGGAACCGCCCATCCAGTTTTCGGTGCGGTAGATCTTCCTCTCTCCACCGATGTCACGGACCTCGGCTTGCTGGAAAGCGCCGGGGCTGAGCGTCGGCACCGAATATTCCCTCTTGGAAGGATCGGCCTGCAGCGGCGGGCAATGGGCGCAGGTTTCGATAAGGATGCTGCCGGCTTTCCTCGGCGCGTCAGGCCCGATCACTTCGATCGAGCCGGCCATGGCCGAACCCGCCGCCAGCAGAAAGACCGCACTGAAGAATACCTGACGCATCACACCCGCTCCGTCTCATGTCAGGAGCCAGAATAGCGCGGCTTTATTTCCATCCCGTCAGAAGAAAAGGTAAAAATTTAGCGAAACGGGCCGTTGCCCACCCGCTCCCTATGCCTTTTCGCGCTCGACCGCGCGCCAGCCGATATCGCGGCGGCAGAAGCCGTTTTCCCATTTTACCCGGTCGAGCAGGGAATAGGCGCGCTCTTTCGCCTCGCCGACCGTGCGGCCGGTCGCCGTCACGTTCAGCACGCGGCCGCCGGTAGCGACAAGCGCGCCGTCCTTGAGCGATGTGCCGGCATGAAACACCTTCTCGCCCTCGCCTGCTTGCGGCAGCGCGAGGATCGGCGTGTTCTTCTCGTAGGAACCCGGATAACCTTTCGAGGCCATGACGACGGTCAGTGCCGGGTCGTCGCTCCATTCGGCCTCGACCTGATCCAGCGTGCCGTTGGCACAGGCCAGCAGCAGCGGCAGGAGATCGCTCTTCAGCCGCATCATCAGCACCTGGCATTCCGGATCGCCGAAGCGGACATTGTATTCGATGAGTTCCGGCCCCTTGGCCGTAATCATCAGGCCGGCGAAGAAGACGCCGGAGAAGGCATGGCCGCTTTCGGCCATGCCGCGAATGGTCGGCTCGATGATTTCCTTCATCGTGCGCTCGGTCATTGCGGCCGTCATGACGGGAGCCGGCGAATAAGCGCCCATGCCGCCGGTATTCGGGCCGGTATCGCCCTCACCGACGCGCTTGTGGTCCTGGGCGGTTGCGAGGGCCAGGGCGTTCCTGCCGTCGCAGAGGCAGAAGAAGCTCGCTTCCTCGCCGTCGAGATAGGCTTCGACCACCACTTCCGCGCCCGCCTCGCCGAAAGCGCCTTCGAAGCAATCGTCGACGGCGGCCAGCGCCTCGTCCAGCGTCATGGCAACCGTCACACCCTTGCCGGCGGCAAGGCCATCGGCCTTGACGACGATCGGCGCACCCTGCTCACGAATATAGGCCTTGGCTTTCGGGGCGTTGTTGAAGCGCTGGTAAGCGCCGGTCGGGATGTTGTAGCGGGCGCAGATATCCTTGGTGAAGCCCTTGGAGCCTTCAAGCTGGGCGGCGGCGGCAGAGGGACCGAAGACGGCGAAGCCTGCGGCGCGCAACCGGTCGGCAATGCCGGCAACCAGCGGCGCCTCGGGTCCGACGACGACAAAGTCGATTGCCTTTTCCCGGCAGAAGGCAACGACGGCGTCATGGTCATCGACATCGACGGCGACCAATGTCGCATGTTCGGCGATGCCGGGATTGCCGGGCGCGGCGTAGAATTCCGTCATCAGCGGCGATTGCGCCAGCTTCCAGGCGAGTGCGTGCTCGCGTCCGCCCGATCCGATCAACAGAACCTTCATGCCCGCTCCCTTTTGCTGCTCGTCTGGCCTGCCGGCCTAGCCCGTTGGTCTGGCGGTTAAGCGGGAAGGCCCGAAAGGTCAAGCGGGAAAGCTTACCAGCCCCCGCCTCCGCCGCCGCCTCCACCCCCGCCGGACGAGCCGCCGCCGGAAAAGCCGGAGGACGAACTGGAGGGCTGGGGCGAGGGAATGGTGGAGGCAATGGTCGAAGCCATCGACGAGGAGAAACCGCCGATGCGATCGGAAAAACTGCCGCTGTTGAAATTGCCGGAATACCAGCCGGGGCTGTAGGCGGCCGCGGCAGCCCCTGCGGAAGCGGCTGCCAGCCAGGTTTCGAACGTGCGCGACCACGGCTTTTCGACGCCGAGCGCCACGGCATAGGGCAGCAGCGTCTCGAAATGCTGCGGCGACATCTGCGGCGCGCCGGCCATGTTCATCCGGTCCTTCTCGGCAAGCGTCAGATATTGCCTGAGGCCATCGACGCCGGCCGTCATCCTGGCGCCGAGCGGGGTCGGCGCGCCCATGATGAAGAAATAGAGGATGTTGAGGAGCACGATGCCGCCGACCGCAAAAAGCATCGGCGTTTCGTGGAACTCCATCAGCTGGGAGCCAAGCGCCAGCACAATGGACGAGAGAATGCTCAAGCCCACGAAAACGGCAATCGCGATGGCAATGACGGCAAAGATCTTGCCGACGAGCGACCGGCCGCCATGCAGCGCCTTTGCAAAACCGGCCACGAAGACGGACAGGAAGACGGAAATACCGATCGGAACGATCATCAGCACGATCGTATCCGGCTCCAGCGACCCGAAAACGAAGAGCGTCACCAGGGCGGCGGCACTCAAAATCACGCCGCCGCTGACGTAACCGGCGTTGGAATTGTAATATTTGCCGCGATGTTCCCGTTCGATCGAAGAACGGAACGTCTGGCCGACGGATTTGACCCTTTCACCATTGGCCTTGTCGATGGTCAGCGTATCATTGCTGCCGCCAACCGCCTTCAGAAGCTCCGCCTCGCCGGCCTGAAGCTTTTCCTTGCCGAGCGGTTTTCCGGTGCGGCGGATGATGATCGCATCCTTGAGATCTTCCAGCGTAACATAGCCGCGCACGGCAAGATCGAGGGCGGTCGCCGACAACGCCGTCCAGCCCTGGCCGGAAAAGCCCCTGTTGTCGATATAGTTGACGAGTGCCGGCGAAATGCCGCCCGGCGGGTCCCAGCGCGGCACGACGATCTCTCGCGCCGGATCGCGGCCGACCTTCAGCCAGGAGCGCGTGTAATAGAGGAAGACGAGGATCAGCCCACCGAAACCGATGAAATAGTCGCGGTTGTCGCTGAACCACCAGCTGCTCTCCTGCTCGGCGCTCGGCGGATCGATCGCCCCCTTGAGTAGTTTGACGGCAAAGGTCAGCCCTTCCTCTTCGCCAAGCGGCGCGGTGGTTGCGACGATCAGCCGGCCGCCATCCATGCCGGAGCGGGCATTCTTGCCGGTGGCCCCGACCGGGCCGGTGAAGAAGGTGACATCTTCGGGCACAACACCCTGCGGAAAGGTGACTGTGGCTGTGGCCGTGCGGATCGGGAAAATCCAGCCGTTGCCGGTGACGTTCCAATAGAGCTCGTCATGATCGTCGAAATAGCGGACCTGGCGGTTCGTCTTGTAGGTGAAGACATATTGATGGCGACCGGCAGGGATCGTCACCTCTTGCGAGCCGGCATAGATGCGAATACCGCCCGCGACGGATTCCGTATGCCAGGGCTCGTCCACGCCGTCGCGCTTGACCGAGACGACGCTGAAATCGACGCTGCGGCGCCGGCCGCTCGCATCCCTGAAGGTCAGCGGAAAATCGCGGAAGATACCGCGCCGGATGCGATCGCCTTCGGCATTGACGGTGATGGTTTCGGCCACCGTCATCGCCCCGCTCTTTTCCAGCTGGATGGCGGAATCGAAGGAGGCGATGAACTCGGCACCGATGGCTGCCCGCGCAGACAGCACCAGCAGCAGTGCGAAACAAATGCCGAAAAACCGCCGGACCATGTGCCCTCCCCCGATTGCGGTTCAGCCCTGACCGTGCTCAGGCCTCGTCTTTGTAGGCAAGCCCCAGCCCCGCCAGCGTGCGCCAGTAAGCCGGGAAGGTCTTGCCGACGCAATCGGGGTCGAGAATGGTGATGCCGTTGATCTTCAGGCCGGCCAGCGCAAAGCTCATGGCGATGCGGTGATCGGCAAAAGTGTCGATATCGGCCGGCAGCGTCTGGCCGGAAAGAGCAGGATCGGAATGGACGATCAGATCGTCACCCTCCTCGACCGCCAGGCCTTCACGAATATTGTTGAGCCCGGTCGACAGCGCACGGATGCGGTCGCATTCCTTGACGCGCAGGTTGGCGATGCCGACGAAGCGGACCGGCGTCTCGTTGAAAGCGGCGAGAACGGCGATCGTCGGGATGGCGTCCTGCATCTGCGAACCGTCTATTTCGGCCGGCAGGTGCGGGAACCGGGCGATCGTCTCGTAGGCCTTGGCATCGGGCTGGGTGAAGGCATCGTTCGCCACGCCGAGATCGATCCTGCCGCCGCTCAACACCTCGGCCGCCCAGAGATAGGTCGCCGCCGACGCATCCGGCTCGATGACGAAATCGGCTGCGGTATAGCCGGTCGGCTGGACGCGCCAGGTCGCGGCGTCGAGCTGTTCCACCTTGGCGCCGAAGGCTTGCATGGCGGCAAGGGTGAGATCGACATATCCGCGAGCGCCGATATCGGTGCCGGCAAGCGCGATCGTGACAGGCGCGTTGGCGCCCGGATTGGCGAGCGGTGCGGCCATCAGGAGCGCGGAGACATACTGGCTGGACAGGCCGGCATCGATCTCGACGCGGCCGGAGGCGAAATGCCCGTTGCCGCGCACCGTCACCGGCGGGCAGCCGGTCGGTGCCTCGGCGTCCAGCCCCAGGGACTTCAGCGCAGCGACCAGCGGGCCGATCGGGCGCTTGCGCATATGCTCGTCGCCATCGACGACGACAGTGCCTTCGACGGAGGCGACGGCCGCCGTCAGGAAGCGCGTCGCCGTGCCGGCATTGCCGAGGAAGAGCGGCGCCTTCGGCTGATGCAGCTTGCCGCTGCCGGTCACCACGAAGGTGGTGTCGTCGGGCTCGTCGATCTGCACGCCCATGGCCCGAAGCGCCTCGGCCATATATTTCGTGTCGTCGCTCTTCAAAGCGCCGGTCAGCCGGCTCGTCCCCTTGGCAAGGCCTGCGAGCAGCAGGGCGCGGTTGGTGATCGACTTGGAGCCCGGGACCACGGCACGACCGGTGAGCGGTTTGCCCGGCGGGATGATGGTGAGCTTGGCTTTACTCATTGCGCTTGTCTCTTCCGTCCATTGCAGCGGCCGCGAGCGGCCTTGTCGGACTGCTCATAGCAGCTTTTGCGCAAAGACAAAGGTCAGAACTTGACTGATGGAACGGCGCGGTCGGCCTCGTTGGTGATTTCGAAATATTCGCGCTTGGCAAAGCCGAACTGGCCGGCGACGAGGTTCGAGGGAAAGCTCTCGACCTTGACGTTCAGATCGCGGGCAGCGCCGTTATAATAGCGGCGCGCCATCTGGATTTCGCTTTCCATCGTCTCCAGCGAGGCCTGCAGCTCGGAGAAATTCTGGTTGGCCTTCAGATCGGGATAGGCTTCGGCCAGCGCCATCAGCCGGCCAAGCGCCTGGCCGAGCAGGCCCTCCGCCTGCGCCCTGCCGGCGACATCGCCGGCGGGAACGGCCTGCGCCCTGTTGCGCAGCTCGACCACCTCTTCCAGCGTCGTCTTTTCGTGAGCGGCGTAGCCCTTGACCGTCTCAATCAGGTTCGGGATCAGATCGGCGCGCCGCTTCAGCTGCACATCGATGCCGGACCAGGCCTCCTCGGCCATCTGCCGGGAACGGACGAGGCCGTTATAGATGAAGATGACGTAGAGTGCGATCAGAACGATGACGCCAAGAGCGATATACATCGCGAATCCCCCGAAAAGCCAATGTGGCCGGAGACTACGCAGGTTTGGCAGATATCGTCAAACGGGGAGTGTGGCGCGACCTTCCATCGCGCCACGGCAGCTCAGGCTGCGGCGTTCACAAGGTCAAAACCACCCGCATCCGTCAGCAGAAACGCTTCGCCGCAGGCCTTGGCGAGCGTGCGCACACGCAGGATGTAGCTCTGGCGCTCGGTGACGGAAATCAAGCCGCGGGCGTCGAGCAGGTTGAAGACGTGGCTGGCCTTGATGCACTGGTCGTAGGCCGGGAAGACGCATTTGTGCAGGCGCTGGTTGGCGTTGTCGCCCGGTGCGCCGGCGGCAAGCAGCGCCTGGCATTCCTTCTCGGCATCGATGAAGTGACGATGCAGCATCTCGGTGTTGGCGAATTCGAAATTGTGGCGGGAATATTCCTGCTCGGCCTGCAGGAAGACGTCGCCGTAGCTGATCTTCTCGTCGCCGTCGCGGCCGTTGAAGTTCAGGTCGTAGACATTGTCGACGCCCTGCACATACATGGCGAGGCGCTCGAGGCCATAGGTCAGTTCGCCCGCAACGGGGGAGCATTCGATGCCGCAGATCTGCTGGAAATAGGTGAACTGCGAGACTTCCATGCCGTCGCACCAGCATTCCCAGCCAAGGCCCCAGGCGCCGAGCGTCGGGCTTTCCCAGTCGTCCTCGACGAAACGGATATCGTGCAGCAGGGGATCGAGGCCGATGGCGGCGAGCGAGCCGAGATAGAGTTCCTGCAGGTTCGGCGGATTCGGCTTCAGGATGACCTGATACTGGTAATAGTGCTGCAGGCGGTTGGGGTTTTCGCCGTAGCGGCCGTCGGAGGGGCGGCGGGAAGGCTGCACATAGGCGGCCTTCCACGGCTTCGGGCCGAGGGCGCGCAGCGTCGTGGCCGGGTGGAATGTGCCGGCGCCGACTTCCATGTCGTAGGGCTGCAGAACCGCACAGCCCTTGTCCGCCCAGTAGTTATGCAGGGTCAGGATCAGCGCCTGGAACGAGCGCTTGGGGTTCATATGGTCTGGAATGGTCGCGGACATGGGATGGCACCGATTGCTTGAAGTATGAGCGCGACAGGTGCCACGGTGGGCCGCAGGGGTCAAGGGCCGCCGTCGGAGCACGCTACAGAAACGGGTTGACGCTCGTCAGCTGCTTTTCGACGATCAATCCGGCCTGCATGCCTTCGGAATAGAGCTGGTCGCAACCGCCCTCAGAGCGGCAGCAACAATCAGGGCGTCATGGAATGAAAAGCGATAACGGTCAGCAAGATCGAGCGCGGCGATGGTGAGATCGTCATCCAGCGCCACGACGGCTGATGCCAATATCAGAATGCTTCCCACCGCCTCCCGAATGTCGGGCCACGACATAGCCAGCTTCTTGCGGCCGATATTGGCAAACTCGTTCAGCACCTGAGCGCTGATGACCGGCGAAGCGGCGAGCAATGCTTGCGCCTTATCCGATCGGGCGTCATCGCTGAACGCATAGACGACGATGGTTGTGTCTATAAAGGGCATCAGCGAGCGTTTGCTTCGTCGCGATCAAACGTCCAATCCGACGGCAGGTTGCGCCTGGAGCTTCTAATCCTTTCCAGCGCCCTTTCGCGACTATCGTCCTTCTTTTTTTCAAAGGCATTATCCTCGGCGATCCGCACGACGACATCGTCGCCTTCCTTCAGCCCCAGAGCATCGGCAACTTTTGCAGGGATACGGACTGCCAGGCTATTTCCCCATTTTGCGACTTGCATGGCCGCCTCGTGATATACTTCTATTTTTGTATATCATCATGCCTTTTCCAAGGAAGCTTCTATTCGTCTTCCCGCTTGAGACGATACTCCCCCGTCGCCGGATCCTTCACCAGCGTGCCGATTGCGCCCGTCTGATGCTCTTTGCGGGCGCGGCGCGAGCGCTCGGCAAGCTTCTGCGCGTCGGAGACGAAGCGGCGGTAGAGCCACCAGGCCGCGCAGACGAGGATCAGTAACGTGATAAGTTGTGCCATGTCCCCCTCGCTCCTCCCGTCAAAGCCCGTAGCGGCTCCACAATGCTCTCTCCTCGGCCGCTTCGACAAGCCCCGATGCAAGACCGGATGCCGCACTTTCGAGCGAAACCGGCGACACGCCGGGAATGCGGCGGCCGAGCAGGCCGCGGGCGGCCGTGACCAGCTGCAGCTTCGTCTTCTGGCCGTAACGTTTCTTCAGTTCCTGGCGCATGTCGCCGAGGCCGTCGATCAGGCCGAGTTCCAGGCCGCGCGTGCCGCTCCAGAAGAGGCCGGAGAAGACGGTCGCATCGTCCGTCAGCTTGCCGGCGCGGCGCTCGCGCACCATGGAGATGAAGACCTGGTGGATCTCGAGCTGCAGGCTCTTCAGATATTCGATATCCTTTTCCTTCTCCGGCTGGAAGGGATCGAGGATCACCTTGTTTTCGCCCGCCGTATAGACGCGGCGCTCGACGCCGATCTTCTTCAGAAGCTCGGGAAAGCCGAAGCCGCCGGAGACAACGCCGATCGAGCCGACGATGGAGGTGGGGTCGGCGATGATCTCGTCGCCGGCGAGCGCGATCATATAGCCGCCCGAAGCTGCTACATCCTCCACGAAGACCAGCACCTTCTTCTGCTTTTCCCGCGCCAGCTCGCGGATGCGGGTGAAGATGAGGCGCGACTGGACGGGCGAGCCGCCCGGCGAGTTGATAGCAATGGCAACGGCCGGCGCATCCTTCATCGAGAAGGCTTTTTCCAGCACCGGCGCGACATTGGCGAGATTGAGGGTCGGGCGGAACTGGCCGCCGCCGCTGATGATCGCGCCCTGCAGCCTGACGACGGGGATGACGATCCCATCCCTGCGAAACCGCTTCGGCATCAGCTTTCTCAAAAATCCGGCCATTTCTCTTCCTTCACCACAATCGGCACCCACCACAACCGGCGTCATGACAGGCGGCGCCAGCATGCATACGCACATTACAAGGGCATTGCATGTATGCGCTGCAACGGCAAACGCAATGGCCCGCAGGGCCAAAACATCGCTTCTCGATTTTCTTGTTGCGAATGACTTGCATTATCATTCTAATCAGGCATAGTGCCGGCATGGCTCAACAGGTGAAAATGGCATGGACATTCTGAATCCGAATGCAAAGGGCGGCTGGCGCACCGAGCGCGAGGAGGCTTCGCTCTCCGACGTCTATCGTACGATTGGCCTTGGACGGCACAGCTCCCCGTGGCGGCGCGCGGCAGCCTTCCTCGGCCCCGGCTACATGGTGGCGGTCGGCTATATGGACCCCGGCAACTGGGCGACTTCGCTCGCCGGCGGATCGAAATTCGGCTATGCGCTGCTGACCGTCGCACTGCTTTCGAACCTGATGGCGATTGTGCTGCAATCGCTTTGCGCGCGTCTGGCGATCGGCTCGGGCCGCGACCTGGCGCAGGCCTGCCGCGACGCCTACCCGCCTTTTGTCGCCGTGCCGCTCTGGGCCTTTGCGGAAATCGCCATCATCGCCACCGATATTGCCGAGGTGATCGGCACGGCGATCGGCCTCAACCTGCTTTTCGGCATCCCGCTCGAAATCGGCGTGCTGATCACCGCGCTCGACGTGTTCCTCATCCTGCTGCTGCAGAGGCTCGGCTTCCGCTGGATCGAGGCCTTCATCATCACGCTTCTCGGCGTCATCGCGATCTGCTTTGCGGTCCAGATTTTCCTTGCCGACCCGCAATGGGGCGCCGTCATCAAGGGCTTCCTGCCCACGCCCGAAGTCGTCACCAATCCGGAAATGCTCTATCTGGCGCTCGGCATTCTCGGCGCGACGGTGATGCCGCACAATCTCTACCTTCATTCCGGCATCGTGCAGACGCGCTCCTACGGCCATACCGTGCCGGAGAAGAAGGAGGCGCTGACCTTTGCGACGATCGATTCCACCGTGGCGCTCTGCTTCGCTCTTCTGATCAACGCTTCGATCCTGATCCTTGCCGCGGCGGCCTTCAATGCCAACGGCCGGACGGATATCGTGGAACTGGGCGAGGCGCACTCGCTGCTGTCGCCGCTGCTCGGCCTTGCCATTGCGCCCACGCTCTTCGGCATCGCGCTGCTCTGCTGCGGCCTGAATTCGACGGTTACGGCCACGCTTGCCGGGCAGATCGTCATGGAAGGCTTCCTGAAGATCCGTCTGAAGCCGTGGGTTCGTCGCCTGATCACCCGCGCCATCGCCATCGTTCCCGCCGCCTTCGTGACGATCTGGTACGGCGACCAGGGCACGGCCGAACTGCTGATCCTGACCCAGGTGGTGCTGAGCCTGCAGCTTTCCTTCGCCGTCTTCCCGCTCGTCATGTTCACGGCGAGCAGGGCGAAGATGGGAGAGCTGGTCGCGCCGAAATGGCTGAGCGCCATCGCCTATGTGATCGCTGTCGTGATCGCCGGGCTGAACGTCAAGCTGCTCCTGGACTTCGTGACCGGGGGTTAGAGGCGACGATACGCCGCACGGCCATTGTTGAAATCATCGACGAGAGGGGAGAACTTGTGGCTCCCCTCTTCGTGCATGATAAGGGGTGCACGCAGCGACAGCCGCGCCCGCGACCCCTTGATCGCCGTCACCAGAATACGGACGGCATTTTCCCCTTCGCGCGGATGGACGGCGGTGATCTCGATGCCGCCGAAGCGCCGGCCGCAGGCGTCGATGATCTCGGCGATCGATTGCGGCCTCGCGATCAGCGAAAGCTGGCCGCCCGGGATCATGATGGCGCCGGCCGTGCGGATCCAGCTTTCGAACAGACCATCGGTCATGGCATGGGCTTCGGCCTTCAGCGCATCCGGTGTCCGGCGGTCGCCGGCATCGTTGAAGGGCGGGTTCATAATAACGTGATCGAAGCTTTCGTCGGTCAGGCCCGCGTCGTTGCGCGCTTTGGCGGTCAGCGTCACATCGGCTTCGACAACCGAGACGCGGCCGGCCATATGGGCATTGTCGGAAAGCTCGATGCTGCGGCGGGCGTAATCGACCATCTCCGCCGAGCGCTCGAAGAGCACGACTTCGGCTTTCGGAAGTCGGGAGGCGACGGCAAGGCCGGCAGCGCCTGCGCCGGCACCGAGGTCGGCCACCCTGACCGGCCGATCGTCGGCAACGAGGGCGGCAAGCAGCATGGCGTCCATGCCGGCGCGGTGGCCCCTTCCCTTCGGCTGGACGATATGGAAAAGGCCGCGATGAAAGGCGTCTATCGTATCCGTTACCGCCCCGGTCATATCTTCACTTCCGCTCGCGCAGCTCGCCGCCGAGACCGGCATCGGTCAGGATGCGGCGGGCCTGATCGGCCATCTCCTCGTCGACCAGCAGCCGGCGCGGCAACATGCCGAGCGAACCTTCCAGCACGCTCATGCCCTGATCGGCGATGAAGCAGGCAATTCCCGCATCCTTCATGAGGCTCTCGGCAAAGGAGAGCAGAACGGGATCGTTTGCGCGGATAAGCTCATGCATTTGCCGTCGTTTTCCCTTCCGAATCTGCTGGCAGCGACAATTCACCCCTTGCCGCCTCCATCGCCCCTTTCTATTGTCAAAGACAACGAATGAACAGGAGTCCGGGTCGTTGGGCGTGGTCATACCGCTAGAAGAAAACAAAAACAAACTGGCTTCCATCAAGCCGCTGGTGGACCTCACCAGGGCCGACATGGAGCGGGTGAACCAGCTTATCCTTTCCAAGGCCGGCTCGGACGTGCAGATGATCCCGGAGGTGGCGAACCATCTCATCTCCTCCGGCGGCAAGCGCCTGCGGCCGATGCTGACGCTCGCGGCGGCCTCGTTGTTCGGCTACAGGGGCGAAAACCATATCAAGCTCGCCACGTCGGTCGAGTTCATGCACACGGCAACGCTTCTGCATGACGACGTGGTGGACGAAAGCGACCTGCGCCGCGGCAAGTCGACGGCACGCACGATCTGGGGCAACCAGGCAAGCGTTCTCGTCGGCGACTTCCTGCTCGGCCAGGCCTTCCGCATGATGGTCGAAGTCGGCTCGCTGGAAGCGCTCGACGTGCTTTCCTCCGCGGCCTGCGTCATCGCCGAGGGCGAGGTCCTGCAGCTGTCGGTCGCCAAGAACATGGAAACGACCGAGGACGACTACCTCTCGGTCATCCGCGCCAAGACGGCGGCCCTCTTTGCCGCCGCCGCCGAAGTCGGCCCGATCGTCGCGGAAACCGGCAAATCCGGCCGCAACGCGCTGAAGTCCTACGGCATGAATCTCGGCCTCGCCTTCCAGCTCGTCGACGACGCGCTCGATTACGGCGGCAAGGCTGCCGATCTCGGCAAGAATGTCGGCGACGATTTCCGTGAGGGCAAGATCACGCTGCCGATCATCCTCGCCTATCGCCGCGGTACGCAGGAAGAGCGCGCCTTCTGGCGCGATGCGATCGAGGGCGGCAACAGCAGCGACGCCAATCTGGAAAAGGCGCTCGGCCTCATCACCAAATACGGCACGCTGAACGACACGATCCAGCGGGCGGTCCATTACGGCACGATTGCCCGCGATGCGCTTGCGCCGCTGCCGGACAGCGCCTGGAAATCGGCGCTGATGGAAGTCATCGACTTCTGCATCGAGCGTGTGAACTGAGGCGTGCCTGCGCATGACCTGTCGCGCCGCCGCAATGCAGCTGCACGTTTCGTGCGGCGGCACAATCAAACGTCCTTGAACGAGGGCTGAATTTCTTGCAGGGGCGCTTCAAAAAAGCCATCCTGTTGTGAATCAGTGTTTTCAACTGATTTTGCGGTCGGCCCATCGAGTCGGTCGTCCCTGAAGAAAGGTTTTCTAATGCGGCAGAGATTTGTCACCCGTCTCCTTTCGAGCGCAGCCCTGGCGGCGGTCCTTTCGCTCGGCGGTATTGGCGGCGTGAATGCCGAAGACGCGGTCAAGGCAGACGATGCCGCCCCGGCCGTGACTTTCGATCCGGACAGCGTTTCCACCTTCTCCGGCGCTTTCCTCGCTGCCCGCACGGCCGATGTGGACCACGACTACCCGACGGCGATCGAGCTCTACAAGAAGGCCCTGCAGATCGAGCCGGGCAATCCGGAAATCCGCCAGCGCCTGATGATCTCGCTGCTGCTCAACGGCGATATCAAGGACGGCGTGAAATATGCCAACGACCTGAAGGGCGACCCGACCGTCGAGCGTATCACCACGATCGTGCGCGGCATGGACGCGATGCGCCGCGGCGACTTCAAGACGGCGGAATCGATCCTGAAATATGACGGGCCGAACGATCTCGACCGCATGATGAACGACCTCCTGCTCGCCTGGGCGCGCGTCGGCGCCGGCCGCGGCAAGGAAGGGCTTGCCATGGTCGAGAAGATGAAGGGACCGGATTGGGTCCGCATCTTCCGGAACTACAATGCCGGTGCGATCGCCATCGTCAACGGCGACATCAAATCCGCCCGCCAGCACCTGAACGATGCCGTGCTGGACAAG
The DNA here is from genome assembly GCF_042656325.1 of Rhizobium sp. GCM10022189. NCBI lineage: Bacteria > Pseudomonadati > Pseudomonadota > Alphaproteobacteria > Hyphomicrobiales > Rhizobiaceae > Rhizobium > Rhizobium sp. GCM10022189. The sequence goes on from NZ_JBHSOR010000049.1 coordinate 311,250, forward strand.
GAAGGCGGCGCCACCGCTCCCGATACGTTCATGCGCGCCATCATGGCGCTCGCCCGTCTCGAAGCCTCGCAGGGCAACAAGCAGAAGGCGCTCGACGCCGTCTCGGTCGGCGACAACCTGCTGCCGAACTATGCGCCGCTGAACGCGCTGCGCGACAGTATCGAAAAGGGCGAGAAGCAGGAACAGCAGGTCAAGAGCGCCGAAGAGGGTGCGGCCGGGGTGCTGTTTTCGGTCGGCGGCGCGCTGAACCGCGACGGCGCGGAAGATATCGTCTCGCTCTATCTGCAGACGGCCAATGCGCTCGATCCGAACAGCGCCGATACGCTGGTGCTGCTCGGCGGTATTGCCGAAAAGCAGAACCAGATGGACCGGGCGATTGCGCTTTACCAGAAGGTGCCGGCCAATTCGCCGATGCGCCGCATTTCCGAACTGCAGCTGGGTCTTGCGCTTGCGCAGGGCGGCAAGGTGGAGGAGGCCCGCAAGCATCTGCAGGCGCTGATCGCCTCCGACCCGAAGGACATCAGAAGTTACCTCGCCTATGGCAGCGTTCTGTCCGACGCCAAGGACTATCAGGCGATGGCCGACAATTACGACAAGGCCGTCGAGATCATCGGCCCGTTCCCCGGCCGTGCCGACTGGAGCGTCTTCTTCCAGCGCGGCATCGCCTATGAGCGGCTGAAGAAGTGGGACCAGGCGGAGCCGAATTTCCGCAAGGCGCTCGACCTCAATCCCGACCAGCCGCAGGTTCTGAACTATCTCGGCTATTCCTGGATCGACATGAACCGCAATCTCGACGAAGGCCTTGAGATGATCAAGAAGGCCGTCGAGCTGCGTCCCGACGACGGCTACATCATCGACTCGCTCGGCTGGGCCTATTTCCGCCTCAACCGCTACGACGATGCCGTCGACGAGCTGGAGCGCGCGGCCCAGATCAAGGCCGGCGATGCGACGATCAACGACCATCTCGGCGACGCCTACTGGCGTGTCGGCCGCAAGCTGGAAGCCGTCTATCAGTGGAACCGGGCGCTCGCCTCCGAGCCCGAGGCATCCGAGATCCCGAAGATCAAGGAAAAGGTCGCCAACGGCCTGCCGGCGCAGGACGATGATGCCAAGACCGTCGACAAGAAGCAGCCGGACCCGCAGCCGGTGACGCCGCCGCCGGTCGACAAGAAATCCTGATTCTATGCCTGAAACGGGCATTTCCCTTTTCGGGGCCGGCGACTTCGCCGTTACCGAGGACGCCTGCGCAAAAATCAATCTGGCCCTGCATGTGACGGGCCAGAGGCCGGACGGCTATCACCTTCTCGAAATGCTGGTGACTTTTGCCCGCCACGGCGACCGGCTGGGCTTTGCACCTGCCGATGCCGACGATTTCACGATTTCCGGCCAGTTCGCCGATGTGCTGGCCGACGATCCCGGCACCAATCTGGTGCTGAAGGCGCGCGACCTGCTGCGCGAGGCGGCAGGCGGAGCGCCAGCCGTACGCATCCATCTGGAAAAGAATTTGCCGGTTGCTTCAGGCATCGGGGGCGGCTCTGCCGATGCGGCAGCGACGCTGCGCGGACTGATGCGCCTGTGGGGCGTAACACTTGCCGCCGAGACCCTTGCCGCGCTTGCGCTGAAGCTTGGGGCGGACGTGCCGATGTGCCTGAAAAGCACGCCGCTGATCGCCCGCGGTATCGGCGAGGAGATAGAGGCGGCCGATGCCCTGCCCTCCTTCGCCATGGTGCTCGCCAATCCGCTGAAGGGCGTTTCGACGCCCGAGATTTTCCGGCGGCTCGCCACCAAGAACAATCCTCCGCTGGTCCTGATGAAGACGCCGCACTGGATGGAAGTCATCCGGGCGACACGTAACGATCTCGAACCACCGGCGCGCGAGCTGGTGCCGGAAATCGGCGAGATTTCCAACATGCTCGCGGCGGAAGGCGCGCAATTCACCCGCATGTCCGGCTCCGGCGCGACGTGCTTCGGCATTTTCGAGACGCCCGTTGCTGCGCTGCGTGCCGCCGAGCGTCTTCACGCCGCCCGCCCGGACTGGTATTTCCAGGCGACGGAGACGTTTGCTGGAGGTGCATGATGGCAGGCCTGGACGAAAAACGAGCGTTTATACCGCTCGGCATCGCGGTTCTGACCGTTTCGGACACACGCACGCGGGAAGACGACAAATCCGGCGATACGCTGGCAGCCCGGATTGCCGAGGCGGGACATCAGCTGATCGACCGCGACATCGTGCCCGACGACCGCGAGAGGATCGCCGCACGCGTGCGCGCCTGGACGGAAGCCAAGGAGATCGACGTCGTCATCACCACCGGCGGGACCGGCTTTACCGGCCGCGACGTGACGCCTGACGCACTGGAGCCGCTCTTCGAAAAGCGGATGGACGGGTTTTCGGCCGTGTTCCACCGCATTTCCTACGACAAGATCGGCACCTCGACGATCCAGTCGCGCGCGACGGCAGGCATCGTCAACGCTACCTTCGTCTTCGTGCTGCCGGGCTCGCCCGGTGCCTGCAAGGATGCATGGGACGGCATTTTAAAGGCGCAGCTCGACTATCGTCACATGCCCTGCAATTTCGTGGAGATCATGCCGCGGCTGGACGAGCACCTCAAACGCGGCGCGACGAAACAGATGTGAAACCGCGTCAGCGGCATTGCCTATGTCGCAAGGCCCGGCAGGGTGGGCATCGTTTCCCAGCTCTCACCGGACAACAGCACGCAGCTTACGCCGTTGACATTGGTGACGATGAGCGTCCAGGTGCCACTCTTGGCGGCATAAACCTCAAGAATGGCGTTCTGGTTGATCAGTCCGACTGCCGTGAGCTTTTCAGCAAAGTTGCTGTCCAGGAATTTGACGATCTCGGATCGGCCTGCGCAACTGCGCAACATCTGCGATGCTGCCGGATGCGGATGCGCGATCACCAATGTCGACAACAGGACGGCCAGCAGACCGTGAACCATATTGCGTAGCATGACGCACCTCCTTTCGCCGGAAACCCGGCAGAAGAGGAGATTTTCGCCGACCTGTTCTGCCGTTCACCGGCATTCCATGGCGATCCGCTGCGAAGCACGGCGCTTCGACGGCGCCATGGCCAATTATAGCGCGAAATTTGATTGGGCGCCATCTTTGCGCAGTGTCGCCGAACGATGCGGCCGCTAGATCAATTCCAGCAAAAGCGGGAACCGGTTTTGCGTTCGGAATTGCAGAGAAAACAATGAGCCAAGCATTGAAGGCCACTCCGTTTTCGCCGGAAATGCCTTAGCGCGCGGCGCGGGCGACCCAGGAGGGAATCAATTCGCTGGAGAGCTGGCGCGGCTTCTGTGCCTTGACGAATTCGGCAAGGCGCATGCCGCTCTTGGCCGCCGAAATGGCGAGTTTCTTCGGCATGAGCAGGCCGAGTTCCAGGGGCGGCCTTGTGCGGCCGACGCGCTGGAGAAAGGGGCGCCGATAGCCGCGCGAGGCGGTAAAGCGCGCGGGGACCTTGTTCAAGGCCACATATTCCGAGACCTCGTCGATCCAGCCCGCCTGCGGCCTTGCCCCCGGCTCGACGAAAAGCAGCCATTCGCCGCGGGCGGACCGGATGATGTCCTTGATATCCCATTGCGAATGGAACCGGCAGCCGGCAGCATCCGCCACCCGCGCGGTGCCGTCGCGCGAGCCGTGATCGAGCACGACCACATCGCTGACGAGACCTTCCACGGCGCCTGCCACCAGTGCGGATAAAGTCTGGGCCAGTTCAGGTTCCTGATCCTGGCATTCGAGAACAACGGTCAACATTGCCTGTTTATAGAGCGTCGCTCAAAATTTTGCCAGCGCCACTTTCCTTATTTTGTTCTTGCAATGTTCTGGTTTTGCGGATAGGAATTTAATCATCGAACCGAGCGGGATCGAGCCTCTTCCGCCGCTGGAGAATCCGATGAGACCACAGTCCCTTGCAGGGCAGGCCGCATTTGCGCCTGCCAATACGGCAGATATTGCCGACGCGATGATCGCGGCCTCGGGGCTGCGCATAGAAGTCGACCGGCGGCGCGGCCGCGGCGCGGGACTGAACCCGAGCGGCCGCTTCGAGCCGACGCAGCGTGAGACCTTCGACGACGGCTGGCAGACGCTCGAGGAACTGCCGCCTTTCAAGACGGACGTGCAGATCGAGAAGCCGCGCACGGCCATTACCCGCAACGAGTCTCCCGATCTCTCCTTCGACCGCTCGATCAATCCCTATCGCGGCTGCGAGCATGGCTGCATCTACTGTTTTGCCCGGCCGACCCATGCCTATATGGGGCTGTCGGCGGGGCTCGATTTCGAAAGCAAGCTTTTTGCCAAGCCGGATGCGCCGAAGCTTCTGGAGCGCGAGCTTGCCAAGCCCGGCTACAAGGTGCGCGTCATCGCGATCGGCACCAATACCGACCCCTACCAGCCGATCGAGAAGGAGTGGCGCGTCATGCGGCAACTGCTTGAGGTGCTGAACAAGGCCAACCACCCGGTTGCGATCGTCACCAAATCGGCAATGATCCTGCGCGATCTCGATATCCTCACGGAGATGGCGGCGAGGAACCTCGTTCGTGTCGGCATTTCGGTGACGACGCTCGACCGGAAACTCGCGCGCCTCATGGAGCCGCGGGCCTCGACCCCGACGCGCAGGCTGGAGGCGATCCGCGGGCTTTCCGAGGCCGGCATTCGCACAACGGTCATGGCGGCGCCGATTATTCCTGCGCTCAACGATCACGAGCTGGAGCGCATCCTCGAGGCCGCCAAGGCTGCGGGTGCCGAAGAGGCAAGCTATGTGCTGCTGCGGCTGCCGCTGGAGGTCAGCCCGCTCTTTCGCGACTGGCTGCTGCAGAACTATCCCGATCGTTATCGCCATGTCATGTCGCTGGTGCGCTCGATGCGCGGCGGCAAGGATTACGATGCCGAATTCGGCAAGCGCATGAAGGGTGCGGGGCCTTATGCCTGGCAGATCGCCCGCCGCTTCGAGATGGCGGCAAAGCGGCTGGGGCTGACGCGCCGGGGCCTTGCCCTGCGCGACGACCTCTTCGTGCCGCCCGGCGGCAGCGGCGTGCAGTTGTCGCTGCTTTGACTGATTGTTTTCAGGTCGTTCCGGACAAAGGCGGTTACGCACTTTTGCTGGAATTGCTTGTCTGTTTACGCAATTCCGGACGCAAAACCGCTGCGCACTTTTGCTGGAATTGCTTGTTTGAGTACGCAATTCCGGGCGCAAAACCGCTGCGCACTTTTGCTGGAATTGCTTGTGAGCTTGCGTAAGGCGTGAAGAAGACCTGCCCTGCGTCTTCTGCCTTGCGCAATTCCCGCGGATGGCCCTGACCGCACCATCCGCCGGACCGCCCCCGGCCGTCGCCGCCCTGATCCGGGGGCTTGCAGGAAATCGGGTTGGCGTGCGAGGTTCAACCGCATGAAACGTCGCACGTCACCCGATTCTCCTCTGCTTTTCGAAGAGGTTCCGCTCGTGCCGGATTTCCGGCTGGAGCTGAAGGCCCGCAAAGCCGGCCACTGGCCTGTCGCCGGCGCCGATGAGGCCGGGCGCGGGCCGCTTGCCGGCCCTGTCGTTGCCGCCGCGGTGATCCTTGATCCCAAACGCATTCCCGAGGGCCTGAACGATTCCAAGCAGCTTTCGGCGCAGAAGCGCGAAGAGCTGTTCGTGCAGATTCTTGCGACGGCCACGGTTTCCATCGCCTCCTCCAGCTCCACACGCATCGACGAGACCGATATCCGCAAGGCGAGCCTCGACGCCATGCGCCGCGCGATCTGCGGCCTCTCCGTGTCGGCGCAATATGTGCTGACGGACGGGCTGGACGTGCCCACCGGGCTTGCATGTCCGGGTCAGGCCGTGGTCAAGGGCGACGCGCGCTCGGTGTCGATCGCCGCCGCTTCCATCGTGGCGAAGGTGACGCGCGACCGGATGATGGCGCGGGCACATCTCGTGTTCCCGCAATACGGTTTTGCCGCCCATGCCGGCTATGGCACGGCGCAGCATCGTTCCGGCATCGAGCGGCACGGACCGTGCTCGCTGCACCGCATGAGCTTCCGGCCGCTGCGGAAGGATGGCGTCGAGCTCGGGGCGAACGAGGAGATGCTCGGCGAATAGTTAAGCCGCAGCCTTCTCATCGTTTCCTTCTTGCCGGAGCAGGAAGAGAACCTCACAGCTGCGCTTTCTGGCAGCGGGCGTTTTGGCGGCGACTTTCACGGCGTGGCTCCGTCGCGCGAAGCCGGCCGCAATGCGCTGCGTTCTGATCCACCGATACATCAAAAGCAAAAAGCCCCGACGGAGCGGGGCTTTTCAATTCCATCGGGCTGAAGCTCAGTTCAGGCGGGTCTTTACTTCGCCGACAGCCTTGCCGAAAAGTTCGGACTGGATCTTGGCATCGGCCTGCTTGCCGATGACTGATTCGGCGGCGGCGATGGCAAGATCGACGGCAGCGGAGCGAACGGCCTTCATTGCGTCGGCTTCGGCCTGCTTGATCTTCTGTTCCGACAGGGCCGTGCGGTTGGCGACGAATTCTTCCGTCTTCTTCTTCGCTTCGGCGGTCAGCATTTCGGCTTCACGTTCGGCAGCGGCAACGATATGCGCGGCTTCGGCTTCGGCTTCCTTGCGCTTGCGCTGGTATTCAGCGAGCAGGTGCTGGGCTTCCTCGCGCAGACGCTTGGCTTCCGCCAGCTCGTTGCGGATCTGATCGGCGCGGTCGTCGAGCGACTTCGCCATCATGCCCGGAACCTTCAGGTAGACCATCAGGGCCAGGAAGATAACGAGGCCGACGAAGGCGAAGAAAGTTGCGTCAAATGCAAATTCCATCGATCAAGCCTCCTTCTTGGCTGCAGCAACGGCAGCGGCGACGTCAGCCTGGGCGGCGGAACCGCCGATGAGCTGTTCGACGACGGCAGCCGCGGTTTCCTCGGCAATGGCGCCGACATCGGCGAACGCCTTGGCCTTGACATCGGCGATGCGGCTTTCGGCAGCCTTCAGCTTTTCAGCCAGGCTTGCCTCGATCGTGCGGCGGTCGGCCTCTGCCTTCACCTTTGCGGCATCGCGAGCGGCAGTGCCGATCGAATTTGCCTTGGCGCGGGCGGCGGCGAGTTCGGCTTCATAGGTCGCGACGGCGGCGTCAGCCTCGGACTTCAGACGGCCGGCTTCTTCGACGTCCTGCGAAATGCGGTTGTGGCGCTGCTCGAGGATGGTGCCGATACGCGGGGCGATGACCTTTTGCATGAGCAGGTAGAAGATGACGAACGTGATCGCCAGCCAGAGAAGCTGGGATGCGTAGGTCGACGAATCGAAAGGCGGGAAAGGTCCGCGCGCGTGCTCGCCTTCGGCGACGCCGGTCTCGGTATGGACCTCGCCGGCAGCCGGAGCGGCATGCGCATCCGTCGCGGTTCCCGCCGGGACCTCTTCAGCGTAGGCCGGGGTCACAAAGTACATGCTCACCTCCAGGTGTACTGCAAATGCAAAGGATCACGGCTCGCTGTTCGCAGGCCGTGATCCATAAATCCACCGATATCAGACGGCGAAGAGCAGGAGGAGAGCAACGAGCAGCGAGAAGATGCCCAGAGCTTCCGTAACGGCGAAGCCGAATACCAGACGGCCGAACTGGCTGTCAGCAGCAGACGGATTGCGCAGAGCGCCGGAGAGGTAGCTGCCGAAGATGTTGCCGAGGCCGAGAGCCGTACCGGCCATACCAAAGCAAGCCAGACCTGCACCGATGAACTTTGCTGCTTCCGCTTCCATGTTGAACTCCTTTGAAATGGTTGTTGCGGCGAATGACTGACGCCCTTTGACGTCGATGTCGTTATCCTTAGTGCCCGCCCGGATGGATCGCGTCATTGAGGTACATGCAAGTCAGCACCGCAAAGACGTAAGCCTGGAGGAAGGCGACGAGGAACTCGAGACCGGTCAGGGCGACGGTCATGATGAGAGGAAGAACGGCTCCGCCGACACCGACTGCACCGAGGGCTCCAAGCGAGGCGACGAAGCCTGCGAACACCTTCAGCGTGATGTGACCGGCGAGCATGTTTGCGAAAAGTCGAACAGAGAGCGAAATCGGGCGGGACAGGAAGGAAATGATCTCGATCGCCACGACCAGCGGCAGCAGGATGCCCGGCACGCCCGAGGGCACGAAGACATTCAGGAAGTGGAAGCCGTGCTTGTAGAAGCCGTAGACGAGAACCGTGCCGATGACGAGGATCGCCAGCGCGAAGGTAACGATGATCTGGCTGGTAATCGTGAAGAAATAAGGGAACATGCCGAGCAGGTTTGCCGTCAGCACGAACATGAAAAGCGAGAAGACCAGCGGGAAGAACTTCATCCCCTTGGTTCCCGCGCCTTCCTTCAGCATGCCGGCAATGAACTCGTAGGACATTTCGGCGAGCGACTGCGAGCGGCCGGGAACGACGGCGCGGGCCGAAGTCGCGAAATACAGGAAACCGGCGGCGACGGCGGCCGAAGCGACCATGAAGAGCGATGCATTGGTGAACGAGAAATCAATCCCGCCGATCTCGATCGGCACAATCTTGAAGATCTGGAACTGATGAGTCGGATCGTTTGACACCGGTTGCTCTCTCTCTTTGGCCCGTCCAAGGGACGGAAATTGCACTGGACCGGAACGGTCCCTATTTCTCGGGCGTCCTGCGGTCCAGCGGTTGGGCGACCTTGCCCGCGGCGCGCAGAACATTCAGAACGCCGGCACAGAATCCAAGAAGCAGAAGAACAATCAAACCCCAAGGCGCCGTGCCGACAAAACGGTCGAAGAGATAGCCGAGCACAGCACCGACAACGATGGCGGAAATGAATTCGCTCGAGAGCTTCATCGCCTGGGCATAGCCTTTACAGCTCTGCTCGGCACTGGCCTCCCGCGCCTCTTCCTTCCTGTCATCGGCGCGCTTGGAGGCGAGTTCCGCTTCCAGCTGCCGACGGCGCTGCTCAAGACTTTCTTCGCGGTCATCCGCCATCGTGCTCTCCTCCGCTTCCGTCGCCCGCAATCCCGCTACCCCGGTTTTCCGGACCACGGACGCAAAGGTTAAAGAACCTTCCGGCCCGTTCTGAAGTCGCGCGCAACATAGTTTTAGGGATTAGCATAGTCAAGGCGTAGACAGCTTGTGTCCAGCCATAAAATAACCGCAAAAAATCAAATATTTAAGCGAAGTTTGGCCACTCGGACCCGATTTCGCCGAAAGAATCCGCTTTCGAACGGGGCCAGGCGGCGAAAAATCCGCAATCTGCGGCCTTTTCGTCCAAAGCCTGTCGCGATCCTTCCGATCCGCGTGCCACGCTTCAGGCTCTCGCCCTATGCCTCAGCTCCAGCCGCCGCCATAGGTACGGTAGAAGACGTGCATGCCGATGCGGCCGACCTTTTCCATGGTCCTGGCCCAGTTCGGACGGACATAGACGGCGTGGTAATGCGTGGCCGAGCCGACCTGCGGCAGCCAGATCTTGCCGGCGGTGACGGCCATCGCCACATCGCGGGCCACGCGCCAGTGATATTGCGAATTCACACGGTCCTTGATGTTGTCGCAGGCGAAGGAAAACTGGCAGCGGTTGCGCCAGTCCTCGTTCTGGTAGACGACGCCGCAAATGGTCTTGGGATAGGCCGGGTTGCGGACGCGGTTGAGGATGACCTGTGCAACGGCCGCCTGCCCTTTGACGGATTCGCCGCGCGCCTCGAAATAGATGCCTGAGGCCAGGCACTGCTGCTCGCGGGCGGAAAAGACGCTGGCCGGCAGAATGCTGGCGGCCCAGGCATGGTCCTTCGGGCCGATCTGCGGCACGAAACGGCCCTCATCCTTGTCGGTCAGGATCGAATCGAAGGGTGACTGGCGGGAATAGTCGGGCACGGCGGGCGCATAGGCCGTTGCCAGCACATCCGCCTTGCTGTTGGTCACGAGGCTTGCCAGCATTGCCGGCATGGCATTGTCCCTCTGCGGGGCCGGCTGCGTCTTGTAGAAGGCGGTGGCGATCTCGATTTCCTTGCCCTTGATCGTCGGCTTCACGAAGGCGGACTTGTCCTTGAGGTCGAAGACCGGGCGGAAGAGGAGCCTGGTGCGCTCGAGAATGGAACCGGCCGAGAAATCCTTCGGCGGCTGCACCCTTTCGACGGCGACGACGCGGCCTTTCTTGGCATCGCGATTGACGCGGTCCTCGTCGGGTGTCGCCTCATGCCCCTTCTCGCCGGCGACGAAAGCAACCTTGCGACCGTCGCGCAGCACCATGCCGGCACCTGAGGCGATCGAGCCGGTAACGGTCGGGTCGGCAAAGGCAAGTTCGGCCTGATGGACGGAGCCTGCGGGAGAATTGGTCAGAACCATGCGCCAGCTTTCCCCCTCGCGGTCGAGGCCGGCCAGCATGGTGGCAAGATCGGCATGGGAAGCGACGCTCGGGAAGATCAGCCATCCGGCCACGCCGAAGATCGCGGGAGAGACCCAGTTCTGGGGCAAGAGACGCAGCTTGCTGCGGGAACGGCCATTTCGACGCAACGCGGACTCCGGGCATGGGACGCAGGAACAGTCCCAAGAAAATCCCGCATTAACCTTGATAGCTGGTTAACGCGCTGTGCCGGAATATGCCCATGAGGATTTTTGCATGTTCTAATGCTGCCGGGATTTTCGGGGGATGCGGGTTCACTCGACGAAAAGACCCCTCCCCACAGGTGGGAGGGGTTTGGGGCGGGGTCTTTGCAAGGGAGCGAGGGAGCGCAGGCGCTGGATGAAGAGAGCGACGCAAGCGCGCGCCCCATCCATCAAATAATCACATGCGAGCCCAGTTCCACCACGCGGTTGGCCGGCAGGCGGAAGTAATCGGACGGGTTGGCTGCGGCGTTGGCGAGCGCGATGTAGAGACGGTCCTGCCAATAGGGCATGCCCGATTTGGCATCGGGCACCAGCTTGCGGCGGCCGAGGTAGAAGGAGGTCGTCATGATATCGAACTTCAGGCCGGTCTTGCGCAAGGTCGCCAGCGCCTGCGAGACGTTCTGCGATTCCATGAAGCCGAAGAGCAGTTCCACGCGGGAGAAGCGCTCGGAGATCTGCTCGACCTTGTAGCGCTCCTGCGGCGAGACGCGCGGCTTGTTGACGGTGCGGATCGTCAGGATGACGTTGCGGTCATGGAGCACATGATTGTGCTTGAGATTGTGCAGCAGGGCGGCGGGTGCGGAATCCGGATCGCTGGTCAGGAAGATCGCGGTGCCGGGAACATGGGCCGGCGAATGCTCGCTCTTGCGCTCGATGGAGCTGACGAAAGAGGCGAGCGGAATATCGGTATGGCGGGTCTTTTCCGTCAGGATCGCCGTGCCGCGGCGCCAGGTCCACATGATCACCGTGAAGGCGGTGGCGATCAGGATCGGGATATAGCCGCCGTCATGGATCTTCAGCAGGTTGGCGCCGAAGAAGATCAGTTCGAGGATGACCAGCGGCAGCAGGGCGATGACGGCAACCGGAAGCGACCAGTTCCAGCGGGCGCGGACGAATTCGAAGGCCATGATCGAGGTGACGACCATGGCGCCCGTGACCGAGATGCCATAGGCGGTGGCCAGCGCATCCGAGGTCTTGAAGCCGAGCACGAGGAAGATGACGCCGAAGAACAGCACCGCATTGACCGAAGGCACGAAAATCTGCCCGGTATTGGTCTCGGACGTGAAGAGAATTTCCATGCGCGGCAGGAAGCCGAGGTTGATCCCCTGGCGCACGAGCGAGAAAGCGCCCGTTATCACGGCCTGGCTGGCGATGATGGTGGCGGCGGTCGCGAGAATGACGACCGGCAGCAGCGCCCATTTCGGATACATGAGATAGAAGGGATCGGACATGGTCAGCGGATTGCCGAGAACCAGCGCGCCCTGCCCGAGATAGTTCAGCGTCAGCGACGGGAAGACCAGCAGGAACCAGGCCCACTGGATCGGGCGGCGGCCGAAATGCCCGAGATCGGCATAAAGCGCTTCCGCGCCCGTTACCGTCAGGAAGACGGCGCCGAGGACGACGATGCCGTAAAAACCCTCATGCAGCAGGAAGCTGACGGCATAATAGGGATTGAAGGCGGCCAGGATGCCGAAGTCATCCGAAATATGGGCGATACCGGCGGCGGCCATGACCAGGAACCAGAGGGCCGTGATCGGGCCGAAGAAGCGGGCGACCGCGCCCGTGCCATGCGACTGCACGACAAAGAGCAGCGCCAGGATCGCCACGGATATGGGCACGATATAATCGGACAGGCTCGGGGTCACGAGCTTGAGGCCCTCGACGGCCGAAAGCACTGACAGCGCCGGGGTGATCATCGCATCGCCGAGAAAGAGCGCGGCCCCCATCAGGCCAAGCAGCATGAGCAGCGCGGTGTGGCCGTTGGCGGTCTTCATCAGGAGTGCCAGCAGCGACAGCGTGCCGCCTTCGCCGTCGTTGTCGGCGCGCAGCAGGAAGAGCACGTATTTGATGGTGACGATGATGGTCAGCGCCCAGATCATCAGGGAAATGAGGCTGATGACCTCGAAACGGGTAAGACCGTCATGGGCGACGGGCTTCAGCGCTTCGCGAAAGGCGTAAAGCGGGCTCGTGCCGATATCCCCGTAAACGACACCCACGGAGCCTAGCGCAAGATAAAAGAGCTTGCGCGGCGTGAGGTTGCGTTCTTGAGAATGGCTTTCTTCAGACATGAAGCAATTACAGGCTCCTCAGAGCCAGCCTTTCCAGCGGAAAAAGAAGAAGGGAATAACGGCGGAGACGACCATCAGGGCGATCGAGGACGGGTAGCCCCCGATCCAGTGAAGCTCCGGCATGAATTCGAAATTCATGCCATAGATGGAGGCGACCAGTGTCGGCGGCAAGAAGACGACCGAAGCGATCGAAAAAATCTTGATGATGGCGTTCTGCTCGATGTTGATGAGGCCGAGCGAGGCGTCGAGCAGGAAGGTGATGTTGCCGGCGACGAAGGAGGCGTGTTCCGAAAGGGACTGGATATCGCGCGAGATCGTCCGGCAGAGTTCCTTGGTCTCCTGATCGTTCTGCACGACAGGGATCGTATAGAAGAAGGTGAGAAGGCGAGAGAGCGAGCCGAGGCTGTCGCGCAGCTTGCTGATCATGCGGTGATGGCCGGCAATGTCCTTCAGTTTCTCTTCCAGATAGTTCGACGGCTTGCGCACCTTCCTGGCGCGGTCGCCGAAGACGTGGACCGACAGGATATCCAGGCGGGACACCGACATTTCCAGAACTTCGGCCGTGCGGTCGACGATCGTTTCCAGGAGCTTGGTCAGGAGGGCGGCACCGCTGCGCCACTGTTCCGGCACGCGGTGCAGGGCGGCGATGAAGAGCGCGAAGGACTTCGGATGGGCGTAGCGGATCGTCACCAGCCTGTTGCCGGCAAGGATGAAGGCCACATCCGTCAGCGTCGGCGCTTCCGTTTCCGCTTTCCAGATCAGCGATGCGGTCATGTATACAGCGTCGTTTTCGACATAGAGGCGGGCGGAGGGCTCGATGGCGCGCAGATCGTCCCGGGTCGGCACTTCGATGCCAAGGATCTTTTCGACATGGAGTTCCTCCTCGCGAGTCGGCTCGACCATGTCGATCCATACCACATCCGCAGGAAACTCCGGAGGGTTTGCAAGGTCACGGATCTCGACCGACTTGCAGTTGGAACAATATGCGGTAATCACTGCCCGCATCTCCGGCGCGGCGCGCGCCCAGCCGTTCTCGCGCTTTTCATCGAAAGCCTTTCCATGCGGTCGCGAGCGCGGCGACGCCAGAGGCGCTCGTCATCGAGCGTAACGGAAGCGGATAAAGAAAGTTCATACAACTCCGGCCATATCCGGCCTTCCCGGCCAGGCTGCTCCACCGCATCGCAGTCACCAATCCTTCGATCGACAAGTCAACTCCGAACATGCAGAGAGGCCGGAACCTTTCAGTCACAGGCGGCCATCATAGAGCATTCGCAGACGCGCCGTCATGACGCCGGCGCGCATATGAAGCAAAGCCGGAAAATAATCAAGACATCTTACGTGAACTGCGCCCTTTCATCCCATTTCGCCCACAATTCGGAGCAATGGGCCAAGCGATTCGTCATTCGAAGACGATCGCGGGCGCTTCGCGTTGCGGCGTCTCGCCCACCTGCTCCCACACCTTTGCGGCAATGGCGCGGTAGATGCCGGCCACGATGCCGTTCGGATCGGAAGCGACCAGCGGCGTTCCGGCGTCCGAGGTTTCGCGAATGTTCATGGTCAGCGGCACTTCGCCGAGGAAGGGCACGCCGATGCGCTCGGCCTCCCTGCGGGCGCCGCCATGGCCGAAGATGTCGTAGCGCGTGCCGGTATCGGGCGCGACGAAATAGCTCATGTTCTCGACGATGCCGAGAACCGGCACCTCGACCTTGCGGAACATGTTGAGACCCTTGCGGGCGTCGATCAGCGCCAGGTCCTGCGGCGTGGAGACGATGACGGCGCCGGCAAGCGGCACCTGCTGGGCCATGGTCAGCTGGGCGTCGCCCGTGCCGGGCGGCATGTCGACGACGAGAACGTCAAGCTCGCCCCAGGCGACTTCGCGCAGCATCTGCAGGAGGGCGGACTGAACCATCGGTCCGCGCCAGATCATCGCCGTCTCCTCATCGACGAGGAAGCCCATGGACATGACTTTGAGGCCGTAATTCTCCATGGGGTTGATGATGCGCCCGTCGATCTGGGTCGGGCGTCCGGAAATCTTCAGGAGACGCGGCATGGAGGGGCCATAGATGTCAGCATCGAGAATGCCGACGCGCAGGCCGTTGGCCTGCAGGCCGAGCGCCAGGTTGACGGCCGTGGTCGACTTGCCGACGCCGCCCTTGCCCGAAGCGACGGCGATGATGGCGCCGATGCCGGGGACGCCGATCTTGCCGGCGCGCGGCTGCTGCGGCGCATGGGAATGGCCGTGATGACCGTGGTCGTGCTGTGGCGCAGGACGTGCGGCAGGTGCGTTGGCGGCAGCCTTCTTGTCTGCCGTCAGGGCCACGAGCGCGCCTTTCACGCCCGGCATTTCCTTGATCACGCGCTCGGCAGCGAGCCGCATCGGCTCCAGCTCCTTGGCGCGCTCGGCCGGCACGGTGATGGAGAAATAGACTTTGCCATCGGAGATGAAGACGTCGGAGACCATGCCGAGTTCGACGATATTGTGCTCCAGATCCGGCCCGCGCACGGTCTTCAGCGTTTCCAGAACCTGTTCCTTGGTGACTTCGGTCATTCCGCCCTCACTGCTTTTTCGTCTCCAGTAGATAGTGGAGGCCGGCAGCTTCGCCAAACAAAATCGGGCGGCAGGCGCATCTCACGTCAAGGGAAAGGCGGCGCGTTCTCACTCCGTTGCAGCCATCAAGTCCGCCGGGCTTTCGCCCTGATGGCCGCAACGGACTCCCCGAGAACCGGCGCAATTCGGGGCGAAGTAGAGCAAGCGGCGAAAAAGGCCAGAAAAAAATGGAAAGAAACCGTCCCGTTTCGGAACAGGGCAGAAGGCGGTTGCCGAAACGCAACAACCGCCGCCGATATCGGAACGCCGGGAGAAAAGCGGCGCGATATCAGGCGGCGGCGTGTCGGTCGCGCCATTGGCTGGCGCTGTTTTCAAAGTCCCCTCTGGACCTCTGCCGATTACAATGCAGGAAGCGTGCCAACTCACAAATTTGCCGAAAAAGGATGACAATTGCCAATTCCGCCAAGCTCTGAACGAACCGGCGCTCAGAGAATAAGCAACCTGGAAGCGTCTGGCGCTATTTTAGGCTGCACGTTCTGCCGGATCCGCGCCCTATTTGATGAGGCCGATGCGCAGCGCCTTGGCAACCGCCTGCGTGCGGTTGACCGTATCCAGCTTCTTGGTGGCGCGGTTCAGGTAGTGGTTGACCGTGTGTTCGGAGAGATCGAGGATTTCGGCGATCTCGGCGCTGGTCTTGCCGGCGGCCGTCCAGTTCAGGCAATCGATCTCGCGGTCGGTCAGCGTATCGGTCATGCGCGTGTCGAGATTGCGGATCTCGGCCAGACGGTCGAACACATGGATGGAGATGTAGCTGAGTTCACGCATCTCGGTCGGGCTAAAAGGCTCGCGATCGCCGGCAAAGGAGACCGCCCCCCGCGCCCCCGACGGTTCGTGCGTCGGAAAATAGGCGCAGCGCATCATCTTGAAGCGTTCGAAAAGGGCTGCGACGACACCGGTCCTCCCGTCGTCGCGCGGCCAGTTGGCCCGCGACGTATCGTGGAAGAACGGCAGGGTGGAGGTGCGCAGCCGCCGCAAGACCGGGCTGTTCACCATCAATCCCTCCTGATCGTAGATGGACAGCAGCTCGGCGGGCCAGCTGGTGATGATCGTATTGCCCTGAAGGTCGAAGGACGTGATCGGCGGCAGGTTCAAGACCATGAAGGCCCGGCTGCGATAGGCCTCCGTCACCCGCTTCATGAAGCGGAAAATGTCGAACTGCGTCTTTAGGCTGGCGACCTCCTGGACATAGGCGTCTTCCACTGACGTTTGCGGTAAGCTTGCCATCACATTCTTCGCCTTCAAAACGGGCTTTGGGTAAACCGCTTGCGGTCTGTCCAAAACGGCTCAGATACGGGGCGGGTTACACAACGCTCGTCAAATCAATAGGATTCAGCTTTCGCGTGTAGCGTACAGCCGGTGGATAGTTGATGATTTCGCGGACGACACTAGTAGGCGTGATTCGCCGTCAAATCTCAATAACGCACTCATCATAAGCATGCTATGTATACGACGTCCAGCAACGAGCGCGGTCAAATCGATTTCAACGCCGCGGTCCGAGGCGGATGCGCATCTCGTCCATGATTTTCCGCGCCGTCACCTGAACCGGAACGGCCCATTGCTGGAGAAGCTCCATCGACAGCCGGTACGCCGGGCCGGTGACGGAAACGCCGCCGATGAAGGAGCGGTCGTCCGACCAGATGGGGGCGGCGACACAGCGGATGCCCGCCTCGTGCTCTTCGCGATCGAAGGCGTGACCGGCGGCCGCGATCTCGCCGATCTCCGCCAGCAGGCTTTCGACGTCGGCATGGGTGGCGGCGGTAAAGCGGTTGAAATGCAGGCCGGGCAGCAGTTCTTCGAGCCTGTCCGGCGGCAGCACGGAAAGAGCGGCCTTGCCGACACCCGTGCAATAACAGGGCGAGGCATTGCCGATCTGTGAATACATGCGCACCGGCTGGTGCCCCTCGACCTTGTCGAGATAGATGATCGAGGCGCCGCGCAGCACGCCGAGATGGACGGTCTCTCCCGTCTCCCGATGCAGGGCTGCGAGATGCGGGGCCGCAATCAGGCGGAATTCGTTGCGCGCCCAGCTTCGCGAGGCGAAATCCAGCAGCCGAAGACCCGGCGCATAACGGCCCTCGGCGTCAAGCTCGAGCAGCCCTTCCTCCACGAGATGGCCGAGCTGCCGGTGCAGCGTGCCGCGCGGCTGATTGGCAAGCGCGAGGATATCGGTGAAACGCAGGGGTATTTCGGCATGGGTGACGAGATCGAGCAGCACCATGAGCTTGCCGAGCGTGCCGGTGTCACGCAGTCTGCCCGCGTCGCGCAGCACGCCCTCGTCATCTGCCTGTGCCATGCTGTCGCCGATGGAGCCCATTGCCTTTCATACCCTTGACAGGGAAGGCAGCCTAATCCGATAATTCCATATAGTCAAATTAAGTTCCACATAATGGAACAGACAGTCCACCGGGAGGAGAGACTATGAGCGTCATGTCTGCACAATTTCCCGAGTTCAGGGACCAGACGGTGCTGGTGAGCGGCGGCGGTTCGGGCATCGGCGCTGCCCTCGTCGAAGGTTTCGCAAGGCAGGGTGCAAAGGTCTCCTTTCTCGACGTTGCCGAGGCCGAGAGCCTTGACCTGGTGCAACGGCTGGCCGGAGAGACGGCGCATCCGGTCAGCTTCCATCATACCGATCTGCGCGATATCGACGCCCTCAGGCGAACGGTGAACGCGGTTGTCGAAAAGTCCGGGCCGATCCGGGTGCTCGTCAACAATGCCGCCTGGGACGACCGGCACGAATTCGACGATGTGACCGAGGACTATTGGGACAACAACCAGGCGGTCAACCTGCGCCACGTCTTCTTCACTTCACAGGCTGCTGCGCCTTCGATGCGGGCGGCCGGCGGCGGGGCGATCATCAACATGTCGTCGATCGCCTTCAAGCTGAACATGGGCGTCTTTCCCGCCTATGCTGCCGCCAAGGCGGCCGTCATCGGCCTGACGAAGAGCATGGCCGGACGGCTTGGGCCCGAGAATATCCGCGTCAACTGCATCCTGCCGGGCATGGTTGTGACCGAGCGGCAGATGAAGCTGTGGCTGACGGAGGAAAGCATTGCCCGCTCCCTGCAACGGCAGTGCCTGAAGATCGTCCTGAAGGCGGACGCGATCGTCGGCCCGGCCCTTTTTCTTGCATCCGACTGCGCCGCCGGCATGACCGCGCAGTCCCTAATCGTCGATGGAGGCGTTCTCTGATGGCAAATCCCGCTTATGTCGCGGTGGACTGGGGCACCAGCAGCTTCCGTCTCTGGCTTGTCGGTGCCGACGGCAATGTTCTTGCCGAGCGGCGCAGCGGCGAAGGCATGACGACGGCCGCCAAGACCGGATTTTCCGAGGTACTTTCAGCACATCTCGCAGCCGTCGAAGCGCCTGATAACCTGCCGGTTATCGTCTGCGGCATGGCCGGAGCGAGGCAGGGCTGGGTGGAAGCCGGCTATGTCGACGTGCCGGCGTCTCTGTCCTCGATCCTGACCGGGGCCGTTTCGGTGCCCGGCGAAAGCCGCGACGTGCGCATCCTGCCGGGCCTCGCCCAGCGCGATGCGGCCACTCCCGATGTCATACGCGGGGAGGAAACGCAGCTTCTCGGCGCGCTCGGGCCTGAGAGCAAGGGTACGCAAGCCGTCTGCATGCCCGGCACGCATTCCAAATGGGTGCATGTCAGCGACGGCAGGGTCACCGGCTTTTCCACCTTCATGACCGGCGAATTGTTCGACGCCATCAGCAAACACACGATCCTCACGCATGCGGTTGCCGGCGCCGAGGACCAGCCGGCAGACGCAGCCGCCTTCGAGGCTGCTGTCGCCGCCGCCTTCAGGCGGCCGGCGCTCGCGTCAAACCTGCTTTTCACTGCCCGTTCCGGCCAGCTCCTGCACGGTATTTCGGCTGCGGCGGCGCAAGCCAAGCTCTCCGGCACGCTGATCGGCCTCGAAATCGCCGGCGCGTTGCAGGATGCCGGTAAGGATACGGCCGTTACGCTGGTGGCTTCCGGGCGGCTGCAGGCGCTTTACGAGCAGGCGTTCCGCACGCTCTCCCTCTCCTTCACCGCCATCGACGCCGATGTCGCCGTTCGCGGCGGGCTTTCGGCCGCCGCACGAGCCATCTGGCCGAACTGAACCATCCGGCCGAACCGAGAAAGATATTTTCCATGAACCGTATCCCCTTCCCCGACATGAAGCGTCCGCTGATTTCCATTCTGCGCGGCATCAAGCCCGCCGAAACCGAAGCCGTGGTCGGCGCGCTGATCGAAAACGGCCTGACGGCGATCGAAATCCCGCTCAACTCGCCGGAACCGTTCAAATCCATCGAGATCGCGGCGAAGATGGCGCCCGGCAACGTGCTGATCGGCGCCGGCACCGTGCTGAGGACCGAAGCGGTCGACAGTCTCGACGCGGCCGGCGGCAAGCTGCTGGTGACGCCGAACGTGGAACCCGACGTCATCATCCGCGCACGTAACTACGGCATGGTGACGATGCCCGGCGTCTTCACGCCGACCGAAGCGCTGCAGGCGGCCCGCGCAGGCGCGACCGGCCTCAAGTTCTTCCCGGCGAGCGTTCTTGGACCATCCGGCATCACCGCGATCCGCGCCATCCTGCCGCCGGAACTGGTGATTGCGGCGGTCGGCGGCGTATCGGACAAGAACTTCTCCGACTATACCAAGGCCGGCATTTTCGCCTTCGGCCTCGGCACCAGCATCTACAAGCCGGGAATGACCGCCGCGGAGGTTGCCGAGCGCGCCAAGGCGACCATCTTAGCCTATGACGCAGCCATAGGAGCATAGGCATATGACTGATATTTATGAATTCGAGGGCAAAACACTTTGCAACACCAATTCGGTTCTCGGTGAAGGCCCGACCTACGATCCCGATACCGACACCGTCTGGTGGTTCAATATTCTCGGCAAGGAGCTCCACGAGCTCAATCTTTCGAGCGGCGAAAAGAAGGTGCATCCGCTGCCCATGATGGCAAGCGTGCTGGCGCGCATCGACAGCGGCCGCCAGCTGCTGGCGACCGAGGAAGGGCTGTTCGTGCGCGACATCGCCAGCGGCAGCCTGACCTTCTATGCCGCGCTCGAAAACGACAAGCCGGAGAACCGTTCCAACGACGGGCGCACGCATCCTTCGGGCGCGCTCTGGATCGGCACGATGAGCAAGCGGGCCGAACAGCAGGCAGGCGCCATCTACCATGTGGCCGCCGGCAAGGTGACGAAGCTCTTCAGCGGCGTCAGCATTCCAAACTCCATCTGCTTCTCGCCCGACGGGACGATCGGCTATTTCACGGATACCCGGATCAGCCGCCTGATGCGGGTCATGGTCGATCCGCAGACGGGCCTGCCGGCCGGCGAACCGATCGTGATGGTCGACAGCATGGACGAACCCGGCGGACTGGACGGTTCGGTCTGCGACGCAGACGGCTATATCTGGAACGCCCGCTGGGGTGCCGGTGTCGTCGACCGCTACAGCCCCGACGGTTTGCGCATCGCCCGCTACAGGGTGCCGGCCGCACAGCCTTCCTGCCCCGCCTTCATCGGTGCCAATGCCGACCGGCTGGCGGTCACGACCGCCTGGGAGGGACTGGACGAGGATGCCCGCTCGACCCAACCGAGCGCCGGCGCCCTCCTGGAACTCGGCATCAGCGTGAAGGGCGTTTTCGACCCTGCCTTCGTGATTTGACGCAAAAACACCGCCTTTCGCCAAAGCGCCCCCGGCCGGGGGCGCTTTTTGCGTTTCCGGCGCAATATTGCGGCTGAAGTCCCCCGAAAATCGCAAAATTTTCCGTATCTTCGTCCGGAACCAATAGGCCTACCGGTCATTTCACTCTTGAACCGGCGCGGCAGGAACGCCTGAAAAACAGGCACTGCCGGGCCAGGGATCACTCAAGGAACAAAGGTAGGTTCGAAATGACACGCAAACTTCTGACGACCGTTGCCGCTGGCGCCCTGTTTGCCACGGCCTTCGCACCGGCGGCATTTTCGCAGACCGCTCCGCAGCCGGCGAGCCCCGCCGCCCCGACGCAGTCTGCCCCCGCCGATCCGGCAGCCCCGGCACCGGCAGAGCCGGCCAAGCCGATGGCGCCGGCCGGCGACGCCGCACAGGCCCCTGCCCCGGCCGCGACCACCGATACGGCTCAGGCCGGTGGCGCAAGCTACCTGACCGAGCAGGCTGCCGATCAGATCAGCGCCAACACCTATATCGGCCAGTCGGTCTATAACGGCAACAACGAGAGCATCGGTGATGTCAACGACCTGATCCTCAAGAAGGACGGCGGTATCGTTGCGGCTGTCGTCGGTGTCGGCGGCTTCCTCGGCATCGGCGAAAAGAACGTTGCCGTGCCGATGGAGAAAATCACCGTCGCCCAGAACACGCAGGACGGCTCCGTCAAGCTGACGACCACGGAAACCGCCGAATCGCTGAAGGCGGCTCCGGAATTCAAGACCCTGCAGATGCAGTCGGCCGAAAGGGCTCCGGCAGCAACCGGCACAGCCATGCCGACGGACAGCACGGCAACGGGCTCGACCACCAGCAAGTAATCCGTACGGTGTGTGAAGCGCAGGCGATGGCGTCCCATGGGGCGCCATCGTTTTCATGTGGTTGTCCGCTATGCGCTGGCGCGTTCCGTTGCGCTCGTGTCGTAATAGTAGTTCTCGTGCAGGAAGCGCAGCGTGGCGATGCCGTCGGCGGGCCGGCCGAAATGATAGCCCTGCCCCATGCCGCAGCCGAGCATGCGCAGCTTGACGGCTTCCGAATAATCCTCAATGCCTTCGGCCACGACTTCCAGCTCGAGACCCTCGCACATGGCAAGGATCGCCTTGATGATATGTTCGGAGGCGCGGTCGGAATTGATGCGCGAGACGAAGGCGCGGTCGATCTTGATCTTGTCGAAGATGAAATCGCGCAGGCGCCCGAGGCTCGACTGGCCGGTGCCGAAATCGTCGAGCGAGATGCGCACGCCGGCTGCCCGCAGATCGGCAAGGATGCGGTGCGCCGTATCGGCGGAGCTCATCACGGCCGTCTCGGTGATCTCCAGTTCCAGGCGATGCGGGTCGAAGCCGACGCGGCCGAGGATCGACAGGATGGAGCTGCTGGTGCCCGGATCCATGAGCTGGGCCGACGAGAGATTGAAGGACAGGAAGAGTTCGCGCGGCCAGGACAGGGCAGCTTCCGCCGCCTTGCGCAGCAGCGCTTCCGAGAGCGCGTCGATGAAGCCGCGCTCTTCGGCCAGCGGCACGAAGACGCCCGGCGAGACGAAGCCGAGATCGGGATCGTTCCAGCGGGCAAGCGCCTCGAAACCCACGACCTGATTGTTGGCGAGCGAGACGATCGGCTGGAAATGCACGTCGATCGCATCGGATATGATGGCGTTTCGGAGCGCCTGTTCGAGCTGGGTCGCGCGCTTCATTTCCTGGGCGATTTCGCGCGAATAGACGGTGATCTGACCGCGGCCGCGGCGTTTGGAGCGATAGAGCGCCGTTTCGGCGCTCTTCAAAAGCTCTTCGCAATCCTCTCCGGCGAATGGATAGATGGCAAAGCCGAAGGAGGCGGAAAGGCGCACGTTGCGATCGCCGAGATCGTAGGGCGCCGACAGGACCTCCCGGATCATCTGGCCGAATTTCTCGGCGCTGGCGCGCTCGAAGATCAGCGGCAGGACGAAGGCGAATTCGTCGCCGTCGTGACGCGTCACCAGGGCGCCGTCCGGAATGCAGGCCTTCAGGCGATGGGCGACCTGGCACAGGATCTCGTCGCCGGCGGCGGAACCGAAGAGATCGTTGATCGGCTTGAAACTGTCGAGATTGGCGATGCCGATGGTAAAAGGCGCCGGATCGCTGGCCCGCTCGGCGGAAATCTGCGTCACCTTGTCCCGCATGCGATTGCGGTTTCCCAATCCGGTCAGCGGATCGGTATAGGCCATCGCCTGGAGTTCGTTCTGACTCGCAGTCATGAATGGTATTTCCGCCGACACCATCACTCCAAACCCAAGATTTTCCTCCACACCCGGGCAAAGAATGACGGCCAAATCTTAACAATTCGATAGTAAATCGGCGGGGTTACAACCCACGGCATTCCCAAAATCTGGGGAGTTGACCCCGATTTTCTTTAATTGCTCGCCTTTGCGGGTTCATTAATTAGATATTTCTGAAATACAGTTTCCAGTATATCCGGGCTGACCGGCTTCATGACGACATCGTCCATGCCGGCCTTGGCGCATTCGGCGCGATCGCGTTCGAAGGCCTGCGTCAAGACGCCGATGATCGGGGTGCGCGTGCCCTGCCCCTCTTCCATCTGGCGGATGAGGCGCGAGGCTTCGAAGCCGTTGAAGACCGGAAGGGAAATATCCATCAGCACGATCTGCGGGCGGTGTTCGGCCCACAGGCGAACGGCCTCCTCGCCGGTCGCCGCGATACGGTGGCGATAACCGAGGCCTTCGAGGATCTGCGTGAAGACGATCTGGTTGATGTCATTATCCTCGGCGACGAGAACCTGAAGCCCCGCGGTTTCGTCGGTCGTGGTGATTTCCCAATCGCCTTCCGCGCCGCCGCCGCGCCCGCTGCGGTTGAAGTGACGGGCGATCTGGAAAGTCAACTCGTTGGCGATCTGGAAACCATCCATGACAAGGGCGGGAATGCCGTATTGCTCGGCGAGTTCCAGGCAGCGCATGCCCATCTGGTTGTCGATGATCAGTAGATCGAGCGAGATGCCGGAAGAGCTGGCAATCTCGAGGAAACGTTCCTCCTCGTCCTCGCCGCGGACCGAACAGGATTCGAAGCCGTATTTGGCGAGCGTGCGCAACGCGGCGGTCTCGGCGGCGAGATCGGCGGTGACGACGAGGATCTTCCGGCCGGAGAAATTTTCCGGAACGATCGCCTCCATCGCCGCCGGCTCGCGGCGCTGCGATGCGTTCGGCATAGGCACATAGGCGCGGCGGTAGGTCTGGTTGCTGGAGGTGGTGATCTCGGAGGCCCGATTGAATTCGTCGAGATCGTCGCCGTCGCGCGGCAGGTCCTGCATGGTCGAGACGAGGAAATAGCGCCCCGGCTTGCCGATCCTGTGCTTGCGGCTGACGATATCGCGCTCGGTGCCGTCACGGGCGATCTGGCGCTGGCGGGAGACCGACATTTCGCCGGTTTCCAGCACATGGCGGTCGCTTTCTTCAAACCGCTTGGCGATATCGGGCGAGAAGAGATCGCCGCTCTTGCGGCCCAGAACCTCGTCCGCCGTCGTCTGGTATTTCTCGCAGAAAGCCTGGTTGACGGCGACGTAGGTGAGGTTGCGATCCTTGACGAAGAGCGGGAACGGGAGATGGTCGAGAATATCCTCGGTCAGCTGCACGCGCTCCAGGTCGTAGCGCCATTGCTCCTCGCGCTTGCGCGCTTCGGAAATGTCGGAAATGACCGTGACGCCGTAGCCGCTCGGCAGGCGGCGTTTCAGGAAGCGCACCCAGCGGTCGGCGCCGTGGCGCTCGACGGATTCGAAACGTTCGCGCCAATGCGAGGCGATGCGCTGGGAAAGCCAGTCCTCGCGGCTCAACGTGCCGGCCTGGCGCACGAGCGTGTGCTCGCGGATAGCGATATCATAGACCGCGCCCAGGAAATCGCGAAGGCGCGTGCCCGGCCGCAGCGCGTGTTCGGGCATCGGGAAAAAATCCAGGATCTGGCGGCTGGCAAAAATCAGCAGGTCGTTGCGGTCATAGATGACGAAGGCAGCCGAAAGACTATCGCAGACCGCATCGAAAAGCACCGTCTGGAGGTCGGCCTCTGGCGGCAGTGCGTCACCCGCAGATGATGTGTCCGCCTTTTCGAAGCCGGCACTCATTCCTTCACATCCCACATCTGTCCGATTTTCGCAGTTTCGGAGGTATATGAATAAAATGCCGTTTTTGTCTTAAAGGCCGCTTAACGTTAAGCACCCCCAAATCTGGGGGAGAAGCCCCGGCATTTGTTGCCCGGCCCCCTTTCCTCCCGGCCGCGAATCCCCGAAAATAGGATATGGCCATCAGACAGCTCTCCGAAACGCTCATCAACCAGATCGCCGCCGGCGAGGTCATCGAACGGCCGGCGAGCGCGGCAAAGGAGCTGATCGAAAACGCGCTCGACGCGGGCGCGACCCGCATCGAGATCGCCACCGCCGGCGGCGGCAAGGCGCTGCTGCGCG
Source organism: Rhizobium sp. GCM10022189 (assembly GCF_042656325.1). NCBI lineage: Bacteria > Pseudomonadati > Pseudomonadota > Alphaproteobacteria > Hyphomicrobiales > Rhizobiaceae > Rhizobium > Rhizobium sp. GCM10022189. Next base: position 336,632 of record NZ_JBHSOR010000049.1, read on the forward strand.
TGACCGACAACGGCTCGGGCATGGATGCCGCCGACCTTGAACTGGCGGTCAAGCGGCACTGCACCTCGAAAATATCGGAAACGCTCGACGACATCCGCACGCTCGGTTTCCGCGGCGAAGCGTTGCCGTCCATCGGTTCGGTGGCGCGGCTCAGCATCGCAAGCCGCAGACGAGACAGCGCGGCCGGCAGCGAGATTTCGGTTGCCGGCGGCAAGATCGTGCATCTGCGCCCGGCGGCGGCCAATCCGGGCACGATCGTCGAGGTGCGCGACCTGTTCTTCGCGACACCGGCGCGGCTGAAATTCCTGAAAACGGAAAAGGCGGAAGCGGCGGCGATCACCGAAATCGTCAAGCGCATGGCGATCGCCTTTCCGGGCGTGCGTTTCGTTCTGTCGGGCTCCGATCGCTCGACACTGGAATTTCCGGCCACCGGCGAGGATCACCTTGCGCGCATGGCGCAGGTGCTCGGCAAGGAATTCCGCGACAATGCCATCGCGCTCGATGCCGAACGCGAAGACGTGCAACTGACCGGCTTTGCCGGCGTGCCGACCTTCAACCGAGGCAACTCGGCCCATCAATATGCCTTCGTCAACGGCCGTCCCGTGCAGGACAAGCTCATCCTCTCGGCGATCCGCGGCGCCTATGCCGAAACGATCCCGGCCGGGCGTTATCCCGTCGCGGTGCTGTCGATCACGCTCGATCCGGCGCTTGTCGACGTCAACGTGCATCCGGCGAAATCCGACGTGCGCTTCCGCGATCCGGGACTGGTGCGCGGGCTGATCGTCGGCGCGATCCGCGAGGCGCTGGCGCGCGACGGCAGCCGCGCGGCGACGACAGGCGCAAGCGACATGCTGCGCGCCTTCCGCCCCGGCTTCCAGCCGGCGCCGCAGCGGCCGCAGGCACCGTGGTCGGCCGCGACCTCGCCTTTCCGGCCCTTCCAGCCGGGCGCCGGGTTTGACGAAAAGCCGCAAGCCTCCTTCGACGGGCTGACGCATCCGACGGCACGGTCGGAGCCGGTTTTTCAGCCGGCGCCGCAGGCTCAGGCCGCGGCCGCCGCGGAACCCCCGGCGCGTTATCCGCTCGGCGCGGCGCGGGCGCAGATCCACGAGAACTATATCGTCGCGCAGACCGATGACGGCATCGTCATCGTCGATCAGCACGCCGCGCACGAGCGGCTCGTCTTCGAGGCCATGCGCAAGGCGCTGCATTCGAAACGGCTCGCCTCGCAGGTGCTGCTGATCCCCGAAATCGTCGATATTCCCGAGGAGGATTGCGACCGGCTGATGGTGCATGCGGGCGAATTTGCCGAGCTTGGTCTCGCCATCGAACGTTTCGGGCCGGGCGCCATCGCCGTGCGGGAAACACCGGCGATGCTCGGCGAGGTCGATGCGCATGGGCTGATCCGCCAGCTTGCCGACGAGATCGCCGAATGGGATACGGCCTCCGGCCTCTCCGCCAAGCTCGAATATGTGGCGGCGACCATGGCCTGTCACGGCTCGGTGCGATCGGGCCGGCGGCTGCGTCCGGAGGAAATGAACGCGCTTTTGCGGCAGATGGAAGTGACGCCGGGTTCGGGCCAGTGCAATCACGGGCGCCCGACCTATATCGAACTCAAGCTCGCCGATATCGAGCGTCTGTTCGGGCGCAGCTGAAAAAGCTGGCAAAGCGGCCTCCCGGAGAGTATTGCAAACACATGACAGACTGCAGGGAATGGAGCGCATGAACTTGTTCGAAGGGCACGGAAACCGCGAGGCGAAGATCCGTTATCTCGACGGCGATTTCCAGATTCTGTCGCCCGGCTCCTATGTCGTCTGCGCGCTGACAGGCAAGCAGGTCCCGCTCGACGAACTTCGCTACTGGAGCGTGGCGCGGCAGGAGCCCTATGCCGATGTCGCCGCCGCGCTGGAAGCCGACCGTCGCGCCGGCGTTCTGCCGAACCAGCGCTAGAGTTTTCATCCGCTTGCAAAGGCAGAACCGCGGAACACGTCTGCTGGAACTGTTCTAGGCTTTCTTCTTTGTTTCCTTCAGCCGTCGCTCGCGGCAAGCCTGGAAAGCCCGGTCGATGATGAGGCCGGGCGCAAGCGGATCGGTAAAGGCCATTTCCACCTCCACGACGCGGCAGCGGGCCGCAAGCTGTTCGGCCTTGCCGTGGTGGCCGGCCAGCCGCACGAAATCCTTCGAGGTGGTGACGATCGTCAGGTCCTGCCGGTCCGCGGTCAGCAGCAGCCCGTCAATCTCTTCCTCGCTCAGGTGCTCATGATCGCCGAAGGCGGTCGCAACCTCGATGGACGCTCCAAGCGAACGGACGGTGCGGAAGAACTTTTCGGGGTCGGCAATGCCGGCAAAGGCAAGCACCTTGCGGCCTTCGAGATCGTTCTCGCCCGACACTTTCAGCGCGGCCGTGAAATAGGGCTTGGCCGCACGGGCCGCGATGCGGACGATGCGGTCAGCGGCGCTGCCGTCGCCGACCTTCAGGAGCGCGGTTGCCTGGCGCAGCTGCAGACGGATCGGCGCGCGCACCGGCCCGCTCGGCACGATATGGCCGTTGCCGAGGCCGCGCGTGGCATCGATCACCAGAAGCGCGTAGTCGATGGCGAGGCGCGCGCTCTGGAAGCCGTCATCCATGATGATGAAATCCGCCCCCTCTTCGACGAGCTTCGCCGCCCCTTCGACGCGCCGGCGGGAGATGACCGTCAGCGCCTCCCGGGCAAGCAGCAGCGGCTCGTCGCCCACGGCAACGGCACGGTGATGGGCGGGATCGACGACGGTCGTGACATCGAGCGAACCGCCGTGGCCGCGGCTCAAGAAACCGGGCTTGAGGCCCCTGGCCCTGGCGGCACGGGCGATGGCGATTGCCGTCGGCGTCTTGCCGGCGCCGCCGACCGTGAAATTACCGACACAAATGACGGGGATCGGAACCGAGGCGCGGCGCGCATGGACCATGCGATAGCCGGCAACGCGGCCATAGAGAAAAGCAAGGGGCGAGAGGATCCAGGCCTGCCAGCCTGCCCGCCTCCACCAGAAAGGCGGCGCTTCGGATATCATGATGCCGTCGTCCCGTTTCCCTTGCCCTCATCCCCCATGGCGAGGCCCTGCCAATCGACCGGGCGGATTGAGAAGCCAAAACGCGTGAAAATGCAAGTCTTTGCGCGTCAGGCCGGCTGCAGATCCGGCAGCAGGGCCTCGATTTCGGTGATGTCGTCGAAAACGTGATCGGCCGCGCCTGACAGGGATTCACGCGAGCCCGTGCCGGTCAGAACCGCAATCGTGAGGCCGGTCCTGGCGTTCCGGCCCATATGGAGATCGTGGTTGTTGTCGCCGACCATGGCGACCTCTTCCGGCGCCAGACCCGTTGCCGCACAGAAGCCGAGCACCATGCCGGGCTCGGGCTTGCTGCCGAAACCGCTGTCGTAACCGGCAATGTAATCGACATAGCCGGAAATGCCGAAACGTTCCGCCGTCCGACGGATCGAGCGCTCATTGTCGCTGGAGGCGATGCCGAGCTTGAAGCCGCGCCGGTGCAGGCGGCCGAAGAAGGCCGCGAGATCCGTCACCGGCACGGAGAATTCGGAGGCATTGGAAAAGAGAGTGTCGAGCTTGATCGTCAGTTCGACGACATCGACCCTGGAACCTGCAGCAACAAGGCCTTCGGCGATCTGGCGGGTATTGCCGGCCGCAAGCAGGCTGTCGGGAACGATATGGCCGGTTGCCGGGTCCATGCCGCAGGCGGCAAGAAGGCGGTCGGCGAGATCGGCATCGCCTTCGGCGGCGATACGGGCAAGCTCACGGTTTACCGGCAGCCAGCTTTCGTCATAGTCGAGCAGCGTGCCGTCCTTGTCGAAGAGGATGCCCCTGATCTTCACGTCCGCCGACATGCCCTTCCCTCAAGCCTGTGCCACGGCTTTCGGCAGCAGGCGCGCCTTTACCGTCAGCGGGTTGATATAGGGTTCGAGCCCCTTCAAGGTGGCGCTCAGCGCGCCGCGCATCTCGTGCACGGTCGCAATGCCGGCCTGGATCATCTTGCCGCGCGCCTCGTCATTGGTCAGCAGGTAATGCACGCCCTTGGCCAGCATCTCGGTATCGCGCACCATGCGGGCGCTGCCGCTGCGGGCGAGCTTCTGATAGGCTTCGCGGAAATTCTGCACATTGCCGCCCGACAGGATGGCGCAGCCGAGCATGGCCGGCTCGAGGGGATTCTGGCCGCCCTCGGCAAAGAGCGAGCGGCCGACGAAAGCCACTTCCGTCAGGCGCAGGTAAAGGCCCATTTCGCCGATCGTATCACCCAGGAAGATATCGACATCGGGCGTCAGAACATCGTCGCGGGTGCGGCGGGCGACCTTCAGGCCCTGCTTGACAAGGGCGGCCTCGATCTCGTCGGCGCGCTCGGGATGGCGCGGCACGATGATCGTCAGCTGCCTGTCGCGGTCGCGCAGCGCCCGGTGGACGATGCCGGCGGCATTTTCTTCGCCGTCGAAGGTGGAGATCGCCGCCCAGGTCTTGCGTTCGCCGATCTGCTTCTTGTAGCGGGCGAAAACGGCGCTGTCATAGGGCGGGGCGTCGGTATCGACCTTCAGGTTGCCCGAGGTGATGACCGGCACGGCGCCGAGATCGCGGAAACGCTCGGCGTCCAGGTCGGACTGGGCGATGACCAGCGCCAGATTTTCGAAAAGCGCTTCGGCAAGCGACGGGCGGCGGCGCCAGCGGGCGAAGGAGCGGTCCGACATGCGGGCATTGACGAGGATCTGCGGGATGCGGCGATGGCCAAGTTCAAGCACGGTCGCGGGCCAGATCTCGGATTCGGCGATCATGGCGCAATCCGGCTGCCAGTAATCGAGGAAACGGCCGACGGCGGGTTTCAGATCGAGCGGCACATATTGGTGGATCGCATCGTTGCCGAGACGTTCGGCGGCAAGCTTTGCCGAGGTGATGGTGCCCGTCGTCAGGATGACATGGATGTCGCGGCGGCGGATTTCACGGATCAGGGGAATGACGGCATTGGTTTCGCCGACGCTTGCGGCGTGAAACCAGACGAGCGGACCTTGCGGCCGGTTGGCGCTCGCATAGCCGAAACGCTCCAGCCGGCGGGCACGGTCTTCCTTGCCCTTGGCCGTACGGTAGGTGATGTAGAGGCCGACGACCGGCGACGCCACAGTTCCCGCCAGACGGTACGCGTTCAGACCGATCCGCGCCATCCGTGAGCTCATTCGGCAGACCTCCGATCCATGCAGATCGACATCAATCCAATTCCCTAATTATCGTTGCGGCCGCAATGACCGAATATTTTGTTCAGAATGCGTCGATCAGGGGCAAGGAACCGATACGCAAAGGCCTCCGCTGCCTGCAGCGGAGAGCCAGCGGATAGAGGTGCGGGTCACTTGCTCCCGGTCGTATCCTGCGGGTCAAGCAGACGATGCATGTGGACGATGAAATAGCGCATATGCGCATTGTCGACCGTCTGCTGCGCCTTGGCCTTCCAGGCCGTCAGTGCCGTGGCATAGTCGGGGAAAATGCCGACAATATCGAGATCCTTGAGATCCCTGAACTGGGTGCCTTCAAGGTTTTCGAGTTCGCCACCGAAGACGAGATGCAGGAGCTGCTTTTTACCGCCGGAGTCTGTCATTCTTATTCTCTTTCTGCCTATTCTCCTCCGGCCCTTCATCTGAGGGATTTTGACGGAAACGTCAACCGTCTCTTAGATGAGTGAGCAAGTCCAGATATTCATCGAGGCGGGCAATCGGCGCAGCACACAGAGCGTCGTGGCTGACCCTTTCCCTGTTGTAGGTTGCCGGACGGCCCGAGAGATCGACAAGGCGACCGCCGGCGCGATCCAGGATCAGATCGGCCGCGGCAAGATCCCAGTCATGGGCATTGCGCCCGACAAAGGTCGCGTCGAGACGGCCATCGGCCACCATGGCGATACGATAGGCAAGCGAGGGGATGTGTTTGACACGCTCGTTGCGCTCCCGGACGGCAGGCGGCAGGAGCCTGAACAGGTCCTCGCTGACGGCAAGCTGGCTGATATCGCCTTTGCCGCGTGCGGACACGGCGATCGGCCTGCCGTTTTTCAGGGCCGGACCGTCTTCTACCGCCTCATAGAGTTCGTCCAGCGCCGGGGCATAGAGCACGCCCGCGACGGGACGGCCGCGATAGACGATGCCGACACTCACGCACCAGAGATCCTTGCCGGCGAGAAACGCCCGCGTGCCGTCGATCGGATCGACGATGAACAAGGTCTCGTATTGCAGACGGCCGGCATCGTCGTCGGTCTCTTCCGACAGCCAGCCATAATCCGGCCGCGCCCGGCGCAGAACGGCCTCGAGCTTTTCGTTGGCGGCGAAATCGGCAGCGCTGACGGGGGAACGGTCCTCGTTCTTCCACCAGACTTCCGGCGACTTGTTGAAGAAACCGAGTGCGATGGCGCCCGCCTGCCTGGCGGCATCGGCGATCAATGCGAGATCGCCTTGCCAGCGGGACTTTTCCTCATCGCTCATGGCAGGGACCCGTTCGTCAGCGGCCGGCAAGCGTCATGCCTTCGATCGCCAGGGTCGGCGCCGCCACGCCGAACTTGCGGTCGATATCGTTGGCGAGCGTCAGCCGCATGAACATGTCCTTGAGGTTCGAAGCGATCGTCACTTCCGAGACCGGGAAGGTCAGTTCGCCGTTCTCGATCCAGAAGCCGGTCGCGCCGCGGCTATATTCGCCCGTTATCATGTTGACGCCCTGGCCGATGAGTTCGGTGACGTAAAAACCGTTGCCGACGCTGCGGATCAGCTCCTCGGGCGAAATGTCGCCGGGCTCCAGCGCCAGGTTGGTCGAGGCGGGCGTGACGGCGGTACCGCCGCGCACACCGCGGCCATTGGTTTCGAGCCCGCCAATCTCATTTGCGGTCGACGTCGACAGGAACCAGTGCTTGAGCACGCCATCCTCGATCATCACAAGCCGCTCTCCGGAAACGCCTTCGCCGTCGAAGGGACGGGAAGACGGCCCGCGCACGATCAGCGGATCGTCCGTGATCGACAGGCCCGCTTTCAGCACCTGCTGGCCCATCCGGTCGCGCAGGAAGCTCGTCTTGCGGGCGACGGAGGCACCGTTGATGGCGCCGGCGATATGGCCGACGAAACCGCGGGCGATGCGCGGATCGAAGATGACGGTGATATCCTTGCCGGTCGGGACCTGCCGCGGATTGACGCGCTTGACGGCACGCTCGCCGGCCCGCCGGCCGATATCGGCGGGATCGTCGAGCTCGGCATGATAGAGGCGGCTGTCGAAATCATAGTCGCGCTCCATGCCGGTGCCTTCGCCGGCAATGACGCTGACGGAATTGCCGAAGCGCGACGCCATGTAGCTGCCTTCGAAACCGTGCGAAGTGGCGAGCACGAGCCCGCCCATGCCGGCTGACGCGCCCGCACCGGAGGAATTGGTGACACCCTTGACCGCAAGGGCCGCTGCCTCGGCGGCAAGGGCCGCTTCGCGCAGCTGGTCGGCGCCGACCTCGGTCGTATCGAGCAGCTGCAGATCGGGATAGGTTTTCGCAAGCCTGCTCTCATCGGCGAGGCAGGCAAAAGGATCTTCGGGCGAGACCTTGGCCATGGCGACGGCGCGTTCGGCCAGCGCCTGCAGATCGAAGCCCGGATTGGCGGAAACGCTCGCCACCCGCCTGCCGATGAAAACGCGCAGCGAAAAGTCGTCGCTCTCGGAGGACTCGGTTCCTTCGACCTTGCCGAGGCGAACGCTGACCGATTGCGCGCGCGAACGGACGACCACGGCGTCGGCGGCGTCGGCGCCAGCCTTTTTCGCCAGATCGATCAATTGACTTGCACGGGAAAGAAGTGTCGAGGAATCGATTTCAGAGGACATGATTTGGCCTTTCCTTCCCGTTCCATTTATTGTGCACTCCCGAAAGCATCAAGGCCGTGGATGCCGATTCTTTTCCTGGCTGCCTGCTTGCTCCGCCACCGAAAGAAATGAAGCATGTCCGCACCCAACGCGCTTTTCACCGAAACGATCCTGCTGCTCGGCGGCGCGGTCGTGGCTGCACCGATCTTCAAGAAGCTCGGGCTTGGCACGGTTCTCGGCTATCTGGCGGCCGGCATCGTCATCGGGCCGATCTTCCACGGCATCACCGACGGCGAACAGATACTCGACGTTGCCGAGCTCGGCGTCGTCTTCCTGCTGTTCATCATCGGGCTTGAGCTGAAGCCCACCCGCCTCTGGCAGATGCGGCGCGACATTTTCGGCCTCGGCACGGCGCAGGTGGTCTTGACGGGCCTGGTGCTGACGGCGCTTGCCTGGCTTTCCGGCGTGCTCGAATGGCGCGGCAGCATCGTCGCCGGCTTCGGTCTGGCGCTTTCTTCGACGGCATTCGCCATGCAGATCCTCGAAGGCGACGGCGATGTGAATACCCGCTACGGGCAGCGCTCCTTTTCCATGCTGCTGTTTCAGGATCTGGCGATCGTGCCGCTTCTGGCCGTCGTCACCATCCTCGACGGCGACAAGGGCAGCGGCAATCCGCTGGTCGATTTCGGCATCTCGGTTGCGGCGGTCGGTGCGATGATCGTCATGGGCCGATACCTGCTGACGCCCCTCTTCCAGATCATCGCCAGGACCGGGGCGCGCGAGGCGATGATCGCGGCGGCGCTTTTCGTCGTCATGGGCTCGGCGAGCCTGATGCAGCTTGCCGGGCTCTCGATGGCGATGGGCGCTTTCCTGTCCGGCGTCATGCTGGCGGAATCTTCCTACCGGCACGAGCTCGAAGCCGATATCGAACCCTTCCGCGGCGTGCTGCTCGCTATCTTCTTCATTGCCGTCGGCCTGTCGCTCGAACTGCAGGTGCTTCTGGACAACGCACTCTTCATCATCATCGCCGTGCCGGTCATCATGGCCGTGAAGGCGCTGATCATCTACGCGCTCTGCCGCCTGACGCGGTCTTCGCACAACGATGCCGTGCGCATCGCCTTCCTGCTGCCGCAGGGGGGCGAATTCGGCTTCGTGCTCTTCACCACGGCTGCCGTTGCCGGCCTCATGCCAAGCAGCACGGCCTCGCTCCTTGTTGCAATCGTCACGCTTTCGATGGCACTGACGCCGCTCGGTGCCGCACTTTCCAAGCGGATGCTCAACGGCGACGAGCAAGAGGAACTGGACGAGGATTTCGAGGGCGCGGGCGCGGACGTGCTGATGGTCGGCTTCTCGCGTTTCGGGCAGATCGCCGCGCAGATCCTGCTTGCCGGCGGCCGCAGCGTGACCGTGATCGACTTTTCCGCCGACCGCATCCGGCAGGCCTCGTCCTTCGGTTTCCGCATCTATTTCGGTGACGGCACCCGCAAGGACGTGCTGCGTTCGGCCGGTATCGACAAGGCCAAGATCGTGCTCGTCTGCACCCAGAAGAAGGAGATCACCGACAAGGTGGTCGAGTTGATCCAGGCCGATTATCCGCAGACGACGCTCTTCGTGCGCTCCTACGACCGCATCCACTCCATCGAACTGCGCAACAAGGGCGTCGATTACGAGCTGCGCGAGACACTGGAATCCGGCCTGCTCTTCGGCCGGCGCACGCTGGAGGCGCTCGGCGTGTCCGAAGTCGATGCCTATGAAATCGGCGAGGATATCCGCAAGCGCGACGAAGCGCGGCTGGTGCTGCAGGTTTCGGAAGGCAGTCTCCAGGCAGGCAACGATCTCCTGTTTTCGACGCCGATCAAGCCGGAACCGCTGGTCAAGCCGAAACGGGCGACGGAGAGCTTCAACGATCCGTTCTCCAGCAAGGCCGATGTGACGGCGGACGCCTGAGCATCTGCGCATTTCTCATGGAATTGTTCCGGCCTACCGCTTCAGCCGCGCCTCGATTTCCCGGTCGAGCGCATGTTTCAGCTCATCCTTGACGCCGACCGACATGGCGAGCACGTCGCGCGCCTTGAGGAAATCCATGACGCCGGTGCGGCCGACCGTGGGGCGCAGGAAGATATGCGGCCGCAGGAGCTTCAGCTTCAGGGAGATCGCCGCCTGCATCATCAGCTGGCCGGAGCCGAAGATGCTCTCCATGCGGTTCGGAATATGGGTGCCGTCGCCCTCCGGCGCGCCGACGACATCGATGCCGATGACGATATCGGCGATATCCATCAGGCATTCGTAGGGAACGGGATTGGCGATACCGCCGTCGATCATCACCCTTTCGTGCAGCCGGACCGGCATGAAGACGGCGGGAATGGCGGAGGATGCGGCGAGCGCGGGGAACAGCTCGCCATGTTCGGCGATGACCTCGGCCTGGCCGTAATAGTCCGTCGCGATCACCTTCATCGGCACCAGCAGATCCTCGAACCGCTGCGGCAGTTCCGCCGGCAGGAAGGCTTTCAGGATACGTTCCAGATTGAACTGGCCGATGCGGATACCCTTGGCGACCGCGTCGCGCACCGTCGTCGGACGCAATCCCCAGATGCGGCTGACGACGGCGGCCTTGTTGCCGACCGTTGCGAGCGCGTGTTCACGGATCTCCGCGCCCGACATGCCGGCCGCCATGCCGGAGCCCATGATGGCGCCGATTGAGGAACCCGATATCGCCACCGGGCGGATGCCAAGTTCATCCAGCGTTTCGATGATATGGATATGCGAGAGGCCGCGGGCACCGCCGCCGCCAAAGGCGACGGCAACCGTCGGAAGATCGCTGATCGCAGGCGACTTCGGACTGATGATTTCCGACTGCGGCACGATCTGCTCCCAACGGGCCGACTACTGCGGCTGATACCGGAAGAAATGTACTCTTGTATCGCCGAATATTCGGCTTTCGAGGAAAACATAGGAGGGATGCACCGAAACGGCAACATCCGCGCGTTCTTCCAGAACGGTAATCGCGCCGGGCTTGAGCCAGCCGCCGTCGGCAGCCGCCGCAAGCGCCTTCTCGCCGAGCCCCCTGCCATAGGGCGGATCGGCAAAGAGCATGTCGAAAGGCTCGAGATTGCCGATGCTGCCGAGATCGGTCGCATCGCGGCGCAGGATGCGGGTGCGGCCGTGCAGGCCGAGCGCATCGATATTCTCCCAGAGCAGCGCCCTGCCCTCGACGCTGTTTTCGACAAAGAGCGCATGGCGACAGCCGCGCGAAACGGCTTCGAGGCCGACCGCGCCTGTGCCGGCGAACAGATCGAGAATCCGGGTGCCGTCGATGCATTCCGGATAGGCATGGCTCAGAATATTGAACAGGCTCTCACGCGTCCGGTCCGCAGTCGGCCGGATGTCGTTGGATTTTGGTACGGCTAGCGGCCGTCCGCGAAACTCACCGCCGACGATCCGCACCGCGCGTCATTCCCTTGCCTTTCGCACCACCTCTCGACGGCCCGCCGGAAGGCTTGCCGCCGCCCGGCCGATCGCCCTTCGGCTTGCCGGAGAAATTCTTCGTCCCACGGGGCTTGTCCCCGAAAGGCTTGTCGCCGCGGGGGCGTTCTGCGCGACCCTCGCCGCCGAAGCTGCGAGCCGGACGCGCCGGACGGTCTCCACCTTCCTCACGCGGGCGGCGCTCGCCACGCGGCTTGTCGCCGAAAGGCCTGTCGCCACGCGGACGTTCGGAACGGCCTTCGCCGCCGAAACCCCGGGCTGAACGCGGACGCTCGCCGCCTTGGTCACGCGTCGGGCGATCGCCGAAAGAGCGCTTGCGGCCGAAACCTTCGTCCTCGTCGCGCTTGCGCGGCGCTTCGCTCGAACGGATCCACTCGCCGTCCTCTTCACGCACGCGGTTGATCTGCGCACGCGGGCGATCGCCAGTGCGATCGAAACGCGGTTCCTTGGCCGAGGCGGGTGTTTCACCGCGGCGGCGGGCCGTCTGGGCATTCTTGGCCGCCTTGGCTGCCGCCTTTTCGCCGAGCGGACGCGCGCCGGGCGCCATCCAGACATTGGCGTTGCGGCGGCTGCCGAGTGCCGGACGCTTCGGCCGGTCGTCGTCGCCGCGCCGGTCGTCCCTGCGATCATCCCGACGATCATCGCGCTTGGTGTCGAGGCGGCTCAAGGCGCGTTCGCGCTTGTCTTCGTCGCGGCGCGGGCGTTCGCGGCGTTCCGGGGCCGGCTCCTCGGCCTCTTCGGCGGCAACGGCCGGCGCATTGTAGATCGGCGCGTCGAAATTCGCCCTGGCATCCTCGATGAGGCGCGGCCCGAGCTGATCGCGCAGCGTGCGGCCGCGCACCTCGATCACCTGACCCTCCGGCAGTTCGCCGAGCTGGAAAGGACCGTAGGAGACGCGGATCAGGCGGTTGACCTCGAGGCCAAGCGCGCCGAGCACGTTCTTGATTTCGCGGTTCTTTCCTTCCCGCAGGCCCATGGTGATCCAGACGTTGGCGCCTTGCGTGCGGTCGAGCGTGGCTTCGATCGAGCCGTAGAGGACGCCATCGACGGCAATGCCGTCCTTCAGCTTGTCGAGCGCTTCCTGATCGATCTCGCCATGGGCGCGCACGCGGTAACGGCGCAGCCAGCCGGTGGTCGGCAGTTCCAGTGCACGGGCAAGGCCGCCGTCATTGGTGAGCAGCAGCAGGCCCTCGGTATTGATGTCGAGGCGGCCGATCGACATGACGCGCGGCAGTTCTTCCGGCAGGTTGTCGAAGACCGTCGGGCGCCCCTCGGGATCGGAATTGGTCGTCACCAGGCCCGGCGGCTTGTGGTAGAGCCACAGGCGGGTGCGCTCGATGCCGCGGATCGGCACGCCGTCGACCTCGATCTTGTCTTCGAGCGTGACGTTGACGACGGGCGTATCGAGGAGCTTGCCGTTCAGCGTGACGCGACCGTCCATGATCATGCGTTCGATATCGCGACGGGAGGCGACGCCGGCGCGCGCCATCACCTTGGAAATACGCTCCGCCTTGGTGTCGCCATCCGCTTCCTTGGCTGCCACTTTCGCGGAAGCCGCCTTCGGCGGCTTGTCCATACCGGCCTTCGGGCCGCTTTTCGGCCGCGCGTCGCGCGCGGGGGGCCTTGCGCCCGGGCGTTTTGGCTTGTCTTTGAGTGTCATTTGTTGTTTGCCTGCCTTTTGGGCCTGTCTATCAGGTCATGCACCGGCGGTTAAGTGGAAATTCTCGCAAACGTGAAGACAAATCGATTTATGGAGATGGCGCTCAAGGAAGCGCGCGCCGCCGGGGAGCGCGGCGAAGTGCCGATCGGCGCCGTCGTCGTCATCGATGGCGAGGCGGTGGCGCGTTCCGGAAACCGCACGCGCGAACTCAACGACGTGACGGCCCATGCCGAGATCGCGGCGATCCGCATGGCCTGCGACACACTCGGCCAGGAACGGCTTGCCGGCGCCGATCTCTACGTCACGCTGGAGCCCTGCACGATGTGCGCGGCCGCCATTTCCTTCGCCCGCATCCGCAGGCTCTACTACGGTGCGGAAGACCCGAAGGGCGGAGCGGTCGACAACGGCGTGCGTTTCTATGCGCAGCCGACCTGCCATCATGCACCGGAGGTTTATTCCGGCTTCAACGAAACCGAGTCGGCGGATATGCTGAGGGCATTCTTTTCCGAAAGGAGAGACGCACCATGATCCTTGCCATCGCAACAATCATCGTCATGGGCGGCGTTGCCGCCTATGCCAACCGGACCGTCGCGCCCGGTATCGCGAAGCTGCCGATGCAATGGTCCTTGAAGGGAGGCGTGAACTGGACGGCGCCGCGAAGGATCGCTTTTGCCGTCATTCCAGCGCTTGCGGCTGCGGTCCTGGGCGCAATCCTGCTTTCGGGCGCGGCACAGCTTTCGGACATTGCGCTGATATCGGGCGTCTTCCTGTCCAGCCAGCTGCTGCACATCACGCTGACGCAGCGCTGGTTCACGGCGTCGCGCCGCTGACACGTCTTATTGGAGGATCTGCCACCACTTGGTGCCGCTGCCGGCAACAGCCGCATCCTTCTTGCGCTGCTTGTCCTTCTTCTGCTCCGGCGTGCCGAGGTCATCGAGCTTGGCCGGGTCGTCGACGGCGCGATATTCGGTCGGCGGATCGGAAATGTAGCGGCGCTGGTCGATATAGGCACCCTTCTGCAGGGCGCGCGCTTCGCGATAGGCCTGGGTCTGGGCTTCGGTCGTCTGGCGGCCACCTTCGATGGCGGAGCTGGCGAGCGGCGAGCGATAGCTCGGATTGTCCGAATTTTCGTCGGCTTCCTTGACGAGGCGGGCGCGGGCCTCTTCCGGCGATTCAACCCATTGCGGATTGTCCTTGTTCGCCACATTCTGCTGCGGCGCCACGAGGGTTTCCTTCTGGTCCGACGCAGGCATGACCAGTGTCGGACGCGGCGTGTACTTCACGCCGGCATTCTTCGGGCCGGGGCCGGTCAGCGAAACGGACTGGCCGAGGTCGTCGGCAAGCTGTTCCATTGCGGTCTTGTCGGTGCCGTAGGTCGGGCTGCTGGCGCAGCCGGACATCATGGAGCTTGCCGCCATGACAACAGACAGGCAGGCGCCCAAACGGAACCAATGCGTCGCTAACATGAAAACCCTTCCCGCATGCCGGAATCAGTACTGCCCACCGGACAATCGTCCCCCTGACGCAAAAATCCGGCCATTTTCAGGCAGCTTTTACCGGATGAACGCCGCAAAGGCAATTCACCCGGCAAATATCTTCAGGCCGTGATGCCAAGTTCGCGCAGTGCCGCGGCATCACGCGCCGAAACGTCGGGATAGTCGGGATCGGAGCCGACATCGGTGGTGATACGCCAGGAGCGGGCGCATTTCACGCCTTCGGCCAGCTTCGGAACGACCGCGACGTCAGCGACTTCCGGCAGCCGGAAGGCATCGGCCGGGCCGGCGCTCGCCTCGATCGTGATGCCGGAAGTGATGCAGACTTCGCTGAAATCCTGCCCTTCGAGCGCCTTCATGAGGTCCGCATCGGCGACATGCACGACAGGGGCCGCTTCCAGCGAGGAGCCGATGCGCTTGTCCTTGCGCTCGATTTCGAGCGCGCCGGTGACGACGCTGCGGATCGCGCGGATCTTCTTCCACTTCTCGGCCAGGGCATCGTTGCGCCATTGCGGAGCGACCGGAGCGAACTGCTCCAGATGAACGGAAACGGCGGAAGGATTGCGCGAGAGCCAGGCCTCTTCCGTGGTGAAAGGCAGCATCGGCGCAAGCCATGTCACCATGCAATCGAAGATCGTGCGGATGACATAAAGCGCCGAGCGGCGGCGAAGGCTGGAGGGCGCATCGCAGTAGAGCGCGTCCTTGCGGACGTCGAAATAGAAGGCCGACAGCTCGACATTGGCGAAGTCGATGAGCGCGCGGGCGATCTTCTTGAACTCGAAACTATCATAACCTTCGCGCACGAGCTGATCGAGCTCGGACAGGCGGTGCAGCATCAGCTGCTCCAGTTCCGGCAGGTCGGCAAGCGCGATGACCTCGCCCTTGTCGTGCGCCAGCGTGCCGAGCATCCAGCGGATGGTGTTGCGCAGCTTGCGATAGGCATCGACGTTGGTCTGGATGATCGTCTTGCCGAGGCGCTGGTCTTCCCAATAGTCGGTGGTCATGACCCACAGACGCAGGATATCGGCGCCGGCATCCTTCATGACGTCCTGCGGGGAGACGACGTTGCCCTTCGACTTCGACATCTTCTCGCCCTTCTCATCCATGGTGAAGCCATGGGTGATGACGGCGTTATAGGGCGCACGGCCACGCGTCGCAGCCGATTCCAGCAGCGAGGAATGGAACCAGCCGCGATGCTGGTCGGAACCCTCAAGGTAGACATCGGCCGGCCATTTCAGGTCGGCGCGGTCTTCCAGCGTGAAGGTATGCGTCGAGCCCGAGTCGAACCAGACATCGAGGATATCCATGACCTGCGACCACTTGGCCGGGTCATGTTCGTTGCCGAGGAACCGCTCCTTGGCGCCTTCGGCAAACCAGGCGTCGGCGCCCTCGGCATCGAACGCATCGAGGATGCGCTGGTTGACGGCATCGTCCTGCAGCACTGTGCCGTGCTCGTCGACGAAGACGCAGATCGGCACGCCCCAGGCGCGCTGACGGGAAAGAACCCAGTCGGGGCGCTGCTCGATCATGGCGCGCAGGCGGTTCTGGCCGGCAGCCGGCACGAAGCGCGTGTCGTCGATCGCCTTCAGCGCGCGGGTGCGCAGCGTCGTGCCGTCGGCCAGCGTCTTGTCCATGTAGACGAACCACTGCGGCGTGTTGCGGAAGATGACCGGCTTCTTGGAGCGCCAGGAATGCGGATATTGATGCTTCAGGCGGCCGCGGGCAAAGAGCGCGTTGGCCTCGATCAGCGCCTTGATGACCCGGTCGTTGGCATCGCCCTTCTTGCCGTTGTCGTCGATGACGCGCGCGCCTTCGAAGCCGGGGGCGTCGGCGGTGTAGAAGCCGCCGTCATCGACCGGGAACGGGATCTTTGTGTCGATGCCGCGGGCCTCGATTTCACGGCCATGCGCCATCCAGACGTCAAAGTCCTCGCGGCCATGGCTCGGCGCAGTGTGCACAAAACCGGTACCAGCATCGTCGGTAACGTGGTCGCCGGCAAGCAGTGGCACATCGAATTCGTAGCCACCGCCAAGGCCCTTCAGAGGATGAGCGCAGGTGATACCGGCGAGGTCGTCGGCAGTGACATCGGCGAGGCGCTTGTACTGCAGCTTGGACTTGGCGAAGGATTCCTCAGCGAGCCGGTCAGCGAGAACAAGCTTCTCGCCCGGACGCGGGCCGAAATCGTTCTCGGCAGCTGTGACTTCGTACAGGCCATAAGCGACGCGCGACGAATAGGCGATCGCCCGGTTGCCGGGGATCGTCCAGGGCGTGGTGGTCCAGATGACGACGAAGGCGTCCTTGAGGGCATCGGAGCCCTTGGCGACCGGGAACTTCACCCAGATCGTGTCGCTCTCATAGTCATGATATTCGACTTCCGCTTCCGCCAGCGCCGTACGCTCCACGACCGACCACATGATCGGCTTGGAGCCGCGGTAGAGCTGGCCGCTCTTCGCGATCTTAAGCAACTCACCGGCGATGCGGCTTTCCGCGTGGAAATTCATCGTCAGGTACGGATTCTCGAAATCGCCGACGATGCCGAGACGCTGGAACTCGCCACCCTGGATGGCGATCCACTTTTCGGCATAGGCGCGGCATTCGCGGCGGAATTCGATCATCGCCGAGGGCTCGCTCAGGTCAGGCTTGGCCTTGCCCTTGGCGCGATAGTTTTCTTCCTCGATCTTCCATTCGATCGGCAGGCCGTGGCAGTCCCAGCCGGGAACGTAGTTGGAGTCGTAACCGCGCATCTGGAAGGAGCGGGTGATGACATCCTTGAGGATCTTGTTCAGCGCGTGGCCGATGTGGATGTTGCCGTTGGCATAGGGCGGGCCGTCGTGCAGGACGAATTTTTCGCGGCCGGCGGCGGAAGCCCGCAGCTTCTTGTAGAGGTCCATCTGCTGCCAGCGGGCAACGAGTTCCGGCTCCTTCTGCGGCAGGCCGGCGCGCATCGGAAAATCCGTCTCGGGCAGATAGAGGGTCTTCGAATAATCGATCTTTTCGGCTGTGTCGGTCATGTGTGACAATCGTTTCTGGCGGCCCGGACGGGCGCGCGGACATCAAATCTATGGTGACGGAAAGCGCTCGCTCAATCCAAGCGCCAAAAACCCGGACCTTCCGGCCGCTCAGCGCGCGCGGAAGACCGGGCCGATAATTCGTATCGAATGCGCCAGCCGGAATTTACTCATCGCGCCGGTTCATAGGCGCTTTTCGGCGGAAAAGGAAGAGGGATTTCAGGCCCGCAACCTTACGAAAGGCCGAACGCCCGCCGCATGAAAAGACGACCGGCGGATGGCGGCGACGCGCCATGGCCGCGATTTTCCCGCTTCCGCTGCAAAAATCCCAAGAGCCTGTCGAATTCCTCGTTGCCCGAACGTCTTTGACTCGCGGGCATGGGAAATTCATCATGCCGATCGAACCCGCAAGGAGTGATGAGGATATGAACAGTTCCTATCGTTGGGTTATCGTCGCGGCCGGCGCGCTGATGACGTGTGTCGCGCTCGGCGCCATGTTTTCTCTCGCCATTTTCCAGCAGCCGATCGCGGATGCAACCGGCTGGTCGCATGCCGGCATTGCCAGCGCCATGACGCTGAATTTCATCGTCATGGGTATCGGCGGCTTCTTCTGGGGCGCGGCCAGCGACCGTTTCGGGCCGCGGCCGGTGGTGCTGATCGGCTCCGTCATCCTCGGGCTGGCGCTGGTGCTTGCCAGCCGGGCGGAAACGCTGCTGCAATTTCAATTGACCTATGGCGTGCTCGTCGGGCTTTCGGCCAGCGCCTTCTTCGCGCCGATGATCGCGGCCACGACGGAATGGTTCGACGAGAACCGCGGCCTTGCCGTCTCGCTGGTTTCGGCCGGCATGGGTGTGGCGCCAATGACGATCTCGCCCTTCGCACGCTGGCTCATCACCGCCTACGAGTGGCGCCCGGCAATGATGGTCATCGGCATCGGCGCGCTGATCCTGATGATCCCGGCAGCGCTTCTCGTGCGTCGCCGTCCGTCCCCGCCCGTCGAGACGCATGAGGCGATCGTGCCGGCCGATGGCGGCGTTCCCAATCTGTGGCGGGTTTTCCGTTCGCCGCAGTTCATCGTGCTCGGGCTCACCTTCTTTGCCTGCTGCGCGGCCCATTCCGGGCCGATCTTCCATATGGTGAGTTATGCCACGCTCTGCGGCGTCGCCCCGATGGCCGCCGTCAGCATCTACAGCGTCGAGGGTCTTGCCGGTCTTGGCGGGCGCCTGCTCTATGGCACGCTGGCGGACAGGATCGGCGTGAAGCCGGTCATCATCGCGGGATTGCTGATACAGGCGACAGCGCTTGCCACCTATCTCGCCGTCAGCAGGCTTGGGGAATTCTACGTGCTTGCCGTCATTTTCGGCAGCGCCTATGGCGGCGTCATGCCGCTCTATGCGGTGCTGGCGCGCGAATATTTCGGCCCGCGCATCATCGGCACGGTTTTCGGGGCGGCGACCATGCTGTCAAGCATCGGCATGGCCTTCGGCCCGCTGATCGGCGGCTGGATCTACGATAGCTATGCCAATTATTCGTGGCTGTTCATCGGGTCGGCGCTGGTCGGGCTCGGTGCTGCGGCAATCGCGCTCGCCTTCCCGCCGCTGCCGCGGCAGAAGGCGCAGCCGGCGCTTGGTGCCGCCTAAGCATTTTCAATAAACCGCTACGCAGTTTTGCCGGAATTGCTTTCGAAACAGAGCTTCCTGTCGAGTTCGCCGAGCGGCCTGACACCTGAGAGAAGCGCTCTGGCCTCTTCCTCGTCGCGCCTGATCTGCGCGACGAGCGGGTCGAGCCCGTCGAATTTCAGCTCGGGGCGCAGATAGCCGAAGAAAGAGACCGAGCAGATCTGGCCATAGAGATCGCCGCTGAAATCGAAGAGATAGGTTTCGAGCAGCGGCGCGCCGTTTTCCGTCACCGTCGGGCGGCGGCCGTAGCTTGCCACCGCATCGTAAAGCTTGCCGTTTTCGAGACGGAAGCGGACGGCATAGATGCCGGCCGCCAGTTCGGCCTCCGGCGGCAGCTGCATGTTGGCGGTCGGGAAGCCCAGCTGACGGCCGAGCTTTTCGCCGTCGATGACCTGCGCCTCAACCGTATAATGATAGCCGAGCATGGCCGCGACGGCCGAAACATCGCCCTCCTTCAGGAGCGCGCGGATATGGCTGGAGGAAACGACGTCGGTATTTTCGTCGCGGAAGGCATCGATCAAGGTGACGCCGAAACCGTAGCGGTTGCCGGCATCCATCAGAAAGGCAGGCCCGCCCTCGCGGCCGCGGCCAAAATGGAAATCGAAACCGGTCACGACTTGCGATGCGCCGAGCCAGTCCTTCAGGATGGAATGGATGAAATCTTCCGCCGAACGCTGCGAGAATTCATGGTCGAAAGGATATTCGATGACGGCGTTGAAGCCGAGCTCTTCCAGAATGCGCGCCTTGAAGGGCGCCGGCGTCAGGCGGAAGACGGGCGCATCCGGTTTGAAGACGGTGCGCGGATGCGGCTCGAAAGTCAGCACCAGGGCGGGCACGCCCCGCTCCCTTGCGATTTCAAGCGCCCGGTTCAGCACCGACTGGTGGCCGCGATGGACGCCGTCGAAATTGCCGATGGCGATGACGCCGCCTTTCAGATGCTCGGGCAGCGGATCTCGGGTTTCATTGCGGTGGAACACGGTCATCGGCTTCGTTTCTCTTATGCGAGGCGCGGCATCCACCACTTGGGTGCGGCTTTTTCCCGTTCGAGATAGGCATGCAGGATCGCCTCGTCGGTCTCGCCATCAAGCGTATATTCCTTCGCGTGGATACCGCCGCTGATGTAGAGAAGGTCGAGGCCATAATTCAAGGCGCCGCGCACATCCGTCGGCATGCCGTCGCCGATCGCCAGAACGCGGTCGATCGGGAAATCGCCGCGCACTTCGCGGGCAGCGGCAAGGGTCGCCTCATAGATCGGCCGGTGCGGCTTGCCGGCAATGCGGGTGGAACCGCCGAGCTGCTCGTAATAGGCGGCCATGGCGCCGGCGCAGGGAATGATGCGGTGGCCGCGCTCGACCACGAGATCGGGATTGGCGCAGATCATCGGCACGTTGCGGGCTTTGAAATCCACGAGCATGTCGGTGTAGTCCTCCGGCGTCTGCGTCTCGTCGTCGAAGAAGCCGGTGCAGACGACGGAGGTGGCTTCGCCCGCGGGCGCGCGCTCGATATCGAGACCTTCGAGGATCGGATTGTCGCGCTCGGGGCCGAGCAGGAAGACTTCGCGCGGACCTTCGGCGATCAGCGCCCGGGTGACGTCGCCAGAGGTGACGATGCGGTCATAGGCGCCATCGGGCACGCCGATCTGGCGCAGCTGCTCGACGACCTGCCAGGAGACGCGCGGCGAATTGGTGATGAGAACGACGGTCAGGCCGGCGGCGCGGGCAGCCTCAAGCGCCTCGCCTGCTTTTGGAAACGGATCGACGCCGTTATGGACGACACCCCAGACATCACAGAGCACCACGTCATATCGATCGGTGATCTCGGAGAAGTTCGCAATCCGCTTTGCCATTCCGCTTTCCTGCTTCGCTTTCAGCCATCGGTGACATTGCAAAGGCGGGCTTCAATGGCAAGGCATTTTCTCACCCGGAGGAAGAAGGTCAGAGTCTGGAAAGCCGAACGTGCGCAACGTTCGGCAAGCGGCGCGGGACAAATCCCGCCCTCTTCACAATTCCGGCACAAAAATCCGTGAAGGCTCTTCTTGACTCCTTCCGGAGCCATCCCTAAATGCACGGCGCTAGCACTCACGGGAGTTGAGTGCTAACATCCTCCATGTGGGCCACCCCGGTCCGCAGATGTCATTTGATCGAGGGATTAGACAATGGCAAGCACCAATTTCCGTCCGCTTCACGATCGCGTCGTCGTCCGTCGCGTTGAATCCGAAGAGAAGACCAAGGGCGGCATCATCATCCCGGATACCGCTAAGGAAAAGCCGCAGGAAGGCGAAATCGTCGCTGTCGGCACCGGCGCTCGCGACGAGTCCGGCAAGGTCGTTCCGCTTGATGTCAAGGCCGGCGACCGCGTTCTGTTCGGCAAGTGGTCGGGCACGGAAGTCAAGATCAACGGCGAAGACCTTCTGATCATGAAGGAAGCCGACATCATGGGCATCATCGGCTGATCGGCCGGTTGTCTTTCATCTGATATCGCTGACACCCCTTTTTTGGAGTTCTCAAAATGGCAGCTAAAGAAGTAAAATTCGGCCGCGGCGCGCGCGAAAAGATGCTGCGCGGCGTCGATATCCTCGCTGACGCAGTGAAGGTAACCCTCGGTCCGAAGGGCCGCAACGTCGTTATCGACAAGTCCTTCGGCGCTCCGCGCATCACCAAGGACGGTGTTTCGGTCGCCAAGGAAATCGAACTTGAAGACAAGTTCGAAAACATGGGCGCCCAGATGGTCCGCGAAGTTGCTTCGAAGACCAACGACGTCGCCGGCGACGGCACCACGACTGCAACGGTTCTCGCACAGGCCATCGTTCGCGAAGGCGCAAAGGCAGTTGCCGCCGGCATGAACCCGATGGACCTCAAGCGCGGTATCGACCTCGCTGTTGCTGAAGTCGTCAAGGATCTCCAGGCCAAGGCCAAGAAGATCAACACGTCGGAAGAAGTTGCCCAGGTCGGCACGATCTCCGCAAACGGCGAAAAGCAGATCGGTCTCGACATTGCCGAAGCAATGCAGAAGGTCGGCAACGAAGGCGTTATCACCGTCGAAGAAGCCAAGACCGCCGAAACCGAACTCGAAGTCGTCGAAGGCATGCAGTTCGACCGCGGCTATCTCAGCCCCTACTTCGTCACCAACCCGGAAAAGATGGTTGCTGACCTCGAAGACGCCTTCATCCTCCTGCACGAAAAGAAGCTCTCGAACCTGCAGTCCATGCTCCCGGTTCTCGAAGCTGTCGTTCAGACCGGCAAGCCGCTCCTCATCATCGCTGAAGACGTCGAAGGCGAAGCTCTTGCAACGCTCGTCGTCAACAAGCTGCGCGGCGGCCTGAAGATTGCTGCTGTCAAGGCTCCGGGCTTCGGCGACCGCCGCAAGGCCATGCTCGAAGACATCGCCATCCTGACGGGCGGCACCGTCATCTCCGAAGACCTCGGCATCAAGCTCGAGTCGGTCACGCTCGACATGCTCGGCCGCACCAAGAAGGTCTCGATCTCCAAGGAAAACACCACGATCGTCGACGGCGCCGGCTCCAAGGCCGACATCGAAGGCCGTGTTGCCCAGATCAAGGCCCAGATCGAA
Source organism: Rhizobium sp. GCM10022189 (assembly GCF_042656325.1). Taxonomy (NCBI): domain Bacteria; kingdom Pseudomonadati; phylum Pseudomonadota; class Alphaproteobacteria; order Hyphomicrobiales; family Rhizobiaceae; genus Rhizobium; species Rhizobium sp. GCM10022189. Next base: position 359,361 of record NZ_JBHSOR010000049.1, read on the forward strand.
GAAACCACCTCCGACTACGACCGCGAAAAGCTGCAGGAACGTCTTGCCAAGCTCGCCGGCGGTGTTGCCGTTATCCGCGTCGGCGGTTCGACGGAAGTCGAAGTAAAGGAAAAGAAGGACCGCATCGACGACGCCCTCAACGCGACGCGCGCTGCTGTTCAGGAAGGTATCGTACCGGGCGGCGGCGTCGCTCTGCTGCGTTCTTCCACCAAGATCAAGGCCAAGGGCGCCAACGAGGACCAGGAAGCCGGCATCAACATCGTTCGCCGCGCCCTCCAGGCTCTGGTTCGCCAGATCGCTGAAAACGCAGGCGACGAAGCTTCGATCGTTGTCGGCAAGATCCTCGACAAGAACGAAGACAACTACGGCTACAACGCCCAGACCGGCGAATATGGCGACCTGATCCAGCTCGGCATCGTCGACCCGGTCAAGGTTGTCCGCACGGCTCTGCAGAACGCAGCTTCGGTTGCTTCGCTGCTGATCACCACGGAAGCCATGATCGCCGAGCTGCCGAAGAAGGACGCTCCGGCAATGCCGGGCGGCATGGGCGGCATGGGCGGTATGGACATGATGTAAGACGCCAGAGGCGTCTTGCACCAGCGTCCATGAAACCGCCCATCATCCAAAGGTGGTTCAGCGCGACAAGCGCGCTGAACGGGCGGTATGGACATGATGTAAGACCCCTGGGTCATGCATCTGAACCATCCAGTTCAGGAGGGGCGGTCTTCGGGCCGCCCTTTTTATTCAAGCGATTCGAAAAACACCGCATTTACGGGCCACTTGAACGTTTAACTTGCCCTCTGGAGCCAAGTTTTTATCCGAGGCTTTCGCGAAGCTTGCGTTGCCGCACATTTCTTCACTTGCGAAGAATTCGCCGACAAGGCGCATAATTTACGAGGATTGCATGTTTTGCCGCGAGTGAAACCGTTTCCACAGCGCGTGAAGCTGAATACCGGCCACGAAATTGGCTGAAAACCTGCAAATCCACGGAAAATCCTGACCATAACGCCATGCCAACGCCCCCGAAAAAGCCGTTGCCGTTTGCGCAAAAGCTCCTATAAATCCGCGCTGCAATTGACGTTCGGCCCGGATGAAGCTCGCCGCAGACGAGACCGGAACGCGCCAAAGGCCAAGCGTGAACATTCGGGCTTCGAAGGTCTCCGCGAACATATGAGAGTAAACCTTGCGAGAGGTACTCGGCGGCAGCCATCTGGTGCCGGGCCGAAAGCTTGTTTTCGCAAGGTACAAGCACAGGCATGATGCCTGGCGCTACGTGATCCTGTTTCTTTGTGTTTGCCGAGTGCGCGGCATGGAAGCCGCGCCCGAACTGGGGAACGCCTTGTTTAAGATCGCCAAAGCCAATGCTGCCGCACCTTTGATACCCGGCTCGCTGGACTACAATAATCACAATCACGACATGTTGGCGCAGTTCTCCGTATCCGAAAGCTGGATCGGAGACTTTTCGACCGGCGTAATAAAGCTCGGGGAGTGGAGCGCGATGCTGCACGGTCTCTCGGCGCAGGAATGCGGCCTTCTGAGCCTCGTGCGCTGCTACGACGGCAAGGACCGCAACCACGTGCTGCAACTCTTCGAACAGGCGGCCACGCTGTCCTCATCCTTCTGTTTTTCGACCACCATCATCATGCCGAACGGCTTCCGCCAGCCGCTCTTCTGCATGGGCGAGTCCAACGGGCTGGAAGAAAAGTACAGCGGCAGCATGGTCGGCGTTTTCGTCTTCCCCCGCTTCAAGCTGGAAGGTAGCAGCCAGATCGCCAGCCGCCAGTAAGCTGCCGGCACGATTTCAAGAAAAAGGCCGGTCTTGCGATCGGCCTTTTCTATTTTCGACGCCGAGCAAGGTGCTCAGACCGGCTTCACCGGAATGTTCAGCCCCTTCTCGCTCGCCGGGCGCGCAATGCAGCGCTGCAGCCAGTCCATGACGGCGGGGAATTTCGCATATTCCAGAACTTCGCGGCCGCCGTAGAAAATATCGGCGCCGCGGATCCACGGGAACGTGGTGATGTCGGCGATCGTGTATTCGTCGCCCATGATCCACTGGCGCCCCTGCAGACGATTTTCCAGGATGCCGAGCAGGCGCTTGGCCTCGTCGCGATAGCGCTCCACCGGGTAGGGATTGTTGGCGACCTTGTCGGCGGCGGCCTTGTAGAAATGGCCGAACTGGCCGAACATCGGGCCGATGCCGGCCATCTGGAAAAAGACCCACTGGATGGTTTCGTAGCGCCCCGCCGCATCGGCCGGAATGAGCTTGCCGGTCTTTTCCGCCAGATAGAGCAGGATGGCGCCGGATTCGAAAAGGCCTATCGGCTTTCTATCCGGACCGTTGGGATCTATGATTGCCGGAATTCGGCCGTTCGGGTTCAGCGAGACGAATTCAGCCGTCTTCTGGTCTGTCGTCGCGAAGGAGACATAGTGGGGCTCATAAGGCAGACCGAGCTCTTCAAGGGCTACCGAGATCTTCACGCCGTTCGGCGTCTGAAGCGAATAAAGCTGGATAATGTCGGGGTTTTTCGCCGGCCAGCGGCTGGTGATCGGAAATGCGGAAAGATCTGCCATCGGTTTCTCCTTGGGTGAGGTGGCGACCATAGAAGACCGCCGCCATGCAAGGCAAGCCGCCTGATCGTCTCCTATTAGTGAACAAACTGTCCGCTGCCGTTTATCTTTCCCTGACGCCGGAAAAAGGCGAAATAGGTTGCACACGAGGTCCAACACGGTACCGGGGCATCAAGACCTCAAGAGCCATTCAACGGAGCAACGTCCATGTCGAATACGAACAACGTCCTTATCCTTCTCGCCCGCATCCTCCTGTCCTTCATGTTCATTTTTGCCGGCTTCGGCAAAGTGACCGATCCGGCAGCCACCGCGGGCATGATCGCCGGCGCCGGCCTTCCGGCTTCGACCGCACTCACCTACCTTGCCGGCATTTTCGAACTCGTCATGGGCCTTTCGGTGCTCATCGGCTATCAGGTTCGTTACACGGGCTGGCTGATTGCCGCATTCTGCGTGTTCACCGGCATCGTCTTCCACCTGCCGACCGTCAACGTTCCTGACTTCCCGGCTGCGGCAAACGGCTGGATCAACGGCCTGAACTTCGTGAACTTCCTGAAGAACATCACGCTTGCCGGCGCCTATATCATGCTCGCCACCAACGGCGCAGGCGCCTATTCGCTCGACGCCCGCCGCGGCCCGCAGGCCGTCGCAGCCCGCTAACAAACGTCCTCGCATGCATGCAGAACCCGCCGTCGAAAGACGGCGGGATTTCTTTGTCAGAAAATCTGAAATCAGAGAACCGAGCGCACGGCCTCGACAATCGCGTTTGCCGTCGGCGTATCGGCATGGGCATCCTTGCGGGCGCGCACGAGGCAGGCTTCCGAGCGCAGGATGACGCCGTCGGAAAGCACCTTGAGGTGGTTGGCGCGCAGCGTCGAGCCGGTCGAGGTGATATCGACGATGATATCGGCCGAGCCGGAGGCAGGCGCGCCTTCGGTGGCGCCGAGGCTTTCGACGATGCGGTAGAGCTGGATGCCGTGCTGGCTGGAGAAGAACTGCTGTGTGAGCCGCCAATATTTCGTGGCGATCGCCAGGCGCCGGCCGTGACGGGCGCGGAAATCGGCGGCGACGTCAACGAGATCGGCCATCGTATCGACATCCAGCCAGATTTCCGGCACGGCCACGACGACATCAGCATGGCCGAAGCCGAGCCGGGCGCAGAATTCCACCCGCTTGTCGGCCTCCGCCAGCCCCTCGCGCACGAGGTCTTCGCCGGTGACGCCGAAATCGATCGAACCGTTGCCGAGTTCGCGGGAAATTTCCGAGGCCGAGAGGAAGGCGATTTCCACATCGTCCCAGCCTTCGACGCGGCCGCGATAGGAGCGGTCGTTGCCGACGGCATAGATTTTCAGGCCGGCGCGCTCGAAGATCGCCGAGCAGTCGTCCTTCATGCGGCCTTTGGAGGGAAGCGCGATCGTGATCGTCATGCGGCTGCCCTTTCGGTTTCGATACGGTCGAGCCAGAGGGAGAAGCCGACGGCGGGAATACGGTCCCTGGCGCCGAGGAAGGTCATCAGCCTGTCGAAACGGCCGCCACCGGCCAGAACAGCCGAAGAGCCTTCCACCATCACCTCGAAGACGAGGCCGGTATAATAATCGAGCGGACGGCCGAAAGCGGCACGGTATTCGATGAGCGAGAGATCGACGCCGGCATTGGAAAGCGCCGCCACGCGTCCGTCGAAACGTGCCAATGCGTTGCCGAGCTTCAGCCCTGCCGCATCGGCGAAATGCGCAAGCGATGCGGATGCGTTGACCAGCGGCACGTTGAGCGACAGGAACTGTTCCAGCACATGGAAGGCCGCGTCATCGAGACGGGTCTCGGAGAGCACGAGCTTTTCCTTGAGCCGCCGGGCAATTTCCTGCGGCGAGCGGCTGGCATTGGTGGAATAGCCGGTCGCCTGCATCGTCTCGTCGATATAGGCGATCAGCGGCGTCTCATCCTCGAGGCCAGCGAGGGCTGCGACCTTGTCGTCCAGGCCGGTGACGAATTGCGGGCTGACGAGGCTCGCCAGCAGGCTCTCGAGCCGGATCATGTTGCCGAAGGCGTGGATCAGCCGCTTCTGCCAGCCGAGCGGCAGGCCGAGCGCCTGCACCACGGCCTCGAACACGGCCTGATCGCCGATGGTGACGGAGAGTGGCCGGCCGGGCAGCAGGCGGCAGAGGATGCCGACGGCATCGCCGATCGCGCGGGCATCGGCGCTGGCAAGGTTGATATCGCCGAGGTCTTCGATGCCGGCCTGATAGAATTCGTTGCTGCCGTCCCGGCGCTGGCGGAAGACCTCGCCGAGATAGGAATAGCGCTTCGGCGTGCCCGTGGCGCTCTCGATATGGCGCAGACAGACGGGAATGGTGAATTCCGGGCGCAGGCACAGGCTGGCGCCGGTTTCGCTTTCCGTCATGAAGATGCGCCGGCGAAGATCTTCGCCGGCGATATCGAGAAAGGGTTCGGCCGGCTGGATGACCGGTGTGTCGATGCGCTCCGCCTTGCGGGCGGAAAACTCGTCCAGAAGCTCGCCGGAGAAATCAGGGAGGTTGATCAGGGGCATGGTTGTGCTCCGGGGTAAAGTCCCCTCCCCAACCCCTCCCCACAGGTGGGAGGGGTTAACTTGGAGCGCTCGCCCCGCGAAGTCAGAAACGTTGAGGGGTGAGCAAATGCTGCTTTGGGCCGGACGGTGCCACGATAAGCCCCTCCCCCTTGTGGGGAGGGGTTGGGGAGGGGTTTACTGCGCATTCGCAGCCCTCTTCCGGTCCTCCGCCTGGGCGGCGAGGATTTCCTTCACCTTGGCGATCAGATCAGCTTCGGCAACGGTTTCCTGGGCCACGCGCGCCTCGCGCCAGGTCGTGTTGTCCTCGATCTCGCCGGAGAGGCGCTTGCCCTCGATGAGATCCTTGATCTGGACGACGCCCTCAGCGCGCTCGTCGCCGCCCTGGATGATGGCGATCGGGCAGCCGCGGCGGTCGGCATATTTCAGCTGGTTGCCGAACTTCTTCCAGTTGCCCTGGAACATCTCGGCGCGGATGCCGGCGGCACGAAGCTGCTGCGTGAAGCGCTGGTAGCGGCCCATGGCCTCGACATCGCCATCCATGACGGTGACGAGGACCGGTTCGATAATGTCCTGCTGGCCGAGCTTGCCAAGGTTCTTCAGCGCCGTCATCAGGCGCGAGACGCCGATCGAGAATCCCGTCGCCGGAACCGGCTGGCCCATGAAGCGGGAAACGAGACCGTCATACCGGCCGCCGCCGCCGACGGAACCGAAGACGACCTTTTCGCCCTTTTCGTTGGTGACGTCGAAGAGCAGCTCGGCCTCGTAGACCGGGCCGGTATAATATTCGAGGCCGCGCACGACAGAGGGATCGATCTTGATGCGGTCGGACTGGTAACCGGCGCTGTTGACGAGCGCACCGATGAAATTCAGTTCCTCGACGCCTTCGACGCCCTTGCTCGTGCCGGCGACCAGCTCGGCGAGCTGGGCTGCACTTTCAGCATAATCCTTGATGCCGACGAAGAAGAGCACCTTGTCGATCTGGCTCTGGTCGAGGCCGGCACCCTTGGTGAAGTCACCGGACTCATCCTTGCGGCCGGGGCCGAGCAGCAGGGCCACACCTTCCGGGCCGAACTTGTCGAGCTTGTCGATGGCGCGCAGCACGTTGAGGCGCTGGCCGGCCTTGTCGTCGCCGCCGAGACCGATCGCTTCCAGCACGCCGTCCAGAACCTTGCGGTTGTTGACGCGGATCACATAGTCGCCGCGCTTGATGCCGAGCGCTTCCAGCGTATCGGACATCATCATGCACATTTCGGCATCGGCCTGGACGCCCGGCGCGCCGACCGTATCGGCATCGAACTGCATGAACTGGCGGAAACGGCCCGGACCCGGCTTCTCGTTGCGGAACACGTAGCCGGCGCGATAGGTGCGATAGGGAAGCTGGATCTCGTTGAAATTCTCGGCGACGTGACGGGCAAGCGGCGCCGTCAGGTCGTAACGCAGCGACATCCACTGCTCGTCGTCGTCCTGCAGCGAGAAGACGCCCTCGTTCGGGCGATCACTGTCGGGCAGGAACTTGCCGAGCGCGTCGGTATATTCAAGCAGCGGCGTTTCGACCGGATCGAAACCATAATGCTCGTAGACCTCGCGGATCTTCGCGGTCATTTCGTTGACGGCGCGGAGATCGGCTGCGGAGCGGTCGACGAAGCCGCGCGGAAGGCGGGCCTTGAGCTTTTGCGGTTTCTTCTGCTTGTCGTTCATTTCGGGGGATTTCCACATATGTGACAGTGGCGGTTTCCTAGCGGATTGGGCGGTTAGCGGCAAGGGCAAGGGTCTTGATATGGCGCCCAGAATCGATGGATCGATGCGGAAAGGACCTGTTGCCAGGATATCGCCATGATCGCGGAAGCGCTTCAGTATCTCGCCACGGCGGCGCTCACCGGCCGCGCCTACCGCCGCTTCGTGCGCTATTCGGTCAATCTCTGGTCGCGCGCCGGCCGTTGCGGGCGGGCCTGGGCGGCGCATGAGGCGAGCAGCAAGGACGCCATGCGGGCCGCGATGAGCGATCTTCGGCAGCGGCGAACCGCCGTCGTGCTCGGCTCCGGCCTGCTGAGGGACGTGCCGATCGGGGATCTGGCAGCAAGTTTCGATACGGTCGTGCTCGTCGATCTCGTGCATCTGGCCTCCGTGCGCCTGTGGCTGAAGGCCAAGGGCTACCGCAACGTGCGGCTGATCGAACGCGATCTCTCGGGTTATGACGACCTGAAGGCAGGGAGGGATGTGGAACCGCTCGGCTTCCTGCGCAGCGTGCCCTATCTCGATTTCGTCGTTTCCGCCAACCTGCTCTCGCAGATCGGCCGGGGAATCAAACGACGCTACGAGGCAGACGCCCCTTCGGACATGCCTGCGGACACGGTGGAACGTCTGATCGCGGCGCATATTCAGGGGCTTTCCGACCTGCCCTGCCGGACCTGCCTTGTGACCGACATTTCCTATGCCGTCATCGACCGCACCGGCAAAGTGCAGGAAGAAGCCGACCTGATGCATGGCGTGGCGCTACCCGAGGCGAAGGTCCGCTGAGACTGGCCCGTGGCACCGCTTGGCGAGGAGAGCCGCGACTACCAGATCGTTCACAAAGTCATTGCCGGCTGGTGAGCCGCTTGGCTTTTCATCCGCACCCGCCTATGTTTTGCCCATGCGCGCTTTCGCCCTCATAAGCATGATCTTCGCCTGGCTGGTCTACGGCACCCTGTCGGCATGGGCGGGCTGTCCGACCTGTGCCTCGATGACCATGCAGGTTCAGGCCAAGGCGAGCGTGGCGCATCACCACATGGAAGGCATGACGATGCCCGAGATGGCGGCCAAGGACAGATCCGCGAAGGACCCGTGCGCCACGGGTGTCGCCCATATGCCGCTTTGCGCGGCCTGCCTGGTGCTGCCGCCGGCCGATCTGCTTGCCGATGGCGGCAGGCATGTTTTCGCCTATCCTTCTCCGGCACTCGACCGAGCGCTGAGCGACAACAGGCCTGCACCGCAGGCGCCGCCTCCCCGTTTCGTCTGACGTCCCCTTCTTGAGAACGGCAGCCCTGCCGCCGCCAGAACCTATTGTCAGACAGAGGAAGGAATACTCATGTCTCTGAAAATCATCGCACTTTCCGCACTGATCGCCTTTGCCGCGCCGGCTTTCGCCGAGGATATGCCGGCCATGGACATGTCCAAGCACATGGGCGGCCACAGCCCGTCCAGCCAGGCCTTTACCGAGGCCAATGACAGGATGCACAAGGATATGATGATCAAACTGAGTGGCGATACCGATGTCGATTTCGTTCGCAGCATGATCCCGCATCACCAGGGAGCGATCGACATGGCCAAGATCGAGCTGCAATACGGGAAAGATCCCGAAATCCGCAAGCTTGCGGAAGGCGTCATCAAGGCGCAGGAAGCCGAAATCGCCGAAATGAATGCCTGGCTGAAGGCGCACGCGAAGTAATTCTTCGGTCCAAAATGCGAGGACCGCCGCGGGAACGGCGGTCCTTTGTTCAATCCGGTTTCGGCTTGATCAGGCCTTGGGCTCGAAATCGACCGGGCGGCGGGCGGCGGCCTGGCGGGTCAGCATCCAGCCCGGATATTCCGGTGCAAGCGCGCTCACCTCGTCGAGCCGTTTCATGTCGTCGGCATCGAGCTTCAGCTTGACGGCGGCAAGGTTCTGGTCGAGCTGGTCGACACGCTTGGCGCCGATGATGACGGTCGTCACGAAGGGCTTGGCGAGAATATAGGCCAGCGCCACGGTGGCGACGCTGACGCCATGTTTGCCGGCAATCTCGCGCATGACGGCAACGCAGGCCCAGGCGCGATCGCTGTCGACGGGCGGGAAGTCGAAATTGGCGCGGCGGCCCTCGCCGCTGCCCGGTGCGCCCGGGCCGTATTTGCCCGAGAGCAGGCCGCCGGCGAGCGGCGACCAGACCATGAGGCCGAGCTTTTCTTCTTGCAGGAGCGGCACGATATCGCGCTCGAGATCGCGGCCGGCGATCGAATAATAGGCCTGCACGGTCTCGAAGCGGGCATAGTCCCTGCGTTCGGAAATGCCGAGCGCCTTGGCGATGCGCCAGGCCTGCCAGTTGGACACGCCGACATAACGCACGAGGCCACGAGAGACGAGATCGTCGAGCGCACGCAGCGTCTCGTCGATCGGCGTGACCGGATCGGTGGCGTGGATCTGGTAGAGATCGATATGGTCGGTCTGCAAGCGCTCAAGGCTCGCCTCGACGGAATCCATGATATGGCCGCGCGAGGCGCCGCGGTCGTTCGGCTTGTCGCCCATGACACCGTAGACCTTGGTGGCGATGACGACATCCTTGCGCGGAACGCCGAGATTCTTCAGCGCCTGGCCGAGCAGGCGTTCGGATTCGCCAAAGGAATAAACGTCTGCAGTATCGATGAAGTTGACGCCGGCATCGAGCGAGCGCCGGACGATCTCATCGGCCGCCTTCTGGTCGACATCGGCGATGGCTCCCCACAGGGAGCCCTCCTTGGCTTCACCAAAAGTCATGGTGCCAAGGCAGATTTCAGATACGAAAAGTCCGGTATTTCCGAGTTGGTTGTAACGCATGTCGAGAAATTCCCTTGTGTCTGCCGCAATAGGGGCTTGCGGACTGCTGAACTCTATTTTTTGATTATTGGCCTGCGCGTGACAGGCACAGCCGGGGCTGGCTGCAAGGTGAGGCACCTCTCATGTAGGTCGCCGCCTCGCGTTTTTCAACGGAACGCCGATCCGTCGCGACCCGCGGCAACGCCCTTGTCTCGACACAGGCCGGGAATAGATTGCCTCTCATATTTATAAAGGTGCGCATATGACCGCCCGACCATTGACGACGATCGGCTTCGACGCCGATGATACACTCTGGCAGAACGAACATTATTACCGGCTGACAGAAGAGCATTTCCGCAGGCTTCTTGCCGATTTTGCCGAGAGCGCCACGATTTCCGAGCGGCTTCTCGAAGCGGAAAAGCGCAACCTCGCCCATTACGGATTCGGCATCAAGGGTTTCACCCTGTCGATGATCGAGACGGCGATCGAAATCACCGAGGGCAAGGTGCCGTCGAGCGTGATCGCCAAGATCCTCGATACCGGACGCGACCTTCTGTCCCATCCGGTCGAGACGCTGCCGCATGTGCGCGATACGCTGGAGACGCTGGCGGGGAAATATCTGCTGGTGCTGATTACCAAGGGCGACCTTTTCGACCAGGAGCGCAAGCTCGCCCAATCCGGGCTCGGCGATTATTTCGATGCGGTGGAGATCGTTTCGGACAAGACGGCCGTCACCTACCGGCGCATCTTCTCCAAAGTGGGGGACGGGCCGGAACGGGCGATGATGGTCGGCAATTCGCTGAAATCCGATATCGTGCCGGCCATCGCCGCCGGCAGTTACGGCGTCTTCGTGCCGCACGAACTGACCTGGGTGCTGGAACGCGTCGAGGAACCGAAGGAGGCGCCGCGCTTCCGCAAGATCGGCCATCTCGGTGAATTGCGCGGATTGATCGACACGCTGGAATAGGTTTTGCGCTACTGCCTCTTCGGAAAGAGCGACGGCCGCTCCTGTTGCTCGGGGGCGGGCTGTGACGGCTGGGGCGCGGCGGCAAGCGGCTCGATCAAAATGCTGTAGGGCGCGCCCAGCCCGCGGCGCGGGGAAACCTTGGAATAGTAGGGACGCAGCAGCCAGGTGGCATTTTCCTTGACCGTCGTCTCGTAGCTGGCGCCATCCTCGTCCGTGCCGAAAAAGGCCTCGTCATCCGGCTTCGACAGGTCGAAGATCGCCAGGAAAGCAAATTTGCTCTTGGTCTCGAAACTGATCCTGACATGCTGGCCGGCGCGGACCGGCAGCGTATAGACATGGCTGTTGCCGAACTTGGTCCAGCCCTTCAGCTGCATGGTGACGGCCGGAAACTGCAGCTTTTCCAGCTTCTCGCCGGGATCGAGCTGCGGCGTCTGCGCCAGGGCGGCGGAAGCGGAAAGGAAAAGTGCCGCGGCAAGGGCAAGAACAGGTTTCATGGGCGTACCAATGCAGCGCGCATCGCCTCCACTTCCGCGCGGCAGAAACAACCTTCGAGATGATCGTTGACGAGACCCATAGCCTGCATGAAAGCGTAAATTGTGGTCGGCCCGACAAAGGTCCAGCCGCGCTTCTTCAAATCCTTGGAAATCCTCACCGAGGTCGCCGTCGTCGGATTGGCGAGGATATGCTCGCGGTCGACAATTGCCGGCCGCTCCTCGGCACGCGGCTCATAGCTCCAGAAATAACGGGCGAGCGAGCCGAATTCATGTCTGAGGTCGATCGCGCGGCGCGCATTGTTGATGGTCGAAACGATCTTGCCGCGATGGCGGATGATGCCGGCATCGGCCAGGCACCGGGCGATATCCTCCTCGCCGAAGCGCGCCACTTTCTCGAAATCGAAGCCGGCGAAAGCAGCGCGGAAATTCTCACGCTTGCGCAGGATGGTCAGCCAGGACAGACCGGACTGGAAGCCCTCGAGGCAGATCTTCTCGAAGAGCCTGATATCGTCGGTGACGGGCCGGCCCCATTCCTCATCATGGTAGCGCAGATAGTCGGGCAGATTCGCATGCCAGTGGCAGCGCTTCCTGCCGTCTTCGCCTGTCACTATGCCGGTTTCGCTCATGTTTTCTTCTCGTTTCCTGCCTGCAAAGCCGGCTTTACCATTTGCAAACCTTCTTTCCAAACCGAACGATAACCCTGACGAAAAGTTTATCCGGCGCTTCGTCTTTTAATGAATCCGCATTTACCATTCGCTGGCGGGCGCGGTGGCAGCATGACCGCAGGCGGACAATTCCGCCAGCACATTTTCGGTCATTTGTAGAGAGTTCGTCCGATGATGAAACCCCTTGTCCTTGCCGCAGCCATGCTCGGCATTATCTCCACGGCCGCCCTTGCAGACGACCGATATGCCTCCCGCCCGCCCGTGGTGCTGAGCCCGGACCTGACCGCACCCTGGATCAACCAGCTCGGCGGCGGCCCGGTCCGACCGGTCGTCTATCAGCGGCCGGTCGTCGTGCAGCAGCGCGGCCTCTTCCAGCAGCGCCGCGCGATCATCCAGCGCGCGCCGCAGCCGGTGCCGCAGACCGTGTCGGCCGTCCGGCCCGGCATTCCGGTCATCCGCGGGCGGATCGAGCCGCAGTTCCTGCCGCAGGTCGTCGATTACGACACGAAGGAAAAAGCCGGCACCATCGTCATCGATACCAATAACCGCTTCCTCTATCTCGTCATGGATGGAGGCAAGGCTCGTCGTTATGGCGTCGGCGTCGGCAAGCCCGGCTTCGAATGGGCAGGCGCCCACAAGATCACCCGCAAGGCGGAATGGCCGGACTGGACACCGCCCTCGGACATGGTGAGCCGCGAAGCCGCCAAGGGCCATTACCTGCCGGCCCGCATGGATGGCGGCCCCGAGAACCCGCTTGGCGCGCGCGCCATGTATCTCGGCTCGACCCTCTACCGCATTCACGGCACCAACGCGCCCTGGACGATCGGCAGCGCCGTCTCCTCCGGCTGTATCCGCATGCGCAACGAGGATGTCGTCGACCTTTACGATCGCGTCAACGTCGGCACGCGCGTCATCGTGATGTAAAGAGCAAATAATAGGCAGCGGGCGGCAAGAACAGCGGCCCGCCGCGCTACAAAAAATCGTATCCCGCGCCTCTCCGACTTGAAATTCAAACCGATTTGACTAGCCTCTACGCGATCCTGAAGGAGAGGGTATAGAAAATGAAGCAGTTTCTTAGGCTCGCGGCGGCGGCAGCCGTTGCGCTGTCCTGTACGGTTGTGACTGTCAACGCCGAACCGGTCATGACCGCAACCGACGCCGTGCGGGGCGTCAAGCAGACCCGCGAGATCAAGCCGCAGTTCCGCAAGCGCGTGGTTCGCCTTGCCACCAGTGAAAAGCCGGGCACGATCATCGTCGATACCAACAACAAGTTTCTCTATCTCGTGGAAGGCAACAACCGCGCCACGCGCTACGGCATCGGCGTCGGGCGTGACGGCTTCGGCTGGTCGGGTGTCGTAACGATCGGGCGCATGGCCGAGTGGCCGAGCTGGACGCCGCCGGCGGAGATGCGCGCCCGCGAGGCCCGCGAAGGCCACAAGCTTCCGGCGGTTCAGCCCGGCGGCCCCGATAATCCGCTGGGTGCGCGCGCCATGTATCTCTACAAGGGCGGCCGCGACACGATCTTCCGCATTCACGGCACGAACCAGCCCTGGACGATCGGCCTCAACATGTCGTCCGGCTGCATCCGCATGATGAACGACGACGTGACGCATCTTTACAACCGCGTCTCCGTCGGCACCAAGGTCATCGTCGTCGGCCCCGGCAACAAGCAGGGCAACGTCGCCTTCCAGGACAAGGGCATCGATATCCTGCGCACCATGTTCGGCGGTTAAGCAACACTGCCTGCAAAAATGAAGGCGCACGCGCTGCGCCTTTCTCTTTGTTAAGTTCGTGACACAGAACTCTGCCACAGAATCGAACTGATAACCTTTTGGGTACTTCGGGGATATTCAATGGCATATAGATTGCGTCGTTCCACCTTGCTTCTGGCGGGCGTAGCGTTTTCCGCCCTGGCTTCGGTGGCTGGCACGGCTTCGGCCGAAGACCTGGAATTTTCCATTTACGGCGGCTACCAGACGGCGCCGCACAGCCATGTCGACGTTTCCGACGGCACTTCGTTCAGCGCCGGATGGGAAGGCAAGTCCTTCGGCAGCCCGCCCTATTACGGCGGTCGTGTTACCTGGTGGCTGGGCGACTTCAACCTGCCGAACTGGGGCGTCTCCGTCGACTACACGCATGACAAGGTCTATGCCGACGACGATACCATGGCGCGCACGCCCGGCTGGACGCATTTCGAATTCACCGACGGCCTGAACCTTCTGACCGTCAACGGCCTCTACCGCTTCAAGGACCCGGCCCGCCGCTGGACCCCCTATCTCGGCGCCGGCGTCGGCGTGAACATCCCGCATGTCGAAGTCACCCGTCCTCAGGGTACGACCTTCGACTACGAATTCGGCGGCGTGACCTTCCAGGCGCAGGCCGGCGTCGATTTCCGCGTTACCGACAACTGGTCGACCTTCGTGGAATACAAGGGCACCTATTCGCGCGTCGACGTTCCGATCGACAGCGGCGACCGCCTGAAGACGAATATCGTCACCAACGCGGTCAACGTCGGTATTTCCTACCACTGGTAATCCGGGCCAAGAGCCGCAAAGGCGCCTGGCGATTTTGCCGGACTTGCGCGCAACAATGAGATGATCTTGCGGGGCTATTTGGTGCCGCAGCTCACCTTGCCTTCGACGACGAAGAAGTTGGCCTTGTTTTCGAGCCGCAAGGCATAGGTGCCGCCGAAATTCGACGAAGTCTTGCCGTGCTGGCTGGCAAGAACCGCGAGATCCAGGGATTCGCTTTCCGCATCGGTACCGTCCGTGGCAAAGACTTCCAGGCGCAGATCGCCGTCGCGCGACCAGCGATTCGTCAGATCCTGCGATTCGAGGATCCGTTTGCCGAAGTTCTTGGATTTGTTGGCGTCCTTGAACATGAGCGCGCCGCGGAAATGGATCAGCTTGTGGCCGCCAGCGTCTTCAAAAGCGCTTTCGAGCGTAAAGCGCACATCCTTGTCGTCTGCAGAACAGAAATACCTGACGTCGGCCCGCGCCGCGCCAGCTGCGCCGAGCAATACGGCAAGCACCATCAATCCACGCCACATAGCCAAAGCTCCTGAGATCGCCGCCGAAATCGCCAATGAATCGGTGTTCTCAGGCTAGTGGCAAATCCCTTAATTTTTCAGGCACAGCACCACCATAAGCCCAATCCAGGAGCTCGACAGTGTGCAGAATCGGCGTCGCTGTGCCCGACCTTATCTGGGTGATACAGCCGATGTTGCCGGTGGCGACAATATCGGCCTTGGTCGCCTCGATATTCTTGACCTTGCGGGCCTTCAGTGCCGCGGAAATATCCGGCTGCAGGATGTTGTAGGTGCCGGCCGAGCCGCAGCAGAGGTGGCCTTCGGCCGGATCGCGCACGGTAAAGCCCGCCGCCTTGAGCAGGTGCTTCGGCGCCATGGTGATTTTCTGGCCGTGCTGCATGGAGCAGGCCGAATGATAGGCGACCGTAATGCCTTTCGGCATGTGTGCCGGCAGGTCAAGCCCGGCAAGATATTCGGTAATGTCCTTGGCAAGCGCCGAAACCCGCGCCGCCTTGCCGGCATAGGCGGGATCGAGGCGCAGCATGTGGCCGTAATCCTTGATCGTCGTGCCGCAGCCGGACGCGGTGATGATGATCGCGTCGAGGCCGCCGGCCTCGATCTCGCGGGTCCAGACGTCGACATTGGCGCGCGCGGAGGCGAGTGCCTGCTCTTCGCGTCCCATGTGATGGACGAGAGCGCCGCAGCAGGTCTCGCCCTCGGGGACGACCACTTCGACGCCGAGGCGGGTCAGAAGGCGGATCGTCGCCTCGTTGATGGCGGGGTCGAGAACGGGCTGGGCGCAGCCGGTGAGGATGGCGACGCGGCCGCGGCGCTCGGCCTGCGGCTCATGCCGGCCGGGCCTGGCGAAAGGCGACGGTGCGGGCACGCTCCGGGGCGCAAGCGCCAGCATGGCGGCAAAGGGCTTCAGTGCGGCGCCGCGCATCAGGCCGGCAAAGGGACGGCCGATACGGGCGAGCGCGAGTGCCGCGCGAAAACGGCCGGGATAGGGCAGCACCGCCGCCAGGATGGCGCGCGTCAGCCTGTCCATCAACGGCCGCTTATAGGTCTTTTCGATGTGAATCCGGGCGTGATCGACCAGATGCATGTAGTCGACGCCCGAAGGACAGGTCGTGGTGCAGGCGAGGCAGGACAGGCAGCGGTCGATATGGGTCGCCACTTCGGCATCGGCCGCACGGCCGTTTTCCAGCATGTCCTTGATGAGATAGATGCGCCCGCGCGGGCTGTCGAGTTCGTTGCCGAGGGTGACATAGGTCGGACAGGTGGCGGTACAGAAGCCGCAATGGACGCATTTGCGCAGGATCTGCTCGGATTCGGCCACATGCGGATCGGCCAGCTGGGCGAGCGTGAAATTGGTCTGCATGTCAGTATCCCGCCATCTTCCCGGGATTGAAGATCCCTGCCGGATCGAATTTTTCCTTCACCCGGCGCGACAGCAAGGCAACCGCCGCCTCCTCCGGGTGGAACGCCGATATCGCCGCCCTCGCCGCAGCCGGCGCACGCATCAGCGTCGCATGGCCGCCGCCGAGCGCCTTGACGAAACGGCGGACGAGATCGGCCTCGGGATCGGCTTCCATGCGCATCCAGACGAGGCCGCCCTGCCAGTCGTAGAAGGCGTCGACACCGGCTTCGAGCCTCAGCGCTGCCACCAGCTGGTGGCCGATGGCGGGCGCCACCGAAACGCGCCAGACAGGGCGCGCGGTTGCGTCGGCATAGGGTGCGACGTCGCGGATTTCCCGCCAGAGCTGGCGGCTTGCCGCCGGATCGAGCCTCACGGCCTGCCCGAAGGGCGCCATGGCCGACAGAAGCTTGGCTGCCCGCGATTCCACCGAGCCGGGCAGGCCCTCGATGCGCAACACCGTTGCCTCGCCCTCCGGCAGTCTGCCGGAAAGGAATTTCCAGGTGACGGTCAAAGGCAGATGCGCGGCACCCGACACTTCCACCGGCAGAGCCATGGCCGCCGCCATCGCATGTGCGGCCTCGGCATCGTTGAGGCCGGAGATGACGACGGTTTCCTCGGTCTTGGGGCGCGGCGGCACGCGGAACGTCACCTCCGTCAGGAAGCCGAGCGTGCCATGCGAACCGGCAAGCAGCTTCAC
This sequence comes from Rhizobium sp. GCM10022189, assembly GCF_042656325.1. Taxonomy (NCBI): domain Bacteria; kingdom Pseudomonadati; phylum Pseudomonadota; class Alphaproteobacteria; order Hyphomicrobiales; family Rhizobiaceae; genus Rhizobium; species Rhizobium sp. GCM10022189. Next base: position 376,267 of record NZ_JBHSOR010000049.1, read on the forward strand.
CAGATCGAGGCCGGTGACATTCTTCATCACCCGGCCGCCGGCCTTGACGATCTCGCCCCTGCCGTTGACGAAACGGATGCCAAGCAGGCTGTCGCGCGCAGCCCCCGCCACGAAACGGCGCGGGCCGGAGACATTGGCCGCAAAGACGCCGCCGATCGTCGGCTCGCCGGCAGTCCCCATGAGAGCGCGATGATCCATGGGCTCGAAGGCGAGCATCTGGCCGTTTTCGGCAAGGGCGGCCTCGACCTCGGCCAGCGGCGTGCCCGCCCTTGCGGTCATCACCATCTCGCCGGGATTGTAGGCGACGATACCGGTGAGGCCGGTCGAGCGCAGGCGATCGTCCGCCTTGACGACATTGCCGAAACCGGAGCGCGTATCGCCGCCGCAGATCGCGAGCGGACGGCCCTGATCGGCATAGGCGCGGACCAGCACCGCGGCCTCCTCTTCGCTTGCCGGCACCAGATCGATCATGCAGCCGAACGCCCCTCGAGCGGAAAGACCTTGGACGGGTTCAGCAGCCATTGCGGATCGAAGGCGGATCTGGCGGCCATCTGCTGGGCAAGATCGGCCTCGGAATACTGGTGGCGCATCAGGTCCCGTTTTTCGATGCCGACGCCGTGCTCGCCGGTCAGGCAGCCGCCGGCATCGACGCAGAGTTTGAGGATATCGTTGCCGGCCGCTTCCGCCCTTGCCGCGTCTTCGGGATCGTTGGCATTGAAAAGGATCAAGGGATGCATGTTGCCGTCGCCGGCGTGGAAGACATTGGCGACGCGCAGGCCGTAGCTTGCGACGATCTCAGAGGTCCGCTGCAGCACGAAGGACAGCTGGCTCAGCGGCACCGTGCCGTCCATGCAGATATAGTCGGCAATGCGGCCGGTGGCGCCGAAGGCGGATTTGCGGCCCTTCCAGATCAACGCCGCTTCGGTTGCCGACTGGCATTCGCGTACCGTCTTGACGCCGTGTTTGCGGGCGATATCGACGATGCTTTTCAGCATGTCGTCCATTTCCGTTTCCGATCCCTCGACCTCGACGATCAGCAGCGCCCCGACATCGAGCGGATAGCCGGCATGGGCAAAGGCCTCGCAGATTTCGATTGCCGGCTTGTCCATGAATTCGATGGCAACCGGGATGATGCCGGCGGCAATGACATCGGCGACACAGCGGCCGGCCTCTTCCGAGCTTTCGAAACCGAACAGCACGGGACGGGCGCCCTCCGGCTTGGCGATCAGGCGCACCGTCGCTTCGGTGACGATGCCGAGCTGGCCCTCATGGCCGCAGACGAGGCCCAGCAGATCGTAGCCGGCCGCATCGAGCGCCTTGCCGCCGAGCTCAACGACGGTGCCGTCGGTCAGCACCATCTTGACGCCGAGCAGGTTGTTGGTCGTCACGCCATATTTCAGACAGTGGGCACCACCCGAATTCATGCCGATATTGCCGCCGATCGTACAGGCAAGCTGTGAACTCGGATCGGGCGCATAGAAGAAACCGTCCGCCGAGACGGCTTCGGAAATGTTGAGATTGGTCACACCCGCCTGGACGGTGGCGCAGCGATTGGCGAAATCGATATCCAGGATGCGGTTCATCTTCGACAGGCCGAGCACGACGGCATCTTCCTGCGGGATCGCGCCGCCGGAAAGCGAGGTGCCGGCGCCGCGCGGGACGACCGGGATGCCGTAGCGATGACAGTATTTCATCACCGTTGCCACTTCCGCCGTCGAGCGCGGCAAAGCGACGGCAAGCGGCAGGCGGCGGTAGGAAACGAAGGCATCGGTCTCGAACGGCACGAGTTCGCGCGCTTCGTGGATCAGGCATTCGGGCGGCAGGAGATCGACGAGATCGGCGACGATTTCCTTGCGGCGGGCAAGGACTTCGGGGCGCGGAGCGAGAAACGAAATGGCGTCGGACATGGCGATCTCCCTCGGCCAACATGACGGAAGCCGGCGACAAATCCTCCCTGTGACCGGTTCTTTCGGCTTAGCACTTTCCCGAAACCGGCGCAAATGTTAAGCACTTATGCCAAAAAGGGAAAAAGTTGTAAAAGCTTATGACCAATCTGGGTGATCTCGAAATCTTTGCCAAGGTCGTCTCGACCGGCAGCATGTCGCTTGCCGGGCGCGCGCTCGGCTTTTCTCCGGCCGTCGTTTCCAAGCGCATCAAACGGCTGGAGGACCGGCTCGGCACAAGGCTCCTGCAGCGCACGACGCGGCAGATTTCGCTGACGGAAGCCGGCCAGGGCTTCTACGACCGCGTGCTCGGCATCCTGGCGGGACTGGAAGAGGCGGAATTCTATATTTCCGGCCGCTCGGCGCAGATGCACGGAACGCTGAAGATCTCCGCTCCCACTTCCTTCGGGCGCATGCATATCGCGCCGCATCTGAAGGCTTTCATGGAAGCGCATCCGGAACTTGCGATCAACCTGGTGCTGACCGACGAGTTCAGCGATATTGTCGGCGGCGGCTTCGACCTCGCCATCCGGATTGCGGAACTGACCGATTCGAGCCTCGTCGCGCGCCGGCTCGCTCCCGTGCGCCGGGTGCTCTGCGCCTCGCCGGATTATATTGCGGCCCATGGCATGCCCAAACATATCGAAGAGCTGAAACAGCACCGCTGCCTGCCGGCCCACAACAACGACGTCTGGCGGCTGGACGGACCGGACGGCGCCTTCAGCCTGCGGCCCGAGGGCATGCTGATCACCAATTCCAGCGAGGTCATCCGAGAGACGGTCATTGCCGGCCTCGGCATCGCGCTGCGCTCCACCTGGGATATCGGCGAGGAGCTGAAGAACGGCAGGCTGGTGCAGGTGCTGCCTGATTATGAAGGCTCGCACAATGTCACGCTCTCGGCGGTCTATCCGAGCCGGCAGTTCCTGCCGGCCAAGGTGCGTCTGTTCATCGATTTTCTGGCAGAGCTCTACGGCCCCGTTCCCTATTGGGAACGCTGAGGTCACACAGACCCGCGACTACCGTGCCGGCCTCTCGATGACGAGATCGAGCAGCGCCCTCAGCCGCGCGGCGCAGCGCTTCGCCGAGATCGACGGGTTCGATGGCCCTGGATTGCTTTAGCGCGCCAGGTCCAGATAGGCGTTCGCCACCATCGCATCGATATCCGCAGGCACGGGCACGATGCAGGATTCGGGGCCGACACCGCCCTTTGCCACGCGCTCCAGGCAGCGGGCCTGCAGGGTGAAGCCGAGATCCATGGATTCGACCGAATTGCCGAGCGGGCGCGGACCGGCGAGATTGGCCATGTGGCCGCCGCCGAGCACATGGAAGGTTCGGCCGTCCTTCAGGTGAAAGGTCTCGATATGGTCGGCCTCGTAGCGGTCGATGCCGATGACGTCGGCATGGCTGCGGAAGGCGGATAGATCGATCTCATGCGGGAAATGGCCGCCGTTCATCAGGATCGCACCGTCCTTGATGAGCGGCAGGTCGGCGGCGGTGACGATATCGGGAAAACCTGTCACGGTGGCGATAATGTCGGCAGAGCGGATCGCCTGTTCGCGCAGCGGCGTGACGAAGCCGTCGAGATGCGCCTCCAGGCTGGTGACGGGGTCGATATCGACGACGCTCACCGTCGAAAAGGCGTTGCGGAAGCAGGCGGCCGTGCCCTTGCCGCAGGCGCCGTAGCCGAAGACGGTCACGCGCTTGCCGTTGGTCGAGCGGTTGGTGAAGCGCATGTAGCTTTCGAACAGGCTCTGGCCGACGGCGTGCCTGTTTTCGGCGAATTGCTTGATGGGGCTGTCATTGATGACGAGGATCGGCATGGCCAGTTTCTCGCGCATCGGGACGAGCCGGTTGCGGCCGGAAGTCGTTTCTTCCGTGCCGCCGAGCAGGTCGGCATAGGGCCTGCCGGCGGCAATCGCGAAAAGATCGCCGCCATTGTCCAGCAGCAGATCCGGCTTTTCGGCGATCACGGCTTCAAGGCTCTGGCGATGCGCCACGGGATCGGTTGTCTGGGTCGCAAAAACGGTCATGCCCTGCGACCGCAGGAAATCGACGGTTGCCGGCTGCGTGCTGTTGAGGTTGCCGGTGCAGACGAGGCGCGCGCCGCCGGCCCTGAGCGTCATCAGCAGAGCGACCGTCTTCGGCTCCAGATGAATGCCCGTGCCGATAGACAGGCCGTCAAAGGGCCGCGTCTTTTCGAATTCCGTCGCGGTTTTCTTCAATAACCGGCAGCCGTTGCCGATCCAGTCGATGCGTGTTGCAGCTTTTTCCATCTCATGCCCCTTTCGCCTCCCTCTGGTCTAACGGAGGGAAGATCGGGCCGGCATGGAGATATTTCTGGTGAAAGGGCAGAAAAACTGCCCTTTCTCATGCGCTGCCCGAGCGCAACAGCCAGTTGCGGAGCGCCACGAGGGCCGGACGTTTTGCATCGGGGATGCGGCAGCAGAGGCTGTAGCCCGCCGGGCGGCGAATGAAGCCATAGGGGGCGACCAGGATGCCGCGGTTGAGGTCGTCCTCGATCGAGGCTTTCGGCGCCAGCGCAACGCCGAGGCCGGACCGGGCCGCACCCAGCGCCAGAAGCAGGTCCTCGAACTCGCGCCGGCGGGCAAAGGCAACCGGGGGCGTGCCGCTTTCGGCAAACCATTCGGCCCAGAGTCCTGGCGCGCTGCGGCTTGCCAACATGGCGACGTCGGCCAGGGCTTCGGGCCTGCCCGCAAGTTCCCGCGCAAGCGCCGGCGTCGCAACCGGGCCGAACTCGTCCTCCATGAAGCGCGTTTCCACCGTGCCGGCCGAGGAGCGCTGCTCGCCGCCCATGATGACGGCGTCGAAATCCGGATGCCGGGACAGCGGCTCGACGACGGTCATCGGCACGATATCGACCTCGACACTGCCCAGGCTTGCCTGCATGTCGGCTGCGCGCGGCATCAGCCACCAGACGGCGAAGGCCGAAGGCACGCCGAGGCGGATGGCCTGCCTGCCCGCCTCCTCGAATTCATCGGCGGCGCGTTTCAAGATGGTCAGGGCAGTACCGGCCGCCTCGGCGAGGGCGCTTGCCCTCTCGGTCGGAAGGAGCCTGCGACCATCGCGCACGAAGAGCTTGCTGCCGAGGTGATCTTCGAGCGTTGCGATCTGCTGGCGCACGGCGCCGCGCACCACGCCCAGCTCTTCGGCCGCCCTCACAATGCTGCCGTGCCGGCAGACGGCTTCAAAGGCGCGGATCGCATTCAAGGGCGGAAGTCGCATAGTTACCACATTCCAGAAAATCGCGGTGGATCACCTGATCTCAGCATTGAACGGAATGCAAGATCTGACCATATTGTACAGGTGTGCAAGGCGACGCATTCGAGACAGGAAATGGCGGAATTCCCGAACCTGTCCCGCTTCGATTTTTCCTATGTACGTACAATGAACCAAATCGTAATTGTTTTGCTTTGCACGTATGGATCGCGCAAGCTTTTCATATGATACTAATATAACAGCGACTCAGACAAAGACCCTAAAGGTGACCCGACAATTGACCCTTCTCGCCCGCCTGGCTTCCGATGTGCAACTCATGTTCCGGCGTCCGCCGCGACAGCAGTACGCCGCGCTCTGCTACCGGGTGAAAAAGAAGACGGGCGATGTCGAGGTTCTGCTGATGACGAGCCGCGACACCGGTCGCTGGGTGATCCCCAAGGGCTGGCCGATGGCGCGCAAGCACGCCTATGAGGTGGCAGCCCAGGAAGCCTTCGAGGAGGCCGGCATACGCGGGACGGTCGAAACCGAAACGTTCGGCCACTACAGCTACCCGAAGGTTCTGCGCGACGGCCTGAAAGTGACCTGCAAGGTTCAGGTCTTTGCCCTTGAGGTGACGGGTGTGGCGAAAAACTTCAAGGAAAAGGGCGAACGGACCATCGAGTGGGTTTCCTGCGACGAGGCCGTGAAGCGCGTGAACGAACCCGACCTGCGCAACCTCTTCCTTGCCTTCAAGCGGCGCATGGCGGAGCGGCTTTCCGGCACTCTGCCGAAACAAATTCCGGCGGAATGAGTATTGCCATCTTGCGCTGCTAAAAAGAGCAGCGCAAAAGCAGGGCACCGCCGGGAAAGAGAATGCCGCAACGTAACCCAGTCCTGACCAAACGTACGCTTGATAAGGATCTCGACAAGGTCACGCATGTCGAGGATGCGGCGAAGTATGTCGCGCGACGGCTGGTGGCACCGGGGCTTGGCCTGATCTTTCTCGGCCTCGCCATGCTTTTTGCCGGCGTCTATGTGTTCGACAGGTCCGGCGCGGTGCTGGTGGTCGCGGCCGCGGCACTTGCCGCCTACATGGCCCTGAATATCGGCGCCAACGACGTGACCAACAATGTGGGCGCTGCCGTCGGGGCGCGCGCCATCACCATGAAGCAGGCGCTGATCGTCGCCGCGATCTTCGAGGTTCTGGGCGCGACGATCGCCGGCGGCGAGGTCGTCAAGACCATTTCCTCCAGCATCGTCGATACGGTGCAGGTACCGCAGGCGACGCTCGGCTGGATCATGATGGCGGCGCTGACGGCCGCCGCATTGTGGATCAACCTCGCCACCTGGATGAACGCACCGGTTTCGACGACGCACGCGATCGTGGGTGCGGTGATCGGCGCGGGCATCGGCGCGGTCGGATTCGAGCCGGTCAACTGGCGGGTGATGCTGGAAATCACCGTAAGCTGGATGACGTCGCCGCTGTTTGGCGGGCTGATCGCCGCCGGACTGCTCTACCTGGTCAAAACCCTCATCGTCTATCGTGAGGACAAGATTGCCGCCGCCCGGCGCTGGGTCCCGGTGATGATCGCCGCCATGGCCGGCGGCTTCATGGCCTATATGATGCTGCAGCTCGCGCCGGAGGGCCGATATCCGGCGCTGACGATCCTTCTGGTCGGAATCGGCACCGGGCTCGTCAGCTGGCTGGCTGTGCGGCCCCTCATCCTGCGACAGGCGGAAAACCTGGAGAACCGCAACAGCTCGCTTCGGACACTCTTCCACTTTCCGCTGGTGGGTTCGGCCGCCCTGCTTTCCTTCGCGCATGGCGCAAACGACGTTTCCAACGCTGTCGGCCCGCTCTCGGCCATCGTCCATTCGGCCGGCATCGCCAATGGCGGCGCCGTCGGCCAGCCGCCGCTCTGGGTCATGCTGATCGGCGCCTTCGGAATTTCGGTCGGTCTCCTGCTTTTCGGGCCACGCCTCATCCGGCTCGTCGGCGAGGAGATCACCAAGCTCAATCCGACACGGGCCTATTGCGTGGCGCTTTCGACCGCCTTTACCGTCATTGCCGCCTCATGGCTCGGCCTGCCGGTTTCCACCACGCATATCGCCGTCGGCTCGGTCTTCGGCGTCGGCTTCTTCCGCGAGTGGTACACGCGCCATTCGAAGCGCCGCATCGAATTCATCCGCCGCAAGGCCGAGACCTGGGAAATCGACGAGCCGGAGCCGAACGTCCACGAAGTGCGCAGGCGCTATCTCGTCCGCCGCTCACATTTCATGACGATCCTCGGCGCCTGGATCATCACCGTGCCGGTTTCCGCCGCGCTTGCGGCCCTGATTTATTGGGCTATGTTCGCGCTCTTCATTTGAGTCAGGGTTTCAGGATGCGCGCCAATTTCCGCATGCAGCGGCTTTTCATCGATGCTCCCTTGTCGAAGGGTGCCGCCGTCGAAGCCAGCGCCGACCAGTTCAACTATCTCGCCAACGTGCTGCGCATGGAAGAGGGCGCGGAAATCCTGGTCTTCAACGGCCGCGACGGCGAGTGGAAGGCGAGCCTTTCCTTCCCGACGCGCAAGCGCATCCTGCTGACGGCGACCGAAGAGACGCGGCCGCAGCCCGCCCCTTGCGACCTGCACTATCTCTTCGCGCCGCTGAAGGTCGGCCGCATGGATTATCTGGTCCAGAAGGCGGTGGAAATGGGCGCCGGCCTGCTGCAGCCGGTCATGACCCAGCATGTGCAGGGCAGGATCACCAATCTTGACAAGATCCGCGCCAATGTCATCGAGGCGGCCGAACAATGCGGCGTGCTCGGCATTCCCGCGGTGGCCGAACCGGTCAGGCTTGCCGATCTGCTCGACCGCTGGCCGGCCGACCGGCGCATCATCTATTGCGACGAAGGCGATGCCGGGCAGAACCCGCTGCCGCTGCTTTCAAAGGTGAGCGAACGGAAGCTCGCGCTGCTCGTCGGCCCGGAAGGCGGCTTCTCCGAAGAGGAACGGGCGCGGCTGCGCAGCCTCGATTTCGTGACCGCCATTCCGCTCGGGCCGCGCATCCTGCGCGCCGATACGGCGGCTGTGGCGGCTCTGGCAGTGATACAGGCTGCCATCGGCGACTGGAATTGACTACCGCACGCCGATAGCGCGGAAAGTGCTGCTATTTTTTTGATGACCTGTTGAAACAATTTCACTTGCAACTTAGCTGACTTGGGCACTAATCACCCTTCCAATTGCCCCGGCCCCGGCGCTTTCCGAATACAGGTAATTTCATGGCTCGCGACACTACCGACCAGACGCCGCTCTCTTCGGTTCAGGAGCTGACCGACTATCTTGCCGCCGGCAACAAGCCGAAGGAACGGTTCCGCATTGGCACCGAGCATGAGAAGTTCGTCTTCTTCCGCAAGGACAACAGCCCGGTTCCCTATTTCGGCGAGGCCAGCATTTCGGCGCTCCTCAAGGGCCTGCAGGCCAGGAGCGGCTGGGAGCCGATCATGGACGGCGACAACATCATCGGTCTCGGCGAGCAGAACGGCATGGGCGCCATCTCGATCGAGCCCGGCGGCCAGTTCGAACTCTCGGGCGCGCCGCTCGAAAACATTCACCAGACCTGCAAGGAATCCAACCTGCACCTGGCGCAGGTGCGCGAGATCGCCGAGCCGATGGGCATCGGCTTCCTCGGCATCGGCGGCAGCCCGAAATGGACCTATGCGGAAACCCCGCATATGCCGAAATCCCGCTACGAGATCATGACCAACTACATGCCCGAGGTCGGCACACGCGGCCTCGACATGATGTACCGCACCTGCACGATCCAAGTGAATCTCGATTTCTCCTCGGAAGACGACATGCGCCGCAAGATGCGCGTCTCGATGAAACTGCAGTCGCTGGCAACAGCGCTTTTCGCGTCCTCTCCCTTCACCGAAGGCAGGCCGAACGGCATGTTCTCCTGGCGCGGCGATGTCTGGCGCGACGTGGACAACCAGCGCAGCGGCCTCCTGGACTTCACCTTCCGCGACGATTTCGGCTTCAAGGACTATGCCGAATGGGCGCTCGACGTGCCCATGTATTTCGTCATGCGCGACGGCCACTATCACAAGGCGACCCATGTCACCTTCCGGCAATTCATGAACGGCGCGCTGAAGGGCGAGATCGCCGCTTACGAGCCGACGATGGGCGACTGGACGAACCATCTTTCGACGCTCTTTCCGGATGTGCGCCTGAAACGTTTCCTGGAAATGCGCGGTGCGGACGGCGGTCCGTGGCGGCGCATCTGTGCGCTGCCGGCCTTCTGGGTCGGCCTGCTCTATGACGACGCCGCCCTCGAAGCGGCCGATTTGCTGACGAAGGACTGGCGTTTCGACGAGGTCAACGCGCTGCGCAACGCCGTGCCGGAAGAAGGCCTGAAAGCCAGCTTCCGCGGCCACCAGCTGATCGAGACGGCGCGCGAGGTCGTCAATATTTCCCGCGCCGGCCTCAAGGCGCGCAACAGGCTGAACGGCGAGGGTGTCGACGAGAGCGTCTTCCTGGCGCCGCTCGACGAGGTTCTCGCCAAGAAGGCGACGCTTGCCGAGGATCTGCTGGCGCTCTATCACGGCCGCTGGAACGGCTCGGTCGAGCCGGTTTTCCAGGAATATCAATATTAAGAGGCAACAGGCCCTTTCCAAAAAGCCGTTTGCGCATTGCCTTTTCGAGCTATAGTGGCGCGAACATGCGCCACGACTCGGGAAAGGGACTCTTATGCTGCCGCTTTTCGACATGATGATGCAGGCGCAGAACGGGGCGGCGATGGATGCCATCGCCAAACAGTTCAACCTCGCCCAGGAACAGGCGACGAAGGCGATGGCGGCACTGATGCCGGCTTTTTCCGCCGGCCTCAAGCGCAGCACGGCCAACCCTTACGATTTCGCGGGCCTGATGCAGGCGGTGGCCTCCGGCAATTATGCCAAATATTTCGAGGACATGAGCAAGGCCTTCACGCCCGAGGGCATTTCCGACGGCAACACCATTCTTTCCCAGGTCTTCGGTTCCAAGGAGGTCTCGCGCGCCGTCGCCGCGCAGGCCGCGCAGATGACCGGCATCGGCCAGGAGATCTACAAGCAGATGCTGCCGGTCATGGCCGGCACGCTGATGGGCGGGCTTTTCAAGCAGTCGACGGGACAGATGGCCTCGCCGGTCAACCCGTTCGTCAATACCGCCATGGGCGAGACGATCCAGAAATGGCTGGAGAGCACCGGCTTTGCGCCGAAGCCGAAGGCGGCACCCGAACCCAGCATCTTCGATAATCCGTTCACGCAGGCCATGCAGCTGATGTTCAGCGTGCCGAAGCCGGAGCCTCAGCCTGAGCCGGCCAATCCCTTCCTCGACAATCCCTTCGCCAGGGCATTCCAGGACATGATGGCAAACCTTCAGCAGCCCGCGGCCAAGGCTGCCGAGCCGCCGAAGGAAGAGCGCAAGGCCGAAAACGACAGTTATGCGCAGATGCTGAATACGATGTTCGACAGCGGTCTCGAAGTGCAGAAGGGCTATCAGAAGAGCCTCGAAGCGATTTTCGAGGCCTACCGGCCGAAATCCACGCCCTCCCCCGAAGCCCCCTCTTCCACGGCCAGGAAATAAAAAAACCCGGAGATGGCTGGGAAAGCCGATCACCGGGTCAAGCGGCAGGGCTATTGGCTATCACCCTGCGGGGAAACGCGTGCGCTCAGCCCCTGTAGGGGCGCGTGAGCGCGATACGCCAGCGGCGCTTGGCCGCCTGCGTCAGATGCTCCGACGGATCTTCAAAGAAGGTCGAAGCCAGGAATGCGGAGGTGACGTCGGCCCGCGTCAGGCCGATATCGCGCAACTGATAATCATCGAGCTCGTGCAGCCCGTTCACCTGCGAACGATTGCGCAGAATGCGAAGAGCGGTTGCCAGCGGCGCGAAAGCGGCCATGAGACGCCGGGTGAACGTCGGGGCGAGCTTGCCGCAGTCGAGTTCTAGTGTCTGTTCATGAGTGCGCATCGAACTCTCCTTTCTTCGGGCGCAGAACAGCCCACCCCGCCTGCGAGGTCGTGCAGGAAGGGTCAAGCCGGTCACAGGGCGGACAGGCAGGGTGTCTGTCCTTCACTTTGCTTGATTTGCATCCCGAAGATGCCAAAGGAGTATTGATCAGTCCAACGAATGTTTCTAATGATTAGCATCAGCGATCTTTATGGATGGACAAGATCATGTCGGCGCCTCTTGATATCGACCAGTTGCAGACCTTCATCGCAATCGTGGACTCCGGCAGCTTCACCAAGGCCGCCGACAAGGTCTACAAGACACAGTCCGCCGTCTCCATGCAGATGCGGCGGCTGGAAGAGCGCATCGGCAAGCAGCTCTTCATCAAGGACGGCCGCGGCAACCGGCTGACGGTGGAGGGCGAGAAGCTGCTCAACTATGCGCGCCGCATCATCCGCCTGAACAACGAGGCGATTGCCGCCTTCGATGACAACCGGCTGGAAGGCACGCTGCGCATCGGCACGCCAGACGATTACGCCGATCGTTATATGCCCGAGATCATCGGGCGATTTGCCAAGACGCATCCGAACGTCGAGCTCTACATCGTCTGCGAGCCTTCGGTGGATCTGGCCGAACGCATGCACAAGGGCGAGCTCGATATCGCGCTTGTGACGCACAATCCGCGCGAGCGCATTTCGGATGTGGTGCGCACGGAGCCGCTCTGCTGGGTCAGTTCCGCCAACCATCCGATCCGGGACGACGCTCCGGTGCCGCTGGCCGTCGGCCGGCGCGACTGCCAGTGGCGCCAGCTTGCCTGCTCCGCGCTCGATGCGGTCGGCCGCGAGTATCAGGTCCTGTTCACGAGCTGGTCCTGCACCGTGGTCGCCTCGGCCGTACTTGCCGGCATGGCGGTTTCGGTCATGCCGGAATCGGCGCTGCGCACGGGCATGAAGGTCTTGAGCCAGGCAGACGGTTTCCCGGCGCTGCCGCCGGTCCAGATCGGCATCATGAAGCGGCCCGGCGTTTCGCTGTCGCTGATGAATGCGATTACGGCGCATATCACCGCCTGCCTCGACAATATCACGCCGACCGTCATCGAGGACGGGCTGGAGCACGATATGAAGACGGGTTACGCCCGCCACTATCCGCGGCTCAAGGCTGCGGCGAGTATGATGCCGAGCTGGTAGGCGGTTTCAAGCCGCCGAAACGGACGTTGGAGCAAAGAGGGAAGCGCGGATCACGCGCTTCCATTCCTTGAGAATATTCTCGCCGAAGCCGTTTTCGCTCAATACCGCAAGACGGACGGCCGCACCGATCAGGTGACTGAACAGGTAGGTGCGCGCTTTCATTTGTTCGTCGCAGAATTCCGGCGCCAGGCGGCGCACGGCTTCCTGGAATATCTCGGCGACATGGCCGCTGTGCTCGATATTCAGGCGCAGGAGATCCTGATCCGTCTCCGTGCCCATCCAGACGCCGAGATAGGCGGCATCGTTGCGGTATTCGGCATAGTACCAGTCGATCATTGCGGAGATCAGGTCGAGCGCTTCGTCGAAGGACTGGACGTCGGCGAACATTTCCGCCGTCTTCTGCTGGATCGCCTGGGCATGACGGTCGAACAGCGCTTTGACGATCGCCGCCTTCTCCGGGAAATATTGATAGACCGAACCGATCGGAACTTTTGCGGCGACCGCAAGCTCGGTCATCCGCATGGCGCTGACGCCCTTTTCCGCGATGATGGCGGCGGCGGCGTTGAGGATCAGATCCAGCCGCTGGATGCTCCGCTCCTGTTTCGGCTTCCTGCGAAGAGCAATGCGATCCGAAATGTCCGCGTCCATGTGGTTCCCATCTGTCTTGTTATTGAGCGACGGAGGCAATGTGTCATACCGGCGCGTCGGGCCGATATGACATGCAGGTCTTCATCCGTCGTAAATGGAAATGGTCGGATTTTAGGCAATGGCAAGAGCCCATGGAAAACGGGGCGTTACACCCCGTTTTGGTCTGTGTGAAAACTGCTCTTAGCACTTTGTTCAGCAAGGCGGCCCGGTACCTGTCGGCCGGGTCCGCCGCCTTGCTGCGCAGGGCGAAAGCCCGGCTCAGGCAAGGTTCTGTTTCAGAAACGCGACCGTGCGGCTCCAGGCGAGTTCGGCTGCCGCCTTGTCGTAGCGGGCAGCCGACGTATCGTTGTTGAAGGCGTGGTTGACGCCGTCATAGACGTAGATCTCGAATTTTTTACCATTCTCCTCCAGCGCCTTCCGGAAGGCATCGATGCCGGCATTGATGCGGTCGTCGAGGCCGGCATAGTGGAGCAAGAGCGCCGCCTTGATATTGGGGACCTCCGCAGCCGGCGGCTGGGCGCCGTAGTAGGCAACGCCCGCTCTCAGTTCCGGCGACTTGGTGGCGAGATTGTTGACCGCACCGCCGCCCCAGCAGAAGCCGATCGCGCCGACATTACCGTTGGCCGCATCGAGTTTGGAAAGGTAGGCGACCGTCGCCTCGCCATTGGCGGCAACCGTGGCCGCATCGAGCTTGCTGAACATTTCGCGCGCCTGATCCTCATTCTGAGGCGTGCCGCCCTGCGGCGACAGGAAATCGGGAGCAAGTGCCACGAAGCCTTCAAGCGCCATGCGGCGGGCGACATCGCGGATATGCGGGTTGAGGCCGCGGTTTTCATGGATAACGATGACGGCGCCGAGCTTGCCGGACGCGTCCTTCGGCTGCACCAGATAGCCTTTCATGTCCCCGCCGCTGCCGGGGTAGATAATATCCTGCCCGGTCAGACGATCGTCGTTTTCGGCGACGACCTCGGCGGCGGCCTTGTTGGCGGCAAGCAGCGGCGCGATTGCCGCAGCCGCGGTTGCCGAACCGGCAAGCTTGGTGAGCTTGTCCATGAAACTGCGGCGATCGAGCGTCAGATGCGTATATTCATCATAGGCGTTGATCATCGCCTGTGTAATGACGGGCTTTTCCATGACAGACCTCCTCTGTTCCCTACCCCATGCCCAATCGGCATGGGAGAACATAGGTCAGCGGCCGATAACGCAGGAACAAAACTCCGTTACCGGACGCGTTCGGATCAGGAGAACAGCATCCAGCCGGCAAGCCAGGCCCACATGGCGGCGAGCACGACGAAACCGGCGGCGAAAAGCGGGCTGCGGTAGCGCAGGTCGTTGCTGGTGACATGCACATAGGCATGCGCATAGCGCAGAGCGACGAACAGCCAGGCAAGCAGGACGGCGACGAGATTATCGGCCTCGGTAATATAAAGAAGAATGCTGCAGGCATAGAAAAGCACCGGCAGCTCGAACTGGTTGGCCAGGCTGTTCTTGACGAAGAGACTTTCGACCGGCTCGTCGCGGTTTTCGCGGTAACCGGATTTCTGCATCCGCCCCTCGCGGACGTCCTTGCCTCGGCGCAGGCCGAGCAGGCCGTAAAGGATATAGACCAGCAGGACATGGGCAAGCAGAGGCCAGAACATCTCATAGCCGGTCATCGATCATTCCTCTCCTTTGGCGACAGCGGGGAGCAGTAGCGGAAAGACCGGACCGATGCCAGAGCCAAGGCGGCCTGCGGCGATGCCACCAGCGGCGAAGATTTCGGCGCCGGCGATGAAGCTCGAATGTTCGCAGGCGGGGATTTCCTTGCGGCACGGCTCTCGCAGCCGGCGTGGCGCTGGCCACAGCAGAGCCATTCCGGCAAAGATGTGCAGCGGCCCTGCGCCGGCAATTGCGCAAAAGGAAAATGCAGCAACCGATCAGCCTTCGCGCGAACCGCCAAGAAGCGCGCCGCGCACGATCAGAATGGCGCAGACGGCAAGGCTTGCGAATTTCAGCTTGGTCATCCACGGCAGGATTTGCGCCGCAATGCCTGCAGCACCGCTGTCGCTGAAGGCAAGGAGGCTCGAGATGTTTTCGCTGTAATCCGCAAAGCCGTAGATGAAAGGCAGGAGATAGGTGATGCGCCCGAGCAGGCGGGGCGCCTGGCGGCCGCGCCATGTCTCGATCGGCCCGAGCCGCAGGAAAATCAGAAACAGAAGTGCCGTCAAAAGGGCGGGAAAGACGAGTTCCGGACCGAAATACATGGCCCGGAGAATGCGGCTGGCCGTCTCGTTCTGATCGAGCAGCGCCTGCATATCGAAGACGGCGGATTCGTCGTAACCGGCGAAATAGGTGTCGAGTACCGCCTGGCCCGTCTCATGCTCGAAGGGCATGGTGAAGCCGAAGGTCGTCCAGCCGAGGACGACGAGGCAGAGGGCGGCGAGCAGCGCGATGATCCACAACGGAATTGCGCTGCCCGCCTTCATGGTCAGACGCCGACGCCCGGATAGTTCGGGCTTTCGCGGGTGATCGTCACGTCATGCGGATGGCTTTCGCGCAGGCCGGCGCTGGAGATGCGCACGAAGGTGGCGCGGTCCTGGAACTCCTTGATGTCCTTGCCGCCGACATAGCCCATGGCCGCCTTGAGGCCGCCGGCGAGCTGATGCAGCACGCCGGAAACCGGACCCTTGTAGGGAACCTGGCCTTCGATGCCTTCCGGCACCAGCTTCAGCGTGTCGCGCACTTCCGCCTGGAAGTAACGGTCCGCCGAGCCGCGCGCCATGGCGCCGACGGAGCCCATGCCGCGATAGGCCTTGAAGGAGCGGCCCTGGTAGAGATAGACCTCACCCGGGCTTTCGTCCGTGCCGGCAAGCAGCGAGCCGACCATGACGGCGGAGGCGCCCGAAGCGATGGCCTTGGCCACGTCGCCCGAGAACTTGATGCCGCCATCGGCGATGACAGGAATGTCCTGCGCCTTCGCGGCCTCGACCGCCGACATGATGGCGGCAAGCTGGGGAACGCCGACGCCGGCAACGACGCGCGTCGTGCAGATCGAGCCCGGTCCGATACCGACCTTGACGGCGTCGGCGCCGGCATCGATCAGCGCCTTGGTGCCGTCATAAGTCGCGACATTGCCGGCCATGATGCGAACGGAATTGGAAAGCTTCTTGACGCGGCCGACCGCTTCGAGAACGCGGGCCGAATGACCGTGGGCGGTATCGACGACGAGCAGGTCGACGCCGGCATCGATCAGACGCTCGGCACGCTCGAAACCATCCTCACCGACGCCGACGGCAGCGGCGGCCCGCAGGCGGCCCTGCGCATCCTTGGAGGCGTTCGGGTTCAGCTGCGCCTTTTCGATGTCCTTGACGGTGATGAGACCGACGCAACGGCCTTCGCCATCCACCACCAGCAGCTTCTCGATGCGGTGGGCGTGCAGCAGCCGCTTGGCCTCCTGCTGATCGACGCTTTCCTTGACCGTCACGAGATTTTCGCGGGTCATGAGTTCGTAGATCTTCTGCTTGGGATCGGAAGCAAAGCGCACGTCGCGATTGGTCAGGATGCCGACGAGGCGGCCGGACTTCTCGACGACCGGGATGCCGGATATGCCGTGCATCTTCATCAGCGCCAGCGCATCGGCAAGGGTGGCGTCCGGGCCGATCGTCACGGGATTGACGACCATGCCGCTTTCGAACTTCTTGACCTGGCGAACCTGCTCGGCCTGTTCGGCCGGCGTCAGGTTCTTGTGGATGACGCCGAGGCCGCCGGCCTGGGCCATGGCGATCGCCAGCCGGCCTTCGGTGACGGTATCCATCGCGGCCGAGATGATCGGGATATTCAGTTCGAAGTCGGGGGCGATGCGGGTTGCGACACTCGTCTGGCCGGGGAGGACTTCGGAATGACCGGGTTGCAGCAGCACGTCGTCGAAGGTGAGTGCGTCCAGTCCGGTCGGCGTTTCTATGATGCGAGCCATGGCCAAATTCCTTCAAGAAAGAAAAATGCGCCCCACCCGGTACGAATCGTCCGCACCGGCGGTGTGCATGAGTTTATGGAAGTTGGCGAGGGCTGGTAACACGTCTATGACAGGAAGGAAATAGCAAAATAGCCCGGCTGGCCGCCGGGCTCGGTATGGCAGCTATGCAGATTGAACGTGCCGCATATCGTTGCCGCAAAACCGCTGCGCAGTTTTGCGCGACATGCCTGGTTCAAATGTCGAACTGACAGGTCTTCGGCACGAAGCGATAACCGGTCCCCTGCTTCTCGACGAAACCGACCGAAGGGAACGGCATATCCATGCTCGACCCTGTGCGGTGCGTCGCAGCACGCCCACCGATAGGATCCGGTCGATTTCTGGCCCCGGCCAGGTAAGCATATGTCAATCATGAGAGGCGAAAGTGTCGAGCAAGCCGTCTCACGCAGTCGTGATTCAAACTTGTAATGGAACCCGATTGGGGGATTGGCACAGCCGACAACTGGGACTACACAGCACGGGCCTTCCGCGCCCTTTCCGCCCCCATCAAGGCGATCGCCTATGAACCGCATTGTCCCCCTGATCCTTGCTGTTGCCCTTTTCATGGAACAGATGGATTCGACCGTGATCTCGACGGCCCTGCCGGCCATCGCGGCCGATCTGCATGTCGGGCCAATCACCCTGAAACTGGCGCTCACGTCCTATATGGTGGCGCTGGCGGTGTTCATTCCCATCAGCGGCTGGATGGCCGACCGTTTCGGCGCCAAGAAAATCTTCCGCCTAGCGATCTGCGTCTTCGTCGTCGGCTCCATCTTCTGCGCCTTCTCCTCCAGCCTCGTCGAATTCGTCTTCGCGCGCTTCCTGCAGGGCATGGGCGGCGCGATGATGACGCCGGTCGGGCGCCTCGTGCTGGTGCGCACCACGCAGAAGAGCGAACTGGTTTCGGCCATGGCGCTCTTGACGATTCCCGCCCTTGTCGGCCCGCTTGCCGGCCCGCCGCTCGGCGGCTTCATCACCACCTATTTCAGCTGGCACTGGATCTTCCTGATCAACGTGCCGGTCGGCGTCATCGGCGTGTGGCTGGCGACCATCTTCCTGCCGGAAATCGAGGCCACAGCACCGCCGAAGCTCGATTTCAACGGTTTCATCCTGACCAGCCTTGCCGCTGCCGGCGTCGTCTTCGGCCTGTCGGTCGTCAGCCTTCCGGCGCTGCCGCCGATCATCGGCATCTCGGCCACGGCCATCGGCATCATCTGCGGCGTGCTTTACGTGCGCCATGCCAGGCGCTATCCGACGCCGATTCTCGACCTGAACCTGTTCAAGAATTCGACCTTCCGCGCCTCGACCAGCGGCGGCACGCTGTTTCGCATCTGCGTCGGCGCCATGCCTTTCCTGACGCCGCTGATGCTGCAGCTCGGCTTCGGGCTGACGCCCTTCCAGTCCGGCCTGATCACCTTTTCCGGCGCGATCGGCGCCATTACCACAAAGTTCATCGCGCGCCGCGTCTACAAGGCGATCGGGTTCCGCACCACGCTTCTGTGCGCCGGCGCGGTGACGACGGTCGTCACAGCCGTTACCGGCCTCTTCACGCCGGACACGCCACATCTGCTCATCATCGGCGTGCTGCTGCTCGGCGGCTTCTCGCGCTCCTTCATGTTCACCGGCGTCAACGCGCTGGCCTTTGCCGATATCGACGATGCACAGGCAAGCCAGGCGACCTCCATGGCCTCCGTCATGCAGCAGGTGAGCCTCGCGCTCGGCGTTGCCGTTGCCGCCTCGATCCTGGAAACGTCGATCTATCTGCGCGGCGCCGAGCTGCAGATCGTCGATTTCCACATCGCCTTCTTCGTCATTGCCGGCCTGACGGTGCTTGCCACCATCCCCTTTGTGCGCATGGCCAAGGATGCCGGGGCCTCCGTTTCCGGCCACCGCGCCAAGCAGGTGCCGCCGGCGATCAATGCCGAACAGCAACCGGTCAAATAAAGGCCGCTCTTCTGCCTTGCGAACAGATCAGGCGCTCTCGGGCGCCGCTTCGGCCTTGCGGCCCTTGAAGCCTTTCGCCAGCAGGAACATTTCCACCGATTCGGCGCGCGACGAGGCCGGCTTGACATGCACGACCTGGCGGAAATGCTGTTTCAGCATGGCGAGCAGATCGCGCTCGGTGCCGCCCTGAAAGGTCTTGGCGAGGAAATGCCCGCCCTCGCCCAGCACTTCGATCGCGAAATGGGCGGCGACCTCGCAAAGATGCATGGTGCGCAGATGGTCTGTGCGGTGGTGGCCGGTCGTGGGGGCGGCCATATCGGAAATCACCAGATCGGGCGTGCCGCCGACGGCCTCCATCAGCTTTTCGGGTGCGGTAGGATCGAGAAAATCGAGCTGGAGGATCTTCACGCCCGGAAGCTGCGCCATTTCCAGAAAGTCGATCGCGGCCACGCGGATATCCTCGTCCGTCGACCCCGTCACCTTGGCGGCGATCTGCGACCAGCTGCCGGGCGCGGCGCCCAGGTCGATGATGCGCTTGGCGCCCTTCAGGATGTTGTATTTCTCGTCGATCTCCAGCAGCTTGAAAGCCGCGCGGGCGCGATAGCCTTCGAGCTGCGCGCGCTGCACATAGGGATCGTTGATATGGCGCTGCAGCCACTGGCGGGAGGAAGCCTTCAGCTTCTTCTTCTTGACGCGCTGGCCGAGCTTGCGGCCGATCGGTGCCTTGGTCATGCCTACCCCTTGTTACCCCGCTGGCCGCGGCGGCTGCGGTGCCGCCGCCACACACCGTCATCGGCCATCATGTCGGTGAGCAGCCCTTCCCTCAAGCCGCGATCGGCAACCCGCATGCGCGGGCTCGGCCAGCGGCGGCGGATCGCCTCCAGAATGGCGCAGCCGGCCAGAACCAGATCGGCGCGGTCCGGCCCGATACAGGGATTGGCGGCGCGGCTTTCGAAATTCCAGGAAAGAAGCTTCGCCTGCATGGCGGAGACCTCGTCATCCGACAGCCATATGCCGTCGACCTTGCGGCGATCGTAACGCGGCAGGTCAAGATGCACGCCGGCAAGCGTCGTCACCGTGCCCGAGGTGCCGATCAGATGGAAATCGCCATCCTCGGCAATTTCGATTTCCGGGCAATCGAACGCCGACAGCATGCCGGCGACTTCGCGCACCATGCCCTCGAAAACATCGGGCGTCACATCGCGGCCGCCATGGCGTTCCGACAGCGTGACCACGCCGACGGGAAGCGAGGTCCAGTGGGTGATGTGGTTGGCGAGGCGGGCGAAGCGGTTGTCGCCGATGCGGATGACGGCGATTTCCGAGGAGCCGCCGCCGATATCGAACAGCACGACGGAGCGCGCCTCGCGCCCGACCAGCGACGAGCAGCCGGAAACGGCCAGCCGCGCCTCGGTCTCCCGGTCGATGATTTCCAGTTCCAGCCCGGTCTCGGTCACGACCCGCTGCAGGAATTCCTCGCCATTGGCCGCCTGCCGGCAGGCTTCGGTGGCGATCAGCCGCATGCGGCGGATTTCGCGGTTGCGAAGCTTGGAGGCGCAGATGCGAAGCGCATCGATCGCGCGCTCCATCGCCTCGTCGGACAGCCTGCCGCTGGCGGCAAGCCCCTCGCCGAGACGCACGATGCGCGAGAAGGCATCGACGACGCGAAACTGGCCGGGGCGCGTCGGCTGGGCGATCAGCAGGCGGCAATTGTTGGTGCCGAGATCGAGCGCGGCATAAAGTTCGTCCGGCCAGGGATGATCGCCGGCGGCCCGCTCCTCGTCATGACCCGGCTGGCGGTTTCGGCGATGGCCCGCATCGGCATCCTGCCCCTCGCGGAGCAGAGCGCGCGAAGGGGCTTCGGCGCGCTGCTCCGGCCGCGCGGACGGCGGCGCCTGCACGGGAGCCAGCGGCCGGCCCTGCAGGCCGCGCTTGCTGCGATGTTTGCGCCGGTTGCGGCGGCTGGAGGACGAATCACCCTCCGGGCGCGGAGCTTGACCGTGACCGGCGGCCTGAACCACGGGCTGCGACGGGGCGGAACTATCGGATTGAGATGCACCACGCCCACCACGACGGCGGCGCTTGCGCTTACGGGCCGGGCTTTCCGGATCGTCCTTCGGGCGCGCAGCCTCGCCGGCATGGCCGGCAAGATCATGCGAAGCGGGATGAGCGGCGCTGCGGGATTGCCCGCCGCGCTTGCCCTTGCGGCGCCTGGACTTCTTGCCGTCCCTGCGCCCTGCCGCCGACGCCCCGTCAAATTGCGGCTTTGCGCCGCCCTCGGGGTCTTCCACGTTCGTTTTCCACCGCGCCGCGCAAGTCCGGAAAGGTATGCAGCAGGCGCTCATTCGATTTTTGCGTTGGCGCGAGAATATCAGCGAGCGACGAAATCACCAAATTCTTTTTGATTCCGGATTTTAGCCGTTCAATTTTCACCCGGATTGGCAGGATGGAATTTTTTCAAAACGGGTATTTGCATTCCGCCCGCTTTTGTTTATAAGCGCCGCACACCAGCCGAACCGGTGCGGTTCGCAGCTGCTGGGGAATAGTTCAATGGTAGAACAGCGGACTCTGACTCCGTCGATCTTGGTTCGAATCCAGGTTCCCCAGCCAACTCCTCAACTCTCTTGCTGATACTATTCGCCGGATCCTGACGCCGAGGCCGCAACATTGCCGGCTTTTCCGGACGGGTCATCGTTGATAGAAAACCTAGCGAATATATCCGCTCAGAGAGACGCCATGCAGATTCCCACAGGTAGCGAAGGCGAGCGGCTGCTGGCGATCCTGGACCTCTGGCACAAGATCGAATTCTTCATCCCTTACGATCTCTCCAGGCGGGCGGCGGGCGATGAAAACAGGACGGCGTTTTGGCTGCATGCCGAAACGCTCGAGGATGACAGTGCCGCCGTGCGACGGCCTGTCGTCCCCGAGCACAAGGAGATCACCGGGCTTACGCTATTCCTTGGCGTTTTCAGCAAATCGGAGACGACGAGGGCCAGCAGGAACTTTGCTAGCCCTGCCGGCGGCATGGCGGACTTCGAGGATGCGGAGCGAGGCGACCTGGATGGAGACACCTGCTTTGCAAGCCTGGAGCTCGATCCGCACGGCAATCCGATTTTCCAGACGTTTTCCATCTCGACTCTGCCCTGGGCACTTGGGCAAATCCGCGAACATGGGCTTGCGGCCCTCAGTTCGGAAGCATTCGCCGACGGCAAAAAGCGCCTGCAGGAATTGCTTGGAAATTTCCAGGCCCAGCGCCGCCTGTCCCATCAGCCTTCCGAGGAAGGCGACAACCAGCCGCTCGCGCCGGCTGAGATCCTTGCCCTTCATGCTTTGCTGTGCGAATGGGCCGGCTTCGTGCCCGATAGCGGCAAGCCGATCGCGCTTGTCGAAATCCGCTATAGGGACAAGCCGTCGAAACCGACGGTAAAGCTCCTGCCTGCGCCGCCGGAGCACGGCGCGGCCGGCGACGACGACCATGACGAAGAAGACATCACGCCCGACCAGGAAATCGGGATTTTGAACAGTTTCTTCATCGAGGATATCGAGCGGGCGATGGACTGCGTTCGCAGCGGCGCCGTGCCCGAACCGCTGAGGCGATACTTGACGCCGCTTGCGCCCGGTGCCCGGATCGACCTCTACACGGAAGCGGGCCGCCGCGCCCTCATCCGGTCGCTGCATCCGCGGAACCTCAATACCGGACGCTGGCTCGCGGAAACCCATCATGCCATGAGCCTGATGCAGCAATTCGCAATCAATACCGCCCTGGAAACCCTCTCGGACACGGGGCTATTTTCGGTCAACGGCCCTCCTGGGACCGGCAAAACCACGCTGCTGCGCGACATATTCGCGGACAATATCGTGCGGCGGGCGCGCGCCCTCGCCGCTTTGAGAACGGCGCGGGATGCCTTTGACGACGCATCGCGAAAGATCCGTTTCAGGGATGGCAGCGAGGCGTCGATATCGAACCTGGATACCAGCCTTACCGGCTTCGAAATGGTCGTTGCTTCCTCCAACAACACGGCGGTCGAGAACATATCGCGCGACCTTCCGAAGCAAAGCTCGATCACGAAAGGCAAGTCGTTCGGCTATTTGCAGAGCGTTGCCCACAAGATCGCCGCACAGAAAGACAATGGCAGCTTCACCGCCCTTGACGATGAAACCCGCCCATGGGGACTGATCGCCTGCGCGCTCGGAAAGAGCGGGAACCGGCGCGCGTTCAAGGAGCGCTTCGCCTTCATGCCGGCCAAAGACAAGGACAAGGCGAAGCCCGGCTGGTCCGGCCCGGACATGCCGCAGACGATCTGGGAGTGGCGGACCAGTTACAGCGGACCGACATTTGCCGAAGCAGGCCGTCGTTTTCGCGACGCCGACGAGGCGGTTCGCTCGATGATCGACGAATACGGGCAGCTTGCCGATCTCCATGGTGAAATCGCCACGACGTCCCCCGATGCCTTCTGTGGCCCGGCGCGTAAAGCCGTGGAGACTGCGGAGGCCGCAGTTCTGCTGGCTCAGGATCGGTATGCCGCAGCCGAGTCTCAACTCCTTGCCATCCGCGCCGAATTGGCCCGGCTCAAGGAAGAGGAGCGGCTTCTCGACCGTTCGACGCCGGCCTGGTGGAAAAGGATGCTGCCCAGCAGCGACAACCAGGAGCACAGGAAAAATATCAAGTCGAATGCCCGGGAGCAGATCGCGCTGCGCCGGACGCTCGGCGGCTGCGAACGAGATCTTGCGGGTAAGCACCGGCCCGCCCTGGAGAAGGCTCTGCAGGAGCGCGAGCGGGCCAAAAGGGACCTGAACGCCAGACAGAAAGCCTGGGATGAAAAATCCGCAAGGTTCGAAGAGCTGCGGCAGAGGTTGGGCGGGCCGGCCCTGCCCGTAGACCTTGACGATCTGGAAACCGACCGTTTGCAGATCGAGGGGCTCTGGCACTCCGACAGGCTGGCCGACCTGCGCTCCACCTTGCTGGAAGAGGCATTGACACTGCATGAGGCATGGCTGGCGGAGGTCAGCAAGCCGGGCGGAGGTTTCGGCGGAAATATCGTGGCGATCACGAAGCTGCTTTCGGGAAATGTTCCTGACGACGCAGCCGGCGTCCTGCCCATATGGCAGAGCCTCTTCATGATCGTTCCCGTCATTTCGACGACGTTTGCCTCGCTTGCCCGTCAGTTCGTCGGCCTCGGACCGGCTTCGATCGGCTGGGTCTTCGTCGATGAGGCCGGCCAGGCCGTGCCGCAGGCTGCCGTCGGCGCCCTGATGCGCGCACGCCGCCTGATGGCGATCGGCGACCCCCTGCAGATCGAGCCGGTCTTCACCCTGCCCGGCGCCCTCATTCGGTCACTCTGCCGCCTGTCGCCGCACACAAGGACGGAGACCTATTCGCCCAACCATGCATCCGTGCAAACACTTGCCGACGCGGCAAACCGCTATGGAACGGCCTTGCCGTCGGAGGATGGCAACGGGCTTTGGATCGGCAGCCCGCTCCGAGTGCATCGCCGCTGCATCGACCCGATGTTCTCCATCGCCAATCGGATCGCCTATCGGGACAAGATGGTATTCGGATTGAAGGAGCGGCAGCCGGCCGGTGACGCTTCGCCCTTTTATGGCGACAGCGTCTGGATCGACGTCAGGGGCAAGGTTGTCGGCCGGCAGCGTGTTCCCGAACAGATCGACTTCGTCGTCGATGTCCTGACCGCAACCTACCGCCGGGACGGGGTGCTGCCGGACCTCTACGTCATTTCCCCGTTCAAGGAGATCAAGAATGCGCTGAAGACGGCGCTGGAAAGGGCTGTGTGGATCGATGCGGCCGGCTCCCGCACCTCGCCTCCGCAACTGAAGAAGTGGCTGAAGGACAGGATCGGGACTGTTCATACTTTCCAGGGCAAGGAAAGGGACACCGTCTTCATGGTGCTCGGCGCCGACAGGGAGCATGCCGGCGCTGCCGCCTGGGCTTCTTCGAAGCCCAACCTGCTGAACGTGGCCCTGACACGCGCCCAGCGACGTTTTCATATCGTCGGGGACAGAGGCTTTTGGGAAACGATGCGGTATTTCAGAGAGGTTGCCGGCGCTCTCGAGCCCGTCAGTGCGCAGGATTTTCTGCACGCGCTGCGATCGGCACCGCCGGTCGTCGAAACGAGCGCGCGGCGAGATGGATCATTTTAGCGTGCCGGCAACCCGTGCCGGCGGCCGCCCAGTAGCAAAACCTCAACTTTCCGCCGCTAGAATCGGCCCAACTCCTGGAGGCGATTCGAGCCATGAAGACCTTTTCTGCGATATTGCTGGCGGCACTTCTCGTCCCGGTGGCGGCCCGGAGCGAAGCGGTGCCGGGCGAGACGGAATGGATGGGCGAAGCCCGGCAATGGGCGGTCGGGTTTGTCGGCGAGAAGCCGTCCTATTGCCGGCTGGTCTGGGACGACGAGCTTGGAAAGACGGTCGAATTCCGGCAGAGCCTCGACAACGTCATGTGGCTGGTCTCGAAAGACGGCTGGGATATCCCGGCAGGTACTGCGACCAAGGTAACGCTCGTCGGCTATTCCGGCACCAAGGCGGTTGCCGCCGAAGCCTTCGACGGCAAGACGCTTCGCATTCTGCCGGCCGACGGCAAGACCGGTGTCGCGCAGATCAAAAAGATCCTCAAGAACTCCTTTGTCGGCACGCCGGACATGGAGCTCGATTTTTCGGGAAATGAAGAGAAGTGGGTGGTGCCGCTGTCGCGGCTCCAGCAGATGTATACGACCTATGTCAATTGCCTGAACCGGCTCGTGCCTGCCAATCAGGCCAGACCGGTTTCCGACAAGACCCAGCCGTTCTGAATCCTGTCGCGATCCCCCGGATCGGTCGGCACGTCTTCGCTTTCTCACGTGGGTCCTTGCCGCAAGACCGCCGAACACTTTTGCGCGACCTGCTCTCATTCCACGCAGGTCTTTGCCGCAAAACCGCTGAACACTTTTGCGCGACCTGCTTGCAAACCCCGCATTCTGCGTCGCCACGCCGCAGCAGCGCGCCACAAATTCGGCCTCCGCCGCAATGATCATCCATTTCGCCCGCCGTCCTTATCGAGAGGCGGGCTGTTGGATGGTGTTCTTCCCCTTTCAGGAGGTCATTGTGCAAAAACGTCGTATCGCATCTCTCATGGGCGCTGCCGTCATTGCCGCCGCAGGCTTTGCCGGCCCCTCGGCAGCCCAGACCGTCTCCCACAAATCCACCGATACCCATATGCTCGTCGTGCGCCTGCCCGATGGCTCGCTCGAGCGCATCCGCTATGCCGGCAACCAGGTGCCGCAGATCCGTATCGACGGCGAGCCGGATCCGGCGCCCGGCCTCTTCGATCCGTTCTGGCCTGCGGCGCCCTTTGCCGATCTGGACCGCATATCCGCGGCGATGGATCGCGAGGCTGCCGCCATGCTGCAGCAGGCCGACACGATGATGCAGGCCCCGCCTCGCGATCCGGCAACGATCGGGCTCACCGGGCTTCCTGCCGGCGTGCAGGGCTATTCGATGGTCTCGACCATATCCGGCGACGGCGTGTGCACGCGCAGCCTCCGCTACTTCAGCACCGGTAACGGCAAGCCGCATGTCGAGAGCAGCACGTCAGGCAATTGCTCGCCAGGCAAGGCGGCGAGTGCGCCTCTGCCCGCGAAGACGCCTCACCCGGCCTTCAAGCCGAGAGCATCCGGCATTATCCAGGTGAATGCCGAGCCGCCGGCCGCAACCGGAAGCGTGTCGCAGGCAGGCTTTCGGCTTGCGAGCGCCGTGAACTGACGGATCGGGGCATGGCCCCTCTCGTCATGCCTAGACGGAAATCTTGCTTCGTACCGCGTCGGCGATCTCAGTCATCCGGTCGACGGGCGCGTGGCCGATGAGCATGAAGGCGTGGGTGGCGCTCGACCAGTAGACGACATTCATGCCCTTGCGGCCCTCTATATCGGGCGCCTTGGGACCGGCACCGGAGGCGACGATGCAGAGCGCCATGGGGCCGGTCTCCGGGTCGAGATAGGCGATCTGGGCAAGCGGCTTGCCGTCATATTGCAGGATCTGCGCGCGCTTGAAATCGACATCCGGCAAGGCGACCTGTTCCGGCGAGAGCTGCAGGCCGAGGGTGGTGTCGAGGCGGGCAAGCTGGGTTGCCTGCACTTCAGCCGATGGTACGGGACCGGCCAAGGTTTCCGGCGTATAGAGCGAGATATATTCGGCGACGACGGCGCGCCATTCGCCGTTTTCGTCCCTGCCCGAAAGCCTGGTGCCGAGGCCGATCACGGCGCGATCGACGGCAATGCCGACAACGAGCGAAGCGGCAAGCGCGCCGAGGAAACCGCGGCGGCTGGCAAAGACCGCCGGCCTTGCCGGCTGCGGGACCGGAATGGCCGACAGCATGAATTCGAGCTTCGCCTGCGGGGCGGCGTCAAGCAGCGGCGCAAAGGCTTCCCTGTACGGCAGGTCGGCGCGGGCCAGGAATTCCAGCCGCTCGGCCACGGCTTCGTCAGTGCCGATCAGCGCCTCGATGCGGGCTGTGTCTTCGGGGCCAAGCTCACCGTCGATGAAGGCGGTCAGTTCCTCGTCGGAGGGCATTATGTGCTTCGTGCTCATTCAAATCCCCCTGCCGATACGGTCTCGGAGAGCTTCGCGCGGGCGGCTGCCAGCCGGCTCATCACGGTGCCGATCGGAACATCCAGTATGGCGGCGACCTCGCGATAGGAAAGCCCTTCCACATAGGCGAGGAAAACCGCCGAACGCTGCGCCTCCGGCAGCGCGTTCACCTGTTTCAAGACCTGGTTGGCCATGACATGCGTTTCGGTGTCGCGGGCGCCGTCGAAGGTCAGCGTTTCATCCGCATCGACGAAGCCCTGGCCCTGGCGCACGCGCCGCGCACGGATCTCGTTCAGCCAGATCGAATGCAGGATCGAAAACAGCCAGCGGTCGAGCCTGGTGCCGGCCACGAACTGCTCGGCCCTTTCCAGCGCGCGAAGGCATGTCGCCTGCACAAGATCGTCGGCCACATCGCGCTGGTGCGAAAGGACGAGGCCGTAGCGCCAGAGACGGGACAGATGTTCCGTCAGGCCTCTCCTGATATCCGCCTCGCTCGCGATGGCCGCCTCCGCGCGTATCTGCTGCCTGGGAACCGCCGGCGGCGCCGGCGATTCCGTTCGGGCGTGACTATAGGCAGGAAATGCGGTGTGTGCGACCGACATCCGGAAATATCCTTCAATCAACCCTGCCTCTCTCCTGCCGGCTGCCAACTCAGATCTTCGACGGATCGAGGATGGCGGCGTTGAGGTCCTGGTATTCCTCGCAGCCGGTGCCGCAGATCGCCTTGATCGTCGTCAGCTGCTCCTTGGCGAGGGTGAGCTCACCTTTGACGACATAGGCTTCGCCGAGATATTCGCGAACCTTGGCATAGTGCGGATCGAGCTTCACCGACTGCAGATAGTAGGAGATGCCCTCATCCGTGCGGCCAAGCTTGCGGGTGGCGTAACCGCGATAATTCAGCCATTCGGCATTGTTCCTGTCCTTGACGGTGTCGAGCATGGCGAGCGCTTCTTCAAAGCGGCCGGCCTTGGCAAGCGAATAGGCGTAGTCGGTGCGGTTTTCATCCGTCACGTTGGCGCTCTGCTGCTTGACGCATTTCTTGGCCTTCTTGTCGTAGATTTCGCCCTTCTTGCAGACCGGCATGGTGCTGCTATCATCGCCGATTGCGAAGACAGGGCCGGAAAAGACGGAGGCGGCAAGGCAGCTGCCGAGCACGAGGGTAGCGATGCGGACAGTCTTGGTCGTCATTGGAAAACTCCTCAGAAAATGACGTTGCGAGGAGTGAACACCGCTGCATCGGGCTTTATTCGGCGGCGTTGTGCTTTTTTGCGATCACGTCTTCTTGAAGAGAGCCGCACCGAATAAACCCTTCAGCCAGCGTGTTTTCCGTTCGTTCCGCCGGGAACGACAAGGAGAATATCGTGTTGCAATCCGTCAGACTCTTAAGTCTCGTCACCGCAGTGCCCGAACATATCATTCCCCAGACCGAGGCGGCCGAAGCCTCTGCCCGCCTTTTTGCCGACCGCTACAAGGAATTCCGCCACCTCGCGCGCGTCTTTGCCAATGCCGGCATCGAAAAGCGTCATAGCGCCCGTCCCCTCTCGTGGTTCGAGGAGACGCATGGCTGGCAGGACAGGATGGAGGCGTTTGAGGAAGTCGCCGGTTCGCTGTTCGCGACGGCCGCAACCCGCGCGCTCGAACAGGCGGGGCTGACGGCCGGCGAGGTCGATTGCATCGTCAGCGTCTCCTCCACCGGCATCACCACGCCGAGCCTCGACGCACGGCTGGCGGGGCGGCTCGGTTTTCGCGCCGATATCGAGCGCGTGCCGGTCTTCGGGCTCGGCTGCGCTGCCGGCGTATCCGGCTTCGGCATCGCCTCGCGGCTGGCACGCAGCCGCCCCGGCGCTGTCGTGCTCTTCGTCGCGATCGAACTCTGCACGCTCGCCTTCCGTCTGGACGAACTGACGAAACCGAACATCATCGCGACGGCGCTTTTCGGCGACGGGGCCGCAGCCTGCGTGCTGCGATCGGGCGACGGGGGCATGGCGGCGGTGGAATCGGCCGGCGATCACCTGTTTCCCGACACGCTCGACATCATGGGCTGGAAAATCGATGATACCGGCCTCGGCATCCTGCTGGCGCAATCGCTGCCCCCCTTTGCGGAAAGGGAACTCGGGCCGGCAATCGACGGCATTCTGGCGCGCAGCGGGCTCAAGCGCAGCGATATCGGCCGGTTCATCTGCCATCCCGGCGGCACCAAGGTGCTGGCGGCGATGGAGAGCGCACTTTCCATGGAATCGGACACGCTCGACATCGAGCGGTCGGTGCTTGCCGACTACGGCAATATGTCCTCGCCGACCGTGCTCTTCGTCCTGGAGCGGGCCATCCGTGCCGGCCTGCCGGACCGGGCAGCAATGGTCGCCATGGGGCCGGGCTTCACGGCAAGCTGCGTGACGCTGCGGAGGGTCGCATGATGTGGCCGTCCATGGCACTGCTGACCTTCGTGACCGCCCAGCGGCTCTCGGAACTCGCGATCGCGCGCCGCAACACGATGGCGCTTTTTGCCAAGGGGGCGCGCGAGATCGCGCCCGAACACTATCCCTATATGGTGGCGCTGCATACGGGCTGGCTCGCCGGGCTCTGGATGCTGGCGGCGGGGCAACCGATCCAGCCCGTCTGGTTCGGCCTGTTCATGCTGCTGCAGGTGCTGCGGCTATGGGTGCTGTTCACGCTTGGCGAGCGCTGGACGACACGCATCATCATCCTGCCCGGCGCGCCGCTTGTCAAAAACGGCCCCTACCGCTTCCTCAAACATCCGAATTACATGATCGTGATCGGAGAGATCGCGGCCCTGCCGCTCGCCTTCGGCATGCCGCTCTACGCGCTCGTGTTTTCGCTGCTCAACGTCGTCATCCTGACGATCCGCATCAGGGTTGAAAATGCCGCACTGAAGAGCGCAATGATTTTGAAATGAAATGCGATTTTTCGTTTGCGCCGCAGCATTCAGATGGGCATTTTAGGCTTTAAAAACACAGCGGAATGCAGGGGAAAATGACGAAAAACGCAATCGTGCTCGGCGCCGGTATCGTTGGGGTTTCGACGGCCATCCATCTTCAACGCCGCGGCCGGCAGGTGACACTGGTCGACCGCAAGGAGCCGGGCAACGAAACCTCCTTCGGCAATGCCGGCCTGATCCAGCGCGAAGGCGTCATGCCCTACGGCTTTCCCCAGCAGCTCGGCCTTCTGCTGCGCTATGCGCTGAACAACCGCATCGATGCGCATTATCACCTGAAGGCGCTGCCGAGCCAGCTGGCGTTTCTGGCCCGCTACTGGTGGAACTCCAATCCGAAACGGCATGCGATGATCACCAGGGCCTATGCGCCGCTGATCGAAAACTCGATTATCGAGCACAAGGACCTCATCGAGGCCTCGCAGGCGCAAGCGCTGATCCGCAGGGACGGCTGGATGAAGATCTTCCGCACCGAGGCCAAGCGCGACGAAGCCTTTGCGGAAGCCGCCCAGTGGAAGGACCAGTTCGGCGTCGGCTACGAAAGACTGGATTCCGCCGATGTCGCCCGTCTCGAACCGAACATCATGGGGAAATTCGTGGGCGGGTTGCGCTGGATCGACCCCTGGTCCGTGCTCGACCCGCATGCGCTGACGCGCGCCTACCGCACCTATTTCGAAAGCCTCGGCGGCCGCTTCGTGACCGGGGATGCGGCTTCGCTCGGGCAGGCCGGCTCCGGCTGGAGGATCATGACGGCGGAAGGCTCGATGGAGGCCGATGACGTGGTGCTGGCGCTCGGCCCCTGGGCAGCGGTTGCGACGCGCCGTCTCGGCTATTCCTTCCCGCTCGGCGTCAAGCGCGGCTATCACATGCATTACGGCGTCGAGGGCAATGCGGTGCTCAACAACTGGACGCTCGATTCCGAGCGCGGCTATTTCCTGGCGCCGATGAACCGTGGCGTGCGCCTGACGACGGGGGCCGAATTCGCAACGCTGGAGGCACCGAAAACGCCGGTGCAACTGGACCGGGCCGAAGCCGTGGCGCGCACGATATTTCCGCTGGGTGAAAGGCTCGATGCGGAGCCGTGGATGGGTGCGCGGCCCTGCACGCCCGACATGATGCCGATCATCGGCAAAGCGCCACGCCATCAGGGACTGTGGTTCGCCTTCGGTCATGCCCATCACGGGCTGACGCTCGGGCCGGTGACGGGACGCGTGCTGGCGGAGCTGATGACCGGCGAGACGCCGTTCATCAATATCTCGGCCTATTCGCCCAACCGGTTCAATCCGTAACGGCCAGGGCGGCAAGAGCCTTCAGGGCCTGCGCCGCGATTGCCTCGACCGTGTCGTCGATCCCGACCGTCACAACGCCCTTTTCGCCTGTCGGCACTTCCAGCGTCTGCAACTGGCTTTCCAGAAGCGAGGCCGGCATGAAGTGGCCCTTGCGATGGGCCATGCGCTCCGTCAGCAGCGCCCTGGAGCCTTCGAGATAGACGAAATAGAGATTGCCGCCGGCTGCCGCCCGCAGGCGGTCGCGATAGATGCGCTTCAGCGCCGAACACGAGACAACGATGCCCTCGCCCCTGGCAAGCGATGCCTTCATCGTCTCGCCGATGCGGTCGAGCCAGGGCATGCGGTCCTCGTCGGTGAGCGGAATGCCCTTGGACATTTTCTCGACGTTGGAGGCCGGGTGAAGGGCGTCGCCTTCCGCGAACGGCAGGCCGAGGCCTGCCGCTATCTTTTCGCCGATCGAGGATTTGCCGGAACCGCTGACCCCCATGACGATGATCGCATGGAGAGTTCGGCTATCCTCGGTCATTGCTCATCTCGCTCATATTGGCTGCGTGGACGATCTGCGGTTTACGAGGCCGCAGACAGGACGGCATTCTTGCGCGCGAGGCGCGCCTTGATCGTATCGACATCCGCGCGCGGCGTCGCTGCAAACAGGGTCTTGGTGTAGTTGTGCTGCGGATCGTTGAAGACCTGATCGCGCGTGCCGTATTCGACCGCCTCGCCGAAATACATCACCATCACGTCGTCTGCCATGTAGCGGACGACCGAAAGGTCGTGGCTGATGAAGACATAGGTCAGGTTCAGTTCGTCCTGCAGATCGGCGAGCAGGTTCAGAACCTGGGCCTGCACCGAAAGGTCGAGCGCGGAGACCGGTTCGTCGAGAACCAGAAGCCGGGGCTTGAGCATCAGCGCGCGGGCAATGGCGATGCGCTGGCGCTGGCCGCCCGAGAACATGTGCGGGAAACGATTGAAATGCACGTCCTGCAGGCCGACCTTGCGCAGCATCGCCATGGCGAGGTCGCGCCGCTCGGAGGCGGGCGTATTGGTGTTGATGACCAGCGGCTCCATCAGGATATCGCCGATCTTCTTGCGCGGGTTCAGCGATCCATAGGGATTCTGGAAAACGATCTGCACCTTGCGGCGGATTTCCGGCGTCAGGTCGCCCTTGAAGATGTCGACCTTGTTGCCGTCGATCAGGAGATCGCCCGAGGTGGCCGGGTCGATCATCGTGACGATGCGGGCAAGCGTCGACTTGCCGCAGCCGCTTTCACCGACGATTGCGAGCGTCTTGCCCTGTTCGACGGAGAAACTCACGCCCTTGACGGCATGGACCGTTCTCGCCTTCTTGAACATGCCGCCCGGCAGGTAATAGTCGCGAACGATGTTCTTTGCTTCGAGGACTGGCGTCATCAGGCCGCTCCCTCCACGGTCTTGTTCGGATTGAAAAGTTCGCCGATGGTCGGCAGCCGGTCGCCCGTCGCGTTTTCCGGAAGCGCGGCGAGCAGGGCGCGCGTATAATCGCTCTTCGGGGATTCGAACAGGGAGAGAACGTCGGCCTCTTCCATCTTACGACCCTTGTACTGCACGATCACGCGGTCGGCCGTTTCGGCAACCACGCCCATATTGTGGGTGATCATGATCAGGCCCATGCGATGTTCGGTCTGCAGGCGCATCAGAAGATCGAGGATCTGCTTCTGGATGGTCACGTCGAGCGCGGTGGTCGGCTCGTCGGCGATGAGGAGCTTCGGATTGCAGGCGATCGCAATGGCGATCATGACGCGCTGGCACTGGCCGCCCGACATCTGGTGCGGGAAGTGGTTGAGCCGTTCGGCGGGATCGGGAATGCCGACCGCCTGAAAGAGCTCGATCGCGCGCTTGCGGCGTTCCGCCTTGCCGAGGCCGAGATGGATCCTCAACACTTCCTCGATCTGGAAGCCGACGGTGAAGCAGGGGTTGAGGCTGGCAATCGGCTCCTGGAAGATCATCGACATATCCTTGCCGATGATTTCGCGCCGCTTGGCGCCGGACATGCCGAGCAGGTTCTGCCCGTCGAAGACCATCTTGTCGGCCGTCACCTTCGCCGTCCAGGGCAGAAGGCCCATGGCGGCCAGCATCGAGACCGACTTGCCGGAACCGGATTCGCCGACGATCGCCAGGACTTCGCCGGCATCGACCTTCAGCGAAACGCCGTCGACGGCCCGGAAAGGTCCGGTCGAGGTCTGGAATTCGACGACGAGATTTTCGATTTCGAGAAGCGCCATATCAGGACCTCTTCATCTTGGGATCGAGCGCATCACGCAGGCCATCGCCCATCAGGTTGATGGCGAGAACGGTGATGAGGATGGCAAGGCCCGGAAATGTAACGACCCACCAGGCGCGCGAGATGAACTCGCGCGCTTCGGCGAGCATCGTGCCCCATTCGGGTGTCGGCGGCTGCGCGCCCTGGCCGAGGAAGCCGAGGGCGGCTGCATCGAGGATCGCGGCGGAGAAGGCGAGCGTTGCCTGAACGATCAGCGGACCGAGGCAGTTGGGCAGGATCGTCTTGAACATCAGCCGGAAGGTGCCGGCGCCGGCCACGCGGGAGGCAATGACATATTCCTTTTCACGCTCGCTCATGACGGCGGCGCGCGTCAGGCGCACGAAATGCGGCTGGTTGACGATCGAGATCGCGATCATCGCGTTCAGCAGGCCAGGACCGAGAACGGCAACGAGCACGAGGGCCAGAAGCAGCGACGGGAAGGCCAGGATGATATCCATCAGGCGCATGATGACGATATCGACGCGGCCGCGGAAATAGCCGGCGACGAGGCCGATCAGCACGCCCGCCACCACCGACAGCGTGACGACCACGACACCGATGAACAGGGAAAAACGGGCGCCGAAGATCAGGCGCGACAGGATATCGCGGCCGACGGCATCGGTTCCGAGCGGATAGGAGATGCTGCCGCCATCCATCCAGAAGGGGACGGAGAGCAGAAGCTGGCGGTTCTGCTCGTTCGGCGCATGCGGCGAAACGAGCGGGGCGAAGATCGCCATCAGAAGGATGAGGACGAAAACGAAGAGGCCGATGACGGCGCCCTTGTTTCGCGAGAAATAATACCAGAATTCCGTGAGAGCGGAGGGCTGGTCGGATTTTGCAGTAACCGTGCTCATGGACCGCTCCTAGTGCCTGATACGCGGATTGACGAAGCCATAGGCCAGGTCGACGAGCAGATTCACCAGCATGATGATGCCGGCGATCAGGAGAAGGCCGCCCTGGACGACCGCGTAGTCGCGCTTGAAGACGGCATCGACCATCCACTTGCCGATGCCCGGCCAGGAGAAGATCGTTTCGGTCAGGATGGCGCCGGCAAGCAGCACGCCGACCTGCAGGCCGATCGTGGTGATGACAGGGATCATGGCGTTTCTGAGCGCATGGATGCCGACGACACGCAAGGGCGCCAGACCTTTCGAACGGGCCGTGCGCACATAATCCTCGCCCAGCACTTCGAGCATCGCCGAACGCGTCTGACGGGCGATAACGGCAAGCGGGATGGTGGCAAGCACCACGGTCGGCAGGATGAGATAGCTGACGGCCGAGGCGAAGGCGCCCTTCTGGCCGGAGAGAAGACTGTCGATCAGCATGAAGCCGGTGACAGGCTTGAAGAAATACATCAGCGAGATGCGGCCGGAGACCGGCGTCCAGCCAAGATAGCCGGAGAAGAAGATGATGAGCAGCAGGCCCCACCAGAAGATCGGCATCGAATAGCCGATGAGGGCGACACCCATCACGCTCTGGTCGAACCAGGTCCCGCGCTTGACCGCGGCAAAGACGCCGGCGGGAACACCGAGGAGGATTGCGACAAGGATGGCGCAGATCGAAAGTTCGAGCGTGGCCGGGAAGAGCGTGAAGAACTCGCCGAGAACCGGGCGCTTGGTGACGATCGAGGTGCCGAGGTCGCCGTGCAGCACTTTTCCGAGATAGTCGAAATACTGCACATACATGGGCCGGTCAAAACCGAGATCGTGCATGATCTGGGCGTGACGTTCGGGTGCCATGGTTCGTTCGCCCGACAACAGCATGACGGGGTCGCCAGGAAGCAGGCGGATGAACGAGAAGGCAATGAGCGAAACGCCTAGGAAGGTCGGTATCAGGACTGCGAGGCGCCCGATGAGAAATCGCAACATAGCAGGTTGTCCAATAGTTTCCGGCGGTCAGGTGGAAACCTGACCGCCGGTCAAGCCCGGTTTTAGCCGGGCAGTTTATCATTTTTCTTATTCGGCGATATCAACGCCGTCGAAGCGGTGGATGCCGAGCGGGTCCATGTGGAAGCCCGACACCTTCTTGCTCACGGGAACGAAGACCAGCGAGTGATCGAGCGGAGCCCAGGGGGCTTCCTTCTTGAAGATCAGCTGGGCTTCTTCGTAGAGCTTCGTGCGCTCGGCAACGTCAGCCGTTTCCTTGGCCTTCGTCATCAGAGCGTCGTAGTCCTTGTTGCACCACTGGGCGCGGTTGTTGCCGCCGACAGCGTCGCAGCCGAGCAGCGTATCCATGAAGTTGTCCGGGTCGCCGTTGTCGCCGGTCCAGCCGAGGATGACGGCGCCATCGCGCTTCGTGTCGGAGGAGAGCTTCAGGTATTCGGCCCATTCATGGGTGACGATCTCGACATTGACGCCGATCTTGGCAAAGTCCGCCTGGATCAGTTCGGCGGCGCGACGCGCGTTCAGCATGTACGGACGCGAAACCGGCATTGCCCAGACCTTCATGGAAAGGCCCTTGACGCCGGCAGCTTCGAGAGCCTTCTTGGCGCCTTCCGGATCGTACTTGTCGTCCTCGACCTTGTCGTTATAGGACCACATGGTCGGCGGGATCGGGTTCTTGGCAACCTGGGCAGCGCCCTGGAAGACGGCGTCGATGATCGCCTGCTTGTTGATCGCCATGTTCAGCGCGCGGCGGACTTCCGGCTTGTCGAACGGAGCCTGCTGGGTGTTGTAGGCGAGGAAGCCGACGTTCAGGCCCGGCTGTTCCATGACCGTGAGGTTTGCGTCCTTCTTCAGCTCGGCAACGTCGGCTGCGTTCGGATACGGAATCAGGTGGCACTCGCCGGCCTTCAGCTTCTGGGCGCGCACGGCAGCGTCAGGGGTGATCGCGAAGACGAGATCGTCGATCTTTTCCTTGCCCTTGAAGTAGCTTTCATTGGCCTTGTAGCGGATGACGGCATCCGGCTGATAGGCGACGAAGGTAAAGGCGCCCGTGCCGACCGGCTGCTGGTTGAACTGGGCCATCTTGCCGTCAGCAGCGAGCTTGTCGGCATATTCCTTGGAAACGATGGATGCGAAGTCCATGGCGAGATCGGCCAGGAACGGTGCTTCCGGATGGTTGAGCGTGAACTTGACCGTCAGGTCGTCGACCTTCTCGACCGACTTGATGAGATCCGGGAAGCCCATGCCGGCAGCGTATTCGTAGGAACCGCCTTCGACATACTTGTTCCACGGATTGTCGGACTTGATCTGGCGCTCGAAGGAGAAGACGACGTCGTCGGCGGTGAGATCACGCGACGGGGTGAAGAAATCGGTCGTCTGGAACTTCACGCCGGGATGCAGCTTGAACGTATATTCGGTGCCGTCGGGGGAAACCGTCCAGCTGTCGGCGACGCCGGGCTCGATCTCCGTACCGCCATGCTTGAATTCAACGAGGCGGCTGAAGACCGTACGCGAAGAAGCGTCGAAGGTCGTGCCCGCCGTGTAGAGGCTCGGATCGAAGCCTTCCGGCGATCCTTCGGAGCAATAGACAAGCGTCTTGGAATACGCGGCGGTGGCCATGACCGAAGCCAGGGCTGTCGCTGCGAGCAGGACAGAGAACTTTTTCATGATGTCGTTTCCCAGGTTTGTTCTTTTTTGATCTTTGGAGATCGGGGGCTCATTACCCCGATCAGCGGGCCGATGGAACGATATTTATTTGCTGAAAGCAACGGCATCCGCAGAAAATTTTTCCAGAAAAGCAATTTTAGAAATTTTC
Organism: Rhizobium sp. GCM10022189; assembly: GCF_042656325.1. Classification (NCBI taxonomy): domain Bacteria; kingdom Pseudomonadati; phylum Pseudomonadota; class Alphaproteobacteria; order Hyphomicrobiales; family Rhizobiaceae; genus Rhizobium; species Rhizobium sp. GCM10022189. Next base: position 413,983 of record NZ_JBHSOR010000049.1, read on the forward strand.
GGTCAAAAATAGGCCAAAATTTGCAAGATTGAGGCAGATTTAATCCGATTCCCGTCGCTTTTGGTATAATTTCGCGTCGCGAAACGGCTCTGAAAGCGGTTTCAAGTCACTCTGATATATCAACAGTCCGTGAGCCACCAACAAAAAACCACGGCCACTGAAAATGGCCATGGTTCGTGACGGTATCAGAATATTCCAATCTCAGGCGGCCGGCGCCGGAACGGCAGGCTTGCGATAGTCGTGTTCACCGGTGAGGCCGAGCAGGAAGTTGATCTGCGGCCGGGCTTTGACCAGGTCGTCGATCGAATATTCGGTCAGCACGTCGAAAAAGGCATTCAGCGCCTTGCGCAGCGCCGAATTCAAGCCGCAGCTATCGACCAGCGGGCATTCGATCGCGCCGTCCTCAAAGCATTCCGCCATGGCGAAACTGTCTTCCGTGACCTTGACCACATCGAAGAGGCTGATCTCAGTCGCCGGCTTGCCGAGGCGCACGCCGCCGTTGCGGCCGCGCACCGTCTCGACCAGGCCCGCCTTGTTGAGCGGCTGCAGAATCTTGAAGAGAAAGAGCTCGGAAACGCCGTATGCCCTGGCAATTTCGGGAATGCGGCTCAACTGCCCTTCATTGGCTGCACAATACATCAACATGCGAACCGCATAGTTGGTCTGCTTCGTCAACCGCATGCCAATCTCCTGAATCGTCTTTACAAAGCGTATATAGTGGCTTTCGTAGTTTTGAACAATTCCAAAATATGAAATTCACATTCAGCTTAACTGAGGCCGATTGCCGCTGGCTTACCGGCCTTCCAGGCTCTTGGCGTAGTCGATGATAGCCTGCCGGCGCTCAGGCGTTCCCGGGTGGGTCGACAGCATGCTCGTCCCGGAGTGATCTCCAAGCCTGTCCTCGAGCTCTTCGAAAAACCGGGCGATCGCAAGCGGATCCATCCCGCTTGCCCGCATCAGCTCAACCGAGCGCCGGTCGGCCTGGCTTTCGGCGCTGCGGGAATAGGAGAGCGCCAGCAGGCCGCCGCCCTGAGTCATGATGTCTTCGACCCCGGAACCGACGTCGCCCGCGGTCAACATGACGAGAGCCGCCATGCCGGCGGCGCGATAAAGCTGCCGAAGGCTGTGCTTGTATTCGACATGGCCTATCTCGTGGGCGAGAACGCCCGAAATCATTTCATCATCGCCATCGGCGAGTTCGATCAACTGATCGGTGATGACGATATTACCGTCGGGAAGCGCAAAGGCATTGGGACCAATCGCACCGCCGTCACGGAAATTCAGCACATAGCCTGCAGCCCCCTCCTTCGTTGCGCCGGCAATACGCATGAAGCGCTCGGTAATTTCTGTCTGGCGCGCTTGCGGCACGTCACTTACCGACAGGACGGTCGTATCGAGCGTATTGAGCGTTCCTGACGACATCATCTGCGGCACGACGGGCGGCGTCACCAGAACGGCGATCTCGACCAGAAGCGGAAGAGCATAGCGGTAGATGCCGATGGCAAGAAGGATAACGAGTGCGGCGAAAACGAAGATGCGCGGATGGAATTCCTCAAGCAGATGAACCCAGCCGGCATGGCGCCGCCCGGCATTCTTCAAAAAGGCATCGATAGCCGCATTATCGGCCGTTTCGAAGAGCGAGCCATCTGCGAAATTGATCCGGCGCGGGATGTCGCCGACCCTTGCGCTGATCGACAGACCGGCAAACGCACCGCTGGAAAGCCTGGTTCCCTCGGCCGAGACGGCGGAAATACCATCGGGATACGAGACGAGGGTCGCGATGACGCGACCGCTCGAACCTGGCGGATACCATTCGCCGCCGGCGATGGTTTGGCCGTCAGAAACCAAAATCGAAGCCTTCCATGCTCATGTATTCCGAGCCGACCGCTCCACCGCTCTGCTGGACTGCCGTGACGACATCGCCGATATCTCCATCGACGGCTATTGCCGTGTGCTCCACGACATAGCGCGTCAGTCGCACTGCCGCCCACGGACGCATCAGCCCGAAAGTGCAGATCGTCACCACCAGGTTCGACAATGTGATCCAGACATAACGGCCACGTGACAGATCGCTTCTCAGCCGGTGACGGCCATCGATCACCATGGACGACCATACGATGTTATGGACAGCCGCACGATAGATGATACCTGCAAGCGCGTAGACAATCACGACGCCGAATGTGACTAGGTAGATCGAACCGACCAGCACGGCCCCCGGCAGATTACCGGAGGACTGGGTAGCGACGGCTCCGGCGATCAGGACTCCCAGAATGACGAAGCCGATGATCGTGATGATCGCCGGGATGACAAGCGCCAGGTAGAGCGATCCAATACGGGGATCGACAAGGAATTTGCGATCGCCGTAACGAAGATTGTTGAACACATAACGGTTCAGCCACCGGCTGGCGAAGGGCGCCAGCAGACCGAGCGAAATGGCAGCCAGAAAACCGCCCACCATTACGGCAGCGAAGGCGCCGCCGACCGTGCCGACGAAATCGAACCGGACATTGCGGTAGCTCGTCACCCGCGCGTTGAAGCGGATCCCGCGCATGATCAGCCACGGCATGGCGATCAGAACTAGGATCAGGGTGACGAAAGCAAACAGGGGATGGAGAGTAGTGAGAATGTTGAGAACCACGACAAGTCCGAAGACGATCAGCCGGCCGATGAAGATCTGCTTTCCGGTGGCGTGATATTCGAAGCTGCTGCCGAGCAGGACGGTATTGCCGTAGAAATACCGATTGCGACGCACCTTCGCCCAGGCCGAATAGATGCCTAGCGTGATGACCGTCAGAAGAATGTTGACGATCCAGATGCCGAAATATTCCGATGCACGACCGTTGAATTTCGCGCGCTCAAATGAATTGACGGCAGGCTTTGCCGTTCCAAAGTCCATGACATTTCCCCCAAACCCGGCATTCGCAGCTGCATAACGGAATCACTCGCAGAACAGCTTGCACGTGAACATGGTTTGAGAAGCAAAAATCAGCGGAATTAACAACCTGCAATCGAACAAAAAGAGGGCCTCCCGGCCCTCAAATTGCAAATTCATGTGGTTTTCACGTTATTTCATCGTCGGCATGACGAATTCGGCGTCGCCCTTGATGCCGGAGGGCCAGCGGGCGGTGATGGTCTTGGTGCGGGTCCAGAACTTGATGGAATCGGTGCCGTGCTGGTTGAGATCGCCGAAGCTCGAGGCCTTCCAGCCGCCGAAGGAATGATAGGCGAGCGGCACCGGGATCGGAACGTTGATGCCGATCATGCCGATATTGACGCGGGAGGCGAAATCGCGGGCCGCGTCACCGTCACGCGTGAAGATCGCGACGCCGTTGCCGTATTCGTGCTTCATCGGCAGGGAGAGCGCTTCCTCGTAATTGTGGGCGCGCACGACCGAGAGGACCGGCCCGAAGATTTCCGTCTTGTAGATTTCCATCTCCGGCGTGACGTTGTCGAACAGGCAACCGCCGACGAAATAACCGTTTTCATAGCCCTGCAGCTTGAAGTCGCGGCCGTCGACGACGAGCTTGGCGCCCTCTTCGATGCCCTTGCCGATGAGGCCCTGGATGCGGTTATAGGCATCCTTGGTGACGACCGGCCCCATGTCTGCCTTTTCGTCGGTGTAAGGACCGATGCGCAGGGATTCGATCTTCGGGACCAGCTTTTCGACGAGACGGTTTGCCGTCTCCTCGCCAACGGGAACGGCGACCGAGACGGCCATGCAACGCTCGCCGGCAGAGCCGTAACCCGCGCCCATCAGGGCGTTGACGGCCTGATCCATGTCGGCATCCGGCATGATGATCATGTGGTTCTTGGCGCCGCCGAAGCACTGGGCACGCTTGCCGTTCGATGCAGCCGTTCCATAGACGTAACGGGCGATCGGCGTGGAGCCGACGAAGGAAACGGCACCGATATCGGGATCGGTGAGAATTGCGTCGACCGCGGTCTTGTCGCCGTTGACGACGTTCAGGATGCCGGCCGGCAGGCCGGCTTCGATCATCAGTTCGGCGAGGCGGATCGGCAGGGACGGATCACGCTCGGAAGGCTTGAGGATGAAGGCGTTGCCGCAGGCGATCGCCGGGGCGAACATCCACATCGGGATCATGCCCGGGAAATTGAAGGGCGTAATGCCGGCGCCGATGCCGACCGGCTGACGCAGGGAATACATGTCGATCGCCGGACCGGCACCTTCGGTAAACTCACCCTTGGCAAGATGGGGAATGCCGCAGACGAATTCGCAGACCTCGAGGCCGCGGACGATATCGCCCTTGGAATCCTCGACCGTCTTGCCGTGCTCGCTGGAGAGCAGCGTCGCAAGCTCATCCATGTGCTGGTTGAGGAGATCGACGAACTTGAAGAAGACGCGGGCGCGGCGCTGCGGGTTGGTGGCGGCCCATTTCGGCTGTGCGGCCTTGGCGTTTGCGACGGCAGCGCGCAGTTCCTCGACGCTTGCGAGCGCCACCTTTGCCTGCACTTCGCCGGTCGCCGGGTTGAAGACGTCGCTGGTGCGGCCGCTGGTGCCGGCAACCTTCTTGCCGCCGATGAAATGACCAATCTCACGCATGGGTGTTCCTCCTGATCTTCTGGATGACGCAACAATCGCACTTCAATTTGCACAAATCAATGCGCTGGAATTAGCAACCGTTGTGCGCATATTATAGCTCTATCTGCGATGACCGGCGCTCCTGCCTGAAAACTTGGCACGGCGCGCGGGCAAGTCAAAGGGAAGGTCAAGAGATGCGTGGAAAACCTGTCGTCAGAATGGCGGAACTGGAGATCGATCCCGAAAGGCTCGAGGCCTATCGGGTGCTGCTCGCCGAAGAAATAGAAACGTCCGTGGCGCTGGAGGATGGCGTGCTTGCGCTGAATGCCGTTTCCGTCCGGGACCGGCCGAACAGCATCCGCATTCTCGAGGTCTATGCCAGCAGGGAGGCCTACGAGGCGCATCTGCAGACACCGCATTTCCTCAAATACAAGCGCGAGACGGCGGGCATGGTGACGTCACTGACGCTGATCGACGTCGATCCGATCGCGATGCGGTCTAAAGCATGAACTGGCCCGATCATGAACTGGGATGACGTTCGCATTTTCCTTGCCGTCGCCCGCACCGGGCAGATCCTTGCCGCGTCGAAACGGCTGGGGCTCAATCACGCCACGCTCTCGCGCCGGCTGACCTCGCTGGAGGAGGCGCTGAAGACGCGGCTTTTCATCCGCCGTACGAACGGCTGCGAGCTGACGGCCGAAGGCGAGGTCTTCCTCGGCTCGGCGGAGCGGATGGAGACGGAAATGCTCGCCGCGCAGGCCAATCTCGGCCACACCGACACGGCCATCGCCGGGACGGTGCGCGTCGGCGCGCCGGACGGGTTCGGCGTTTCCTTTCTCGCGCCGCGCATGGGCAGGCTGATCGAGCGCCATCCGGCCCTGAAGATCCAGCTCGTGCCGGTGCCGCGGTCCTTCTCGCTGTCGCAGCGCGAGGCGGATATCGCCATCACGCTGGAACGGCCGGAACAGGGCCGGCTCGTTTCCTCCAAATTGACCGACTACACGCTCGGCCTCTATGCGTCGCGGGATTACCTGGCGCTGCACGGCAGGCCTGACGATATCGAGGCGCTGAAGGCGCATCCGCGCATCGGCTATGTCGAGGACCTGATCTTCACCGCCTCATTGAATTTCTCGGGCGAAGTCATGCGCAGCTGGGATGCGGGGTTCGAAATCTCAACGGCGATCGGCCAGACTGAGGCGGTGCGCACGGGAGCGGGCATCGGCATCCTGCACGACTATATTGCCCGGCAATACGCGGAACTGGAGCGTATCCTGCCGCAGGTCTCCATCCGGCGGGCCTATTGGACGACCTATCACGAGAGCGCGCGCGATCTCTTGCGCGTACGCTGCGTCATCGATTTTCTGCAGGAGCTGATCGATGCGGAGAAACACATCTTTCTCTAGAGATGGCTTGTTTCTCCGGAGATAACTTGGCCGTTGAAGGCCGACGACGGCCGATCAGAGAAGGCTGATCGGCCCTGTCGCAACGTCAGATATGCAAAAAGGCGGAAACCGGAACCTGCAGCGCTGCAGCAATGCGCTTCAGCTTTGCCGGATCGGCACTTTCGCCATTCTCAATTTCGAGGATTTCGCCGTTGGCCAGACCGCAGGTCACTGCGAGGTCTTCGATACTGTAGCCAACCGCACTGCGTGCGCCCTTGACTGCCGCAGCCACGTCAATCGGGGAAACAGCGGTCGATTCCTCAATATTCTGAACAGAAATGGACATCAAATTCTCCTTAATGCCTCGGTGGACTGTCCCTACCCCCAGGCGGCAAGCCGCCAGCATTTCGCGACGCAACGAAAACATCGGGCAATTGCTGCATCGCACCGCCCATAAATAGGTAAACGAATATTAACGGCAATAGCAAAATGCGAGCAGGCATCATTTTGACGTCAAAAAGCGTCCATGCCGTGTATTGTCGTCAGATCAAACCTACTTATGGGGGAGATGGTACGGTTGAGTGGGGTCGAACCACTGACCTCAGGTGCCACAAACCTGCGCTCTAACCAACTGAGCTACAACCGCACAATGTCACGCTCGGCGCGACGGGGGTCACATACGAGGACTTGAACTTTAATTCAAGTCCCGATTTGCACTCAATATACAAAAAGGCTGAACGCAAGGTCCAGCCTTTTATTGGCTATCGAGAGCAGCCGATCAGGCAGCCTTGAAGGATGCCATGACCTTTTCAGCGGCTTCCTTCGAAGGCTTTGCGACCTTCTCGGCCACCTGCTTGGTGGTTTCCTGCAGCGCCTTCGCCTGCTCGACGGTCACTTCCGCCTGCTTGCGCAGGAAAGAGGTCTGCAGCTCGAAGAATTCGGCGACGGACTTGACGTTGAGAAGCGCTTCCAGGTGGGAGAGCGAGCTTTCGGCATTGACGCGCAGCGCGTCGATCGCCTTGAGGCCGATCTCGACGCCGCCGGCCTGTGCGGTCTGCACGGTCGCTTCCAGCGTCTTGCCGGCTTCCTCGCCTGCAGACTTCAGCTTGGCATAGGCTTCCTTGGACTGCTGAGCACCTTTTTCAGCGAAGTCACGGAAGGACTCGGCCAGCTTGCTCGGGTCGAAAGAGGCAATTGAAAAAACGTCGTCGGTCTTTATGGTAGCCATGGGATAGCGTCCTTTGGGGCGGGCAGATCTCGTGCCCTCGATAAATTGGATAAATCTTATATAGGGCATTTTATTGTGCATTGCAACATCATTGTGCGTCGCACAATACGTTAACCTTCCCGGCCGAAAGCTCCCCGCTCTTCTGGACCGGTCGCAGACCTGCAGTTATTAATAAGCAGTTAATTCTAAAGAGGCGAAAGCGACAGGTTCGATCATGCCCGCAGTCCAGTATCCGTTCATCGACATTGCCGTGCATGCGCGGGTGCGTGAGCGATTCTCGCGTGGCGAAGCCATGGTGCTGTTCTCTGCCGATCTTGCGCGCCTGCTGTGGGCAAACGGCGCGGGTGCTGCGCTTTTCGGCCATACGGCGGTCTATGACCTGCTCGACCAGGGCGTCAGCCATGCCGACATTACCTTCCGGCAGCTGGAAGCGACCGCCCGCCAGCTCGGCGCGGTCGGCGACCAGAAAGGCCTCGTCATCCGGATCGCCAAGGGCTTCCAGCGCGTTCAAGCTCCGGCGACGGCGGAGCTCATCCGCCTTGCCTCCGGCGAGAAGGCCATCCTGTTTTCGGTTCCCGTCTCCACGCGGCCGCTGACGGCGGGTGCCAGCGCCGCGCAGATGCTGCAGGGGCTCGACGATCCGGATACGCATATGGCCGTTATCGGCGCGGAAGGCGAAGTGATTGCGGCCTCGCCTGGTTTTGCCTCGCTCGGCATCACCCAGCAGGCAGCCAGGACGCTCATCACCCTTGCCGGCGCCCATCCGGACCGCATGGTCAAGCGTCCGGTCGCCACAGGACGTGGCTATCTGCCGGCTGCGTTCGGCAAGCTCAACGACAACCCGGCGCTCCACCTTCTGTTTGCGGTCGAAACGGCAATCGGCCATCTCGATCCGATCGAACCGGAGCGCGGGGCCGAAGAGGCCGAGGATATTGCATCGGCGCAAGCGCCGGCGGATGAAGTTGCCGTTGTCGCCGCACCGGCGGCCGGTTTCACCGAAGCCGAGGCGATCGAGGCGGTTTCCGGCATCGAGGAGGTCGAGGATACGCTGGAGGATATTACCGGCGAGACGGAACACCTGACCGACACGAGCCAGCCGGGGAAGGTCGAGGCCCGGTCGCGGCCGGCGGCAGACGATATCGATTCCGCGCCTGAAACGGTTGCCGCCGATGGAGCCGGCGAGCAGCCGGTCGAGGCGGATGCTGCGGCAGAAGCGGCCGTTGCGGAAAGCGCAGAGGCGCCCTCCCCCGTTGCGGCCGACGTGGAGCCGGAAGCGCCCATTTCCGTCGCCGAAAATTTTGCCGCCGCACCCGTCGTTCCGGAAGCAGCGGCCGCCGCCAGGACGAGCAGCTTCGTCTTCAAGCCCAACAGCCGCGCGACCCGCTTCGTCTGGAAGATCGACGCGGAGGGCCGCTTCAGCGAAGTCTCGCACGAGTTCGCCGAGGCTGTCGGACCGCATGCCAGCAACATTATCGGCAGCGCGTTTTCCGATGTCGCCGCGCTTTTCAACCTCGATCCGGAAGCCAAGCTTTCCGAAGCCCTGGCGCGACGCGATACCTGGTCCGGCAAGACGATCTACTGGCCGATCGAAGGCTCGAGCCTGGTCGTTCCCGTCGATCTCGCCGCCTTGCCGACCTATACGCGCAACCGCGACTTCGACGGTTTCCGCGGCTTCGGCGTCGTGCGTCTGTCGGATGCCCAGGAAGATCCCCTTGCGCTTGGCCTGACGCTTGGACCTGACGGCATCGGCCATGACGCCTCCTCGCTCGGCCCGGTCAACGAAACCGCAGCGCAAGAGGCGGACGAAGAAGAAGCAGCGCCGCAGGCAGCCGGGACAGAGGCCGCCGTCCGGGATGAGACGGCAGAGCCGGAACTCGCAGAAGCCGAGCAGGCCGCCTCGGCGCCTGATAGTGCCGGGCAGCCGGAAGAACAGCAGGTTCGCGATGCAGAGGAGGAACCGCCGGCGCTGCGTATTTCGGAGACGCCGAACCGCCGTTTCACCGACAAGATCGTGCAGCTTCATAACGCCACGGGTGGCCTGACGGCCGCCGAGCAAGCCAACTTCCGCGAAATCGCCAAGCGCCTCGAAGCCTTCGGTGCCCGGCGCGACGAGCCGGTCGCGGCAGCCCAGCCGGAACCTGACGCGGCCGAAGCACCGGCCATCGAGGACGAGACGGCGACGGTCGGGCAGGCAGCGCCGCAGGAGGCGATTTTCGAAGCCGCCGCCGAACCGCTGACGCAAGAGCCGGCCGGCGACGAGACCTCCGCCCCCGAAGCCGAAGATGACGTGACCGAAGGCCTGCAGGAAACGGTCAGCCAGATCGAAGTGCTGACCAGCTTTATTCCGCCGCGCGTGAAGATGACGGACGGGCTCTCGGCTGCGACCGTCGACCTGCTGCCCGTTGCCGTGCTGATCCATGCCGGCGACCAGCTGATCCACGGCAACCCGGAATTCCTGCGGCTGACCGGCTATGCGTCTGTCGATGCGCTCGCCGAAGTGGGCGGCATCGATGCGCTGCTGCAGCGTCACGATCTTGAGACCGGCGCCGGTGCGATGATGCTGGTCAGGGCCGATGACAGGCTGGTGCCGGTTACGGCGCGCCTGCAGTCGGTGCGCTGGGAAGATTCCAATGCACTGATGCTGGCGCTGATGCCGGTCGAGAGCCGGGAGGAAGGCAAGGGCGAGGTGATCCGCCTCGACCAGCGCTCGGACCGCATGGTCGAGAAGGTCGCCAAGCTGCAGGTCGAGGTGGAGGAACTGCGCTCGATCCTGGAAACGGCAACCGACGGTGTGGTCGTGATCGGCGCGGAAGGTGAAATCCGCTCGATGAACCGCTCGGCAAGCGCGCTCTTCAACTATGATGAGCAGGAAACGCGCGGCAAGCCTTTCGTCATGCTGTTTGCGCATGAAAGCCAGAAGGCGGTGCTCGATTATCTGCATGGGCTTTCGGGCCACGGTGTGGCGAGCGTGCTGAACGACGGACGCGAGGTGATCGGGCGCGAGGCAGCCGGCGGCTTCGTGCCGCTGTTCATGACGATGGGGCGGCTCACTTCCTCCAGCGGCTATTGCGCCGTCATCCGTGACATTACCCAGTGGAAGCGCACCGAAGACGAGCTGCGCAACGCCAAGGGGGCGGCCGAAACGGCAAACGCCCACAAGACGGATTTCCTGGCGCGCGTCAGCCATGAAATCCGCACGCCGCTCAACGCCATCATCGGCTTTTCCGACATGATGGCGAGCGAGCGCTTCGGGCCGATCGGCCATCCGCGCTATATCGAATATGCCAACGATATCGGCCGCTCGGGCCGGCATGTTCTCGATATCGTCAACGACCTGCTCGACATTTCCAAGATCGAGGCAGGCGAGATGGATCTCGACTTTGCCTCCGTCGGCCTCAACGAGGCGATCTCGGAGGCCGTGGCGCTGGTGCAGCCGCAGGCCAACAGCCAGCGCGTCATCATCCGCACGGCACTGTCGCAATCCGTGCCCGACGTCGTGGCCGACCTGCGCTCGATCAAGCAGATCGCGCTCAACATCCTGTCGAACGCCATCCGTTTCACGCCATCGGGCGGGCAGATCGTCGTTTCGACCTCCTATGAGGCGAACGGCAGCGTGGTGCTCAGGGTGCGCGATACCGGCATCGGCATGACGCGCAGCGAGCTCGATCAGGCGATGAAGCCGTTCCGGCAGGTGCCCTCCACGCAATCGCGCCATCGCGGCGACGGCACCGGTCTCGGCCTGCCGCTCACCAAGGCGATGGTCGATGCCAACAGGGCGATTTTCTCGATCAATTCGGCGCCGAACGAGGGAACGCTGGTGGAAATCACCTTCCCGTCGCAGCGCGTGCTTGCCGGCTGAAACGCTTATTGTCGCGCGGTTTCGGACGCAAAGCCGCTCTTCTGCTCACCAAAGAAAAGGCAGCCATTGGCTGCCTTCGAGAGTTAGTGCTGGTAAAACAAGAGCTTAGCCTGAGAACGTCATGTTTCGGGAACCGCGGTTCCAGGCCATCTCTTCATGTACGGCCTCCAAGTTGGCTTCACCTTTGACAAACCTTTCTTAACGAAAGGTTTCCGGCACAAAGAATTGATCAACGGCGAAAGTTTGTAGTTTAGCAAGCTCTTTCAAACCTTTAGCTCGTCCAGACCGGCAAAAAGCCTGAGCGCCTCGGGATTGGCAAGCGCCTCCTGGTTTTTCACCGGCCGGCCGTGGACGACTTCGCGCACGGCAAGTTCGACGATCTTGCCGGATTTGGTGCGCGGGATATCGGCGACCGCAATGACCTTGGCGGGCACATGGCGCGGCGAGGCGCCGACCCGGATGCGGGTCTTGATCGCCTTGACCAGATCCTCGCTCAGGGTAACGCCGGGCGCCAGCCGGACGAAGAGCACGACGCGCACGTCGTCCTCCCAATCCTGGCCGATGCAGAGCGCCTCGGCCACCTCTTCCATCTGCTCGACCTGATTGTAGATTTCCGCCGTGCCGATGCGCACGCCGCCGGGATTGAGCGTGGCGTCGGAGCGGCCGTGGATGATGAGGCCGCCATGTTCGGTCCATTCGGCGAAATCGCCATGGCACCAGATATTGTCGAAGCGCTCGAAATAGGCGGCGCGATACTTGGCGCCATCGGGATCGTTCCAGAACATCACGGGCATCGACGGAAAGGCCCTGGTGCAGACGAGTTCGCCCTTTTCCTGGCGGACAGAATTGCCCTCGTCGTTCCAGACATCCACGGCAAGGCCGAGCCCCGGCCCCTGGATCTCGCCACGCCAGACCGGTTGCAGCGGATTGCCGAGCACGAAGCAGGAGACGATATCCGTGCCACCCGATATCGAGGCGAGCTGGACGTCTTGCTTGATACCTTCGTAGACAAAGCTGAAGCCTTCCGGCGACAGCGGCGAACCGGTGGAGGTAATCAGCCGCAGGCTCGACAGGTCATGGCTGAGGCGCGGCGCCAGTCCGCTTTTGCGCACCGCGTCGATATATTTGGCCGAGGTTCCGAAGATCGCGAACTTCTCCTGAGCCGCATAGTCGAAGAGCACGTTGCCATCGGGCGCAAAGGGCGAGCCGTCGAACAGGCAGAGCGTGGCGCCGGAGGCAAGGCCGCTTGCCAGCCAGTTCCACATCATCCAGCCGCAGGTGGTGAAATAGAAAAGCCTGTCTCCCGGCCGCAGGCTGCAATGGAGACGGTGCTCCTTCAGATGCTGGAGCAGCGTGCCGCCGGCCGAATGCACGATGCATTTCGGCACACCCGTCGTCCCCGAGGAAAACAGGATATAGGCCGGGTGGGAAAAGGGCAGCTGCACGAATTCAACCGGCTTGGCCGCGTAGGGCGCGACGAAATCGGCAAGCGTCTTGCCGCCTTCGGTCTCGCGCGCCACGGTTTCGGCGTCACCCGCATAGGGAACGACGATGGTCGGCACGCCAAGGCTGCTTGCGACGGCCGCCACCTTGGCCTTCACGTCCTGCAGCTTGCCATTATACCAATAGCCGTCGCAGGCGATGAAAAGCTTCGGCGTGATCTGGCCGAAACGGTCCAGCACGCCCTGTTCGCCGAAGTCGGGCGAGCAGGACGACCAGATGGCGCCGATCGAGGTTGCCGCCAGCATGGCAGCCACCGTTTCCGGCATGTTCGGCATCATGGCGGCAATTCGGTCGCCCTCACCGACGCCGAGCGCGCGAAAACCCTGCTGGAGCTGCGACACGAGCGCGCGCAGACGATCCCACGACCAGCGATCGCTCACCTTGTCCTCGCCGCGGAAGATAATGGCGTCGCCCGCCCCGCTTCCGCTCAAGAGGTTTTCCGCAAAGTTCAGCCGCGCCCCGGGGAAGAAGCGCGCTTCCAGCATACGGTCGCCATTGACCAGGACATCGGCGCCGCGCTCTCCCTTCACGCCGCAGAAATCCCAGAGGGCCGACCAGAAATTTTCCCGGTCGGCGATCGACCAGGCATGCAGATCCTCAAAGCCTTTCAAAGCAAGGCCGAAATCCGCGTTGCAGCGCTGCATGAAGGCATGAATCGGGCTGTTCTCGATCCCGTCTTGCGTGGGTGTCCAAAGCGGCTGGTTTTCCTGCATTCAATCCTCCTCCCAATGCGGGAGTTATATCATGCTGCATTGCATTATAAAGTGTGCAACCATGCGTTTCACCATGCGCGGCATTTGCATATACCCCGCATTTCATATATCCGGCAAAATCAGAGAATAACGGGTAACCGACTGAATTTCCGGCAGAGCTCATGGGTACGTCAAGACACCGCAGATGGCGAAGAAAGATCGGCCCCGCCTCGCGCTGGCTGCCGGCCTTTGCCCGCGTCTCCACCATCGTGCTGCTGGCCGGCCTTGCCTTCTTCGTCTCGCTCCGCATCGCGGCGCCCTATCTGATCTCCACCGGCTTCGTGCGTTCGGGCATCGAGGATGCCCTGTCGAAATGGACGGGCTATCATGCCGAGATCAAGGGCACGCCGGTTCTCGAATTCTGGCCGACGCCGCGCATCACGCTCAACGACGTCACCATTCGCCAGCCGCGCGGGAGCGGTGACAAGCTGCTTGGCCGCATCGAGAGCCTTTCGGCCGATTTCAGCCTGATCGACGCGCTGCGCGGGCGCACCCGCTTCCACGAATTTCATCTGCTGCGCCCGAACCTTGCGCTGACGCGCGACGAGAACGGCCTGATCGACTGGAGCTATGCCGGCCTTCTGGCACGCGCCATCGCCGGCGCGCAGGACAACAACGGCACCGAGGTTCTTCCTGCGAAACTTGATGCCGATATCGGCGCCGTGACCGTCGAGGACGGCGCGCTGACGGTCAGCGACACGCTGACGGGCAATGTCTATCATTTCGACGGCGTCGCGGCGGATATTGCCTGGGCGAAGCTGTCGAGGCCGATTTCGGCCGTGCTCATTGCCCGCTTCAACGGCCAGGATCTGAAGGTCGACTTCTCTTCGGCCGCGCCCCTGCTCGTCTTCGGCGGCAAGAACGCCGAGATGAAGGCCTCGATCACCTCCAATCTCATGACGGCACGCTTCCAGGGCGTCGGCAGCATGGTGAGCCTTTCTGCCGTATCGGGCAATATCAACGCGAGCTTTCCGGATGTGCCTGCCCTGCTGAAATGGTCCGGCAAATCGATGCCGGGGATCGAGTCGCTGAAGAGCGCGTCGATGACCTCGGATGTCACGTCGTCGTCCGGCGGTTTCCGCTTCAACAATCTCAGCATGACGCTGAACGATGCGAGCGCCACCGGGGTGATGGATTTCACCGTGGCGCCCGGCAAGCGGCCGAAGATCGGCGGGACGCTTGCCTTCGATCAGATGAACCTCAAGCCGTTCCTCGATGCCTTTGCCTTGCGGCTTGCCGCGGGCGGCATCGGCGACCTTGTGCTGCCGAGCCCGCTCGGACCGCTGCAACTTCTCGATCTCGACGTGCGGCTGTCGGCGCGACAGGCGCAGATGGGCATCTTTTCGCTTGCCGATGTCGGCGCCAGCGTGATCGTGGCCGGCGAAGAGGCAAAATTCGATATCGGCGACAGCCAGTTCGAGGGCGGCGAGATGACCGTCCACCTGGAAGCCACCCGGCGCGACTTCGATGGCGGCGGCAAGATGCAGCTTTCGATCCGCGACGCCGATTTCAACGCGCTTGCGGAAAAGCTGCAGCTCAAGGGGCCGCTGCCGCATGCGACCGGCTCGCTCGACCTTTCGCTGCAGACGCCGAAAGCAATCTGGACGACGGGGCTTGCGGACGTAACGGGCAAGCTGAAATTCTGGACGAGTGCCGGCTCCATTCCGGGCATCAACGTCTCCGAGGTCCGCACACAGGCCGCCCAGAAGCCGTTCTTCTCGCTGAGTGCGGCCTCAAACGGCACCTTCGCCTTCAACAGGCTGGATCTCCAGGCCGACTTTGCCGATGGCACCGCCGAAATCCATGACGCGCGCTTTACCGGCTCCGATCAGACGCTCTCGCTCTCAGGCGTCATCACCTACGAATCGAACGGTCTTGCGCTTTCCGGCTCGCTGGAAGCGACCGATCCCGCGAAAGCGGCCGATCTGCCGCTCCTGCCCTTCTTCATCGGCGGCTCCTGGCCGAACCCGGTGATTTCGCCGGTGCCGCTCCTGAACGCGCCAACGAAAAGCCAGCCATAGGCTTCCGCGCAATTCCGGACGCAAAACCGCTGCGCACTTTTGCTGGAACTTGCTCTCTTTGTCTGGCGCAATTCCGGACGCAAAACCGCTGCGCACTTTTGCTGGAACTTGCTTTCTTTGTCTGGCGCAATTCCGGACGCAAAACCGCTGCGCACTTTTGCTGGAACTTGCTCTCTTTGTCTGGCGCAATTCCGGGCGCAAAACCGCTGCGCACTTTTGCTGGAACTTGCTCTCTTTGTCTGGCGCAATTCCGGACGCAAAACCGCTGCGCACTTTTGCTGGAACTTGCTTTTAAGCCGTTGCCGCGGCAGCCCGTTCGTCACGCTCGCGCTGCAGTTCCCGGCGCTTGGTGATGATGGATGCGCAGATGACGCCGACGGTGACGATGGCGATGAGGATGGTGCAGACGGCGTTGATTTCAGGCGTTACGCCAAGGCGCACCTGGCTGTAGATCTTCATCGGCAGCGTGGTGGCACCCGGCCCCGAGGTGAAGCTCGCAATCACGAGATCGTCCAGCGACAGGGTGAAGGCCAGGATCCAGCCTGAAAAGACGGCCGGCGAAATGATCGGCAGGGTGATTTCGAAGAAGGTGCGCACCGGTGGTGCACCGAGATCCTGCGCCGCTTCCTCGATCGACTGGTCGAAGCTCAGGAGCCGCGACTGCACGACGACGGCGACGAAACACATGGTCAGCGTCGTATGCGCGAGCGTGATCGTCCAGAAACCGCGATCGAGGCCGATTGCCACGAAGAGCAGCAGCAGCGACAGGCCGGTGATGACGTCAGGCATGACAAGCGGCGCATAGACCATGCCCGAAAACAGCATGCGGCCGCGGAAGCGTGTGTAGCGCACCAGCGTCAGCGCCGCCATCGTGCCGAGGATGGTCGCGAACGTGGCCGACAGCAGGCCGACACGGATCGTCACCCAGGCGGCATCGAGCAGCGCCTGGTTCGACAGAAGCGAGACATACCACTTGGTGGAGAAGCCGCCCCAGACGGTGACGAGCTTCGATTCGTTGAAGGAGAAGACCACCAGAAGCACGATCGGCAGATAGAGGAAGGCAAAGCCGAGCACGACGGAAATGATGTTGAAGCGGGTCCATCTCAGCATGACTTATTTCCCCCGCTCTTCGGCCTTGGCCTGCGCGTTCTGGAAGAAGACGATCGGGATCACCAGGATCAGCAGCAGGATGGTTGCCACCGCCGAGGAGACCGGCCAGTCGCGGTTGGCGTTGAATTCGTTCCAGAGCGTCTTGCCGATCATCAGCGTCTGCGAACCGCCGAGCAGGTCGGGGATGACGAATTCGCCGACGGCGGGAATGAACACCAGCATGCAGCCGGCAATCACACCGGGGATCGACAGCGGGAAGGTGACGCGCCAGAAGGCCTGGATCGGCGTGCAGCCGAGATCCTGCGCGGCCTCGATCAGCGTGCCGTCCATCTTTTCGAGCGCCGAATAGAGCGGCAGCACCATGAAGGGAAGATAGGAATAGACGATGCCGATATAGACGGCCGTCGTGGTGTTGAGGATGATCAGCGGGCTGTCGATGACATGCAGCGACAGGAGAAGCTGGTTCAAGAGCCCTTCCGGCTTCAGGATGGCGATCCACGAATAGACGCGGATCAGGAAGCTCGTCCAGAAGGGCAGGATGACGAGCATCAACAGCGTCGGGCGGATGGTGCGCGGCGCCTGCGCCATGCCGTAGGCGATCGGATAGGCGATCAAGAGCATCAGGAAGGTGGAAATCGCCGCGATGACGACGCTCGAGACATAGGCGTTGAAGTAGAGCGGGTCGTCGGTCAGGTAGCCGTAATTGTCGAAGGAGAAGGTCGCCACCTTGGCCCAGAAGCCGCTCCAGCCGTCGGCAAGCGAGAAGACCGGCTCATAGGGCGGAATGGCGATCGCCGTCGTCGACAGCGAAATGCGAAAGACGATGAAGAAGGGCGCCAGGAAAAAGAGCAGCAGCCAGGCATAGGGAACGATGATGACGAGACGGCTGTAGAAGCGGGAAGCGACAGTTTCCATAGACTCAATCCTTCAGCAGCACGCCGCCATCTTCGTCGAAGGAGACCCAGACTTCCTGATCGTAGGTGAAGGGGTCGTCGACGGAACGCTGGGCGTTGAGGGAGGATGCCCTGACGAACTTGCCGCTCGGCAGCCTGATATGGAAGACGGTCATATCGCCGAGATAGGCGATATCCCAGATCTCGCCCTTGGCGGCATTGGCCGATGCGTTGGCAGGGGCGGCGCGCGTCACGCGGATCTTTTCCGGGCGAATGGCAAAACCGACGCTGCTGCCGACGGCAGGCGTTTCGGAGGTGGCGATGCGGATCGAAAAGCCGCTTTCGACGGCGATCTCGACCGAGCCGTTTCCGGATGCGGCCACCTTGCCGTCGAAAATGTTCACGTCGCCGATGAAGTCGGCCACGAAACGGGAATTCGGCGCTTCGTAGATTTCGGCAGGGGTCGCGACCTGCACCACCTTGCCGTGGCTCATGACGGCGATGCGGTCGGCCATGGTCATCGCCTCCTCCTGGTCGTGGGTGACGACGACGAAGGTGAGGCCGAGGTTCTGCTGCAGGTCCATCAGCTCGAACTGGGTTTCCTCGCGCAGCTTCTTGTCGAGCGCGCCGAGCGGTTCGTCGAGCAGCAAGACTTTCGGACGCTTGGCGAGCGAACGGGCGAGCGCCACGCGCTGGCGCTGGCCGCCGGAAAGCTGGTTCGGCTTGCGCGCGGCGAACTGCTCGAGTTTCACGAGCTTCAGCATCTGCGATACGCGCTCGGTGATCTCGTCCTTCGGCATGCCGTCCTGCCTGAGGCCGAAGGCGATGTTCTTCTCGACCGTCATGTGCGGGAAAAGGGCGTAGGACTGGAACATCATGTTGACGGGCCGCTTGTAGGGCGGCGTACCGGCAAGGTCGGTGCCGTCGAGCACGATCTCGCCCGATGTCGGCTGTTCGAAGCCGGCAAGCATGCGCAGCAGCGTGGACTTGCCGCAGCCGGAAGCGCCGAGCAGCGCGAAGAATTCGCGGTGATAGATGTTCAGCGACAAATCGTTGACGGCGGTAAAATCGCCGAAGCGCTTGGTGACGTTCCTGAAGGCAATGAAGGGTTTCGCAGACGGATCGGTCCAGGGCGCGAATGCGCGGCGGATATTGCCGAGAGACTTCATATAATTCCCCGAAAGACAAGGTTTCAGCCGGCCTCCACCCGGGCCGGGAATTAAAAGGCCCGGACGTTTCCGTCCGGGCCTGGCATCGACTTACTGGCCAGTGACGACTTTCGTCCAGATTCGCGTCGCCGTGCGCTGGGTCTTCGGGTCCCACGGCCGCACCGTGAAGAGGCCCTTCATCACCTCATCCGTCGGATAGATCGCCGGGTCTTCCAGCACATCCTTGCTGACGAACTGCTGCGAAGCCTTGTTGCCGTTGGCGTAGAAGGTGAAGTCGCTCGCCTTGGCGATGACCTCAGGCTTCATCATGTAGTTCAGGAATTCATGCGCTTCGGCCACATGCGGCGCGTCGGCGGGGATCGCCATCATGTCGAACCACATCTGCGCGCCCTGCGCCGGGATCGAGTAGTTCACCTCGACGCCGTTATTGGCTTCGGCCGCGCGGTCGCGGGCCTGCAGCATGTCGCCGGAATAGCCGAAGGCGATGCAGATGTCGCCGTTGGCGAGCGCATTGATATATTCGGAGGAGTGGAACTTGCGGATATAGGGGCGGACGGCCGTCAGCAGTTCCTCGACCTTCTGGAAATCCTCCGGCTTGGTCGAGTTGGGGTCGAGGCCGAGATAACGCAGTGCGGTCGTCATCACGTCCTTCGGCGTGTCGAGCACGTAGATGCCGCAGTCCTTGAACTTTTCGGCGACTTTCGGATCGAAGATCACTTCGAGACCCGGCTTGGCATCGGGGCCGAGGATTTCGGCGACCTTCTTGACGTTGTAGCCGATACCGTCCGTGCCCCACATGTAGTCGACGGCATATTCGTTGCCCGGATCATACTCGCCGGTGCGCTGCTGGATCACATCCCACATGTTGGAAAGGTTCGGCAGCTTGGACTTGTCGAGCTTCTGGAAGACGCCGGCCTGGATCTGGCGCTGCAGGAAGTCGGCGGTCGGGACAACGACGTCATAACCCGTGCCACCGGCAAGCAGCTTGGTTTCCACGGTCTCGTTCGAGTCGAACGTGTCATAGACAACCTTGATGCCGGTTTCCTTGGTGAAATCGGCAAGAATGCTGTCGTCGATATAATCGGACCAGTTGTAGACATTGACGACGCGCTCCTGGGCGAAGGCCGGCGCAGCGGCGAGGAGAGCGATGACGGCGATTGCCGTCAGGTTGGCTTTTCTTGACCTCATGGTATCTCCTGTTTGTAAAGGTATCGCGCCCCCGGACACCTCTTCGTTCCCTCTGGTTTAACAGCAGACTAGAAAGGAATTTCGGAGCCTACAAGCGTAAAATCCTGCAGTGTCAATCATTTCACAATCACTGAAAATCGAAGGCTCCGAGGCCGGCGGCGGCCTCGTCCAGCGCAAGCGGGCGCGTCAGCGGCGGCTCGGCCCGCGAAAGGCAGCCGCGCCTCTCGCAAAGGCGGCAGGCGGGGCCGATCGCCACCGGCGAAAGCTCGCTTCGGCCGTAGACCAGGCTGTCCCTGAGCGCGGCATCGCAACCGAGCAGGAGAGCCGTGCGCCGTGCCCTTTCGCCAAATTCGACGATCGGGCCTTCGAGAGCGCGCGCAACCGTGAGGAAGGTTGCGCCATCAGGCATGGCGACCGTCTCGGCCAGCACCCTGCCCGGTTCGAGAAAGGCTGCGTGCACATTGAGCTTGGGACAGTTTCCGCCGAAACGCGCCTGCGGAAAACCCTGAGCACCTGCCCTCCTGACGACATGGCCGGCGGCATCGATCTCCATGCAGAAGAAGGGAATGCCGGAAGCACCGGGGCGCTGCAGCATGACAAGGCGCCATCCCGCCTGGGCAAAGGAGACCGCGAAGCGGGCGCGGATGAGATCGATGTCATAGCGGCAATTCTGCGCGGCAAGAAGAAAGGCGCCATAAGGCATCAACAGGGCCAGCGCCGCATTGCGCGTCAGCTCGAAACGGGCGAGGCGCCGCCCCTCGTCCGATGACAAAGGCAATTCGTCAAGCGCGGCTTCGATCTCCGGCCTGAGGGCGAGCCTTGCCACTTCGATCGCGATTTCCTGCGCCTGGTCGGCCGGCGAAAGCCGTTCCGACAGGAAAAGGCGCATCGAATGACGATCGAAGCGGCGGCGAAGATCCGGCATGACATGGACGGGCAGAACTCTCACATTGATGCCGCGTTCGCTCTTCAGCCAATCCTTCAGGCCGGCGCCGGCGGCAAGTCCGCTGGCGAAGCGTTCCGCCGCCGCCTCGATATTGGCGAAATAGGCGGAGCGGCGCTCCAGCGCCTCCCGCACTTCATCCAGCGGCAGGCGGCCGGGAGCGACAGGCGCAGGCCCCTCGCCTGCCATCAGGGCCGTCAGGTCGGAAAGCCGCATGGCCTGTTCCCTGTAGGCGCGGTAGAGCTTGATCATGCCGCCGGCCGCATTCGGCGCGGCATCGGCCACCTCGACCAGTTCCTGATCTCCCGGCAATTCGCCCGACAGAAGGGGATCGGCGAACACTTCCTTCAGCTGGCCGAGGCTGCCGGCAGTTTCGCCCTGCAGTTCGTCGAGGTCGATGCGATAGACGGCGGAGAGTTTCAGCAGCAATTGCACCGTCAGCGGCCGCTGATTGCGCTCGATGAGATTGAGATAGGAAGGCGAAATCTCCAGTGCTTCCGCCATGGCGGTCTGGGTCAGCGCCAGCGCATTGCGGATGCGCCTGACCTTCGGCCCCGCAAATATCTTCCGCTCCGCCATATCACATCCTTTACACCGCGCGATTTACAATATTTTACAAAATGACAGAACCAGCCTGTAAATCCTCCTCATCCTAACCTCTTTTCTCTCCTGAAATCAAAGGTTTTTCTGGATCATTCGCCCGGATTTGTAAACTCTGTCATCAGCGCTCAAACATTGGACGCCAAAGAGGAGATTGGCATGACAGATTTTTACAAACTCATCCGCAACGCACCGGACGGACGTTTCGACGGCATCGAGCGGCCCTATTCGGCAGAGGATGTCGAGCGGCTGCGCGGCTCGGTGACGCTCAGCCATACGCTTGCCGAAATGGGGGCCGCGCGGCTCTGGCGGCTTCTGCACGAGGAGACGTTCGTCAACGCGCTCGGGGCGCTCTCCGGCAACCAGGCCATGCAGATGGTGCGCGCCGGGCTGAAGGCGATCTACCTCTCGGGCTGGCAGGTCGCCGCCGACGCCAACACGGCATCGGCGATGTATCCGGACCAATCGCTCTATCCCGCCAATGCCGGGCCGGAGCTTGCCAGACGCATCAACCGAACGCTGCAGCGCGCCGACCAGATCGAAAAGTCCGAAGGCAGCGGGCTCTCGGTCGAAACCTGGTTTGCGCCCATCGTCGCCGATGCCGAGGCCGGTTTCGGCGGGCCTCTCAACGCTTTCGAGATCATGAAGGCCTATATCGAGGCGGGGGCGGCCGGGGTTCACTTCGAGGACCAGCTGGCAGCGGAGAAGAAGTGCGGCCATCTCGGCGGCAAGGTGCTGATCCCGACCGCCGCCCATATCC
Organism: Rhizobium sp. GCM10022189; assembly: GCF_042656325.1. Lineage (NCBI taxonomy): Bacteria > Pseudomonadati > Pseudomonadota > Alphaproteobacteria > Hyphomicrobiales > Rhizobiaceae > Rhizobium > Rhizobium sp. GCM10022189. The sequence continues at coordinate 435,931 of NZ_JBHSOR010000049.1, forward strand.
GCAATCTCGACGCGGCGCGGCTTGCGGCCGATATCATGGGCGTGCCGACGCTCGTCATCGCCCGCACCGATGCGGAGGCGGCGAAACTTCTGACGTCCGACATCGACGAGCGCGACCAGCCCTTCGTCGATTACGATGCCGGCCGCACGGTCGAAGGCTTCTACCGGGTGCGCAGCGGGCTGGAGCCCTGTATCGCACGCGCCGTCGCCTATGCCAGCCATTGCGACCTCATCTGGTGCGAAACGTCGAAACCGGACCTGGAACAGGCGCGGCGTTTTGCCGAAGGCGTCCACAGGGCGCATCCCGGCAAGCTTCTCGCCTATAATTGCTCGCCCTCCTTCAACTGGAAGAAGAACCTCGACGACGCGACCATCGCGAAGTTCCAGCGCGAGCTCGGAGCCATGGGCTACAAGTTCCAGTTCATCACGCTCGCCGGCTTCCACCAGCTGAACTACGGGATGTATGAACTTGCCCGCGGCTATCGCGAGCGGCAGATGGCGGCCTATTGCGAACTGCAGCAGGCGGAATTCGCCGCCGAGCCGCATGGCTACACCGCCACCAAACATCAGCGTGAAGTCGGCACCGGCTATTTCGACGCCGTGTCACTGGCGATAACGGGCGGCCGCGCCTCGACCACGGCCATGCGGGAATCGACCGAACAGGCTCAATTCAAACCGGCTGCCGAATAGAGGAGGAACCGATATGGCATCCATCGCACGCGTCCGCGAACGGACGGAAGAGCAGGCAAGCAGCATGACCGACAACCAGCAGAGCGTGATCCGCATGCTCGCCAACGACCTGCACAGGCTCAACCAGTCGGTCATGAAAGCGGTCGATTCCGGTGTTTCGGTCGAGCTGGTGCGCTCCGCCCGGCATCATGGCGGCGACGGCAACTGGGGCGATCTTCTGATCCCTGTCATCGTCGCCCACAGAAACTGAGGGTAGAGGCCCGGTGGTGTATTCCACCGGGCCTACGCTATTTGACGCAATTGTCACCACGGCGGAGTCGCGGCATAATTGAGTGCATATTCGAACGGAACTGCATATGCCCGGTTCGCCGCACGCAAAACTCGAAGTTCTGACCGATCTTATCTACGGCGCGCTTTTTGGCGAGACGACGTGGCAAGCCTTCCTCGACGTCCTCACCGCGACGATGCCGGATGCCAAATCGACGCTGTTCTTCCACGACGCCGTGGCGCGCACCGGCGGTCTCTCCCTGTCGTCCGGTCTGGCGGAAAAGGAAACCGAGGCCTATAACCGCTACTATGCGTCCATCAATCCCTGGATGCCCCGCGCCGCCACCCGGCCGATCGGCCTTGGCGTGATCGCCGACCAGATGCTGCCGCACGATCAGCTGCAGAAGACGGAATTCTACAACGATTACCTTCGCTGGATCGGCTGCGAGAGCAGCGTCGGCGTGACGATCATGCGCGAGCGCGGGCGCTCCTTCAATCTTTCGACGCTGACGTCGTCTTCCGATCCGGATTTCAATCGCGGCAACGCCGAACTTCTCAGCGATCTGGCGCCGCATCTGCGTCGCGCCTTCGATTTCATCCGCCGCGAACACAGCGATCCGCACCACAATGAAAACGGGCTGGCGCTTTTCGATGCGATCGGCGTCGGCATCGTCTATATCGGCGAGGATCAGGCCATTCGCTCCATCAACGGCGCGGCCGAACGGATGATCGCCGAGGGCGAAGCGATCGGCGTGACGTCGACCGGGCGGATCATGATCGACGACGGCGAGCTTGCCTCCCGCCTGTCGGCCCTGCTGCGCCATCGCCTGCAGGCAGTTTCGCCGGCCAGCACGCTGATCAGGACGAAGAACACCAGTTTCAAATGCACGCTGGTGAAGATGCAGTCGGATTTCATCACCGAATTTCTCGAAGGTCCGACGGTGGCGATGATCATCGAGCGGACAAGCCTGCCGCTGCGCCCCGATCTCAACGACGCCCTGCCCCGCATCGACCAGCTGACGGCAGCGGAAATGCGGATCGCCGCCGGCATTGCGGCCGGCCTGTCGCTGCGCGAAGTGGCCCGAACGAACGATGTGAGCTACGAAACCGCGCGCTCGCATCTGAAGAACATCTATTCGAAGCTCGGCGTGAACAGCCAGGTGGGGCTGGTGCGCCGGCTGATGCCGTAGCGCCTTTCGAGCTAGCCGCGGCTGGCGCGTTTGCCGGCAAAGAGGTCGGTATAGCTTTTCAGGAGTTTCGTCATCCGGTCGGCAACGGTGCGGATTTCCGGGCGGTGTCGATCCTCGGCATTCATGACGATCCATTGACGGTGGCGCAGTTCCGGCAGCTCGCCGCCGCAGCGTTCGAGTTCGGGATCGAGGTCGCCGACGAAACAGGGCAACACGGCCTTTCCCGCCCCCGCCCGCACGAGATCCGGCAGCGAGCGCGGGCGATTGACGGTTGCGACGATGGCGGACCCGGCCTGCCTGTAGGGCCAGCGCAGATAGGAAGAGATGGCATCCTCCTCACCGACGGCGATCCATCTGTTGTCGTCCTGGCCGGCGTTGCGCCTGATGTAGACGGCATAGGCGACTTCGCCGAGCAGGCGGGCGGCGAGATTGCTTTCCTCCGGCTCGAAGGCGCGGATGCCGATGTCGCTTTCGCGGTAGTTCAGATTCGCGCGCGCTTCCCCGATCGTCAGGGAGATGGCGAACGTATCGGCCGGCATGCGGATCGCCGAAAAATTCTCGGTCAGCAACCAGGAGATCCATGTGCCGGCTGTGATCCTGACGGTGACGCCCCGCTCGGAGGATTGCCGCCACGCTTCGACCTTGCGGGCGGCCGCCTCCATTTCCAGCAAATGGTCGACGAGCGTCTGCCCATCGGCCGTCAGGCGGTAGCCGGTCTGGCTGCGGTGAAAGAGCGTGCGAGCGAGTTCCTGCTCCAGGTCGAGCATGCGCCGGCCGATCGTCGCCGGGCTCAAATCAGTGGCGGCACTCGCACCCGTCAGCCCGCCGGTGCGGGCAACCTGCAGGAAAAGCTGATAGGAATCCCAATTGCTGTTTTTCATGAGTGAAAAACATAGCGGGATCTTGCCTGTTCAGAAAGCGAATTTTGATGTGTAGATCAATCGATGTCCACGAAACGAAAGGACATCGTGATGATCGACTTTTTCATAATCGCCTCGATCGGCAGCCGGATGCAACGCGCAGGCCTGTGCCCGCCGTCCACGGCGCGTGAGCGGATGAAGGAAGAAGACGCCTTCTACAACGAGGCCGGCAGCAGCTATCCGACACGCTTCGTCGCCTGGCTGACATCGCCGGCAGGCGCGAGCGCCGGCCGCGCGAAGGCGCGGCCCGGCGAAGACCGATGCGCAGCTCAGGCCGCCTGCCGCGCACGACCCTGAGCGGCAGGCGTTCCGGCAAGGCGGAACTGGTCGATGAGCGCCATCAGCATGTCGGCCTCTTCCGCCAGCTGGCGGCTTGCCTGCGTGGCTTCGGCCACCATCGACGCGTTCTTCTGGGTCATCTGGTCCATGGCGTTGACGGAGCTGTTGACGTCCTGAAGGGCGGCCGACTGGTCGCGGCTTGCGGTGGCTATGGTTTCGACATGGCCGCTGATCGCGATGATCTCGTGGCTGATCGAGGCGAGTACGCTGCCGGTCTTCTGCACCAGTTCGGAACCGGCATTCACTTCGCGGGTCGACTGTTCGATGAGCGCCTTGATCTCCTTGGCGGCATTGGCCGAGCGCTGGGCAAGCTCACGGACTTCCTGGGCAACGACGGCAAAGCCCTTGCCGGCTTCACCGGCGCGGGCCGCTTCGACACCGGCATTCAGCGCCAGGAGGTTGGTCTGGAAGGCAATGTCGTCGATGACGACGATGATCTGTTCGATGCGCTGCGAGGCGTCTTCGATACGGCCCATGGCGGCGACCGCGTCACCGACGACAGTGCCGGAACTGTCGGCCGTGCGCTTGGTTGCGGCCACCACGTTGTTTGCCTCATGGGCGCGTTCGGCCGACGAGCGGACGGTGACGGTGATTTCCTCAACGGCGGCGGCGGTTTCCTCCAGGCTTGCGGCCTGGGATTCCGTGCGCTTGGAAAGCTCGTCCGCCGAGGCCGAGACCGAGCCGCTGTTGCGCTGGATCGAGGCGGCGCTCGCCCGGATGCGGGTCAGCGTATCCTGAAGGCGCTCGAGCGAACAGTTGAAATCGATCCGCAGCTGTTCGAGGCGGCCGACGAAGGGCGTTTCGATGGTCTGCGAGACATCGCCCTGCGACAGGCGCCCGAGACCGGCCGCAAGCTGGTTGACGGCGAAATCGATCTGGCCGTCCAGCGTGCGCTTTTCGGCGTCGTTGCGGCTTCGCTCGGCATCGTTGAGGGCACGCTGTTCGGCGGCCTGCGTTTCGAGCTCCTGGCGGGCTGCCGCGCCGTCGCGGAAGAGAGCAAGCGCGCGGCCGATCTCGCCGAATTCGTTCTTCTTGTCGACGCAGGGGACGGCGCTGACGAGATCGCCGGACGAAATGGCATGCACGCTCGACGTCAGCGCCTGCATCGGCTTTACGGAGCGGCGGATCGCAAAGAAGGCGAGCACACCGACGAGCAGCATCACTACCGCGCCGACGCTCAGAACCAGGGTCTGCAGCTGGTTCATGCGCTCGTAATAGACTTCCATGGGTATGCCGATGAAGAGGATGCCGATCGTGGCGCCCGACGGGTTCTTGACCGGGAAATAGCCCGTCATGAACTTGCGGCCGAAGAGGTCTGCCGGACCGTAATAGGCGTTGCCCTGCGCCAGCACGGGCTGGGCGGGATGATCGGCGGCGAGCTTGGTGCCGACGGCGCGATCGCCGTTTTCCTTCTTCAGGTTGGTGGAGACGCGGACATAATCGGCGCCCTGCTTTTCGAATATGGTGGCGACGCCGGCGATCGACTGCGCCGTGCGGTCAACCAGCGAATAATCGGCAAAGCTGGGGATCTTGTCCTCGGTGACGCCGGACAGCACGTTGTCCTTCACATCGATGCGGACACCGGCATCGCTTGCGCCATAGAGCACCGCCATCGAGCGGCTCGCGTCCTTGGCGTCGGAGACCGCGCTATCCATGACGTAACTGCCGAGATTGTAATAGGTCACGCCGACAATCGCAGCGGTGCTGACGGCAAGCAGAAGCAGCGTGATCGCAACGATCTGGCGCACGATGGATGTCGAAAAGAAACGCGGCATCAAAACCTCCGGCGAATACAACCAAAGCTAGGTTAACGGAAAAACGTTAAGGAAAATTTTCTCTTAACGCCTTTGCCAGCCGGGCATTCCATGCCTGCAGGCGCCACAAGACATGCCCTTTTGCGGCACGTCGCTGCGAACGCGGCACAGAATTTTCAATCATTGCAATTTTTCTGCAATCATTGCGTGATTTATGTCGCCATAAAAAATGGCCCCGAACGCGGGGCCATTTCACTGCTTCGATGAAGATGATGTTCGGGTCAGGCAGCGCGATAGACCTGCATGTCGCTGTCGCCATCGATCTTGAACTGCCGCACGAGGTGCAGCAGCGCATCCGCCTCGTTTGCCAGCTCGCGGCTCGCGGCCGTGGTTTCTTCCACCATCGCGGCGTTCTGCTGGGTCATCTGGTCCATCTGGTTGACGGTGGAGTTGACTTCCTGCAGCGCGCTCGACTGGTCGTGGCTGGCACGGGCGATCATTTCGACATGCTGGCTGATCGTGACGATCTGGGCGCTGATCTTGGCGAGAACCGTGCCGGTTTCCTGTACGAACTGCGAGCCGGAATTGACCTCGTTGGTGGATTTGTTGATGAGGCCCTTGATCTCCTGCGCGGCAGCGGCGGAGCGCTGGGCAAGCTCACGGACTTCCATGGCAACGACCGCGAAGCCCTTGCCGGCTTCACCGGCACGCGCCGCCTCGATGCCGGCGTTGAGTGCCAGCAGGTTGGTCTGGAAGGCGATCTCGTCGATGACGCCGATGATCTGCTCGATCTGGCGCGAAGCTTCCTCGATCCGGCCCATGGCGTCGATCGCGTTGTTGACGACGACGGCGGAATCGTCGGCGCTGCGCTTGGCCTGGCGGACGATCTGGTCGGCATCCTTGGCACGCTCGGCGGACGAGCGGACCGTGACGGTGATCTGATCGACGGCTGCGGCGGTTTCTTCCAGCGACGCGGCCTGCTGCTCGGTACGCTTGGAGAGGTCCTCGGCGGACTGGGCCATCTGGTTGCCGTTGCCCTGGATCATCTGCACGTTGTCGCGGATCTGGCTCATCGTCGCCTGCAGGCGCATCATCGAACCGTTGAAATCCTGACGCAGCTGCTCGAGGCGGCCGATGAAGGGCGTATCGATCGTCGTCGAGATGTCGCCCTGCGACATGCGCTCCAGACCGGCGGCGAGCTGGTTGACGGCAAATTCGATCTGGCGGTCCATCTCGCGCTTTTCGGCATCGTTGCGCTGGCGCTCGTGTTCGGCGGCCTGGCGCTCTTCGTCGCTCTGCTCCTCGATGCGGATCTTGGAGATGGCATTTTCCTTGAAGATGCCGAGCGCACGGGCCATGTCGCCGATTTCGTCATGCCGCTTCTCACCGGAGATGCTGGTGTCGAGCGCACCTTCGGCGATGCGGCGCATGGCGGCGGTGATCTGGGCGATCGGCCGCTGCAGCGTCAGCACCAGCGCAATGCCGCCGACGATGGAGACCAGGATGCCGAGCGCGGTCGTGCCGACGGAAATGCTGTTGGCCTGATCGCGTTCCGTGCCGGCAGTCTGCTTCTGCTCTTCGGCAAAGCTGGTGAGCTGGCCCCAGACGCCGTCGAGCTGCTGGCGTGCGGCAACGTAATCGGCCGTGCGCTGATCGATCACATCGACGAGGCTCTGCGCGCCCTTGTCCATCGAGGTGAGAGCGGGCGTGATCGCATCGACGATATCGCTGGCGAAGTTCATGCCCTTGGCGCTTGCCTGCAGAGTGTTAAGCATGGTGTTAAGCGTGGCGATTTCCTGGTTCAGGCGAACGCGGTTTTCCTTGTTCGGCCTGGCGTTGAAATCGGCGAGCACGAGCTGCAGCGAGTAGATGGAGCTTTCGAGGCGACGCGTATCCTCCAGAACCGAGTTGGTCTGGGCGATGCGGCTGTCGAGCTCGACGAAGGTCGTCGTTGCCTCGCGCATCATCTGCGTGGCGGTGAGCTGCGTATAGGTCGACATCTGGCGGAAGCGGGAGACGAGACGGCCGAGATTGGCAACGCCCTCATCCGTGCCGGCATCGGGTGCCGCCGCCTGAGCCTTCAGGTCGTTGACGGTCTGTGCCATCGACTGGGTCATGCTCTTCTGGTTCTGCGGCACGGAGATTTCGATCATGCGCTGGGCCTTGATGATGCCGGGAAGCGCATCGGTCACGGCTTTCAGCTTGTCGGCCGGCGTCTGCGCCTTGCCGAAATCGTTCATGGCGTTTGCCAGCGTGTCGCCGCCCTTCAGCAGACGGTCGGCGGCGCGCAGCGTCGCCGTCGCATTGCCCTCGTCGGTGCGGATGTTTTCTTCCAGCTGCTTGGCGTCATAGCTGACGTTGAAGCGGTTGGTGATCATGACCTTCTGGGCGTCGTCGATCTGCTTGCGCAGCGCCACTTCCTGCTCGTGCAGGGTCCAGAGCTTGCCGACGGTGTCGGAAATGCCGTTCGTTCCCTCGATTGCCGATTGCAGGTTGTCATGGCCGGAATTGTCGCCGATCTGCGCCATGGTGGCGTCCAGCGTCTGTCCCTGCGCCTTGATGTCCGCATAGAGCTTGTCGCGCGCCTGCTCGTTGGTGGTCTGCAGGAAGTCGTCCATCGAGGCGTAGAGATCCTTGAAGCCACTCAGCGACTGGAGAACGCTGTTGGAAATCTCCATGCGGCCCTGCAGCAGACCGGAGGCATAGAGGCCGGTCAGGCCGACGGCGGAAATGGTGATGACGAATGGCAGTACAAAAATCAGAACCTTGGTCTGAATCTTGAAACGAGAAAGAATCTTGTCAATGAACATGGCGCGCCGTGCCTTTCATACACCACTCCTCCCGCCGGCAGCCTTCTGGCGCCAGCCGGGTGCATATCGAGCTGATCTACTGACAGTTGGGAAACCCAGGAACGGGCGGCAATCATTGCCTGCTCATTTCCGGCGAGGCCGGAAACACCCAAATATTCGTCTACAATGTGTCAGATTAGATATTAATTTTCGGATAAGCGGTGAGGCGGCGTTAGCCTTGATCGCACAATAGTTGCAAATTGCGCGCAATGGCATCGCGATAGGTCGGTCGCGAGACCGAAAACTTCCATTTCAAGCTGCGGAAAAATCAGATGAAGTGGGAAAGAAGAACAGCAATGCTGGCGGCGGTTGCACCAGCGGCGAGCATCAGATAACGCAGGGTTACGAGCTTCGTATCAGGCTTTGCCTGGGCAATTGCAATGGCGCGGGCGCGTCGAGTGTTTCTGTTCATTGCGAAACCTCACTTCTTGTCTATACGCAACAATCCATCAAAACGGCTTGCCGGTAAAGCTTAATTTAGGAACGACTTTGCCAACCTGCCATTGAGACAGGATGGCGCAGCCAATCTTAAGAAGTCTTGAATCCGCCAAAAGGTTTCACGTCTACCAATATTAGCGTTTACAATGCCTCACCAGCGGCAAAGCCCGACGCCCAGGCCCACTGGAAGTTATAGCCGCCGAGCCAGCCGGTCACATCGACGCATTCACCGATGAAATAGAGGCCGGGGACGGCCTTGGCCTGCATGCTGCGCGAATCGAGCGCGGTCGTGTCGATGCCGCCGAGCGTGACTTCGGCCGTGCGATAGCCTTCCGAACCGGACGGGCGAAGCGACCAGTTCTGTGCCGCCTCGGCAAGCCGGCCCAGAAGCTTGTCGGAAAGGTCGGCCATGTTGCCGCTGACGCCCTCACGCTCGACAATATATTGCGCCAGCCGTTTCGGCAGGATTTCGCCGAGCGCGGTCTGCGCCGACTGGCGCCCGTTTGCCTGTTTCGCCCTCTTCAGATGCGCGGCGAGGTCGATCTCCGGTTCGATATCGACGGTGATCGCGTCGCCTTCGCGCCAGTAGGAGGAAATCTGCAGGATGGCGGGGCCGCTCAAGCCCCGGTGGGTGAAGAGCAGCGCTTCGCGGAACGCGGTCTTGCCGTGGCGGATCTCGGCGGGGGCGGAAATGCCCGACAGGGCAGCGATGCTTTCAAGCAGGACCGGGTCGAGGGTGAGCGGCACAAGGGCGGGGCGCGTTTCGGTCAGCGCAAGACAGAACTGCTCGGCAATGCGATAGGCAAAGCCGGTCGCGCCCATTTTGGGAATGGATTTTCCGCCCGATGCGATGACGAGCGAGGAGGCTTCGAAAAGGCCTTCCGACGTCGAGACCCGGAAGCCGCCGTCGGTCTTTTCGACGCCCGATATCTCGACGCCGAGATGCCAGGCGGCACCGGCCGCGCGCATCTCGTCGAGAAGCATGTAGATGATGTCCTTGGCGCTGTTGTCGCAGAAAAGCTGGCCGAGCGTCTTTTCATGCCAGGCGATCCCGTGGCGATCGACCATGGCGATGAAATCCGCCGGGGTGAAGCGGGCAAGCGCCGACTTGCAGAAATGCGGGTTGGCGGAAAGGAAGTTCTTCGGGCCGGCATTGATATTGGTGAAATTGCAGCGGCCGCCGCCGGAGATGCGGATCTTCTCGCCCGGCGCGCGGGCATGGTCGAGCACGGTGACGGAACGGCCGCGCTGACCGGCGCGGATCGCGCACATCATGCCCGCGGCACCCGCCCCGATGACGATCACATCGCTCTTGCGCTGCAAAATCCGTTTTCCCTACTGAAATCCGCGCCTTCTTTTTCCATCGGAGGGCCGATGTCAACGCCTTCCACCCCCTCGCCAATTGCCAAACTCCGGTTATGATGGCGTTACGATCAACGCAAACCGGTGTGTCATGTCCCCAAAAAAGACGACGCTGAAGCCTGCCAGAAACGTGCCTGCCTCGCCGAAAATCCCCCCTGATCCCGGATCCTCGCGTGGTGTTGCAGACTGGAAGGAAGCGGCACAGTGGCTGAGGGCACGCGGGATCGAAGACATCGAATGCATCACCCCCGATCTTGCCGGGGTGCCGCGCGGCAAGATGATGCCGACCTCCAAGTTCACCTCCAACACGTCGCTCGCCCTGCCTTCGGCGATTTACCGCCACACGATATCGGGCGAATATCCTGAAGAAACCGAGAGCTTCCGCTACGAGCCGCGCGACAGCGACCTGAAGCTGGTGCCGGATCTTTCCACGCTCTCCGTCGTGCCTTGGGAGACCGACCCGACCGCGCAGGTCATCTGCGACATCGTCAATTCCGAAGGGCAGGAAGTGCCCTATACGCCGCGCAACGTGCTGAAGCGTATCCTCAGCCTCTATGCGCAGCGCGGCTGGAAACCGATCGTGGCGCCGGAAATCGAGTTCTATCTCGTGGCCATGAACGACGACCCGGATTATCCGCTGCATCCGCCGAAGGGCCGTTCGGGCCGCTCGATCCTCGGCGGCCAGGGTTATTCGATCGCCGGCATCAACGAGTTCGACGAGCTGATCGACGACATCTATCACTTCTCGGAAAAACAGGGCCTCGAGATCGATACGCTGATCCACGAGGAAGGACCGGCGCAGCTCGAGATCAACCTGCGCCACGGCAATCCGATCGAGCTTGCAGACCAGGTCTTCCTGTTCAAGCGCACCATCCGCGAGGCGGCGCTGAAGCACAATATCTACGCCACCTTCATGGCCAAGCCGATGCAGGGCCAGCCGGGTTCGGCGATGCATATCCACCAGTCCGTCGTCGATATCGAGACGGGCAAAAACGTCTTTTCCAGCAATGACGGTTCGGCCTCGAAGGAATTCTTCCATTTCATCGGCGGCATGCAGAAATACGTGCCGAGCGCGCTTGCCATGCTGGCGCCCTATGTGAATTCCTACCGGCGCCTGCAGCCGGACATGTCCTGCCCGGTCAACAATGCCTGGGGCTACGACAACCGCACGACGGCCTTCCGCGTGCCGGTCTCCGATCCGCAGGCACGGCGCGTGGAAAACCGCCTGCCGAGTTCGGATGCCAATCCCTATCTGGCGCTTGCCGCCTCGCTCGCCTCCGGCCTGCTCGGCATCATGAAGGAGATCGAGCCGACGGCGCCGACGGAGGATGCGGCCAACGAAGGCTCGATCGACCTGCCGCGCGGCCTTCTGGAAGCCGTGGCGCTGCTGGAAGACGAGCCGGCCTTCGAGGAGGTCTTCGGCAAGGAATTCATCGGCCTCTATGCCGGCGTGAAGCGGGGTGAATTCGAAACCTTCATGCAGGTGATCAGCCCCTGGGAGCGGGAATTCCTCCTTCTGAACGTATAAGGGGCCGCCATGACCGAGGAGATTTGGCAAAGCCCCATCGCGCCCGGCCTGTCCTGGTACCAGGCGACCGTCGGCGAGCGCCCGGACTATCCGGCGCTCGACGGCTCCAGGCAGTGCGACGTCGCGGTCATCGGCGGCGGTTACACGGGCCTGCAGGCCGCCTATCATCTCGCCAGGGCCGGCGTTTCAGTGACGCTCATCGAGGCGGCCAGGCTCGGCGACGGCGCCTCCGGACGCAATGGCGGGCAGCTCGGCACCGGTCAGCGCTGGTGGCCGGAAGAGCTGGAAGAGAAGATCGGCTACGAGCGCTCCAAGGCGCTCTTCGATCTTGCCGAGGATGCCAAGAAGCACCTTCTCGATTTTGCGACAGAGCACCAGATCGACATGGATTACGTGCCCGGCCAGCTCAACGTCGCCCACAAGGAGAGCTACAAGCGCTATTATTACGAGAATGCGGAGATCGCGGCCTTCCGCTACGACTATCCGCATCTGCGCTTCATGGACCGCGAGGAGACGCAGGAGCGGCTCGGCTCCAGACGCTTCCATTGCGGCGTTCGCGACGTCGGCACCGGCCATATCCATCCGCTGAAGCTGCTGGTCGGCCTCGGCCGGGTGGCCGCCAATGCGGGGGCCGATATTTTCGAAATGACCAGGGCGACATCGATCGCGGAGCGCGGCGGCAAGGTCATCATCGAGACCGAACGCGGCACGATCACCGCCAGCCAGGCGCTGATTGCCTGCAACGCCCATATCGGCAATCTGGAGCCGGTCACGGCAAGCCATGTCATGCCGATCCGCTCCTTCATCGGCGCCACCGTGCCGCTCGACCGCTTCCCCGATGTGATACCGGGCGGCGAAGCGGTGGCGGATTCGCGTTTCGTGGTGCGCTATTTCCGCAAATCGAAGGACGGGCGGCTGCTCTTCGGCGGGCGCGAGGCCTACACGGCCGACAATCCGCGCGACATTTCGCAGCATATCCGCCGGCAGATCGCCGAAATCTATCCCAGCCTGAAGGATATCGAGATTACCCATGCCTGGGGCGGCTCGGTCGGCATCACCATGCCGCGCCAGCCGTTCGTGCGGGAAGTCATGCCGGGCGTCACCTCGATCGGCGGTTATTCCGGCCACGGCGTGATGCTGTCAAATTACTGTGGCAAGCTTTACGCAGAAATGGTGCTGGGAAAATCGGCCGATCTCGATCTCTTCAAGGCGCTCGATATTCCCGCCTTTCCGGGCGGCGCGCGCATGCGGGCGCCACTGCTTTTCCTCGCCTTGTCGTGGTTTGCCCTCCGCGACAAGTTTTAGTTCGATTGCGGATTTCCTCTCGCGGCAATTCGCTTTAAAACCGATGACCGACAGATTCATTGCACCGCACACTGGCTTTTTTAAATCGATTAGATTAAAACGGCCGCCAACCAAGCCTGATTGAGAGATAAGCTCATGAGCAGCCAGATCATTCCCGTTGAGCCTTTTGATTATGTCGTCTTCGGCGGCAGCGGCGACCTTGCCGAGCGCAAGCTTCTGCCCGCGCTGTACCATCGCCAGATCGAGGGCCAGTTCTCGGAACCGACCCGCGTCATCGGTGCTTCGCGCAGTCCGCTTTCGCATGAGGAATACCGCAAGTTCGCCAAGGACGCGCTCAAGGAGCACCTGAAGAAGGGCGAGTACAACGATGCGGAAGTCGAGAAGTTCTGCGCCCGCCTCTTCTACGTTTCGGTCGACGCGCGCACGGATACCGGCTGGGACCATCTGAAGAAGCTGCTCGACGAGGGCAAGGAGCGCGTGCGCGCCTTCTACCTTGCGGTTGCGCCGGGCATTTTCGGCGACATCGCGCAGAAGATCCACGACCACAAGCTGATCACCAAGTCGACCCGCATCGTCGTCGAAAAGCCGATCGGCCGCGACCTCGCCTCGGCCCTGCAGCTCAACGACAATATCGGCCGCGTCTTCAAGGAAGAACAGATCTTCCGCATCGACCACTATCTCGGCAAGGAAACGGTGCAGAACCTGATGGCGCTGCGCTTTGCCAACGCGCTCTACGAGCCGCTGTGGAACGCCAACTATATCGACCACGTGCAGATCACCGTTGCCGAATCCGTCGGCCTCGAAGGCCGCGCCGGTTATTACGACACGGCCGGCGCGCTGCGCGACATGGTGCAGAACCACATCCTGCAGCTTCTCTGCCTGACCGCCATGGAAGTTCCCTCCTCGATGGATTCGGAAGCCGTCCGCGACGAAAAGCTCAAGGTTCTGCGCGCCCTGAAGCCGATCAACGTTTCCAATGTCGAGCAGGCGACCGTTCGCGGCCAGTACCGCGCCGGCGCTTCCGGCAACGGCCCGGTCAAGGGTTATCTGGAGGAGCTGGAAGGCGGCGTTTCCAACACGGAAACCTTCGTCGCCATCAAGGCCGAGATCAACAACTGGCGCTGGGCGGGCGTTCCCTTCTACATCCGCACCGGCAAGCGCCTCGCCGGCCGCGTTTCGGAAATCGTCATCACCTTCAAGTCGATCCCGCACTCGGTCTTCGACCAGGCCGCCGGCCGCATCAGCCAGAACCAGCTGATCATCCGCCTGCAGCCGGACGAAGGCGTCAAGCAGTCGCTGATGATCAAGGATCCGGGTCCGGGCGGCATGCGCCTGCGCAACGTTTCGCTCGACATGAGCTTCGCCCAGGCCTTCAACGTCCGCAACCCCGACGCCTACGAGCGCCTGCTGATGGACGTCATCCGCTCCAACCAGACGCTGTTCATGCGCCGCGACGAAGTCGAAGCCGCATGGCAGTGGGTCGATCCGATCCTCAAGGGTTGGGAATCCACCGGCCAGCAGGTGCAGGGCTACACGGCCGGCACCTGGGGTCCGAGCCAGGCCATCGCGCTGATCGAACGCGACGGCCGCACCTGGCACGACGACATCTAGTCCAAGGTCCGAAGATATGGCATCGACACTGCATTCCTTCGCCAACGCCGCCGAACTTGCCGCCAGCCTTGCCGACAAGGTTTCCGGCGCCCTTTCGGCCGCCATCACAGCCCGCGGCGCGGCCAGCATCGCCGTTTCCGGCGGCTCCACGCCGAAAGCCTTCTTCCAGACGCTTTCGACGCGCGATATCGACTGGGCCAAGGTGACGATCACGCTGGTCGACGAACGTTTCGTGCCGGCCGACAATCCGCGCTCGAACCATCTGCTGGTCGATGCCAATCTTCTCCAGAACAGAGCCAAGGCGGCGCGTTTCGTGCCGCTTTACCAGCCGGCAACCTCCGTCGAGGAGGCTGCAAAGCTTGCGACGGCAAAGAGCGCCGAGATCGGCATCCCCTTCGATGTCGTCATTCTCGGCATGGGCGGCGACGGGCACACGGCCTCGTTTTTCCCGGGCGGCAACAAACTGAGCGTTGCGCTCAACCCGCAGACGCCGCGCGGCATCATCACAATGGATGCGGAAGGGGCCGGCGAGCCGCGCCTGACCTTCACTTTCTCCGCGCTCCAGGATGCCAAACTGCTCATTCTCCACATTGAGGGCGAAGGCAAAAAAGACGTTCTCGCCAAGGCAGAAGGCAACGGTGACGAGGCAGAGATGCCGATCCGCGCCATTCTGCGCCGGGCCACTTCCCCGGTCGAGATCTACTGGGCTCCCTGATTGAGGCTTAGAGCATGTCGTTACCGCAAAACCGCTTCGCATTTTTGCGCGACATTCTTTGAAGCCGCCGGAGCCGGCGAACAGATACAGACGAACCAGAACAAGGCAGGGATTTTCCATGTCCGCTCACGCACGCATTGCTGCGATCACGAATCGCATTGTCGAACGCTCGAAGCCGACCCGCGAGCGCTATCTGGAGCGCCTGCGCGCTGCCGCCTCCCAAGGCGTCAACCGTTCGGTTCTCGGCTGCGCCAACCTTGCCCACGGCTTCGCGGTCTGTTCCCCCGCCGAGAAGGATGCACTTGCAGGAGACCGCGTGCCCAATCTCGGCATCATCACCGCCTATAACGACATGCTCTCGGCCCACCAGCCGTTCGAGACCTATCCGGCGATCATCCGCGAAGCGGCCGCACAGGCCGGCGGTATCGCCCAGGTCGCGGGCGGCGTGCCGGCCATGTGCGACGGCGTGACCCAGGGCCAGCCGGGCATGGAGCTTTCGCTCTTCTCGCGCGACCTGATCGCCATGGCAGCCGGTGTCGGCCTGTCGCACAACATGTTCGATGCCGCCCTCTTCCTCGGCGTCTGCGACAAGATCGTGCCAGGCCTCGTCATTGCAGCGCTTTCCTTCGGGCACCTGCCGGCAATCTTCATCCCGGCCGGGCCGATGACGTCTGGCCTGCCGAACGACGAGAAGTCGCGGGTGCGCCAGCTCTTTGCGGAAGGCAAGGTCGGCCGCGCCGAGCTGCTGGAGGCCGAATCCAAGTCCTATCACGGCCCCGGCACCTGCACCTTCTACGGCACGGCCAATTCCAACCAGATGCTGATGGAGATCATGGGCTTCCATATGCCCGGCTCCTCCTTCGTCAATCCCGGCACGCCGCTGCGCGAAGCGCTGACGCGCGAGGCAACGAAGCGGGCGCTCGCCATCACCGCGCTCGGCAACGAATTCACGCCGGCCGGCGAAATGATCGACGAGCGCTCGATCGTCAACGGCGTCGTCGGCCTGCATGCGACCGGCGGCTCGACGAACCACACGATGCATCTCGTCGCGATGGCGCGCGCCGGCGGCATCGTGCTCACCTGGCAGGATATTGCCGAGCTTTCGGAGCTGGTGCCGCTGCTTGCCCGCGTCTACCCGAACGGGCTTGCCGACGTGAACCATTTCCAGGCGGCCGGCGGCATGGGCTTCCTCATCAAGCAACTGCTGAAGCAGGGTCTCGTGCACGACGATGTGCGCACCGTCTTCGGCCAGGGTCTCGAAGCCTATACGGTCGATGCGCAACTCGGCGAAAACGGCGCGGTCGTGCGCCAGCCCTCCCCGGAAAAGAGCCACGACCCGAAGGTGCTTGCCAGCATCGAGACGCCCTTCCAGGCCAATGGCGGCCTGAAGATGCTGCGCGGCAATCTCGGCAAGGCGGTCATCAAGATTTCCGCCGTCAAGGCCGAGCGCCATATCATCGAGGCGCCGGCGATCGTCTTCCACAGCCAGCAGGAACTGCAGGAGGCCTTCAAGGAGGGCAAACTCAACCGCGATTTCGTCGCCGTCGTGCGCTTCCAGGGACCCAAGGCCAACGGCATGCCGGAACTGCACAAGCTGACGCCGGCGCTCGGGGTGCTACAGGACCGGGGTTTCCGCGTGGCGTTGCTGACGGACGGGCGCATGTCGGGCGCCTCCGGCAAGGTTCCGGCGGCGATCCACGTCACGCCCGAGGCGGTCGACGGCGGCCCGATCGCCCGGATCAGGGATGGCGACATGATCCGTCTCGACGCGATCAGAGGCACGCTGGAGGTTCTGGTCGATGCCGCCGACATGGCCGAGCGCGAGCCGGTCACCATCGATCTCTCGGAGAATGAATTCGGCATGGGCCGCGAACTCTTCGCGCCGTTCCGCCATGCGGTCGGCCCGTCGGACCAGGGCGCAAGCGTGCTGTTCCACGCCCATCACTGAGCAGAGCGCCACCGGTACAAACGAAAAGGCCCGCGGCCAAATAAACTGCCCCCGAAGTTGGAGGTCCAACTTCGGGGGCAGTTCAAGAAACCGCGGGTTTTCCGTATCCAGCGAGACTATTATGCGCGGATATCGAGGACGTAGTCCTTGTGAGCCGGATGAGTGGAATAGACGAAGATCTTGTTCAACTCCTTCTGCGTCAGCAGCCGCAGGAAGCGAACCTCGATCGTGTTGTTGGTGAAGGTCTTCATCAGGAGGCAGCCGACCTTGGTGATGCGGGCATCCGGGATATCCAGATAAAACTGCTTGGGGAGCGTGTACTGCGTGAGGATCGCCAGGATGGCGCTGCTCATCGAAATGCGAACGATATCGCAGCGGCGCGAAGCGGCGTGCATGACGCCCTTTTCCGTATATTCGATGCGCGCGGCGTTCATCGTGTCTTCCATCTTGAACCGCGATTCGCGGTCGTACATGAAAGACTCCTCCCTGGCCAGGAAGTGCGGTTTTGGCGGTGTTGGATTCGATGCGGCCATGGCCATATTCCCCTCAGTCTTGATGGGAAAAAGGCTAGCACCGCATGTTTAACAGAAAGTGAGAATCCTTCCCGTCCACAGGCTCGGGAGGAAGGATTCCACCAAAAATGGATGGTTATTTTCTGTAGGTGTGACCCGCGGCATCGAAGAGGTGCAGCTTCTGCCTGTCGGCGGCGAAATGCATCTTCTGGCCGCGCTTCACGTCGTAGATTCCGGGCAGCTTGACGATGATCGGTTCGCCCTGAACCAGACCTTCGATATAGAGCAGCGTCACTTCGCCGAGCGCTTCGACGATCGAGACTTCGCCCTCGAAAAGATAGTTCTCGCTGGGCTCGGCGACCCGAAGGTCTTCCGGGCGAACACCGAAGCTTGCCTGCTTGCCCTTTTCCGATGCTGCCGTGGCGATATCGAGCGTCACCGACTTGCCGCCCGTCAGCGTCACCGTGGTCGCCTGGCCGGCTTCGGTGATCGTTGCCGGGATGATGTTCATGGCCGGCGAGCCGATGAACTTGGCAACGAACAGGTTTGCCGGGCGCTCGTAAAGCTCCAGCGGCGCCCCCACCTGCTCGATATTGCCGGCCGAGAGGACGACGATCCGGTCCGCCAATGTCATCGCCTCGACCTGGTCGTGCGTGACATAGATCATCGTCGTATCGGCCATCTGCTCGTTGAGGCGGGCAATCTCGATACGGGTCGCGACGCGCAGTGCCGCGTCGAGGTTCGACAGCGGCTCGTCGAAGAGAAAGACCTTGGGGTTGCGGCAGATGGCGCGGCCGATCGCCACGCGCTGGCGCTGGCCGCCCGAGAGCGCTTTGGGCAGGCGGTCGAGATATTTGGTCAGCTGCAGGCTTTCGGCCGCAGCCCGCACGCGGCGGTCGATCTCCTGCTTGCTCTCGCCGGCAATCTTCATGCCGAAGGCCATGTTGTCGAAGACGGTCATATGCGGATAGAGCGCATAGGACTGGAAGACCATGGCGATGCCGCGCTTCGACGGCGGCACGTCGTTGACCAGCATGCCGTCGATATACATCTCGCCGCCGGTGATGTTTTCCAGGCCGGCGATCATGCGCAGAAGCGTGGATTTGCCGCAGCCGGAGGGGCCGACGAAAACGATGAATTCGCCCTGGTTGATTTCCAGATCGATGCCGTGGAGCACATCCACGGAGCCATAGGATTTGCGGATATCCTTAAGCGTCAGTCCAGTCATTTTCCTCTCCCCTCCTGATCCTTAAGCGAGGCGGGCGAAATACGCCCCCCAGGCCGGAATATCGATCCTGTCGCCGTAATTGTTGCTGGTAAAGCCGTGCCCCGTCAGGGCCTGCCATTCGCCCGCCGGCAAGGTCACGCTGGTTTCCGCCGGCCCCATGTTGAAGATGCAGAGCAGCGTTTCGTTGCCGTATTCGCGCGTGAAAAGCAGCGCGTCGCCCTGCGGTTCCTCGAACTCGATCTCGCCCTTGGCGAAAGCCGGATGCTGCCTGCGGAAAGCGATGAAACGGCGGTAGTGCTCGAGCACGGAATTTTCGTCGCCCTGCTGCACGCTGACGGCGCGCAGGATGTGCTCGACCGGAACCGGAAGCCAGGGCTTGACCGTCGAGAAGCCGCCCTGCGCGACCTGGCTGTCCCAGACCATCGGCGTGCGGCAGCCGTCACGGCCCTTGAATTCCGGCCAGAACTGGATGCCGTAGGGATCCTGCAGATCCTGATAGGCGAGATCGGCTTCGGTGAGCGCAAGTTCCTCGCCCTGATAGAGGCAGACCGAACCGCGCAGCGTCAGGAGCAGCGAAGCATAGAGCTTGGCGAAAGCATCGTGATCGGCGACGAGCGAGCCCCAGCGGCTGACATGGCGCATGACGTCATGGTTGGAAAAGGCCCAGCAGGCCCAGCCATCGGGCGCGGCCGCGCCGAAATCCTTCATGACTTCCTCGACACGTTCCGGCGAAAGCGGATCGGGCGCCAGGAATTCGAAGGCGTAGCACATGTGCATCTTGTCGTTGCCGGACGTATATTCGCCGACGATTTCGAGGCCGCGCTGGCTGTCGCCGACTTCGCCGACGGCGGCAATCGCCGGAAACTCTTCCAGCACCGCACGGAAACGCTTCAGGAATTCGAGGTTTTCCGGGCGGTTCTTGTCGTAGAGATGCTCCTGGAAATTATAGGGGTTCACGGCCGGCGCGGTC
Source organism: Rhizobium sp. GCM10022189 (assembly GCF_042656325.1). Classification (NCBI taxonomy): domain Bacteria; kingdom Pseudomonadati; phylum Pseudomonadota; class Alphaproteobacteria; order Hyphomicrobiales; family Rhizobiaceae; genus Rhizobium; species Rhizobium sp. GCM10022189. Next base: position 455,556 of record NZ_JBHSOR010000049.1, read on the forward strand.
GATGCGTTGCGGCGTTCCGGGGCAAGCGCCGGATTGTCGCGCAGCTGCTTGTCGTGGAAGTAGAAGTTGATCGTATCGAGGCGGAAGCCGTCGACGCCGCGCTTCAGCCAGAACCGGACGACATCGAGCAGGCGGTCCTGAACCTCGGGATTGTGCAGGTTCATGTCCGGCTGCGAGGTCAGGAAGTTGTGCATGTAATATTGCATGCGCGTCGGATCCCACGCCCAGGCGGACCCGCCGAAGATCGACAACCAGTTGTTCGGCGGCGTGCCATCGGGCTTGGCATCGGCCCAGACGTACCAGTCGGCCTTGGCGTTGGTCCTGCTGGAACGGCTTTCGACGAACCACGGATGCTGGTCGGAGGAATGCGAGATGACGAGGTCGATCATCACGCGGATGCCGAGGCGATGGGCTTCCGATATCAGCGTGTCGAAGTCGATCAGCGTGCCGAAAATGGAATCGACATTTTCATAGTCGGAAACGTCATAGCCGAAATCGCGCATCGGCGAGGTGAAGAAGGGCGATATCCAGATCGCGTCGGCGCCGAGGCTTGCCACATGCGGCAGGCGGGCGGTGATGCCCTTCAGGTCGCCGATGCCGTCGCCGTTGGAATCCTGGTAGGAGCGCGGGTAGATCTGATAGATCACCGCGCCGCGCCACCAGTCCTTGTCGGCGGTCAGAATGGATTGGGAAGCCACAGTCATGGGATATCCTGTCTAAAAATCATGTCTTGGGATGGATCAGCCTCCCTTGACCGACCCCGCCAGCAGGCCGCGCACCAGATAACGCTGCAGCCCGAAGAAGACGAGCAGCGGAACGATGATGGTGACGAAGGCGGACGCCGTCAGGATTTCCCAGTTGCCGCCGCGCGAGCCGAGCAGCGCGTTCAGCGCCCCGGTCAGCACGAGGTGGTCCTTGTCGGTGCCGAGGAAGACCATGGCCACAAGCAGGTCGTTCCACACCCACAGGAACTGGAAGATCGCGAAGGATGCGAGCGCGGGGAAGGACAGAGGCAATACGATGCGGGTGAAGATCTCGAAGTCGCTGGCGCCGTCGACGCGGGCGGATTCGATGATCTCCTTGGGCAGGCCGGCAATATAGGCCCGCAGCAGATAGATGGCGAGCGGCATGCCGAAGGCGGTATGGGCCAGCCAGATGCCGGGATAGGTCTTCGACGGCTGTCCGATCGCGGTACCGATCTCGTTATAGAGCCTGAGCAGCGGGATGAGCGACATCTGCAGCGGCACGACGATGAGGCCGACGACGAGCGCAATCAGCAGCGCGCGGCCGGGAAACTCCATCCAGCTCAGCGCATAGGCGGCGAAAGCGGCAATCAGGATCGGAATGATCGTCGCCGGAATCGTCACCGTCAGAGAGTTGATGAAGGACTGGCCGATGCCCTCGCTGGCCAGAACGGTCTGGTAGTTCCGCATGGTGAATTCGGGTGGCGCGGAGGCGGCAACATAGATGCGGCGGGGACGCTCGTCCGGCGCGAAGGCGGCGTTCTTCATGTAGCGATAGCTGCCGTCGCTGTTGATGACGAGGCTCTCGCCGTCGCCGAGATCGGCGGTCTCGCCGGCCCCGAAGGCCGAAGGCTGCTGCACGCGCACGCCAAAAGCCTTGACCGAGCGGCCGGGCTGATCCGCCAGGACGTTGCCCGTTATGACGTAGACATCGCCCTCCTGTTTCTGCTGGTCGGGCGTGCCGAGGCGCACGGCAACCGTCTGCGTGGAGCCGGCAAAGGCGGTCCACCAGCCGGAAACGGTGATCTGGTCCCTGTCGCGCAGCGCGCTGACGAAGATGCCGAGCGTCGGCACCAGCCAGATGACGACGATGACGAGAACGCAGAAATGGACGAAGAGACGGGCGGGGCCGATCTTGAAATAGCGTGAGGCTGTCGTCATCTCAGCGTCCCTTCATTTCGGCATTGGCACGGCGCACGTTCCACACCATGATCGGTGTGACGGCCAGCATGATGATGATGGCGATGACGGCCGATCTGCCGGAATCGCCGCCGCCGCGGAACATCCAGTCGAACATCAGGTTCGCCAGAACCATGGTCTGCCACTGACCGTTGGTCATGGTCAGCACGATATCGAAGACTTTGAGGACGAGGATGGTGATCGTCGTCCAGACGACGGCGATCGTGCCCCAGATCTGCGGCACCATGATGCGCCAGAAGATCTGCCAGCCGTTGGCGCCGTCGATGACGGCAGCCTCGATCGTCTCCTCCGGGATGCCGCGCAACGCGGCCGAGAGGATGACCATGGCGAAACCGGTCTGGATCCAGACCAGGATCACCATCAGGAAGAAATTGTTCCAGAAGGGAATGGAGATCCACACTTCGGGCGTGCCGCCAAAAGTCTGCACGATGGCGTTGAGAAGGCCGATCTGCACATCGTTGCCGCCGCGATATTCATAGATGAATTTCCAGATGACGGAGGCGCCGACGAAGGAGATCGCCATCGGCATGAAGACGATGCTCTTGGCGATATTGCCCCACCAGATGCGGTCGGTCATGACGGCGATGACGAGGCCGAAAAAGGTGCAGGCGGCAGGCACGACGGCAAGCCACAGGATGTTGTTGAAGATCGACTGGCGGAATTCGCGGTCGTTCAAGGCCCACAGATAGTTGGTCGTACCGACGAACTGATTGCCCGACCGGTCGTAGAAGGACAGGATGAAGGTCGCGACGACGGGATAGACGAGGTAGACGACCAGCAGGAAGAGTGCCGGGCCGAGGAAAAGCCAGGGGCGGATCATCGCGCGCCGGTTCAGATTGCGCGAGGCCTGGCGGATATCGCCGTCCCGCACCGGCAGGGCGAGATCGAGGATCTTGTTCGAGAAAAAGAAATAGGCCGAACACGCGAAAACGGCGACGACCACGACGCCCAAAGCGGACACAATCTGCGACAGCATTTCGTCCCTCCCCTGCTTCCCTGTCTTATTCTGAAGGGTTAAGGCCGGATGCCGTCAATACATCTCGTGTGTCTGGGCGCGGGATCCGGCACGACCGGGCTCCCCCTCCGGAACCCGGCCGCTCATTCCGGTGATGCCGCCGGCTGCCCGGCGGCATGGATTCAAAGGAGTTACTTGATGCCGTCCCAGGCGCTCTGGATTTCGGCTGCGGCATCCTGAGCGGATTTGCCGCCGACGAAATCGACCATGCCGGTCCAGAAGGCGCCGGCGCCGATCTTGCCGGGCATCAGGTCCGAACCGTCGAAGCGGAAGGTGGTGGCCGAGGTCAGGATCTCGCCTTCCTTCTTCATCTGATCGTTGGCATAGGCATCGACATTGACGCCCTTGTACGGCGTCAGGAAGCTCGACTGCGCCATCCAGACTTCATGCGCGATCGGCGTCTTGAGGAAGTCGATGAAAGCGCGGGCCGTCGGAGAATCCTTGGCGATGGAGACGAGCGTGCCCGCACCGAGAACCGGCTTGCCGAGGTCGGCATGCGAGGCATAGGTCGGCATATAGAAGAAGTCGGCATCGGTGCCGAGCTTCGTGCCTTCCGGGAAGAAGGACGGGATGAACGAAGCCTGGTGATGCAGGTAGCACTTCGGCGGAACGGCGAAGAGGCCCTTCGGGCTGTCGCGGAAGTCGGTCGAAGCGACAGCCGCAACGCCGCCGTCGACGTATTTTTCGTTCTTGGCGAACTTGCCGAATTCGTCGATCGCGGCCACGACGGCCGGATCGGTGAACTTCACTTCGTTGGTGGTCCACTTGTCGTAGACGTCAGGCTTCTGCGTGCGCAGCATGATGTCTTCGACCCAGTCGGTCGCCGGCCAGCCGGTCGCGCCGCCGGAACCCAGACCGATGCACCAGGGAACCCCGCCGTCCTTGACGATCTGGTCGGTCAGGGCGTGCAGCTCTTCCATGGTCGTCGGGACCTTGTAGCCCGCTTCCTCGAAATTCTCAGGCACGTACCAGACGAGCGACTTGACGTCGGCCTTGTACGGGAAGGCGAAGAAGGCGTCCTTGCCGTCCTTGCCCTTGTAGGTGCCGTAGCCGACCCAGCTGTCGCCGGCGCCGTAATTGTCCTTGACCCATTTCGATGTGTCGTCGCCGAGCGGCGTCAGGTAGCCCTTGCTGGCGAGATCGGCGAGCAGGCCCGGCTGCGGCAGGACCGCGATGTTCGGCGGCGAGCCGGCCTGCGTGTCGATGACGATCTGCTGCTCGTAATTTTCCGAGGAGGAATATTTGGCGTCGATGCCGGTGGCTTCGACGAAATAGGCGAGAATGCTCTGGAAGAAGGCTTCGTCTTCGCCGCGCCAAGGGCCGAAGATCGTCAGCGGCTGCCCCTTCAGGTTGGCATGCGCAGCCTTGAAGTCGTCATAGCTCTTCCAGTTGAACTTGGCGTCCTGGCCCGGAGGGAATTTCAGATCCGCGGCCGACGCAGCGCCGGCAAAAAGCGCCGCAAGTGCAACGCCCATCAGGAATGACTTTTTCATGTGATCAACCTCCCATCACAATCCGATAGCGCAGAATTTCATTCAAAGGAAATTTCAAAGCGCTTTGACAAAGCAACTCATTCACTTTCGCTGGAATGAAGTCAAGCCATTTTGCGAAAACGGCGGGAATGCCGCCACTATATCGCTTTGCAGCAAGGCTTAATGGGGAATATGGAGCGATTTTCCTTGAGTCAAGCGCAGCAGATGCTACATATTTGAAAGCGCTTTGGGAGCCATTGGGAGGTGGCGGCCATTATTTGACGGCCACAGGGCAGGCCGGGAGGAAGCATAGCAGGTGAATCTCAAACAGCTATCGGAATTGCTGGGGCTTTCGCAGACGACCGTGAGCCGCGCGCTCAACGGCTATCCCGAGGTCAACGAGGCGACCCGGGAACGCGTGCTCCGGGCAGTCAAGGAAACCGGATATCGGCCGAACAAGGCCGCCCAGCGTCTTGCGACCGGCAAGGCCGGCTCGATCGGCCTCGTCATGCCGACGGCACCCGGCCATCAGTCGGACGTGCATTTTGGCGAGTTCCTGACCGGGCTCGGCGAGGAAGCCGTGCGCCACGACTTCCACTTCGTCATCATGCCGGCCGACCCGGACGATGAGGTGGCGGCACTGCGGCGCCTGGCGATCAGCGGCAATGTGGACGCGCTCTTCGTCGCCTATATGCGCGGCCACGACCCGCGGCTCGCCATGCTGAAATCGCTTTCCATGCCCTTCGTCGTGCACGGCCGCTCCTTCGGTTCCGAGCCGGATTATCCCTATCTCGACATCGACAACGAGGCCGCCTTTTACGATGCGGCGCGGCTGCTGCTGCAGCTCGGCCATACGCGCTTTGCGCTGATGAACGGGCCGGCGCATCTCGACTTCGCCATTCGCCGCAGGAACGGCCTCGTTGCTGCCCTTAGCGAACGCGGGCTGGAGCTGAAAGAGGACTGCACGAGCCATACCGTCATGTCGGACGAAGAGGGGCTGATCGCCATGGAGCGCTTCCTGCAGCTTGACGAGCGGCCGACCGCCATCCTCTGCTCCAGCACGGTGCTTGCGCTTGGCGCGATCCGGGCCGTCAATCAGGCCGGGCTGAAACTCGGCGAGGATATCTCGCTGATCGCCCATGACGACGTGCTGCCGCTGCTGAAGCCGGAGAATTTCTCGGTGCCGCTGACGACCACGCGCTCGTCGCTGCGCGCCGCCGGCGTGCGCATCGCGCAGCGGCTGATCGGCACGGTCAAACAGGCAGGCCCCTTCCCGGAGCAGGAACTCTGGAAGACCGAGCTGATCGTCAGGGCCTCGACAGGCCCTGCCCCGCAGGGTTGAGCGAAAGAGCCTGATCAGAATGCCGGCGCGGTCAGCCCCGCCGAACGATGAGCGGCAATCACCGTATTGGCCATCAGCATGGCGATCGTCATCGGGCCGACGCCGCCCGGAACCGGGGTGATGACGGCGGCAACCGGGGAGACTTCCGCAAAGGCGACGTCGCCGACGAGCCGGGTCTTGCCCTCGCCCCGTTCGGGAGCCGCGATGCGATTGATGCCGACGTCGATGACGGTGGCGCCGGGCTTGACCCAGTCCGCCCGGAGCATTTCCGGGCGGCCGACGGCAGCCACGAGGATATCGGCGTTGCGGCAGATTTCCGAAAGGTTCTTCGTGCGCGAATGCGCGATCGTCACGGTCGCATTGGCATTCAGCAGCAGCTGCGCCATCGGCTTGCCGAACAGGTTGGAGCGGCCGATGACGACGGCATTGAGGCCCGAAAGGTCCTCGCCATGGGTACGGCGGACGAACACCATGGCGCCGGCCGGCGTGCAGGAAACGAGACCCGTCTTCAAATCGCCGGTCGCAAGCTTGCCGGCATTGACGACGCTCAGGCCATCGACATCCTTTTCCGGCAGGATCGACTGGATGATCGGTTCGCTGTCGAGATGTTTCGGCAGCGGCAGCTGCACGAGAATACCGTGGATCGAAGCGTCCGCATTGAGCGAGGCCACGAGTGCGGCCAACTCCTCCTGCTTCGTTTCGGCGGGCAGCGTGTGCTGGACGGACTTGAAGCCGCACTCCTTGGCCATGCGGCTCTTGGAACCGACATAGGTGTGGCTTGCCGGATCGTCGCCGACGATGATGACCGCAAGACCCGTGCGGATGCCCTTGGCGGCTTCGAGCGCGGCATTTGCCGATTTCACGGTTTCGATTACCGAAGCGGCAACCTGCTTGCCATCGATTACAGTCGTCACGCGTCTTCTCCGCCCAATTTCGCGACAGTCTATTCGCCCGCAGCGGGCATGATTTCCCGATAACGCCCTATCACGTCTAAAAACGGCAAATGCAAGAGCAATCTGTGGCCCGGCGCTCGTTTACTGCGAGGCCTTGTAGGCGTGAAAGCGGTCGCGCAGGCTGGCGATCTGCGAGCGCAGCGCATCGAGTTCGCCGGCCGCCTGCGGGACCGGCGCCGGCTGCGGAGCCCTCGCCAACGCCGTGGCCTGCGCGTGTTCGGGCTCAGGCGCACGGAAGGGAGCCGGGACCTGCGCCCGTTCGGGCTGCCGGCGGAAGAGGCGCGGCAGGAAAGCAAGGCCGAGGCCCAGCGCCAAACCGGCAAGGCCGCCAAGCAGGGCGTTGAAACCGAGATTGTTGTCGCCGGAAGCCGGCAGAAGTAGAGCGGGCCTCGCGACCGTGACCCTGCCATCGCCGATCGCACCTGTCGTGGAAACCTCCTCTTCCAGGCGCGAGCGGGCGGCAGACGCCTTCTCCCGCAGTTCGGTCAGCCTGGCGAGATCGACGCCGGTATCGCGGCTCTGGGCGATCAGTGCGTTGCGGCGGTCGCTGAGTTGCCTGCGTGCGTCAACGGCAGCCTTGGCCGCCGCATTCGCGTTCTGGGCAAGGCGCGCCAGTTCCTTGCCGATGCTGTCTTTCAGACCGTCGACCTCGGATTGCTGCTGGAGCAGGCGCGGATGACGCGGCCCGAGATCGGCGGAAAGCTGGGCCAAAGCCGTCTTGGCGATGGCATATCGGTCGCGCAGATCCTGCAGGGCGGGCGAGATCATATCCGGAAGGAGCGAGCCTTCCAGCACGTCCGCGAGCTTGGCGGCTTTCAGCTTGTCGGCCTGGGCCTTGGCGGCCAGGATATTCTCATCGGCTGTCTTCAGGTCGGCATCGAGCCCGGCGATCTGGTGCTGCAACTGGGTCGCGACCTTGACGTTGCCCTCGCCGTTCTTCTGGCTGAAGGCCGCAAGGTCTGCCTGGGCCTGGTCATTTTCCCTCTTCAGGGCAGCGGCCGTCTCGGCCGCCTTGCCGGTGGCGCCGCCGCCGGTCACGGCGTCCGACAGGCGTGTGGCGATGCGCGTCGATTTGTTGCCGTCGCCAGTCGTCACCATCAGGCGGATCGTGCCCGCCCGATCGTCGGGAACAACCGCCACGGCAGACTTCAGCGCCGCCTCCGCCCGCGATGCCGGATCGGCGGCCGCACCGCTGCCGGAGAGAAGATCGAAGGCCACGCCAAGCGCATTGGCGTTGTTGCCGGCAAATTCCGGATCGCGGTCGAGCTTCAGGGACGCAACCGCAGAGGCGATGACCGGTGCCGAAGAGAGCCTTTTGGCCGTATCTCCGACGAGCACGGCCCGATTGCCCGCGCCTGCATCCACGACAAGCGTCGTTTCTGCCGTATAGAGCGCCGGCGAGACCGGCATGAGAATGGGGACGACAGCGCCGCCGGACGAGAGGGCCGCCACGACAGCAGCGCTTCCGACCCAGTTCGGGCGCCGTCCTTTGCGCGGAACCGTCGCAACGGACGCTTTCTCGACGGAAGCGACGTGGTGGACCTCAGCCAATTGCGGCCTTGGTGCCGGCACGGGACGAGCCGGTTCAGGCGCGGAGGCGATATCGTTTGCAGCCTGAAGACGCGAACCAAGGATGGTTTCGATCCGGTCCACCAGCGGTTCGGTCTGCCGTGCCTTCGCACGCTGTTCGTCGAGCAGCCGGCCTATGGCGCGCAGAAGTTCGGCTTCGGAAGGACGGATCTCCGGCGGGGGGAAGCTGTTTTCGGCATGCCTTTGCCGCTGGCCGCGGGGAGAAGCGGTTGCGCGATCATGAAAACTGTTCTTCGCCCTGGAATCGTGCATTGGCGTCACATCTCACGCGCATGATGGCCGAGTTCGCTCAACCGCGGCGACGCGGATGATTAAGCTACTCTAAATATACATGGCAAAGAAATGGTTAACCGGAGCCTGCAAAAATCCGTAATCAGCCGGCTTTCTTGATCTGCTCGATTCTCTTCTGTTCGCCCGAGGCGTGTATCCGTTCATCCGGCTGACCGAGAATGCGCGCACGCCGGCTGAAACGATACTGGAGAACCCGGAAAAGGAAGACCGGAATACCGATAATATAGCGCCGCCACAGGCGCGCCGGTTCCTGCACCAGACGATAGGCCCATTCCAGACGCATCATGCGCACCGTTTTCGGCGCGCGGGGGACGGCGCCCGAAACGAAATCGAAGAGCGCGCCGACCGTCAGCACGAGCCTTGCATGATCGGCGCGGATATTCTGGTGAACCCATTTTTCCTGCAGCGGCGTGCCCATGCCGACAATCAGGATATCGAGTTTCTGGCGCTCCACCTCGGCGATCACGGGTTCGGGATTGGCCTTGTCGAAGAAGCCGTCGGAGATGACGACAAATTCATGCCAGGGCGCGTGCCTGGAAAAGTTCTCAGCCGCCTTCTCGACGACCGGCCGCGCGCCGCCGATCAGGCCGATACGGCGCGGTGTCTCCATGAAGGTCAGGAGGGCCGGCACGAAATCGGTGCCGTTCAGGTTGGCAGGAAACGGCGAACCATGCGTGACCTGCGATGCGATATTGAGGCCGATGCCGTCAGGCAGCACGAGGTTGTGTGACATCAACTGATAATATTCGTCGTCGCGCAGCGCCGTCAGCATGTTGTGGGCGTTGACGAAGCAAACCACGGTCTGCCCGACGGGAATGGAAGCCAGTTCGTTGATGAAGACCAGCGCATCATCCCAGCCGAGATCGCAGACCGGCAGATCGAAGATCGTCCGCCGCGATGCAAGCACCGCGAAGTTTGCAATCAAATTCATTCCAACCTCCTGCCGAAGGTGCGTCATGCGCCCGACATCCCGGAAAACGAACCCATCTTTCCGCAGCCGGGGTCCCGCAGGACCGGCAGCGTCCAGCCCGAGCGGCCTCCGCCACCCCTGCGGCGACGTCCTCCCAAGCCAGTGCCGTGTTTGTATCAGCTCGGCTTCAAACAACCCTTAGGAAAGAAGCTTGGATTTTCATGCGCACCTAAGCGGTTCATTAACCAAGGCGAGAACGCAAAAACGGCGCCTTTCGGCACCGTTCTTTAACCGGGTGGTCGGAAGCCGTCAGTGTCCGGAGGACGGAGCGGGCGTTTCGCTCGCAGGCGCGGTCTCGACAATCTTGACCGGCGCGCCGACTTTCGCCGGCTTGCCGCCCGAGGTTTCCTTCACGTCTTCCTTGGAGAGATAGTCGAGCTGCTCCAGCATGACTTCGGCGACATAGTCGCCGCCGAGACGCTCGTTCATGCCCTTCTTGATTTCCTCGCGGAAAGCGGCGGGATCGAAGGCCTTGATATTGGTGACATCGACCATCTTGTTGCCGACGAGCAGGCTGAAAAGTTCGTCCGTCGTCATCTCCGTGAGCGGCAGGTTGAGCCCCTCGATCAAATCCTTGTGCATCATGAAAGAGATGCGGCCGAGGAAATAGCCGTTGACCGCACCATTGCCGATGACAGGCACGGTGATCGTCTCGCCCTTCACCAGCTCAAGCGCGCTCTGCTTGGTATCGGCCACAACCGGCGCCGGCGCGGTCGCCATGTTCACCGAGAAATAAACCGATGCCAGCGTAACCGCGCAGACCCAGACACCTGTGAGGACGAGCTTGATCATCAGGCATCCCGCGCGACAAACTGTTCCTGGGAATAGGTGCCGTCGGCATCGGCATCCTGCACGGCGTTCTTCAGAAGATCGGCAACGGCGCGAACCGCCTCCAGATGCGCTTCGACGCGACGCGCGTTCAGCGTGAGCTTCTTCTTCAGACCGTGAAGCTGGTCGAGATGCGAAGCGGCGAGTTCGGCCGGGTCGGTATCGCGGAAGAGCATCGAGAGTTCGTACAGGCACCGGCTCTTATGCGCGTTCGAGACCTTGAGATCGAACTGCGGATCGCTGCCGATCCGGTTGTTCTCATTGTCGATTATCATTTCGAGGCGTCCGAGAACGGATTTGATCCTGTATTCGTTCGAAACTATTTCCATCTTATCCTCGATTATGCGTCGCGTGTTGCGGACTTATTGTCGGCAGTCGGGGTGCCGAAGGTCTTGCGCTGAAATTCGTCGATCATGCTGAGTGCGGTCTTACGGTCGTCTTCATCAGTGGAGGCGTTGACGATCTTGCCTTCCTGGCGGCGCAGCTGTTCGGAATACATCTGCTTGGCAATGCCGATGCCGTCGCCCTTGGCCATGACGTTGCCGAGCTGCTCGGCCATCATGCCCTTCCAGATGTCACCGGTCGCGCCCTTGCCGAAGACGTTTTCGGCATCGCTCGGCAGCATGGATTTCACGAAATTCTGCAGAACCATGGCCTCGAACTTCCGGTAGGTTTCCGGCACTTCCTCAGGCTTCTCGCGGTTCTGGATATTGTGCACGCCGCTCTTCTGCTTGAGATGGTCGAGAATATCGACCGCCGACGAAAAGCCGTTGCCGTTTTCGGCCAGGCTGGTTGCGGCAAAGGCCGCCCGGTTGGCCTTCAGCTTTTCCTGGGCAGCCTGAACCTCCATGGGGTCGGCCGCCTTGACGACGTCCATCACCAGATCGCTGGGGGGTGAAATAGCCACGTTACAATCCTCTAATGTAAGATCGTGGCGATTATTATTTTTGAAGCTTGCTGGAGGCTGGCGTTGCGAACTGCTGATCGATGACGTCATAGACGGCGTTGTCATCCGCCTCGCGACGCTCGGCCTGAAGGGCTTCGAGCATGCTTTCTTCCAGCCGGTCGCCCTTGGCGCGCTCACGCGTCAGGCGCATTTCGTGCACCTGCTGCATGCCCGTCAGCTGCTGGTCCTTGATGGTCAGCCTGCCGAATCGGTCGGCATAGCTCTGCGAAAAGGCGCGATGGACCGGGTCCAGCGAGCCGAGCGCAAGAATGGCGACATCCATGGCCGCATTGACTTCCGCGCGCTGGCGGGCGGTTTCCGCCAGGTCGTACTCCGCCATCTTCTCAAGATGACGCTGTACCGCGACCAGGCGCTTGAGCTTGTCGGACCGTTTCTTCTCGATCATCGCCCCTCACCTTCCCACGAATATGCCGGCAAATGACTGGCCGAACTGGCTGATCAGCGCAGCGATCGAGAAATAGAGCAGGAAGAGGCCGCCCATCAGCAGATAGGGCGTGGAGATGAAGTAGACCGGTATCTGCGGCGCGAGCTTGTTGATGAAGCCGATCGAAATGTTGAAGATCAGCCCGTAGATCAGATAGGGGCTCGAAAGCCGCAGCATGATGTAGGTCGTCTGCTCCAGCGTATCGGTGAAGGTGATGAGCGTGGCGCGCAACTGCAGCAAGCCGCCGAAAGGCATGGTCGTGTAGGAATCGATCAGCGCGCGGAAGACGATGTGATGGAAGTCCATGATGAAGAGGACCATCAGGCCGGTCATCGTGATGAAGGCGGTCAGGCTGATTTCGGCCGAATCTTCGACGATATCGGTCGTGCTCGGCTGCGTATAGCCGACCATCATCGACACGATCGAGGCCGCAAACTGCAGGCCGAGCGTATAGAGGCGGGCCAGCATGCCGTACATGACGCCGATCAGCGATTCGCTGAAAATCAGGCCGATATAGGTGCCAGAACTGGTGTGAACGGACGGGTAGACCGTATCCCAGAGCACCGGCAGCACGGCAAGCGAAAGCGCGCCTGCGATGAAGACGCGCAATTGCTCCGGCACGCGGGCGGAGGAAAAACCCGGAAGGGTCAGCACGCAGCCGCCGATCCGGCAGAAAACCAGAAACAGCGCCAGAACTGTCCCTTGGGGGTCTGAAATCATGAAATCGAGCCCAGAATCTTGATTTCGATGCCCTTGGCCAGTTCCACATGCGAGAGAACGGGAAGCGTTGCGAAGAGTCGCTCGATGATCATGCGGACATAGGAGCGCGTTTCCGGTGAGGTGACAAGGGCGAAAGGCAGGCCCCTGTCCATGAATTCACGGATAACTTTCGTCGCCTGTTCGCTGAACTCTTCGAGCGTGCGCGGATCGATGTCGAATTCGACGACTTCGCCCTTGGCATCGCGCTTGAGGGCCTGATGGAAGGCCAGATCCCATTTGCTGCCAAGCCGCAGCACGCGCAGCACGCCGTTGTCGGCAAGGTCGCCGCAAAGCTGCTGGGCCATGCGGATGCGCACATGCTCGACGATCTGTTCCGTCTTGCGGACATGCGGGGCGAGTTCGGCGACCGCTTCCAGGATGAGGTGCAGGTTGCGGATCGAGACGCGCTCGGCGAGAAGCAGTTTCAGCACCGCCTGCAGGCCCGAATAGGACATGTGCGACGAGCAGATTTCGTCGGCAAGCTTCTTGTATTCGGGATCGAGACGATCGATCAGGATCTTCACGTCCTTATAGGAGAGAAGCTGCGGCAGGTTGTTCCTGATGACCTCGCTCATATGGGTCAGCACGACGGAGACGTTGTCGATCGGCTGGAAGCCTTCGCGCTTGAGGTCGTCGGCGAAGTTTTCGAGGATCGAAACCGCCGGCATGCCGAAAGCGGGCTCGCGGATTTCGTCGCCCGGAATGCTCGGCTTGCGGCCGGCGCCGGTGACGACGAGAACTTCGCCGACACGCAGCAGGTTCGAGGCGACGGTCGTGCCGTGGATGCGGATCTGGTAGGACTTTTCGGGAATGCCGATATCGTCCGTCACCTTGATTTCCGGCACGACGAAACCGTACTGGGTGGCAAACTTCTTGCGCATCTTGCCGACGCGGAAGGCGAGTTCCTGATGGGCGCCGAGCAGGCGGGTCGAGACCATCTTGCCAAGCGCAAGCTCGATTTCCGACGTGCGCAGAACCGATTTGACCGAGTCCTTCTCGAGTTCCTTGTTCTGGACGACCTTCTTTTCCTCCGCCTCGCGGCGGATCTTGTTTTCAGCCTCGATCTGGCGCGGGATGAACCAGGCGCCGAAGGCGAGAAGGCTGCCGAGGAAGACGAAGGGCAGCGTCGGCAGGCCCGGCATCAGGCCGAGCACGAACATCAGCACGGCCGAAACGGAGAGCGCGCGCGGATAACCGCTGAGCTGGTTGACGACCGCCTGATCGGTGGAACCGACGGTGCCGCCGCGGGAGACGAGAAGGCCGGCGGCGAGCGAGACGATGAGGGCCGGCATCTGCGAGACGAGGCCGTCGCCGACCGACAGCTTGACGAAAACATCGGCCGCTTCGCCGATCGGCATGCCGTGACGGAAATAACCGATGATGATGCCGCCGAAGACGTTGATGGCGGTAATCAGAAGACCGGCAACCGCGTCACCGCGAACGAATTTCGAGGCACCGTCCATCGCACCGAAGAAGGAGCTTTCTTCCTCCAGCTCCTTGCGGCGGCGCTGGGCTTCCTTCTCGTCGATGATGCCGGCCGAAAGGTCGGCGTCGATCGACATCTGCTTGCCGGGGATGGCGTCCAGGGTGAAACGCGCGCCGACTTCCGCGATACGCGTCGCACCCTTGGTGATGACGATGAAATTGATGGTGATGAGGATCAGGAAGACGATCAGACCGATGACGAAGTCGCCGGACATGACGAGGCTTGCGAAGCCCGCAATCACGCCGCCGGCCGCGTCGTGCCCCTCGTTGCCATGCGAAAGGATGACGCGTGTCGTGGCGATGTTCAGCGCCAGTCGCGTCATCGTCGCGATCAGAAGGATGGTCGGGAAGGACGAGAAATCGAGCGGCTTCTGGATCCACAGCGCGACCATGAGGATCAGCACCGAGAAGGCGATCGAGAATGCCAGGCCCATGTCGATCAGGAACGGCGGGATCGGCAGGAAGAGGATACAGATGATACCGACGATGCCCAAGGCAAAGCCGATGTCACGCATGCTGGGAGCGACTTTCGGAAGGGGTAGTGCAGGTGGTTGCGCCATAACGATTCCGTCTCTTCATGAGAGGAGGCGGACATCACAGTCCGCCCAGTTCGGATCGACAGTTAAATGGCGAAGCTTGCGCGAAGAATGCTTCGACCCAACCAGGAAAGGCTCCCGCTCAGAAACCGGACTGGATGCGCGAGAAGACCAGATTGGTGAAGATGGAAATCTGGGAGCCCACGAAGGGGGCGGATATGCCGATCGTGACCAGAACAGCAACGATCTTGGGCACGAAGGTAAGCGTGGCTTCCTGCACCTGCGTCAGCGCCTGGATGAGCGCGATCACGAGACCGACGACCATTGCCGCAATGACGGCGGGACCCGCGGCAACGAGAACAGTCCAGATCGCAGCCTGGAACAGGTCGAGTGCATCAGCTTCATTCATCGTCAGGCAACCTCATATCGCCTTGAAAGCAGACAGCCCGGCTTAGCCGGACTGATATTTTGCGGCATCATCCGAAGGCAATGATGTCAGACGCCATCCGTTTCGTCGGTGCCGCTGTCGTCACCGGTTTCGTCCGAACCGCTATCGTCGCCCGAACCGTTGGTCGGGGCCGAATCGGCCAGCGAGATGCCCGGCTGGATCAGAATCTTACCGCCATCGTCGAGCGTTGCAATGAGGCCGTCCGAATAAACCTTGACGGATTCGACGATACCCTTGGTACTGCCGTCGGCGCTTTCCATGTACTTGCCGATATAGCTGCTTGCCTGGGTCAGGCTGGAGCTCGTCAGCAGCGTGTCGAGCTTCTGGTTCGTCTGGATGGTCTGCTCGACCTGCGAGAAGCTCGCGAGCTGCGACATCTGCTCGCTGGCATCCATCGGATCGGTCGGATCCTGGTTTTGCATCTGCGCGACGAGCAGCTGCAGGAAGTTGTCGTAGTTCAGCGTCGCCTTCTGCTGGGCGGCGCTGGAGGAGCCATACGTGCTGCTGCCGGCACCGACTGCCTGAGTTCCGTCTACCGCCATGGTGCGATCTCCCTGCGAATCTGCTCAACCATGGTCGGCGGCAGCTCGTGATTGTTGAGAATACTGTCTTCGATCGGATAGAGAGCCCGGATCGCCTTCAGCGCATCGAAGGCGCGGCCGGTCGAGACGAGTGCGTCGATCCGCTTCAGCTCGGCGAGGATTTCCTCGTTCTTGAAGCAGGTGAGCAGCATCGTGATCGACTTGCGGAACATCGCGGTGGAATGTTCCTTGCCCTCGGGATTGATGAGGATCATCTGGGCGATGAAGTAGAGCTGGCGCAGCGGCGTCGTCGCACCTTCCGGCTGCAGCACGTGGTTTTCGAGAAGGAACGTCACATCATTCAGGAATTCCAGCGCGACCTTGCGGTCGACACGCAGGACGGCGCCGTTGATGAAGATTCTTTCCCCGGCTTTCAGAGAAATGCGAAGTGTACTTTTCATTTAAGTCCATCCCTGATGATGGTGGTAACGTCGATAATGCCCTGGTAGTTATTCGACTGACGTTTTCTAATTCTGTCGCATTCCTTCAATATCCAGATCGCGATCGAGATGAGGTTGGCCCTGAGCTCGACTTCCAACTGGTTGTCGGGATGTTTCAAATCCTCGATGAAGCTGATCCACACCCTTCGCGTATAGAAGAGAGCTTCAATAGCCTCCCGGCTGTACTTCTCCTTGTCGCGCGCCGCCGAAAGCAGTTCGATCGAACGTTCGAGAACCTGCCATTCCCGCTCTTTCGCGTCGGCAACCGAGTCTTGCATGACCTCGGCATAAGAGAACTGATACATTCATGCATCCTTCTTTATATTGCGCGCCTTTGATCATCAAAGGTAGTTCACGAGGCTCAGCTGCTGGATCTTCGATACGATCGTGTAAGCGGTTTCGAGCTGTGTTTCCAAAGTCTTGACGAGCGTCGAGGCCTCGTAGGGATCGACGCCCTGGATATCGACGAGCTTGGTCTGCATGATGTTGGCCTGAGCGTCGAGGGCGTCATTCGCCTTCTCCACGCGCTCCTGCGACAGGCCGAGCTGGCTCGCCTGGGTCACGATCCCGGTGGTCGCGCGGGTCGTGTAGGTGATCGCCATGGACGAGACCTTGCTCATCGCATCCGTGCTAAGGTTCTGACCGAAGAGCGCAGAGGTCATGACCGTTGCGAGAGCGAAGTAACGCATGCCTTCGGAATTGGCGCTGGTCGAGGATTCGACAACTTCCGAATTGCTGATACGGCTCGTCATGTTCTGGCTGGATGCCTTGGACCAGCCGGTCGTCGGATCGGTCCAGGCCGCTTCGCTGAACATCGGCTCGACCTCGGTTTCGATGAAGGTCTTCATCTCGTCGCCGGTGATCTCGTTCACCGGCTTGCCGAGCGTCAGCGCGTAGGCGTTCAGCCTGTTGGTAATTTCAGTCGTCGTCGCAGCCGTCTTATCCGTCAGCGGCTGAATATCCGTGTTGATGCCGGCGAAGAGATATTCGCCGTTCACCATGGAATTCGACGTATCCATCATGGTCGAGAGCGCACTGGTCGCCGACTGGATGGCAACCGTGACGCTGCCCGGATCATGACTGCTCTGCAGCGCGGTCAGCTTGGACAGGAAACTGTCGCCGGCCTTCTTCATCTTGTCGAGACCGGTCTGCGCCGATTCCATGCGGGCATCGACGAGAGCGTTGCTCAGCTTGATCGATTTGATCCGGTCGACTTCACGTGTAAAATCAATGCTTTTGGCCGCGTAACCACCAAGCGACACACCAATGTCGGCATAGACGCCTGTCGTCGCCTCCATCGTCGCCTTCGTCATCTGGTTCTGCGCCTGGCGGATCGTCAGCCGCATGGCGTTCTGGATGGCCGAACTTGAAATAAATGAGCTTTTCATGGCTTAACTCGCAATATCCAGCAATGCTTTCAACATCTCGTCGACGGCGTTCAAAATCTTGGTCGCCGCCTTGTAGGACTGCTCTATATCGAGAAGAAGCGTCAGTTCCTCGTCGAGGTTGACGCCGGTTTCATTGGAATAAGCTTCATCGGTTCGCGCCGCGGCAGCCTGGGTGTTTTCCGCTGCCGTGGTCGCATCGCTGCGGTTCTGCTCGAGCCAGCCGATGGAATTGGTGGCAAAGGTCAGAATGCTGATGTTCGAGTCGAGGCCAGTCGATGCGTCGAACGGGATGCCGGAATCCATCGCCGTGTAGAGGCGGTCGAGTTCTGCGGTATAACCGCTCGAACCGTCCGGGTTCGCCGCCGTACTCGAGGCGTTTATGTTGCCGTCACGCAGCCGCATGGGATCGCCGCCCTTGGAGGTGACGACACGGTCATTGACCGCGATCGTTCCCGCAATGCCGTTGATCAGCGTTCCGGCCGGCGGGACCCCCCCTGCGACTCCGGTCGTCGGGTCTGTCCAGACGAAGAGGCCGGGATTGCCGTCCTCCTGGTAAAGATTGACAAGACCGCGGGCGACCTCGTCGAGCTGGCTCTGGAACTTCGGCGCAATATCGTCGCGGATCTGCAGGAGCGAGGCCAGGCTGCCCTGCGCGTTGGTCGAGGCGCCCGAACCCGTATTGACGGCAACGCCGTCGATATAGACCTTGTTGCCGACCGTGCCCGCGGCATAGGACTGCGTCGGCTCGAAACTCACCGCGCGCGGGATCGTCTCGAACAGGGTCGTGCCATCGGCCGTATAGAGCACCATGTCGTTGTTATCGCGCGTCACCGTCGACACGCCAACGATCTGGTTGATCTGCTTGAGGACCTTTTCGCGCTCGTCGAGAGCGCTCGACGGGTCCTCGTTGCCGGCCGTCGCCTTCTTGACGGCATTGTTGGCCGTTTCGAACTGCTTGAGCAGGCTGTTCAGCGAATCGACCTGGTTCTTGATCTGCTTGTCGGCGTCGGCGCGCTGCTCCTGCACCGCCTTGGAGGCATTGTTCAGCGAGGTTACGACGTCCTGCGCCGCCGTGATCGCGCCCTGGGCAGCGATCAGATCGCCAGGGGTGGCGCGGAAAGTGCCGAGCTTGTCGCGGAAGGTGCGCAGAGCCACTTCCGGCGACGTTTCGTTGTCATTGCCGCCCATGATCGACTTCAGGTCCTCAAGGCCGCCCAGCAGGGTCTG
Source organism: Rhizobium sp. GCM10022189 (assembly GCF_042656325.1). Lineage (NCBI taxonomy): Bacteria > Pseudomonadati > Pseudomonadota > Alphaproteobacteria > Hyphomicrobiales > Rhizobiaceae > Rhizobium > Rhizobium sp. GCM10022189. The sequence continues at coordinate 474,215 of NZ_JBHSOR010000049.1, forward strand.
CTGTGCGCTGTCCTTCGAGGACGCCTTGAGATACTGTTTCAGCAGCGCATCTTCCTGCGCGCGGCTGATCTTGACCACCTGGGCGCCACCCAGCGAGGTGGTGAGCATCGCCTGCCGGCGCACATAGTCCTTGTTGCCGGCATTCGAGATATTGTTCGATACGATGCTGCTCTGCGCGCCCGTATTGTTGAATATGCTCTGCGCGGTATTAAGTGCCGAAGTGAGCGACATGGCTTACCCGTTACCCTGATTAACGCTTGAGGTTGACGAGGACGTCCATGAGATCGGAACCCGTCTGGAACACCTTGGAGTTGGCGGTGTAACTGCGCTGGGATTCGATCATTTCCGTCAGTTCGCCGGCGAGATCGACATTCGAGCCTTCGAGAGCACCGGCCTGGATCTTGCCGAAGCCGCTGGTCTGCGGGAAGCCGGTGACGGTGACGCCCGACCTGCCGTTGGCAGAGTAGACGTTGCCGGTCATCAGCGTCAGCAGGTCGGGGCTCGGCACGTTGGCGAGCGGAATCTGGAAGACCGGCTTGGTGCTGCCGTCGTCATACTTGGAGTAGACGATACCGTCTGCGTCGATGGTGATGTCGACCGGCGAATTTGCGCCCTGGCCGTCGACGTTACCCGTGCCGGAAAAATTGTCGCCGACCTGGGAGAGGTCCAGATTGAGGTCGATGGTAAGGCCCGTCGCCGGATCGGTGATCGTCGAATTGGCCGTCGAGGTCATCTTGCCCTTGTCGTCAAAGAAGATCGTCTTGGTCGCGACCGGGCCGGAGCTGTACGGGAAGGAGCTGGTGCCCGTCGTGGCCTTGTCCGCGTTGCGGAACACAGCCATTTCCCACTGATATTCCTGGCCCGGAACGGTCGGCGTCGGCGCCGGCACCTTGGTGAAGTAGATGTCGTACATCACCTTGCTGCCGAGCTTGTCGTAGGTGACCATCGAATACTTCTGGGTGTTCGTCGTCGTGGGGTCTACCGCAGCGTTTGCGCTCGGCCACGTATCGGGGTCGGTAACGACCGTCGCACCGGGCTTGAGGTTGCCGGTCCAGGTGCCGCTCGACGTCGCAATCGCTTCCAGCTTCTGGTCGCCGAGAACGTTGATCGGAACAAGACCGTCGAAGCCGTTGACGACGACCGCCGGGGCGGAAGCCCCCCAGGGATAACCCATGAGCGTGAAACCTGCGGAGTTGACGAGGTTGCCATTGTCGTCCTTGGTGAAGTCGCCGGCGCGCGTCAGAACCGGAACGCCGTCGGCGCCCTGAACGATGAAGAAGCCGTCACCGGAAATCGCGAGGTCGTAGCCGGAGGTCGTGTAGGAAATGTCGCCCTGATCGGAGACAGCCTGGCGAACCGTCGTGGTCACGCCACCCGAGCTGTAGTTGCCGGACGTGGAAGGCAGAACCAGCGACGAGAACGCGGTCGAAACAGCCTTGTAACCGGTGGTGTTCACGTTCGCGATGTTGTCGGAGACGGTGCTGAGGCGGTTTGCCTGCGCGTTCATCCCCGATACTGCCGTCTTCATGCTGCCGAAAATGCTCATCTGAAAACCTCGTTTTGCCTGTTAAGTGCAACAGTATTTGGCGGGCCTTGCGTGAAGCTGTCTGTCATGCCGGGTCGCCGGCCGAAATATTCCGGCTTTCCCGCGCGGCACGACCCGCGCCGAAAAATCAATTCCAATCAATGCAATAGCCAAGGAAGCGCTTGGAATCGACCGGATCGACACCGAGCTTCTTGCGCAGTTTCTTGCGCAGCTTGGAAATGTGGCTTTCGACGACGTTTTCTTCGACTTCCTCGTCGAAGATGCCGTAGATCGCATTGAAGATCTGGGTCTTGGTGACACGACGGCCGCGATTGGCGATCAGGTATTCGAGGATGCGGCGCTCGCGGCGCGGCAGGGCGAAGACTTCGCCGTTGATTTCCGGATCGCGCCCGTCCGAGAAGACGCGGATGGCGCCGATGTCGGTGTAGTTCGCGATCGCCTTCAGGCGACGACGGATGGCTGCGGCGCGTGCGAGAATCTCACGCGGATGCACCGGTTTGCGTACAACGTCGTCCACGCCGCAATCGAAAAGGGCAAGCGTGTTTTCGAGCGACGGCTGGTCGCTGACCGCGATCACGGGCGCCATCGAGCGATCCCTGATCGCACGCGGCAATTCCATGGCGCGCTGCCCCTGGCCGATCAGGAATGCCTCGACGGCCGCGATATCCGAATCAGCCGCCGTCTGCACCCATTCGCCGAATTCATTGGGATCAAAGCCGGTCGAGGGAATGCCCTCACGGCCAAAGAGAGAAGTATAACCATCCTTCACGAGCTCACGCTCATCAACCACTACGATCATTCGTCCGCCTCCGAATCAGTGTGGCACATCGATGATCTATGGGTACGAATCGCGCGAATCAGCGGCAACTCGGGAAAGTTAATGGCAGAAATTAATAATTGATTAAGAATTGGGTACCGATTTGATCTACATATAGTAGGTCTCCGGCGTTATGCACACAAAAGTTTCGTGGAAAAGTTAACAACCGCTTAATTACGCCTTGCAAGCAGGAATCGTGCCGGATTCTTGCCACACTTTGACACAGTTCGGTCATAATTGGTGAATTCAATTATTAATTGAATTAATTTCCGCAGAAATTGCTCGCATTGGGAGTCCACTTGCCGTAGCCGGTGGCGACCAGATTTGCGATGACGCGGCAGACATATTGCTTCTGCGCCGGATTGTTGTTCGGTCCTGCGTGGTATCTGGCTACCGCCATCGTCCATGTTTCATGACGGTCGTGCAGGTTGCGAAGGAACTTCGCAGCATATTCCACGTTGCGGTGAGGATCGAACATTTCCTCCACGGAGCTGAAGTTTTCGCCGTGGAAATAGTGGTTGATCTGCATACATCCGATGTCGATGAGCTTCGCACCGCCTCTGCTGGCGGTGTCGAATTGCCGCAGCGCCGCCTGCTCGGAAGGCGGGAACAACGCCTTCCCCTCGACATTCATGGCATAGGGATAGAGCGATCCCTTGCGCCCGGTTTCCGTCAGGCCGACGGAATAGAGGATGCCTTCCGGGATCCCGTATTTGGCCGCAGCGGACTGGATCTCGCGCTCGCAGGCGCCGGTGGAGGCCGATGCGCTAGAGGTAAACGCCGCCAGAGCGGTTGCCGCCAGCGTCGACAGCAGAAGCGTTCTCAACACCGTTCCTGCCCGCACCATTGAAGCCTCCGTCCGTCTGCTGTGCTGTCTGGTTCTGGCGCTCGCGCGCCTCGCCGCCCTGCCCCTGGCCCTGCTGGGCAAGCGACTGCTGCTGGGAAGCCTGCCCCTGGCTGTTGGCCTGGCTGCCGGTATCGGCTCGCTCCACCGGAGCCATGCTGATGGTCACGTTGTCGACCGCGTAGCCCTGGCTGCGCAGCGCTTCGAGGATCTTGCCGTGGTCTTCCTTGAGCTGGCGATAGGCAGTGCCCGTCTCGACCTTGAGATCGACGTTCAGCGTCTCGCCGGAAAGGCGCATCGTCGCCGTGACCAAGCCGAGGTCGATCGGGCTCATCTGGATCTTGAGCGTATTGACCACCTTGCCGGTGCTCGTCCATTCGGCGGCATTCGACAGGGCCGAGCTCGGCTGCATGGCGCGCGCCCATTCGCTGTCGCCCGACAGGGCCGCGGTCACGGTCGCGGAATTCTGGTTCTGCACCAGGCCGAGATAACGGCGGGATTCCAGAACGGAGACATTTTCAACGCTCGTCTTGCCCGCTTTTTCCGAACCCGGCTGTTCGGTGCCGATCTGCATGTCAATCGACTGGCCGCGGCCATCGGCACGGCTGAGCCTGAAGGTCTTGCCTTCGACGCTTTCGACATTCTCCGTTCCGGGAATGCGCGTGTCGTCGTGATGCGGGGCGACGGCGGCGAGCGCGTCCGACACATGCGCATCGGCCTTGACGCCATTTGTCCCTTCGGCTTTCGCGTCCTTCTTTCCGGCCGTCGTGTCATCGGCCTTCGCCGTGGCGTGGTGCACGGATGCCTGAAGGACCGCTGCGGCATCACCCGGCTCCTTCTTCAGAAGGCCGAGGACATCGGTAATGTCGCCGTCGCCCGCTTCCGCATCGGCAGCCGGATCGGTGTCGGTAGCGGCGGGAAGCACGTTGCCCTTGGCAGGCTTGGCGGTCTTGCCGGTCATCACCTGGGCCGCGGTCTCGGCCGCCTGATCGGACGTGTCCGGCTTGCCGAGCCCAAAGATCGTCGCATCCTTTTCCTGATCCCTGATGGATTTCGCAGGCGTCTTGCCGGCATTCGCGATTGTTCCGGCCTGCACGTTCGCCTGCCCCTTGAGCGATGCATCGTTGAGATCGATCAGCGGTTTCGGATTGCGGCTGCGCAGGTTGCGCGCCACCGTGTCCGCGCTGTCGCGGCCGGCCTGCTGCCCGGACGTATCGACGGTATCCGCATTCTGGTCGTTGCTGCCGGCCTTGGAGAGGACATCCGAGAAGCCGCCGTTCTGATCCGAAGCCTCGCCTTTGCCGGCCCCCCGGCCGGATCTTACGGACGCAGACGCATCCGTGCCGGGCGTTCCGCCCGAGACGCTGATATCCATCATCATCTTACTTGCCTTCTTGGGCCAGGAGACCGTCGATTTCGTCGAGCTTGGATCGATTGGTCGTCACGAAAGAGGTGAATGAAGGGTCGGCATCCTGGCCTCCCGAGCCAGCGGAAGCCGCGCCTTCGACAACAGGTTCCGGAGCAGCGCCCGGCGCCCCTTCCGGTTGCGCAGCCGTGGCGGCTGCGGCCTGTTCAGAAGTAATTTCTTGATTAGGATTATTAGGGGTTGAGCCTTGCGTCAGGCTTGCCGGATCGGGAGCCCGCAATATCTGCTCGGCAACGGATCGTGCGGCTGCCTGCAGCGCCTGGTCCTGCGGCGAGAGCGAGGCGCCCGAGATATTGGCGATATATTTGGCGGCCTGGTCAATATCGTCGGTCGGCACGTTCGCCATGCCGTTATAGAAATCGGCAAGCGGCCCAAACGGATTGTCCGTCCCCTCGCCCAGCGACTGTACGCGCTGGGCAGCCATGCGGGCGAGGTCGGGCTTTCCGGCGATGGCGGCAGCGCGCGCCACGCGCAGATAGACCTCGCGCTGGCGCGGGGCATCCATGAAGGAGAGGATATCGACGACCGCCTGCGGATTGACATCGTGATTGTGGCTGACGATCAGCTTCACGAAGAGATCGGCGAACTGGCTGGCATAGGGCGAATGCAGGAAGCGGCGGACGTAGCGCTGCGAATAGGCAAGCCCCTTGTCGACCTCTCCGGTTTCGACGCAGATGGCAACCGAGCGACGCAACGCCGCCTCCTCGACGATGGTGCCGGGCGCATTGAGCCGCGCCCGGTCGTAGAGGGCAAGCGCATCAAGCGGCCTGGTGGCAATCAGCACATTGCCGCCGATCAGCGCCAGATAGGGGCCGATCTTCTTGCCATCATATTCCCTGGCGGTTTCTTCCAGCGTCTTGGAGACCAGCAGGCCCTTGCCGCTCAGATATTTCCGCAGCACATCGGTGACGCGATTGTCGAAGTAGCCGTTGACGTCGTGGGAAACGAGATATTCCAGCGTCTGCGGATTGCCGCCGCTCATCACGTAAATCAGCGCGGCATCGACATTGCGGTCATCGTCATAGACGGACGGATCGACGGTGCGCAGGCGCTCGTCGATCTTGCCGAGCATGAAGCGCTGCATCTCGCCGGCGGAATGATCGCCCGTTACGACCGAATCCTGAACGAACTGCAGGGAGCGCAGCATCTTGTACGGCGCGAGATCGTCTGAGTCTGCGGCGTGACCGACGGCAGGCGACATCAACGCCAGGCCGAAGAGCGCATATCTGAAATAGCGATGCTGCCTCAGCGCCATGCGACTATCCTTGATCTGCCTGTACGAGAATCTCGATCCGGCGGTTTGACGCGTTATAGGGGTCGTCGGGCAGCTTCAGGCGGCGGTCGGCAAAGCCGGAAACCTGGGAAATACGCTTCTCGTCGAGACCGCCGCGCACGAGCATGTAATAAGCGCTTTGCGCACGGTCCATCGAAAGGCGCCAGTTCTCGTTGAGACCGCCCTTGAACTGCCGCCCGTCGGTATGGCCGCGAATGGCGACAGCTCCGCCCCGCTCCTTCAGGATTTCGCCGATCTTCTGCATCGCGAGGACCATTTCCGGACGCGGCACGGCGGAACCGATGTTGAACATGGAGTCGTCGTTCTGGTCGGAAATGCTCACCAGCAGGCCGCCTTCGGACGCCGTCACCGTCAGGCCTTCGGCCAGCTTGCCGGCAACACCGGAAATCTGCTGGGCGATTTCCTGCTGCAGTTCCTTGGCCTGCTGCTGTTCCTCGGCCTGCTTCGCCTCTTCGGTCTTGTCGGCGTCCTTGGTCTTGTCCGCCTGCTTGTCCTGCTTCTTGTCGGCCTGTTTCTCTGCCGAGGCTGCCACGGCCGCGCTATTGGCATCCTTGCTCAGCAGCGTGGCCGGCTTGGAATTTTCCGCCTTGGCAAGCTCGTTCGGTTCAGCCTTCGAATCGAGCGGCGAGGGCTGCTGCGGTTTGCCGGCGGTCGTCACTTCGACCTGCTTGGTCCAGAAATCCGGATCGAAAGGATCGCGATAGGCCTCGCCGCCATCCGCACCGGTCGCCGGGCCGGAATCGGCCGCGCCGCCGTCACCCTTGGCGCTGACATTTGCCTGCTGGCCGACTTCCTGGGCGATCTCGGCGAGAACCGAATAGGGATTCTCGAAGAAATCGGCTTCCGAATAATTGGTCTTGTCGCCGGAGGTCGAGGTCTGGTCGTCGCCGTCGGCGGCGGACTTGCCCTCGTTCGGATTCTCTTCCTTCTCCTTCGACTTTTCCTGGTTCTGCTCGCCCTCGGCCTGGTCTACGGGCTTCTTCAAGCCCTTCTCGGTCGGCTTTTCATCCGAGAGCTTGATCGGGTTGAAATAGGTCGCGATCGAGGCCTTGGTTTCCTCGTTGGCGGCGTTGACCAGCCACATGACGAGGAAGAAGGCCATCATTGCCGTCATGAAGTCGGCATAGGCGATCTTCCAGGCGCCGCCATGGGCGCCATCGTGATCCCCGCCGCCATGTTTCTTGACGATGACGATCTCGTTCTTGCCGTGATGATGATTTTCGCCGTCGCTCATTCGGAAACTTTCTTCAAGCTAGCCGCCCAGGCGGAAATACGGGTCACGAGTACGGTTTCGCCAATCTCGGCAGCAAGATCGACATCATCGGCCTCGTGATGGCGCACCAATGCGGCATGTTCTCCGAGTTCGCCCTTGAGGATATCGAAAAGCTTGGCCGGGCCGCGCACGACGATCGGGGCCGCGGCACCGTCGAGGATTGCCTCGCGCAGCAGGACGGCAAGATTTTCGGTCGCCTTCCTTGCCAGCGCTTCGGTCATGATCGGCGCGATTGCCGTGGCGGTCGCCTCGCTGACGAGCGTGGCGATCTCTTCGGCTATGTCGCGGATGCGCGAAGCGATCACGGCGGCGGCCTCGATCTCGTAACGGAGCTTCAGCTCTTCGATCTCGCGGGCATGCGCGGCGGCGGCGGCCTCGGCTTCGCGTTCGTATTTTTCGGTCAATTCCAGGGTTGCGGCCGCGAAACCTTCGGAATGGGCCTCGCGCCGTTCCGCCTCGATGTCGATTTCGGGCTCCTGCGGCAGCTCCGCAAATACGGAGGCGGTTTCGGCGGCGAAATCATCTACATCGATGATCGGCGCCGAGGGACTCGGCTCACCGAAATCCTTCAAATACCGGGAAAGCATAATGCTCATAAAAAACCGTCCAGTATTCGGGAAGCACGCGGCATGCTCCCGCTTGAAAAATGACCATCGACCTTGCCGGCGTGCCGTTCCGGTTCGGGAGAGGCTCGGGGCCTGTCGCCGGCATGGATTCGGACACTGCCTTCATGCCGGAAACTAGAAACCCAAACTTGCGCGAGGATGAATGGTGCCGCCCCCGCGCTCGCCCCTTATTCGAGCAGGATGAGAATCTTGCTGGCGGATGTATTGAGGATGGAAATCGCCTCGACGGCCATCTGCTTCTGCGTTTCGATCGCCTTCTGGCGGGTCGAAGCCTCGTCCATATCGGTATCGACGAGGGCGCCGACGCTCTTGTCGACGGCGTCGGACAGATCCGCGGTATAGTCGATCTGATCGTCGATACGAGCCTTCATGACACCGATCCCCGCTGCCGAATTCGTGAGCTGCTTGAGCATGGCGTCCGTGGCCGTCAGCATATCCATCAGCTGCGAGTCGGTGGTGGACTTGCTGATGGAGATTTCCGTGCCGGTCGCCGGCGTTCCGGAATTTACGTTCAGCAGATAGTAGTTGCGGACCGGCGTGCCGTCGGGATTGCCGTTGACATCCTTGGTGAACAGGCCGCCGCTGGCATTGTTCCTGTCGATCAGGATGGTCTGGGACGACGGAAAGTCGATCGTCTGCGCCTGATATTCGCCTGTCGGGGCGCGCACGAAGCTGCCGATGATCTGCCACTGCGGAGGGGCGGCAGGCTCGCCGTTCAGGAGCCAGTTTTCGCCGGCGAAGGCCGTGCCTTCGACCATCGTCTGCAGCTGGTTCTTGTATTCGGTGATTTCGGCGTTGATCTTGTCCTTGTCGGCGCCGGGCTCACGGGCGGCAACCAGCTTGGCTCTGAGATCGCCGAGGAGATCGATGGCGGAATTCATCGCCGTATAGGTCGCGTCGACCTTGGCGGCACCGAGGCCGAGCGCATCGCCAATGGTGCCGAGGTTGGTGCTGTCGGCGCGCATCACGCTCGCGATCGACCAGTAGGTCGCATCGTCGGCCGCAGTTGCCACGCGCTTGGCCGTGGAAATCTGCTGCTGTACGTCGGACGATTCTTTGTTGATGCTGCGCAGCACTGCAAGCGCACTCACCGCGGCCGCGTTGGTAATCTTGACGGTCATCGACATGGTCTCGGAAAGGTGAAGGGATCAGGCCGGTTTTGCCGGCAGCGACTGAACTGGCTTCATGCCTCCCGGGCGGGTTCCCGCGCCGGTGCGTCGCAAAACAAATCAACTTGCGGCAACGTTAACCCGATATCAACCAGTTTCGCAAGAGCGGAATCGGGGATCGAAACGAGTGAGGCGGCTGCTCTGCAAACCATTGAAATAAAAGAAAAACCGCGCCTTTTCGGCGCGGTTTCCAGGATGCCGCGAACTGGCGGCACAAGGTTTGGTCCAGCTTCAGCCGCCGCCTTAGCTGCGGAAGAGCGTGAGGACGTTCTGAGCGCTGGAGTTTGCAATCGAGAGCGACTGGATCGCCAGCTGTTGCTGTGTCTGCAGCGCCGTGAGCCTGCTCGATTCCTCTTCCATGTCGGCATCGACGAGACGGCCGACACCCGAGTCGATCGAGTCGCCGAGGGCCGCGACGAAGTTTTCCTGCAGCTCGATGCGGTTGGAGATGGAGCCGAGCTGAGAGGCTGCCTTCGTCATTGCCTCCAGGCCCGCTTCGATTGCCGTCAGTGCCATAGCGATTTCCGTCTGACCGAAGGTGGTGATGTTCATGGTGTAGATCGAACCGATCGTGCCGTTGGAGGAGCCGATGATGCCGCTGCTCGAATCGATGGTGCCTGCCGTGGTCATGCCGAACAGGACGTTGCCGTTGGAGGCCGCGTTGAGGACATAGTCGGTCGTCTTGACCGAAACGTTGCCGTTGCCGTCGCGGACGAAGGTGGAAACGACGCTCTTGGTCGAATTGCCGGCAACCCAGTTTTCGCCGGAGAAGGAAGCCGACTGGGAGATGCTCATGAGCTGAGCCTGGAGCTGGCTGATTTCTTCCTGGATCTTGGTCTTGTCGACGCCCTTTTCCGTCGCGGCAACGATCTTCGACTTGATTTCGCTGACCACGTCGATGGCGTTGTCCATGGCCGTGTAGGCCGTATCGACCTTTGCGGCGCCGAGGCCGAGAGCGTCGGAAACTGCAGAAAGGGCCTTGTTGTCCGAGCGCATGGTCGTTGCGATGGACCAATAGGCTGCGTTGTCTGCCGCCTTTTCAACGCGATAACCGGAAGATACGCGGTTCTGAGTGTCCTGGAGACTGTTGCTGATACCGCGGAGGGTCTGGAGGGCGGCCATAGCCGCGACGTTCGTCAAAATGCTGGTCATGAAATGATTGCCCCTTGTTGGCAGACGTTAAAATAAAGGGACATTCGGGAATAGCGCCCGGGAACGACGATCAGCCTTCATGCCTGTTAACCCGTTCTTAAATTTGGTTAACTCGCCGTCTCGTTGAGACGCAGAAAACAGCAATATGGTTAATCAATCGTTAACAGAAATCAAAAAAAGCCGCGCTCCATCGAAGCGCGGCTCGATTTCCATGTGACCCGCCGGTTATCCGGCGGGTTATGTTTCGCGATCCTATCAGCCGCGGAAGAGCGACAGGATGTTCTGCGAAGAGGAATTGGCGATCGACAGAGACTGGATGCCGAGCTGCTGCTGCGTCTGGAGCGCAGAGAGCTTGGAGGATTCTTCTTCCATGTTGGCATCGACGAGGCGGCCGATACCGGAGTCGATCGAGTCGGACAGGGCGCTGACGAAGTCGTCCTGCATCTGGATGCGGGTGGAGATCGAACCCAGCTTTGCACCGGCAGACGTCATCGCCTTCAGGGCGTTTTCGACAGCGGTCAGAGCGAGGCCGAGGTCAGCCTGCGTGAAGGAGGTGATGTCGAGGCTGTAAACCGAGCCGATCGTACCAACGCTCGAGCCGAGGATACCCGTGGAGGTTTCGATGGCGCCGGTCGTCAGCATGCCGAACAGAACGTTGCCGCTCGAGGTGTTGTTCAGAACGTAGTCGGTCATCTTGACCGAAACGCCGTTCGAACCGTCGCGAACGAAGGAGGAAACAACGCTCTTGGTTACGGCGTTGGCGCCAGCAACCCAGTTTTCGCCGGAGAAGGAAGCCGACTGAGCGATGCTCATCAGCTGGTCCTGCAGCTGGTCGATTTCTTCCTGGACCTTCTTCTTGTCGACGCCGTTTTCAGTTGCGGCAACGATCTTTGCCTTGATTTCGCCGACGACGTCGATGGCGCTGTCCATGGCGGTGTAGGCGGTGTCAACCTTGGCGGCGCCGAGGCCGAGAGCGTCGGAAACAGCCGAGAGGGCCTTGTTGTCCGAACGCATGGTGGTTGCGATCGACCAGTAAGCAGCGTTGTCAGCAGCCTTGCCGACGCGGTAGCCGGACGAAACGTGGTCCTGGGTCTTCTGGAGGCCCTGGTTAACGTTGCGCAGCGTCTGGAGAGCTGCCATTGCAGCGTTATTGGTGTTGATGCTCGTCATAGTTTGCTTGCCCCTTTTGGCAGATGATAGGAAGGGACATTCCGGATTTTGGCCGGCCCACAGCGATCAGCATCATGCCTGTTAACCATCTTCGTTAGGGTTAACTCGCCGTTTCGATGGGCTTAGAAAACAGCAAGATGGTTAAGGAAAGCTAAATTCAGAAACGAAATTTCGTAAAAATATCTGATACTTAGAAAGGTTTCCGTTAACTGAATATTAAAACATTCGAGGCCGGGAGTTACCCGGCCTCGAGACTTTCGGAAATGTGGCTGCGCCGCTATTAGCGGAAGAGCGACAGGATGTTCTGCGAAGAAGAGTTGGCGATCGACAGAGACTGGATCGCGAGCTGCTGCTGCGTCTGGAGAGCAGAGAGCTTGGAGGATTCTTCTTCCATGTTGGCATCGACGAGGCGGCCGACACCGGAGTCGATCGAGTCGGAGAGAGCGCTGACGAAGTCGTCCTGCATCGTGATGCGGGTCGAGATCGAACCCAGCTTTGCACCGGCAGACGTCATCGCCTTCAGGGCGCCTTCAACGGCGCTCAGAGCGAGGCCGAGGTCAGCCTGCGTGAAGGAGGTGATGTCGAGGCTGTAAACCGAGCCGATCGTACCAACGCTCGAGCCGAGGATACCCGTGGAGGTTTCGATGGCGCCGGTCGTCAGCATGCCGAACAGAACGTTGCCGCTCGAGGTGTTGTTCAGAACGTAGTCGGTGGTCTTGACCGAAACGCCGTTCGAACCGTCGCGAACGAAGGAGGAAACAACGCTCTTCGTCGTGTTGTTGGCGCCAGCAACCCAGTTTTCACCGGAGAAGGAAGCCGACTGAGCGATGCTGACGAGCTGGTCCTGCAGCTGGTCGATTTCTTCCTGGACCTTCTTCTTGTCGACGCCGTTTTCAGTTGCGGCGACGATCTTTGCCTTGATTTCGCCGACGACGTCGATGGCGCTGTCCATCGCGGTGTAAGCGGTGTCAACCTTGGCGGCGCCCATGCCGAGAGCGTCGGAAACAGCCGAGAGGGCCTTGTTGTCCGAACGCATGGTGGTTGCGATCGACCAGTAAGCAGCGTTGTCGGAAGCCTTGGCAACGCGATAACCGGACGAAACGTGATTCTGCGTGCTCGTCAGGTTCTGGTTGACGTTGCGCAGCGTCTGGAGAGCTGCCTGGGCGGAAGTGTTCGTGTTAATGCTCGTCATAAGTGTGTCCCCTAGAAAACTAGATACAAAAAAGGAGGACATACCGGACTATAAATACCGGCGATGACGGACCAGCTTCATGCCACTCGGTGCCCTTGTCTTTTGGCCCAAACCCGTCATGTCCAGGGCAATCTCGCAGCCAATACTTGCCAACTTCTTAAAAACGCGGCTCCCCGCCGGGCCGCTTCGATTGCATGGTTAATGTTGGCTGAATTCGTTTTCGGCGCTTCGACTTCTCCCGGAAAACGGGCATTCGGCCGCACCGGTTTCAAGCAAGCTTCGAGTGCCAGTGTGGCAGAAGCCGGGATAGTATCGTCGGGCAACCCGTGTCCTGCGGGTGGGCCGAGTGCGTGTCCCGTCGATCACCATTTCATGCCGGAACATTTCCTTACGGAGTTAGGTTTTGAACAGCAAAGTTTCGTTCTCGGCGGCATCCCGGGACTATCAGGCCGGCCGCTACACACAGTCCCTGGCGACGCTCAACCAGCTCATCGATACCCAGAAGGACGCCAAGACCTACGCTCTCCTGGCCAAGAACCTGTTGCAACTCGGCTTCAAGACGGATGCCGCCAAGGCCTATTGCCTTGCTGCCGATTGCGCCGGACAGGGCGCGTACGAGTTCCTGAAGACCGCCGCCAAGATCCATCTTGAGTCCGGCAACGATGACGAGGCGCTCCTGATCGCGATGCGCAATCTCGGCAAGGCGCAGGAAGATCCGGAACTTGCCTTCATCATCTCCTCGATCTATCTGCGCCGCCAGCGGCGCGACCTGCTGCGCCCCTTCAAGAAGGTCCTGTCGGAGAGCCAGAACCCGGAGCACGCGCGCCTTGCCGCACTGCTGCTGAACGACGACCTGCTGGACGAGACGAACCAGACGCTCGCCCGCAACCTCTTCCGGCGGTATCCGGGCAACCTCGCCTTCCGTTTCCTCTATCTCGTCTGCCTGCGGGAATTCAACGAGTTCGCCGAGGCGAACAAGCACCAGGCGCCGATCGACGCCGCGCTCGCCAAGAACGACATCGACATCCTCAGGAAGGACAACCCCTTCTATCACCTGCATTGGTGCGGCAACGAGGACTATAACCGCTATGCGACGATCGGCACGAGGCCGTTCGATCCGGCCGCCGTTGCCTACCGGCGCAGCCTGCCGCACACGTGGTCCGACAAGATCCGCATCGGCTACATGTCCTCGGACTTCTGGGACGGTCACGCGACGATGAAGCTCCTGCAGCGCGTGCTCGAACTCCACGACCGCAACCGTTTCGAGATCACGCTTTTCGACCACACGCTGCCCGAATACCTGGAAAACAACAGGACCGACCGCAGCCGCTGGGGCAAGATCGTCAATGTCTACGGCCTGTCGGACGAAGCGATCCTGAAGACGGTTCGCGCCGAAAATATCGACATCATGGTCGACCTCAAGGGGCATACGTCGGGGAGCCGTTCCACCGCCTTCAACCAGCCGCTGGCGCCGATCCATGTCGCGTGGCTCGGCTTTCCCGGCAGCACGCTCAATATCGATCTCGACTATGTCATCGGCGACCATTCGGTGTTGCCTGACGTGGCCAAGCCTTTCTACCACGAGAAATTCCTGCGCATGCCGGAAAGCTATCAGCCGAACGACCCGGCCAACCGCCCGCAGCCGCAGCCGGTCACGCGCGATCAGCTCGGCCTGCCGGAAAATGCCTTCATCTTCGCATCCTTCAACGGCAACCGTAAGATCACCTCGCAGGTGGTCGACAGCTGGTGCAGGATTCTCAAGCGCGCACCCGACAGCGTGCTCTGGCTGATGGCCAACACGCCCCGCAACAAGGAAAATCTGCTGGAACGCTTCCAGGCCGGCGGCATTTCGCCGAAGCGCATCATCTTCTGCCCGCGTGCGCCCTACGAACAGCACATCAGCCGCCAGCAGGCGGCCGACCTCGGCATCGATACTTTCCCCGTCAACGGCCATACCACCACCTCGGAACAGCTCTGGGGCGGCCTGCCGGTCCTGACGATGAAGGGGACCAACTTCGCCTCCCGCGTCAGCGAAAGCCTGCTGAGAGCAATCGACCTGCCCGAACTCGTCGCAGACGACCTGCAGGCCTACGAGGACCTGGCCGTCGAGCTGGCCCTCAACCCGGAACGCGTCGCCGGCTACAAGCAGCATCTGCGGGAAAAGCGCTACATCGCGCCGCTCTTCGATGCCGAGCGCTTCTGCCACCATCTGGAACATGCCTACGAACTGATGGCCGAACGCGCCAAGCAGGGTCTCGGCCCCGACCATATCGACGTCCCGGCCCTGCCGCCGCGCACCGAGCCTTTCGGCTCGAACGGCTAAGTCGGCCCCAGCCGCATCCGAAAGCACAAAACCCGCCGGAGCGATCCGGCGGGTTTTGTTCATGTGAAAATTAAAGCTGCGTCGGGGCCGTCAGCTAAAGGAGCGCACGAGGCTGCCGACGAGAAGGTTCCAGCCATCGATCAGCACGAAGAAGAGGATCTTGAACGGCAGCGAGATCGAGGTCGGCGGCAGCATCATCATACCCATGGCCATGGTGATCGTCGCGACGATCAGGTCGATGACGAGGAAGGGCAGGACGATGAGGAAGCCGATTTCGAAACCGCGCCGGATCTCCGAGATCATGAAGGCGGGAAGCAGGATGCGGTAGTCGATCGGCTCGGTCGTCTGGATGTTCTGGCCGCGCTCGCGCGCCAGATCCGCGAAAAGAGCAAGATCCTTGTCGCGCGTATTGGCCGACATGAAGGTGCGGAACGGCTCGGCAATGCGCTGGACGGCCGTGGCCTCATCGATCTGGTTGGCGAGCAGCGGCTGGACGCCGTCCTGCCAGGCCCGGTCGAAGGTCGGCGACATCACGTAGAAGGTCATGAACAGCGAGAGCGAGAGAAGGATCATGTTCGAGGGGGTCGAGGACAGGCCCATGCCCGAACGCAGGATCGAGAAGGCGATGATGAAGCGAGGAAAACTCGTCACCATGATGAGGATGCCCGGCGCGACCGAAAGCACGGTCAGAAGGCCGAATGTCCTGATGATCCAGGCGGCGACCGAGCCGTCGACCGGGATATTCAACAGATCAGTCGGCAGCTGCTGGGCCACCGCCAGTTCCGGCACCGCCATCATGGCGGCAAGGCAAACTATGAATCGAATCATTCGATGACAAAGGTCCTGAACATGACCTTCGATACGCGCCCTTGAGAGCGAAGGTCAACACGTTCCTGGATGTCATCCTTGAGATATTGAAAGCCGCGCGGCCCTTCGATCTGCTGAAGGGAAATGGTCCTGACATAAGCGAGGATATCCTGGTGAATATCCTCGGCGACCTTGACATCCGGCGGCCCGTTGAACATCAGCGCCACCTCGAGTCGGATCCAGTTTTCCGAGGGGTAGGCGAGGTTCGACGTGACCGGGTCGAGCACCACGATATTGTTGGCTTCGGTGGCGATTTTCGGCAGGCCACCCTCGGCCTTCTTCTTGGCCTCGGCCTCTTTCGCCTGCTCGGCCTCGACGGCGCTGCGGATGTTGGGGGCGACCATGTTGCCGACCGCCCAGCCGCCGCCGGCGCCGAGGAGCGTCAGCACGGCAAGGCCGGCGATCGTCATCACCATGCCGCCCGACTTCTTTTTCTTGCCTTCGCCTGTTTCGGTTTCTGCCATTGTGATCGAGCCTCAGAGCGGCGAGAAGAGATCGACGGCCTGCTGGCCGCGCGGCGGCTGCTGCACTTCCATCAGACGGCCGCGGCCACCATAGGAGATGCGGGCCTCGGCGATCTTGTCGTAGGAGATCTGGTTGTCGGAATTGACGTCCTGCGGACGCACGATGCCGGCGACGTTGAGGATGCGCAGTTCCTGGTTCAGGCGGACTTCCTGCGAGCCGCTGATGACGAGGTTGCCGTTTTCGAGAATGCCGGTGACGACGGCGGCGACCAGAAGGTTCAGCTTGTCGGTGCGCTCGATCTTGCCCTTGCCGTCCGTGCTCGTGTCGGAACCGTAGGTCAGGTCCGTCTTCGACTGCGGCGTCCAGCCGAAGATCTGGGCGTTGATATCCCAGTTCATGCCGCTCGAATTGGTGCGGCTGCGGTTGGTCTCGTTGTCGAAAGATCCCTTGTCGTTGATCTGGATGTCGACCGTCAGGATGTCGCCGACATTCAAGGCGCGCGCATCCTTGAAGAGGGCGGCCTGCGAATCGCTCCACAGCGAATAGCCTTGTGCGACGGCGCGCGGCTGCTTCGGATAGAGCGCCATCTGCGGCGTTTGGCCGTAGGCGAGACCGCTGCCGATCGGGCTCATGGAAGGCGCGCGGCCGATCTCGTTGACTGCCGTGGACTGGCAGCCTGCAAGCAGGGCGACGGCGGCGATCACAGCCGGTAAACGCTTATTCATGAAGGATCCTTCGAGGTATTGGGATCAGATGCACTTGCGATGATGCCGGCGATTTTGGCCGCCTGGGTGGAATCCATCTCGTTCAGGATGAGGCTGGACTGGCGCGCGCCGAGCCGCATGATGACGGCGGCGGCCAGTTCGGGCTTGACGTCCTGCAGCTGCAGGGCGGCGGCGTCCGGCTTCATCTTCTTGTAGATATCCGTCAGGCCGGCCTCGGCCTGCTTGAGGAAATCGTCGCGCCGCTTCAGCCAGTCCTGGTATTCGGTCTTGCGCTTGTCCATTTCGGCGATGCGGCTGTCGATATCGGCGCGCAGCTTTTCAAGCTCCTGCTTCTGCAGGAGATAACGCTGGTCGCGCGCCGGATCGGCGATGTTGGTGCAGAACTGCTTGACCTCGTCCGTCGGCGTGATGTCGCCGAGCGGCGCCACTTCCTGGGCGAAGGCGCCGGGAATGGAGAGCAGCACGAGGCCTGCCGCCGGCAGAGCCAGCCGGCGCAGCAGTTTAGCGATCGGGTTCCGGTTCTTGATCTTGATCATTGCAGCACAAGCTCCGCTTGCAGGGCGCCTGCCGACTTGATGCCCTGGAGAATGGCGATGATGCCATCCGGTTTGACGCCGATATTGTTGAGACCGGCAACGAGGGTGCGAAGGTCGGGACCGTCGATGATCGCGACCCGTCCACCCGTCTTCTGCGCCTGGATATCCGTCTGCGGCTGAACGGCGGTCTCACCGCGCGAGAAGGGCTCGGGCTGAATGATCTGCGGCGTTTCCGTCACCTGCACGGTCAGTGTACCGTAGCTGACGGCGACGGGCGAGACGCGCACATCCGAACCGATGACGATCGTACCGGTGCGTTCGTTGATGACGACCTTGGCCGGCGTATCGGTCTCGACGACGAGATTTTCGAGATCGGCCATCAGGCGCGTCAGATCGGCCTCGCGCGGCTTTTCGATGACGACTTCCTGCGAATCCTTGGCCTCCGCGACCGGGCCGCCGAAGCGGGCCTTGGCGTAGCCGTTGACGATATCGGCAATGCGGATCGCGGTGGAGAAATCGGGGTTGCGCAGCTGCAGGACGAGATTGACCGAATCCTTGAAGCGGGACGGCAATTCGCGCTCGATGATGGCGCCACCCGGCACGCGGCCGGCGGTCGTCACACCCTCGGTCACGGTTGCGGCCGCCCCCTGGGCCTGGAAGCCGGAGACGATGACCGCGCCCTGGGCGACGGCGTAGATCTGGCCGTCGGCCCCCGACAGGGAGGTCATGACCAGCGTGCCGCCGCGCAGCGAGGTCGCATCGCCGAGCGAGCTGACCGTCACGTCGATGCGGCTGCCGGGGCTTGCGAAGGGCGGCAGATTGGCGGTGACCATGACGGCCGCCGTATTCTTGGCATTCGACTGGCCGCCCTGCGTGGAAATACCGAGGTTCTGCAGCATGGCGCGCATGGACTGCTCGGTAAACGGAGACGCACGGAAACCGTCACCGGTGCCCTGCAGACCGACGATGAGGCCGTAACCGATGAGCTGGTTGTCTCGGCCGGCCTGCAGCGAGGCGATATCCTTGATGCGGGACGTCAGCGCCCAGGCGGGCGCGACATCGGCAAGGCTCATCGCCAGAACCGCAAGCAGGCTCAGAATGCGAAAGAAGAACTTCATTTTGCCCTCACATGGACCGTACCGTCGGCGAGCACGGTGCCGCTGACGATGACGCCGGAATCCATATTGCGTGCACGGATCAACTGGCCGGTCGCGCCGTCTTCGAGAGGCGTGCCGGCCGCGGAGATGGTCATCTGGCCGAGCTGGAAGACCAGGCGGATGTTGGAGCCGCGCGTGACCGTATAGGGTTCGCGCAGGGCCGAGACCGAAATCGTCCGGCCCGGCAGAAGCGTGCGCTTGGAAACCAGCCCCTCGACCTGGGAGACCGACTTTGCGTAATCTCCCGACAGGTTGGGGTTGGTGACTTCGACTTCCTGAAGCTGGGCGCTCGTAATCGTGTCGCCGGGGTAGATGATCGTCGTCGGGACGACGGCATAACCCATGCCGGCATCCGCTGCTGCCGGCACGACCATGCCGGCAATTGCGATCGTGGCCGCAGCCACCCATCCCTGGATGTATCCTGCCCGGCGAAACATCATGTTCGGCCCTTCCCTCTTACTTCAGGTTCTTGCTGACGATGGATGCCATTTCATCAGCGGTCGTGATCACCTTCGAGTTCATTTCATAGGCGCGCTGGGCCGATATCAGCTCGGTGATTTCCTTCACCGGATCGACGTTGGAGGATTCCAGGTAGCCCTGCTTGAGGTAGCCCATGTTATCCTCGTCGGGATTGCCGACGACGGCCTCGCCGGATGCCGGCGTTTCCTGGAAGAGGTTGTCGCCGATCGGCTTCAGGCCGGCTTCGTTGACGAAGTCCGCAAGCGTGATCTGGCCGAGCGTGGTCGGATCGGTCTGGCCGGGCAGCTTGGCGGTCACTTCGCCGGAGCGGCTGACCGTGAGTTCGGTGGCGCCCTGCGGGATGGTGATGCCGGGGATGACCTCGTAGCCGTCGATGGTGACGAGCTGGCCCTGGTCATTCTTGTTGAGCGCGCCGGCGCGGCTGTAGAGCGTCGTGCCGTCGGTCGACTGGATCTGGAAAAAGCCCTTGCCGACGATGGCGATGTCGAGATCGTTGCCGGTCTGGGTCAGTTCGCCCTGCAGGTGCAGGTTTCGCACTGCCGAAGTCTGAACACCGAGACCGATATTGGCGCCTTCCGGCACGATGGCCTGGTTGGCGCGGTTGGCGACGCCCTTGGCGCGTTCGGTCTGGTAGAGAAGGTCGGTGAACTCGGCACGGGCACGCTTGAAGCCCGTCGTATTGATGTTGGCGATATTGTTCGCGATGACTTCCAGATTGGTCTGCTGGGCATCCATGCCCGTTGCTGCAATGGCGAGCGCTCTCATGTGTTCGTCCTCAAATCAGTTACATCTGCATCTTTGTGACTTCGAGGAAGGCCGAGACGACCTTGTCGCGAATGGCAATTGCAGTCTGAAGCGTCTGCTCGGCCTGCAGCATGGAATCGACGACTTCGCGCGTGGAAGCCGTGCCCTTGATGCCGGCGAAGGACATGTTTTCGGCGCCCTTCAGGCTGTTGACGGCCTCGGTCGCCATGTTGCCCATGACGGACGCGAAGCTCAGGCCGTTCGATACTCCCGATGCGGCCGAAGAGGTCGCGGTCGAGGAGGAGACGGAATTTTCGCTGTCGATGGCGCCGAGCGCGCGGGTCATCGAAAGATTGCTGACGTTCTGTACGCTGCTGATCATTATTGTGAGCTCTTGAGAAGATCGATCGTCGAGGAAATGAGGTCGCGGGTCTGCCTGATCGTCTGCAGATTGGCGTCATACGAGCGGTTGGCTTCGCGCATGTCGGCCATCTCGATCAGGATGTTGACGTTCGGCAGCTTGACGATGCCCTTGTCGTCCGCAGCAGGATTGCTCGGATCGTATTCCTTGATGAAATCGCCTTCATCGACACCGATCTTCTTGACGCTGACGGTCTCGACGCCGCTGGCGCGATCAAGCTGCTGGCCGAAAGTGATGGTCTTGCGGCGATAGGGATCGGCACCGGGCGTGTCGCCGGTCGAACGGGCGTTGGCGATGTTTTCCGAGACGATGCGCAGACGTGTCGACTGCGATTCGAGCCCGGAACCTGCGATTTTCATTGCTGCTGAAAGCGGATCCATGCGTCTACTTCCTTACGGTCATCAACATCATTCGATGAAAGGAACTGACCAGCGAGGTATTCAGGTCGTACTGACGCTTGATCTCGCCGGCCTTGGAGAGTTCTTCGGCCACACCGACGGTGTTGCCGGATTCCTGGACGCCGATTTCCTGATCGAGCGCGGCATCCTTCACGTCGATGCTGCCGCTCGTGCTGAAATCGTTGCCGCTCAGATGCATCGGATTGGTGCGCGTCATGGTCACGTCCGACTGGTCGAGCACCGCCTGAAAAGGCGTCACGTCCTTGGCACGAAACTTCGGCGTGTTTGCATTCGCGATGTTGCCGGCAACAACCTCCTGACGGATCGTCAGCCATTCCGCCTGCTTTGAAGCCAAGTCGAACAGTTGAATCGGTTGCATGAGAACTCTCCGTTTTTACTAGGCCGAACCTAGGGCGGTAATCTTGCGTGGGACTTACGGTAAACGCTGGCTTTACAGCCAATTCTCAGGGGTTACTTACACACACTGACCAACCGCCGCCCGGCCGGTTTTCCGGCTGGACCTCGCAGCGATTCGTCGTTTCGCCTGAACTAGTTGTTCTGGTAGACCTCACCCTTGGACGTGACGATCACCCACTTGCCGTCGCGCTGTTCCAAAGTGGCAAGACGGCTTTCGTCAGGCAGGATCGAGCCGACGCGCACGACGTACATGCCCGAAGGATCCTCGATGAGCGCCCGGCCGTTGGCCACGTGCAGCAGACGGAAAGAGCCCTTGCCGGGGAAAGGCTGATCCTCCATCGAGGCGTCGCCGTTGCGTTCCTTGCCGAGCTCGGACACGGTTGCCGTCGTCATGTTGTCGATCGGCGGGACTTTCTTGGCCTCGTCGTTCTTGTTGACCATGGCGAGCGGCGAAACGCTGAAGACGTTGCGCGCCGGCCAGTCCGGCAATTCGCGCGAGGTATTGCTGTCG
Source organism: Rhizobium sp. GCM10022189 (assembly GCF_042656325.1). Taxonomy (NCBI): domain Bacteria; kingdom Pseudomonadati; phylum Pseudomonadota; class Alphaproteobacteria; order Hyphomicrobiales; family Rhizobiaceae; genus Rhizobium; species Rhizobium sp. GCM10022189. The sequence continues at coordinate 495,768 of NZ_JBHSOR010000049.1, forward strand.
GCGACGTTGATGCCGAACTTGTCCTCGTTGAAGAAGACATACCAGGGGAAGAAGGCGGAAGCGCCGGCAAGCGCCAGCCCCAAAAAGGTCAGTGCGCGGTCGAGCAGCACGCCCTTGTCGCGCTCTTTCAGCGCGGCAATCCGTTCGTCTTCGAAATCGGCCATGCTCAGGCCCTCCTTTGAATAGGCGCACTCGGAGTGGGTACGCCGGCGGCGGCCTTGAGAGCGCCGGCAAGATCGGCGAAGGCATCGAGCGATTCGCGGTCTCCCGGAGACTGTTTCAGGACGTCATAGATGATCGGCACCTGCTTGACCGCCATGTCGAGATCGGGATCGGCGCCTGGGCGATAGCCGCCGATCAAGCGCAGGTCGCGGGTTTCCTCGAAGCGGTGGATGAGCACCTTGAGGCGGGAAACCAGCTTCTCCTGGTCCGGGGTCCAGGCCTTGCGGGCAAGACGCGAAATGGATGCAAGCGGATCGATCGGCGGGTAGCGCCCCTCCTCCGCCAGGCTGCGCTGCAGGACGATGTGACCGTCCAGAATGCCGCGCGTGGAGTCGGCGATCGGGTCGTTGTGATTGTCGCCATCGACGAGGATGGAGATGATCGCGGTGATGGTGCCGGCGCCTTCCGGACCGGGACCGGCGCGTTCCAGAAGACGCGGCAGCTCGGTGAAGACGGAGGCCGGATAGCCGCGGGCGATCGGCGGCTCGCCGGAAGCGGTCGCCACTTCGCGAATCGCATGCGCGAAACGCGTGACGCTGTCGACGATGAAGAGAACGTTTTCGCCCTTGTCGCGGAAATGCTCGGCGATCGTCACCGCCGTCAGCGGCGCCATCTTGCGCAGCATCGGGCTCTCGTCGCTGGTGGCAACGACGGCAATCGCCTTCCTCATATTGCTGCCGAGCGTATCTTCGATGAATTCGCGCACTTCGCGGCCGCGTTCTCCGACCAGCGCGATGACCACCTTGTCGAAGGCGTCGGCACGGGCGAGCATCGACAGCAGCGTCGACTTGCCGACGCCGGAGCCGGCGAAAATGCCGAGACGCTGGCCGAGGCAAAGCGGGGAGAAAATATCGATCGCGCGCACGCCGGTCTTGAACCCGTTTTCGACGCGCTGGCGTGTCATCGAAGGCGGCGCGGTGGTCGAAATCGACCGGCGGTCCTGGCCTTCGGCGATCGGGCCTAGCCCGTCGATCGGCTCGCAGAGGGAATTGATGGTGCGGCCGCACCAGCTGTCCGACGGCGAGATGCGGAAGGCTCCCTTGCGGATCACGATATCATGGATGCCGATCGGCTCGCCCGGTTCGATCGGGCAGACATAGACGAGATCCGGTTCCACCCTGACGACTTCGCCGAGATGGACACCGGTCGCGGATTTGTGCGCCACGAATTCGCCGAGGCGCACATGCCGGGAAAGGCCGCGCACGGTGTAGTGACCGGCAGCGATCGTGTGCACGCGGCCACCGTGCGTGACCGAATATTCCGGGGAAGTGTATCGTTTCGCAAGGTCGCCGAGATGCGTCAGCTTCGGTGAAAGCGCATCCTCGGCCAGCAGGGTGGCGTTCATGGTTCACACCCTTGCCTAGCGGCTGCCGCCCAGCGTCTGAACCGCTTCCTTGAACGAATCCTCGCTGTCGCGCATCAGCGAGGAGACGCTGTCGAAGGCGCGGTTTACCTCGATCAGCTGCGTCATCTCGTGCATCGCGTTGACGTTGGAATTTTCGAGATAGCCCTGCTCGACGCCGATATCGAAGCGGTCGACGACGGCGCGCGGCTGGTCGGTCGGCATGATGCCGCTGTTTTCGTAGCGCAGATAACCCTTGCTGATATCGGCTTCGAAGAGGCCGAGCGAGCCGACCTGGCGGTCGTTCTGATAGATGATGCCGTCCGTGCCGACCGACGGTTCGCCGGCGGAGGTGTCGAGCACGATCGGCGCGCCGCCCGCATCGAGAACCGGATAGCCGCGGATGGAGACAAGCTCGCCGGTCTCGCGCATGGTGAAACGGCCGTCCTTGGTCAGGACGCGGCCGGCGGGCGTATCGAGGGAGAACCAGGCATCGCCCTTGATGGCGAAATCGAGCATGTTGCCGGTGTGCTGCAATTCACCGTGTGTGCCGTCCAGATAGTCATTGCCCTGGGAGACGAAGGCGACGCTGGTGTTCGTCTTGTTCTTGTTGTTGGCCACCATCTCGTCGAACTTTACCTCGGTGCCGCGAAAGCCGGTCGTGTTCACGTTGGCCATGTTGTCGGCGATTGTCGTCAGGCGTTTTTCGAGGGCCATCTGCGACGACAGGGAAACGTAAAGACCGGATTGCATGTCGGTAAGCTCCACATTGGCAATGAACGGAACGAAACACCGGGCTCCTTTTCGTTCGGCCACGGGTTCCGCTGAGCGGCATCTCAGACATGGGCGCGCATAGGCCCACTCGTCACGTTCAATGTGAGGGCAAATCCTTGCGCGAAGCTGGCAGCGCAAATGAATTCGCAAAAGCCACTTTCATCAGCCTCACGCAAGGCACAAACCCTATCCGTCGCAAAGAAAAGCAACGTTCAGATTGGGCTGACGATGAATATTATTATCGGATTTGTAGTTGTCTGCGGCTGTATCGTCGGAAGCTTCATGGCGATGGGCGGCGAAGTCGATGCTCTTTTTCAGCCCTTCGAATTCCTGATCATCGGCGGCGCCGGCATCGGCAGCTTCATCATGGCGAACCCCATGAAGGTGGTAAAGGACTCCGGCAAGGCGCTTGGCGAGGCCTTCAAGCACTCGGTTCCCAAGGAACGCAACTACCTCGATACGCTCGGCGTGCTTTATTCGCTGATGCGCGACCTGCGTACGAAATCGCGCAACGAAATCGAAGCGCATATCGACAACCCGGCCGAATCGACGATCTTCCAGCAGGCTCCGACGGTTCTGAAGAACAAGGAACTGACGGCCTTCATCTGCGACTACGTGCGCCTCATCATCATCGGCAACGCCCGCTCGCACGAGATCGAGGCGCTGATGGACGAAGAGATCAACACCATCCTGCACGACAAGATGAAGCCCTACCACGCGATCCAGATCATGGGTGATTCGTTCCCCGCCATCGGTATCGTCGCGGCGGTTCTCGGCGTCATCAAGGCCATGGCGCACATTAACGACTCGCCGGAAGTGCTCGGCCATCTCATCGGCTCGGCCCTCGTCGGCACATTCCTCGGCATTCTGCTTTCCTACTGCGTCTGCTCGCCGCTCGTCTCGCAGATCAAGGTCGTCCGCTCCAAGCAGCACCGCCTCTACGTCGTCGTCAAGCAGACCCTGCTTGCCTACATGAACGGCTCAGTGCCGCAGGTCGCCCTCGAATACGGCCGCAAGACGATCTCGGCCTATGAACGCCCGTCGATCGACGCAGTGGAACAGGAAATGATGAACCCAGGTGGCGAAAACAAGGCAGCTTAAATGACTATGAGCAATGCTTCGCATGACAACCAGACAATGGATCCCGTCCTTCTTGCCAAACTGACCGGCGGTCTGGGCGACAAGGGCAGGGTTGCCAAGCTCTGCAGCTCCTTCGGCGATATCTACAGCGAATTCCTTCCCGATGTCCTGAAGAGCGAAACCGGCCTCGACGTGACGGTCGGCTATCTCGGCTGCGAGATCGGCTACAAGAATCATCTGGTCGACGATCTCAGCACCAACATGACGCTGGTCGACGCGACGCTGCGCAACTGGTCCCAGAACATCACGATCGGCTGCGGCAACGGTTTCATCATCGCGCTGATGGAACATCTGCTTGGCGCGACCGCCGATACGATCGAGGAGCCGGCCGACCGGCTTCTCTCCGTTATCGAGCTCGATCTCGCCAGCATGGTGTTCGACAAGATTTCCAAGGTGCTTCGCTCGGCCGTCAACGCGCCAGGCGGTTTCGAGCCCAGCCTGTCGGCCCCCTTCGCACTCGAGGCACGCATCCGTCCGCCGGAAGACCGTCCGGACGAGTTCGCGGCCGCGATCAACATGTCGATCACGCTTGCCGGCATCGTTTCCGAATTCTGCCTGATCGTTCCCCAGGCGGCACTGCTCAAGACCAAGGTTTCTCCGCCGAAGCCGAAGAAGCAGCCGGCCAAATCGCCGGAATGGACGGAGCAGATCGGCGACCAGGTTCGCCGCTCGCAGGTAACGCTCGAAGCGAAGATCCGCCTGCAGGACCTGACGCTCAGGACGATTTCCAAACTGATGGCCGGCGACGTCATTCCCTTCCGCGACAGCGGCGACGTGCGCGTCGAAGTCAGCGCCAACAGCCGGGAATTGTATGTGTGCGAGTTCGGGCGTTCAGGCGACAACTACATGGTGCGCGTGAAAGACACCATGAATTCGGATGATGAGCTGATCCGGCACTTAATGAATTAATCGGTTCTCTCGCTTTCACGGCCGCAAAGGCAGTTTGAGGCAAGTTTCAACTGGAATAGTGATTTCATGGCTACGAAGAAGACACAGCAGAACAGTGACCTCTCCCTGGACATGCCGGGCAGCGAAGCCGATCTGGATCAGGCGATCGACGATCTGCGCGGCGTGCTGAAGAAGGATTCGGACAGCGACCTTTCGCAGTTCGGCGGCGACTTCCAGACCGATGCTTTCGCAGCAGGAACGGACCTTTCGCCGTTCGGCGGCGATGCCGGCGAAACGTCCTTCGGCGGCGCCGATTTCGCAGGCAGCGATTTCGGTGGCGGCGATTTCGGTGGCAATGCTGCGGGCATGGCGGCCGCGAGCGCTGCCAGCCCGAGCGCCGCGCCGAGCTTCGGCGGCAACGCCTTCCAGTCCGCCCCGGCACCGCTCGGCAGCGCGCTGAACTCGAACTTCGACCTGATCATGGATATTCCTATCGATGTCCAGATCATGCTCGGAACGAGCCGCATGCAGGTTTCCGGGCTGATGAACCTCACCGAGGGCGCCACCATCGCGCTCGACAAGAAGATCGGCGAGCCGGTCGAAATAATGGTGAACGGCCGCAAGATTGCACGCGGCGAGATTACGGTTCTTGATAATGACGACACGCGATTCGGTGTAAAACTGATAGAAGTTTTGAGCACGAAAAAAGCCTGATCCCTGTGTGGGACGGAGAGGTTAGACCATGATGGACTTTGACGATTTCGGCGGCGCACTTGCCGGGAAACCGTTGACCCAGGCTGAAAAGGCGGCGGCTGTTCTTCTCGCTATGGGAAAGGGCGTCGCCGGCCGATTGCTGAAATATTTCACGCAGGCCGAGTTGCAGACCATTATCGCATCCGCCCAGGCGCTTCGCGCCATCCCGCCGGACGAGCTGCTGCAGCTCGTCGGCGAATTCGAAGATCTCTTCACCGAAGGCGCGGGTCTGATGGACAACGCCAAGGCGATCGAGGCCATCCTTGAAGAAGGCCTGACGCCTGACGAAGTCGACAGCCTGCTTGGCCGCCGCACCGCCTTCCAGGCCTACGAGACATCCATCTGGGACCGTCTGGCCGAGGCCGAACCGGCTTTCGTCGCCCAGTTCCTGCTGCGCGAACATCCGCAGACCGTCGCCTATATCCTGTCCATGATGCCTTCCTCCTTCGGAGCGAAGGTGCTGCTGCAGCTTCCCGACAACCGCCGCGCCGATATCATGAACCGTACGGTCAATATGAAGGGCGTCAGCCCGAAGGCCGCACAGATCATCGAAAACCAGGTGATGACGCTGCTTGCCGAGATCGACGCGGAACGCAACGCATCGGGCTCGACCAAGGTCGCAGACCTGATGAACGAAATGGACAAGCCGCAGGTCGACACACTGCTGACCTCGCTCGAATCGATCAGCCGCGAAGCGGTCAACAAGGTGCGTCCGAAGATCTTCCTCTTCGAGGATATCATGTTCATGCCGCAGCGCAGCCGCGTCATGCTGCTCAACGACATTTCGGCCGACGTTCTTACCGTCGCGCTGCGCGGCGCATCGGCCGAAATCCGCGAAGCGGTCCTTTCCTCCATCAGCCCGCGCCAGCGCCGCATGATCGAATCGGATCTGCAGAGCGGCATGGCTGGCGTCAACCCGCGCGAGATCGCGATTGCGCGCCGCGCCGTCGCGCAGGAAGCGATTCGCCTGGCCAATGGCGGCCAGATCGAACTCAAGGAAAAGGAAGGCGGCCCGGCGGCGGCCTGATCCATCGCAGCTGTTGACAATTCGGCTGACCCTCAAGGCAGCGGTTGATCGGCACTGCGCACACGTCTACCGTTCTTGGAAACAGGCCGCGCCGCAGCAGCGGCCTTTTTCTTTGACGGAGGGCCACGCATTTGGCCGATGAGGACAAGGACAGCAAAACAGAAGCCCCTACCGCGAAAAAGCGGTCTGATGCTGCCGAAAAAGGGAATACCCCCCACTCGCGCGAAATCTCCATCTTCGCGACCATTCTGGCGACCTTCGTCTACCTCGTCTTCTTCCTGCCCAGCGCAACGTCACACATGGCCGAGACCCTGCGCGACGTCTTCGAGCAGCCGGACCAGTGGAAAATCGAGACCGGGCCTGACGTCATCTCGCTCTTTGCCAAGCTCGGCTGGGCGGTGGCCGCGCTTCTTGCCCCCGCCTTCATCATGTTCATGGTCTTCGGCATCGCCTCGTCGGTCTTTCAGAACCTGCCGACGCCGGTGCTCGAACGCATCCGTCCGCAGGCGTCGCGTATTTCGCCGATCAAGGGATGGTCGCGGCTCTTCAGCCTTCAGGGCCTCGTCGAATTCGGCAAATCGCTGTTCAAGGTCGTCGTCGTCGGGGTGATTCTCTTCTTCGTGCTCAGAAGCGAATATTTCGGCTCGATCGACGCGATGTTCTCCGATCCGCAGACGATCATGGTGCGCATGATGACGGCGATGCGCAAGATCATCATCGTCATGCTGATTGCCACCGCCATCGTCGCCATCGCCGACGTCTTCTGGACGCGCTATCACTGGTTCACCGAACTGAAGATGACGAAGCACGAGGTGAAGGAAGAAAACAAGCAGTCGCAGGGCGACCCCTTCGTCAAGAGCAGACAGCGCTCCGTCATGCGCGACCGCGCCCGCCGGCGCATGATCGCCAGCGTCCAGCGCGCCACCCTCGTCATCGCCAACCCGACGCACTATGCCGTGGCGCTGCGCTACGTGCGCGAGGAAAACGACGCGCCGGTCGTGCTTGCCAAGGGGCAGGATCTGATTGCGTTGAAAATCAGAGAGATCGCCGAAGAGAACAACATCCCCGTGTTCGAGGATCCGCCTCTCGCACGCTCCATGTTTGCGCAAGTCTCGGTGGATAGTGTCATACCGTCAGTCTTCTATAAGGCCGTCGCGGAACTCATTCATCGGGTTTACGCCGCGGAGGCCAAGAACAAACGGGTAAGATAAGTCGAATGAAAAAATGCCCCTACTCTGCCCAGCGTGAAAAAATCCTTGCAGAAGCGATCAGCCCGGTCGCAACCGAGCTCAGGCTTCTGGACGCATCCGATCTCATTTCTCTGCTGCGTTTCGAGTATTACGGCAATCTCGCCGATCTCGTCGCTTCCGCGGCGGAACTGTTTTTCCACCCCGGTACTGTCAACTTCGGCCTGGGGGGAAGTTATACGCTGGAATGGGGTGGCAAGCCCGAAGTTGTGCTCGATCTTGAAATCAAGCCGCGCGGCGTGACCGTCTATGCGCAGTTGACGCTGGCCGAAGACCATGCCGGCATCGAGATCAATCATATTTCCTTCCAGAACGCCTCCAGCGATCCGGACGTAAACACGGCTTTCCTGGAAAGAAGCCTGCGCGAAGCGCGCTATATCGTGGCCAGGCCCCAGGCGCTCGCCAGCTGAAGCATTTTTCGCTGCGGATTGTCAGGCCCGGCCCGCAAGGCGCCGGGCCTTGCCGTTTGCAGAGCCCTTCCGCCTTCCTCGATACAGGAAACGCTTCGGCCTTCACACAATTCCGGGCACAAACCGCGGCCCGCTTTCGCCGGGATTGTTCTAGCTGATGTAGCCCAGGCGAATCGCCTTGGCGATCGCCTGGATTCGGTTGACCGAATCGAGCTTGATGGTCGCCGAGCCGAGATAGGCGTTCACCGTATGAACGGACAGGCCGAGCTTGTCGGCGATTTCTTCGCTGATACGGCCGTCGCCGGCAAGCTGAAGGCAGGCGATCTCCCGCTCGCTCAGGGCTTCGGTCGCCGCCGCACGCCGTTCGTCCAGCGACAGAAGGTCCATCATGACATTGCAGCAGCGGCCGTGCAGCTCGATGATCGTATCGCTCTGCGGATCGAGATCGTCGCCGGTGAAGAGCACGAAGCCGTTGCCGATGGCGCCGAGGCGCACCGGGAAGGCAAGACCCGAGAAAGGCACCACGCCGTCCCTCAGCCTGACCATGAAAGGCGAGAAATCGGCAGGACCCGGAGCCGCGCGATCATGGCTGCCGGCCCAGAACAAAGGCAGCAGGGAGCGGTCGATGTGGTCGAGCAGGGCCTCGCCATAGGCATCGACGAAGGCTTTGCCGAAACCGGCATTCGAGGGACCCCAGTTCTCCAGCTCGCAGATCAGGCGCTGTTTTGCCGGCACGCCGGAGCCGCTGACCCGGAAGACGGCGAAGCCTTGCGCATCGGCAAGCTTCTGCATGGCAATCAGGCGCGGGAAAAGGTCAGACCGGCTGGAAATCCTGTTCACACGGACCATCCGCATCTGGTCCGTATTGCCTATGGCCCTGCCTGGTTGGTGCCCCATGATTCCTCTCAGACGAGATTGTTGCGAACGGCGAAGGCTATCGCTTCGGAACGCGTCTTCGTTGCTGTCTTGCGCATCACGCTGGTGATGTAGTTGTTGATCGTATTGCGGGAGATGCCGAGGATCATGGCGATCTCGTCGCTCGTCTTGCCTTCGGCGATCCAGAAGAGGCATTCCAGCTCGCGGTCCGTCAGTTCGAAATCGCGATCGACCTTCGTGCCGCCGCAGCGAAGGAAACTTGCGAAATAGCCGGCAAGCAGCCCGACGTCGCGAAGGCGTTCCGGCGAAAGCACGAAGCCTTCCCTGAACAGGAACATCAGCGCCAGACGAGAGCGACCGACATTGAAGGTCAGCGAGCAATACTGCCGGCTCGCACCGTAGGGCAGTTCGGCGCCTTCGGGCAGGAGCGCGAAGCCCGGCTGCAGCACCTGCATGCACTTCTCGAATTCGGTCGAACGCGCGTAACCGGCAACCAGGTCGTTGGCGACGTCCTTCACCAGATCGAAAGGCCAGTCGGACGAGACGATGAAGTCCAGGCCGCTTTCCTGGATGAGGTCGCAGCGCGCCATCAGATAGTGCATGGCGCCGACATATTCGGTCAGCGCCCGCAGGCCGGCCTGCAATTTGCCGGTTTCGGCAATGACGCGAAGGCGATCAATCAGTTCATCGCGCGGCAGAAGATCCGGTACATTGGCGCCGACGAAGTTCGCCATCTGCTTCTCGCCTTTATTCGCCTGAAATATGTCCATATCCATTGGCAGTGACCTGCGGCTGAGAAACTGTCGATTCCCGCAAAAAAGTTCTGTTTTTGTGAAAGGGATTCAAACACATGCCCCACGCGAATCCCACTCCGAATCACTTAAGGGTAAGCCAACCATCGCAAATCACCATCTCCGACTTCTGGGGATTTACTTTTGCGGCCTTCCATGCGGTGATTCGATCACCACTCCACTCTCGCGAAGATATATGAAGCTAGGATGATTCTGGCCCTGGCCGCAATGTTCCTCGCCTTATGCGCGAGTGACCGCGAGCGGAATTATCGATGCGAATGACGTAATTATCACAGTTCCCGGAAGGGAATCGCCGCAACCGAATGCCCGGCGAAAGCAAATTTCAGACGCCTGAAAGCAACGCTCTTCTGTTTTACTGGAGACATACTTGAGCCTTTCGCCTTATGCAGGGCTTGAGCCTCGTTTGAGCGGCGCCATTCCGCCACCCTGCGACTTCTACATCGGCATTCTGTGCAATGGCGCAATCGGCCTGCTTGCGAACCGGCAATGCGTGCGGGTAACGTTGCCGTTACCGGCGGACCTTTCCACAGCTGAAATGAAAAAGGCCGGTTTCCCGGCCTTTTCATCATGCTGCTTCGTCGATGGCCCATTTCCTGAGGATCTTCGCGGCGCGCTCCTCGTTGATCTCCACCATGCGGGCAAGCTTGCGTTCCGGGCCTTCCTTGACGCGGCGGTTGAAGTTGCCGTCGTCGTCGCCGAGGCTGAGCAGATCCTCGGTGCTGTCGAAGCCGAAGTCGGAGCCGAAGCCGTCCATGAGCGCGCCGCCGGCGGCAGCACCCGCCGGTGCGAAGTCCGGCAGTTCCAGGCCGGCCGATTCCGGAGTTGCGTCGCCGAAGACCGCAGCGGAGGAGGATGCCGAGCCGTTGATGGTGCGCAGGAGAGGACGCACGCCCAGCCAGACCACCACGAAGGCGACCGCGACGAAGGCCAGCGAGTTGATGATGCCTGCGAGATTGCGGCTCAGCATATCCATGACATGGATGCCGTTGCTGGCGTCGTCGAGGAGCTGGTTCTCGAGGAAGTCCATCGCCGTGACCGTGACCACGTCGCCGCGGTTCGTATCGAGGCCGGCGGCCGAGGCGACGATGCTCTTCATCTCCGCCAGATAAGCGTCGATCTTGGCCTGGTCGGCCGGCTCGCCCACCATCTTGGCGATGCGGCCCTTGTTGACGACGACGGCGACGGAGAGCTTCTCCACGCGGTAGCTGTTGCGCGTCGTGGCCGTCGTCTTGCTGTTGATTTCGTAATTGGTCTGCTCTTCGCGCTTGTCGGACTTGTCCTCCGACTGCGGACCATTCGCGCCGCCGGAATCGGGGGCTGCCTGCGGAATGTTCTGCTCGACCGTCGTAGCGTTGTCGGACTGACGCTGCTGCGACTGGGCATTTTCCTTGGTGGAGCGAACCGAGCGTTCGACCTTGGATTCCGGATCGTAGACGGTTTCCTGGATCTGCTGGGCGTCAGTGTTCAGATTGGCCGTGACGCTGGAGCGGAAGTTGTCCATACCGAGGAAGGGTGCCAGCGCCTTGTCGATATTCGATTCGACTTCCTGCTGCACGTTCTGGACGATGCTGAGAGAGCGGTTCAGCGTGCTGTTGCTGGCTTCGTCGCCGGAAGCGAGAAGCTGGCCGGCCGAATCGAGAATCGTCACGTCATCGACGTCGAGCCCCGGCACGGCCGAGGCGACAAGGTGGCGGATCGAGGTGGCAGCGTTCCGCCCGGTCGCGGCGCTGGCGCGAATCATGACGGATGCCGTCGGCTTCTGTTCGGCCTTCCGGAAGTTGCCGACCTCGGGCATGACGATGTGGACGCGCGCGGCGGTGATGCCCGAGATCGACTGGATCGTGCGGGCGATTTCGCCTTCGAGGGCGCGCACCCGGGTCACTTCCTGCATGAAGGAGGTGAGGCCGAGCGAACCGACATTGTCGAAGAGTTCGTAGCCGGCATTGGCGCTGTTCGGCAGACCGCGTTCGGCAAGCAGCAGGCGGGCCTTGCCCGTCATGCCGGCCGGTACGGTGATGCTGGAGCCGTCCGACCCAACCTGGAAATCGATATTGCTTTCGGCGAGCGCCATGCTGATCTGGTTGAGATCTGGCGTCTCCAGGCCAACGTAGAGCGTTTCCTGGGCCGGTTTGTTGACGAAAATTGCCGCCGCCAGGATGATTGCGATGGAAGCGGCGCCGACCCCACCAAGGATCATCAAACGCGTCCGCCCAAGGGAACCAAAGTTCTTAAAGATCTGAACTAATTGATTTAACAGATTCATTCTGTTCTCGCACGATCCGTCAAAGACAAAGCAGGCTTATTGCCTCATTTGACGAATAGACGCCGAAACTTGTGCGAGCGTTTCGTTCGGCGCATGCAGGAATGAATTGCCGGATCAGAAGAAATCGAAGTCGCCGGCAGCCTTGCTGAGCGGCTGGGAATGGCCGTGACGGGTGCCGCCGCCGAGCGCCTTCTGCATTTCGGCAAGCTTGACGAGGCTAAGCGCGGTGGCGACGTCGATCGACCAGCTCTGCGGGATTTCACCGGTGATGGTGTCGATGAATTCGGCCAGACCGCGCGATTTCTGCACGGCAAGATCGATGCCCTGCATCACCTTCATGCTGTCGGGAGAGTTCAGGATTTCCGTGCCGCCCAGTTCGAGCAGCTGCGGTTCGATCCGTTCGATGAGGTAGGCGACGTCGTGAAGCTCGGAAACAATGCGCATCAATATGTCGCTCAGCGCCTCAACCGGCGACGGCGGCTCGATAATCGGTGTAAAAGTCATATAAAAATCCTCGCCATTAAAAGAATTCGATACTGGTTTCGGCGGGCTTCTGCGGAGCGGCGGGACGCTGTTCGAGAGCGACGGTTCGCTGCGTTTCGGCACCGGTCAGCGGGTATTGCCGGGCACGGCCGGAAACCGGCCAATATTCGATCTTGCGTCCATGCTCTCCGCCGGTGCTGGAGCCGACCACCGGAATGCCTTCATCCCGAAGGAACTGCACGGCGAAGGCCGCGTTCTGCTCGCCGACGTTCGAGAACGTCGAGATCGTCTTCGCGCCTCCGAATATCTTGGCCTCCAGCCGGTCGCGCCGGGCGCCCTGTTTCAGAAGGCCGTTGATCAGCAGTTCCATGAGATGCACGCCGTATCGCGTGGCATCGCCGCCGGTCATCGGGGTGTTGCCTGTCCCCGGCAGCAGGAAGTGGTTCATGCCGCCGACACCAGCGACGGGATCTCTGAGGCAGGCTGCCACGCACGAGCCAAGGATGGTCGTGAGCACCGCATCCGGATCGCTCAGGACCTTGTATTCACCCTGGATGATGTGTACGCGACGGGCCGTACCCTCAGTGATCATTTCAGGGCTCCAAACACGGCTTCGATAGCCGCTTTCATCTTTTCGATGGTGAAGGGCTTTGCCAGGACGTTGTTTGCCCCGAGCTGGGCAGCTTTCGTCACCAGCGCGCGGTCGCCCTGTGCGGTGAGGATGATGAATGCAGCCTTCTTGGTGTTGGGGTTGCTGCGAACGGCCTGCAGGAAGCCGATGCCATCCATCTTCGGCATGTTGAAGTCCGAGATCACGAGGTGGTGCGGCTGCTCCGCCATGATCTTCATACCCTGCTCGCCGTCACCGGCAGAGGTGATCTGCTTGAAGCCGAGCTGCGTCAGCGCGTCGCTGAGCAGCAGGCGGCTCGTAACCTGATCGTCAACGATCAGAACTTTGATTTTCTCCGCGATCGACATTATTCGGTCCCTTCCTTTCGGGCGGCTGTCATTTTCAGTATCTCTTCGCCGATAGCAGCAAGCGGGAGCTGCTGCTCAACTGCGCCAAGTTCGTAGGCAACTCTTGGCATTCCGTAAACAACGCAGGTTTTTTCGTTCTGGCCGAGCGTTCTGGCCCCTGCGTGTCGCATTTTTAACAGTCCGGCAGCCCCATCGCGACCCATACCGGTGAGGATCACCCCGACCGCATTGCGTCCGGCAAGCTCGGCAACCGAATCGAAGAGCACGTCGACCGACGGGCGATGGCCGTTGACCGGCCCCCGGTCGACCAGCCGGCAGCAGGGCGCCGATACGTTGGCGACCTGCAGATGACGTTCGCCGCCGGGCGCCAGATAGACCTTGCCGATCTCCAGACGCGCGCCGTCGGTCGCTTCTTCCACCACCGGCGCACACAGGCGGTTCAGCCGTTCGGCAAAGCTCTTGGTGAAGGTCGGCGGCATATGCTGGGTGATGACGGTCGGCGGGCAGTTCGCTGGGAACTTCTGCAGCACGGCGATCAGGGCCTCGACGCCGCCGGTCGACGAACCGATCGCCACGATCTTGCGGCCGACGCGGAAGTCGGCGACGGCGGGCGGCGGCGTGACGGCGGCGGGCTTGGCCGGCTGCCCGAAATTGCGCTGCGTGCGGGCGGCCGCCTTCACCTTCTCGACGAGGTCGCCGAAGGGGCGCGGTTCGCCCGGCTGCGGTTTGCCGACGCAATCGAAAGCGCCGATTTCGAGGGCTGCGAGCGTCGCCTCCGCGCCGCGATGCGTCATGGTCGAAACCATGATGACGGGCATGGGCCGCAGCCGCATGATCTTTTCGAGGAAATCGAGGCCGTTCATGTTCGGCATCTCGATATCGAGCGTGACGACGTCCGGGTTCAGCCGCTTGATCGCCTCGCGCGCCTCCAGGGCGTCGCCGGCCTGGCCGATGACGCTGACTTCGGGATCCGAACTCAGGACGGCCGAAATCAGGCCGCGCATGGTCGGCGAGTCGTCAACGACGAGAACTCTTGCCGGAGCGCTCATGCCTTCCTCCCGATGCCCTTGGTCGTATAGCGATAGGTGGTGATACCGACATTGTCGAAGACGTGCTTGGCCTCGCCCGAGACGCGCTCGGAGTGGCCGATATAGAGATAACCGCCCTCCGGCAGCAGGCCGGCGAAGCGCTGCCAGATCTTCATCTGCGTCGGCTCGTCGAAATAGATGACGACGTTGCGACAGAAGATGACGTCGAACTTGCCCTTGAAGGGCCATTGCGCCATCAGGTTCAGCTCGTTGTAGGTGATCAGGCGCTTCACGCGGTCGTCGACCTGGAACTTGCGGCGTCCCTGCATCTCGACTTCGGTAAACCATTGCTTACGCATGGCAGGCGAGACGGTCTCCAGCGCGTTTTCGTCATAGGCGCCGGTGCGGGCGATCGCGAGGATCTTCGGATCGATGTCGGTTGCGAGAATCTTGAAGTCGTAGTCGGCGATGTTCGGCATCATCGACAGAACGGTCAGCGCGATCGAATAGGGCTCCTGCCCGTCCGAGGACGCAGCCGACCAGATCCGCACGCGGCCGCCGGCGCGCGCCCGGTTCAGGAGATCGGGCAGAACATGGTCGCGCAGGTGCTCGAAATGGTGGTTTTCGCGGAAGAAGCGCGTGAAGTTCGTCGTCAGGTGCGACAGCATCTCGCGCCGGGCGGCGGCGCCTGCCGGCGAGGCAACGAGATCGCAATATTCGCGAAATCCCGAAAGGCCGAGATTGCGGATGTGTTTCGACAGGCGCGAGTAGACCAGCGAGGCCTTCGTCTCGTTCAGATAGATCCCTGCATCCGAATAGATCATTGCAGCGATTTCCGAGAGGTCGCGGCGCGTCAGCGGATATTCGCCGCTCGCCAGAACCTCGTCGGCACCGGGCTGCCTCTGATCTTTTAGGCCAAGTGCATTCATGCGGCTTCGCTTTCGGTCTCGGGGAACAGGGCTTCAAGTTCGATCAGGCAGATCATTCGCTTCTCGATCGAGAGGATGCCGCGGGCGAACTGACGCTGAAGGTCGGAGGACACTTCGGGCGTCGGCTGGATGTCCGCGTCGGTGACGGTCAGAATGTCGGAAACCGCATCGACCAGCAGGCCCACCGTCTTGCGGCGGACCTGGGCGACGATGATGACGTGACGCGCGGTCGGATCGACCGGCTTCATGCCGAGCCGGGCCGACAGGTCGATGATCGGCAGCACCGCACCACGCAGGTTGATGACGCCGATCATATAGGACGGCGAGTGCGGCATCGCGGTCGCCGGGGTCCAGCCCCGGATTTCGCGGACCGCCATGATGTTCACGCAGAATTCCTGATCGCCGATGCGAAATGCGATAAGCTCGTTTCCGCCCAGGGTCAGATTTTTTGCCGTGTACGACATCGCCTCTTATCCTACTGCCGCCAGAGACATTTCCGCCTTGAGCGACTGACCGCGCGAGGCGCCGACGACTGCGTCCACATCGAGGATGAGGGCCACGCGGCCATCGCCCAGAATGGTTGCGGCGGCGATGCCCGGAACGTGGGTGTAGTTCGCCTCGAGGCTCTTGATGACGACCTGGCGCTGGCCCTGGATCGCGTCGACCATGAGCGCGCGCTGACCGCCGCCTTCGGATTCGACGAGAAGGGCGACACCTTCGACCGGATTGGCCTGGGTGGCGCGGAAGTTCAGGATACGACCGACATCGACCAGCGGGCAGAAGGAGTTGCGGATCGAGATCAGGCGATGGTTGGCGCCGAAGGAATGGATCGACGCGGCTTCCGGCTGCAGGGTTTCGACGATGGCCGTCAGCGGCACGACAAGGGTCTGGCCGGCGACCGTGACCACCATGCCGTCGAGAACGGCGAGCGTCAGCGGCAGGCTCATGGTGAAGACCGAGCCCTGGCCCGGCTTCGAGGTGATGTTGATGCGGCCGCCGAGCGCCTGGATCGAGCGCTTGACGACGTCCATGCCGACGCCGCGGCCGGAAATGTCGGAGATCTTGTCGGCCGTGGAGAAGCCCGGCAGGAAGATCAGGTTGTCGATTTCCTCATCCGACAGGTTGGCGTCGGGCGAGATCAGCTCGTTGGCGATCGCCTTCTGGCGGACCTTTTCGCGGTTGATGCCGGCGCCGTCGTCGGCGAGTTCGATCAGGATGCGGCCCGAACGGTGCTTTGCCGTCAGGCGGACCGTGCCTTCGGTGTTCTTGCCGGCAGCGGCGCGCTTTTCGGGCGTTTCGATACCGTGGTCGACGGCGTTGCGGATCATGTGCGTCAGCGGCTCGGCCAGCTTGTCGATGACCGTCTTGTCCACTTCGGTGTTTTCACCTTCGGTAATCAGGCGGATCGACTTGCCGGTCATGTCGGCGATTTCGCGAACGATACGCGACATGCGCTGGAAGACCGGCTTCACCGGCTGGGCGCGGATCGCCATGACCGAGTCCTGGATCTCGCGCGTGAGCTGCTGCAGCTCTTCGAGGCCCATGTTGATGGAGGACGTGCCGGTCGTATCGTTTTCGATGACGCTCTGGGAAAGCATCGCCTGGTTGATGACAAGCTCGCCCACGAGGTTGATCAGGCGGTCGACGCGGTCGAGATCGACGCGGATGGTCTGGCCGGCGCTGGCAGCGGCATTGTTCTGGGCCGCAGCACTGGCCGCTGCGGCGGCAGCGGCGGCAGCCGATTCCTTCTTTTCGACACGGGCGGCGGCAGCCGCCATCTGCGTGACGTTGGTCGCCGTTTCAGCGGCGGCAACGGCAGCAGCGGTGTCGTCGGCCTTGGCCTGGGCAGCGGCCGGCGCTTCGGAGGCGCCGCCTTCGTCCAGGATCGAAAGATCGAACGGAACCGGGACCATCGGCAGTTCGTCATTGGTCTCGCCCGGCTTGCTGTCCTCTGCCGGCTTCACGGTCAGATCGCAATCCCATTCGGCAAATTCGAAGACCGAGCGGATGGCGTCTTCGCCCTTGTCGGTCTTGATCGTGATGTTCCAGAAGAAATAGGCGCCTTCCGGATCGAGCTCCTCGAGGCCCGGCAGGGCATCGGCGTTGCAATAGATGCTCATCTCGCCGAGGCGGGAGAGGTCGCGCAGAAGAAGCGTGGCGTCGTTGCCCTTCGAATAGAGTTCGAAGCGCGGCTTGAAGGTGATTTCGTAGGCCGGCAGATCGACCGGCTTCTCTTCGCCGCCGAAATCGTCGAAGGAGAAGGGGATCGGCTGGAAGCCGCTATCGTCGGTCGGCGCGGGAGCCGGGGCCGCAGCAGCCGGAGCGGGAGCGGCCTTCGGGGCCGGCTTCGGCGCGGGCGCCTCGGAAACTGCCGAGGGAGACGGCAGCTCGCCATGGGCAAGCGCTTCCAGTTCCTTGACGAGGCCGCGGCTTCTGCTTTCGTCGACGCTGCCGCCATCGCGGGCAGCGTTGGTCAGGTCGGCGAGCACGTCGGCCGACTTCAGCATCACCTTCAGGACGTCCTGGGTCGGCTCAAGCTTGTTGGAACGAACGCAATCAAGTGTGGTCTCAAAGACGTGGGCGAAGGCGACGAGATCATCCAGGCCAAAGGCGCCGGCACCGCCCTTGATCGAATGGACCGCACGGAAGACCGCATTGACGGTTTCCGGGTCGCGATCGCCATCATTCATTTTCAGGAGACCGGATTCCAGTTCGGCGAGCTGTTCCTCGCACTCCTGGAAAAAGATCTCTTTGATTTCGTTCATATCCATAGGAGCAGATCCTGGGCGTTTTAAGCGGTTACACGCTCGATGGCATCAATGAGCTTGGCGGGGTCGAAGGGCTTGACGATCCAGCCGGTGGCGCCGGCCTGGCGGGCGCGGTTCTTCTTTTCCGCGTCGCTTTCGGTCGTCAGGACCAGGATCGGGATCGCACGGTATTTCTCGTTGCGGCGGACACCTTCGATGAAGCCGAAGCCGTCGAGGCGCGGCATGTTGATGTCGGTGACGATGACGTCGGGATTGGACTCTTCGAGAACTTCGAGGCCCTCAACGCCGTCTTCAGCCTGGATCGTCTCGAAGCCCGCATTGTTCAGCGTCACGAGAAGCATGTTTCGGATGGTGCGGGAATCGTCCACCGTCAGTACTTTTTTCTTCATTGCCGGATCTCCTTGGCAAGCAGATGGTCGATATCGACGCCAACCAGCTGCATGGTTTTGTGAAATGCGTCGGACACCTTCGAGAAGGTGAACGACTGCTTGTCCTGGTCCCAGGTCTTCTCGGCGGCCATCAGAACCTGGGCGCAAAGAGCGCCGATGCGTTCGACTGCCGAAGCATCGATCGCCAGTGGGTTACCTCGCATGGAGAGAAGCTTGTCGCGCAATGCGGAAGCCTCATTGAGATCAAGAACCGCTGCCAAATTCAGCGTCTTGGCACTCTTCTTTGCTGCCATCAGCTTTTCCTTGTTCCCTTGTCCCCGACCCGCGAAAGCGAGCCGACGTCATAATCCGATAGGTTAGTAAACATTCCGCCCACCTCCGGCGCTTGCGAGAGGCAACGGCATGCTGAAATCGTCATTCTCGTATTCGTCCTCGACCGTTTCCGGACGCGCCGCGATCGCAACCGGCCGAGGCTCGGAAACGCGCGGCGGATGCGGCCGTGTCGCGTAAGCGTTTTCGCGGGCAATGCGGAATTCGCGGATCGTCTGGCCGAGTTCCAGAATGACCGTGTGGAGGTGATCGGCGCCTTCGGCCGAACGCTCCGCAAGGCCGGCATTGTCCGCCACCTCGCCGCCGAGGCCCTTCACGTCGGCCGTCACGGCCTCAAGACCGGCCGCGTGCTCGCCCGTCTCGTGGGCGATATTGGCGATTGCGGCGTTGATGTCCGTCACCTGACGGACGATGCTGGCGATCGAATCCTGGGTGCGTCCGACCATCTGCACGCCGGCATCGACCTGCGTCTTTGTGGTCGTCACCAGCGTCTTGATCTCGCGGGCAGCTTCGGCGGAGCGCTGGGCGAGCGCGCGGACTTCCTGTGCCACGACCGCAAAACCGCGGCCGGATTCGCCGGCGCGCGCGGCCTCGATGCCGGCGTTGAGCGCCAGCAGGTTCGTCTGGAAGGCGATGTCGTCGATGGCGCCGATGATCTGACCGATCTTTTCGGCCGACTGCTCGATATCGGCCATGGCCGATATGGCGCGGCCGACGACCTCGCCGCTTTCCTCGACGGCGGCGCGCGTTGCGGCGGCGGCCTGTTCGGCGGCGCGGCTGCCGGCGGCGCCTTGACGCACGCGCTCGGCGATGCCGCCCAGGGCTGCGGCGGAAAGCTGCAGGCGATTTGCCTGGCCGGTGGCGTTGCCGGCGAAATTGCGCGAGGCGCCGGCAAGCGATTGCGTCGCGGCTTCCGCCTTGGCGTTGCGCTCGGCAATCGCGGCAAATTCGGCCTGAAGGCCGTCAAGCGCCGCGTTCAGCGCCTCGGCAATATCGGCATGCGCGCCATCGAGCGGCGCACGCCGCGTCAGGTCACGCGCCGACAGCCCTTCGATGACATCGCCGAAGATGCGGGCCACTTCCGCTTCGCCCCGAGCGCGCTGGTCGGCGAGCGCGCGCTGCTGGAGGGAGCGCAGCGAATTGAAGCGCAGGGAGACGGCGATTTCGACGTCGACCATCACGATGCGGATGATCGATGTCATCAGGTCGGTGATTTCACGGGCGCGACGCCTCGCCGAGGGCAGCACCGGCCGGCCGGCCAGTTCGTCGGCCAGACCGGAAATCACATGTTCCAGCATGACGCCGTGACCGGCCACATGCCAGCGCGGGTCGAGGCCGATCTTGCTTTCGGTATCGGAGAGAACCTTGACGCGCTCGGCATAGAGACTGTCGAAACGCGCGTCCGTCAGCACATCCCAATGCGAGGATTGCAGGTCGTGCAGGCGCTCGATCTGGCGCTCGCTTTCGAAATTGCGGGCGGCATCGGGGAAAGACTGGAAACGGTGGAAGAGATCGCGCAGGCCCGCCTTCAGGTGGGCTTCCAGCGTCGGCCGGTTGCGGCGGACCATCTCGCACTGTTCGGTGTCGAGGCCGGCAAAGCGCAGGCGGTCGCGCAGGCTGCCTGCCTGTGCTCCACGCGCCTGATCTGATGGCAAATCCTGCCTCAACGCCTGTCCCCAACCACTTTCCGGGCGAACCCGGCCAAAAACTTTTGACGCTTCCGAAGAACGCCACGCACGGAGACTGTCTTCGCCATCGGTCACGACCGATGGGCTGAAGCCTCCTGCTCAGCAATTCTGTTTCGGAGCTGCCTGAAGAGATGGATACCGGATCGACCCGGTACGGCGGTACGGCGTCATGCCTGGTGGGAACGAGTGCATCTTCCCATTCCGACGTGTAATCCAATGTTTATGGTTAATTCCTTGCTTGAAGGTTAATAAGCCATTCCCGCCTGAAGCTTTTGAAACAATTAGGCAGACTTCGCATAGTAAATACTGGCGCGGAGTTGCATGGCTGCTACAAGGCACACGCAAGCTCTATGTTATAGAACCGATTTCAAGCGCCTGACATGACGTCGACAAGGAAAGAGAAATGATTGTTCTCGGAATGGGTTCCTGCCTGATCGCGCTGGCGATCGCCGCGGCCATCACCCTCCTCGATACGATCGCGGCACACCGCGACAACCGCACGCTTCGCGTCTTTTAAGGGCCGGCGCGCCTTACGTCTCCCGCTACCTTTCCCGTTGGCAGCCCGGCACCGTTGGTGTATCGACACGCGCTCCTCGTGTCAGCGGAAGTAACGGATTTATGTCAGCTCGGACCGGCCTCATCATCATCCTGGCGTTTACGATCTTCCGCATCGTGACTTTGCATTTCGATACGACGGACCTGTTCGTCGACGAGGCGCAATACTGGTTCTGGTCGCAAAATCCCGATTTCGGCTATTATTCCAAGCCGCCGATGATCGCCTGGGTGCTGAGGATCTTCACCGCGCTTGCCGGCTCCAGCGACATCTACTGGCTGCGGCTGCCCGGCCCGCTCTTCCATTTGGCGACCGCGCTGGTGCTGATGAAAATGGCAAAACGCTTCGTCGGGCCTGAGATCGAGGGCTGGGTCGGCGCGACCTATATCACGCTGCCGGCGGTTGCGCTTTCTTCGGTCTTCTTCTCGACCGACGTCATCCTGCTCTTCTTCATCGCCATTGCACTCGTTGCCTATTTCGAACTGACGCAACGGCGCTCGATCGGGCTGGCGCTTCTCATGGGTGCCGGCGTCGGGCTGGCGTTTCTGACCAAATATGCCGTGCTCTTCCTCGTGCCGGGCGGCGCCATCGCCATGCTGCTCATTCCGGCGGCGCGCATCTGCGTGCGCGACTTCGTCGTTGCCGTGGTCACGTCCGCGGTCGTTGCCTTCCCGAACCTCTGGTGGAACCTTCAAAACAACAATACGACCGTGCGCCACACGCAGGATATCGCGCACTGGAGCGATCTCGGCGTCAATGTGGGCGCAGGGCTGGAATTCTTCTCCGCGCAGTTCGGCGTCGTCGGCCCGATCGTCTTCTTCGCCATGCTCTGGGCGGCCTGGAACATGGTTCGCGGCCGCAGCGAGCCGCGCGAGAAGATGCTCGTCTGGCTGTCGATCCCGGTCGTGCTGCTCATCACCCTGCAGGCGACCGTCGCCAAGGCCTATGCCAATTGGGGCGTCACGGCCTATGTGGCGGGCGTCGTGCTTGCGGTCTGGCTGCTTCAGCGCCTGTGGCCGAACGGTCTCAAGATCTCGCTCTGGATCAATGGCGTCGCCTGCCTTCTCTTTCCCTTCGCGACGATCTTCTCGCACCAGCTGGTGCTGCCCGGCGGCAAGGAAGTCATGCAGCGCTATCTCGGCCGGGCCGAAGTCAGCCGGCAGGCTGCCGACCTTGCCGCGCAGGCCGGGGCCGGCATCATCGTTACCGACAACCGCGACATGGTCGCCGATCTCTTCCATACGCTGAGAGCCGCCCCCTACAAGATCTACGCCCGTGCGCCGGCCGACCTGCCGGAGAGCTATTACGAACAGGAATTCGCCCTGCCGGCCGATACGAAGGCGCCGGTCCTCTTCGTGACGGTCAATATGCTGAGCTGCGCCGGCGAGGCGCCGGAATTGCTGAAGAGCTGGCAGCCGGCAAACGGCAATTACCGGGGCAAGACGATCTATGCCTACAAGGTCGACGCCACCTGCCTGAAGCGGCCCTAGAATATTTCCGGCGAGGATTGAATCGCCTGAAATGCTTCATCGCCCAGGCAATTGCGGACGCAATACCGCTGCGCAGGTTTGCGCGACATGCGTCAAAACCGGTCAGTTCGCGGGCTCGGGCATGCAAAGGCCGCTCCCGCCGCCCTCCACTTCGATGAATTTCACGCCGCCTTCCTCGAAGGCCAGGCGCAGCTGCGCCTCCGTCGCGCGGTGGATTTCGTGGTGGCGGCCCTCATAGTCGCGTATCGTGCTGCGCGAGACGGCGGCCTTCTCCGCCAGGTCCGCCTGCGTCCAATCGAGCAGGCCACGGGCCGCCCGACACAAAGCGGGCGTCAGAATTGTCTGTTTTGCGCCTTGACCCATATTTCCAAACCACCCATATTGGTCAATATAAATCATATATGTCATGTTTTGAACGGGATTTCCAGATCGGGAGAGAGCGATGCCCCACGATACGCCTTTGATTTCGACCATTGTCGGAGGCCTCGTGCTGGCATTTATCCTGGGCGCGATCGCCAATCGCCTGCGTCTTCCGCCTCTCGTGGGATATCTTGTCGCGGGCGTGCTCGCCGGCCCGCATACGCCGGGTTTCGTCGCCGATCAGAGCCTCGCGCCCGAGCTTGCCGAAATCGGCGTCATCCTGCTGATGTTCGGCGTCGGCCTGCATTTCTCGCTGAAGGACCTGCTTTCGGTGCGCGGCATCGCCGTACCGGGCGCGGTCGCGCAGATCGGCTTTGCGACCCTGCTCGGCTGGGGGCTCGGCGCGCTCATGGGATGGCCGACGGGCGGCAGCCTCGTCTTCGGCCTCGCGCTTTCCGTCGCTTCCACGGTCGTGCTCCTGAAAGCGCTGCAGGAGCGGCGTCTGGTCGAGACCGAGCGCGGACGCATCGCCGTCGGCTGGCTGATCGTCGAAGACCTCGCGATGGTTCTGGCGCTGGTGCTGATCCCGGCCGCCGCCAGTATCAGCGGCGGCGGCCATGGCCCGGTCGAGCCGCTTTCGGCGGGGCTGAACCGTCTTCTCGGCCTCGATCTCGGCGTCGGCGGCATTATCGCCATGACGCTGGTCAAGGTGGTGCTTTTCGTCGCGCTCATGCTGGTCTTCGGCCGCAAGCTCATTCCCTGGACCATGCACCGCATCGCCCATACCGGCTCGCGTGAACTCTTCCGCCTCGGCGTGCTGGCGATCGCGCTCGGGGTTGCCTTCGGCGCGGCCAAGCTCTTCGGCGTCTCGCTGGCGCTTGGCGCCTTCTTTGCCGGCATGGTTCTCGCCGAAAGCGAACTCAGCCATCGCGCCGCGCAGGAAAGCCTGCCGCTGCGCGACGCCTTTGCCGTGCTGTTCTTCGTCTCGGTCGGCATGCTGTTCGATCCCCATATCCTGATCGAACGGCCGTTGCCGGTGCTTGCGACCATTTTCATCATCGTCATCGGCAAATCGGTGGCCGCCTTCCTGATCGTCCTGCTGTTCAGAAAGCCGGTCAGCACGGCGCTGACGATTTCGGCAAGCCTCGGGCAGATCGGCGAATTCTCCTTCATTCTGGCAGCGCTCGGCGTCGAACTCGGCCTGCTGCCGGAGGAGGGGCGCGACCTCATCCTTGCCGGCGCGATCATCTCGATCATTCTCAACCCGCTGCTGTTCTTCCTCTGCGACCGTATGCGGCCGCTGCTTGAAAGCCCGAAGCGCGAAGAACCGGCGGCGGAACCGGCAGCCCCGGCGGCCGATGCCGCGCCCGGCCATGCGGAGGAGCTGCCCGACGGAGACGAGCCTCATCCGACGGCGCTCGCCGGCCATGCCATCCTTGTCGGTTACGGCCGTGTCGGCAGCATCGTCGGCCAGAACCTCAAGTCGTCGGGCACGCCGTTCCTCGTCATCGAGGATTCCGACAAGAGGGTCGCCGAACTGCACGCGCAGGGCATCGAGGTTCTTGCCGGCAATGCCGTGACCCGCGAAACGCTCGATCTTGCCAATCTTGCCGGTGCGCGCAGCCTCGTCATCGCCATCCCCAACGCCTTCGAGGCCTGCCGCATCGCCGAGCAGGGGCGCGCCGTCAATCCCTCGATCCTGATCGTCGCGCGCGCCCATTCCGATGCCGAAGTGGAGGAACTGCGGCAATACGGCGCCGATACCGTCATCATGGGCGAGCGGGAAATTGCGCTTGGCATGGTTGACCGGCTGGCCCAAGTGCATCATGACAGTGCACCCTATGAAGACGGAGCTTCGGCTGGTACAATCCAGCCGCCGGTGGAGCCTCCGCCGGAAAAAGAATGAGAGATTGCCGCGCCTTTGAGCCGATTTGGGAGTGAAATCGACAGGACTGGGGAGATGGAGCTGGAACAGCGCCGTCTGGTTAGCCGTATTGCCGCCTCCGTCGTCGTTGCAATCCTTGCCTATCTCGGCCTGCTCTTCGGCGGCAATATCGTCATCGGCCCGTCCGCGGCGCCGAACAGCCTCTCCTCTTCGAGCCGGGATACGCAGCAGACGCAGGTAACGGCGCGCGACGCCATTCGCGGGTTGCTGATCAGCGACCGCAAGGCTGCGCCGAAACAAACGCTTCAGGATGCCGGTCCGGCGGCGCTTGCCGTTGTTCCTGCGCTGCACTTTGCCGGCTGGGGCGCCTCCACGCCGGCGCCTGAATTCGAAGCGCCGCCGCCCCCTGCCGCAGCCCGGGCGCAGCAGCCGCGCGCGCCGCCGCAGGCTGCCTGAGTCCCATAGCCTTCGGGCGTTTCTGATCCATAGACATGCCGCAGCGCGGTTGCGCCGGCCCAAGCATTATCCAAGGATTTAAAATATGCGCAATTCACCATGGCTGGTGTTCACCTATACGGTGATCATCGTGCTCGGCCTGTTGATCGCCCTGCCGAACGCATTGCCGCAAAGCGTGCTGCAGCGCCTGCCCGCCTGGCTGCCGCACAGCCAGGTTTCCCTCGGCCTCGACCTTCGCGGCGGCTCGCATCTCGTGCTCGAGGTGGACGAAGCCGATCTCACCAAGGAGCGCCTGAACTCGCTCCTGCAGGATGCGCGCCGCGTGCTGCGCGAAAAGAACATCCAGCCGAAGTCGGTTGTGCGTAACAACAACAATATCGTCGTTTCGCTTGCCGATCCGTCGCAGAGCGACGCGGCCGTCACGCAGCTTCGCACGCTCGGCAATGTGATCGCCAGCGGCATCAGCGCCGGCCAGTCCGACCTTGCGGTCACGGCCGACGGCGGCAACATCACCATCGGCTTCTCGCCGGCCGGTATTGCCACCAATGTGGACAATGCCGTCGCGCAGAGCCTTGAAGTCATCCGCCAGCGCGTCGACCAGGTCGGCGTTGCCGAGCCGACGATCCAGCGCATCGGCGCCAACCGCATTCTCGTGCAGCTTCCAGGCGCGCAGGATCCGTCCCGCCTTCGCGAACTGCTCGGCTCCACCGCCAAGATGTCCTTCCACATGCTCGCCCCGAACGGCCAGGCCGGTCCGGGTGTGACGATCATGAAGGATGACGAGGGCAACAGCTACCCGGTTCTCGACCGTGTCGAGATTTCCGGCGACCGCCTCTCGGATGCCCGCGTCAGCTTCGACCAGAGCCAGCAGCCGGTCGTTACCTTCCGCTTCGACAGCGCCGGCGCGACCCGCTTTGCCGATATTACCCGCCAGAACGTCGGCAATCCCTTCGCGATCGTGCTGGACGACAAGGTGCTGAGCGCGCCTGTCATCCGCGAGCCGATCACCGGCGGTTCGGGCCAGATCTCCGGCAACTTCACCACCGACAGCGCCAATACGCTGGCCGCCATGCTGCGCGCCGGCGCCCTGCCCGCCAAGCTGACCGTCATCGAAGAACGCACCGTCGGCGCCGACCTCGGCGCGGATGCGATCAGGATGGGCCTCTATGCCGGTGTCGTCGGCTTCGTGCTCGTCGCCGCCTTCATCCTTGTGCTCTACGGCACCTGGGGCATTCTCGCCAATATCGCGCTTCTCATCCACACGATCCTGACCTTCTCGGCGCTGACGCTGGTCGGCGCCACGCTGACGCTGCCCGGTATTGCCGGCGTCGTGCTCGGCATCGGCCTTGCGGTCGATGCGAACGTCCTGATCAACGAGCGCATCCGCGAAGAAACCCGCAAGGGCAAGAGCGCCTTTGCGGCGATCGATACCGGCTTCCGCCGCGCCTACTCGACCATCATCGACGGCAACATGACGGCGCTGATTGCCGCCGCCATCCTGTTCTGGTTCGGCTCCGGCCCGGTTCGCGGCTTTGCGGTGACCATGGCGCTCGGCCTGATCATCTCGATGTTCACCTCGGTCGCCTTCGTGCGCGTCACGATGATCGAGATCACCCGCCGCCGCAAGCTGAAGGTGCTGAACATCAAGCCGCTGTTCCCCCTCTTCAGCCCCTACGACAAGCATATCCAGTTCATGAAGGCGCGCTTCTTCGGCGTGACCGTCTCCGCCCTGCTGTCGATCGCCTCGATCGCCCTCTTCATCTATCCGGGCCTCAACTACGGCGTCGACTTCCGCGGCGGCATCCAGATGTCGGTGAAGACGCAGGACGCTGCCGACCTCGGCCGCTTCCGCGAGGGCCTGAACGGCCTCGGCCTCGGCGAAGTGGCGTTGCAGTCCTTCGGCGACAACAACACGATGCTGGTGCGCGCGCAGCGGCAGGAAGGCGGCGAAGAAGCGCAGACCGCGGCCGTCACCAAACTCAAGGCCGAGATCGTCAAGATCGACCCGTCGGCGACCGTCACCGGCACCGACGTCATCGGTCCGAAGGTCAGCGGCGAGCTTGCCTGGGCCGGTATCCTGTCGGTCGTCATCGCCAGCCTCGCGATGCTGTTCTACATCTGGTACCGCTTCGAATGGCCGTTTGCGGTCGGCGCCATCGTCACGCTCATTCTCGACGTGACCAAGGCGATCGGCTTCTTCGCGCTGACGGGGCTGGACTTCAACCTGACGGCGATCGCGGCGATCCTGACGCTGGTCGGCTACTCGGTGAACGACAAGGTGGTCGTCTACGACCGCATGCGCGAAAACATGCGCCTCTACAAGTCGATGCCGCTGCGCGAAATCATCGACAAGTCGATCAACGAGACCCTGGCCCGAAGCCTCTATACCAATGCGACGGCCTTCCTCTCGCTTCTGCCCATGGCAATCTGGGGCGGCAGCGCGGTGGAAAGCTTCGCGGTTCCGATGGCCTTCGGCATTCTGGTGGCCGCCGCATCCTCGGTGTTCATCGCTGCGCCGATCCTGCTCTTCCTCGGCGACTGGCGCCGCCGCCACGCCAAGGCGGTCGCCGCCTCCAACGATGCGGCCGTGGAAATCATTCCGCCGGACGCGGACCAGCCGCGCAAGTCGGCCAGCTGAACGGGCAATGCCTGACATCGACTTGAGGAGGGCGCCGGTTGCAGAACCGGCGCCCTCTTTCTATGTTCGGTTCAAAGAGATCGGGAGCACCGCCACATGTCTTCCACCCCGACGTCGAAAAAGCCGGAAACCGGTTCCACCAGCGATCAGGAGGAGCGCATCAAACGCTTCCTCGCGACCGCCTCTCACGATCTGCAATCGCCGCTGCGCCACATCGCCATGTATGCGGAAATGCTGCTCGACGACCTGGAGCCGACGCTGGACAGCGAACAGCTGCAGAGCCTCAGGATGATCATGGATAAGGCGCAGACGGCGCAACGGCTGACCAAGGCATTGATGAGCCTCGCCGGCACGACGCCGCAGGTCGCCATCGGCGACGTGCGGCTCGCCGAGGTTGCGCAGGAGGCCTGGAAACAGGCGATCGAGGAATTTCCCGTCAGCGGCGCGGCACTCGATGCGGACGCCCTGCCCCTGATCCGCAGCGATGCGGCGCTTCTGACCATCATTCTGCGGCACCTTTTTTCCAACGCGCTGGCATATCGTGGCGCCGCAGCGCCGCATGTCGTCGCAACGGCGGTCCGGGAAGGTGCCGACTGGCGCATCGTCGTTGCCGATAACGGCTGCGGCATCGAGCCGGCCCATCAGGAGAGGATTTTCGACGCCTTCTGGAAACTGCCCAAGGCAGGCAGCGTGCCCGGCCCGGGACTTGGCCTGACGAGCACGCGCGAACTTCTCGCCGCGCTCGGCGGCGATATCCGGCTTGAGCATTCCGACGACAGCGGCAGCCGCTTTGCGATCCGCCTGCCGGCATGAGGCTCGGAGCCTTTCCGGGTCAGATGCTGTAATCGTCCTTCCAGAAATCCGGGACATCATAGGTCACGTATTCCCGGATGATATGCTCCAGCGTCTGGACGTCGATCTCGTCCTTGCCGATGCGGAAATCGACGCCGTAATCGGGGAATTCCTGGAAATAGTTGCCCGATATGTCGGTCGAGACGACGCCGATCGGGCCGGTATAACCGATGCCCCTGAGTTCGGGCACGGTTTCGCGAAAATCCGCATTCGGCAGCAAGCGGTTGTCGAGGAGGACGAGATCGAAGCGGGCCGCCCTTATCTTGTCCAGCGCATCGCCGATCGATTGCGAATATTCGACATCGACGCGCGGTTCGGAAAGTTCGGCGATCTTCTTTTTGAGCGAACGGAATTCGATGAACTCGTCATCGACGAACAATACTTTCACCGCATTCCTGCGCATTGCTTCCGCACTCATCGTTTCATCTTTCCCCAATATGAAACCAGCTCACGAAACCAGGCCGTTTCGCAGCGCAATCGCCACCATATGAACGCGATTGACGGCATCGAGTTTTCGCACTGCGGCCGTGATATGGGAATTGACCGTGTGTTCCGAAAGGCCGAGGATAATGGCGATCTCCGCGGAAGTCTTGCCTTCGCTCGTCCACTTGACGATTTCGGTTTCGCGCTGCGTGAGGCGACCGGACATTTCCTGCGTCAGGATTTCCTCATACAGCTTGTCGAAGATGCGCATGGCATCGAGCAGAATATCGGCCACCTCACCCTGGTCCGGCTCCTGGCGCTGGCCGCCGAGCACCAGGCAGTAGCGGCGCCCTTCCGGCGTGAACAGCGGGATGAAGAGGAATGTGTTGCCGCTGAATTCGTTGAAGACGAGGTCCGACGGATACCCTTCTATCGCCGCGCTTTTTCCATGCACCGGCGTCGTCAGGAACTGCGCCGTCCGCGCCTTGGCCGTCCCGAGCGCTTCCTTCAACGTCTTGACAAAGAGGCCCATGCGCCGCTCTGCAACATTGGTAATGACGACGTCGCGTTCGCCAAAGGGGGCTGCCGCCTCCGAGATGCGCGCCAGGGTGAAATTGTCGAAATGGTAATGCTGGGCTGCCGACTTCAGCAGGCGAAAGAAATCGGTGCGATTGATGGCCCGGCTCAGTTCCGGACCGGCATGAAAGGGAACCGCGGCAGCACTGGTCATTCCCACTCTTCCTCCTCCCCGATTTTCACCCGCCGATCCCGAAATCTTAGGATATACGCCTTAGGCGCGAACGATTACAAAAATTGCGAGACGGTTGATGACCGATAACGAAACGGGGGTTTTCGATATCGCAAGCGGAGACATCTCAACTACAGGTAATGCACAGGACAGTTTACTCGAACAGTAGCTCTTACCTAGGTATGCCAATCTCTCCGTATTCAACATCCATGAATGCGGAAGACAGTGCCGGAAGTAAGCGCGGGAGGGCCGGCCGAACCATTCAGCTAAGGGGTTGGCTGGCGTTCGTGGCGGCGAACAGGATCGGACGGCTCTCTCAGCGCTTTTTGGTTTTCTTCTCTTCGGCCGGCATTCTGAAATGCGCTGCCGGGCTTGTCAATTGCGCTGACCTGCATGTATCCGGCGCGCTGCGGCCGTCCTGCAGTGGTCACGCCGGCAGTCAACGATTGTCGAGGATTGCGGTAAAATTCAGCGGTTTCTCAAGGTAGAAATCGGCGCCGGCGGCAAAGGCCCGTTCCCGGTCCTCCGCCGCATCCGAACCGCTGCAGACGCCGAGCCGCACGGCCGAAAAGCGATCGTCCCGTCGCAGTTGCGCGATCAAGGCGCTGCCGCTGTCCAGGGGCATGTAGAGGTCCGCAATCAGTATGTCCGGCGCGCCTTCGCCTTTTTCCAGGCGCGCCTCAAGCGCCTCGAATGCGGCAGGTGCCGAGGAGAAGCAGAATAGATCGACATCCACCTGCTGTTTCCTGCGAATATAATCGAGATAGAAGAGATCATCCCTGCTATCGTCGACGTAGAACAAGATCGGCATCGCACACCAAAATCCGGATATTGTTGCGGTCGTTCTGCACTGTCCTTCACGGAGACACTAACGCCACTTCGCTAAAATTCGATATCGACCTTTGGGGAGTTGGCTATCACAAAGCATGTTTTGCGCAACAATCTGCCTATTGAGTATTCGGCAATTTCGGAAAAGATGGCTTGCCGACACGGACATGGCGGAGAGGTGATGCAGGTGCGGGATGCTGCGACATCAGGACGAGACGGCACGGAAAGCGACCGCTACCGCATGGTCGCGCTGGTCGTCGGCTGCCTGCTGGTCCTGCTCGGCCTGACGGCACTGACCGGCTGGCTGCTGGAGATCGGGATCATCATCTCCGTCGTGCCCGGCTTTCCGTCCATGGCGTTCAATACCGCCCTCTGTTTCGTGCTGTCGGGTATCGGGCTTGCCGCGTCGACGCAGACAGGCAAGCCTTACCGCAGCATATCCGCAATCGCCTGCGGCCTTGCCGCCCTGCTTACGGCCGCGCGCCTGACAGAGATCGTCACGCTCGGCCGCACGGTGCACAATGTCGATGTGTTCCTGACGCAGATTTTCGTCTCTCCGACCTTTGCCGGAGAGATCGGCGGCGGCATGGGGCCGAACACGGCGCTGATTTTCCTGATCGCCAATCTTTCCATTCTCTTCGCCCTCCATGCGAGAGAAAGCCGCGGCCAGCTCGTGCAGGAGCTCACCAGCTATATCGCAATCACGCTCGGCATGATCGCGCTTGCCGGCTATATCACCGATGCCGAACAGGGATATCGCTGGGGTCCCTATGCGGCGATGGCCCTGCCGACGGCCGTCGGCCTGGTTGCTTTCGGTTGCGGGCTTCTCGCCAGGTCCTGGTGGCTGTTGCCGGGCAACAGGGCTGAGATCCCGCTCTGGATCCCGGCAACGATCTGCTTTACCGGCCTCATCGTCGATCTCTATACGCCGCTCGGCGTGGCAAACGGCATTCTCTATGTCCCGCTGGTGCTGACGGCGCTCTGGTTCGGCAATCGCAACGCGCCGATCCTCTTCGCCTTCGTCTGCACCGTGCTGCTGCTGCTCGGCTTCTTCGCCGTCAGCCACGGCGAGAACGAATATTGGCGGGAAGCCGCCAATCGCTCGATCACGGCAGCGACGCTCTGGCTGGTTGCCATTTTCGTCTTCTATTTCATGCGCAACAGCCAGCATCTGGAAACCGAGCGCATCCGCTTCAGCGCGCTGGTGCGCAATACGCCCGATGCCGTCATCGCCATCGACGAGATCGGCAGGATCACCAGCTTCAATCCGGCCGCCGAATCCATGTTCGGCTATACGCCGCAGGAGGCGATCGGCAACAATATCAAGATGCTGATGCCGGAACCCTATCATTCCGAGCACGATACCTATCTCGGCAACTACCGGCGCACGGGCGAAGAACGCATCATCGGCACGACGCGCATGGTTTCCGGCCGCCGCAAGAACGGCGTGGTTTTCCCGATCGACCTTTCCGTCAGTGCCGTCGTTACCGGCTCCAGCAAGACCTTCGTCGGCATCGTGCGCGATATCAGCGAGCGCGTGCGGCAGGAGGAGCGGATGAAGACGACGCTCGCCCAGCTCGAGGCCTATACGGCCGATCTCGAACGGTCCAACCACGATCTCGACGAGTTCGCCTATATCGCCTCGCACGATCTCAAGGAGCCGCTGCGCGGCCTGCACAATCACTCGCGTTTCCTGCTGGAAGATTACGAAGACAAGCTCGACGAAGACGGCGTGCGCCGGCTCAACCGGCTGGTCCGGCTCAGCCAGCGCATGGAAAAGCTCGTCAACGATCTTCTCTATTTCTCGCGCATCGGCCGCCAGCAGCTTGCCGTCAAACGCACCGATATCGGCGCGATCGTTCGCGATGTCGTTGCCACGATGGAGCTTTTCCTGGAGGAGCGGCATGCAAAGGTCGTCGTCGACGGGGTGCTGCCCGAGGTCGTGTGCGACGCTCCGCGCCTGACCGAGGTGTTTCGCAACCTCGTGACCAACGCCATCAAATATAACGACAAGCCCGCCCCTCTCGTCAGCGTCGGCTATCTGGAACGCTATGTCGGCACGGACGGGACGACGGCGCGCAACGTCTTTTACGTGAAGGACAACGGCAAGGGCATTGCCCAGGAATTCCACGAGGATATTTTCCGCATTTTCAAACGGCTGGAAAAATCGCAGGATTCCGAAGACGGCACCGGCGCGGGCCTTACCTTCGTGCGCAAGATCATCGGGCGTCACAATGGCGAGATATGGCTGGAGTCAACCGTCGGCGCCGGCACGACGTTCTACTTTACCTTGGGAAGGAAGCGCGAGGGCCAGAATGCTGCAGCGTGACATGCAACCGATCCTCATCGTCGAGGACAGCGAGGACGATTTCGAAGCGACGATGCGCGCCTTCAAGCGCACCAATCTGCGCAACCCCATCCGCTGGGCCGCTTCCGGCCAGGAGGCGCTCGACGTGCTCGCCACCATGGCGCCGAAACCGGGCCTCATCCTGCTCGACCTCAACATGCCGGGTCTCGACGGGCGCAAGACGCTGGAGGCGATCAAATCCAACGCGCATTGGCGCAAGATCCCGGTCGTGATCCTCACGACATCGGACGACGAGCGCGACATCGAGGGCTGCTATGCGCTCGGCGCCAATACCTATGTGCAGAAGCCGGTCGATCTCGACGGGCTGTTCGCCGCCATCCAGCGGCTCAAGGAATACTGGTTCGAAATCGCGATCCTGCCTTTAGAGGACTGACGTTTGGCGGAAGACTGCTGCGTTCTCATCATCGATGACAACATGGACGACCGCGAAGTCTATCGCCGCATGCTGGCACGCGTTTCCGGCACGAGCTATACCGTCATCGAGGCCGAGAGCGGTGACGAGGGCCTCGCCCTCAACAGCCAGAGGCACCCCCACTGCATCCTGCTCGACTATTCGCTTCCCGGCCGCGACGGCCTGGGCGTGCTTTCGGAAATTCTCGCCCAGGACGCGGCCGCCAATGTGGTGATGCTGACCGGTCAAGGCAACGAAACCGTCGCCGTCGAAGTGATGAAGAGCGGTGCGCGCGACTATCTCACCAAGGATGCGCTGTCGCCCGAGACGCTGCATCGCTGCATCCAGAGCGCCATGATGCACGGTGCGCTGGAAGCGAAGCTCGAACAGAAGCGGCAGTCGCTCGAAATCTTCACCCGCGCCATGGCGCATGATCTCAAGGAACCGCTCAGAACGATCAAATCCTTCAGCCGCATCCTGCACGGCTCGGCCGAACTGCCGGCCGAAGACCGCGAACTGCTCGACTATATCCTGAGTGCGGCCGACCACATGGAAGACCTGATCGTCAAGGTCTCGGGATTTACGAGGCTGGAGGTTTCGAGCGAACTCGAACTCAAGCCCGTTGCGCTGTCGGCCGTGCTCGACCAGGTGGAGCACAACCTGCATCGGCAGATCGAAAGCCGGCAGGCAATCATCGTTCGCGGCCGGCTGCCGGAGGTGATGGGCGACGCGACGCTGCTGATCCAGCTCCTGCAGAACCTCGTTTCCAATGCGATCCGCTATTGCGACGACGCCGTTCCGGAAGTGCGCATTTCGGCCACGGCGGAGAAGGGAACGTGCCGCCTGACGGTCGGCGACAACGGACCGGGCATCGATCCCGATCATCGGGAACTGATCTTCCAGCCCTTCAAACGCCTTGTCGGCCGCGGCATCGAGGGTACGGGGCTCGGGCTTGCCATATGCCGCCGCATCGCGCAGCTGCATGGCGGTTCGATCTGGTGCGAGGCCAGGAACGGCAGGGGAGCGACCTTCCTGCTGGAATTGCCGCTGGCGGCGATATCGGGCGCACAACCGGCCGCCAGCAAACAGCCGCAGGCGGCAAAAGCATCCGACAATGCCAACGAAAGTCGCGGCAGGCTCGCAGAAGTGCTGCTGGTGGAAGACAGCCCGGCCGATATCCAGCTGCTGAAGATCAAGCTGATGCGGCGCGAGAAGGTGAACTTCAACCTGCATGTGGCCAGCAACGGCCGCGAGGCGCTGCGGCTTCTGGAGCAGCGCGCCGGTATTGCGGACGAGCCGCAGATCGACCTGATGCTGCTCGATATCAACATGCCGATCATGGATGGTTTCGAAGTGCTGAACGCGCTTTCAGCCGATCAGCGGCTGAGCCGGATTCCGGTCTGCGTGCTCAGCACGTCGAGCGACGAAAGCGACATGCAACGGGCAAAAGAACTCGGCGCGCGCGCCTACATGGTCAAGCCGCCGACGCTGCAGCAACTCGAAGACGCATTGGAAGGGGTCGACACGCTGGAGCTTCTGCCGCGCGGCGACGCCCTTGTACTTTTTGCGGAACAAAATTAGAGAAAAGGCCATTGGCAACGGCATGACGCTAGCAACGACACTCCTATTCGCTCTCCTGGCCTCGCCTTTTCAATTCGGGCTTTCATCCATGGCATCAGGCATACACCACATCACCCTGATCACCCGCAAGGTGCAGGCGAATGTGGATTTCTACGCCGGGTTCCTGGGCATGCGGCTCGTCAAACAGACGGCCGGTTTCGAGGACGCCACACAGCTTCATCTCTTCTACGGCGACGCCGAGGGCACGCCGGGCTCGCTCGTCACTTTCCTCGTCTGGGAAGACGGGGCACCCGGCCGCGCAGGCTACGGCCAGGTCAGCGAAATATCGCTGGCGATCGATCCTTCCAGCATCGGCTACTGGCTGACGCGCGCCATGCGCTTCGGCTTCCGCTCCGAAGGCCCGGCGGATGAATTCGGCGAGCCGGTGCTGCGGCTGAAGGATCCCGACAATGTCATCGTCAAGCTCGCCGGTGCCAGGGATCTGAAATCGCCCGCCGTCTGGGACGGTGGCGACGTGCCGGCAGAGCATGCCGTGCAGCGCGTGCGCGGCGCAACCATGCTGACCGAACAGCCGGCCGAGAGCCGCCATTTCATCGAAAGCCATTTCGGCTACAGGTTTCAGGCCAATCGCGGCGCGATCGACCGCCTTGTCTCGCAGTCGGGAGACGTTATCGACGTGCGCGATGCGCGTGGCTTCTGGTCCGGCGCGCCGGGGACCGGCACGGTCGACCATGTGGCCTTCCGCGCCGCCGACGACGCTGCCGTGCTTGCCGTCCGCGAGGCGCTCGAAAAGGAAAATGCCTCAGCGACCAACCTGCACGACCGCAAGTATTTCCGCTCGCTCTACGCCCGCGAGCCCGGTGGCAGCCTTGTAGAGCTTGCCACCAATCAGCCCGGCATGATGGTGGACGAGCCGAAAGCCACGCTCGGGACCAAGCTCTTCGTTCCGCCGAAGGATTCGATCACCAGCCTCAGCGACCTGAAGGTGGTGCTGCCGCAGTTTTCCATGCCCGGCCAGCCGCGCATCAACTATCGCGACCTGCCCTTCGTCCATCGCTTCTACACGCCGCCGGACCCGGACGGCAGCGTCTTCGTGCTGCTGCACGGCTCGGGCGGCAACGAGACGACGCTGATGCCGCTGCTGAACAAGGTCGCGCCCCGCGCCACCCTTCTCGGCGTGCGCGGGCGGGCGACCGAGGAAGGCTTTCCACGCTGGTACAAGCGCATTACGCCTTTCTCCTTCGATCAGGACGACATCAAGAACGAAGCCGAAGCCTTCGCCGCCTTCATCGAAGGTGCGGTCAAATCCTACAGCCTCGACCCGAAGAAAGTCGTCTATGTCGGCTATTCCAATGGCGCAAACCTTCTGAACTCGCTGCTCTACCTGCACCCGAACCTCGTGCATAAGGCCGTGCTTCTGCGCTCCATGCCGGTGCTCGATACCTATCCGCATGCCGACCTCAAAGGCACCGACCTGCTCGTCATCAGCGGCAAGATGGATGCCTACGGCAGATATGCGAGCGAGCTGGAAGAGCGGCTGAAGACGTCGGGTGCCACCGTCGATTCCGACGTCATCCCCGGCGGTCACGATCTCGGCGATGCCGACGTGCCGATCATTCAGAAATGGCTGCTGCAGGAGAGCAAGCTGCAGGAAACCCAGTAGCCTACCCGTGGAAGCTGTCCGGGCACGATGCCGGTGTCGCATCCGGCGGTGCCTGCGTGTTGCGGTCGATCCCGTAAAGCCTTGCGAAGCCGGCGTCTTTCACGAGACGGGTACCCACCGGCATGAGGTCGCCGACATTCTGATCCGCCACATCGGCGTTAACGACCAGGATGAAATCGAACTTGCTGCGCCAGTCGACAAGATAGGGCGTGAAGCTGGCGGCCTCCGCCATCAGACCCGGACAGGACAGCACGCCCGTTGAAAAAAGGTTGCCTTCCGGTACCGAGCGATCCGACCAGGATGGAAGGACGGCAAGGGGCTGCTTGCCCTGCGCACTGAAGAGCGTCGGGACGAAAGCATGTGCCAGTGGAACGGCCAATGTCGGCAGATGCCGGAACGTATCCTCGGCGAAGGCGTAATGCCGCTGATCGAGTTTTATCTCGGCAAAGGCCGGATCGTGCTGCAGCGGCAAGATCGCAGCGCCCGCAGGAACGGCTTCGAGCACGCTCTCGACGCTCGCAACGTCGGCTGCGCCCCGCCACCAGTTGAAACCGATCCAGGCGGTCCGGCCAAAGACGGCGAGATTCAAGGCGAGGAACAGGATGATAGCGTGACGCCGGCCGACCTTTTGAAAGGGGCAGATCATCACCATGCCGACGAGGGCGGCCATGATGGGAAAGCGCCAGCTTATCCAGCCGGTGCCAAAAGCGTGCCGTGGCGAAAGGACGGACAGAAGGAGAAGGCCTGCCGCAGTGACGGCGAGCCCTGCATGAAGCCGCAGGTTTCGCGCAGCAATCGCCCTGCTGCAAACGAACAGAAGCGGCACAAGGAAAATGACATCGGCGAGCGCAACATAGGTCCAGACGGCCGACAGCAGGTTCAGGGCCTGCAGTACCGGACTGTCGTTCCAGGCCGGGATGCTGCCCGCATGACTGCCGGGCAGGTCGGCAGCGGTCAGCGCCAGCGCAAGCGGCGGCAACAGGCAGGCAACCGTCGCGGCCGCAAGCCTGCCGGCGAGACGCAACACCGCCGCACCGGACGCCAGAACACCAAAGCGCCAGGAGAATTCCAGCCCGCAGACGATTGCGAGAAAGAAGCCCACAGAAGATATATGAACGACGGTCAGCAGCAGCGACACCGCCACGCGCCACAGGAAGAGCCGGAGCACGGAGCCGGGCTGCAAGCGGTGATCCGCCGCTGCAAACAGCAATGCGATCTGGAAATTGATGAAGCCGCCGATCAGAGTGGCACACCAGGCCAGATACAGCATGCCGACCTGCCAGTAATAACTGCCGCCGAACAGGTGCCGATGCAGCAGGATGGCGCCAAGCGGCGGCAGCACGATCGCCAGGAACAGCAGGATGCGGGCGAGCAGCGAGACACCGATGACGGGACCGATGAAACGGGCGAGCAGGTCGATGCCGACATTGGTGAAGGTGCGGTTCCACTCGATCGCGTAGATTTCCGGGAAAGGCGCTTCCTTTATGCCGCCGGCAAGCAGCCACATGCGGGCGTAATGGTTCGCGTAGTCGAGCAGGGGCGGAAATTTAAACAGCGTGACCAGGAGGGCGACAAGGCCCATGAAGACGAAGAGAGGCACCGTCGACGCCTGCCGGACGGCAACGTCCTGCGGCTTTCCCGGCTTGTGAACGTCCGCTGGCATTATCCGATCGAGGTTCACCATGGCCGATCCTGTCCGAACTCCGGGACAGGTCTAGCAGCCAATGGTCAAGCTTCCTTTAAGCCGAGTTATCCCCGCCTTGCGATCGTAATGCCGGCAAGAACGATCAGGCCGCCCACGGCCTGCATTGCCGTGATCGGTTCGTTGAGCAGCGCCCAGGCGAGAATGGCCGCCACGACCGGCTGGAGAAGCAGCGTCAGCGAGGAGAAGGCCGCCGGCAGATAGGCCAGCGCGTAGGCAATCGCCACCTGTCCGCCGGCGTGGCTGACGAAGGCGAGGCCGAAGACCACCGACCAGCCGTAAAGGCTTGCCGGCAGCATGTGGCCCTCGAAGAAGAAGGCGAGCGGGAAGATGCCGACCGCGGCGGAGGCGGTGCTCCAGAGCATGATGCGGATCGTATCGAACCGGCTGCGCAACGCGCCGATCGACAGGATATAACAGGCGTAGAAGACGGCGGCGACCATGGCGACGCCATCGCCGCGCAGGTCGCCATTTCCAAGGGCGGCAGGCCCGCCCTTCAACACGACCACGCCGGCCAATGCCAGGATAAGGCCGAGCACGAAGACACGGGTCACTTTGGCGCCGAGGAACAGGAAGCCGATGACGGTGACGAAAACCGGAGCGAGGTTTGCCAGCAGCGTCGCGTTGGCAACCGAGGTCATGGTGATCGACAGGTGCCAGGCCGAGAGGTCGAGCGCCAGCACGGCGCCCGGCAGGATCAGCATGCCATAATCGGCAAGGCGCTTCGGCTTGGGGCCGCTATCCCTGCGCAGAAGCGAGAAGATGAAAATCGGGATCAGCGCCAGCGCCACCCGCCAGAAGGCCGTTGCCATCGGCCCGACCTCCGAGAGCCGCACGAAGATCGGCGACCCGCCGATCGCCGCACCGCCGACAATAAGGGCGACGAGCGGAAGGCGGCTGGAAGATGGAGTTTCGGAAACGGAGGAAGCGGCCTGCGACATGATCTCGATACTTTCTGCGCGGCTGATCTCGCAAGCCGCGGCTGACGCAGCGACTATCAGAAGTCGTGCCGCAATGACAGTCAGGGAACGACAGATCGGTCGGAAACAGGTCGCGAATTATCCTGCGGCCGCGGCTTTCAGCTTGTCTGCGATCTGGCGGGCGACGAAGAGCGCATGTTCCGATATCTGCGGCAACCCCATCAACTCCCCGAACGTGCCGCGTGCAAGCGGACCGGAAACGAGCAGGGAAGGGATTGGCCGGCCATCCGCCCCGACCGCTTCGGACCGTTCGGAGCAGGCAAGGCCGAGACCGGTCGGATCGAGGACGAGACGGCCTTCGCGCTCAAGTTCGCCGAGCCAGGGCTGCGTCTGCAGGATGCCGCCATGCGCCGGGCCGGTCGTGACGATGACCGCATCGAAGGTCCGTTCCGATCTTTCGCGAGCATGCCGCGGCTGCAGGGTGATGCGGATCGTCTCGCCCTTGACGCCGGCATCGGCGACGGATGCGGCAAGCACTTCCAGCCGGCCGGCTTCGATCGCCGAATCGAGCACGGCTTCGACCTGCGGGGCAATGCGGAAACGGTGAACATCCCAATAGGGCCTCAGATGCCGGACGATCCGCCGGCGCTCGGCGACCGGCAGAGCGCGCCAGAGATCGTGCCCTTGGGAGCGCACCTGATCGATGACGGCATGCCAGCTCAAGCCCTGCCCTGCGGCCTGGCGAATGCTCGTCCTGACCTTGCGCAACAGCGCGACTGCCGAGGATGCGGGATCGGTGACGAAATCGCCGAAGGGCTCCTGCGGGCTCGCGGCATGGCCGCGCGAGCGCAGGCCGCGGCGGGAAATCGCGACGACAGGACCTTCGTGGCCGTTTCGCGCGAGCGAGGCGATCACGTCTGCCGCCGTCAGTCCGTTACCGATGACGAGAACCCTGTCCTGCGGCCGCACGACCTCGAGGGAGCCCGGTTTGGTGGTATCGGCAACGAAACGAGGATGGTTTGCAAGAATGGCGGCAAGCCTGCCGGGTGCGACCGGCGGCGGATGGCTGGTGGCGACGACGACGATATCGGCTTGCGTCAGCCCGCCCTTGTCGTCGCGGATCACCCAGCCGTCGCGCGCGCGGCGGATGGCCGCCACCTTTGCGCGCCGATGCGCGATGGCCCCCGATTTGAGGAGGGGCTGGAGAAGGGAACCGACATAATCGCCGAACACGCGCCGGCGCGGGAAAAGCTGACCGTTCTCGCGCTGAGCTTCGGGATCGTCGCGCAGCGCATCGTTCGCCTCGATCCAGCGCTGGAACTCTTCCGGATCGTCCGGCTGCAGGCTCATCTTGGCGGCCGGTACGTTGATGCGGTGCGCCGGATCGGCAGTGTCATAGGCAAGGCCGCGGCCCAGCATGGGGCGCGGCTCGAAGACCAGGATATCGGGTGCCTCATTGCCGGCGAGTTTCAGCAGATGATAGGCAACACCCGCCCCCGAAACGCCGCCGCCGACGATGGCGACGAGCGGCCGCTGGGATTTCTCTTCGGTCGAAGGCTCTGTCGGGAACTGCATCTCAGTCGGCATCATTTCAATCGATGCCGGAGCATAGGTGGAGCGCGAGGACCACGCAATGCTCCGCCCCTAATTGTCTATAAATTTTATGCAGAAATCTGCGGTCCGATCATCCGGAGATCGTGGTCGCGAATTCCGGAGTGCCCCTGATCGTATTGCTGACCGTGCAGATCTCGTCTTCGGCCATATGGGCGATCTTGCGGCGCGTTTCTTCGTCTATATCGCCCTTGATGGAGAAGGCGATGTTGAACCGGGCGACGCGCGACAGACCTTCCGCGGCCTTTTCGCCGGTCACATCGGCGGTGATTTCGGTGATCCTGTCGAGGATGCCGAGCTGGCTTGCCGCCATGCGGGCGCTGAGCACGAGGCAGGCCGAAAGCGAGGAATAGAGCAGGTCGAGCGGATTGAAGCCCGGCTGCGACGGGCTGGTGACGATATCGATCTCACCGCCGGTGACCGACGTGACATGCGGAAATCCGGTACGGCCGAGAACGGCTTTTGCACCGGTGGGGCGGGGACGAGCCTTGAGATCGGCCATGTTGAAATCCTCTATCGAATAGAGCTTTCAGATAGTGTTTCGGCCTCGAAGCCGCAATGCCGCAATTTGATTTTCGCCCAGTGCCGCCGAAAGGAACCTTTCTGCCCGTCAGCAGTTTTTGTCGCAGCAACCTCATGAAGAGGCACGATTTTCCCATGCCCGACATCCGCCACATCGACAGCAGGCACAAAGGCATGGATGCCCGCGACCGGCTGATCGTGGCGCTCTATGCCCAGCTCAAGGCCGAGCGGGAAACGCGCGAAACGCTGGAATGGGCAATCCGCAACGGCGCGGTATCCAGGGACGTGCTGGAGGCAATCGCCGCCGATCCCGTTCCTGCCGTCACCGGCGAGGATATCGCAGCGCTTGAAAAGATCGTCGCGGCGGACGAGCGGCGCCGCCCGCCCGAAAGGGAAATGAACAACCCGAACGGCTGACGAGGAGGAAAGCACATGGCCGCCATCACCTATCAGATCGTTCCGCACGACAACGGCTGGGCCTACAAGCTCGGCGACACGCTGTCCGAACCCTATGCCACGGCAGAACAGGCGATGGCTCGCGCAAGAAATGTTGCCGCGCGCCAGAAGATCGGCAAGGGCGACGCGGTGCTCGCCTATCCGGCACCAGACGGAAGCGGCTGGAAATTCCAGGCGCTCGAAACGGACAAAGGCAACGGCAGACGCTGAACGGAGGGAGCGATGACGGCACGCGCAAGCTGGAAGGGCCATCTGAAGGTCGGCGACCTTGCTTGCGCCGTTGGCCTCTATACGGCCGTTTCCGCGTCCGACCGCCTCTCCTTCAACATCATCAACCGCAGGACCGGGCACCGCGTCGAACGCCAGTTCGTCGACAGCGAAACCGGCAAGCCGGTGGAACGCGACGACCAGGTCAAGGGCTATCGGATGGAGAGCGGCGACTACATTCTCATCGAGGGCGACGAGATCGCCGAGATCATGCCCGAAAGCGACAAGGTGCTGAACGTACAGGGCTTCATTCCCTTCGACGGGATCGACAAGCTCTATTTCGACCGCCCCTATTATCTGGCGCCGGTCGACGAGCACGATGCGGAAGCCCTTGCACTCATCGCCCGCGGCATGCAGGACGGACGGGTGGCGGCCCTTGCCGAAGCCGTGCTCTTTCGCCGCAACCGCACGCTGCTCATCCGCGCGCATGACGACCATATCATCGCGACCATGCTGAA
Organism: Rhizobium sp. GCM10022189; assembly: GCF_042656325.1. NCBI lineage: Bacteria > Pseudomonadati > Pseudomonadota > Alphaproteobacteria > Hyphomicrobiales > Rhizobiaceae > Rhizobium > Rhizobium sp. GCM10022189. Next base: position 538,287 of record NZ_JBHSOR010000049.1, read on the forward strand.
CTTCGATTACGAGGTTCGCTCCGCAAGCACCGTCTTCAAGGACATTCCCGACATCAAGTTCGACAAGGAAATGCTGGAACTCGCCGGCCATATCATCGCGACCAAACAAGGCAGTTTCGACCCAAGCGAATATCACGACCGTTACGAGGCGGCGTTGGTCGAGTTGGTGAAAGCCAAGATCGAGGGCCGGGCGCCGCCGAAACGCAAGCGCGAGCCGGAGCGCAAGGTGGTCGATCTCATGGAGGCTTTGCGCCAAAGCGCCAAAATGGGCGCCAGGACGAGCGGCAAGGCATCGGCCAGGAAGCCCGCCGCACACAAAGCCGCCGATAGAAGCAGCAAGAAGGCGAGCTGAGCATGGCGCTCGAGACCTATCAGGCCAAACGCGATTTCAAGGTCACGCCGGAGCCGCGCGGCAGGCGGGGACGCACGAAGGGCAACAGCTTCGTCATCCAGAAACACGACGCCACGCGCCTGCACTACGATTTTCGCCTCGAGATGGACGGCGTGCTGAAAAGCTGGGCCGTCACCAGAGGCCCGAGCCTCAATCCCGAAGACAAACGCCTGGCCGTTCATGTCGAGGACCATCCCCTCTCCTATGGCGATTTCGAGGGCGTCATTCCGAAGGGCCAGTATGGCGGCGGCACCGTGATCGTCTGGGATCGGGGCACCTGGACGCCGCTTGGCGACGCGCACAAGGCCTATCGCAAGGGCCATATGGAATTCGAACTCGACGGCGAGAAACTGAGGGGACGCTGGCATCTGGTGCGCATGCAGGGCAAGCCCGGCGAGAAACGCGAGAACTGGCTGCTGATCAAAGGCGATGACGAAGAGGCGCGGCAGGCGGGGGCGCCCGACATTCTCGACGAGCGTCCGGAATCTGCCAAGACCGGGCGGCAGATCGAGGAAGTGGCCAAGAAGCCCGACGCCACCTGGCAATCCAGGCCTCGAGGCGGCAAGGCCGTTGCCGCGAAGACCAGGGCCCCGGTCCGGAAGGCGAAGCCCCCGGCCCCGAAGGAGCGGGACTGGCCGAAGGGAGCGAAAAAGGCAGCCATGCCCGACTTCACCGAACCGGAACTAGCCAAGCTCAAGCCAACGCCGCCGGCCGGCGATCGCTGGGTCCACGAGATCAAGTTCGACGGCTACCGGCTGCAGGCGAAGATCAAGGACGGGCGCGTGACGCTGCTGACGCGTGGCGGGCTCGACTGGACAGAAAGATTCGGCAAGGAGATTGTCGAAGCCTTCGCATCCCTGCCGCTTGAGACCGCCGTCATCGACGGCGAACTTGTCGTCGAGCGCGATAGCGGCGCATCGGACTTTTCCGCCCTGCAGCATGACCTCAGCGAAGGCCGCCATGACCGCTTCGTCGTCTACGCCTTCGACCTGCTGTATCTCGACGGCTACAGCCTGCTGAACGCAAGCCTTCTCGCACGCAAGCATCTGCTGGAGGGGCTGTTGCCGAGCGATCAGGGCAAGCTGCGCTACAGCGGGCATTTCAACGAGAATGGCAGCCTTGTGCTGGACCATGCCTGCCGGCTCAGCCTCGAAGGCGTCATCTCCAAGCTGCGCGACAGCAAATATGTGTCCGGCCGCAACGGCGAATGGATCAAATCCAAATGCTCGCATCGCCAGGAATTCGTCATTGGCGGCTACGTGCCTTCGACCTCCATGAAGAACGCCATCGGCTCGCTTGCCATGGGCTATTACGAGGACGGCGCGCTGAGACATGTCGGCCGCGTCGGCACCGGTTTCACGGTCGCGACGGCCGAGATGCTTTATCAGCGGCTCTCGGCGACGGAGACGAAACACAGTCCCTTCGGCGACAAGCTGACGGCCGAGGAGCGGCGAGGCCTGCATTACGTGAAGCCTGAACTCGTCGCGGAAGTGGAGTTCCGCGCCTGGTCGGCGGATGGTAATCTGCGCCACGCAGCCTTCCGCGGATTGCGCGAGGACAAGCCGGCGAAGGACGTTGTGCGCGAGATGGAAAAGACGACCGCGAAAAACCTGCCGAAATCCACAGTGCAGCTTACCCACCCGGACCGCATATACTGGCCGGACGAAGGCGTCACGAAACAGGGCCTTGCCAATTATTACGCGCAGGTCTGGCACGTCATGGCGCCCTATGTGGTCAACCGGCCGCTCGCCCTGCTGCGCCTGCCCGACGGCATTTCCGGGCGTCAGCGCTTTTTCCAGAAACATGCCTGGAAAGGCATGAACGACCATATCGAGGAAATTACCGACCCCAAGGACAAGGCTGGCGAGAAGCTTCTGCGCATCACCGATTTCGACGGCCTGACGGCGCTGGTGCAATCGGCCGTGCTGGAAATCCACCCCTGGGGTGCTACGACGGACAATTGGGAAAAGCCCGACATGATCACCATGGACCTCGATCCCGCCGAGGATGTGCCGTGGGAGAATGTGATCGCCGCCGCTTACGAACTGAAGGAGCGCATCGAGGGCGAGGGTCTTGCGGCTTTCGTCAAGACGTCCGGCGGAAAGGGCCTGCATGTGGTGGCGCCGCTTGAGCCGAAGGCCGGTTGGGCTGAGGTCAAGGGATTCGCCAAATGGCTGGCCGACAGCATGTCGAAAGATGATCCCGACCGCTATCTCGCAACCGCGACCAAGGCGAAACGCAGCGGCAGGATCTTCATCGACTATCTGAGAAACGGCCGCGGCAATACCGCCGTTGCCGCCTATTCCGCGCGCGCCCGCCCCGGCGCGGCCGTCTCCATGCCGCTGGACTGGAACGAACTGACGACCGACGTCGGCCCTGCCTATTTCACCGTCGACAATGCGCCGGCGCGGCTCGATGCGCTTGGCAGGGATCCTTGGGCGGGGTTCTTCGCGGCAGCCAGGCCCTTGCAGAAGAGGAAGCGGTAGCGGCGCGGCATTGGCAAGAAGATCACCGCGACTTCCCTCGCCCGCTTTCGGTGGCCAAGCTCTTCTTCAGCGCATCCATGATGTTGATGACATTGCCCGTCGATTTGACCGGCGCGGGTTTACGCGCGGGGGCAGCCTTTCTGAGGCTCTTTTCCTTGCCGCGGATCAACGCCTTCAGCCGTTTCTGCACCGGATCCTGCACCATCGAAGGGTCCCATTCCCTGGTTTCCTCCCTGACCAGCTTCTTCATCAGGGCCAGCAACTCGCTGTCGACCTTGGCCTTCATGTCGAGTTGGCCCGCCGGTTCGCGCACCTCGTCGCCATAATGCAGGGTCCACAGGACAATGCCCTTGCCCTGCGGCTCGAGCAGTACGGCGCGCTCGCGCCGGTAGAGCACCAGCCGGGCGATGCCGACGACGTCATTGGCCCGCATCGCCTCGCGGATGACGCAAAAGGCTTCGGTGCCGACCTTGTCTTCCGGCGCCAGGAAATGCGGCTTGTCGTACCAGATCCAGTCGATCGAGCCACGCGGCACGAAGCTGTCGATATCGATGGTGCGGGTGCTTTCCAGCCCCACTTCCTCGATCTCCTCGTCTTCGAGCAGGACATAGTCGTCCTCGCCGCGCGGATAGCCCTTCACCTGATCCTTCTCGGAAACGGGCCTATGCGTGACGCTGTCGACATAACGGCTTTCGACGCGGTTTTTCGTTGCGCGGTTCAGGACGTGGAACCGCACCTTGCTCTGCTCCGTCGTCGCCGGCGTCAGCGATACGGACGCGGTGACAAGGGAGAGTTTGAGATAACCTTTCCAGAACGTTTGCCGGGCCATCTGCCCTAAACGGAAATGGTCGCGAGAGGTTCCGCCCGCCGGAGCGATCGAGGCAGAAAATTGCGGCTCCGGCGACAGAGGCTCGACGGCATGCGGCGCCGCGAGGCCCGGCGGCCATCACATGTTCGTTTCGAACAATTTCCTGACACGATTTCGTATCAACTGGTTAGATATCGTTACCAGCAGGCAAACAGATGCAAAAAGATGATGTCGCCCGAGCCAGGAAAGTCGCTCTCGTCCTCACGCTGTTTTTCGGCGCGCTGATCTCCTGCGCGAAGTTTGCCGGACTGTTTCCGCCGCCGGGTGTGAAGGACGAGGCCAGATACGGACCGCCGGGCTGGTTCTCGAGCTTCGATCTCGGCCCCCCGCCCTTTTCTCCCCCGCCGGAGTTCCGGCCGGTCGAAGAACCGCGCGACATTTCCGTTTGAACAATTGCGCCGCGTGGCTTGGCTGATCGCCGAGCGGTCGAAACGCATGAAATTTCGGATGGAAATAAGTGGTGCCCAGGACCGGAATCGAACCAGTGACACGCGGATTTTCAATCCGCTGCTCTACCAACTGAGCTACCTGGGCTAACCATGCTTCCTGACGATCATCCCGCTCTGGAATGTCGGGGCCTTGGTGCGCCCCGGAAGCGAGCGGGGTTATAGCATCTTGTTCGCCCATGGCAAGCATCAAATGATAGTTTTTTGACGGTCCTCCGGATTTTGGCGATTTGCGAGGAAAAATAAGGGCTTCGCGGTGGAGAACCTAGTTTTCCTCATCCGGATAGTCCGCCTTCGTCTCGTCGTCGGCCACGGGAATGGCGTAGGAACCCGACAGCCAGCGCGACAGGTCCACCTCGCGGCAGCGGTTGGAGCAGAAGGGATAGTGTTCGCGGTTCGACGGTTTGCCGCATTCCGGGCAGGGACGCGTCTTGCGCAGCGGCTCGACCTTGCCGCCGGTCTTCGTTTCGTCAGACATGGTTTCCTCCGAAAGCATCGGTCCGAAAATCGGAACGGTTTTCGGAAAACCTGATGCGTAGATTCAAAACGGCAGAGCATGCCTCCTGCGCCCGAACGGACACACGGCGCTCCGGCGGGAGATCAGCCCTCGGGCCAACGGCTGTGGACATCGAAGCCCTCGCCGGTCAGAAGCAGGATGGTTTCATAAAGCGGCAGACCTACGACATTGGTGTAGGACCCCACCATTTTCTGCACGAAGGTGCCGGCAAGCCCCTGGATGCCGTAGGCACCCGCCTTGCCGCGCCACTGGCCGGACGCGATGTAATTTTCGATCTCGAAGCTCGACAGCCGCTTGAAGCGAACCTTGGTCTCGACGATCTTCTGGCGCACCTTGCGGTCGGGCGTAATCAGGCAGATGCCGGTATAGACCACATGGTTGCGGCCGGAGAGCAGGTGCAGGGAATTGGATGCCTCATCGGCAAATTCGGCCTTGCCGAGAATGCGGCGGCCGACGGCGACCACCGTGTCGGCGGACAGGATATAGCTGCCCTTCCAGGTGATGTCGCCCTTGATGGCGGCAAGTGCGGCTTCGGCCTTTTCGCCCGACAGACGGCGGGCGAGCGAGCGCGGGTGTTCCGACTTCTTCGGCGCCTCGTCGATATCCATCGGCATCAGCCGCGACGGCTCGATGCCGGCCTGATTGAGCAGATCGACGCGGCGGGGCGAGCCCGAGGCCAGAATGAGCTTGTATTTCAGCGCCATGGAACCTCGACCATCGGCAGGCGGGAGCGGAAGCTCATGCGAGCTTCGCACACCAGGCTTACTTGAAGCGGTAGGTGATGCGGCCCTTCGTCAGGTCGTAGGGCGTCATTTCGACCAGAACCTTGTCGCCGGCGAGAACGCGGATGCGATTCTTGCGCATGCGGCCGGCGGTGTGGGCAATGATCTCATGTTCGTTTTCGAGCTTCACGCGGAATGTCGCATTCGGCAGAAGTTCGGTCACGATACCCGGGAATTCGAGGACTTCTTCTTTCGGCATATAAGGGTTTTCTTCCTGTGTGTTGGGTAAAAAGGCGCAAGGCGCCTGAAAATTTGCGCGGAAACTACACAATCAACGGGGATTTGTGAACCTCGTAGATCGGGCTTTCCGATTTTTGTTTCACGCCGATTGCGCGGCAATGCCATTTCGCTTGAGTAGCCGGCTTTCTATGAGGCCGGCCAGGTGATCGCGAACTTCGCGATAGCTGTCCAATATCTGCTCGCGCGTTCCGGTCGCCACCGTCGGGTCCATGGTCGGCCAGTAGACGACCTCGACAGCGCTGGAGCGGGTCAGTTCGAGCGCCGCATGATGGGCCTGCGGCGAGAGCGTGATGATGAGGTCGAAATAGTCGTCCTCCAGCTCTTCCAGCGTCTGCGGCTGGCGGCGGCCGAGCGAAAGGCCGATTTCCTCCAGCACGACATCGACGAAGGGATCGCGTTCGCCGGCGCGAACGCCGGCCGACTTTATATAGGTATTGGCGGGCAGAATGCTACGGGCGATCGCCTCGGCCATCGGCGAACGGATGACGTTCAGCCCGCACATGAAGAGGATGGCGCCCGGCCGCTTTCCATCTTCCGTTTCGACGTGCGGCTCCATCGCCGTCATCCGCGCCAGTAGAGAACGCAGACCAGCGTGAAGAGACGCCGGGCCGTGTCGAAATCGACGTCGATCTTGCCGGAAAGCCGGTCCTTCAGGGTCTGCGATCCCTCGTTGTGAATGCCGCGCCGTCCCATGTCGATCGCCTCGATGCGGCTCGGCGAGGCGGAACGGATCGCCTCGTAATAGCTTTCGCAGATCATGAAATAGTCTTTCACGATCCGCCGGAAGGGCGTCAGCGACAGGATATGGGTTGCGACATCCTCGCCTTTTTCCGTGCTGATCGCAAAGACCAGCTTGGAATCGACGAGCGAGATGTTCAGCCGGTAAGGTCCGCCGGCATGGCCTGACGGCGCAAACGAATTCTCCTCGATCAGATCGAAGATCGCGACCGCGCGCTCGTGTTCGACATCGGGTGTCGAACGGCCGATCGTATCGTCAAGGACAACGTCGCAGAGCCGAAAGTCGTCCTTCGCCATTCCCTCACCTTTCGAGGTTCAGGCGGATCGCGACCGATCGCGCATGGGCGTCGAGACCTTCGGAAACGGCAAGCGCGATTGCCGCCGGGCCGAGATCGCGCAGCTGCTGGGGACCGAGCCGCAGGATCGAGGTGCGCTTGACGAAATCGAGGACCGAAAGGCCGGAAGAGAAGCGGGCAGACCGCGCCGTCGGCAGCACATGGTTGGAGCCGCCGACATAATCGCCGATCACTTCCGGCGTATGGGCGCCGATGAAGATCGCGCCGGCGTTGCGGATCTTCTCCACGAAGGCGTCGGGATTGGCGACGGCAAGTTCCAGGTGCTCGGCCGCGATGCGGTTTGCGAGCGGAACGGCATCCTTCAGGTCGGAGACGAGGATGATAGCGCCGAAATCGCGCCAGCTGGCGGCTGCGGTCTGCGCGCGGTTCAGCGTCTTCAGCTGCCGCTCGACGGCGGCTTCCACCGCCTTGCCGAATTCCTCGTTATCGGTAATCAGGATCGCCTGGGCGCTTTCGTCATGCTCGGCCTGTGCGAGCAGATCGGCGGCAACCCAATCGGGATTGTTGTCCCTGTCGGCAATGACCAGCACCTCGGAGGGGCCGGCGATCATGTCGATGCCGACCGTGCCGAAGACCTGGCGCTTGGCGGCGGCGACATAGGCATTGCCCGGGCCGGTGATCTTGGCGACCGGCGCGATCGTTTCCGTGCCATAGGCAAGGGCGGCAATCGCCTGCGCGCCGCCGACACGGTAGATTTCATCGACGCCGGCAAGTTTTGCGGCCGCCAGAACGGCCGGGTTGACCGAGCCGCCGGTTGCCGGCACGGCGATGACGATGCGCTCGACGCCCGCAACCTTCGCCGGCACGGCGTTCATCAGGACCGAGCTCGGATAGCTTGCCGTACCACCGGGCACATAGAGGCCGACGGCTTCGATCGCCGTCCAGCGCGAGCCGAGGCCGACGCCCATGGCATCTTCGTAGATATCGTCCTTCGGCATCTGGCGGCTGTGATGGGCTTCGATACGAACCGCCGCGACCTTCAGGGCGCCGAGCACTTCCGACGGCACGACCTCGACGGCGTTTTCGATCTCCTCCTCGCTCACGCGCATCGGCACGGTGGCGTAGTCGATACCGTCGAACTTCTTCGAATATTCGGCGAGAGCGACGTCGCCGCGGGCGCGCACGTCATCGATGATGGCGCGCACCACGGCGTTGACGTCTTCGGAGACCTCGCGCTTGGTGGTCAGGAAGGCGGCGAAACGCTGCTCGAAACCATCGGATGCCTGATTGAGCCAGATTGCCAAGGCCGGAATTCCTTCTCTACTCGAAACTGTTGCGCTCAGGTGCCGGGATGGCGCGGCTTCGAGCCGGTTTCCCAGGCGCCGCCGATATCGGCAAGCTGGACTTCGATGCATTCGACATCGAGGACGATCGAGGCCGTGCCCGACAGCGAGAGTTCGAGCGTGCCTTCCGGACCCTCGCCCTTCTGCTCGAAACGCAACGCCAGCAGCGACAGCACGTCGTCGCGTCGCGCGCGGTCGATGCCGATCGAGCGGACGGACAGGACACGCTTGAAGACGAGGGCGGCGCGGCGGCGCTCGAAACCCTTGCGCTTGCGGGCCGCCTCTTCCCAGACGAAACGGTTGGCGGCGAGCGCAAACTGCTTGTCGCGCGGCGACCAGTCGATATCGGCCACCTTGAAGACGCTGTCCTGCGTATGCGCGGAAATGACCGCAAGGTCCTCACTATCGAGCGCAACAAGCTTCAGGTCTGCCATCCGGCCTCTATCCCATGTCCTTCGGCCGCGACTGCGGCGATCTGTCAGACAAGGGAAATAAGATGCTCAGGGCAAATACGCAACCGGGATAAAGGGCGTATGGACGCCCTTTATCACTCGCTGACGCGCTCGACGATGGCGCCGCAGCGGGTCAGCTTTTCTTCCAGCCGCTCGAAGCCGCGATCGAGGTGATAGACGCGGGAAACCGTGGTTTCGCCCTCGGCGGCAAGGCCGGCGATGACGAGGGAAACGGAGGCGCGCAGATCGGTCGCCATGACGGGGGCGCCCTTCAGCCGCTGGACACCCTCGATCCTGGCCGTCTGGCCCGACAGCGAGATCTTCGCGCCAAGGCGGGCAAGCTCCTGCACATGCATGAAGCGGTTTTCGAAGATGGTTTCGGTGACATGCGAGATGCCGGACGAGCGCGTCATCAGCGCCATGAACTGCGCCTGCAGGTCGGTCGGAAAGCCCGGGAAGGGATCGGTGACGATATCGACCGGGCTGATGCCGGCCCCGTTGCGCTTGATGCGCATGCCGTTGTTGGTCGGCGAAATCTCCGCGCCGGCGCGACGCAGCGTTTCCAGCGCCGTTTCCAGGAGGGCCACGTCGGTATTTTCGAGCACGACGTCGCCGCCGGCCATGGCGACGGCCATGGCATAGGTGCCGGTTTCGATGCGGTCCGGCAGGACGCGGTGACGCGCGCCGGAGAGCGAGGTGACGCCTTCGACCGTGATGGTCGAGGTGCCGGCGCCGGAAACCTTGGCGCCCATGGCGTTCAGGCAGTTGGCGAGATCGACGACTTCAGGCTCGCGGGCGGCATTGCCGATGACGGTCGTGCCGCGGGCAAGCGTGGCCGCCATCATCATGACATGCGTCGCGCCGACCGAGACCTTCGGGAACGTATAGTGCGTGCCGATAAGGCCGCCATCGGGCGCCTTGGCGTTGATATAGCCGCCATCGATTTCCATGGTCGCACCGAGCGCGGTCAGGCCCTCGATAAAGAGATCGACAGGACGCGTGCCGATGGCGCAGCCGCCCGGCAGCGATACGCGGCAATGGCCCTCGCGCGCCAGAAGCGGGCCGATGACCCAGAAGGAGGCGCGCATCTTCGAGACCAGTTCGTAAGGCGCGGTCGTATCGACGATGGTGCGGCAGGTGAAATGGATCGTGCGGGCGTAGGAATCTTCCTGGCGCTCGCGGCGGCCGTTGACGGCGACGTCGACCCCGTGATTGCCGAGGATGCGCATCAGCAATTCGACATCGGCAAGATGGGGCACGTTTTCCAGCGTCAGCGTATCGCTCGTCAGAAGCGAGGCGATCATCAGCGGCAGCGCGGCATTCTTGGCGCCGGAAATCGGAATGATGCCGTTGAGCTCATTACCGCCGACAATTCTGATACGATCCATGTGCACTTACGGGCGAGGCCCGCCTTTCCTGAAAAGTTTTGCCTGTGGGCAAGGCAAGAAGTGGGGGTCTTTAGAGCAAATCCCCCGACGCTTCAATTCGCCGCGGAGCGAACATTACGATTCGTCCATTTTTGCGGCGGGCTTTTTTGCCGCCGGCAGGCCATCCGTCTCGTCGGCCTGGCCGGACCGGCGGGCGCGCACCTGCTGTTTGCGTCGTGAAAGATTTTCTCTCAGCTTTTCGGCCGCCCGCTCGCGGCGCAGCGCCGCCTGGGCCTCCATGGCCGCTTTCCGGCTCTGCCGGGCCTTTTCAGTCTCTTCGTTCATGCCCCAGAAGTAACCGAATTTGCGCCGTTCCAAAAGTGGTCCGGACGTTATTCCCAGAGAAGTTGGAATTTGCGGCTTGCGCTCCTGCCGAAGCTGTGGCAATAGGCGCCCCGTTCACGCGAATTGAGCGCTTGCGCCTCACGCGTCTGGTCCTGCTGCCGTAGCTCAGTGGTAGAGCACACCCTTGGTAAGGGTGAGGTCGGTGGTTCAATCCCACTCGGCAGCACCAGTTTCTCCTCCAAAGTCGCTATCCACCGCGCCAATTGGTGCCATTGCTGCCGGCAAAAATCTCGCTAGAATATTGGCATCCTGAAGTCTTTGCGGAGGGAACCCCGAGGCTTCATTCAATGTTTCTATCGACACATGCTGGAGGAGCATCGATGGCGACTGAGCGATGGAATAGTCCGATCAAGGTGGGTTTCGACGAGGCGGGAGCGCGCACGGTTAACGGACCGTTCGATGCCCTGGCATGCCTCAGCGACCTGTGGCCTGCCGCACGCGGATTGAAATATCTGAAGGCACGCAGCGCCTGCCGCGCAGCACTCGACGGCCGAAAGAGCGTCGAGGAAGCCCGCGCAGAGTTCATGGCGGCGGCCGAGGAAGCAAAGCTTAAAGTGCATTAATCTTTTGGCGGCGATATCGGGCCACGAACGTCCGATCCGTTCCGAAACGGAGCAATGCTTAATTTTCACTTAACCCTGCACGCAGCCCGCGCAGGGCTTTGTCCCGAAAAGCATTGCGCCGGTCGTCCGTTCATCAATAGAACGACGCCAGCCATCATGATGATGGTTAGAGGCTCGTCACCCTCTGCGGGAGACTGCGGACGAGCCTCGTTCGAAAGAATTTTCAGACATGCGCTCAGCAATCCGAAGTATTCTCATCCTCGACCTGAATATATCCCACACCGATGATTGTGCCGTCCGCAGTGCGGATGAAGGACGGCAGGTAATGCGGTTCGGCCGGCTTGCAGACGGAGGCGCCGGAATATTCGTTCAGGGCGATTTCGTCCTTCGGCAGCGCCGAGTAGTTCATGCCGGCTTCGAGCGAGGCATAGGCGGAACCGGCAAAGGCGCCGCAGCCGAGAAGAAGGCCGGCGGCCCACAGGCGGATAAGCGTTTGCATTATTGTCTCCAGCATTGAAATCAGCTTTTCAACACGCAAGACGCAGAGTTGGTTCCCTGGAAATTCCTCGGTTTCCGGGACTTATCTCACCAGAATGCGGCAATGCACGTAGCCGCTTCCGACGATCGCCTCGGCAATTGCCAGCGCCCGCTCGCTGTCGCTCCATCGCGGCACGAACCCTTCGAGGACGACGTAGGGACCGATTGTGGAAACGGTGATCTCGGCGGCATCGAGATCGGCTGCCGCATGCAGGGCGCTTTCGACGGACGCGCGCATGGCGGCCGCATTGTGACCCTTCATCCAGGCTTCCTCCTGCATCGGCGAACCGTGGAACCGCAGCACCATGACCGTTCCTGACATTGGCTAATAGGGATTTAACGCAGGAAGACGACGTTTTGTTGCGATGCGCGGGCGGCAGGATGCAAAGTCGCCGCAATGATGATACTCCGATATTGCAACCTTGCCGGAGGCGCCCGCTGCCGCAGATGGATTGCGGCCGGAGGAGACGACGATGAAAACGCTGGTGCCTGCCCTTCTTGCCGCGGCCCTTCTGGCTGCGCCGCTGCTGCTCGCCGGCTGCTCGGCCGCGGACGCGCCGGCGCTCGAGCCCATTCCCGGCAGCATCACCTATGGCGGACAGCCGCGCACGAAGCTGACGAAATCGCCGATCGGCAGCGCCGTCTACAACGACTTTTACAACCAGCAGGGCGAGCACGTCTACGAAACCTATATCCTGCAGCCCGACCGCAGCCTGAAGCTGGTGCGCCGCCAGATCGTGCCGGACTTTCCGCAATAGTGCATGACGGCCTGCGCCTGCTTGACAGCGACGCCAATCGAGAACATCCAAGGAACATCTGATCTTGTTCGCGGTGCTGATTCTTCCGCGGAGCCCAACCGGACGGCTGGATGTATCTCGAAAGACTCAATCCCCAGCAGCGCATGGCCGTGGAATACGGCACGCTCACGGACGGCAGCCATGTGGCGGGACCGCTGCTGGTCATCGCCGGCGCCGGTTCCGGCAAGACGAATACGCTTGCCCATCGCGTTGCCCATCTCATCCTCAAGGGTGCGGATCCGCGCCGCATCCTGCTGATGACCTTTTCCCGGCGGGCCGCCGCCGAAATGGGGCGGCGGGTCGAACGCATCTGCGGCGAGGTTCTCGGCAAGAATTCCGGCATCATGGCGGATGCGCTTGCCTGGAGCGGGACGTTCCACGGCATCGGTGCGCGGCTGTTGCGCGACTATTCCGAACAGATCGGCATAGACCCGGCCTTTTCCATCCACGACCGGGAAGACAGTGCCGACCTGATGAACCTCGTGCGCCACGATCTCGGTTTCTCGAAGACCGAGAGCCGGTTTCCGACGAAAGGCACCTGCCTTGCGATCTATTCGCGCGCGGTGAATTCCGAGACCGAATTGCCGCTGGTGCTGCGCGACGCCTTTCCCTGGTGCGCCACCTGGGAAAAGCAGCTGCGCGAGCTTTTTGCCTGTTACGTCGAGTCAAAACAGAGCCAGAACGTGCTCGATTACGACGACCTCCTGCTCTACTGGGCGCAGATGGTGGCCGAGCCCATGATTGCGGAGGATATCGGCAGCCGCTTCGACCATGTGCTGGTCGACGAATATCAGGACACCAACAAGCTGCAGTCCTCGATCCTGCTGGCCCTGAAACCGACCGGCCAGGGGCTGACCGTCGTCGGCGACGATGCGCAGTCGATCTATTCCTTCCGCGCGGCGACGGTGCGCAACATCCTCGACTTCCCCGCCTCGTTCAGCCCGGCCGCAAATATCGTCACGCTCGACCGCAACTACCGATCGACACAGCCGATCCTTGCCGCCGCCAACGCGGTCATCGACCTTGCCTCCGAGCGCTTCACCAAGAACCTCTGGACGGAACGGGAATCGCCGGAGCGGCCGCGGCTGGTGACGGTGCGCGACGAGAACGACCAGGCGCGTTACGTGGCCGACAAGGTTCTCGACAATCGCGAAGAGGGCGTGAAGCTGAAAAGCCAGGCCGTGCTCTTCCGCGCCTCGCACCATAGCGGCCCGCTGGAAGTGGAGCTGACGCGCCGCAACATTCCCTTCGTGAAGTTCGGCGGGCTGAAATTCCTCGACAGCGCGCATGTGAAGGACATGCTGGCGGCGCTGCGTTTTGCCCAGAACCCGCGCGACCGGGTGGCAGGCTTCCGGCTGATGCAGATCCTGCCTGGTATCGGGCCTTCCACGGCGCAGAAGGTGCTGGACCATATGGCCGAGGATGCGAGCCCGATGACGGCGCTTGCCGCCATGCCCGCCCCGCCGCGTTCGGGCGAGGACTGGACCTCCTTCGTCTCGACCATGCAGGAGCTGAAGACCGGCAAGGCCGGCTGGCCGGCGGAGATCGAACTGGTGCGGCAATGGTACGAGCCGCATCTGGAACGGCTGCATGAGGATGCGAGCACAAGGCTCGCCGATCTCATCCAGCTCGAACAGATCGCCAGCGGTTATGCCTCGCGCGAGCGCTTCCTGACGGAGCTGACTCTCGATCCGCCCGATGCGACCTCGGATCAGGCCGGCGTGCCGCTGCTCGACGAGGACTATCTCATCCTTTCGACCATCCATTCGGCCAAGGGGCAGGAATGGACCAAGGTCTTCATGCTGAACGTCATCGACGGCTGCATCCCCTCCGATCTCGCAGTCGGCACGACGGCTGAAATCGAGGAGGAGCGGCGGCTGCTCTATGTGGCGATGACGCGCGCCAAGGACAGTCTCGACCTTGTCGTGCCGCAGCGCTTCTTCACCTATGGGCAGAATTCGCAGGGCGACCGGCATGTCTACGCATCGCGCAGCCGTTTCATTCCCGCCACCCTGCTGCAATTCTTCGAAGTCTGCGGCTGGCCGCAGGCGAAGGCCGAGACGGCGGCGGCCCAGCAGGCCCGGCAGGTGCGCATCGATGTCGGCGCGCGCATGCGCGGCATGTGGCGTTGACGCCGACCAAGCGGCCGGTCAGAGCGCAAGCGGCGGTTTGGCCGGTTCGAAGAAGCGGCCGATCATTTCATCGTTGACGAGCGCGATCGTCGGCGGCGACCATTTCGGATTGCGGTCCTTGTCGATGACCGCTGCGCGGACCCCCTCGTAGAAATCCGCACCAAGCAGGATATGCATGCAGGCGCCGAGTTCGCGGGCCAGGCATTCGGCAAGCGTGCGGCTCTGGCGCCCGGCCCTCAAGAGCCGCAGGGCGAGCTTGAGGCTGGTTGGCGAACGCGTCAGCATCACGCGGCGGGTCTCGGCGGCGAACTCGCCCTCCTCCCGGGCAAGGGCGGATACGATGTCCTCGACACTGTTGAAGTGGAAAGCACGGTCGATCATCGCGGCATTGGCCTGCAGCCTGCCCTCGCCCGGCTGCTGCGAAAGTTGGCGCAGGGCCGCGTCCACATCATCGGACGAACTGCCTGCAGGCAGATCGGCGATTTGCCGGACGGCCTCTTCGAGACGCGCGGACGGAATATAGAAATCCGCAAGTCCGGCATGGATTGCATCGGCGGCGTTGATGTCGAGCCCGGTCAGGGCCATCCATGTGCCGCTTTCGCCCGGCATGTGGGGCAGCAGCCACGTGGCGCCGATATCGGGAAAATAGCCGATGCCGGTTTCGGGCATGGCAAGGCGGGTGCGCTCGGTGACGATGCGATGGCGCCCGTGGCTGGAAAGCCCGACGCCGCCGCCCATGGTGATGCCGTCCATCAGCGCGACATAGGGCTTCGGATAGTTGGCGATCCTGTGGTTGAGGCGGAATTCCTCGCGCCAGAAGGTTTCGGCCAGGCCGTCGCCGGCGCGCCCGCTCATGTGAATGGCACGGATATCGCCGCCGGCGCAGAAGCCGCGCTCGCCCTCGCCCATGATGACGACGCTCGCCACGGACGGGTCGGCGACGAACTCGTCAAGGGCGGCGGCAATCGCGCGCACCATCGGGGTCGTCAGGCTGTTCAGGGCCTTTGGGCGGTTCAGGCGGATGATGCCCGCCGTGCCGCGCCGTTCAACGATGACTTCGCTTTGATTGCCGTTGTCCATGATCCCACCTCGCTCCGGTATTAGGAATAAACGCGGTCGGGCCAAGGTTCCAGTGGCTGGTTATCCAATCAGGCCGAGATGGATCGCGAAACGGCGACATCGCGCCTGGAGACGTAGTCTATCGCCAGTTCCAGCGGCAACGGCCGGGAAAAATAGTAGCCCTGCGCCAGCCGGACGCCGAGAGCCTTCAGCGATTCCGCCACATCCTCGCTTTCGACACCTTCGGCCACGGAAGCAATGCCGAGGTTCTGGCAGAGGCTGGCGACGGAGCGGGTGATGTTCATGCAGCGCGCGTCGCGATCGAAATTCATCACGAAGGCCTTGTCGATCTTCAGCTTGTCGAAGGCCAGGCGGTGGATGTGGCTCAAGCTCGAATAGCCGGTGCCGAAATCGTCGAGCGCGATCGAGATGCCGGCGGCGCGCAGCACGCCGATCACCTGATCGGCGGTGTCGAAGTCCGACAGAAGCGCCGTCTCGGTGATCTCGAATTCGATGCGCCCGGGATCGACGCCGGAACGCGTAATCATGGCAAGCAGCGCCATCGAGGTTTCGTGGTCGCATATGTCGCGGGCCGACAGGTTGAAGGAGACGCGCAGGTGCGGCGGCATGATTTTCAGGGCGTCCAGCGCCTGACCGAAGAGGATGCGCGTCACGCGGCCGATGACGGCGGTGCGTTCGGCGGCGGGGATGAAGGCATCCGGGCTGATACGGCCGAAGCGCGCGCTGTCCCAGCGGGCGAGCGCCTCGAAACCGACGACGCGGCCGCTGCGCAGTTCGACGATCGGCTGGTATTCGAGCTTCAATTCCCGGGCGAAATTCTCCGCCTGCAGCTCCAGCTCGATCAGATAGCGCTGCGTCAGGATCTTCTCATGCTCGGGCGAGAAGAGCTCGACGCCGCCGGTGCGCTTGCTCTTCATCTGATAGAGGGCAAAATCCGCCTTCTCGTAAAGATCCTCGGCACTGTATTCACCCGCGTCCGGATAGACGATGCCGCAGGAACCGGAGACACGCACCGAGCCGTCGGGAATTTCATAGGGTTCGCGAACGGCCGCGCACAGGCCTATGCCGAGATCGGAGACGGCCCTCAGCGTCATGTCGCGAGGAAAGATGATGCCGAATTCATCGCCGCCGAGGCGCGAGACGACGCCCTGGTCGCCGACCAGCGAGACGAAGCGGCGCGCCGTTTCCTTCAGCACGATATCGCCGGCGGCATGGCCGAAAACGTCGTTGACCGGCTTGAAGCCGTCGAGATCGATGATGCCGATGACGGGCGGCGAAGCCGGGTCCGCCTGCAGCATCCTTTCGAGCGACAGGAAGAAGCTGCGGCGGTTGGCAAGCCCGGTCAGCTGGTCCTGCAGGGCATTGCGGCTGTTGACGAGGTTCAGTTCCTCGGCTTCGGCCTGCTTCTGCTTGAGTTCTTCCGCAAGCCGCACCAGATGGGCGAAATTCTGGAAGTAGCTGTTGATGACGCGCAGGAAGGGCAGCACCAGGAAAAGGCCGCTGACGGCGGTCGCGACGAAAACCGGGTTGCCGGAAAAGAGGAAGGTCACGACCATGGCCGTGAAGGTGATGACCGTGGTGATTGCCGCGGCGAGCGGCAGGTGCATCAGGCAGAAGACGCAGGATATGCCGGTCACGACGAGGAAATAGGCGATCTGGCCCTGCTGCGATGCATCGCCATATTGATAAAGCGCAATCGCCCAGCCGCCGAAGCCGACCGTCAGGAGTGCGGCGCCGACCAGCGTCACCTTCATCAGGCGCAGCGCCCGCTCGGGCGTGACGTTTTCCTTGCCCGAAATCTCCCACCAGCAGAGGCGGAAGACACAGACGATGCTGAGGCCGACGGGAATGTAGAGAGACAGCCAGAGCGGCGCCGACTTGATGTGGGTGATGGCCACGGCCAGCGCGTTGATGACGAGAAGAACGTATAGAATCGGGATCTGCGACGACAGAGCCTTGAACTGTGCCACCAGAAACTTCGGATTGTCCTTTTGCAGCCGCAGCGAGGCTAAGAAGTTCTTCATGATCCCTTTTCCCTTGGCGCAAACGAGCCAGAGAAAGCTTGATTGTTCCTTATTCACGTAACGTCAGGCAGCCCGCCTTCCGGCGGCGATGGTAAATATCCGGTTGCGGCCGACCGCATCTCAGAAGGATGCCGCAGCCAGGGCGCGATGGATGCTGTGCAGGTCGTCGACACTCCTGTTCATCAGGAAGATCTCCCAATCGAGCGAGCTTCGGACGATGGTTTCGAGCGAATCGTATTGCGGCACCCAGTCCAGCACGCGGCGGGCAAGCGTTGCGTCGGCAACGACGCTTGCGGCATCGCCCGGCCGGCGCGGCGCCATCTGGATCTTGAAGGAATGGCCGTTCAGGCGCGTGACCATGTTCAGCACGTCGAGCACCGAATAGCCGTTACCGTAGCCACAATTGGCGACGAGCGGCCCCTTGCCCTTGCGCAGATGCTGCAGCGCTTTCAGATGCGCCGCCGTCAGGTCGCTCACATGGATGTAGTCGCGCACGCCGGTGCCGTCATGGGTCGGGTAGTCGATGCCGTAGACGGAAATGCTGTCGCGCTTGCCGAGTGCGGCCTCGCAGGCGACCTTGATGAGGTGGGTCGCGCCCGCGGTGGACTGGCCGGTGCGCAGCTGCGGATCGGCGCCGGCGACGTTGAAATAACGCAGCGCCACATAGTCGAAATCATAGGCGGCGGCGGCATCGCGCAGCATCGTCTCGGTCATCAGCTTGGACTGGCCGTAGGGATTTTCCGGGTTGAGCGGCGCCGTCTCCTTGACCGGAGCGGACCCTTTCTGCTGACCGTAGACGGCAGCGGTCGAGGAGAAGACGAAGTTGCGGACGTGCGCCTTGATCGCCGCGCTCAGGAGCGCGCGCGTCTTGCCGGAATTATTGTCGTAGTAGGAGAGCGGGTCGGAGACCGAGGCCGGCACGACGGCGGAGCCGGCGAAATGGATGATCGCCTCGATGTCGTTCTCGATGAAGATCTTTTTCAAGACGTCCGGATCGGCGACATCGCCGAGATAGAAGCGCGCGGCCGGAGCCACGGCCCAGCGAAAGCCGGTGGAGAGCCGGTCGAGCACGACGACGTCTTCACCGGCATCCAGCAGCGTCCAAACCATGTGGCTGCCGATATATCCAGCCCCACCTGTAACCAGAACCGCCATGTCTGCATTCCCTGTTTTATCTTTTTCGGGAGCATCAGAACGGGGTTTTCCTTTCCGATTTTGTTATCAAACCGCCTCGGAAAGCCTTTGCGGCCAGTATGTTTCGACATGTGGTTAGAGGCCCATTTCGGGCTTTGCTACAATTTTATCGGACAGCCGGTTTTGAGACGAAAACCTCTCGCAACCTCTCATTTTCGCCTCGTTGACATCAGGCACGCCGCGGGGCAGATTGGCAGCATGAACAAGTTCGCGTTCCAGGTCATGACGATGGGCATGACGACCACCCTTTGCGGTGGGGGCGTCGGCTTGTGACCTGAAACTGTTCATTTCACCCGACCCAACCCCGCCGGACACGCGCGGGGTTTTCTGTTTCGGGCCCCGATGTCCGCCCCATGCAAAGGACTTCTCGTGGCACCAAACCGTTCAAGACCCGCCTGCAACCTGCCCCTCCGGAACCGGGAGGGCCAACCATGAGGCTCTACCTGTCATCCTACCGGCTCGGCGCCAGCGCCTTCCGGCTCCGAAAGCTTCTCAACGGCGGGCGTCGCGCCGCCGTCATCCAGAACGCCTTGGACTTCGTTCCCTCCGGGGCGCGCCGTGCCTATGCGGCCAATATCTACGATCCCAGGGAAGAGCTTGCCGATTGGGGCATCGAGGCGGAAGAACTCGACCTGCGGGACTATTTCGGACAGCCGCAAGCGCTCGAAAAAACGCTCGCCGGTGTCGATCTCGTCTGGGCCGTCGGCGGCAATGCCTTTCTTCTGCGGCGGGCCATGCGGCAGAGCGGCTTCGATCGCGTCATCGGAGAATTGCTGCGCGCGGATGCGCTCGTCTATGGCGGCTTCAGCGCCGGGGCGGTCGTGGCGGCGCCCTCGCTCAAGGGCATCGACATCATGGACGATCCGCATCTGCTCGCGCCGGGCTACGAAGAGGGCATCCTCTGGGACGGGCTTGGCCTCGTCGATTTCTCCATCGTCCCGCATTATCGCTCGGCGCATGACGAGGCCGAAGCTGCCGAAAGGGCGGCCGGTTTCCTGGAGGAGGCCGATATGCCCTTTCAGCCGCTGCGGGACGGCGAGGTCATCATTGTCGAAGGCCGCAACGTGACGCTGCTTCCGGTGCTGCCGGAAGCGATGCGCCGTTCCGCTTAAAGCTTGAGAATATAGTCGCAGAGCCGTTCGGCCGCGACCGTGACCTGCGCCGGGTCGCGCAGGAAACAGGCGCGCAGGAAGAGCGCGCCGCCGGGACCGAAAGCAGTGCCGGGGGCAAGGCCGACGCCGGTCTTGTCGACGATGTCGATCGCCGCCTTCCGGCTGTCGGTGACGCCGTCGATCTTGAGGAAAGCGTAGAGCGCGCCATCCGGCTTCAGCGTTTCGACGCGGTTGGTGGCGATCAGCGCATCGCAGAGGATATCGCGCGCGCGGGTCGCCTTGTCGATATTCGACTGCACGAAGGCGTCACCTTCGTTGAGGGCCGCGACCGCCCCCTTCTGCATGAACTGCGCCACGCCGGAGGTCGAATACTGGATGAGGTTTTCCAGCACCTGGCCGGTTTCGGGCGGGGCGACGATCCAGCCGACGCGCCAGCCGGTCATCGACCAGTTCTTGGAAAAGGAGTTGACGAAGATGATCTTGTCGGCCGGTTCCATGACGTCGAGGAAGGAGGGTGCACGGCCGCCGGCATAGAAATAACGCGCATAGATCTCGTCCGCCATGATCCAGAGATCGTGCCTGCGCGCGAGCGCCAGGATATCGGCCAGATCCTTCCTGGTCGCCGTCCAGCCGGTCGGGTTCGACGGCGTATTGACGAAGAGGCCGCGGGTCTTCGGCGTGATCGCCGCTTCGATACGGCCAAGGTCGACGGCCCAGGTGCCGCCTTCGAACTGCAGCGTCACACCGACCGAGCGGGCGCCGGCGATTTCGAGGGCGGCGGCGATGTTGGGCCAGGCGGGTGTCAGGTAGACGAACTCGTCGCCGGGCGAGGTCAGCGCCTGGACGGCGATCTGGATCGCCTGCATGCCGGAGCCGGTGACGTAGAAATGCTCCACCGGCAGGCGGATGCCGAAATGCCTGACATAGTAGTCAGACAGCGCCTGGCGCAGTTCGGGGATGCCGCGCTGCCAGGTATAGAAGGTTTCACCGGCGGCGAGCGCCTGCATGGCGGCCTGATTGATGAAATCGGGAGTGGGAAGGTCGCCCTCGCCGACCCAGAGCGGCAGCAGGCCTTCACGGCCGCGGGCATAGTTGACGACTTCGACGATCCCGCTTTCTGGCGCGGCGACGGCGCGCGGGCTGAGGCTGCTTATAATCGACATGCATATCTCCGGTTCACGCCTTCATAGCGGATTTGCATGCGCAAATCCCATGACAATGCGTGATGGCATATCGATTTTCGTGATGGATGAGCCCGGCCGGAGCTGAAGCGCTCCCGGCCGGATCAGACCGCCAGATCAGACCGCCGGGCGCCGGGCGAGAAGGTCGCGGATTTCCGTCAGCAGCGCGACGTCGGCCGGCGGCGGCGGAACCTCTGCCGGCGCTTCCTTTTCCTTGCGCTCGACCTGCTCGCGCAGCGTGTTCACCGCCTTGACCATGAGGAAGATGATCCAGGCGAGGATCAGGAAATTGATGAGGACGGTGATGAAGTTGCCGTAGGCGAAAACGGCACCCTGGCCACGGGCCTCCGCAAGGCTTACCGCAGTGACCTTGGAGGACAGCGGAATGAAGTAGTTGGAGAAGTCGAAACCGCCGAAGATCGCGCCGACGATCGGCATGATGATATCTTCGACCAGAGATCTGACGATGCCGCCGAAGGCGCCGCCGATGATGACGCCGACCGCGAGGTCCATGACATTGCCGCGGGCGATGAAAGCTTTGAACTCGTTGAGCATCCGATCCGTCTCCCCTTGATGCATTTTCAAAGACATGCCGTTGATTTATTAGCTACACCTCCATTTCAATTAATCAATCGGCAATTGGAAATATTCGGCCCCCGTCCCCATCCGCGTAGAACTTAAGACCAAGAGCGCGGGAATTTCCAAACCTGCTGAATTGCCCTAATCTCGGATATGTTCCGGGAGGATGGCGGACAATCCGCCGGCGGAGGGTCGATGCTTCCAGGCTGGGTCATATTTGCGTTTGCCTTGGCTTACCTTCTGCTGCTTTTCGCAGTGGCAAGCTACGGCGACCGCCGCAGCCGCAAGTTCGGCGTGCCGGAAGGCGGCCGGCCCGTGGTCTATGCGCTCAGCCTGGCGATCTACTGCACGTCCTGGACCTATTTCGGCGGCGTGGGCCTGGCCGCCCATCACGGGCTGGAATTTGCCGGCATCTATATCGGGCCGATCCTCGTCTTCACGCTCGGCATGCCGCTCCTGAGGCGCATCATCGAGCTTGCCAAGGCCGAGAAGCTGACATCCGTCGCCGATTTCATCGCCGCGCGCTACGGCAAGAATTCCACCGTCGCGACCATCGTGGCGCTGATCTGCCTCATCGGCACCATTCCCTATATCGCGCTGCAGCTGAAATCCATTTCCGCGACGGTCACGGCCATGGTCAACCCGTCCGACTACGGCATCGGCAGCGGCAACCTTTATTTCCTCGACCTGCCGCTCATCGTCACGCTGGTGCTCGCCTGCTTCGCCATCATGTTCGGCACCCGCCACACCGACGCGACGGAACATCAGGACGGGCTCATCCTTGCGGTATCGATGGAATCGATGGTGAAGCTCGTCGCCTTCCTGACGGCGGGCGTCTGCGTCATCTGGTTCCTGTTCGACGGGCCGGGCGACCTGTGGCGGAAGGGGTCGGAGAACGCGCTGGTCACGGCCGCGCTCGACTATCAGACGCCGCTCAGCCGATGGATCACGCTGACGCTGCTTTCGGCCTTTGCCATCATCATGCTGCCGCGCCAGTTCCATGTGACCGTCGTCGAGAACCGCACGGCAAAGCAGCTGCGGCTCGCGGGCTTTCTCTTTCCGCTTTACCTGATCGCCATCAACCTCTTCGTGCTGCCGGTCGCGATCGGCGGGCTGCTGACCTTCGGCGGCAACGGCAATGGCGACCTTTACGTGCTCTCGCTGCCGCTGACGGGGCAGATGCCGGTCGTCTCGCTGATTACCTTCATCGGCGGCTTTTCGGCGGCGACCGCGATGGTGATCGTCGATTCCGTGGCGCTTTCCATCATGGTGTCGAACGACATCGTCATGCCGTTCTTCCTGCGCCGCAAGCTCGCGGGGCTTGCAAGCCAGCGCGACGATTTCGCAAAGAGCCTGCTCAACATCCGCCGCAGCGCCATTTTCGCCGTGCTGCTGCTCGGCTACGCCTATTACCGCTCGACCGACAGCACGGCGGGGCTCGCCTCGATCGGCCTGCTTTCCTTTGCCGCCATCGCGCAGATTGCGCCCGCCCTCTTCGGCGGCATGATCTGGCGGCGGGCGAACGCGCGCGGCGCCATTCTCGGCCTGACCTCCGGTTTCATCGTCTGGCTCTACCTCCTGTTCCTGCCTTCGTTCGGCGGCCCGGACTATTCCTATGTGGCAAGCGGCTTCCTCGGCTTCATCCTTCCGGGCACGACGCTCTTTACCGGCCCGGATGCCGATCCGCTGGTCAACGCGACGGCGATGAGTCTGCTCATCAACAGCGCCGCCTTCATCGTCGGCTCGCTGACGCGCAACGCCAAGCCGCTGGAGCGCATCCAGGCCGGCATCTTCGTGAAGCGCCATTCGCGCTCGCAATTTGCCGCGCGCGGCTGGAAGACCCGCGTCAGCGTCGGCGACCTGAAAACGGCGATCGCCCGCTATCTCGGCGAGGAGCGCATGCAGCGTTCGCTCGCGACCTACGAGCAGACCTCCGGGCGCAAGCTGGAGGAC
This sequence comes from Rhizobium sp. GCM10022189, assembly GCF_042656325.1. Taxonomy (NCBI): domain Bacteria; kingdom Pseudomonadati; phylum Pseudomonadota; class Alphaproteobacteria; order Hyphomicrobiales; family Rhizobiaceae; genus Rhizobium; species Rhizobium sp. GCM10022189. The sequence goes on from NZ_JBHSOR010000049.1 coordinate 561,770, forward strand.
GACCAGCCGGCCGATATGGCGCTCATCCATTTCACCGAACAGCTTCTCGGCAGCGCCATCGGCTCGTCTTCCGCGCGGCTCGTGCTTTCGCTCATCCTGCAGAAGATCGAGGATGCGTCTTCCGATACGGCCTGGCTGCTCGACCAGGCGAGCGAGGCGGTGCAGTACAATCAGGACATGCTGCAGACCGCACTGTCGCAGATGGACCAGGGCATTGCCGTCTTCGACAGTTCCAACCGGCTGACGATCTGGAACCGCCGTTTCCGGCAATTGCTGGACCTGCCTGAAAATGCCGGCCAGGTCGGATTTCCGCTGTCGGAGATCGTCAATATCCTCAGCCAGCGCGGCGATATCGCCCCCGGCGACCAGGGCCAGGCGGTGCGGCATTTCCTGACGCTCGACAAGCCTTTCCCGCTCGTGCTCGGCGGCGGCGAGCGCATCATCGAAGTGCGTTCCAACGCCATGCCGGACAAGGGCATCGTCGCGACCTTCACCGACATCACCCAGCGCGTGGCCGCCGACCGGGCGCTGAAACAGGCCAACGAGACGCTGGAACAGCGTGTGGCCGAGCGCACCGCGGAACTGACCCGCGTCAACCGGGAGCTTGCCGAAGCGCGGGCGGCGGCGGACGAGGCCAATATCGGCAAGACCCGCTTCTTTGCCGCTGCCGGCCACGACATCCTGCAGCCGCTCAATGCCGCCCGGCTCTATTCCTCGGCGCTTGTCGAGCGCATGGCGCAATCGGAAAACGGCCCGATCGTGCGCAATATCGATTCCGCGCTTGAATCGGTCGAATCCATCCTCGGGGCCGTGCTCGACATTTCCCGGCTCGATACCGGCGCCATGCGGCCACGGCTGGCATCCGTGCCGCTTTTCGACCTTCTGGAGCGTATCGAAACCGATTTTGCGCCGATTGCCCGCGAGAAGAAGCTGAAGCTCGTGGTGATGCCGACCTCGCTGCGGGTCCGCTCCGATCCGAACCTGCTGCGCCGGCTGGTGCAGAACCTCGTTTCCAATGCCATCAAATACACGGTCAGCGGCAAGGTGCTGGTCGGGGTCCGGAGATACGGCAACCAGGTGATGATCCAGGTGATCGATTCCGGCATCGGCATTCCGCCTTCGAAATTCCGCACCGTGTTCAAGGAATTCGCGCGGCTGGACGAGGGCGCCAGGACCGCGTCGGGCCTCGGGCTCGGGCTCTCCATCGTCGACCGCATCGCCCGCGTGCTCGGCCACAAGGTCGAGCTGCATTCGACGCATGGCAAGGGTACGGAATTCCGTATCCTCATGCCGCTCGACGTCTCCAGGAGTGCGCAGGCGACGGCCGCCACCCCTCCCGCCGACCGGCCGGCCCAGCCGCTGAAGGGATTGCGCATCCTCTGCATCGACAACGAAACGAAGATCCTCGAAGGCATGCGGCTTCTGATCGACGGATGGGGCTGCGACACGCAGGCCGTGGATTCGCTTGCCGCCGTCCAGAGGCTTTCGGGCCGGCAGCCGCCGGATCTCGTCATCGCCGACTATCATCTCGCCGACGGAACCGGGGTCGAGGCGATCCTGCATCTCAGGCAGCATTTCGGCGCGGACATTCCCGCCCTGCTCATCACCGCCGACAGGACGCCGGAAGTGCGGGCCGAGGCGGAGAAACACGGCATCGCCGTTCAGCACAAGCCGGTGCGTCCGGCTGCGCTGCGCGCCTATATCACGCAGGTTTCCGGCCTGAAGCGCACCGCGGCGGAGTGAAGATCAGGCGGCCTTGCGGCGGCCGAAGAGATGGCCGACAAGCTCCCGGACGCGGGCGGCGCTCGGGGCGTCGCCGAACAGGATACGGTACATGATGGGGGCGACCACACGGTCCATCACCGCATCGATATCGGGAAAGGCCTCCCCCCTCGCCTTCGCCCGGCCGGCAATCGCCTCGATCTGCTGACGGGTGAAGTTGCAGCACTTGCTGGCATTGTCGCAGGTCTGGGCGGCGAGCACGTCGCGCACATATTCCCGACCGGGGCCGGAGGACATTTCCTCCGCATATTGTTCGGCCCAGGCTTCCAGATCACCGGCACCGGTTCCGGTATCGACCGGCTCCATATCGGGGCGGAGACGTTCGACGGCGACATCGGCCAGCAATTCCTGCAGGTCGCCCCAGCGGCGATAGATGGTGGACGGGGTCACGCCCGCCCGCGCCGCGATCAACGGAACGGTGATCTCCGGCCGGCTCATCTCCGCAAGCAGCACACGCACGGCGGCATGCACGGAAGCCTGGACACGCGCACTTCTGCCGCCCGGACGGACATTCTCTTTCACTGCCATTCCAAACCCAACTTTCTCCACCTGACGCAGGCCGCGTTCTCTCAGATTCGCGCGCCGCATTTTAGGCTTTTGTCCTTACATGTCGTTATCGCAAATGCGCTGCACATTTTCGCTGAAACGGCTCCGGCACAAACAGTTCAGAAACTTTCATCGATCCATTAACGCAAATTATTTGCTTTTAAGCCTCACCTCGCCTAGATGGGGCTAACGCAACGAATTAGCCTTAAGGAGCTTACATGGCCGGCGCTCACGAATCTATCCGGAATTCGTCTCCCATGGGCTTCCATGCGCTGACGCTTGCCATATTCTTCGGCGCCTCGGCGGCGCCGACGCCGCTCTACCGCATCTATCAGGAAACATTCGCCCTCTCGCCCCTCCTCATCACGGTGATCTTCGCCGTCTACGCCTTCGCGCTGCTGGCGGCCCTCCTGATTGCCGGCTCGATCTCCGATCACCTCGGGCGGCGCCCCGTCATTTTCGGCGCGCTGGTGCTCGAAATCATCGCCATGGCGCTGTTTTGCCTGGCCAGCGGGCCGCAATGGCTGATCGCGGCGCGCATCGTGCAGGGGCTTGCGACAGGCATTGCCGGCGCCTCGCTCGGTGCGGCCCTTGTCGATATCGACCGGGCAAAGGGGCAGATCGTCAACTCGCTCGCGCCGCTCTCCGGCATGGCGATCGGCGCCATCGGCACGAGCGCGCTGATCCAGTACGGACCCGAGCCGCTGCATCTCGTCTATGCGCTGCTGCTGGCCGCCTTTGCCGTGCAGGCCTTTGCGCTGTGGCTGACGCGCGAAACCGGCGGTACGCGGCCCGGCATCCTCAACGCGCTGAAGCCTGCGGTTTTCATTCCGCCGCAGGTGCGCAAGCCGCTGTCGCTGGTGACGCCGATCAACATCGCCAACTGGACGCTCGGCGGCTTCTACCTGTCGCTCGTGCCCTCGCTGGTTGCCTCCACCACCGGCAGCCGGGCGCCGCTGACGGGCGGGGCTGTCGTCGCAGCGCTGATGCTGTCGGGGGCAATCGCCGTTTTCCTGCGGCGCAGCCGCAGCCCGAAGGCCAATCTCGTCTTCGGCGTTGCCTCCCAGACAGCCGGCATCGCGACGGTGGTCGGCGGCGTGCATCTTGCCAGCGTGCCGCTGCTGCTGGTCGGCACGCTTTTGACCGGCGCCGGTTTCGGCACCAACTTCCTCGGCTCGATCGGCACGATCATGCCGCTTGCCAGGCCGGAGGAGCGCGCCGGCCTGCTTTCGGCCTTCTATGTCCAGAGCTATCTGGCCTTCAGCCTGCCGGCGATCCTTGCCGGCTTCCTGGTCAAATCGATCGGCTACGGCCTGACCACCGATATCTACGCCACGGCAATCGTGCTCGTCAGCCTTGCCGGACTGATGGCCTTGCGCGCAGCAAAGCAGACGGCGACGGCATAGGACCGTCGGCCGAGACGATCACCGCCAGCCGAGCGCCGGGGCGACATATTTCAGGATCGATTCGATGACGTGGGCATTGTATTCCACGCCGAGCTGGTTGGGGACGGTCAGCAGCAGCGTATCGGCCTCGGCGATCGCTTCGTCCTTTTTCAGCTCCTCGACGAGGGCGTCGGGCTCGGCGGCATAGGAGCGGCCGAAGATCGCTCTCGTGTTCTCGTCGATGAAGCCGATCTTGTCCTGGCCCTCATTGCCATAGCCGAAATAGGAGCGGTCGCGATCGTTGACCAGCGCGAAGATGCTGCGGCTGACGGAAACGCGCGGCTCGCGCTGATGGCCGGCCTCCCTCCAGGCCGCGCGATAGGCGCGGATCTGCTTGGCCTGCTGGATATGGAAGGCTTCGCCGGTCTCGTCGTCCTTCAGCGTCGAGCTCTGCAGGTTCATGCCGAGCCTGGCGGCCCAGACGGCCGTGGCATTCGAGCCGGCACCCCACCAGATGCGCTCGCGCAGGCCGGCCGAATGCGGCTCGAGGCGCAGGAGGCCGGGCGGATTGGGAAACATCGGTCGCGGATTGGGCTCGGCGAAACCTTCGCCCTTCAACACTTCGAGGAAGACTTCGGCATGGCGGCGGCCCATATCGGCATCGCTCTGGCCCTCCGGCGGGTTGTAGCCGAAATAGCGCCAGCCATCGATGACCTGCTCCGGCGAGCCGCGGCTGATGCCGAGCTGCAGGCGCCCGCGCGCAATCAGATCGGCCGCGCCGGCATCTTCGGCCATGTAGAGCGGGTTCTCGTAGCGCATGTCGATGACCGCCGTGCCGATCTCGATGCGGCTGGTGCGCGCACCGACGGCGGCCAGCAGCGGGAAGGGCGAGGCAAGCTGGCGGGCGAAATGATGGACGCGGAAATAGGCGCCATCCGCGCCCAGTTCCTCGGCGGTGACGGCAAGATCGATCGACTGCAGCAGCGTATCGCCTGCCGATCGCGTCTGGGATTGCGGCGAGGGCGTCCAATGCCCGAAGGAGAGAAAACCGATCTTTTTCATGATTCCATCGCTTAAACTGAAGGGTGCCCTGCACGCCTTTTGTCATGATTCCAGACAGGCATATAGGCGCCCGGCGAGAGATTTGTGAGGTAGGCGAGAATGCGGAGTGCGATCCCTTGCCATTTCCCGCCGGCGACCGGCCATGGAAATGGCGATTTCCGGTCCCACCGTCGCGATCATCTCGCGGAGGAGCGCTCATGAAAATCGTCATCGGCCTTGCGGCCTTTCTTGTCCTTGCCGTTGCGGGCACGGCTTTCGCCTATCCCGCCGTCGCGGCTGTCGCCTGCCCTTACTGCTATGGGTTCACGGGGCTCGGCAACGGCATCTATGTGGAAAAGACCATGAGCGTCGGGGAGCGCGAGCAGGCGCAAGCCGTCGTTGCGGCCGCGCGCGAACGCGTGGCGGATTTTTACGGTGCGCTTGACGGCAGGCCCCGCATCCTGATCTGCAAGAGCGAGGATTGTTATCAGCCGATCGGTGGCGGCTCGCGCGGGCAGGCGATCCTCGATTGGGCGCTGTTTCTTTCGCCGCGCGGCACGAGCGACGTGATCGCCGCCCACGAACTCTCGCATATCGAGCTGCACAGCCGGCTGGGGCTGGTGAAGACCTGGAACAGGGCCATTCCGCAATGGTTCGACGAAGGCCTTGCCGCGGACATCTCTGCCGACCCGCGCTATCTGCGGCAGGCCGGCAATGGCGACCGCTGCCTGATCGAACCCGGCGGCGACATGCCGACGACGCGCAGCGCCTGGGTGGAGACGGCACGCACGCAGGAACTCTACGCGCGGGCGGCCTGCCGCGTGGACCGCTGGATTGCCGCCCATGGCGGGCCGGCCGCCGTTGCGCGGCTCGCCCAAAACGTTTCGGGCGGAGAAAGCTTCCAAGCGGCCGCGCGATAGGGCAAGGACAAGATATGGCCCCTGGATCTGCCCGAGACCCGGAGCCGCTCACGCTAGCCCTCTCCGCGCTGCAGCGAGGGACCCCGGATGCTCCGCTCATGCCACCCTTTCAGCGGCCGGATAGGGGTCGAAGCGGCCGTAGAAGGTTTCGCCCCTGGCGGCCATGTCCTTCAGGAGCGGTGTCGGCTTGAAGTGGTCGCCGTAGGCAGCGGCCAGCTTTTCGGCAAGGTCCACGAAGGCCTTCACGCCCATGCCGTCGATATAGCTCAGCGCACCGCCGGTATAGGGCGCGAAACCGAAGCCGAGGATGGAGCCGACGTCTGCTTCGCGCGGGTCGGTGACGATGCCCTCCTCCATGGTGCGGGCGGCCTCGAGCGCGATCGTCACCAGGAAGCGCTGCTTCAGGATATCGACGTCGATCTCGGCGGCCGGCTTCTGCGCATAGAGGGTCTTCAGCTCGGGCCAGAGGAATTTTTTGGCGGGCTTGGCCGGGTATTCGTAGAAGCCCTTGCCGTTCTTGCGGCCGCGGCGGTCGAGTTCGTCCACCAGCCGGTTGATGAGGGCAAGGTGGCGTTCGTCGACGGCTTTCGGGCCGAGATCGGCAACAGTCGCCTTGAGGATCTTCTGCGACAGATCGATCGCCACCTCGTCGTTCAGCGAGAGCGGGCCGACCGGCATGCCGGCCATCTTGGCGGCATTCTCGATCATCGCCGCCGGCACGCCTTCGATCAGTATGTCGTAGGCTTCGTGGATATAGCGGAAGACGCAGCGGTTGACGAAGAAGCCTCTGGTATCGTTGACGACGATGGGGGTTTTCCTGATCGCGGCGACATAATCCAGGGCGACGGCGAGCGCTTTGTCGCCCGTCTTTCTGCCGAGAATGACTTCCGTCAGCATCATCTTCTCGACCGGCGAGAAGAAATGCAGGCCGATGAACTGGTCGGGCCGCTTCGAATTTTCGGCAAGGCCCGTGATCGGCAGGGTCGAGGTATTGGAGGCGAAGATGGTGGTTTGCGGGATGACGGCTTCCACCTGTTCGATGACCGCCTTCTTGACGGCACGGTCTTCGAAGACCGCTTCGATGACGAGATCGGCATCCTTCAAATCGCCGTAGTCGGCAGAGGGCGTGATGCGGGAGAGAAGTGCGGCACCCTCCTCCTGGGTAAGACGACCCTTACCAATGGAATCCTTGACGAGGCCTTCGCCGACGCCCCTGCCCTTGGTGGCGGCTTCGATATCGCGGTCGATGAGGGTGACATCGAAACCGGCGGCAGCCGTGACATAGGCGATCGAGGCGCCCATGAAGCCGGCGCCGACGACGCCGACCTTCTTCAGCTCGCTCTTCGGCACGCCGGCCGGGCGGCGGGCGCCCTTGCCGAGCTCCTGCATGGAAATGAAGAGCGAGCGGATCATCGAGAAGGCTTCGGTGGTCCGCAGCACCTGGGTGAAATAACGCTGCTCGATCTTCAGCGCCGTATCGAAGGGCAGCTGCAGGCCCTCGTAGACGCATTTCAGGATGGCGAGCGCGGCGGGATAGTTGCCGGCCGTCTCGCGGCGCAGGATGGCGGGCGCGGCCGGCCAGAGCTGGGCCGCGGCCGGCGTCCAGATGCCGCCGCCGGGCACCTTGAAGCCCTTCTCGTCCCAGGGGGCGACAGGCTTCAGGCCATCCTTGATCATCTGCTTGGCGGCCGGGATCAGCTGATCCGGCTCGACCACCTGATGAACGAGGTTCATCGCCTTGGCGCGCGAGGCGTTCAGCGACTGGCCCGTCGTCATCATCTGCAGGGCGGACTGGGCATCGGTCAGGCGCGCGACGCGCTGCGTGCCGCCCGCACCGGGGAAGAGGCCGACCTTGACTTCCGGCAGGCCGATCTTGACGCTCTTCGCGTTGGAGGCGACGCGGCCGTGGCAGGCGAGCGACATTTCGAAGGCGCCGCCCATGCAGGTGCCGTTGATGGCCGAGACCCAGGGTTTGCCGCAGGTTTCGAGCTTGCGGTAGAGACCGGTCATGCGGCCGACGAGATCGAAGAGTTTTTGCGCGGCTCTCTCGGGATCGGCGGTCTTCTCCTGCTGGTAGAAGGAGAACATCGCCTTGATCATCGAGAGATCGGCGCCGCCCGAGAAGGAGGATTTGCCCGAGGTGATGACGACGCCCTTGACGGCGCTGTCGGCGACGGTCGCATCGACGATGGCGTCGAGCTCGTCCATCACCTCCTGGGTGAAGAGGTTCATCGACCTGCCGGGCATGTCCCAGGTGACAAGGGCGATACCGTCGGCATCGGTCTCGACGGTGAAATTGGTGTAGCTCATCGTCTCTCTCCCTTAGACGCGTTCGATGACGGTTGCCGTGCCCATGCCGGCGCCGATGCAGAGGGTGACAAGCGCGGTGTTGAGGTCGCGGCGCTCCAGTTCGTCCAGCACGGTGCCGAGGATCATGGCGCCGGTCGCGCCGAGCGGATGGCCCATGGCGATCGCGCCGCCGTTGACGTTGATCCGGTCGTGTCCGATCTCGAAGGCCTGCATGTAGCGCAGCACGACGGCGGCGAAGGCCTCGTTGAGCTCGAAAAGGTCGATATCGGCAAGCGTCATGCCCGTGCGCTTCAAGAGCTTTTCGGTGACATCGACGGGGCCGGTCAGCATCAGGGCAGGATCCGAGCCGATATTGGCGAAGGCCTTGACGCGGGCGCGCGGCTTCAGGCCCATGCTTGCTCCCCCGGCCTTCGAGCCGAGCAGGACGGCAGCGGCGCCGTCGACGATGCCCGAGGAATTGCCGGCATGGTGGACATAGTTGACGCGCTCGACTTCCGGATGGGCCTGGATGGCGACGGCTTCGAAGCCGCCCATTTCGCCGGGCATCTGGAAGGAGGGATTGAGCGAGGCGAGCGCCTGCATGTCGGTGCCGGGGCGCATGTGCTCGTCATGGGCCAGGATGGTCAGGCCGTTCTGGTCCTTGACCGGGATGACGGAATTCTTGAACCAGCCGTTGTTCCAGGCATTGGCCGCCCGCTTCTGGCTTTCGACGGCATAGGCATCGACATCGTCGCGCGAGAAACCGTATTTGGTGGCGATGAGATCGGCCGAGACGCCCTGCGGCATGAAATAGGCCGGAAAATTCACCGAAGGGTCCATGAACCACGCGCCGCCGGACATGCCGAGGCCGACGCGCGACATGCTTTCGACGCCGCCGGCAATGACGATATCGTCTGCCCCTTGCGCGATCTTGCCGGCGGCGAAATTGACGGCATCGAGGCCGGAGGCGCAGAAGCGGGAGATCTGCATGCCGGGCGCCCTGGTGGAATAACCGGCCTCAAACGCGGCGGCCTTGGGGATGACGGCGCCGGCATCCATGACCGGATCGACGCAGCCCATGATGATGTCGTCGACCGTTTCGGTGTTCAGCCCGTTGCGGTCGCGGATCGCCTCCAGCGTCCTGGCCGCAAGGCGCACGGACGGCACTTCATGGAGTGAGCCATCCTTCTTGCCGCGGCCGCGGGGCGTGCGGACGTGATCGTAAATGAAAACCTCGGTCATTGTCTCATCTCCCTGGCGGCGCGGAAGCGCCGGTGAATTTCTTTCTTCCGACCGGCAGAAACCGGAGACGACTGCGCTTGCGGCCCCCTCATCCGGCCCTTCGGGCCACCTTCTCCCCTGCGTGGAGAAGGGGCTCCAATCAGAAGGCTTCGGCGGCCAGTTCCATCATCGTGTCGGCGCCGGTTTCGATGCGGGCCTTGCGCAAGGCGGTCTCGGGCATGATGCGCTCCATGAAGAATTTCGCCGTAATCAGCTTGTTCCTCAGATAATCCTCGCGTGCGTCGCCGGCGGCAAGGCGTTCGTTGGCGGCTTTGGCCATGCGCGCCCACATGTAGCCGAGAACGACGAGGCCGAAGAGGTGCATGTAATCGGTCGAACCGGCACCGGCATTGTCGGGCTTGGCCATGGCGTTCTGCATGAACCACATGGTCGCGCCCTGGACGTCGTTCAAGCCCTTCTTCAGGTGCTTGGTGAAGAAGCTCAGCTGCTCGTCAGCACGGTTTTCCTCGCAGAAATCGCCGATCTCCTTGAAGAGCGCCATGGCGGCGCGGCCGCCGTTCAGCGCCAGCTTGCGGCCGACGAGATCGAGCGCCTGGATGCCGTTCGCTCCTTCATAGATCATGGCGATGCGGGCATCGCGTACATACTGGCTCATGCCGTTTTCTTCGATATAGCCGTGGCCGCCGAAGACCTGCTGGGCCATGACGGCGTGGTCGAAGCCCCTGTCGGTCATCACGCCCTTGAGGATCGGCGTGACGAGGCCGAGAATATCGTCGGCCGTCTGGCGTTCCTTCTCGTCGCTGGCGCGGTGGGCGATATCCGATTTCAGCGCCGTCCAGAGCAGGAAGGCGCGGCCGGCCTCGTTGAAGGACCGGATCGTCATCAGTGCGCGGCGGATATCCGGGTGGACGATGATCGGGTCGGCCTTCCTGTCCGGCGCCTTGGGACCGGAGAGCGAGCGGCCCTGGATGCGCTCGCGGGCGTAGTTCGCGGCATTCTGATAGGCGATTTCGGCAACGGCAATGCCCTGCAGGCCGACCATCAGCCGGGCCTCGTTCATCATCACGAACATGGCGTTGAGGCCGCGGTTTTCGGCGCCGATCAGGAAACCGGTCGCCCCGTCGTAGTTCATGACGCAGGTGGCGTTGGCGTGAATGCCCATCTTGTGCTCGATCGCGCCACAGCTGACGCCATTGCGGGCGCCCAGGCTGCCGTCCGCGTTGACGAGGAATTTCGGCACGATGAAGAGCGAGATGCCCTTGGTGCCCTCAGGCGCGCCTTCGATGCGGGCGAGCACGAGATGGACGATGTTGTCGGTCAGGTCATGCTCGCCGGCGGAGATGAAGATCTTCTGGCCCGAAATCCTGTAGCTGCCGTCGGGCTGCGGCACCGCCCTGGTGCGCAACATGCCGAGATCGGTGCCGCAATGCGGCTCGGTGAGGTTCATGGTGCCGGACCAGGAGCCGTCCACCATCTTCGGCAGGTAGGTGCTCTTCTGCTCGTCGGTGCCGTGGACGAGGATGGCGGCAATCGCGCCCTGCGTCAGGCCCGGATACATCATCAGCGACATGTTGGCGGCCGAGGTATATTCGCCGACGGCGGCATGAAGCGTATAGGGCAGGCCCTGGCCGCCGAATTCCTCCGGCACGGCAAGACCGATCCAGCCGCCTTCGCGATAGGCCCGATAGGCCTCCTTGAACCCCTTCGGCGTGGAGACCGTGCCGTCGCCATGACGCTGGCAACCTTGCTGATCGCCGGAATAGTTCAGAGGAAACAGTGCCTCCTCGGCCACCTTGGCCGCCTCGCCCAGAATGGCCTCCACCATGTCAGGCGTGGCATCGGCAAAGCCCGGAAGATTGTTGTAGCGTTCGAGACCCAGCACGTCGTTGAGTACGAAAAGCGTGTCGTTCACCGGGGCCTTGTAGACTGGCATCGTTCGAATTCCTCCAATTCGCCGACCGGATCGCTCCGGCCTTGAGACTCTCTTACAAAATATTGACGTTTGCGTAAACGTCAAATTCCGCATGCGCGCAATTTTGTGAGAGGCGAAACGAGCTGCTGCAAACGGCATGCTGCCCGTTTCCTTCTCCGGCTAAGCGCGCTACATTCCATCAGACCTGCAGAAAGAGCCTGGGAGGAGCGATTTCATGAGAAGGACGTGGCCTGCGGAGTTCAATTCCATTTTCGATGCGGCGGAGGAAGTGACGATCGAACCTGTTGCGGTCGAGCCGGTCAACGGCGAAAGGCTGGCAGTCCATGACGAGCCGCCGGCTCCGCGCAAGGCGCTTCGGGTGCGCATTCCGATGGAAACCTACGAACGCATCTGGCCGCTTGCCGAAATGCGCTTCCGGCCGGCCGAAGGTCCCTATGCCGGCAAGGCGGTGACGCTGATCGTCACCAATCCGCACTATCACCCCTGGCATCCCGCCGACGGCGGCTCGGAGGAGAAGGTCGGCGACAGCGGGCGGCACTACAGGACCGATTACCTCGTCGTGCATTTCCTGCTCGACGACGTGCGCGAACCTGTCGCCGCCTGAGCATCGGTCGCGCGGCTTGAAGATCGGGCCGCTCCCGGCATAGGCTTGCACCAGCAACGTTATCCGGGAGCCGAGCCTTGAGCGATTTCGACACTATCCGCAAGCGCGCCGAGCAGAGAAAAGGCGGCGCCGACGCGCTGAAGGCGATGCTGCCCGCCCTGCCGGACCATGATGCGCTGCGCGCGTTGCCCGACGACCGCATTCTTTCGCAGATGACGCGGCGGATCTTCTACAGCGGCTTCGTACACAAGGTCATCGACAATAAATGGCCGGGCTTCGAAGAGGCTTTCGAAGGCTTCGATCCTGCCGCCCTCAACATCGCTCCCGACGAGTTCTGGCACGACCTGACCGGCGACGACCGCATCGTCAAAAACGGCGCGAAGATCATGTCGGTGCGCGCCAACGCCGCCTTCGTGCGCGAACTGGCGAACGAGGCCGGCAGCGCCGGCGCCTTTTTCGCGGACTGGCCGCGCGAGGATCATATCGGCCTGCTCGAGGTGCTCAGCAAACGCGGCAACCGGCTCGGCGGGGCGACCGGACAATATTTCCTGCGCGGCATCGGCCGCGACGGCTTCATCATGACGACGGACGTGCTGGCCTGCCTCAGGGATGCGGGCGTGCCGCTTTCGGCGTCCGGGACCGGCAAGAAGGACCAGCAGCTGATCCAGCAGACGTTCAACCGCTGGGCCGGGGAAACGGGGCTGCCGCTCGCGCACCTCTCGCGCATCTGCGGGCTTTCGATCGACGCGCCGCAAGCGTGAAAAATTCGCGTCCGGCGGTTTTTTGAACCGCCGCGACTGCCTACCTCTCCGGAAGGTTCATCCCAAGGAGAAGATCATGGCCGAGTTTCCCTATCGCAGCGCGCTCATCGTCGGCGCCGGTTCCGGCATCAGCGGCTCGCTTGCCCGCGCGCTTTCGGAACGCGGCGTGAAGGTCGGGCTTGCGGCGCGCAATATCGGCAAGCTCGGACCGCTGCTCGACGAGACCGGGGCCAGGGCCTTTGCCACCGACGCCGCGCAGCCGGCGGCGGTCTCGGCCCTGTTCGAGCGTGTCGATGCCGAAATCGGCGAGCCCGACGTGGTGATCTACAATGCCAGCGGACGGCTGCGCGGACCGATTGCCGAGCTTGACCCTGCGGAGGTTCAGCAGGCGATCGCCACGAGCGCCTTCGGCGGCTTCCTCGTTGCGCAGCAGGCGGCAAGGCGGATGATCCCGCATGGGCGCGGCGCGATCCTGCTGACGGGGGCGACGGCCAGCGTCAAGGGTTTTGCGCAGTCGGCACCCTTCGCGATGGGCAAATTCGCGCTGCGCGGCCTGGCGCAGAGTGCGGCCCGCGAGCTGGGGCCGCTCGGCATCCATGTGGCGCATTTCATCATCGACGGCGCCGTGCGGTCGGCGACCAGACCCGACCGGGAAGACAGGCCCGACGGCACGCTTTCGCCCGACGCGATCGCCCAATCCTATATCGACGTTCTGCTGCAGCATCGCAGCGCCTGGTCGCAGGAAGTGGAATTGCGGCCCTGGACCGAGAATTTCTGATCCCCCGATACTGCGCATGGTGCCGCAGATCCGCTTTCGCGAGCGCAGCCGAGGCGATTGGATCGACGCCGCCCCGACAGATTGGCAGGGGACGATGCCGCGCCTGGACCGGATGAAGGTCGAGTTTCGCGCGCAAAACCGGCCCGAAATAGCAAAAGTTAAAAATTTCTCATCCGGGTTAACGAGTTCTTTACCACGTTTCGTAAAAGGTGCGCGGTGAGCATTGGCGATCTGCGTTCCTTTTTTCCTGTCTCGCGTTTCAGGAGTGCCGCCAACAGTCCGTCCAACTTGAGGAAAGTCTAATTGACTATTTCCTTATGTACGGCGCTCTCCGACGTGTACCCCGGTGCGCTTCGGACGAAGGCAATGATCTGGCCCGGACCGGGCAATCGAAGCGAGCAAGAACATGAACGGATCGCGATCACATTCTTCCCGGCATTCCGACAGGACCTCGCTCGACGCGTTGAACCGCACGATCGAAGGGCTGGAAGCGCGGATCGAAGGCCTGATGGGCAGCGGGCGCGAACAGCGGCCGCGCAATCCGGTGCCGGACCGTGATCCCTACGCCGGTTCCTATGGTCCGCGCGCAGCCGATCCGCTTGCGGAAATCCGCCAGCGCCAGCGCGCGCTCGACGCCGGCAGAGACAATCGCGAGCGCGGCTACACGCGCGAAGCGGCCCGCACGCCCGCCCCGCAGCACGCCGCGGCACCGCAGCCGGCCGCTGCCGCTTTCCGTGGCTCCGACGACACGATGACCGAAATCGCCCAGGCGCTCGTCAACCTGCGGCAGGACCTGAAGCGCGACATTTCCGAAGGCGTCACGCGCGAAATGAATGCGCTGCGCAGCGAATTGCGCGAGATCAAGGCGAGCGCGCAGGACCGGCATTTCGCCGACGACATCCGCGCCGACATGGGCCGCCTGTCGCAGGGCATCGCGCAGCTTACCAGCCGCTCCGCCGGACCGGAGGCGAGCGGCCTGCGCGACGAATTCGAGGAGCTGCGCTCGCTGATGGACGGGCTGGCGCGCGAGGATTCGATGCGCCACCTGGAGCGGCGCTGGGACAGCGTGGAAAACCGGCTGGCGGACCTCGACACGGCCGGCCTGCAGGAAGAGCTGGTCTCGCTCGCCTACCGGCTCGACGACATCAAGCGGCATCTCGGCGGCATGGGCGAAAGCCTGGCCGTGCAGGCGCTGGAAGACAAGCTCATCACCATCGCCTCCGCCATCGAGCAGTTCGGCAACCTGATCCAGCCGCACGACCGGATCATGTCCGAGCAGTTCGCCGCCATGGATATCAGGCTCGACGAGATCAGCCGCGCGATCGCCGCCAGCGGACGCACCTCCGGCGGCACCGACCCGGCGCTGATACAGCGGCTGGAGAGCCGCCTTTCCGCGCTCGGCGACCAGATCGAGCTGATGGGGCGGGCCGCCTCGAGCCGGCCCAACCCGGCAGACGAAATGGCAGGCCGGCTGGAAGCGCTGACGGCGCGCGTCGAAGACCTCGCCAAGGCGGAAGCGACCTCACGGCTGGACGAGCGGCTGGAGCATCTTTCCTACCTGCTCGAGCGCACGCAGAAGGCGGCGCCGCAGCCGGACCTGACCGGTGCGCTTTCCGACATTTCCCGCAAGATCGATGCGCTCGAAAGCGGCTCGGTCAACGATGCCCTCGCCAAGCGGCTCGACTATCTCGCACGCCGCATCGACGAGATGGAAATCCGCCCGGCGCCCGCGCCGGTCATCGACGACAGCGCCTTTCAGCGTCTCGAAGGCCGGCTCAGCGACATCGCCGCGCGGCTGGAAGAAAGCACGGCGGCACCGCCGACCGATACGCGCGCGCTGAAGAACCTCGAAGACCAGATCGCCAATCTCTCCGAACTCCTGAACGCGCCGCGCGAAAATGCGGAAGTATCCGCCGATCTCGACCGCCGCATGGGCGCGATCGAAGATTATATCGCCACCAACGACGAATATATTATCGAGGCGGCGCGACAGGCGGCGGAAGCCGTGGTCGACGCCTATTCCCGCAACGGCGCGGCACAGGGCGCGGCACCGGCCGCCGCCGACATGTCGGCCCTCGTCGCGCTTGCGGAAGACCTGCGCCATCTCGAGGATCTGAGCCGCGACAGCGAAGAGCGCACCCACAAGACCTTCCAGGCCCTGCACGAGACGCTGGTGCATATTGCCGACCGGCTGGACACGATGGAAGAGCGGGTGCGCCCCGCTGCCCGGATGCCGGCAGCCGATGTCGATTTCAACGTCGATCCCTATGCGCTGGTGGATGCCGGCCGGGAACCGGCCAAGGCAGCCGTGATGCAGGCCCCGAAGGCTTCGCCGGTGCTGCGCACGGCCGATATCGCCGAGGAAGCGCCGGCCCGCATGCCGGAGCCGGCATTGACGGACAGCACCAGCGCGATCGCCATCGAAGCCACCAGCCAGCCGGACAAGCCGGTCGTTCCCGCCAGGGGCAGCCTGCTCGCCAGCCTTGGCCGCAAGCTGATGCCGTCGCGCAAGGCGGAAGAAAAGAAGGCCGCCGCCGAGCGCCCGGTCATCGATCCCGCCCCCTCGATCGATCCCGTCGACGTGGTGCCGGCCGAGGCCGCAAACGAGCTCCTGGAACCGGGTTCGGGCGCGCCCGACGTGAAGAAGATCCTGGAGCGCGTGCGCGCCAGCCAGAACGCCCAGCGCGCCAAGGCGGCCACAGAGAACGACCGGGCGGACTATATCGCCGCCGCGCGCCGGGCCGCGCAGGCCGCCGCGATGGAAATCGACAGCAACGCCAAGCCCGCGACGCGCGCCGAACGCCGTGCCGCCAAGCCCGAGAAGGCCGCCGGCAAGGGCAGTGCCTTTTCGCGCTTCCGCCGGCCGATCCTGCTTGCCGTCGGCGCCGTACTGCTTGCCATCATGGCTTTCCCGCTTGCCCGCACGCTGACATCGGGACAGAAGGCGCCGCCGCCGGCCGAGGTTTCGGCCCTGACGGGAGCTGCGGAAACGCCGCAGGCCAATATGGCAGCGCCGGCGCCGGTCGCACCGGTCGCATCCGCACCGGAGACGGCCGCCGAGGCACCGGCAAGCGCGCCGGCGCCAACGGCTCCCGCCGCGGCCGACCACCTGACCGATGCCGCGCCGCTCGACGGCGAAGGCGCGGAAGGCTTCGCCCAGGCACCGGTGCAGGATGCCTCCGGCTTCGTTCCGAGCACGCCTGCCGAACCGGCGGTGACGCCGGCTGCCTCGACGACCGCCGCGATCATCGTTCCCGACACGATCCAGCCGCTGCCGCTCGCCGACGCGGCGCGCAACGGCGATGCGCTGGCACTCTTCGAAATCGGCGCCCGTTATACCGAAGGCCGCAACGGCCTTGCCGCCGACCAGAAACAGGCGGCAAGCTGGTACCAGCTTTCGGCCGACAAGGGTTTTGCGCCGGCGCAGTACCGCCTCGGCAGCATGTACGAGAAGGGCAACGGCGTCGAGCGCGACGTGCAGAAGGCCAAGGGCCTCTACGAACAGGCCGCCGGCCAGGGCAATGCCAGCGCGATGCACAATCTCGCCGTGCTCTACGCGTCCGGCGCGCTCGGCCAGCAGGATTATGCGACGGCGGCCTCCTGGTTCCAGAAGGCGGCGGATCTCGGCATTACCGACAGCCAGTTCAACCTTGCCATCCTGTGCGCCCGCGGCAACGGCGTGCCGGCCGATCTGGAAGAATCCTACAAGTGGTTTGCGATCGCCGCCAAATCCGGCGACAAGGATGCCGCCCAGAAGCGCGACGAAGTGGCGAACGCCATGAAGCCGGACCAGCTGGAGCGCGCCCGCGCCAAGGCCGACCTCTGGAAGCCGCAGCCGTTCGACAACAAGGCGAACGGCGTCGAGATCCCCGACGCATGGGCAAGCGGCGCCGCGCCGAAGACGGCGACCGTGGACATGAAGAAGGCGATCCGCAACATCCAGGCGATCCTCAACAACAACGGCTTCGACGCCGGCCCGCCGGATGGGGAAATGGGCGCCAAGACCGTGACCGCCATCAAGAACTTCCAGAAGTCGATCGGCCAGGAGCCGACCGGCAAGGTCAACGACGAGACGGTCAAGGCGCTGCTGGAGCGCAACAAGCCGGGCGCCAAGGCCATCTGATTTCGCCTGGCGGCCCGTGCCGCCGGGCTTTCGGCCTTTTCGGGCCGCGTGTCACAAAACCTGAAAAAAGCCGGATTATGCGGGACATATCGGAGCCTGCATCCGGCTGATCGCGCTTTTTCCTTCGAAAGCCTCTGGCAACGATTTCACAGTAGGATGCGCCATTCGAACGGGGACGTGAGACGGGCCGCCGCGGCGGGCGCGGCGATAATCGGGGTCGGCTGTGACAATCTATCTGCCCATCGCAGAATTGTCGGTGAACATCTTCATCATTCTCGGCATGGGGGCTGCCGTCGGCTTCCTGTCCGGCATGTTCGGCGTCGGCGGCGGCTTCCTGATCACGCCACTCCTGATCTTCTACAATATTCCTCCGGTCGTTGCCGTGGCGACCGGCGCCAACCAGGTGGTGGCTTCCTCGATATCGGGGGCGATCACGCATTTCCGGCGCGGTACGCTGGATGTGAAGCTCGGTTCGGTGCTGCTGGTCGGCGGCCTTTCGGGCGCGACGGTCGGTATCTGGATCTTCTCGCTGCTGCGCTCCATCGGCCAGCTCGACCTGTTCATCTCGCTGCTTTACGTCGTCTTCCTCGGCACTGTCGGCGGGCTGATGCTGTGGGAGAGCGTCAACGCCATGCGCCGCGCGGCCCGCAACGAAGCGCCCGCCCCGCGCCGGCCCGGCCATCAGCACTGGGTCCACAAGCTGCCGCTCAAAATGCGGTTCAAGAAATCGAAGATCTTTCTGTCGGTCATCCCGATCGTGGCGCTCGGCTTTGCCATCGGCATCCTGACCTCGGTCATGGGCGTGGGCGGCGGTTTCATCATGGTGCCGGCGATGATCTACCTGCTGCGCATCCCGACCAACGTGGTCGTCGGAACCTCGCTCTTCCAGATCATCTTCGTGACCGCCTATACGACCATCGTGCAGGCGGCCACCAACTATTCCGTCGATATCGTGCTTGCCTTCTTCCTGATGCTCGCCGGCGTCATCGGCGCGCAATACGGCGTGCGCGTCGGCCAGCGGCTGCGCGGCGAGCAGCTGCGCGCCCTGCTCGGCCTGCTGGTCCTTGCCGTCGGCCTGCGCCTTGCCGTCGCGCTGGTGGTGACGCCGGAGGATATCTATTCGGTGGTGATGGGAGTGGGGAACTGATGTTTCGGCTCCTGCTGATCCTTGCCCTTCTCATGCCTGCCGCCGCCGCGGGCCAGGTGCTGCTGCCCGGACAGGGAACGACGCAGGCCGAGCGCGAGGGGCTGGAAATCGGCACGTCCACCAGCGAGATCGCCATCACGTCCGATTTTCGCGGCGCGGACCTGACGATTTTCGGGGCCGTGACCAATACGGACGACCTTCTGCTTGCCATCGGCCAGTATGACGTCGTCGTGGTTCTGGAAGGTCCGCGCGTGGACGCCACGGTGCGCAGGAAGGAACGGGTCTTCGGCATCTGGATCAATACCACGTCGATGACCTTTGCCGAGGTACCGCATTCCTATTCGATGTCGAGTTCGCGTTCCATCGACGACATCACGACGCCGCTCGACCTGACCGGAGAGGGTATCGGCATCGACCATATTCCGCTGCGACCGATCGATTTTACCGGCAACTTCAACAGTCTCAACGAATTCCGCGCCTCCTTCCGGCGCATACAGCAGTCAGGCGGGCTCTATGAGCGCGATCCGAGCGGCGTTCGCTTCGTCTCCTCCAACCTGTTCAAGGCAAGCCTGCGGCTGCCCGCCAATATTCCGAACGGCGTGCATACGGTGCGCGCCTATCTCTTCAAGAGCGGCAAATTCGTGACCCAGAAATCGCAGCCTCTGCGCGTCATCAAGACCGGCATCGAGCAGACGATCACCGATGCGGCGCATGAGCAGCCGATTTTCTACGGCTTTTTCGCCGTGCTGCTGGCCGTGCTGACCGGATGGGGCGCCAGCCT
Organism: Rhizobium sp. GCM10022189; assembly: GCF_042656325.1. Lineage (NCBI taxonomy): Bacteria > Pseudomonadati > Pseudomonadota > Alphaproteobacteria > Hyphomicrobiales > Rhizobiaceae > Rhizobium > Rhizobium sp. GCM10022189. The sequence continues at coordinate 581,102 of NZ_JBHSOR010000049.1, forward strand.
GATCTTCCGCAAGGATTGATCATTTCGCCTTCCTCATCGCCGCGGCGACAAGCGTTGCGGCCGCTTCTCCGGCCGTTTCCATATAGGCGGGATCGCGATGCAGGAGCACGGCGGCAAAGCAGCCGTCCAGCAGCAGGACGATCTGGCGGGCGAGCTTTGCCGGCTCGGCGAAATCTTTCTCCTCGAAGAGAGATGCCAGCCACTTTTCGACATTTTTCTTGTGCGCGGCACCGACCTTGATGGCGGGATGGCCGGGCATGTTGGCAAGTTCGGCCGATGTTCTGAGATATCCGCAGCCCCTCCATTTCGGATGCCGGGCCGAGCGGGCCAGTTGATCGAAAATGCCCCTCACCTTCGCCGGCAGGTCGCCATCCGTCTCGGCAAACCAGCGGCGGTAGACCGCAAGATTGGGCTGGTCGCGGGTCTCCAGATAGGCGGCGATCAGATCGTCCTTGCTGTCGAAATGATAGTAGAGGGTGCGCTTGGTGACATCGGCCTTCTCGGCCACGGCATCGACGCTGACGGCACGGATGCCCTCGCTGTAGAAGAGCTTGGCGGCGGCGGCGACGATGCGCTCGCGCGTGTCGGATGCGTTTTTTGCCATGACGGCAATGTATACCGACTAGTGAGTGTCATCAACGCGCAATGCCGCCTACCGTGCTTGTCGAACCAGGACAAAGGAAGCAGCCATGCCGGCAAGCAGCACAGGCAGAAAGAGCGATCTTGCGCGGGAAGCGGAGGCTGTCATGATCGGCTGTCGTGACGGCGTGGCGCTTGGCGGCCACCTCTGGAGCGCCGTCGGACCGAGCAGCGGCAGCGTGGTCATCAACCCGGCGACCGGGGTCGCGGCCCGCTACTACCACTACTATGCGCGCTTTCTCGCCGAGCACGGCTTCGACGTGCTGACCTACGATTACAGAGGTATCGGCCAGTCGCGCCCGGAACGGCTGCGCGGCTGCGGCTATCGCTGGCGGGACTGGGGCGAGCGGGATTTCGATGCGGCGCTGCTGTTCATGGAGGCTCTAAGGCCCGGCCAAGAGCTTCTTGTCGTCGGCCACAGTATCGGCGGCTTCCTGCCCGGCCTTTCAGCGCATGCCGGCCGTGTTGCCCGGATGCTGGCGGTCGGCGCGCAATATGGAAACTGGCGGGACTACGCCCCGGCGCATCGCCGGCGGCTGTTTGTAAAATGGCACCTGCTCATGCCGGCGATGACCTTGCTGACAGGCTACTTTCCCGGACGGTCTCTCGGCTGGCTTGAGGACCTGCCGAAGGGCGTGGCGCTGGACTGGGCATTGCAGCGGAGATGGAACGGTCCTCGTTCGGCAGCAAAAACGGATGCCTCAAGATCCTTCGAGACTTTTCATGCGCCGATCCTCAGCCTCACCGTCACCGATGACGGGATTGCGACCGTGCGGGCCGTTCGCCGCGGCCTTTCCCACTATCGCAACGCCCAGGTGGAGGAGGTGCTGCTTGCGCCAGACGATCTCGGATTTACGCGGATCGGGCATTTCGATCTCTTTCACGCGCGCCATGCCGCCGGCTTCTGGCTCGACAGTTTGCTCTGGCTCAGGGACGGGGCGAATCCCTGGCCTCACAAAAAACCGTCGGAACATCTCGCATTCGCATAAAAACCGCTCTTTAACGTTTACGAGTTAGTAATCTCTCGGAAACGAGAGGTTTGTATCATGCGTACTCGTACCGTGCTTGCGGTCGTCGGGCTGGCCCTGCTTGCGGGCTGCGCGACAGCGCCGCGCCAGACGCGCAATATCTGCGCCGTGTTCGACCAGAAGGATGGTCTCTTCACCAGCTGGCAGGGAGCTGCCGAGCGCACGGAAAAGAAATACGGCGTTCCGGTGCCGATCCTGATGGCGACCATGTATGTCGAATCCGGCTTCCAGCCCTATGCGCGCCCGCCGCGCACCAAACTCTTCGGCTTCATTCCGTGGACACGGCCGTCGACCGCCTATGGTTATTCGCAGGCGCTGAACGGAACCTGGGATCACTATCAGTCCGAAACCGGCAACTGGTCGGCAAGCCGCACCAATTTTGCCGACGCGATCGATTTCATCGGCTGGTACCATTACAGCAACGCCCAGGCGACCGGCATTCCGCTCAACGACGCCTACAATCTCTACCTCGCCTATTATTCCGGCCCGACCGGCTACAAGCGCGGCGACTGGCGCAGCAACGGCCAGCTGCAGCAGACGGCGCAGAAGTTTGCCCGCATGGCCGGCACCTATCAGCAGCAGTTGCAGGGATGTAACTAGCCGCGCAGATTGCCGTAACGAACGGAGTAAATCCGGTCACGGCCGAGCAGATGGGCAACCAGCGAGGCCTTGTCGAACAGGCCTTTCATCGCCGTGTGGCCGAGGTCGAGACCGCCGCTCATGACGCCGAAGGCGGGCATCAGCAGGCGGGCGCCGTCGGTGGCAAAGCACGGACGGCGGACGGATTTTTCGCGGCGGCGGACGGTGGCCGCCGGATGCAGATGGCCGGCGATCTCGCCCTTCTGCAGTCCGTCGCGCGGCTCGTGGCGGAAGGTCAGGCCGGCATGGAAGAGTTCGTCCGAGCAGGTGCCGGGCAGGTCGACCGTGCCGTCGGGATCGTGATTGCCGTTGATCCAGATCCATTCGCGGCCGCGGGCCATTTCGACGATCAGCGTGCGGAAGGCTTCCGGCAGATGTTCGGAGCCGACGCGGTCGTGGAAATTGTCGCCAAGCGATATGACGATCCTCGGATCGTAGCGGGAGACGACGGCGGCGAGCACAGTCAGTGTCGCCAGCGTATCGTAGGGCGGCAGCATCATGCCGCGGCGGGCGTAGGCCGCGCCCTTTTCCAAATGCAGGTCGGAAACGACGAGAATGCCGGCATCCGGCAGGTAGAGGGCGCCCAGCGGATCGCAGACGGCGGCGACACCGTGAACGGCGGTTTCGACGCCCGGTATTGCGGCAAGGCTGGTCATGTCGCGCGCAAGCGCCAGGCGGTTCATCACTCTCGTATTCCCAATAGATTCAGGCCATCGCCTCGGCGATCAGGTCGTCGGCGGCCTCGGCCAGCAGCGAGTCATGGGCCTGACCCGGCACCGATTCCTTGCCGATTTCCAGCATGACCGGCACGGCGAGCGGCGAAATATGATCCAGCGCCCGGTGGGTGATGTGGCCCCTGATTCGTCTCAGCATATCGCCAAGGCGGGAAATATCCAAAAGACCGGTCGCGGCATCCTGCCGTGTCGCCTGCAGCAGGATATGGTCTGGCTCGTGGGTGCGCAGCACGTCATAGATCAGGTCGGCTGACACGGTGACCTGCCGGCCGGTCTTTTCCTTGCCCGGATGGCGACGCTCGATCAAGCCGGCAATGACGGCACAATTGCGGAAGGTGCGCTTCAAAAGGAAGGATTCGTTCAGCCAGGATTCCAGATCGTCGCCGAGCATGTCCTCGTCGAAGAGATCGGAAAGGCTTAAGCCGCCATTGGCGATCATCAGGCCGAGATCTTCCAGACCCCAGATGGCGAGGGAATAATCGGTGGCGACGAAGCCCAGCGGTTTTGCCCCTGCCCTGTCCAGCCGGCGGGTGAGCAGCATGCCGAGCGTCTGGTGCGCAAGCCGGCCCTCGAAGGGATAAATGACCATGTAGCCGCGGCTGCCGCGCGGGAATGTCTCGATCAGCAGCTCGTCGCGCTTCGGCAGCAGGGACTTTTCCTTCTGCAGCGACAGCCAGTCGCGCACCTGGTCCGGCAGGCGATGCCAGCGGTCGGGATCATCCAGCATCGAGCGCACCTGATCGGCGAGATAGGTCGAGAGCGGGAACTTGCCGCCGGCATAGGAGGGGATTTTCGGATCGAAGGAGTAGGCCTGGCTGACCAGCGCCTCGTTTTCCCTGATGCCTTCGAAGCGCAAGACCTTGCCGGAGAAGATGAACGTGTCGCCGGGCGCAAGCTGTTCGAGGAAATATTCCTCGACCTTGCCGAGCACGGCGCCGGGACGGCCGAGCCTGCCGCCCTCGCCGCGCTTGGCCATGCGGATGTTCAGCATCGGGTCTTCGACGATCGTGCCGAGGTTGAGGCGATATTGCTGGGCGACCTGCGGATTGGAGACGCGCCAGCGACCCTCCCTGGTCTTGCGGATGCGGGCGTAACGTTCGTAGGTGCGCAGCGCATAACCGCCGGTCGCGACGAAATCGACGACGCGCTCGAAGGTCTCCCAGGAAAGATCGGCATAGGGCAAGGCGCTGGTGATCTCGTCATGCAGCTCCAGCATGTCGAAAGGTTCGGCGCAGGCCATGCCGAGGATATGCTGGGCCAGCACGTCGAGCCCGCCGCGCCCGACGGGCGGCGTATCCTGCGCGCCGATATAATTCGCGTCGAGTGCCGCCCGGCACTCCATGACCTCGAAACGGTTGGCGGGAACGAGGATCGCCTTCGACGGCTCGTCCATGCGGTGATTGGCGCGGCCGATACGCTGGGCAAGGCGCGAGGCGCCCTTGGGAGCACCGACATGGATGACGAGATCGACATCGCCCCAGTCGATGCCGAGATCGAGGGTGGAGGTGGCGACGACGGCGCGCAGACGGTTCGCGGCCATGGCGGCTTCCACCTTGCGGCGCTGCGCGACATCGAGGGAGCCGTGATGGAGCGCGATCGGCAGGTTCTCCTCGTTGACCGTCCACAGTTCCTGAAACAGCATTTCGGCCTGCGAGCGGGTGTTGACGAAGAGCAGCGTCGTCTTGTGGTCGATGAGCTTTCGGTAGACGTCCGGGATCGCATATCTGGCGGCATGGCCGGACCAGGGAATGCGTTCTTCCGTATCGAGAATGGAAATATCCGGCTTGGCGCCGCCTTCGACGAGCACGAGGCCGGCATGGTTGTCCCTGCCCTCCTGCTGCGCCACCAGCCATTTTTGCAGGTCCATCGGCTCGGCAACGGTGGCTGAGAGGCCGATCGTCTTCAGCTCGGGCGCCAGACGGCGCAGGCGGGCAAGGCCGAGCGAGAGCATATGGCCGCGCTTGGAGGTGACGAGCGAATGCAGCTCGTCGAAGATGACGTATTTCAGATCCTTGAAGAAGCGCTCGGCTTCCCGGTTTGCCAGCAGAAGGGCGACCTGTTCGGGCGTCGTCAGCAAAATATCCGGCGGGTTCAGCTTCTGGCGCTGGCGCTTGGCGTTCGGCGTGTCGCCGGTGCGGTTCTCGATCGAGATCGGCAGGCCCATTTCGGCGACAGGTTTCGTCAGGTTGCGCTCGATATCGACGGCCAGCGCCTTCAGAGGAGAGATGTAGAGCGTATGGATGCCGGTGAAGGCCGAACCCGGCGGGATCTTGCCGCGGCGGGTGAGGTCGGTCAGCGAGGGCAGGAAACCGGCAAGCGTCTTGCCCGCACCTGTCGGCGCGATCAGCAGCGTGCTCTCGCCGGCCTCGGCGCGGGCCAGCAGTTCGAGCTGATGGGCGCGCGGGCGCCAGCCTTTTTCCGCAAACCAGCGGAGAAAGGGGGCGGGCAAGGCAAGGCTGAGGTCGGCTTCGATCTGATCCACGCGGCAAATGTAGTTCAAACGACGACGAAGAGAAGCGCTATTGACTCGCGGCAATAATCGTGGATAAATAATATCCATGATTAGAGGAGGCGAGATGTGAAGCTTGGTGACGGTGTCGAACAGGGCATTCATTGCGTGGCGGTCCTCTCGGGCCTTTCCGAGGGCGGCGTGCTCTCGGCGGCAGCGCTTGCCGAGTTCCACGGCGTGTCGACGAGCTACCTGCTGAAACACCTGCAGGCGCTCTCCGGTGCCGGGATTCTGGAGACGGTGCCGGGGCCGAGAGGCGGCTACCGGCTGGCGAAGAAGCCGGAGGATATCTCGCTGCTCGATATCGTGCTGGCTATCGAGGGACCGGCGCCGGCCTTCCGCTGTTCGGAGATCCGCCAGCGCGGGCCGAACCCGCTGCCGCAGCGCTACTTCACCAAACCATGCCAGGTCAGTGCCGCGATGATGCGGGCCGAGCGCGCCTACCGTGCCGAACTCGCCGCTACCAGCATCGCCGATATCCTGGCCGAACTTTCCGCGGATGACGACGGCGGCATCGCCGCCAGAGGCTGCGCTTTCATGGACATGCACGAGAGAAGGGCGGCTCGCTGAGCCGCGCCACCAACCAACCCAACCCAAGGAGACTACGATGCAAGCACGTTTCAACTTCGGCAAAGCCGCCCCGGATGCCTACAAGGCCGTCGCTGCGCTGGAGCAATATGTCCAGGAAAGCGGACTGGACAAGCGCTTCATTCACCTGATCAAGCTTCGCGCCTCGCAGATCAACGGCTGCGCCTATTGCGTCGACATGCACTCGAAGGAAGCCCGCCATCACGGACTTTCCGAACAGTGGATCAACCTGATGTGCGTGTGGCGGGAATCGCCCGTATACGACGCCCGCGAACGTGCCCTGCTCGGCTGGGTCGATGCGGTGACGAAGATCGCCGAAACCGGCGCGCCGGATGCCGATTACGAAGCGCTCAAGGCGCATTTTTCCGAAGAGGAAATGACCAAGATCACCGTTGCGATCGGCACGATCAACATCTGGAACCGGCTGGCCGTCGGCTTCCGCAGCCAGCATCCGGTCGATGCGCCGCAGAAGGCGGCCTGACCGCGACTGGATGAACGAGGGATCGGATCCCGGCGACCGACCCGAAACGATCGGGTCGGTTGAATATATGGTCACTCGCGCTCTGCGGTGGCCCTGACGGCAGCGGCTTCAGGCCATTTGCCCGAGAGGTCGATGCTGTTGAATATGCCGCGCACGACTTTGGCGATTTCCTCTGCGGAAGCGCCCCTGGCGTATTCTTCCTGCATGCGGCGTCTGACAAGCTTTTCCAAATCCGACATAGCTTACCTCATCATATCCGGCGCGGGGAAAAGTCTCGCGCCAGGACCGATCACAGGCAAGTTACGTTTTGTTCAGAAGGGCTTACGGTTTTGTAAGGTTGACGCTGACCCTAGAGGGCGATGTAACGGTCCGCACGGTGGTTGATCGCCACGAACAGGTTGAGGACGACCGCACCGAGCACCGAATAGAAGACGACCGGCGGCGTGGTGACGAAGAAGGCGGCGGCCAGCACGCACATGTCGATGGCAAGCTGCACGAGGCCGGCGCGGATGCCGAAACGCTCCTGCATGTAGATGCCGAGAATGCCGACGCCGCCGAGGCTGGCGCGGTGGCGATAAAGCGCCAGAAGGCCGAAGCCGAGCAGCAGACCGCCGAGAAGGGCCGCCCAGGCCGGATGGATCGCGGCAATCTCCATGACCTTCGGCTGCAGGCTGGTCAGCGCCGAGGTCAGGCCGATGGCGACAAAGGTCTTGGTGGTGAAGGCCAGGCCGAGCCGCTTCCACGAGAGATAGAAGAAGGGCAGGTTGAGCAGGAAGAAGCCAAGGCCGAAATTCACACCAAAGGCGTAATGCAGCAGGAAGGCGATGCCGGCGGTGCTGCCGGTCAGAAGTCCGGCGCTGGCAAGGACGTAAAGGCCGAGCGCGGACACGAGGCTGCCGGAGAATATGCCCTGCACATCCTCGACCGGCGTGTGGCGCGTGGCGGTGGTGTTCCAGAAACCGAGGGCACTGATGAGCTGGCTCATGTCGCGATCTCCGATGGCGGCTGTTCCGGGCAGGCCGGAGGGAGAGGAAATAGACGGGTGGATGCGGCGCGTACGGCACCTGGAAAGTGCGTCGCCTGCTCGCGGAATGGCCGGATTATCAGGGCTTTTCCGGTTGCGCGCAAGCGAAATACGTAAGCAATGCTGACCTATTTCAAAATCGCAAGAAACATGCGCTCAGAGGGTTTTGCGCGTAAGGAACAGAATGCCGGAAACCGGTTTGCCGCCATCTTTGCGAATGGTGGTTTTGACGAGATCGAGGATTTCGAGCCCGTGGGCCGCCGCAAGCCCTTCGACATAGGTCTGCGTGTGGGCATAGCGCAGCGACGGCGCCAGGTGGAAGCCGTTTCCTTCGCCGCCATCCTCGACCGAAAAGGCGAAATCGGCGCCCGGCGCGGCGAGGTCATCGACGATCGCAAGGACGCTTTCGAGATTGCCGAGATACATCAGCACGTCGGCGGCGGTCACGAGATCGGCGCGCTGCCGGCCGCCGCCGGAAAAGATGCCGGAGGCCTGCGATGCCAGCGACAGGTCCGCCTGGGCGAGATGGTCGTAGACATGCTTTTCGGCCGCCTTTGCCAGCATGTTCTGCGACAGGTCGAAACCTTCGAGCTGTGCGACCCGGGAGCGGATTTCCGGGCCGAGCAGGCCGGTGCCGCAGCCGAGATCGACGGCGCGCCGGTAGTGCCGGCCGGTGGAGGCGACAAGGGCGGCAAGCTTCTCGGGGGCGGAATAGTCGAGCTTTTCCACCAGCGAGGTCTCGAAGCGATCGGCATAATCGTCGAACAGGCGCTCGACATAGCGGCTCGACGGCCGGGCCGGCGTTTGCGCATCGCCGAGCAGGGCAAGTTTGAGGCCGGCGCCGAATATATCCTCGGGGTCGAGGTCCAGCGTGCGGCGATAGGCCTGGACGGCGGCATCCGCCTTACCGGCCTTTTCCCGATAGGTGGCGAGCCGATACCAGCCGGCCGCCCAGCCGGGCGCGAGATCCAGCGCCTGCTCCATCAGCTCGGCCGCCGCTTCAGCATCGCCGCCCTCGGCAAGCATCCTGGCGTAATCGGCGCGGCGGTCGGCGATGACGTCGCCGGAGGAAAGCTGGCTTGGCTGCATGATCGGACCCTGTGATCTCCCGGCATTTGGCGGCGGCCACAAAAAAACTCAAGTCCTATTTCAGAGGCGGTGCTGTCCTGGCGGAAAAGGCTTGCGGGCGAATCGCCGCGACCGTATCTCAAGGCAAACAGGAGATGGCGCATGTCCGATCAGGTGAACAGGTTCCTCGGCGATTCAATCGGCCGCACGATCATCAAGCTCTTGGTGGTGTCGCTGATCGTCGGTTTCGTCATGGCCATTTTCGGGCTCACCCCCTGGGAGCTTATCTACAATTTCCGCGATTTCGTGCTGCACCTGTGGCGCCAGGGCTTTGCGGCGCTCGGGCGCGTCGGCGACTACCTGCTTCTCGGCGCCACCATCGTCGTCCCGATCTTCATCATCATCCGTCTCTTCAGCTATCGAAAATAACATGAGCTCGATCATCCTTTCGCGCCGCGGCTTGCTGCAGCTTTCGGGCCTTGCCGTCGTGGCCGGCATTGCCGGCTGCACGACGACCCCGAAACTTGCCGGCACGCCCTCCAACGCCACCGACGAGACCGCTTCGGCGCTGCCGCTCGTCAACCAGCTTCGCGCCAAGAACGGCCTGCCGCCGCTCAGCGTCGATCCGCATGCCAGCGCGGCGGCCATCTTCCAGGCCAAGCGCATGGCAGGTGCCGGCAAGATGGCGCATCTGATGGGCATGACCGACAGTTTCGGCGTGCGCGTGAAGGCCAGCGGCGTGGCCCTGCCGGCGGCCGAAAACATCGCGTCGGGCCAGCAGAGCGTCGATGCGGCCGTCACCGCCTGGATCAATTCCCCCCACCATCTGGAAAATATGCTCGGACGCTATAGCGGTCTCGGCGTTGCCGTTGCACATAATACGTCTTCGAAGAATCTGCCCTATTGGGCAATGGTGCTTTCCAACTGAGGCGGTCCCGCCTCGATCCTCACGAGGCGGATATGGATACCGGCGGCAGCAGAAACACATTGGCCTTCGACGTGACGCACCGGCTGGTGCTGTCGATCGCCATTCCGATGACGCTCGGCTTCATGACGACGCCGCTGCTCGGCATCACCAATACGGCCGTGGTCGGCCATATGGGCGATCCGGAAGCGCTGGCGGGGCTTGCGATCGGCGCCATGCTGTTCGACCTCATCATGGGCAGTTTCAACTTCCTGCGCGCGTCCACGACCGGATTGACGGCACAGGCGCTCGGGCGGCGCGACCAGCATGAGCAGCAGGCGGTGTTCTGGCGGGCGATCGTCTCGGCGCTCGGCTCCGGTCTGGCGCTGCTCATCCTCTCGCCGCTGCTGATCCTCGTCGGGCTGGAACTGATGGGGGCGGAGGGGCGGATTGCCGAGGCGACCGGCACCTATTTCTCGATCCGCATTCTCGCCGCACCGGCAGCGCTAGCCAATTACGCGCTGCTCGGCTTCGTGCTCGGCCGCGGCCAGGGCCGCACGGGGCTCGTGCTGCAGGCGCTGATCAACGGCATCAACATCCTGCTCTCCATCTATCTCGGCCTGGGGCTCGACTGGGGTGTGTCGGGCGTCGCCTGGGGCACGATGGCGGGCGAGACGGCCGGTGCGCTTGCCGGGCTCTTCGTCGTGCTGCGCAGCTTCGATGCGGCACACCGGCCAAGCCGGGCCGAAATCTTCTCGCGCGCGAAACTCGCCGAACTCTTCGCGCTCAACCGCGACATCCTGATCCGCACCTTCGTGCTGATCGGCTCGTTTGCGATCATGACCCGCATCGGCACCAGCTTCGGCGCCATCACGCTTGCGGCCAACGCGGTGCTGATGAACTTCTTCCTGCTGTCGGGCTATTATCTCGACGGGCTTGCCAATGCCGCCGAGCAGATCACCGGCCGGGCGATCGGCGCGCAATACCGGCCGGCCTTCGACCGTGGGCTGAAGCTCACGACGCTGTGGTCCTTCGGGCTGGCGGCGATCATCTCCGCCTTCTTCTATTTCGCCGGCCCAGCCCTCATTGCCGGACTGACCAGCTCTCCGGAGGTGCAGGCGGCGGCCGAGACCTATCTGCCCTGGGCGGCGGTGACGGGGCTGACCGGCGCGCTCGCCTTCCTGATGGACGGCGTCTTCATCGGCGCGACATGGTCGGCCGACATGCGCAACCGCATGCTGATGTCCTTTGCCGGCTATCTGGCGATGCTCGCCGTCTTCGTGCCGCTCTTCGGCAATCACGGCCTGTGGCTGGCGATGAACGCCTTCCTCCTGTTTCGCGGCTTCTTCCTGGCGGTGCTCATCAGGCCGCGGGCGGCTCAGACCTTCCGCGCCGCCCAGTAATCGACCCTGCTATCCCTGAGATCGCGGATCGAGGTGGCCTTCTCGCGGTCGAGCAGTTTCGACAGGCCGCGCACGATCGCGCCGGGCAGGCCCGGGCCTTCATAGATCATGCAGGAATAGAGCTGCACGAGATCGGCCCCGGCCCTCACCTTTTCCAGCGCCGTTTCGGCCGAGGAAACGCCGCCGACGCCGATGATCGGCAGGCTCGGGCCGACGCGCTTGCGCATCTTGGCAAGCACGACCGTCGATTTCTCGAAGAGCGGCGCGCCGGAAAGGCCGCCGGCCTCCTTCGCCTGGACCTGATCCTTCAGGCCGTCGCGCGACAGCGTGGTGTTGGAGACGATCAGGCCGTCCAGCGCATGGGAGAGCGCCTCGGCGGCGATATCGTCCATGCCCTCTTCGGTAAGGTCGGGGGCGATCTTCAGGAAGACCGGGATCTTTCTGCCGGCCCTTTCCGCTTCCTCGTCGCGCGCCGTCAATACGGCCGACAGAAGGGCGGCGAGGCTTTCGCGCGCCTGCAGGTCGCGCAGGCCGGGCGTGTTGGGCGAGGAAATATTGGCGGTGAAGTAACGGGCGACGGAATAGAAGCGGCGGATGCCGGTAACGTAATCGGCGATCCGGTCCTCGCTGTCCTTGTTGGCGCCGATATTGACGCCGACGATGCCGGCGCGGCCGATCCGCGAGAGGCGGCGGAAGGCCGCTTCATGGCCCTCGTTGTTGAAACCGAGCCGGTTGATGACCGCATCATCCTCCACGAGGCGGAAGATGCGCGGGCGCGGATTGCCGGGCTGTGGCTTCGGCGTGACGGTGCCGATCTCGGTGAAGCCGAAACCGAGCTTCAACAGCGCTTCCGGCACCTCGGCATTCTTGTCGTAACCGGCCGCCATGCCGAGCGGATTGGCAAAATCGAGGCCGGCAACGGTCTGGCGCAGGCGCGGGTCCGGCGCAATGCGGCAGGCGGGCACGACGCCCGATTTCAGCGCGGCGATCGACATGCCGTGCGCGGTTTCGGGATCGAAGAGAAAGAGGCCGCGGCGGGCGATGCGCTTGAAAGGGTCGATCACGGGGCAAGCTCCGGGAAGATGTGAAGGCCGGCTTCGTCGAGCGGCAGCGCCGCCTCCCAGAGCACGGCCGAAAGCGGCAGGTCGGCATAGAGATGCGGGAAGAGCGCGCCGCCGCGCGAGGGTTCGAAGAGCAGCCTGTCGCCGAAATTCCTGCCGTCCACGGCGACGAGGACAAGGCCCGTCTGGCCGGCGAAATGCAGGGCTGCGGTCTGTTTCACCTGATCGGCCGTCGAGAAATGGATGAAGCCGTCCTTGATATCGATGCCGGCGCCATGAAAAACGCCGGTTTGTCTGGCTTGCTGCCAGAGCGCCTCCGGCACGATCTTGTAAAGGGTCGATGTCGCGGTCATGATGATCCCGTTTGCTGGCCTTGCTTGAGGAGGGCTTTGCCCCAAAGAGACGGCGATGTCCACGCCCGAGGGCGCAAAAACGGACAGGCCAGCGGTTTGCGGAGGATGAGACGATGAAGGCATTTGCAATCCTGCTTGCCGCCGGCCTTCTGCCGCTTGCGGCATTGGCGGCGGAGCCCGATGCGGCGCGCTTCCAGATCGAACGCAGCGGCGACCATTTCGTGCGCCTCGACCGGCAGACCGGCGCCATGTCTCTCTGCTCCGAAAAGGACGGCGCCCTGGTCTGCCGCATGGGCGCCGACGAACGCGCCGCTTACGAGGACGAACTCGACCGGCTGGCCGACCGGGTCAGCGCGCTGGAGAAGAGCATGGCGCCCCGCCCCGCCTTGCCGACGGATGCGGAAGTCGACCGCTCGATCGGCATCATGGAGCGGATGATGCGCAGTTTCATGGGTATAGTGCGGGAATTCCGGGCAGAGGACGAGGCCAATCCTCTTCCGCAGCGCAGTTGATCTGGTTATATTCATATAAGTGGAGGGTCATGTTCGTGCGGGGGAGCCGGACAGGGCCGATCGGGTCGAGCTCTTGGGAGGGAGTTTTCGATGCAACAAACCATTATCATTGCTGACGACCACCCGCTTTTCCGCGACGCGCTGCGGCAGGCGGTGCTTGGCATGGAAGGCCGGCAGGCCATCGTCGAGGCGGGGGATTTTGCCGCGGCACGGACGGCGGCATCGCAACATCCGGATGCCGACCTGATGCTGCTCGACCTCGCCATGCCGGGCGTCAGCGGCTTTTCCGGCCTGATGGCGTTGCGCTCGGAATTCGCCAGCCTGCCGATCGTCATCATCTCGGCGAGCGACGACGCGGCAACGATCCGCCGGGCGCTGGAACTCGGCGCCTCGGGCTTCATCTCGAAATCGTCCGATATCGACGATATTCGCCGCGGCATCCAGACGGTGCTGGCAGGCGACATCGCCACGCCGGAGAGCTATCGCCACGGGCAGGAACAGGATCCCGACGTCGCAGACCTCATCCACCGGCTGCACACGCTGACGCCGCAGCAGAGCCGGGTGCTGACCATGCTTGGCGAAGGGCTGCTCAACAAGCAGATCGCCTACGAGCTCGGCGTTTCCGAAGCGACGATCAAGGCGCATGTCTCGGCGATCCTCCTGAAGCTCAATGTCGACAGCCGCACGCAGGCGGTGATCCAGCTCGGCAAGATCAATATGGCGATGGTCGCCTGAACCCGCGCGGCAGGACAGGATTTTATTCCTCATTGCCGCTTTACTCGGGCACGGGCCTCGGTTAATCTGCCGGCGATAAAAAGCGGCCGGATGGACCGCGGGACCGGACGCATATGCTGTCACACGACCAGATCTGGGGAGCGATCGACAGGCTTGCCGAGCGGCATGACCTGACGCCGTCGGGTCTTGCGCGGCGGGCCGGGCTCGATCCGACCTCCTTCAACAAATCCAAGCGGCTCTCGGCGGACGGGCGCCTGCGCTGGCCCTCGACGGAATCCATCGCCAAGGTGCTGGAGGCAACGGGGGCGAGCATGGAGCAGTTCCTCGGCTTCATGCGGCCGGCGACCAGCCTGCCGGACAGTTTTTTTTCCGCGCCGGGCAGTTCCATCCCGCTTCTCGGCTTCGCACAGGCAGGTGCCGGCGGCTTTTTCGACGACGGCGGTTTTCCGGCCGGCCAGGGCTGGGACGTGGTGGAATTTCCGGCCGCCCCCTCGCGCAAGGCCGGCGTCTACGCGCTCGAAGTACAGGGCGAGAGCATGATGCCGCTCTATCGCGACGGCGACGTGCTGATCGTCGAGCCCGGCGCACAGGTGCGCCGCAACGACCGCGTCGTCGTCAAGACGCGCGAGGGCGAGGTCATGGCCAAGGTGCTCTTGCGCCAGAGCCCGCGTTCCATCGAACTGTTGTCGCTCAATCCCGAACATCCCAACCGCACGATCGAGCTTTCCGACGTCGAATGGATAGCCCGCATCATCTGGGCCAGCCAATAGGAAAATAATCATGCGCCCTGCAGCCTTGATCACAGGTATCGCGGGGATGGCGGTGGTGGTCGGCCTGCTTCTGGCGGGACGGGCGCAGCTCGAAGGCGGCGAAGGCCCGCCATCCGGCGCCGATGCCAGCATGACCGCAATACGGCCCGATGCGGATGCCGATGCGGCCAAACCGTCGGTATCGCTGACGGACGAGGAGGCGGCGCTGGTTGCCCGGGCAACGGAAGCAGCGCCGGCCGAGCCAGCCGCAGCCCAGGCCGGAGACGGCGCGACGCCTGCCGCCGGCAATGCGCCGGCGGAGGAGACGGCGCAAGATGCTGCCGCGCCGGGCGGGACGCCGCCTGCCGCATCCGAGGGAAAGGACAGCGTGGAACTCTTGCGGCCGACGGTGGAGAGCGCCGGCATTCTCTCCTTCGGCAAAAGACGGCTGCAGATTGCCGATGTCGTCGAGACGCCGGTGGACCGGAGCTGCGGCTCCGAAGGCCGGCGATGGCCCTGCGGCATGATGGCGAAGACGGCGCTGCGGCTCTACCTGCGCAACCGCACGATCGATTGCGACCTGCCTTCCGACGCATGGGAGGATATGGCGGTAGCCGCCTGCCGGCTGGGGCAGCAGGATATCGGCGCCTGGCTGGTGGAAAACGGCTGGGCGGAGGCGCAGCCGGGTTCGCCGCTTGCTGCTGCCGGCGAGAAGGCAAGGCAGGCGAAAGCGGGCATTCACGGCGAGGACCCGCGCCGCAGGCCGGCGGCAGCGCCCCGGCCGCAGCCGGACGATCCCCTTCAGGACCGTCCCTTGTAATGAACCTCGCCAGTTCCCCAAGCGTGCCGCGATCTCTGAGATTCGCTCGTCCACGCTTCAGGATTTTGTCCGACGCATGTCGTTATCGCAAAACCGCTACACACTTTTGCGCGACATGCTTTAATCTCCGCCCATCGAAGAAGGAATCAGACATGAACAAGCCGCTTTCTGCCCATGACGCGCTGATCTATGTGATGGTGATGGCTTCCGCCGTCGACAGCACCATGAACGATCGGGAGATGGAAAGGATGGGCCAGCTGATCGGCTTCCTGCCGGTGTTCCGCGATTTCGACGACGACAACCTGATTTCCATCGCCCGTGACTGCGCCTCGCTGCTGGCCGGCCCGGAAGGGCTGGATGTTGTGCTGGAAACCGTTCGCGACACGCTGCCTGCCCGTCTCTACGACACGGCCTATGCGCTGGCGGTCGAAGTCGCCTCGGCCGACCTTTCCGTCAAGGCCGAAGAGCTGCGGCTGCTCAGCCTGCTGCGCGACCGTCTCGGCCTCGACAAGCTGACCTGCGCCGCCATCGAGCGCAGCGCGATCGCCCGCTTCCGCAAGGGCTGAGATCCAATCGGGTTCAATAAAGCCCGTACGGGAAATAACGCAGGTAGATTTCCTGCAGGCGGCCGTTGCGCGAGAGCGTTGCGAGCGCATGGTCGATGGCGGCCGTCAGCACGCTGTCGTTCTGGCGCAGCATGATCGTCATGCCCTCGCCCAAAAAATGCTCGGACATATAGGGACCGTCGAACAGGGCGCAGCATTTGTCGGATGCCGGCGAGGCGACCCAGAAGGAAAGCTGCAGCGCATCGGCGAAGGCGGCGTCGACCTTGCGTTCCTTCAGCGCCGTCAGCAGCGCTTGCTTGTTGTCGAAGGGCTCGGCCTTGAGGGCGGGGAAGAAGGCGGCCAGCATCGCCTCATGCACCGTGCCCTTGACGACGCCGACGGAATGGCCGGCAAGGCCGGCGGCCGTCGTCCCGGTGATGGCGGCAGCCGTGTTGCGGACGAAGCGGGCCGGCAGCATCAGGTAGGGGCGGGAGAACAGGAACTCGCGGCGCAGCTCGGGCGTGACGGCAAGGCCGGCAATGACGGCATCGCCCTGCGAGCCGGCGAGCGCCTTCTGCAGGTCGGCAAAGGGCAGCGCCTGGATCTCGCACTTGTCGGCGATCTCCAGCTCGGAACAGATTTCGCGGGCGAGATCGACGTTGAAGCCGGAGAGCTTGCCGTTCTGGTCGGTGAAATTGAAGGGCGGAAAATCCACCGAGGTCAGGAAGCGAAGGCGCACGAGCGAGGAGAGATCGGGCCTTGCCAGGCGCTCGCGGGAATCGAAGAGCAGCGGCACGGAGGGGCCCGCCTGCTGGGCGCAAACGGACAGGGCCGACAGCAGGATCATCGACAGCAGGCAGAGGATGAGAATCCCTCCGGAAGCCGGAAACGCCGGTTTAGATCGCACCATAATGACCTGCCTAGAGATTGCACGCGGGCTTGCCGCCCGGCCGAGATGTAACAGAATCGTCTTCGGCGGGGAATATGGCCGGTCCGTTCTCCAGGCCGCAAGAGCGCCGGAGAGGCCGTCGCGCTTTCGCAGCCTGCGCGGGACACGGGGGGGCGGTCCGCACCCCCTGAAACTAACAGGAATCGCACGCCCCGTTAGCGCGGAATTAAGCAATATCCCATCTTATCTGTAGCGACGACATCGACCCTCCGGCCGACCGCATGACGCGCATGTCGAACCTCTTAGGGTATCCCACCAGCGCAATACCGAAGAATCCTTCTGCCACAAATGATTTCCAAAACACCGGGTACGCAACACGCCCGGCCAATCGGGTGACTTTTCCATGCTGAAACATCTGAAGATCCGTACGAAGATCATCTCTGTCGTCGCCCTTCTCGGGGTGATCGCGATGGGCGGGCTGGTCTATATCATCTCCGAATTCCGCGGCGCGGACGCGGCCTACAGCGCCTTCATCGACCATGAGGCCGTCGCCGCCATGCAGGGTTCGCGCGCCAGCGCCTCGGTCGTCTCCTCGGTGCTGCAGGCAAGCATGCTCGCCAATATCAAGCCGGATACGCCGGCCTTCGCAACGGCGGTTTCCACGCCGAGCAAACTGCCGCAGGCCCGCGACCGGCTGAAACAGGCGCTTGACCTGGTGCCGAGCCGCAAAGCCGCGATCGACGAAATCCTGGCGGGCATCGACGAACTCGAAAGCCTTGCCGCCAAGGCGGTCGAACAGGCAAAGGCCAAGGACAGCGCCGGCCTGCAGCAGACGATCACGCAGATGAATGCCAAGCTGAACGTGCTGACGCCGAAGATGACGGCCAATAACGACGCGATGATGAGCATGCTGAACGATGGCGGCGACACGCTCTCGGCCACCGTCAACGGTCGCATCGACCTCTGCTTCGCCCTGATCGGCCTTGCCGTCGTCGGCGCCATCGGGCTCAGCGTCGTCATCTCGCAGATCGGCATCACCACGCCGATGGCAAAATTGCGCGACCGCATGACCGCGCTCGCCGAAGGCGATACTGACGGCGAAATCGCCGGGCTCGACCGCCGCGACGAAGTGGGCAAGATGGCGGAAGCCGTCGCGGTCTTCCGCGACAACGCCATCGAGCGCATCCAGCTCGAGGCCCGCGCCGAAGCCGACCGCAGCCTCAGCGACAGCGAGCGCCGCGAACGCGAGGCCCAGAAGGCTGAGGAAGCCGCCGAGCTCGAACGTGCCGTCAGCGCGCTCGGCGACGGCCTGCGCCGGCTTGCCGCCGGCGACCTCGTCTCGCATATCGACACACCTTTCGTCGCCCATCTCGATGCGCTGCGCCAGGACTTCAACAACTCGGTCGAGAAGCTCAACGAGACCATGAACACGGTCGGCGCCAATGCGCGGGCCATCAGCGCCGGCGCCAACGAGATCCGCTCGTCCGCCGACGAGCTTTCCAAGCGCACCGAGCAGCAGGCGGCCTCCGTCGAGGAAACGGCAGCCGCCCTCGAAGAGATCACCACGACGGTGAAGGACGCGGCAAAACGCGCCGAAGAGGCAAGCCATCTCGTCGCCCGCACCCGTCTCGGCGCGGAACGGTCCGGCGAGATCGTCCGCAAGGCGGTTTCGGCCATGCAGCAGATCGAGCAGTCCTCGGTCGAGATCGGCAACATTATCGGCGTCATCGACGATATCGCCTTCCAGACCAACCTTCTGGCGCTCAATGCCGGCGTGGAAGCCGCGCGTGCCGGTGAGGCCGGCAAGGGCTTTGCCGTCGTCGCCCAGGAAGTGCGCGAACTCGCCCAGCGCTCGGCCAACGCCGCCAAGGAGATCAAGGCGCTGATCACCACGTCGGGCACGCATGTGCAGACCGGTGTCTCGCTGGTCGACGAGACCGGAAAGGCGCTCGACGCGATCGTCCACGAGGTGCAGGAAATCAACCAGCACGTCCACGCGATCGCCGAAGCCGCCCGCGAACAGTCGACCGGCCTGCAGGAGATCAATACCGCCGTCAACACGATGGACCAGGGCACGCAGCAGAACGCGGCCATGGTCGAGGAATCGACCGCCGCAAGCCACAGCCTTGCCACGGAAGCCTCGGCGCTCAACAACCTGCTCGGCCAGTTCCGCCTGACGGGCACCGGCGGTTTCGTGGCGGCCGCGCCTGTCACGACGGCACCGGCACCGGCAGCGCCCCGCGCCGCCGTACGGCCAGCCGCGAGACCCCCGGTCCGCATTGCCGAAAGCACGGCCCGCCCGAAGGCTTCGCCGGCCCGCGCGCTCGGCCAGAAGCTCGCCAGCGCCTTCGGGGTGAGCAATGCCGCCGCCCCGTCCGCCCCGCAGGAGGCGGACTGGACGGAATTCTGAGCGAAAGACATGTTTGCGTGAGAATGGGCGGCTTCGCAGCCCATTTTCGTTCCGGGCCTTTCAGGCCGGTGGCCGCCAGCCGATCTCGACAAGAACATTGCCGGGCGCGGTGCAATAGAACAGCCAGCCGCCGCGAATGGCGGCCGGCGGTCCCGAGACGTCGGCGCCATCTGCCGCCAGACGGCCGTGAAGCCGGTCGACCTGCGCCCTCTCGGCGAGAATGAAGCCGATATGATAGGTCTGCCGCTGCAGCCCGACCTGATCGGCACCGCCGAATTTCGGCACGGGGCGGCTCAGCACGATCTCCGTTCCCTGCTCGTCCCGGAGGATCGCCCGGCCGATCCTTTCGTTCATCTCCTGCAATTCCAGAGCGAAATAACGCAGGAAAAAATCGGCCGTCGCGGCGATATCGGGCACGTGGAAATCAAGATGGTTCAAACGCATTGGTCTCTCCTTTGAGAATAAAATCCCGGAGGAGTGCATCTTCTAACGCTCCGCATGCCGCCGGGACCCCGCATTCGCATGCGGGCCACGTCGCGGGTTCTCGTGTGAAACACGGAGCAGAGCTTCCATAACGGAAGGGACCGGGCTTACCTCATCCGGTCCTGCCTTTTTCGACAGCGCCGCTGTAGCAGATTGCGCAACGAGCGGCAATCGGCTCAATCGAGCGGCTTCACAACAGCGGCGACAAGCGCGAGCAGGGCAAAGGCGCCGCCGCAGCCGCAGACGGCAAGCCAGCCGCCATAGCTCCAGGCCGGGCCGGCAATGGCGGAGCCGAGCGCTCCGCCCAGGAAGAAGACGCCGACGAAGAGGCCGTTCAGCCGGCCGCGCGCTTCCGGCCGCAGCAGGTTGATCGCCCGGCGGCCGAGCGTCTGGTCGCCGGTCACGCCGACATCGAGCATGACGGCGGCGACACCGAGAAGAACGAGCGACGGCCAGAAACCGTCTGACATTGCCGTGCCGGCATAGGCGGCCAGCGCCATGGCGGCGATCATGACCAGATCGGCGATGACGGTCGCGCGGCGGCTGAGACCGCGATCGCCGAGCCGGCCGAAATAGGACGTCGAGACCGCGCCGCCGGCGCCGACAAGGGCAAAGAGGCCGATCTGCGCCTGGTCGAGGCCAAAGGGCGGCAGCGTGAGGCGCAGCGCTACCACCGTCCAGAACAGGCTGAAGCAGCCCATGGCCATGGCGGCGCTGAAGGCGCGGCTGCACAGGACCGGTTCGTCGCGAAGCAGATGCCAGAGCGAGGCGATGAGGGCGCCGTAACCCGCGGCGGCTTCGGGCCGGCGCTCGGGAAGGCGCACGGCCAGCACGGCCGCCAGCGCCGCCATGGCAACGCCGCTTGCGACATAGAAGCTCCGCCAGCCCCAGCCGTCGGCGATCATGCTGGCGACCGGCCGCGACAGGAGAATGCCGACCATCAGGCCGCTCATGACATTGCCGATGACCCTGCCGCGATGTTCGGGCGCCGACATGGATGCGGCGACCGGCACGAGGATCTGGATGGCCGAACAGGCCGCCCCCAGCAGGAACAGGAAGACCAGAAGCAGCCAGCCGCTGGGTGCGGCTGCGGCGGCAAAGGCCGCCGCCACCGCCGCGCCGAGCAGATGCAGCACGAGGCGCCGGTTTTCGACGAGGTCGCCGAGCGGCACGAGGAAAAAGAGACCGGCCGCATAACCGAGCAGCGTCACCATGGCGACGAGGCTGGCGCCGGCATCCGAAAAGCCGAGGGAGGGACCGATGACGCCGATCAGCGTCTGCGGCGCAAAGAGATTGACGATGATGACGCCGGTGGACAGGGCAAAAAGCAGGATCAGCGACGGGCTGATGCCGGCAGCGGGCGCGGCCTGCTCCAGCTCGGCAAGGTCCGCTTCCTCTGCAAGGTTCGATTCCAAAGACATGGGTTCTCCAATAAATTTATGGCATATCGAGGAGCCCATTTATATTTTTATCGCATAATGCTACAATTGAATTGAAGTGATATTCTTTATGCGGATCTTGCATGAACATTCATGACCTCGAAGCCTTCGTCGCCGTCGTCGAGACGGGATCGATCGTGGCGGCCTCGGCGCAGATCAACCTAACGCAGCCCGGCATCACCCGCCGCATCCAGAACCTGGAGGACAGCCTCGGCACGATCCTGCTCGACCGGCAGTCGAAGCCGCTGAAACCCACGGCCGCGGGCCGCGAGGCCTATGAGCACGGGCGCCGGGTGCTGCGCTCGCTCGACGATCTCAAGGCCGGCGTCTCGCCCGGCGGCGCGGTCCGCGGCGAGTTTCGCCTCGGCATCATGCCCTATCTTTCCGAAGCGGCGCTGGCCGTACCTCTCGACCGGCTGCGCAGCCGGTTTCCGGAACTGACGCTGCGCATCGTTTCGGGATGGTCGCTGCATCTGATGGAACAGGTGGCGCGCAGCGGGCTCGATGCCGTCGCCGTCTGCCTTGCCGACGGCGTCAGCCCGCCGGATGACCTGGTTGCGGAAAATATCGGCTCGCATTCCGTCCTGCTCGTCGCCTCCCCTTCGCTCGGCGTTCCGAAGGCGGCGAAGCTGGAGGAGCTTTCCCGCTTTGCCTTCGTGATGAACGAAACCGGCTGCGGCTTCCGCGCCTATATCCGCCACCGTTTCGAGAGTGCCCGCCTGCCCTTCCAGGTCGCGGTGGAGGCTCTCAGCGCCGATCTCAGGCTCTCGCTCGTGGCGCGCGGGCTCGGCATCGGCATCGTCACGCCGGCAGCGCTCGCCGGCAGCCCGTGGCGGCATCAGGTGGACGTGATCGACTCGGTCGATTTCCAGCCGAAGGTGAACGCCTGGGTTCTCCACCGCCCGCCGGCCGGTCGGCTGGCGCAACCGATCGCAACCTTTACCGAGGCGCTTCTCGAAGGGTTGAACGGACCGGCGCCGTTTCTGTCGTGAGCTTTCGGCGATTTGCGGTACAATGACACCGTGCTGCGGAAGGAAAGGCTCCCGACATGAAACTGATCGCACTTGGCCTCATCGGCGCGCTGGCGCTTGCCGGCTGCACGACTGTCGATTACACCGGCCCCGGCCTCGAACCCATTCCCGGCAGCATCACCTATAACGGCCAGCCGCGCACCAAACTGACGAAATCACCCGTCGGCTCCACCTTCCCGCATGATTTCATCGATCAGTACGGGCGGCAGGTGGAGGAGACCTACATCATCCGCCCGGACCGAAGCCTCGCGATCGCCCACCGGCAATACCGGCCGATCAATATTTTCGGGGATGATTGAGGGACACCGGGCATCGCCAGTTCAGCCAAAGCGAGAAACATATCGCGCGTCCCGTTTGAAAATACCGAGTGCTATTTCTTCGACGATATATTGGCCCTCGCGTATTGACCTCGCTGTGGCTCACGAACGGCTGATATGTTGAGATCCTTTCTTAGGATCGCGCATAGTTCGATGGCGGCAACGTTTTCTGGATTCAGCAACGTATGCAGCTCGGCTCTGCTTATCTTCCCGACAGGCCACGCTCACGCGTGGAATGGATAGCGCTTCGGAAGGGGTATCATTATGAGCGAACTCGATGCATCCTCGCGGATAATGATCGGCCGTATCGATGGCGGAGACGAACGGGACACTTCCCCACGCCGATTTTAAACTATCGTATACTTATAATATAGCCTATATTCCGTTTGGAAACCAAATTCCTCTGGAGGCATAATTTCCAGAGTTTGGCAAAACATGGTTTTTCTCTATCTCCGACGCTTTTATCTCCTTTATAGATGAAACATTTTCCATCATTGTTGATAATGTTTTGCTTTCTCTGACCACCTTCCAAGCATCCTCTTTGTCAACTGCACTTATCCCGCAGCCCAATCGAAATAACATTCCTGTCGATCCTTTTTTAAATTCTATCCAAAATAGTTTCATTATTATCCTATTGCCCTGGGACAAAACGAGGCGGAGAACCGGGCTCAAAGCGGAGAGAGGGTCCGATATAAGGGTTACGGGTGCCTGGAACTATCCCAGTTTTGGGATCAAGACCTGGCAGCCTTCCATCCATACCCTTGTAATACTCTAAACTGCTGGGCGTCGTGACATAGTCTATGTCGCTTTTTGTTCTTGGACCTTTACCGTAAGGCAAATTTTCCGCAGGTGATCGTCCCGCTCCTTTTGCCGCCGAACCTACAACGTCTATAGGCCTTCCGGATTCATCAACAACCTTCTGAATGTCTTTCACTTCTTGTGCCGCCAGGTCACCAATCCGGTATTTCCGAGGATGAGGTGCGAGGGATCATTCGCAGGTAAGTTGACAGGTCCGCAGCAACGCGGGCGATCATCAGTCAAATCAATGCCAGTGTAAAACTGCCTGTAAAACCGGCCGAAAATCCGCCGACAAATCTTCCTCCAACCCCTTGAAAAGGTGAATGGAGCGGGTGAAGGGAATCGAACCCTCGTATTCAGCTTGGGAAGCTGCTGCTCTACCATTGAGCTACACCCGCCTGATGCGCGAGATTTCCAACAGATGGCCGCCGCTGTCAAGCCGCGGCATTGACGCATTTCAGATGCGGAAATGTTTCGACAGCTTCAGGCCCTGGGCCTGATAGTTGGAGCCGAGGCCGGAGCCGTAGAGGCTTTCGGGCTGTTCCTGCATGTGCTCGTAGATCAGGCGGCCGACGATCTGGCCGTCTTCGAGGATGAAGGGGACTTCGTGGCTGCGCACTTCGAGCACCGCGCGGCTGCCGCGCCCGCCGGCCGGCGCGTGGCCGAAGCCGGGGTCGAAGAAGCCGGCATAGTGGACGCGGAATTCGCCGACGAGCGGGTCGAAGGGCGTCATTTCCGCGGCGTAATGCGGGGGGACGTGCACGGCCTCGCGCGAGACGAGGATGTAGAATTCGTCC
Source organism: Rhizobium sp. GCM10022189 (assembly GCF_042656325.1). NCBI lineage: Bacteria > Pseudomonadati > Pseudomonadota > Alphaproteobacteria > Hyphomicrobiales > Rhizobiaceae > Rhizobium > Rhizobium sp. GCM10022189. Next base: position 605,058 of record NZ_JBHSOR010000049.1, read on the forward strand.
GGGTCGAGGATCAGTTCGTTGCGGCCGCGGCTGTAGAGCGGTTCCCAGAAATCGTAGATATCGTGCTGGGCCTTCTTGTCGACGTCGACGACGGCGGTGTGGTGCTTGCCGCGATAGCCGATCAGGCCGTCCTTGTCGCCCGTCAGGTCGATGGACAGCGCAATGCCGCCGCCGGAAATATTGGGTTGTTTTGAGGCGACCAGAGTTTCCGTTTCGTGCAGCTTCAAAAGCTCGGGCTCGCCGAGCACCGACTGGCCGACGCGGAAACGGATCTGCGACAGGCGCGAGCCGCGGCGAACGACGATCGGGAAGGTGCGCGGGCTGATTTCGAGATAGAGCGGGCCGCAATAGTCGGCCGGGATCTTGTCGAATTCCTGCGCGTAATCGGTGATGACGCGGGTGAAGATATCGAGGCGGCCGGTCGAGCTTTTCGGATTGGCCGAGGCCGACATGTCGGCCGGCAGGTCGAGATGTTCCATCAGCGGCACGATATAGACACAGCCGGTTTCCAGCACCGCGCCTTCGCTCAAGTCGATGACGTGCAGGCTCAGCCGGTCGAGCTTGTCGGAGACGAGATGGGAGGGACCGGGCATGAAGCTCGCGCGCACGCGGAAAGCCTTGGCGCCCAGCCGCAGGTCCAGGCTTGCGGGCTGGATCTGGTCGCGGTCGAGCTCGCGCTCGCTTTTCAGACGCCCCGTTTCAAACAGCGCCGCAATCGCGCGGTCGGCCAGAATTCCAGTTTCGCGAGCCATCATGCTCCATCCATAATCTGGTGCCGACAAAACCAAAGTCGGGGAATTGACGCAAGCACAGAACGGCAGTATTGCAAATTTATCCCGTGGTGATTTGGCCGGTCGGCTTGCAGCCACGTTAAACAAGTGGCTAAAAGGACCGGGTATGAAACCGGTCTGCTTTTGCGGCCGGTTTTTTTGTTGTTTGAAAGTGGTGATGGCATGAGCAAGACCTGGCGCCCGGCAACCCAACTCGTCCACGGCGGTACGCTGCGCTCGCAGTATGGCGAGACGTCCGAGGCAATCTATCTCACGCAGGGCTTCGTCTACGATACGTCGGAAGCCGCCGAAGCGCGCTTCAAGGGCGAGACGGACGGTTTCATCTACGCCCGCTACGGCAGCCCCACCAACGACATGTTCGAAAAGCGCATGTGCGCGCTGGAAGGCGCCGAAGACGCCCGCGCCACCGCTTCCGGCATGGCCGCCGTCACCGCCGCCATCCTCTGCCAGCTGAAGGCCGGCGACCATATCGTTGCGGCGCGCGCCCTCTTCGGCTCCTGCCGCTGGGTGGTCGAGACGCTGGCGCCGAAATACGGCATCGACTGCACGCTCGTCGACGGCCGCTATCTCGAAAACTGGGAAAAGGCTGTTACGCCGAAGACCAAGGTGTTCTTCCTGGAAAGCCCGACCAACCCGACGCTGGAAGTGGTCGACATTGCCGGCGTCGCCCGGCTTGCCAACCAGATCGGCGCCAAGGTCGTCGTCGACAACGTGTTTGCCACCCCCCTCTTCCAGAAGCCGCTGGAACTCGGCGCCCATATCGTCGTCTATTCCGCCACCAAGCATATTGACGGCCAGGGCCGCTGCCTCGGCGGCGTCGTGCTTTCCGACAAGGAATGGATCGACGAGAACCTGCACGACTATTTCCGCCATACCGGCCCGGCCATGTCGCCCTTCAACGCCTGGACGCTCCTGAAGGGCATCGAGACGCTGCCGCTGCGCGTCGCCCAGCAGACGCGCAACGCCGCCAAGATCGCCGATTTCCTGGCCGACCAGGGCAAGGTCGCCAAGGTCATCTATCCCGGCCGCAAGGACCATCCGCAGGCCGACATCATCGCCAAGCAGATGTCGGGCGGCTCCACGCTCGTCTGTTTCGAGCTGAAGGGCGGCAAGGACGCGGCATTTGCGCTGCAGAACGCGCTTGAGATCGTCAAGATCTCCAACAATCTCGGCGATTCCAAGAGCCTGATCACGCATCCGGCCACGACCACGCACAAGAACCTGACGGACGAGGCCCGCGCCGAACTCGGCATCTCGCCGGGCACCGTGCGCCTGTCGGCCGGCATCGAGGACACGGACGACCTGATCGAGGATTTCGCCCGCGCGCTGTCGAAGGTTTCGGCCTGATCTGCAGGCTACGGCCGCGGAAGTCGCCGCGGCCGTAGCATTTGCCTTGAAATTAACACTGAGAGTTAGGCTTAATGAACGAAAGGCGGTCCAACCGGGGGTGGAGGGGCTGCGATCACTGTACCGTTTCTTGACGGGGCAAGCCTCTTATAAGATACGGGTAACATATACTGACTAAGGTGTAAGGCATGTATCGCGCCCTCACACGAGACATAGAAGTCGTTGTCGAGCCGTTTTATCTGGAGGAGCAATCCGATCCGGACGACGATCGTTATGTCTGGGGCTATCGCGTCGTCATCAGCAACAATTCCGGCATCGCCGTGCGCCTCGTCAACCGTTACTGGAACATTACCGACCAGAACGGGCAGATCGACGAGGTCAGCGGCCCCGGCGTGGTGGGCGAGCAGCCGCGGCTGCAGCCGGGCGATACTTACGAATATTCCTCCGGCTGCCCGCTCGACACGCCGTCCGGCCTGATGTTCGGCCATTACCAGATGGAGACGGACGAAGGCGAGCTGTTCGACGTGGACATTCCCGCCTTCTCGCTGGACTCGCCCGGCCTGCTGCGCGTGCTCAACTGAGGCGCAACGCCGTTTTCGCAAACGGCGTCGATCCAGCCGCGAGCAGCTCCATCTCGTTGTTTCCAAACAATTCCGGACGCAAGACCGTTTCACGCTCTTTCTGGAATTGCTCTACAGCTCAAAGGGATCGGAAGCGGTCTGCGTATCCGGCTTTGCCGCGAACGGGTCTTTCGATTGCGGCGGCGCCGGCTGTTGGGCGAGGGCGGAGTTGACGGCCTGCTGACAGGCGAGCATCTCATCGGTCGCCTTGACGGAATTCTTCAGGCTGAGGGAGACGATCTGCTTGCCGTTGAAATTGGCGCGAAAACTCAGCCTGAGTGCGAAATCGGCAACCAGGTTCGTGTCCTTGAAATTGATCCAGAGCGCCTTGATACCGTTGAAATCCAGGGCCGTCGCGTCGGCGTTCCACTTGGACCGATCCAGATAGAATTCGATCGGATACTGCTTGCCCTCTTCCAGCGACTTCCAGTTCGCATTGGCGATCAGCATATAAAAAGGATTGTCCTTGTCGGCGAAATTGAAGCCGAGACGGAAAACCGTGCCGTCTTCGAAGGCCGTCATGACGAAACAGGCACCGCCCAAAGTCCTGTCGACAGCGACAGTCCAGCCGCCGACTTCTTTCCACACCATCGTGTCGTCATCGGCAACGGCAATTTGCGGCACCGCAGCCAGGAGCGCGAACACCAGACACAAGACCTTCATCGGCACCCCACCCCGCTTTCACAGCCCGAACCAATGAATGGCAATAGGCGCACAGCGACTACCAAAAGTCGAGTCGCCGTGTTGCATCATCGCCTGTTTTTGTTGCCTGTTTTCGCCTCCGTCCGGGAGCGCTACGGCATCGGCCCGAAAACCGGAACGGTCTTCGGGCCGACGCACAGAAGGAGCCGGGGCGTCCCCTGTGCGTGCGCAGGGACGCACGGCACTTCAGGTAAGCTGGGAGGCAATCTCATCCACGGGGAAGCGGTAGGTGGTCGAGCAGAATTCGCAGGTCACGGAGATCTCGCCGTTTTCCTGGCTCGCCTCGATTTCCTTGGCGCTAAAACCCTTCAGCACGCCGCCGATCTTTTCGCGCGAACAGCTGCAGCGGTCGAAGACGGCGCGCGGATCGTAGACGCGCACGCCGCGCTCGTGGAAGAGGCGGAACAGAAGCCGCTCGGTGCCGACCTGCGGGTCGGTGAGTTCGTCGGCATCCACCGTTTCGACCAGCGAGCGGGCTTCCGTCCAGGCATCGTCCTCGACATGGGCGCGCGCGCCGGTATCGCCGTCGCCGCCGTGAAGGTCGGGCTGGCGCATCCGTTCGGGCGCTTCCGGCAGGAACTGGGCGACGAGGCCGCCGGCCCGCCAGCGGTGACGCGGCTTGCCGTTCTCGTCGCGGTCGAAAAGTTCGGCGGCGGCCAGGCGCACGCGCGTCGGGATCTGTTCCGACTGGCGGAAATAGACGCCGGCAATGTCTTCGAGCGAGGTGCCGTCCAGCGCCACGATGCCCTGATAGGGCTGGCTGAACCTGCCCTGGTCGATGGTGAAGGCGAGGATGCCCTTGCCGAGCAGCTGTTCCGGCTCCGTTTCGCCCGCCGCAATCGCCTTGTCGAGCAGGGCCTGATCGAAACGCGCATAGGCGCGGACGTTTTCCGGCGTCGAGAAATCGCAGACGAGAAGATCGACGGGGCCGTCGCTCTTGGTCTGCACGGTGAACTTGCCCTCGAATTTCAGCGAGGTGCCGAGCAGCACGGTCAGCACCACCACTTCCGCCAGAAGACGGGCGACGGGGGCGGGATAACGGTGGCGTTCGAGGATGGCATCCAGCATCGGGCCGAGCTGGACGGCGCGACCGCGCACATCAAGCCCTTCCACCTGGAAGGGGACGACATGGTCATCGCCGGCGAAATCGAACTCGCCGAGGGCGGCGGCAGCTTCTGCCATGGCTTTCACTCCTGTTCTGTCAGAGCAGCCGGCCAGCGCACCGGCCGCTCGCGCAGCCGCGAGTGTTCAACTCGCGACATCCGATTATGGTTCAGATCGCGCCCAGGCACCAAGCAAGAATCGACTTCTGCGCATGAAGGCGGTTTTCCGCCTCATCGAAGACCACGGATTGCGGGCCGTCGATCACCTCGTCCGTCACCTCCTCACCGCGATGCGCGGGAAGGCAGTGCATGAACAATGCGTCTTTGCCGGCCTGCGCCATCAAATGCGCGTTGACCTGATAAGGCTGGAAGACATTGTGACCTCTGGCCCGATGTTCCTGATTCATGGAGACCCAGGTATCGGTCACTACGCAATCGACGCCGGCGACCGCACGGTCGGCATCATGGCAGAGCATGATTTCGGCGCCCTCATTGCGAGCCCAGTTCAGATAGTGATCCTTCGGCTCGGAACCAAGGGGGACGGCCATGTTCATGCGGTAGCCGAAGCGGGCGGCCCCTTCCACCAGCGAATGCAGCACGTTGTTGCCGTCGCCGGTCCAGGCGATCGTCTTGCCCTTGATGGGGCCGCGATGCTCCTCGAAGGTCATGATATCGGCCATGATCTGGCAGGGGTGGGTATCGTCCGTCAGCGCGTTGATGACGGGAACGGTCGCGTGTTCGGCAAGCTCCAGCATCCGGCTGTGCTCGGTCGTGCGGATCATGATCGCATCGACGTAGCGCGAGAGAACCTTGGCGGTGTCGCCGATCGTCTCGGCGCGGCCGAGCTGCATTTCCGTGCCCGACAGGAACAGCGTTTCGCCGCCGAGCTGGCGCATGCCGACATCGAAGGAGACGCGGGTTCGGGTGGAGGGCTTCTCGAAGATCATGGCAAGCATCTTGCCGGCAAGCGGCTTGTCGGCGGTGCCGGCCTTGAAGGCCTGCTTTCGCAGCTTGGCATCGTCCATGATGGTTCTGAGGTCGGATGCGGTGACTGCGGAGAGATCGAGGAAATGTTTGGGGGAAGCCATCGTTCGTTACCTGCTACGCCCGCCGGCGGGCGGGGCGATGTTCTTTCAAGCGGTCTTCTTGACCTTGGCGGCGCGGATGCTTTCGGCGGCACGTTCGAGACGGGACAGACCCTCGCGCGCCTCCTCTGCGGTGACGACCAGCGGCGGCAGCAGGCGGATGACGTTGTCGCCGGCCGGGATCGCCAGAAGGTGTGCGGCGCGGATTTCCTGCAGCAGCTCGGCCGAGGGCACGGCGGCCTTGACGCCGAGCAGCAGGCCTTCGCCCCGGATGTCCTCGATCACGTCGGGATAACGGTCCTTGAGCGAGGCAAGGCCCTGGCGGAAGACGAGGGCGACATCGCGCACGTGCTCAAGGAACCCATCGGCGAGGATCAGATCGAGGACCGCGTTGCCGACGGCCATGGCGAGCGGGTTGCCGCCATAGGTGGAACCGTGCGTGCCGGCCTTCATGCCCGAGGCGGCTTCCGCCGTCGCAAGGCAGGCGCCGAGCGGGAAACCGCCGCCGATGCCCTTGGCGACGGCCATGATGTCAGGCGTCACGCCCGACCATTCGTAGGCGAAGAGCTTGCCGGTGCGGCCGACACCGGTCTGGACCTCGTCGAGGATGAGAAGCAGGCCGTGCTCGTCGCAGAGCTGGCGCAGCGCCTTCATGAATTCAGGTGTAACCGGGCGCACGCCGCCCTCGCCCTGCACGGGCTCGATGAGGATGCCGGCCGTCTTGTCGGAGATCGCGGCGCGCACGGCCTCGATATCGCCGAAGGGAACCTGATCGAAACCGGGGGTCTTGGGGCCGAAACCTTCCAGATATTTCTCCTGGCCGCCGGCGGCGATGGTCGCCAGCGTGCGGCCGTGAAAGGCGCCTTCGAAGGTGATGATATGGAAGCGCTCGGGATGGCCCTTGGAGAACTGGTAGCGGCGCGCCGTCTTGATGGCGCATTCGAGCGCCTCGGCGCCGGAATTGGTGAAGAACACCTTGTCGGCGAAGGTGGCTTCCGTCAGGCGATTGGCCAGCTTCTCCTGGCCGGGGATCTCGTAGACGTTCGACAGGTGCCAGACCTTGTCGGCCTGATCCTTGAGCGCTGCCACGATATGCGGATTGCCGTGGCCGACGGAGGTGACGGCCACGCCTGCGCCGAAATCCAGATATCGCTCGCCGGTTTCGGTAATCAGCCACACGCCTTCACCTCGCTCGAACCGCAGCGGGGCACGAGAATAGGTATCATATAGCGGCGAGGCTTCAGCCATGGCGCGAACTCCTGCAACAGGTTATGAGGCACCGGACTCCGGCTAAGAAAACCAGGCCCGAAAAATCAAAAATGCCGCCTTTCGGCGGCATGGATCACTATTTACTTTTCGCACTGCAATGTCAACAAAACTGCGGATTTAGCGCATGCGTCAAGCTGGCAACCGGCTTTACAGGTCTATCAACAGCTAATGTTGCAGAAATGACTCTCCGGGGAAGCAAGTTGGGGAAAACTACGAATTCGGATTCATCGGATTCCTGCGACTCTTGTCACAGAGTCAGGCTCACACTAGGTTAAAGTTCAATTACTAGACTGCATGCGGCGGAACTAGTCACCAAAATTGATCTGGCGTTTCTTGCCTCGGAATCTTCCGAGGCAGCGGTGAGGGATTCTGCCATCACCAACGCAAAAGGCGGAGACAGGGCATGAACTGGACAGACGAGCGTGTCGAGAAGCTCAAGAAGCTTTGGTCGGAGGGGCTGAGTGCCAGCCAGATCGCTGCGCAGCTTGGCGGGGTGAGTAGAAACGCCGTTATCGGCAAGGTTCACCGGCTCAGTCTTCCCGGCCGCGCCAAGGCCGGCGGCACGGCAACCGCAGCGCGTGCGCCCAAGCGCAACACCTCGGCCCCGCGCGCCCCGAACTATGCCTCCCGCATCGCCACCCGCACCGTGACCCGCCAGCAGGGCGCCACGATGCTGAAGGAAGAGATCGAGATCGAAACGGTGGAGGAAATGGACTATGTGCCGGCCGCCAACGTGGTCGTGCCGATCTCGCGCCGCCTCGGCCTGACGGAGCTGACCGAGCGCACCTGCAAGTGGCCGGTCGGCGACCCGCTGAAGGACGATTTCTACTTCTGCGGCTGCGACTCCCCGGATTCGTCGCCCTATTGCAACTACCACCAGCGCCTCGCCTACCAGCCGGTGAGCGAGCGCCGCAAGGCTGTGCGGGTCGGCTGATCCACGCCTTTCAAATGACGCAGCATCCGTCGCCCCTCTTCGCTGACGCGCAGGGGGGCGAATTTTTTTGCGTCGGTGAATTGCCGCCCGCAGCACATTTTTGCGCAGCTCCAACAGCAGCAATGTATATCCCTTTGACATATCCCAATCGTCGTTCTACATGGATATGGCATTCGTACATGGCCGGAGATCGAGGATGGAGCAGGGTTCAGTGTTTCAGAGCAATCGCAGCCAGGCCGTGAGGCTGCCCAAGGCTGTGGCTTTGCCAGATGACGTAAAGCGGGTGGATATCGTTGCTGTCGGACGCACGCGGATCATCTCGCCTGCCGGTGAAGTCTGGGATAGCTGGTTCGAGGGCGAAGCAGCGACATCGGATTTCATGAACGAACGCGATCAGCCGGCCGCGCAGGAGCGCGAAGCGTTTTGATGCTGAAGTACATGCTGGATACGAACATCTGCATTTTCACCGTGAAAAATCGGCCGCAGCATGTGCGAGAGGCTTTCAATCGTCATCATGGCCAACTCTGCATGAGTTCCATCAGCTTGATGGAACTGATCTATGGTGCGGAAAAATCGGCTGCTCCGGAAAGGAATTTGTCTGTCGTCGAAGGCTTTGCTGCTCGGCTTGAGGTACTCGCGTATGACGAAATAGCCGCTGCCCATACGGGCCAGCTGCGCGCCGAACTTGCGCGCGGCGGGACTCCCATCGGGCCTTACGATCAATTGATTGCCGGTCACGCGCGCTCGCGAGGGCTGATCCTGGTCACGAATAACAGGCGCGAATTCGACCGCGTTCCTGGCCTACGCGTTGAGGATTGGGCGACCTAGGCATGTCAAGCAGACCACGCTGACCAACGACAATGCCGTCCGCGATGTGATGGCCAGACAATCGTCGCGCATTCAACCGTTCATGTGGATTCCTTCCTCGCAGGCAGTCCGGGAGCGGGTGCCGCAAGGCTGTGTTTCAGCCCCAGGCCGGCATGGAACGGTGGTCGCGGCGCTGTAGCGCGATTTTCTGATACAGATGCGGTATTCTCGTCGAGCAGCGCGACGCACACAGTCGCTCAGGGGTGCCAATGGAGATCGATCCAAAGCGCATGACAATCGGGTTCGTCGGGACGGGCACGATTACCGAGGCCGTCGTCACCGGTCTGGGGAAGACAGCGTTTTGCGACACACCGGTCATGCTGTCACCCCGTAACGCAGGCGTCGCCGCCCGCCTCGCGGCGGCAAACCGGAATGTGTCGATCGCTTTGGGCAACCAGGATGTTCTCGACCGATCCGATCTCGTATTCGTGGCGGTGAGGCCGCAAATTGTCGAGGAGGTCGTCCGCTCGCTGCGATTTCGGCCGGACCACCATGTCATCAGCTTTGTCGCGGTCACACCAATGGATCAGCTGCTGGCATGGATCGACCAGCCGGTTCGCCTAAGCCTGGCAATTCCCCTTCCGTTCGTCGCAGATCTTCAGGGCGCGACTGCAATCTACCCGCCCGACGAGGTTTCCCACGCCCTCTTTTCGGCGCTCGGAACAGCGATCCAGGTCGAAAACAAGGCGGAGTTCGAACTTCTCGCGGTGGCGAGCTGCCTGATGGCCACCTATTTCGGCATCCTGGACGCGACCTCGACCTGGCTGCAGAGCCAGGGGCTTTCGGGAACGGCTGGCGACGCCTACCTCCGCCAGTTGTTTTCCGGTCTCGCCCATACTGCTAGCGCAAAACCTGTCGCGCGTTTTGACGAACTCATCGGCGAGCATTCGACCAGGGGCGGATTGAATGAACAGGTGCTCGAAGACTTTCGCGCGTTTGGCGGCACTGCGGCCCTGCAAAGGGCGCTTGATCGAATTCTTGCGCGTGTCCGCCTGTAAGGCGCCGGGTCTCTCGACGTTTGCTTTCGGCGCCTGGTGTCGGCTTTCATAAGGAGTTCGGGGGGCCAGAACAAACAAACGGGCCGCCCGGCAAGCGAGCGACCCGTTCGTGACCTCCGATTGCTCGGATCAGGCTTCCATCGAATATCCCGCGCCGCGCACGGTGCGGATGACATCCTGCATGTTGGAGAAGTTCAGCGCCTTGCGCAGGCGGCCGACATGGACGTCGACGGTGCGTTCGTCCACGTAGATATCGTGGCCCCAGACGCCGTCGAGCAGCTGCGAGCGGGAGAAGACGCGGCCCGGCGACGACATCAAAAATTCCAGCAGGCGGAATTCGGTCGGGCCGAGGCGGACTTCGCGGCTCTTGCGGTGGACGCGGTGGGTTTCACGGTCAAGCTCGATATCGCCGCATTTGAGAACGGTGGAGAGAACCTCCGGGCGGGCGCGGCGCAGCATGGCCTTGACGCGGGCAACCAGTTCCGGCGTGGAGAAGGGCTTGACGACATAATCGTCCGCGCCGGTCGAAAGGCCGCGCACACGCTCGCTCTCTTCGCCGCGCGCCGTCAGCATGATGATCGGCAGGCGCTCGGTCTCCGGCCGCATGCGCAGCCGCCGGCAGAGCTCGATGCCGGAAACGCCCGGCAGCATCCAGTCCAGGATGAGCAGGTCGGGCGTGCGCTCCTGAAGCCGGATCTCGGCCTCGTCGCCACGGAGGATCGTATCCACCTCGAAACCTTCGGCCTCGAGGTTGTAGCGCAGCAGCACGCTCAGCGCCTCTTCATCTTCAACAACTGCAACTCTTGGGATCATGCGTGTCAGTCTCCTAATGCACGATCCTTAAACCGGGGGTGATTTAAGCAAGGGATCATGCAGAAAGTCGGAATTGGCTGCACCCTCGCGCGCCCCCGGGGCGGGGCGCGCGTGCAATCGGCGGCCGGGATTACTCCGTGACGGCGCCGACGGTGTTGGAGCTGTCGTCCTTCGGACGCTCGCCCTCCGGCTGGGCACCGGTTGCCATATAGTAGATCGTCTCGGCGATGTTGGTCGCGTGGTCGCCGATGCGCTCGATGTTCTTGGCGCAGAAGAGAAGATGCGTGCAGCTCGTGATGTTGCGCGGATCTTCCATCATGTAGGTCAGCAGTTCGCGGAACAGCGAGGTGTACATCGCGTCGATCTCGTCGTCGCGCTCGCGGATGGACTTGGCCTTGTCGGCCGAACGCGTCGTGTAGACGTCGAGCACTTCCTTGAGCTGGACGAGCGCCAGTTCGGAGAGGTGTTCGAGGCCGCGGGCGAGCTTGCGCGGGACGCCGGTGCTCTGCACGGCGATGACGCGCTTGGCGGTGTTCTTGCCGAGATCGCCGACGCGCTCGAGATCGGCGGCGATCCGGATCGAACCGATGATCTCGCGCAGGTCGGAGGCCATCGGCTGGCGGCGGGCGATGGTGACGATCGCCTTGTCGTTGATTTCGCGCTCGGCGTGATCGAGGATCACGTCGTCGGAAATGACCTTCTGGGCGAGCGCCGTGTCACCGTTGACGAGCGCGCGGACGGCTTCGGCGCCCATCTGTTCGGCAAGGCCGCCCATCTCGGAAATGCGCCGGGACAGGAACTTCAGATCGTCGTCGTAGGCGGAAAAAATATGTGTCGATGCCATTGGGCTTTGTCCTCGAAAATCGGGAAGGCTTCACATCGCCAAAATCAGCCGAACCGGCCCATGATATAGTCCTGGGTGCGCGGGTCGTCCGGGTTGGTGAACATCTTGTCGGTATCGTTCTCCTCGACCAGGTTGCCGAGGTGGAACATGGCCGTGCGCTGTGATACGCGAGCGGCCTGCTGCATGGAATGCGTCACGATGACGATCGTGTAGTTTTCGCGCAGCTCGTGGATCAGCTCCTCGACCTTGGCGGTCGCGATCGGGTCGAGCGCCGAGCAGGGCTCGTCCATCAGGATGACTTCCGGGCTGACGGCGACGGCGCGCGCGATGCACAGGCGCTGCTGCTGGCCGCCGGACAGGCCGGTGCCGGATTCATGCACGCGGTCCTTGACCTCGTTCCAGAGGCCGGCGCGCTGCAGGCTCGACTCGACGATCTGGTCGAGATCGGCCTTGGACTTGGCAAGGCCGTGGATGCGCGGGCCGTAGGAGACGTTTTCGTAGATCGACTTCGGGAACGGGTTCGGCTTCTGGAACACCATGCCGACGCGGGCGCGCAGTTCGACGACATCGATATCCGGATCGTAGATATCGTCGCCGTCGAGCGAAATCTTGCCGGTGACGCGGCAACCGTCGATCGTGTCGTTCATGCGGTTCAGCGAACGCAGGAAGGTGGACTTGCCGCAGCCCGACGGGCCGATCAGCGCGGTCACGGTGTTTTCGCGGATGTTCAGATTGACGTCGAAAAGCGCGCGCTTCTCGCCGTAATAAACGGAGACATCCTGACCGATCATCTTATACGGGACGTTGCTCATTTTCTGGTCCAGCGCCTTCTCAACTGCGGCTTCCGTCAACATGTTCATGATCTCTACTCCGTTTACCAGCGGCGCTCAAAGCGACGACGCAAGAGGATAGCTCCGATGTTCATGACGATGAGGAACAGGAGCAGGACGATGATGGCACCCGAGGTTCTTTCCACGAAGGCGCGCTCGGCTTCGTTGGCCCACATGTAGACCTGAACCGGAAGTGCGGTGGAGGGATCGAGCGGCGTGGTCGGCGCCTGGGCGACGAAGGCGACCATGCCGATGAGCAAGAGCGGCGCGGTTTCGCCGAGTGCGTGGGCAAGGCCGATGATCGTGCCGGTCAGGATGCCGGGCATGGCAAGCGGCAGCACATGGTGGAACACCATCTGCATCTTCGAGGCGCCGAGGCCGAGGGCGGCGGAGCGGATCGAGGGCGGCACGGCGCGCAGTGCGGCACGCGTGGCGATGATGATCGTCGGCAGCGTCATCAGCGTCAGCACCAGGCCGCCGACCAGCGAGGCCGAACGCGGCAGGCCGGCGAAGTTGATGAAGACCGACAGGCCGAGCAGGCCGTAGACGATGGAGGGGACGGCGGCGAGGTTGTTGATATTGACCTCGATCAGGTCCGTCAGCCTGTTCTTCGGCGCGAATTCCTCGAGATAGATCGAGGCGGCCACACCGATCGGCAGCGCAAGGACGAGAACGATCAGCATCAGGTAGAGCGAGCCGATGAGGGCGACGCCGAGGCCTGCGGCTTCCGGGCGGCTGGAATTGCCGTTGACGAAGAGGCCGGTGTTGAACTCCTTCTGGAGCGCACCGCTCGCCTTCAGCTGGTTCATCCAGCCGACCTGCTTGTCGTTGACCTTGCGGTTCTTCTCCTCGACCGAAAGATCGATCTGGCCCTTGTTGGCGCTGTCGATATTGGCTTCGGCGAGAACCGTGACGTTGACGGTCTTGCCGATGATCGACGGGTCGGCGACCACCATGTCACGCAGCTGGATCGGCGCGCCCTTCGAGATCATGTTGGCCGCGTCGCGCACGTCGGGGCGGCTCGACGGGTTGATGCCGAGCTGCTTGACGATCGCGTCGCGCAGCAGGACCGGATAGTTGGCGGCAATCAGCACCGAAGGATCGCGCGCGCGCTTGTTGTCCGGGTCGATGGTCTTCTCGGCAAACTCGATCGGCAGGGTGATGGCCGTCTGCTGGAAGGCGGTATAGCCGTTGCTGATGACCGTCCACAGCAGGATGAAGAGAAAGACGAGGCCGAAGGCGATGGCGGCGATGCCATAGGCCTGGAAGCGACGTTCTGCGGCATAGCGGCGCTTGATGCCGATGTCGCGGCGCGCGGGGGCCTTGGAAACGGTGACGCCGGCGACGGGAGAAACAATATTCGTCATTCGTACTGCTCCCGGTATTTGCGCACGATATAGAGTGCGTAGATGTTGAGGCAAAGCGTGATGCAGAACAGCGTGATGCCGAGCGCGAAGGCAACCAGCGTCTGCGGCGAGGTGAACTCAAGGTCGCCGGTCAACTGGTTGACGATCTTGACGGTCACGGTCGTCATCGGCTCGAAGGGGTTGATCTGGATGCGGGCGGCGACACCGGCGGCCAGAACGACGATCATGGTTTCGCCGATGGCGCGCGAGGCGGTCATCAGCAGCGCGCCGACGATGCCCGGCAGGGCGGCCGGCAGCACTACCTTCTTGATGGTTTCCGAACGCGTGGCGCCGAGGCCGAGCGAGCCGTCGCGCAGGGCGCGCGGCACGGCGGTGATGATATCGTCCGACAGCGAGGACACGTAGGGGATCAGCATGATGCCCATGACGATGCCGGCCGTCAGAACGCTCTGCGCCTGGATGAAGTTGGTGTAGCTGCCGGAGAGAAGGCCGCTGATCTGAGCCGAGAAATCGCGCAGGAAGGGTCCGACGGTGACAAGCGCGAAGAAGCCGTAGACGATCGTCGGGATGCCGGCCAGCACTTCCAGCAGCGGCTTGGCGAGCGAGCGCACCTTGGGCGAGGCGTATTCGGCCATGTAGATGGCGGCGAAAAGCCCGACCGGTACGGCGACCAGCATGGCGACGAGGCCGATATAGAGCGTGCCGAGCAGCAGCGGGATGAGGCCGAACTGGCCGAAGGAGGAGCCGCCGGCGCCGGCAAAACGCGGATCCCAGACGGTGCCGAAGAAGAAGTCGGCGAAGGGAACGACCGCAAAGAAGCGGCCGGCTTCCGTCAGCATCGACAGCACGATGCCGATCGTCGTCAGGATGGCGATGGAGGAGGCGAGGAGCAGCGCCCACAGCATGACGCGCTCGACCCGGTTGCGGGCGCGGAAGCGCGGGGCGATGGAGCGCAGCGCGTAGAAGGCGCCGGCAACCGAAAGCAGCAGCACGATCGCCGTCATGAACAGGCGGCTCGTCGCGCTCTCGGCGTTCAGCGCCTTGGCGGCGTCGATCATGTAGGGTTGCGGCTCGCCGGCGAGCGGCACGCCCTTTTCGCTGAGCTTTGCCTGCAGGCCGGCCGGATCGGCCGAGAGGGCGGAAGCCTCGTCAGACGTCAGCATGTTGAGGCCGCGGGCGACGGTGACGACCATGCTGTAGGCCAGGTCCTGCTGGACGGCCGGCTGGGCCTTCACGTCGGCCGGAAAGCTGCCGCGGACGGAAGAGGAGATGATGCCCGGGCTGGCGGCCAGCCAGACGCACAGGACGATCAGGGAAGGCAGCATGGCCCAGATCGCGGCATAGGAGCCGTAATAGGCCGGCCGCGAATGCAGGGCGGAAGACCTGCCGCCGGAAAGCGCGGTCGCGCGGCTGCGCGCAGCCACATAGGCAACGGCGCCGATCACCACCAGGCACAAGAGTAGGATGGATGTGCTCATTCTTTACGTCCCCAGGCCCACAGCCCCCAAAGAGCCCGGCAGCTCCAGGAGCATGCCATCGGCTTCAATATCATGGAGAAGAAGTTCGCCCGCCCGCCGCCTCATGCGCCGGACGGAAAAGCAATGCCGGCGCGACACCCCCAAGCGTCGCGCCGGCAAAGTTCATTACATGGTCTTGCCGGCTTCCACGTCCTTGCGGATCGCGTCGCGCTCTGCGTCCGGAGCGGCAACGAGGCCGTATTCGACGAGCGGGCCGTCAGGGCCGATCATCTGGTCGGATACGAAGAAGTTGACATATTCCTTCAGGCCGGGAACGGCGCCCAGATGTGCCTTCTTGACATAGAAGAACAGCGGGCGGGAAACCGGATAGGTGCCGTTGGCGATCGTTTCCGTGGAGGGAACGATGCCGCTCATGGAAGCGACCTTGAGCTTGTCGGCGTTGTTTTCGTAGAAGGAGAGGCCGAAGACGCCGACGCCGGTCTTGTTGGCGGCGATGCGTGCCAGCGTTTCCGGATAGTCGCCGTCGATGTCGACAGCAGCGCCGTCCTTGCGGACTGCGACGCAAGCCTTGGCCTGGGCGGCCTTGTCGGCGATTTCCTTGGCGATGACGTCCTGGGCGCCGGAAGCCTTGCAGCCAGTAGCGAGAACGTTCAGTTCGAAGACTTCGCGGGTGCCGTGCTTTTCGCCGGGGATATAGGCAGCGATATCAACAGCCGGAAGCTTCGGGTTGACTTCGGACCACTTCTTGTAGGGGTTGGCGACGAGCTTGCCGTCAACGACGACCTGGGCGGCGAGGGCCTTGTAGATGTCCTGGGGAACGTAGGCGACGTCCGGGTTGGAAGCATCGGTTGCGAAGACGATGCCGTCATAACCGATCTTGACTTCCTGGATGTCCGTTACGCCGGCAGCCTTGCAGGCTTCCATTTCGTTCTTGTTGATCGGGCGCGAAGCGTTGGCAACGTCGATCGTGTCTTCACCGACGCCCTTGCAGAATTCCTTCAGGCCAGCGCCCGTGCCGCCGGATTCGACGACCGGCGTCTTGAAGTTGGTGAAGGTCTCGCCGAAGGACT
The DNA here is from genome assembly GCF_042656325.1 of Rhizobium sp. GCM10022189. Taxonomy (NCBI): domain Bacteria; kingdom Pseudomonadati; phylum Pseudomonadota; class Alphaproteobacteria; order Hyphomicrobiales; family Rhizobiaceae; genus Rhizobium; species Rhizobium sp. GCM10022189. The sequence goes on from NZ_JBHSOR010000049.1 coordinate 621,176, forward strand.
CGGCAACGATCTTTGCGTAAGGCAGGACGGTGGACGAACCGGCAACCTGGATCTGGTCGCGGGCGACGGCAACGCCAGCGAAAGCGGCGGTTGCAGCGAGCGCGGCAACAGTAAGTTTAAAGGTGTTCATTTGAATCTCCCGGCATTTGGGCTTGTGTGAGTGCGGCCTCGAAGAGGCCCTCGCATTGCCTTTTTTCATCGGCAGGACTCTCTTAGCGCCTTAAGCCCCGCCCTTTTATGTCAAATCGGTGAAACATTTATGACAGCTTAAATTATTGATATTTAATGTAAAAACATGATGCCGCCAATTTGTGTGCGACATATTGCGTCAGAAACGCACGGTAAAGTCCGTGCCCTTGCCGACCTCGGATTTGACGACCAGCCGTGCACGGTGGCGCGTCAGGATATGCTTGACGATGGCAAGCCCCAGGCCCGTGCCCTTCTTGGAGCGGCTGTCCTCGATGGAGACGCGGTAGAAACGCTCCGTCAGGCGCGGCACGTGTTCGGCCGGGATGCCCGGCCCCTTGTCGACGACGCTGACCTCCACCGGCTGGCCGGGTCCGTTTTTCAGCCAGACATCGACGACCTCGCCTTCCTGGCCGTATTTGCAGGCGTTTTCCATCAGGTTTTCAAAGACCTGCACGAGCTCGTCGCGATCGCCCAGCACTTCGACCTTGCCTTCCGGCAGATGCAGGTTGATCGAGACGCCGACATCCCTGGCGAGCGGCAGCAGCGAATCCCGCACATGGCCGAGAAGCGGCACGAGATCCACCTTCTCGTCCGGCGCCAGATGGGATTTCAGCTCCAGCCTGGAGAGCGACAGGAGATCGTCGACCAGCCGGCTCATGCGCGTCGTCTGGTCGAGCATGATGCCGAGGAAACGGGCCTGCGCCTTCTGGTCGTTCTTGGCCGGCCCCTGGATGGTTTCGATGAAGCCGCGCAGCGAGGCGAGCGGCGTGCGCAGCTCGTGGCTGGCATTGGCGACGAAATCCGAGCGCATGCGGTCGATGCGGCGCACCTCGGAAATGTCGCGGAAGGAGAGGATGTAATAGCGCTCGTTGCGGCCGTCGTCGTCCTTGAACTCGACGGGGGCGCTGCGCACGATATAGACGCGCTCCGAGGGCAACCGCTCGGAATGCTCGATCTGGTTCGGGGCGTTGGTGGCGATCGTCTCGCGCACCATGTCGAGCACGCCGGGCGAGCGCAGCCGCGCCGAGATGTGGGAGCCGAGCGTCACCTCGCCGAAGGCCTTTTCGGCCGCCCGGTTCTGGAAGAGCACGGAGGCATCCTGCGAGAGCACCATGACGGGAATATCGAGGCTGGCAAGCGTGGCGGAGACTTCCGGCAGGCGGCTCGGCGGCAGTTCGGGCTCGGGCTCGGCCGGCTCGGCGACATCGGGCTTGATGACCGGCGCCTCGTTGAAAAGCGCGGTCAGGACCATGACGAGCAGCAGGGCGAGCACGATCCACTTGTTCATGCCCGCGGCCAGCGCCACCAGCGCGCTCAGCAGCGTCGCCAGCAAAACCGGGCGTTCGCGCCGGATGCGCGCCAACAGGTTTTTCGTCCACGACCTCTCGTCTTCCAAAGCGCCCCTCGCGGCATCGATTCGTTTTTCTTTACATTCAAACTCTGCCTGATAGCCGCCTTTCATGACAGAAGTTTTCCGTTTGGAAAACTTGTTCGAAAAGCCGCAGCGCGCCAGGGCCGATTGCGCCCTGCCGCCGCAACGGATTTGATTTTCAACGGTAAATATGTTCGCCTGACAAAAGCCAATTCATCTGGCGCAGGAGGAGACGATGGCCGAGGACGTCGAAAGCAGAGCCGTGGAGCTGGAGATCAGGGGCAAGAGGCGCGTCTTCGACATAGACGATCCCGCCCTGCCCGACTGGGTGGACGAACACGCGCTGGAATCGGGCGACTATCCCTACAAGAAAAAGCTCGAGGAAGACGAATATAACGAGGAGCTGCAGAAGCTGCAGGTCGAGCTCGTCAAGGTGCAGTTCTGGCTGCAGGCGACGGGCAAACGGGTGATGGCGCTGTTCGAGGGGCGCGACGCGGCCGGCAAGGGCGGCGCGATCCAGGCCTCCTCGGCGCATATGAACCCGCGCCTTGCCCGCGTGGTGGCGCTTGCCAAGCCGACCGAGCGCGAACAGGGCCAATGGTATTTCCAGCGCTATATCGCCCAGTTTCCGACCTCGGGCGAATTCGTGCTGTTCGACCGCTCCTGGTACAACCGGGCGGGCGTGGAGCCGGTCATGGGCTTCTGCACGCCGAAACAATACGAGGATTTCCTCAACCAGGCGCCGTACGTGGAGAAGGTGATCGCCCACGAGGGCATCTATTTCTTCAAATTCTATCTCGATATCGGCCGGGAAATGCAGATCAAGCGTTTCCACGACCGGCGCCACGACCCGCTCGCCGTGTGGAAGCTCTCCTCGATGGATATCGCGGCGCTGCGCAAATGGGACGACTATAGCCAGAAGCGCGACCGGATGCTGAAGGAGACGCACACGGAATTTGCGCCCTGGACCGTGATCCACGCCAACGACAAGCGCCGGGCGCGGCTGAACCTCATCCGCCACATGCTGAAGACGATGGATTACGACGGCAAGGACAAGCAAGCGATCGGCGCGCTGGACGACAAGATCATCGGCTCCGGCCCCGGCTTTCTGAAATAGGCCCGCCGGGGCGACCGCGCGCCCTTACTGGCCCGGCAGGATGCGCACGGCAAAGAGATTGATGCCGCGCGCCTTGCCGTCGACATCGCTGTTGATCATCAGCCGGCCGGGCGAACTGGGCGCCAGCGAGCGGTCGAAACGCACCTGCAGCAGCGCGTCGGACTTTTCGCGCGTGACGCTGAAACGGTGACGGGCGCAACTGCCGAGCGACTGGAAATCGCATTCGACGGTGATCTGCGTCGGCTCGTCGGTGGTCGACTGCAGGGTCAGCGCGATGGTGGAGGACTTGCCGGCAAGCTGCTGCAGCACGCTGGCGGGAACGCTGATGGCAATGTTGCCGTCCGTATTGCCGCTCTGCGACGTCAGGCGCACGGCCGGGCCTTCGGTTTCGGTGACGTTTTCGGTGCGCGCGCGCGGGCCGTTCTCGATCTTACCGGCATCGGCCGGCTTGAAGACCTCGATCCAGTCCGCCGAAAAGCCGTTCTGCGGGTCGATCGTCACGGGTTCGTCGACATGGGCGGGCGTGCCGCCGGCAGCAGCCTCCCCGCCGTCGAAATCTTCCGGCTGCGTGCTGGCGGGCGGATTGGCGACGCTGGTGTCGCGCTCGGCGGCGGTCTTCAGCAGGCCCGACGTATAGGCCCACCAGCCGCCCGTGCCGATGAAGGCGAGAACCACACACCAGACGAGCAGGCGCGAGAAGAACTTGCGCGGCTTGCGGCGCACGGCGGCCCGTTCGGGGCGGAAATCCATGCCGGCGCGCCTGTCTTCCGCCGCGCGCCTCTCGCCGCGCATCTCGCCCAGCATCTCACTCTCGGGGGCGGCGCCGAGCTGGCCGGCGCGGCCGGCGTGAACGTCGTCCAGGCTGGCATCGTCGAGGCCCGGATCGTCCCGGCGCCCGGCGGCACTGTGGCCGCGCGTTTCGCCGACGACGGCAAGGTGGTCGTCCTCGCCCTCGCGATAGGCGGGTTCGGCCGCAGGATAGGCAGGCTCCGGCGCGTGCGGGGCGGGCTCGGGCATTTCCACGACCGGCGGGACCGGCACTTCCGGCGGCCCCTGGCGCGGGTGGAGGCGGGCGCGCTCCTCGCTCTCGATCGTGTGGATCGTGGTTTCGAGACGATGGCGGTGATGGGCCACCACATCGGCATCGGTAATATCCTGCTTGCGCAGGCCGGCTTCCAGCGCCTGGCGGGCCGACTGGTAGATGCGCGCGCGAACCTCCGCATTGTCGCGGTCGGAATTGTCGAGCGCAGTTCTGATAGCCGTTTCTAATCCGCTCACGTCAGGCCCTTCACATTTGGTGCCGGCATCGCCCCCCCCTAAAACGTGTCGCGACCTTTTCAGATCGCCTGCCACGCTTCAGGCTCCTGTTTTCGCATGTCGTTACCGCAAAACCGCCGCACGCTTTTGCGCGACATGCTTCAGGGATTGAATGCCCGTCAAAATTCGGTAGCGGCAAGTGCGGCAAACCGCAAGCCTTGCAGCCCTTGCGCAACCGCATCGGCCGGGGAAAAGCCGCACCGCGCAGGGCTGCGAAGCTCCATTAGATATTCCGAAAGTGGACAGGATTACGGAAAAGCGCGGGCACTTTGCCTTCCAGCCCTTTTCGCCGGGCGCCGGCTCTGCTAATCAATTGACGTTTTCGTAAACGTCAAAGCGGTGAGACATGGCCCTGCCCGCAATCCTCAAGGACAATCTCCGGCTGCCGGTGGTCGGCTCGCCGCTGTTCATCGTCTCGCATCCGGCGCTGACGCTGGCGCAATGCAAGGCCGGCGTGATCGGCGCCTTCCCGGCATTGAACGCGCGGCCGGAAAGCCAGCTCGACGAGTGGCTGGCGATGATCACCGAGGAGCTTGCCCATTATAATGCGGCGCATCCGGATCGGCCGGCCGCCCCCTTCGCCGTCAACCAGATCGTCCACATGTCGAACCGGCGGCTGGAGCACGACCTCATGCTCTGCGTCAAATACAAGGTGCCCGTGGTCATTTCCTCGCTTGGCGCGGTGCCGGAGGTGAACGCGGCGGTGCATTCCTATGGCGGCATCGTGCTGCACGACGTCATCAACAACCGCCACGCCCATTCGGCGATCCGCAAGGGTGCGGACGGGCTGATCGCGGTGGCCGCCGGTGCCGGCGGCCATGCCGGCACGCTCTCGCCCTTCGCGCTGGTGCAGGAGATCCGCGCATGGTTCGACGGCCCGCTGCTGCTTGCCGGCGCGATCGCCACCGGCGGCGCGATCCTGGCGGCAGAGGCCATGGGCGCCGACATGGCCTATATCGGCACGCCCTTCATCGCGACCGAGGAGGCGCGCGCCACTGACGCCTACAAGCAGGCGATCGTCGAGGGTGCGGCCGCCGACATCGTCTATTCCAACTATTTCACCGGCGTTCACGGCAATTACCTCAAAACCTCCATCCGCGCCGCCGGCCTCGACCCGGACCACCTGCCCGAAGCCGACCCCTCGAAGATGGATTTCGAACAGGCAACCGGCGGCGCCAAGGCCTGGAAGGACATCTGGGGCAGCGGCCAGGGCATCGGCGCGATCAAGGCCGTGGAACCGGTGGCAAGGCTGGTCGACCGGCTGGAAGCCGAATACCGGGCGGCGCGCGCGCGGCTGGCGCTTTGAAGCGGGCGGCGCTTCGGGTTTTTGTCTGACGCATGTCGTTACCGCAAAACCGCTGCACACTTTTGCGCGACATGCTCTTTCCACAGGCTTCAGCTTTTTTGCCAAAGCCATAAGAGGGCGCTTGAAATCTTCCGGCAATGCCTGTATCAGCCCCATGCAAATCGCGGGCGACAAGCTTCTCCCGCCGGATTGCCGCTTTAGCTCAGTCGGTAGAGCACATCATTCGTAATGATGGGGTCACGTGTTCGAGTCACGTAAGCGGCACCATTTTCCCTTCTCCTTGATTTGTTTTCAGGCGCAGTTCATCACCAAGCCAGCCTTTGCAAACGTCGCTCTGCCGAGCATTACCCGGCATTGATGGAGAGCGCGGCGTCCGGCCAGATCCATCCGGGCCGGGGTGCGCCTGGCAAAGTTTGTAAGCGGAGTGCGTTTTTCTCAAACTTCGTAAGCGACTTATCTCAATGAATTCAGCATCTTGGCAGTTGCGCTTACGAACTTACGAAATTGGAGCTATTCCCGACTCTTATTATGGGGGGCGTTCATCCAGCCAAGTTTTGCAATATTCTTCGTAAGTCCGTAAGCGCTCCGACAAGATATTGAAATTGTTTGCCGATCCCGCTTACGAAGTTTGCGTAAGCAAACGTAAGCAAACGTAAGCGCCTTCGCCGCCCGCCCTCACTGCCGCTGCAGGTCGATGCGGCTTGTGACCACCGCGCGGCCGGATGCGGGGTCGCGGTCGACCGTCTGCAGGCGCAGGCCGTTCTGGCCGACCTTTTCGATCATCATGCTGGCGCTGCGGTCGCCATTGGTCACGTGCGCCCAGGTGACGGCGAAGTTGAGGGCATCGCCCTTGCGGCTGCCGACGAGTTTGGAGGGGCGGCCGGAGGGGCCGGTATAGTTGCCGGTATAGCCCTGGCCGGCGGCCTTCACCTTTGCCGAAAAGCTTCTGGTGATGGCGGCAAGCGCGCGGCAATTGCCGTTCATGGCGACCGTCGTCGGGCTCGCGTCGGATTTCAGGCTGCAGGAGACGTTGACCTTCATGCCGCCGATCCTGGTCAGGATCATGCCGCTGCCGCTCCAGTCGCCCGCCAGCGAATTGAGGAACTCGGCGTCGGACGCATTGGCGCCGGCGGCAAGGCCCGTGAAGGAGAGCAATGCTGCAAACAAAGGAAGACGCATGGGAGCACCCTGGGGTTTTCCTGAAGCGGAAAACTTGCGAGGCGGGAAATTGTTCCGCCGCGCCTGCCGCTTTCCTATTCGCGCCAGTGATCGGCCACCCAGGGGGTGGGCAATATATAGTGGCGCAGGTAGCGGAAGGGCTGCTTGCCGTCGCGTCGGGTAGCGTCGAAGACGCCGCTGATATGTTTGAGCCGCGTTTCGCCGCGGCCGCGCGGGCCGAACTTGCCGTCGATGGCGTTCTGCGGGTGGAAGCCGCGCGGGAAGAGCACGACGCGGGCGCCGGCCGGCAGGCGCGGCGTCAGGAAATAGTTCAGCGGAAAGGGCCAGTGACAGTCCTGGCGGAAATGCAGGACCCAGTTTCGCGGGAAGAACTTTACCCCGCCCGGCGCGTTGCGGGTGACGAAACGCTGCTCGTATTCGTATTCGTCGGCCACTTTCTGCGGATCGGCCCGGAACTTTTCCTGCAGCGGCAGAAGCTTGCCGACCGGGAAACGGAAGAGCGAGCTCTGGCCGAGCCTTTCGAAGGGCGTCGTCTGGTTACGGGCCATGACGACATCGTCAGGCCCGCCGATCCGGAAGAAACCGTCGAGGGAGGCGACGATGACGAGATCGAGGTCGAGATAGAGGACGGGGCCGGCGAGGCTGCCGAGCTTTTCCCCCCAGAGCCTGGCCTTCGGCCAGATGCCGCGCGAATTGACCGGCATTTCCACATCCAGCGGCGGCAGGTCCTCGCACAGGATGGCGGGGTGCAGATTGTCCCGGCAATCGGTGAAACAGGTGAAGGTGAAGGGCGGCGTGATGTTGCGCGCCACCATCGCATAGAGCCGATTGATGAAGATCGGCCCGTATCGCGTGCCCCAGTTGATGCAAATTACCTGTTTGACGCCGCCGCTCGCAGCCAGAACATCCGTCATCATATCCTGTCGTTTCCGTGCCCGGAGCCGAAGGCTTCGCGGGCATGTATCGGACCCTGACTGGGGCAACCGGCGCAAACGCCATCCAGATAGCGGAGCGGCCCAGCCTGCCGGGTCTCCTCGCTGCGGCTGAGCCCGCCGCAACGTCCATTGCAGACTGCTTTGTATTGGAAATTTGCCGGGGCCGGAAGCAGTATAAACCGCTGCGGCCGAAGAAAAGCGCATCACTTGCGCTTTACCTGCTACCGGCAGGAGCATAAAAGACTGCCGGTATCACACGTTGCACCTGCCCCGCCACCGAGAGCAGTTTTCCCGTCACGGAGAAAGCTCCGAAAGGTCCGCCATGTCCGCCACCGCCCAGCACTCCAACCGCACGCTCGTCGTCGCCACGATCATGCTCGCGACCTTCATGGTGGCGATCGAGGCGACCATCGTGGCGACCGCCATGCCGCGCATCGTCGGCCAGCTCGGCGGATTCACCTATTACAGCTGGGTGTTTTCCGCCTTCCTGCTGGCGCAGTCGACGACGACCGTCATCTACGGCAAGCTTTCGGATATTTTCGGCCGCAAGCCGGTGCTGATCGGCGGCATCCTCGTCTTCCTTGCCGGCTCGCTCTTCTGCGGGCTTGCCTGGTCGATGGCCTCGCTCATCGTCTTCCGGCTCATGCAGGGGCTCGGCGCCGGCGCGATCCAGCCGGTGACGATGACGATCATCGGCGACCTCTTCAAGCTGGAGGAGCGCGGCAAGGTGCAGGGCGTGATGGCGACCGTCTGGGCGACGTCGGCCGTCGTCGGGCCGCTTGCCGGCGGCATCATCGTCGATACGATCTCCTGGGCCTGGATCTTCTGGATCAACCTGCCGATCGGCATCTTCTCGATCATCGCCTTCCTGATCTTCCTCAAGGAGGACGTGGCGCACAGGCAAGCGAAGATCGACTATCTCGGCGCCATCCTGTTTTCGGTTTCCATCGTGGCGCTCCTGACGATCCTGACGGAGACGGACGCGCCGGCCTGGGTTCTCCTCTCGCTGGCAGCCGTCTTCGTCGTCATCGGCATCCTCTTCGTGCTGCAGGAAAGGCGCACGCCGGAGCCGATCATTTCCATCGCGCTGTGGAGCCGGCGGCTTGTCGCCACCAGCAATGCCTGCATGCTGCTGGCCGGCATGGCGCTGATCGGCCTTTCGACCATCCTGCCGATCTATGTGCAGGGCGTGCTCGGCCGCTCGCCTGTCGTTGCCGGTTTCACGCTCACCATGCTGGTGGTCGGCTGGCCGCTGTCGGTGATGCTGTCGAGCCGGTTCTTCAAGGCCTTCGGCATCCGGAACACGCTGCGGGTCGGCAGTTTCCTGTTTCCCTTCGGCGCCTTCTTCCTGCTGTTCCTGACGCCGGAGAGCCACCCGGCCGTTGCCGGCGCCGGCTCCTTCTTCATGGGTTTCGGCATGGGGCTCATCAACCTCACCAGCATCGCGCTGGTGCAGGACAGCGTGGAATGGTCGATGCGCGGCAGTGCCACGGCCTCGATCATCTTTGCCCGCAGCCTCGGCAATACGCTGGGCGCCACCGTGCTCGGCGCCGTCCTCAATGCCGGGATCGACCATTACGCGACGGGTGAGGCGGCCGACGGGCTGCACAGGGTGCTGAACGAGCCGACCGGGCTTTCGGAGCTTGCCGGCGATCCGGCGGTGCGCGGTATTTTCGACGCGGCGCTGCACTGGAGTTTCTGGGGCGTCGTGGTGGTGGCGGTGCTGACCTTTGCGACGACCTGGCTCATTCCGGTCGGGCGCGGCGTGAAGGCTGGCGGTACGGGGGGCGCTGCGAGCGAGGCGGCGTCGCATTAGAGACAGGCTGATCGGTTGGCGTGGTGCGGTGTGGCCCCCTCATCCGCCCTTCGGGCACCTTCTCCCCGATGGGGCGAAGGGGGGCGGCAACGTCCCGCCCGATCGAAGCGTCTCATCCCGTTGCAAACCGTGCAGCGGGCTCCCCCTTCTACCCAGCGGGGAGAAGGTGGCCCGCAGGGCCGGATGAGGGGGCCGCACGGCACACCCTTCGCGATCATCTTTTTTTGAAGCCGACGTCTGCGCTCAGGCGCTTTCGGCGGCACTCTGCGGGATCGACTGCAGCAGGGTCTGGCGGGCCGAGCGGAGGTGGATGCGGCAGGCGGCCTCGATCCTTGCCTGGTCGCGGGCTTCGAGGGCGGCGATATAATCGAGATGTTCGTGGATGGCGCGCTCGTTGCGTTCGCGGGCGGCCGCCTTGTTCCACTGGTAGTGATAGTGGAAGATGATGGCGATGGCGTCGTAGAAATCGGCGATGAAGCGGTTCTTCGAGGCGCGGTGGATCAGAAGGTGGAAGCGCTCGTCGAGGGCGGAGAATTCCTTGAAGCGGTTGTTGATGTCCGAGAGCACCGAGACATGCTCCTCCCTGATGGCCGCCAGATCGGCCCAGGCCTGATGGTCGGCCGGCAGCTTGCCGAATTCGGCGGCCGAGTGCAGTTCGAACATTTCGCGCACGTCGGCCAGTTCCAGCGCGAATTCGCGGGTAAAGCCCTTCAGCGTCCAATGGCTGTTCGGGCGTTTTTCGATCAGGCCGAAGCGGGAGAAGCGGATGAGGAATTCGCGCACGCTGGTCGTGCCGGTGCCGATCTCGCGGGCGAGCTCCAGCTCGTTGATCTGCATGCCGGGGGCGGCTTCGTCGGAGAGGATGCGCTGCATGAAGCTGCGCTCGATGATGTCGTGCAGGCTGTCGGTTTCTTCGGAGGGGAAGAGATCGCGGTCGGTCGGCTGGCGGAGGACGATCTTCTGGCGCTTGTTCCAGCGGATGATGCCCTCGTCGCTGAGGCGGGTGAGGATGGCGCGCGCCGTGCTGCGGCTGACGCCGAGCTGGGCGGCGATCTCCGGCTCGGAGGGCAGCGCGGTATCCATGCGCAATGCCGCCGCATACCGGTTATAGGCTTCCTTGAAGACCGTATTCTGCCTTGCCATCAGACCCCCGCTTTCCGCCCGAGCGACACGGCGATGATACCCGCCACAGGAACGGGCATAGCCGGACCAGAAGCCTCTTCAAGCGAGTTTTATCTTATTTTCGCTCGCCTGCGGCTGTTTGCCTCCCTCGTCCACAGGATCAATATTCCCGTTGACTTGAAAATGTTTATTGTAGATAAAAAACAAAATCAATGCGCATTTGTCGAGGCAACGGGCACCGATGCGGCCGGCGTTGCCATGGGAGAAGAGATTGGACAGACAGAACTGGATTATCCTGTCGGCCGGAGACAATGTCGCGGTCGCGACGGCCCCGATCGCCGAGGGATCGCCCGTTGCCGGCGTGACGGTGCGGCAGAAGATCGACGCCGGCCACAAGGTCGCCATTACCGATATCCCGCTCGGCACGCCGGTCGTCAAATACGGCCAGGCGATCGGCCGCACGACGGCCGACGTGAAGGCCGGCGACCATGTTCACAGCCACAACCTGCATTTCGAAAACGACCGTCTGGCGGCATCGGCCAATTCCGCCCCGGAAGAGGCGAGCGCGGCAGACAAGGCGCGCACCTTCATGGGCTATCGCCGCGCCGACGGGCGGGCAGCCACGCGCAACTATATCGGCATCATCGCCAGCGTGAACTGTTCCACCACGGTCTGCCGGGCGATTGCCGACGAGGCCAACCGCACCATCCTGCCGCATTATGACGGGATCGACGGTTTCGTGCCGATCGTGCACGACCAGGGCTGCGGCATGAGCTCGACCGGCGACGGCATGAACGTGCTGCACCGGACCCTTGCCGGTTACACCCGGCATGTGAATTTCGGCGGCGTGCTGATGATCGGGCTCGGCTGCGAGGTCAACCAGCTGACGCTGTACGGCCAGAGCGGGGCCGGCGCCTCCAAGCGGCATTTCAACATCCAGGACGCCGGCGGTTCGCGCCGGGCGGTCGAGCGCGCCATGGGCGTGCTGCGCGAGATCGCCGCCGATGTCGGCCGGGAAAAGCGCGTGCCGATGTCGATCAGCGAGATCATCATCGGGTTGCAATGCGGCGGCTCGGACGGTTTTTCGGGCATTACCGCCAATCCGGCGCTCGGTGTGGCGGCCGACCTGCTGGCCGCTGCCGGCGGCACGGCGATCCTTTCGGAAACCTCCGAGATCTACGGCGCCGAACACCTGCTGCGCAGCCGCGCCGTCAGCGAAGAGGTCGCCAGGAAGCTCGACGAGAAGATCGCCTGGTGGGAGGATTACGTCGCCCTGCACGGCGCCTCGCTCGACAACAACCCGTCGCCGGGCAACAAGCGCGGGGGGCTGACGACCATTCTCGAAAAGTCGCTCGGCGCCGTTGCCAAGGGCGGCCGCTCGCCGCTGACGGCGGTCTACGGTTATGCCGAGCGCGTCACCGCCCCCGGCCTCGTCTTCATGGATACGCCCGGCTACGACCCGGTCTCGGCCACCGGCCAGGTTGCCGGCGGGGCGAACATGATCGCCTTCACCACCGGCCGCGGCTCCTGCTTCGGCTGTCGCCCGGCGCCGTCGCTGAAGCTCGCCAGCAATTCGGCCCTCTATGCCTCGATGGAAGAGGACATGGATATCGATTGCGGCACGATCGTCACCGGCGACGCGACGATCAGCGCCAAGGGCCGCGAGATCTTCGACCTGATCGTCGACACCGCCTCCGGCAAGAAAACGAAAAGTGAAATTTTCGGCTATGGCGATAACGAATTTGTGCCGTGGCATCTCGGCGCCACGCTCTAGATAATATTGAACGGATTTCAGGTCTTCACGAGGAGGAATGATGAAGACGAGGAGGATCGGCAAGACGGCGCTCGAAGTGACCGAAATCAGCTTCGGCGCCGCAGCGCTTGGCGGCCTTTACCGCGCCTGCCCGCGCGAGCAGGCGATGGAAACGCTGGAGGCGGCCTGGAGCCACGGCATCCGCTATTTCGACGTGGCGCCCTGGTACGGGCTCGGGCTCGGCGAACGGCGGGTCGGCGATTTCCTGCGCGACAAGCCGGAGAACGACTATGTGCTCTCCACCAAGGTCGGCCGCCTGCTGCGCCCGGTGCCGACGGGCACGGTTCCCGATTACAGCTATGTCGAGCCGCTCTCCTTCGATGCCGATTACGACTATTCCTATGACGGCATCATGCGCTCGGTCGATTTTTCCTATGCGCGTCTCGGGCTGAACCGCATCGATATCCTCTTCGTGCACGATATCGGCGCCTATACGCATGGCGCGGCCAAAAACGCCGTGCATCTGAAGAACTTCCTCGACAGCGGCGTCAAGGCGCTGGAACAGCTGAAATCCTCGGGCGCGATCAAGGCTTTCGGCCTTGGCGTCAACGAGGTTCCGGTCTGCCTGGACGTGATGCGCAACGCCGATATCGACACGATCCTGCTTGCCGGCCGCTATACGCTGCTCGACCGCTCGGCCGCTGCCGAACTCATTCCGCTCTGCCGGCAAAAGGGCACCTCGCTCGTCGTCGGCGGCGTGTTCAATTCCGGCATCCTGGCAACCGGGCCGGTGCCGGGCTCGCATTTCGACTATATGCCGGCGAGCGAGGACGTGCTTGCCAAAGTGGGCGCGATGGAAGAGGTGGCCAGGCGCCACGGCCTGCCGCTTGCCGCCCCTGCCCTGCAGTTTCCGCTGCGCGACCCGGTCGTCTCCTCGGTGCTGATCGGCACGGCGAAGCCCGCCAGCCTTGCGCGCAACATGGAGAATTTCGAGCCGCAGCTGCCGGCCGGCCTCTATCCCGAATTCGAACCCTACACGCTCACCGCCGCCCCGCTCGGCGAAGAAGCCGTCCGCGTCTGAGGAACCGCCATGCTGAAAGGTATTCACCCGCTTCTCGGCCCCGACCTGCTCCATGCGCTCAAAAGCATGGGGCACGGCGACGATATCGTCATTGCCGACGCCAATTTCCCGGCAAGCAGCATGGGGCCTGACGTCATCCGCGCCGATGGCGTGAGCGCCACCGCCATGGCCGAGGCGATCCTCACCCACATGCCGCTCGATACGTTCGTGCCGCAATCGGCATGGCGCATGGAAGTGGTGGGCGACCCGAAGGCGGTGCCGGAGGTCTGCGCCGAATTCCAGGCGATCGTCACCCGCCGCGCCGGCGATTTTTCCATCGCCTCCGTCGAACGGTTCGCCTTTTACGAGATGGCCCGCAAGGCCGCCTATATCGTCGCGACGACGGAGTTCCGGCTGTACGGCAACCTGATTTTGAAGAAGGGCGTCGTGCATCCGCACGAGGTGCAGTTCGACTGAGGACCTTATTTCAGGTCTTTATATATTTGAAATAAAAACAATTACTTGGGAAGAAATTCAGCAGGCCGCGAAGGCGAAATCAGCGCACTTGCAATTTGTTTGCGCCTCGGCTAGCTTCTCAACGCAAATGTTTTTTATCGATAAAAATCGTCCGCCTGCGTTCAGCGGTCCGGTTTCATTGGAGGAGAACGCACCCTGAGAGGAGAACCTTTATGAGCATCGTGAAATCCCTTCTGTCGCGCCGTGCCTTTACGGCGCTTGCAGGCGCTGCCGTCATCGCGACGGCGATGCCGGCCGCGTCCTTTGCCGCCGACGTGACGATCCCGATCATCGTCAAGGACACGACGTCCTTCTACTGGCAGATCGTTCTGGCCGGCGCGCGCAAGGCCGGCAAGGATCTCGGCGTCAACGTGCCGGAACTCGGCGCGCAGGCCGAATCCGACATCAACGGCCAGATCAGCATTCTCGAGAACGCCGTTGCCGGCAAGCCTGCCGCCATCGTCATCTCGCCGACCGAGTTTAAGGCGCTCGGCAAGCCGATCGACGAGGCCGCCAAGTCCGTTCCGATCATCGGCATCGACTCGGCTGCCGATTCCAAGTCGTTCAAGTCGTTCCTGACGACCGACAACGTCCAGGGCGGGCGCATCGCCGCTGACGGCCTTGCCGCCGCCATCAAGGAGATGACGGGCAAGGAAGAAGGCGACGTCGTGCTTCTCACCAACCTGCCGGGCGTCGGCTCGCTGGAACAGCGCCGCGAAGGCTTCCTTGACCAGATCAAGACCAAGCATCCGGGCCTGAAGGTCATCGCCGACAAGTATGGCGACGGCCAGGCCACGACCGGCCTCAACATGATGACCGACCTGATCACGGCCAACCCGAACCTCGTCGGCGTCTTCGCCTCCAACCTCATCATGGCGCAGGGCGTGGGCCAGGCGATCGCCGAAAACAAGCTCGGCGACAAGATCAAGGTCATCGGCTTCGACAGCGACGACAAGACCGTCGGCTTCCTCAAGGACGGCGCCATTGCCGGCCTCGTCGTCCAGGACCCCTACCGCATGGGTTATGACGGCGTGAAGACCGCGCTTGCCGTCTCCAAGGGCGAGAAGGTGGCCGAAAACGTCGATACCGGCGCCAACCTCGTCACCAAGGCGAACATGGCCGATCCGAAGATCGACGCGCTTCTGAACCCGAAGATCAAGTAAGGCGACAGACGGGCCGCGCCGGCTGCAAAAACCGGCGCGGCCTTTTCCATCCGATGGTATGGTTTGCCGGGGATGGAACGGACGTGACAAGAGGAGGAGAGGTCCATGGTCGGACTGGAAGAGGTCAGTCATCGCCACGATGACAGCGCCACGCTGAAAGAAGCCAATCGAATTGCGGCCGGATCGCCCATCCTCGAACTGAAAGGCCTGCAGAAGAACTACGGTCACGTGCAGGCGCTGAAACCGGCGACGATGACCTTCCTTGCCGGCGAAATCCACGCCATCGTCGGCGAAAACGGCGCCGGCAAATCCACCCTTATCAAATTGCTCACCGGCGTCATCACCCGCACGGCCGGCGAGGTCCTGTGGTGCGGCCATCCGGTGGGCCTGTCGACGCCGAACGAGGCGATCGCCCGCGGCATCAACGCCGTACACCAGGAGGTCGTGCTCTGCCGGCACCTGACGGTTGCCGCCAACCTCTTCCTCGGCGACGAGGTCAACCGCTACGGGCTGATGCGCCGCAAGCAGATGGAGAAGATGGCGCAGGCCGTGCTCGACGATCTCGGCTTCGGCCTGCCGGCCGGCGCGCTCCTGAGTTCGCTGACGATCGGCCAGCAGCAGCTTGTGGCCACCGCGCGCGCGGCCATGCGCGGCACGCAATTCCTGATCTTCGACGAGCCGACGGCCTATCTGACGCGCCAGGAATCGGCGCAGCTCTTCAAGCTGATCCGCCGCCTGCAGGGCGAAGGCGTCACCATCGTCTATATCAGCCACCGCATGGAAGAAGTGTTCGAGCTGGCCGACCGCGTCTCGGTCCTGCGCGACGGCACGCATGTCGGCACGCGGCTGATCGGCGAGACCAACGAGGCCGAACTGATCGCGCTGATGATCAACCGCTCGATCGAGCAGATCTACCACAAGGAAGAGATTGCGCCCGGCGAGACGATCCTCGACGTGCGCGGCCTTTCCGGCCCCGGCTTCGAGGACGTGTCGCTCACCGTCAAGGCAGGGCAGATCGTCGGGCTCTACGGGCTGATCGGCGCCGGGCGCAGCGAATTCGCGCTCGGGCTTTACGGGCGCCAGCCGACAAGTGCGGGCGAAATCCACTGGATGGGCAAGCGCGTCGACATCAGGAACGAACGCACCGCGATGGAACTCGGCATTGCGCTGGCGCCCGAAAGCCGGCGCGACCAGGGGCTCTGCCTCAACCTGCCGATCGGCCTCAACATCAACCTGCCGGTGTTCGGCCGGCTGAGCCACGGCCCGGTCATCAACCACACGCGCGAATCGGGCAATGCCGACAAGCAGATCCGCGATCTCAGCATCAAGACGCCGAGCCGGCGCGTTGCCGCCTCCAGCATGTCGGGCGGCAACCAGCAGAAGATCGTCATCGGCAAGTGGCTCTCCCACGGGGCGCGGCTTTTCATCTTCGACGAGCCGACCGTCGGCGTCGACGTCGGCACCAAGGCGGAAATCTACCGGCTCTTCGCCAAGCTTCTGAAGGAGGGGGCAGGCATCATCCTCATCTCCTCCTACCTGCCGGAGGTCTACGAACTGGCCGACCGGCTGCATGTCTTCCGTGGCGGCAGGCTGGTCGCAAGCCACGATTTCCACGCGGCGACGCATGAAGAAGTGCTCAGCGAAGCGATCGGCGTCTGAGCCAGAAGAATAAGAGGGAGAAAACTCATGACTGTCACCCCCACCGAAATCGTCGCGCCGCCGCCGCGCCGGAAAATGAACATCCTGTTCGGCCTGACGCTGATCGGCCTGCTGGTCTTCCTCTGGGTCCTGCTCGGCCTGTCGACGGCCAGCTTCTGGACGCCGCTCAACATTTCCAACCTGCTGCGCCAGGGGGCGATGACGGCGATCCTGGCGCTCGGCCAGACCTTCGTGATCATCACCGCCGGCATCGACCTTTCGGTCGGCGCCATCGTCGGCTTCTGCACCGTCATCATCGCCTGGCTGTTGCAGGCGGGCGTGCCGCTCTGGGCGGCGATCGCGCTGACGCTTGCCATCGGCGTCGCGATCGGCGCCTTCCACGGCTTCGGCATCGTGCATATGGGCCTGCCGCCCTTCATCATCACGCTGGCGACGCTGACCTCGCTGCGCGGCATCGGCCTCCTGATTACCAACGGCTCGACGATCAGCATCACCGACGAGAGCTTCAGCAATTTCGCCCGCGCCGATTTTCTCGGCATTCCCAGCCTGTTCTGGATGGTCATCCTGGTGGCGATCCCCTCCTTCGTCTTCCTGCATCTGAGCCGCTGGGGCCGCTATCTCTTCGCGGTCGGCTCGAATGCGGAGGCGGCGCGCCTTTCCGGCGTCAACGTCAAGGGCATGATCTATCTCGCCTATATCCTGTCGGCCTCGTTTGCGGCCTTCGTCGGCGTGCTGCTCGCCTCGCGTATCGCCATCGGCAACGCCACACAGGCCGACGGCTGGGAGCTGCAGGCGATCGCCTCTTCGGTCATCGGCGGCACCTCGCTCTTCGGCGCGGTCGGCTCCGTGCACGGGCCGCTGATCGGCGCCTTCATCCTGGCGACCATCAACAACGGCGCCAACCTGATGAACGTCAATTCCTTCTGGCAGCGCATCATCACCGGCCTGCTGATCATCGTGATCGTCTATTTCGACCAGCTGCGCCGGCGCCGGACGGGCTGAGGCAGACGCGACAACGAAGCCGGCCCGAGGCCGGCTTTCTTCATTTCAGCCATGCGAGACCCATCATGAAAGCAGTGCTTTGCCGCCAACCCGGCGTCCTCGATCTCGTCGAGCGCCCCTCCCCCGAAAAACCGGCGCCCGGCTGGGTGCGGCTTGCCGTCAGCCATGTCGGCATCTGCGGCACGGACTACCATATCTTCGAGGGCAAGCATCCTTTCCTCGAATATCCGCGCGTCATGGGCCACGAGATCTCGGCGACCGTGCTGGAGGCCGGCGAGGGCGTGGCGCTGGCTGCCGGCACGCCCGTCATCGTCAATCCCTACCTTTCCTGCGGCACCTGTGTGGCCTGCCGGCAGGGCAAGGCCAATTGCTGCACCAATATCAAGGTTCTCGGCGTGCATACGGACGGCGCCTTCTGCGAGGAAATCGCGGTGCCGGCCGGCAATCTCTATGCCGCCAGGGGCCTCAGCCTCGAAGCCGCAGCGACCGTGGAGTTCCTGGCGATCGGGGCGCATGCCGTGCGCCGCTCGATGGCGCCTGCCGGGTCACGCTCGCTCGTGATCGGCGCAGGCCCGATCGGGCTCGGTGCTGCCATCTTCTCGCGCATTGCCGGCCATGAGGTGACGCTGCTCGACACCAGCGCGGAGCGGCTGGAAATGGCCTCGGCGCGCTTCGGCTTCACCTCCGGCATCATCGCCAGCGAGGGCACTGCGGAGGCGGTGAAGGCGAAGACGGACGGCGACGGTTTCGATGCCGTCTTCGACGCGACCGGCTACGGCCCCTCGATGGAAAAGGCCTTTCTCTACGTCGCCCATGGCGGCGCGCTGGTGCTGGTCAGCGTCGTGAAGGACGATATCCGCTTTTCCGATCCGGAATTCCACAAGCGCGAAATGATGGTGATCGGCAGCCGCAACGCGACGCGGGCCGATTTCGAGCATGTGGCGGATTCGATCGCCAGGGGCCTCGTGCCGGTCGATCAGCTGATTACCCATCGCACCACGCTTGCCGACGCGCCGCGCGATCTCGCCCGCTGGGCGCATGAGAAGAGCGGCCTCATCAAGGCCGTGATCAGGGTTGCCGGCTAAAGCTTGTCAATTGCCGCCCGCATCTGCCTGACGACCGCGACATCGGTGCGGTTCGCAGTCGGCACGTCGAAGCCGAAGGCGACGGCGCGCGGGTCGGCGCTGGCGACGGGCGAACTGCAGGAGCCGTGGATCTCGCGCGCGCCTGTTGCGCGCAGGATTTCGGCGGCATTGGCGGGGCGCACGCCGCTGCCGGGCATGATGGAGATGCGGCCGGCGGCCTTGGCGGAGATGCGCTTCAGCGTTTCCAGCCCGTCGATCGCCTTCGGCACGCAGCCGGAGGTCAGGATGCGCTCGCAGCCGAGTTCGACCGCCTGTTCCAGCGCGGCATCCGGGTCCGGCACCAGATCGAAGGCGCGGTGCAGGGTCGAGCCAAGGCCGGCGGCATGGGCCTTGAGACGCCGCATCAGCGGCATGTCGAGCGCACCATCCGGCCGGTTGGCGCCGATGACGACGCCGGCGAGACCGGCCGCGCGCACCGCATCGATATCGGCCAGCATCGCCTTCTCGTCCGTCGCGTCGAAGATGAAGGGGCCGGCATGGGGGCGGATCATCGCATAGACGGGGATCGGCGCTGCAGCCGCGATCCGCATCAGGCCGGGCAGCGGGGTCAGCCCGCCAAGCTCCAGCGCCGAGCAAAGCTCGATACGGCCGGCACCGCCCTCGATTGCCGCCGCAAGGCCCTGGGCGCTGTCGACGCATACTTCCAGCAAAACCGTCATGTCCGAATCCTTCCCGTTTCTCCGCCTGTTTAAGCGAAGGCGGAGCTTTGCGCGACAGGGGCCGGGACTATTTTCGCAACGGTCGCGATCAGCAGGTCGCAAGCGTCAGCGGCGGCTTTCCGATGGTTGAAGGCGACGTGGTAGGACATGGGCATCGGTTCCGTGAGTTCGACGATGCGCACCCGGTCGGCGAGCGGCATGGCGCTGACGCGGCCGAGGAAGGAGACGTAACCGTGATTGGCGACAAGATCGACGATGACGGGCAGCGAATCCGCCGCGGTAATGTCCCGGTCGCGGAAGCGGCGGTGCAGGGTGCGGTCGTAACCGAAGGCCATGGCGGCATGGCCGATGCCGGTGCGCGGGCTCGGCGTGCAGATCGGATGGCCGGCGATCAGATCGGCGGCGGTCTCCTCCGTGCTGCCGGGCGGGGCGATCGCCACCATATCGGTGCGCAGCAATTCGCGGTGGCGGAAGCTTTCCAGGCCGAAGACGGAATCGAGGATGGCGACGTCGATGCGGCCAGATTTCAGCGCCTCGCGCAGGTCGTCGGCGGTCATGGAGACCAGCGACAAGGCGTTCTTGTTGCGGCCGGTATTCCATTCGGCGACAAGGCTGCCGAGGCAGCGCGCCACCCAGCTTTCCGAGCCTGTCGGGATGATGGCGCCGATGCGCAGCGAGC
Source organism: Rhizobium sp. GCM10022189 (assembly GCF_042656325.1). NCBI lineage: Bacteria > Pseudomonadati > Pseudomonadota > Alphaproteobacteria > Hyphomicrobiales > Rhizobiaceae > Rhizobium > Rhizobium sp. GCM10022189. The sequence continues at coordinate 641,165 of NZ_JBHSOR010000049.1, forward strand.
GCGCGGTGCGCTGGTAGCGCTCGTCGGCGGCGGATTTCAGCTCGTTCCAGGCAAGGCTGATGGTCGAAAAGACCGTGTAGGCGAAGCGGCCCTCCTCCGTCAGCGCCGAGCCCTGCGCCTGGCGCTCGAAGAGGCGGTGGCGCAGGAATTTCTCAAGATTGGCGATCTGCAGCGAAAGCTGCGGCTGACCGAGGCGCAGGCGGCGGGCCGCCCTGTTGATGCTGCCCTGGTCGGCGACTTCCAGATAGCGCTCCATCGTCACCAGCTTGACGGGGATGCGCGCGGCCCATCGTCCGTAAGCCTCCGCTTCATGATAGCCAAGCCTGCTGGCGAGCTGCTGCGTCGCAGCCAGGATCGGCGCCAGCCCCTCCTCCACCCTGCCGCCGGCCAGCAGGACGACCAGTTCGCCGGAGGAGCGCTCGACGAGTTTCAGGGCAAGCTCCGTCTCCAGGTTGTCGATTGCCGCCGATACGGTCGAGACGGAGATGTCGAAGCGGCGCGCCGTCTGGCGCATGGAGCCTGAAGAGAGGACATGGCTTGCGATGAAGAGGGCGCCGAGATGCAAGTCTTTCTCCGGAAAGGATTGAAAAGGCGCAGGATATGACGTGTTCGCGAAAAAAGATATCCCTGTCCGCGCGGGTGCAGGCTATCGTCCGGTCACCCAAGAAATCCGGACGGCGAAAGAACCGAGAATAAGCAACCGGAACACCGTGGAAACACGCAAGGGGACAAAAACAAATCGCGCCGGCCTTGGAAAAGGGAATGCAATTCCGCGCAACGGTCTGCATCCACAGCCATAATCGCGCCGCGACAGCGAATACTGGAGGGGGCTGCTTCGATTTTCGGGCATCGAATTTTCGGGTACGCACACTATTTCCATGACGCACGTATTTCCGGCATGATGGCCCGACGCCGACCTGCCGGCCATGTTTTCATGCGCGCAGGCTTCGCGTCCGGGGCTTTCGCGACGTTTATCGGTGTTCAACCAAGGGGATAATCATGCTTAAGAAACTCGCACTTGCCGCCTCGCTTGCCGTCTTTGCGGCCGGCGCCGCGCACGCCGCGGACGTCGTCGTTTCGTCGAAGATCGATACCGAAGGCACGCTGCTCGGCAATGTCATCGCGCTCGCGCTCGAAGCCAACGGCATCAAGACGCAGGACCGGATCGCGCTCGGCGCCACACCCGTCGTGCGCAAGGCGATCACCGCAGGCGAAATCGACATCTATCCGGAATATACCGGCAATGCCGGCTTCTTCTTCAACAAGGCCGACGACGCCGCCTGGAAGAACCTCGACCAGGGCTACGAGATGGCCAAGAAGCTGGACTATGACGCCAACAAGATCGTCTGGCTGACGCCCTCGCCCGCCAACAACACCTGGGCGCTTGCGGTGCGCAACGACGTTGCCGGCCCGAACAAGCTGAAAACCATGTCCGATTTCGGCAAGTGGGTTTCGGGCGGCGGTGCCGCCAAGCTTGCGGCCTCGGCCGAATTCGTCAATTCCGCCGGCGCCCTGCCCGCCTTCCAGACGACCTACGGCTTCACGCTGAAGCCGGATCAGGAAGTCGTGCTGTCGGGCGGCGATACGGCGGCCACGATCAAGGCTGCGGCCGACCAGACCAACGGCGTCAACACCGCCATGGTCTACGGCACGGACGGCGCCATCGAAGCGGCCGAACTGACGGTTCTCGAAGACGACAAGAGCGTGCAGCAGGTCTATGCGCCGACGCCGATCATCCGCGAGGCGGTGCTGCAGGCAAACCCGAAGATCCAGGAAATCCTGGCGCCGATCTTCCAGAGCCTGACGGCCGACGAGCTGCGCAAGCTCAACGCCAAGATCCAGGTGGACGGCGAGCCGGCGAAATCGGTTGCCGAAGCCTATCTCAAGGAAAAGGGCTTCCTGAAGTAAGGACCTGATCCCCCGCCCGCTTCACGGGCGGGGCTTTCTCCCACAGGGTTGGATCGATGGAAGAAACCTTAGCGGTCCGCAGGCTGGACCGGCTCGGCGTGGTACTGGTGGCAGGCGGGATTGCGGCAACGGCGCTTCTGCCCTTCATCTATGTCAAGGCAAACCGTATCGCCGCCGGCAAGCCGATGCTGCTGACGCAGCTTCTTCCGCAGCCTTCCGTTCTCGTCCTGCTGGTTCTTCTGGCCGTCACGGCGCTGGCGACGCTCTTCCTGCGCAGCGCCCTCGTCCGGCTCGCGCTCGGCACGCTCAGCCTTGCCGCGCTGATTGCGGCCATCGGGCTCACGGCGACCGCCGCGACACCTGCCGGCAGCACCGTGGCGCGCATGACGCCCGGCGGCAGTTTCTGGGTTCTGTTCGGCGTCATCGGCCTCATCATTTCGGACGCGCTGGTGAAGATCCGGCTGACGCCGTGGATGCGGGTTGGCGTGCTCGCGGCCTATACGGGCCTGCTCGGCCTCTGCCTTTCCTCCGGCCTGCTCGACAGCCTGTCGATCCTGCGGGAATTTTCCACCCGCTCGGCGCAGTTCTGGACCGAGGCGGCGTCGCACCTGCTGCTGGCCTTCGGCTCGCTTGCCATCGCCATCGTTCTCGGCCTGCCGCTCGGCATCCTCTGTTTCTGGGTGCCGAAGCTGCGCGCCATCGTGCTGCAGACGCTGAGCCTGATCCAGACCATTCCGAGTCTGGCGCTCTTCGGCATATTGATGCTGCCGCTCGGCTATCTCGCCGCGAACGTGCCGCTGGCGGCCGATATCGGCATTCGCGGCATCGGCACGGCGCCGGCGCTGATTGCGCTCGTGCTCTATTCGCTGCTGCCGATCGTCGCCAACACGGTCGTCGGGCTTGAGGGCGTCGATCCTTCGGTGCGCGATGCGGCGGCCGGCATGGGGCTGACGCGCCGGCAGGTGCTGACCGGCATCGACCTGCCGCTCGCCTTCCCGGTCATCCTCACCGGCATCCGCATCGTGCTGGTGCAGGCGATCGGCATGGTGACGATCGCCGCGCTGATCGGCGGCGGCGGCTTCGGCATCTTCATCTTCCAGGGGCTCGGCCAGACGGCCATGGACCTCGTGCTTCTCGGCGCCGTGCCGACCGTTTTCTTCGCCTTCTCCTCGGCCGTCATCCTCGATGCGGTCATCGAAAGCATCCAGGGACCAGCCGCATGAGCATGATCGAGATCAGGAACGTCACCAAGCGCTACGGCCCGGCCACCGTCGTCGACAATGTCTCGATGCGCGTCGAGAAGGGCTCGATCACCGTCATCGTCGGCACGTCGGGTTCGGGCAAATCGACGCTGATGCGGATGATCAACCGGCTGGTGCCGATCACCGAGGGGCAGATCTTCGTCAACGGGCAGGACATCATGGACGTGCCGGCGACGGAGCTTCGCCGCAAGATCGGCTACGCCATCCAGGGCCACGGCCTCTTTCCGCACCGCACGGTGGCGCAGAATATCGCCACGGTGCCGCAGCTGCTCGGCTGGGACGCAGCCCGGACCGACAGACGCGTGAGGGAACTGCTCGGCCTCTTCAACCTCGACCCGGCGACTTTCGCGGAGAAATATCCGCACCAGCTTTCTGGCGGCCAGCAGCAGCGCGTCGGCGTCGCCCGGGCGCTGGCGGCCGAACCGGAACTGCTTTTGATGGACGAGCCTTTCGGCGCGCTCGATCCCGTCATCCGCGGCAAGGCGCAGGACGACCTCCTGGCGATCCAGAAACAGTTCGGCACCACCGTCATCCTCGTCACGCACGACATGGACGAGGCCTTCCATCTCGGCAACCAGATCGCGGTGATGAGCGGCGGCAAGCTGTTGCAGTGCTCGACGCCGGAAAAAATCCTGACGGAGCCGGCCGATCCCTTCGTGCAGCAATTGACCGGCACATCCGACCGGGCGCTGAAACTGATGTCGCTGACGCCGCTGAAGGACAGTATGCAGCCCGCCAAGCCGGGCCTGCCCTATGCGCTGGCGCAGTCGCTCAGCCTGCGCGACGCGCTTGCCGAAATGATCTGGCAGGGCGTCAATGAGGCGGCGGTGCAGGATGCCGACAAGGCACCGGTCGGCTCGATCTCGATGGAGCGGCTGATCGAACTGGGCCGCAAGGCATGAAGTTTCTGCTCGCCAACCTGTTTCGCGCGCTGGCGCTCACGGCGCTGCTCGTCCTGATCTTCAGGACCGAGTGGCTCTCCTTCATGCTGGTGCCTCTGACCAACAACAACGCCCCGCCGGTCTATACGCAGAACAGCCTGGCGTCGCTGGCGCTCGGCCATCTGGAACTGGTCTTCGTCTCGATCGTCGGCAGCGCGGTGCTTGCCGTGCTCGGCGGCATCTTCGTCACCCGGCCGAGCGGGGCGGACTTCCTGCCGCTGTCGCGCGCCATTGCCAATGCCGGGCAGACCTTTCCGCCGGTCGCGGTGCTGGCGCTTGCCGTTCCCGCCACCGGCTTCGGCGCCGCACCGACGCTGATCGCGCTCTTCCTCTACGGGCTGCTGCCGATCTTCGAAAATACGGTCGCGGGCCTGAAACAGGTATCGCCGCAGGTGCTGGACGCGGCCGACGGCATGGGCATGAACGGCAGGCAACGCCTCTTCCAGGTGGAACTGCCGCTGGCATTGCCGCTGATCCTCGAAGGGCTGAAGGTGGCGACCGTCATCAATATCGGCACGGCGACGATCGGCTCCACGGTTGCGGCAAAGGGTCTCGGCGAGGTCATCATTGCCGGCCTGATTTCCGACAATACCGCCTTCATCCTGCAGGGCGGGCTGATCGTCGGCCTGATGGCGGTGCTGATCTACGATGTCGTCGGCATGCTCGAAGGCGCGATCACGCGCAGAATGGGCTTGCGTCCGGCTTGAGAGGGCGGCTACCAAGGCAGCGGGAGAAACAACGGGAGACCGCCTTGGCCAAGATGATCCATTCCATGATCCGCGTGCTGGACGAGGCGCGCTCGGTCGATTTCTACGGCAAGGTGTTCGGGCTCAAGGTTGCCGACCGGGTGGATTTCGAGACCTTCACGCTGATCTACATGAGCAACGAGGAGAGCGGTTTCGAGCTGGAACTGACGGTCAACAAGGGCCGGATCGAGCCCTACAATCTCGGCGACGCCTACGGGCATCTGGCCGTTTCCGTTCAGGAAGTGCATGTCGAGCACAAGAGGCTGACCGATCTCGGCCTCAACCCCGGCAAGCTCGTGGAACTCAACCGCGACGGCAAACTCTTCGGGCTGTTCTTCTTCATCACCGATCCCGACGGTTACAAGATCGAAGTGCTGCAGCGCCACGGTCGTTTCCAATAAACACAAGAGGCTGAGATGATTGGGAGGAGAGACCTTCACAACGGCTGGACGCTTGCCTGTAACGATACAGGAAGAGACAACCTGCCGGCTTCCATTCCGGCAACGGTGCCCGGCTGCGTGCATCTGGACCTGCTGGCAAACCGGCTGATCCCCGATCCCTATCTCGATATCAACGAGATCACCAATGACTGGATCGGCAGGACGGAATGGGTCTACCGGCTGGATTTCGAGGCCGGGCCAGATGCCCTCCCCGATGCTGGCCCCGATGCCGGCAAAATGCAGGAACTGGTCTTCGACGGGATCGACACGGTCGCCACGATCCGCCTGAACGGCGAGGAGATCGGCCGCAGCTTCAACATGCACCGCACTTATCGCTTCGATGTCTCGGCGCTGCTGCGGGCAGGCGCAAACGAGCTCAGCGTCACCTTCCACTCGGCCTATGCCTACGGTGCGGAGATGGAAAAACACTATGGCTACCGGCCCAACAACTATCCGGGGCCGGGCAACCTGATGCGCAAGATGGCCTGCAATTTCGGCTGGGACTGGGGTCCGACGCTGGTGACGGCGGGGCTGTGGAAGCCGGTGCGGCTGGAAAGCTGGGACCGGGCGCGGCTGGCCGAGACCCGTGTTTCGGCGACACTTGCCGGCGGCGACGGGCTCGTCAGGGTGCGGGCGCGGCTGGCAAGACACGGTGAGGCCGTGCCGACAAGAATCACGGCCGAGATCGGCGGCGTGACGCGCACGGTCACGGTCGACGCGGATGCACAGGAGGTTTCGTTCGAGGTCCGCGTGCCCTCGCCGCAGCTCTGGTGGCCGCATCATCTCGGCGCCCAGCCGCTTTATCCGCTGGAGATCCGGCTGGAGGACGAGAGCGGCGATGTTCTCGACCGCTATGCGAGAGAGATCGGCTTCCGCTCGCTGCGGCTCGATACTTCGCCGGACGAGCATGGCTCGGCCTTCACCTTCGTCATCAACGACGTGCCGATCTTCGCCTGCGGCGCCAACTGGATCCCGGACGACTGCTTCCCCTCGCGGGTGACGGAGGAGCGTTATGCGGCGCGGATCGACGAGGCGAAGGCTGCCAATATCAACCTGCTGCGCGTCTGGGGCGGCGGCATTTTCGAGCGCGACGAATTCTACCAGACCTGCGACCGGGCCGGCATGCTCGTCTGGCAGGATTTCCTCTTTGCCTGCGCCGCCTATCCGGAAGAGGAGCCGCTGCGCAGCGAGATCGTCGCCGAGGTGCGCGACAATGTCATCAGGCTGATGCCGCACCCGTCGCTCATCATCTGGAACGGCAATAACGAGAATATCTGGGGCTTCGACGAATGGGGCTGGCGGCCGATCATCAAGGCGGGCGTCAGCTGGGGGCTCGGCTATTATCTCGATGTGCTGCCGAAGCTCTGCGCCGAGCTCGATCCCGACCGGCCCTATTATCCCGGCAGCCCCTATTCCGGCTCGATGCAGATCGAGCCGAACGACGACCGGCACGGCTGCAAACATATCTGGGACGTGTGGAACGAGGTCGGCTATAAGGTCTACCGCAACTATATCCCGCGCTTCTGCTCCGAATTCGGCTGGCAGGCGCCGCCGGCATGGGCGACGCTGCAGGAAAGCGTGCATGACGAACCGCTGACGCCGGAATCGCGCGGCGTCTTCCATCACCAGAAGGCGACGCAGGGCAACGACAAGCTGATCAAGGGGCTTGCCGGCCACCTGCCCGTGCCGCGGACGATGGACGACTGGCATTTCGCCACCCAGCTCAACCAGGCCCGCGCCATCCGCTTCGCCGTCGAGCACATGCGCTCGCATCGCGCCATCTGCAAGGGCGCCGTCGTCTGGCAGTTCAACGATTGCTGGCCTGTTACCTCCTGGGCCGCGCTCGATTCCGCCGGCCGGCGCAAGCCGCTCTGGTATGCGATGCAGCAGGCCTTCCACCCGCGCCTGCTGACGATCCAGCCGCGCGGCGACGGGCTTGCGGCGGTGGCGGTCAACGAGCAGACGCTGTTCTGGCGCTCGAAGATCAGCGGCAGGCGGATGCGGCTCGACGGCACGGTGCTTTCGGAATTCGAATTCTGGCGGCTGCTCTGCGACCGGTTCGAGGCGAAGGAATTCCCGCTGCCGGAGGATATCGCGACGGCCGGCGTGGCGAATGAAGAGGTCGTCGTCGTGCAGATGCTCGACAAGCGCGCCTTTCACTATTTCGTCGAGGATATCGAGCTGAAGCTTCCCGCCCCGTCGCTCGACATTTCGCTGGCGAAATCGGCCGGCGGCTATGACGTGACCGTCAGCGCAAAGAGTTTCCTCAAGGATCTCTGCCTGATGGCGGACCGGCTGGACCCTGCGGCGGCGGTGGATTCCATGCTGGTGACGCTGCTGCCGGGCGAAAGCCATGTTTTCCGCGTGACGACGGAGAAGCAGCTTTCGGTCGAGGATATCGTGGTTGGAACGGTGCTGCGCTGCGCCAACGATCTCGTCGGCACAAACTGAAAGGCCCCGCTCGGGCGGGGCCTCTGGCGGAATTCAGATATGCGCCCCTTCAGGTCTCGTCGGCCCTTTCCTGCCTGGCCATCAGCGCGGCCAGGTCCTGCTTCAACCGCACCGGCAAATCCATGCGCTCGTGAAGAATGCTCATGATACCAAGATCGCCGTCATCCAACTCGCGAAAGAAGATGTAATGGCGTTCGTAACGGCTGAAATAGGCTTCGCGCCTGATATCCGGCGGAGCAGCAAGCCTCTGCGGCAAACGCCGCCAGAGGAGGCGATTGCCGCAAAGCCGCTCCAGGTGAGCATGGAGGCCAAGAATGTAGGTGTCAGCCTGCGCCTCACTCCATGCGCTGCTGGTATCCTGCCATATCTTATCCTGCGCTGCGTCGGCGCGCGGATAGAACCGATAGCCCACCATGCTCAGCGGCGTTTGTTGCGGCGAATAACGTCCTCGGCCGACACGGCGACAAATTCGCTGTCATCGGCACGCATGGCGGGGCCAAGCTCCTTTTGCAGGGACTCCCATGCCTCATCCCGCGTCTGCAAGTCGTTGCGGATCAGGGCGCGAATATACTCGCTGGCGTTTTCATACAGCCCGTCGTCTCCGATCTGCTGTTGAACATGGTCCTGGAGTTGCCCGCTGACCTTCACGTGAATGCTGCCGGATGCCATTGGCATATACCCTTCGTTCGTCTCATACTGTGGGTTGGGTGGCACATATTGTCAATATTCATCACGCGGCAGGTGGCGGCCGGGCGCTGCGCCAACGACCTCGTCGGCTCAACCTGAAAGGCCCCGCTCTCGCGGGGCCTCTTCCGGCTCATCCTAGCGGAGGACGTTACATCCAGTAGGGCGGCACGCCGTAATAGTCATGGACCCGGCGGCCATTGTCGTTGTACCAGGTGTCGTCGTCATCCGCGTAGCTCGGCGCGCCCTCGATCTGCTCTCTGGTGAGATCGATGCGGTAGCCGTCCAGCTGGGTATCGTAATGCAGCGTTGCCCAAGGCAGCGGATAGTGGTCGTGGCCGATGCCGAGGAAGCCGCCGAAGCTCAGGACCGCATAAGCGACGCGGCCGTCCTGCTTGCCGAGGATGAGGCGTTCGATGGAGCCGATATGCTTGCCATCAGCGCCGTAGACGCGGGTGCCTTCAACGCGGTCGCTGGCGATCAGCGTCGGCGTATCCTTCACATTCGGGTCACGGCGGGTGGCGTCAGTATCCTGATCGAGCATTGTGCACCTCCTTTTATTGTTTCCTCGTGGGTTCATCCACGTGAAGACAACGTGCCCTATGCTTCAAAGTTCCCTTCTTCCTGCCGGCTTCACGCGGCGGCGGCGATATTGACGTTTACGTCAAGGTTATTGTAGCCTCAATCCGCTTGAACCGATCAAGCAATGGCATAAGTTGCCCTGACGGGGGATGGAGGAATCTTCCGATCGATGCCGGTGCGACCCGGCGCGGCGGCCGAATGGGAGAGAGAATATGAACAGCATTTCCGTCCACCCTGGCGGTGCGACATCGGAAAAACCATGGCTTGCCACCTATCCGGACGTCGTTCCGGCCGAAATTCCCCCACTGGAATATGCGTCGCTGCCGGAACTTCTCGAAAAGAACTGCGCGCGCTTTGCCGAGCGGAAAGCCTTTTCCAGCATGGGCAAATCCATGACCTACCGCGAGCTCGAAAGCCAGACCCGCAAGGTCGCCGCCTGGCTGCAGAGCCTCGGGTTGCAGAAGGGCGACCGTGTCGCCGTGATGATGCCGAACGTGCTGCAGAACCCGGTCGCGGTCTACGGCATCCTGCGCGCCGGGCTCGTGGTGGTGAACGTCAACCCGCTCTATACGCCGCGCGAGCTTGAGCACCAGATCAACGATTCCGGCGCCAAGGCGATCTTCGTCCTGGAAAATTTCGCACGCACGGTCGAGCAGGTCATCAACAGGACGGACCTGCGCCATGTCGTCGTCACCTCTCTCGGGGAAATGCTCGGGCTCAAGGGGCATCTCGTCAATTTCATCGTCCGGCGGGTGAAGAAGCTCGTTCCCTCCTGGTCGATCCCGCAGCACAGGAGCTTCCGGCAGGTGCTGGCCGAAGGGGCGGGCAACGTGCTTGCGCCGGTGCCGCTTGCCGGCAGCGACATCGCCTTCCTGCAATATACGGGCGGCACGACGGGGGTCGCCAAGGGCGCGGTGCTGACGCACCAGAACCTGCTTGCCAACAAGATGCAGCTGCAGCTCTGGCTGAAATCCTGCTTCGACAAGAGGAAGCAGCCCGAGGTCCTGAACTTCCTCTGCGCGCTGCCGCTCTACCACATTTTCGCGCTGACGGTGAATTCGCTGATGGGCATGTCGCTCGGCGCCCATAACGTGCTGATCGCCAACCCGCGCGACATTCCGGGACTGGTGAAGGAATTCCAGAAGTCCGATATCCATATTTTCCCCGGCCTCAACACGCTGTTCAACGCGCTGCTCAACAATGCCGATTTCGCCAAGACCGATTTCTCCTCGCTGGTCATGTCGCTCGGCGGCGGCATGGCCGTGCAGAGGCCGGTGGCCGAGCGCTGGCTGAAGGTGACGGGCTCGCACATTACCGAAGGCTACGGGCTGTCGGAGACATCGCCCGTTGCCACCGCCAACCGTTTCGATTCGCCCGAATTCACCGGCTCGATCGGCCTTCCCCTTCCCTCGACGGAACTCGACATCCGCGACGAGGCCGGCAATTCGCTGCCGCTGGGCGAGATCGGCGAAATCTGCATCCGCGGCCCGCAGGTCATGGCCGGCTACTGGAACAAGCCGGCGGAGACGGCGCAGGCGATGACATCGGACGGTTATTTCCGCAGCGGCGACATGGGCTTCATGGACGAGCGCGGCTACACCAAGATCGTCGACCGCAAGAAGGACATGATCCTCGTTTCCGGCTTCAACGTCTATCCGAACGAGATCGAGGAAGTGGCCGCCATGCATCCCGGCATTCTCGAAGCGGCAGCGATCGGCGTGCCGGACGGGCATTCCGGCGAGGCGGTGAAGCTCTTCGTCGTGCGCAAGGACCCGGCCCTGACCGAAGCCGACGTGAAGGCCCATTGCGCGGCCAATCTTACCAATTACAAACGGCCGCGCTTCATCGAATTCCGCACCGAACTGCCGAAGACCCCCGTCGGCAAGATCCTGCGCAAGGATCTGCGCGGCTGAATTTGACGGTCTCGTGAAATTGAGGGCCATCCGCTTGTCGCGGGTGGCTTTTTTCATATCTGGACAGGGGGCTGAACTTGATTTGACTGCCGGAAAGAGAATAGTTTCCGCAACCCTCTGCGCCTCCAAAGGAGCCTTCCATGAATGCCATCGTCGAACAACTGAAGAGCACCGCGGCTGCCACCAAGGCCACCGATCTGCGTGCCGCCTTCGCAGCCGATCCGCAGCGCTTCTCGCGCTTTTCCGTATCGCTTGACGACCTTTTGATGGATTATTCCAAGACGGCCGTGAACGACGAAATCCTGAAGCTTCTGGTGAAGCTTGCCGAAGAAGGCGGCGTCGAAAAGAAGCGCGAGGAGATGTTCGCCGGCAAGGCGATCAATTTTACCGAAAACCGCGCCGTGCTGCACACGGCGCTGCGCAACCGTTCCAACACGCCTGTGCTGGTCGACGGCAAGGACGTGATGCCTGACGTGAACGCCGTTCTCGCCGCCATGGGCAAGTTTGCCGACGGTGTGCGCTCGGGCGCGCTGAAGGGCGCCACCGGCAAGACGATCACCGATGTCATCAATATCGGCATCGGCGGCTCGGATCTCGGCCCGGTCATGGCGACACTGGCGCTGGCACCTTTGCATGACGGCCCGCGCGCCCATTTCGTCTCCAATATCGACGGCGCCCACATCGCCGATATCCTGAAGCTGGTAAAGCCGGAAACGACGCTCTTCATCGTCGCCTCCAAGACCTTTACTACCGTCGAGACGATGACCAACGCGCAGACGGCGCGCAAGTTCATTGCCGGCGCGCTGGGCGAAGCGGCCGTCCAGCACCACTTCGCCGCCGTTTCGACGGCGCTCGACAAGGTTGCCGCCTTCGGCATCGAAAGCGAACGCGTCTTCGGCTTCTGGGACTGGGTCGGCGGCCGCTACTCGATCTGGTCGGCGATCGGCCTGCCGCTGATGATCGCCGTCGGACCGGAGAATTTCGGCAAGTTCCTCGATGGCGCCCATGCCGTCGACAACCATTTCCGCAAGGCGCCGATCACCGAAAACCTGCCGATGCTGCTCGGCCTGATCGGCTTCTACCACCGCAATGTGCTGGGTTACCCGACGCGCGCCATCCTGCCCTATGACCAGCGCCTGTCGCGCTTCCCGGCCTACCTGCAGCAGCTCGACATGGAATCGAACGGCAAGGGCGTGACGATCGACGGCACGCCGGTCGAGGGCAATTCCGGCCCGGTTGCCTGGGGCGAACCCGGCACCAACGGCCAGCACGCCTTCTACCAGCTGATCCACCAGGGCACGAGCATCATCCCGGCCGAATTCATGATCGCCGCCAACGGTTTCGAGCCGGAGCTGCGTCATCAGCACCAGCTCTTGATGTCCAACGTTCTCGCCCAGTCGGAAGCGCTGATGAAGGGCCGCACCTTCGCCGAAGCCAAGAAGCAGCTGACCGACAAGGGCATGGACGACAAGCAGGCCGATTTCATCGCCCCGCACCGCGTCTTCACCGGCAACCGCCCGTCGATCACCTTCGTCTACGACAAGCTGACGCCCTATGCGCTCGGCCGCCTGATCGCGCTTTACGAGCACCGCGTCTTCGTCGAAGGCGTGCTCTTCCGCATCAATTCGTTCGACCAGTGGGGCGTGGAACTCGGCAAGGAACTGGCAACCGGCCTGCTGCCGGTCGTCGAAGGCAAGGAAAGCGCTGCCGGCCACGATTCCTCGACGCAAGGGCTGGTCGCGGCGCTGGCGAAACTCGCCAGGTAATTCCGGCGGTCACGCCGCTGTCGAAGCCCATCCGTCCTGCGGGTGGGCTTTTTTGTTCGACCCTGTCGAATCGCAGCGCATGTCGTCGTCTACAGAGAGAGTGACAGCGGAGGAGCCGATGACTGCCAAGGATGACGAACTGGTGACATTCGAAGCCGAGGGGGCGCTGCCCCTGCCGGCCCCAGACGAGCAGGGCTTCGTCGAGAACGAAGGCGCGCGCATCTGGTATGCGAGCTATGGCGGCGGTCCTGCCGTCATCCTGCTGCATGGCGGGCTCGGCAATAGCGGCAACTGGGGCTATCAGGTTCCCGACCTCGTCGAGGCCGGCCACCGGGTCGTTGTCATCGACAGCCGCGGGCACGGGCGCAGCACGCGTGACGCCCGCCCCTACAGCTATCACCTCATGGCTTCCGACGTGCAGGCCGTGATGGATCATGCCGGGATCGGGGAAGCGGCCCTGGTCGGCTGGAGCGACGGCGCCTGCACGTCGCTGGTGCTTGCCGACCAGCAGCCGGAGCGCGTCTGCGGCGTGTTCTTCTTCGCCTGCAACATGGACCCAAGCGGCACCCGGGAATTCAAGGCGACGCCGGTCATCGACCGCTGCTTCAGCCGCCACAGGAAGGATTATCAGGCGCTGTCGGCGACGCCTGACCAGTTCGAGGCCTTCGTCACCGACGTTTCGAAGATGATGGCGACGGAACCGAATTATACGGCCGAACAGCTGGCCGGCATCAAGGTGCCTGTCACCATCGCGCTTGGCGAGCATGACGAATTCATCTTGCCCGACCATGCCGATTATCTGGCAAGGACGATCCCGGAGGCGGAATTCGTGTCCCTGCCGGGTGTCAGCCATTTCGCGCCGCTGCAGCAACCGGACCTCTTCAACCGCGCGGTCCGGGCCTTTCTCAAGCGGATCGAATAGGGCTCAGAGGCCGATCTCTTTCGCCCAGGGCGGATTGGCGCCGGCACGGGAGACGGTGACGGCGGCCGCCTTGGCGCCGAGCGCGAGCGCGTTGCGCAGCGCCTGTTCGTCGAGATTGGCGACCTGGGCTTTGGTCAGCAGATTGTCCATCTTCAGCGAGGCCAGCACGCCGGCGTCGAATGTGTCGCCGGCGCCGACCGTATCGACGACGGTGACGCGCTCGCTCGGGACCGTGACCTTGCGGGCGCTGGTATAGCCGGTCGCACCTTGCGCACCCTTGGTGATGACGACGAGCTTGGCGCCGTGTTTCAGCCAGTGGGCGGCCAGCGCGTCATGATCGCCCTCCAGGCCGAACCATTCGAGATCCTCGTCGGAGAATTTCACGATGTCGGACTTGGCGGCCATGCGCTCGATGCGGGCCATATGCCGGGCCTTGTCCTTGATGAAGCCGGGGCGGATGTTCGGGTCGAGCGAGATGACGCGCCTTGCGGCTTCGCGGTCGAGCAGGGCTTCGTAGGTTTCGCCGCAGGGGCTCGGGATCAGGCTGATGGCGCCGAAATGCAGGGCCTCGCAATCGTCGCCAAGGACGGGAAGGTCATCGGTGGTGATCATGCGGCCGGCGGTGCCTTCGTCGTAGAAAGCATAGGTCGCCTGACCGTTGACCAGCTTGACGAAGGCGATCGTCGAGGGGCGCTGCGTGATGGCGCAGGGGCTGTAATCGACATTGCTCGCCTTCAGCGTATCGAGCAGGATCTCGCCCATCATGTCATCGGCAACGCCGGTGAAGAAGGCCGTCGGGATGCCGAGACGCCCGAGCGCGATCGCGGTGTTGAAGATCGCGCCGCCGGCATAGGGCGCGAAGCCCTTTTCGCCTGATGTCGTCTCCCTCGGCAGCATGTCGATCAGAGCTTCGCCGCAGCACAAAATCATCGAATTCCTCCCAACAGGACTTGCGCGTTCTTCAATCGATTAAGCGAGCTTTTGTCAAATGGCTAGAGCGAAAGCTCACTTACGCCACCATTTCGCGCCGACCAGGCGAGCGGCGCTTCGAGGAAAGCCTCGACTTCCTGCAGCGTCTTGTCGTCGAACAGCTTCTTCTCCTTGGCGATCGCCAGAACCTCGCGCCAGGTGGCGATATGATGGAACTGGAGCTTGCCATTGGCAAAGCGCTGATGCGCCTCCGGGAAGATGCCGTAGAAGAACAGCGCCATGCCGTGATCGACGATGCCGCCGGCGGCCCGGATGGCATCGATGAAGGTGAACATGCTGCCGCCGGCCGTCGTCAGGTCCTCGATGACCAGCACACGCGCGCCTTCCTTCATGTCGCCTTCGATCTGCGCATTGCGGCCATGGCCCTTCGGCTTCTTGCGGACATAGATCATCGGCAGGCCGAGACGATCGGCAAGCAGAGCGGCAAAGGGAATGCCCGCCGTCTCGCCGCCGGCGATGCAATCGAACTGCTCGAAGCCGGCATCGCGCAGCAGGGTGCTGGCGGCAAAATCCATCACCGCGGAGCGCACGCGCGGGAAGGAGAGCAGCTTGCGGCAGTCGATATAGACCGGGCTCATGATGCCGGAGGCATATTTATAGGGGCTCTCGGCGTTGAAATGCACCGCCTTGATCTCCCAGAGCATCTTTGCCAGCAGCTCTGCCATGACGGCGCGGTCGGGAAACGTGGTCTGGATCATGCGGGCTCTCTCCTTCGGCTGACGTTCCAGCGGCAATAGCAGCTAGAGCGGCCGGTTTCCAGACTGAAGAGTGCCGTCAGCCGAGCAGGCGGCCGATATCGGCAAGCTGCATCCTGCGGAAGAGCGCGATTGCGCGGGCGCCCTCCTCCTCATCCAGCGAAACCGCATAACGGACGGCGGCCGCCAGAAGCTGCATCGTCAGCCGGGCAATCGCCAGAAGCGCGGCCTCGCCGCGATCCGGCCAGAGCTTTCTTAGCACCGAAAACAGCGCCTGGGCATGGAATTCCATGTCTTCGGCATCGACCTGCTGCAGCAGCTTGTCCGTATGGGTCGCGTGCCAGATATCGCGCATGACGGGCTCGCGGCGGAAGAAGGCGTAATATTCGTCGGCAATGGCGCCGAGAGCCGTGCGCAGGCTGTCTTCGTCCGTCACCTTGGCCAGCTCGTCGGCCACGCATTGCCGGCCCTGCTCGTTGAAACGTTCGGCGAGGGTGCGGATGATGGAGGCCTTGTCCGGGAAATACTGGTAGAGGGCACCGAAGGAAAGTTCCGCCTTTTCAACGATCTCGCTCATCTTCAGCGCATCGCTGCCGTTCCTTTCGATGAGATCGGCGGCGACCGACAGAATTTTTTCGAAGCGCTCGCGGCCGCGCTGCTGGCTGGGAATGCGGCGCGGCTGGCCGGCCGCCACCTGCCGGCGCCTGTGCCTTGCAACCGTCTCTTGCGCCATCGTCCCGCCCTGCCTCGCCATTGACAGAGAAAATAAGAGAGTTTATCTCATTTTGCAAATGAGAGAATTTCTCTTGTTTTCTCGAGGAGGAGTTTCGACATGCAGTTCGTTCTCGTCATATGCCTCGTTGCCGCGGCCATCGGCAGCGGCCTTGTCGCCGGCATCTTCTTTGCCTTCTCCACCTTCATCATGACCGCCTTTTCGCGCATCCCGGCCGAACAGGGCATTGCGGCGATGAATTCCATCAACATCACCATCGTGCGCTCGCCCTTCATGCTGCTCTTCGTGCCGGTGGCGATCCTCTGCATGGCGATATCCGTGCTGGCTTTCATGAACTGGCGCGGCGGCGCCTCCGCGACGATGCTGGCCGGGGCGGCGCTCTATCTCGTCGCCTCCTTCCTCTCCACCATCGTCTTCAACGTGCCGATGAACGATGCGCTGGCGAAAGCGGGCGGCAACGGGCCGGAGGCGGTCCAGCTCTGGACGTCCTATCTGCGGGACTGGACATGGTGGAACCATGTGCGCACGATCGCCTCGCTGCTGGCCTCGGTCGCATTCGTGCGGGCGCTGATGCTGGTTTAAAAAGGGCGGAGGGAATGCCTCCGCCCGTCGCTTTTTCACGCAATTCCGGACGCAAAACCGCGTCGGACTTTTGCGGGAATCGCTTCAGCCCTGCTGGCAGAAGGTGATGCGGTTGTTGAACGGGTCGATCACGCCCATTTCGAGGCCCCAGGGCGCCTCTTCGACGCCCGGCTTCATGTAGCGGTAGTCCTTCGCGGCGAGTTCGGCCTGATAGGCCCTGACATCCTTCACCCGCACGAAGGCGCGGGCGCCGGGGCTGGCGTCGCCGGAATGTTCGCTGAGATGCAGCTGCATCCTGTCGCGGGAGACCTGGCAATAAAGCGGGAAATTCTCGCCGAACCGATGTTCCCAATCGAGCGTGAAGCCGAGGAAGCCGCAGTAGAATTCCATCGCTTTCTCGACCGAGAAGATGCGGAAGATCGGTACCGGCGGTTCTATGCCGATTGCGGAGCTTGCGCCTTCGGCCTCATCCAGCTTGGCCGAGAGAATATTCCACTGTTCCAGGCCGAATTGCCGGGCGACGATCTCCAGGGTCTGGCTGTGGGTCAGGGAAATATCGCGGTCGGCAAGCGCCTGCCGCAGGGTTTTTGCCATAAGCTTGGCATCGCGAAAATCGCGCATGGTTCATCCTTCCGTTGGCGGCAAACAGGAAGATCAGTGCCCGCGTCTGCTGACCCGTTCGCCATCGATTGCCAGAAGCAAGGATGTGAAACTGGATTTGGATGCATTCACCATCATGCTTGCGCATCGCGGGGCGGCTGGCCGCATCCGGCCGGATACCAGCTTACGAAAGCTCGGCAGGGGGATCAAGAGGCCGAGCGCACGACGCCCGCCGGCACGGAGTGAAGGTGGCTGGCGAGCTCGACGCGGTTGCGGCCGCCGCGTTTGGCGACATAGAGCGCCTTGTCGGCCTCGTTCAGCATGGCATCGAAATCGAGCGGCTTGGAGCGGCCGGGGGCGACGCCGACGCTGACGGTGCATTTCAGCACCTCGTCCTCGATATAGATGTCGCGATCCTCGAAGGCCTTGCGGATGCGCTCGGCAGCAAGTTCGGCGCGGCCCGGCATGATTTCCTTCAGCACCAGCGCGAATTCCTCGCCGCCGAGGCGGGCGGCGGTATCGCCGTTGCGGCAATTGGCCGAGAGTTCGCCGGCGAAGACCTTCAGGACATGGTCGCCGGCGGCGTGGCCGTAGCGGTCGTTGACGGACTTGAAATGGTCGATGTCGAAGACGATGACGGCGGTGGAGGCGCCCATGGCGCGGGTGCCGTGCCGATCGAACAGGGCACGGCGGTTGAGAAGCCCGGTCAGCGGATCGGTGATGGCATCGATGCGATGGCGCGCGGCAAGCCGCCACTGATGCAGCGCCAGCGACAGGGCGCCGATACCGGTCATGCCGGCAATGCACATGGCAAGGCTCAGATCCTCCGCCCAGTTCTTGGGCGCGGCACCCAGCACCAGCTTGCCGTCGGAGATCAGTACGGCGGCGCAGAGCACGAAGGAAATCGCCGTCAGCGTGTAGAGCGCGGTGATGCCGGTCAGGGGCGCCGGCGCCTCTGCCCGGCCGAGCCAATATTGCCGTGCGGTGGCAAAGAGCAGGAAGGCGATGGCGAGGTTATCGGCCATGAAGGCGAGGCCATCCAGCCCGACGATCATCGACGGGACGGCCGAGGCCATGGCGAGAAGTGCGCGGATGACGATGCCCCAGAGCGGCAGGCGGTTGGTGCGGAACTGGTAGCCCGCGCCCCAGATGGTGGCAAAACCGCCATGCAGCAGCACGAAATTGGCCGCGCCGAGCAGGCGCCCCGGCTGTTCGACATAGAAGACATAGGTGAAGATGCCGCTGACGACGAGAACGAGGCCGACCGTGCAGGTGAGAAGAAATGTCTCGGCCCGCCGGGCGAGCCAGCTCCCCAGGGCCGTTAAGGTAAGGCATGTCGCTGAAACGCCGAGCGCCAGCAGCAGGGAATTGTAATCAAGCATCATGCTTCAAAATCTCCGCGGCTTCTGCCGCGCCGGCAACGTTCTGAAATCTATCTTGTCAGTGCTGACGAATGTCTTACGCATTCCGTTAAAAAATCATCGATTGCGCACCCGGACGTTACAAAACCGACATCCGGGCAGCAACTAGAAGCAGTATAATCTTCAAATCCGCAACGTCTCTTCCCGATCAGGCATGTCCTCATCGCAAAACCGCTCGGCAGTTTTGCGCGACATGCCTTAGTCCCTGACCTGCCAATGCAGCGGGAACATGGGATCGAAGACCGTGACCGGGCCGGCGCCGGTTTCGATTCTGGCGGGGAAAACGACAGGTGCGTCCTGCCGGTCCAGCGTGATGCGCTCCTCGTTCGGCTGCAGCCCGTACCAGGCCGGGCCGTTCAGGGAGGCGAAGGCTTCCAGCCTGTCGAGCGCGCCGTCCTGCTCGAAGACATGGGCAAGGCAGCTCATCGTATTGATCGAAGTATAAATGCCGGCGCAGCCGCAGGCGCATTCCTTCAGCGGATCGACATGCGGGGCGGAATCCGTGCCGAGGAAGAACCTGGCATCGCCGCTTGTCGCCGCAGCGCGCAGCGCCAGCCGGTGGTTTTCGCGCTTGGCGACCGGCAGGCAATAATAATGCGGGCGGATGCCGCCGACGAGGATGGCGTTGCGGTTGATGATCAGGTGATGGGTGGTGATGGAGCCGGCGAGATTGGACTTGGCCGACCTGATATAGTCGATGCCGTCAGCCGTCGTGACATGTTCCATCGTCACCTTCAGCTCCGGCAGGCGCCTGCGCAAGGGATCGAGCACGGTTTCGATGAAGACGGCCTCGCGGTCGAAAATATCGACATCGGGCGTCGTCACCTCGCCGTGAACGCAGAGCGGCAGGCCGATCCTTGCCATGCGCTCCAGCACCGGCATGGCCTTTTCCATGTCGCGCACGCCGCCGTGGGAATTGGTGGTGGCGCCGGCCGGATAGAGTTTTACGGCGGTGATGAGGCCGCTCCTGCTGCCCTCTTCCACATCGTCGGCGCTCGTATGCTCGGTGAGATAGAGCGTCATCAGCGGCTGGAAGCGGTGGCCCGACGGCAGCGCCTTCAGGATGCGGTCGCGATAGGCGGCTGCGTCCGCCGTCGTGACGACCGGCGGCACGAGGTTCGGCATGATGATGGCGCGCGCGAAGGTGCGGCTCGTATCGCCGATCACGCCTTCCAGCATGGCGCCGTCGCGCAGATGCAGATGCCAGTCGTCGGGACGGCGGATGGTGATCGATTGCATGGGGGCCTCCGAAGCGATGCGGTTGCGCCTCGATAGCACCAAGAGCCGCCCGGAAACAACTGTTCAGGCGAGCGCGATTTCCAAGGTCATGTCGGCGGGGCGGCGGTTTTCGAGGATCAGGCGGCCGTTCGGCAGGTCGTTGCCGTAGACCTTGGCGCTCGCCTCTTCCTCGGTGAGCTTGTAGCCGCGCCAGCGGTCCCAGAGGCGCTCTTCCAGCACCTCCATCGGCGGGGCGAGCATGATCGTGTAATCGAAGATGCCGTCGAGTTCGGCCCATTTGCCCTGGGTGAACAGCAGATAGTTGCCTTCGATGATGATGAAGCGGTCGTTGGGATCGATCGGCCGGGCAGACGCGATGGCCAGCTCGCGCGAGCGGTCGAAGACGGGGACGAGCACTTCCTGATCGGCCGGTCGCACGGCCCTGACGATATCGAGAAAGCCGCGCACGTCGAAGGTTTCCGGAATGCCCTTGCGGGCGAGCAACCCGCGTTCGATGAGGATCGCGTTGTCCATATGGAAACCGTCCATGGGCAGCACGGCGGCGCTCTCTCCCTGCGCCTTCAGGGCATTGGCGACGTTTTCGGCCATGGTGGACTTGCCGGCGCCGGGCGGGCCGGCGATCGCGATCAGGAAGCGGCTGGAGTTGCCGGCGCGGTTCAGGACCTCGCCGACAATATCGTCTATCCTTGCATTCATGCAGCAACGGGCTCCGCAGGGGCCGCCTTGGCACCGGTCATGAAGGCGACCGCATCGGACATGGTGTATTCCTTGGGATTGATGACCGTCAAGCGGCGCCCAAGGCGGTGAATGTGGATGCGGTCGGCCACTTCGAAAACATGCGGCATATTGTGCGAGATCAGCACGATCGGAATGCCGCGGGCACGCACGTCGAGGATGAGTTCGAGCACGCGGCGGCTTTCCTTGACGCCAAGGGCCGCCGTCGGCTCGTCGAGGATGATGACCTTGGAACCGAACGCCGCCGCACGCGCGACGGCCACGCCCTGGCGCTGGCCGCCGGACAGCGTTTCCACCGCCTGGTTGATGTTCTGGATGGTCATCAGGCCGAGGTCCGAGAGCTTCTGGCGGGCGATCTTTTCCATGGCGCCATGGTCGAGCTTGCGGAAGAACTTGCCCATGAAGCCCTGTTTGCGGATCTCGCGGCCGAGGAACATGTTGTCGGCGATCGAGAGCGCCGGCGACAGGGCGAGGTTCTGGTAGACCGTTTCGATGCCGGCCTTGCGGGCCTCCATCGGCGAGTGGAAGTGGACCGGCTGGCCTTCCAGCCTGATCTCGCCTTCGTCCGGCCGGATGGCGCCCGAGATCGCCTTGATCAGCGAGGACTTGCCGGCGCCGTTATCGCCGATGACGGCCAGGATCTCGCCGGGATAGAGGTCGAAATCGGCGTGATCGAGGGCGGTGACGCGGCCGTAACGCTTGACGATACCACGCGCCATGAGAAGAGGTTCGGTAGCCATCAGCCTGCTGCCTTTCTGATCCACTGGTCGATTGCGACGGCGGCGATGATGAGGACGCCGATCAAGAGATAGGTCCACTGCACGTCCGTGCCGAGCAGGCGAAGCCCGAGCGAGAAGACACCGACGATGAGCGCGCCGAACATCATGCCGAGGATGGAGCCGCGGCCGCCGAACAGCGATATGCCGCCGATCACCACCGCGGTGATGGATTCGATATTGGCGAACTGGCCGGCGGTCGGAGAGACCGAACCGATGCGGCCGATCAGCGCCCAGCCTGCCAGAGCGCAGATGAGGCCGGAAAGCACATAGACCGACTTCAGCATGCGCTTGACGTTGACGCCCGAAAGCTCGGCAGCGTCCGGATCGTCGCCGACCGCATAGAGATGGCGACCCCAGGCGGTGTGGTTCAGCACGTACCAGAGCAGCGCGACCAGCAGCACCATGGCGATGACGCCGTAGGTGAAGACCGCGCCGCCGATGCGGAACGTATTGCCGAAGAACTGCAGCAGCGGCGCCGTCGTCTCGATGTCCTGGGCACGGATCGTCTCGTTGGCCGAATAGAGGAAATTGGTTGCCAGAACGATCTGCCACATGCCGAGCGTGACGATGAAGGGCGGCAGCTTCATGCGGGCGATCAGCCAGCCGTTGATATAGCCGCAGAGCGCGCCGACGGCGAAGCCGCAAAGGATGGCAAGCTCCGCCGGAAAGCCGTAACGGAAGACGAACTGGCCCATGACGACCGACGACAGGACCATGATGGCGCCGACCGAAAGGTCGATACCGGCCGTCATGATGACCAGCGTCTGGGCGGCGCCGACGATGCCGGTAATCGCCACCTGCTGCAGAATGAGCGTCAGCGAGAAGGCAGAGAAAAATTTGGTCCCGAGCAGCACGCCGAAGATGATGAGCGAAAGCAGGAGCACGATCAGCGATACGGCCGAGGGGCTCGAATGCAGGAAATGCCGGAAGCGCTGGACGACACTCTTTTCATCCGTATCGAACGAAGCGACTTCCGTGGAACTGTCCTTGAGGACCTTTTCGAATTCTTGATGCGGTGCGGCTGTTGGCTCGCTCATGGAAACTCCTCCGCGTATCCCCACTCCCGATGGGTGCCCGCCTTCTTCGCGGGCGGACAGGATTAAGCTGCACCCAATCGGGCGCAGTGTCAAAGACCGGCAGGGTGGCGAGGACGACATGCGTCCCCGCCCTTGTTGTCAGGAAATGCGGGGCATCAGCCCCAGCACTTGGCGAGACCGTCCTTGGTGTCGATCGACTTCACGCCGGAAACCGGCTTGTCGGTGACGAGGGTGACGCCGGTGTCGAAGAAGTTCTTGCCTTCGGTCGGCTTCGGCTTTTCGCCGCTGTCGGCGAACTTCTTGATCGCTTCGATGCCGAGGGCGGCCATCTGCAGCGGATATTGCTGCGAGGTCGCGCCGATGACGCCGTCCGCAACGTTCTTGACGCCCGGGCAACCGCCGTCGACCGATACGATCAGAACGTCCTTCTCGCGGCCGACGGCCTTGAGCGCTTCATAGGCGCCGGCAGCAGCCGGCTCGTTGATGGTGTGGACGACGTTGATGGTCGGGTCCTTCTGGAGAAGGTTTTCCATCGCGGTGCGGCCGCCCTCTTCGTTGCCGTTGGTGACGTCATGGCCGACGACGCGCTTGTCGTCTTCGTCACCGATCTTGTTCGGGTCCTTCGGGTCGATGCCGAAGCCCATCATGAAGCCCTGGTCGCGCAGCACGTCGACGGAAGGCTGCGACGGCGTCAGGTCGAGGAAGGCAACCCTGGCGTCTGCCGCCTTGTCGCCGAGCGTTTCCTTGGCCCACTGGCCGATCAGCTTGCCGGCGAGAAGGTTGTCGGTCGCAAAGGTCATGTCGGCTGCGTCGATCGGCTCGAGCGGGGTGTCGAGAGCGATGACGAGCAGGCCGGCATCACGCGCCTTCTTGATGTTCGGGACGATGCCCTTCGTGTCGGAAGCGGCAATCAGGATGCCCTTGGCGCCATCGGCGATGCAGGTTTCGATTGCGGCAACCTGGCTTTCGCTGTCACCGTCGATCTTGCCGGCATAGGACTTCAGCGTCACGCCGAGTTCCTTGGCCTTGGCGGTCGCGCCTTCCTTCATCTTCACGAAGAAGGGGTTGGTATCGGTCTTGGTGATCAGGCAGGCGGAAACGTCAGCCGCCATCGCCGGAGCGGAAAAGGCGACACCAAGCGCGAGAGCGCCGAAAGCGAGAACTGATTTCTTCATGAACTCCTCCCAGAGATTGGCCGGCCCGCCCCCAGGCGGCACCGGAATTCACGCACGGCGGGACTTCAGGATGTGCGTTCAGCCTCCTCCCGAAGCCGTCCCGTGCCGTTGACGCCGGCAATTAAGAGCGAAAGAAAACGGCTTGTCAATAAATAAATCCAATTGAATTATTAATTCGATATGGCATGCTGAGACAAAATCGGGCATAGGCCGTTGATTGGGAGGAGTGGCCAATGTCGTCCTTGGAAGGTCCGGGTTCCATGCCGGCCCCACCGCCAATTCTGAATCCGTCGGGAGGTGCGAACCAGATCAGGGTGCGCGCCTATAACGAACGGCTCGTGCTGTCGCTGGTGCGCCTTTACGGCGCGCTGTCGAAGGCCGATATCGCGCGCCGCAGCGGGCTTTCGGCCCAGACGGTCTCCGTCATCATGCGGGCGCTGGAAAAGGAGGGCCTGCTGTCGCGCGGCGAGCCGATCCGCGGCCGCGTCGGCCAGCCGTCCATTCCGATGCGGCTCAACCCGGATGCCGTCTATTCCTTCGGCGTGAAGATCGGCCGGCGAAGCGCCGACCTCGTGCTGATGGATTTCGTCGGCCGCATCCGGCTGCAGCTGCACCGCACCTACGCCTATCCGCTGCCCCACGAGATCCTGTCCTTCGTGACCGAGGCGATCTGGGAACTGGAGGGAAAACTCGACGAGCGCCAGCGCAGCCGCATTGCCGGCCTCGGCATCGCCGCCCCCTTCGAACTGTGGAACTGGGCCGACGAGGTGGGCGCGCCGGAAGGGGCCATGGAGGTCTGGCGCGATTTCGACCTGCAGGCGGAGATCGCCGCGCAGGTCTCCTACCAGGTCTTCCTGCAGAACGACGCGACCAGCGCCTGCGGGGCGGAACTGGTCTTCGGCATCGGCCCGTCCTATCCGGATTTCGTCTATTTCTTCATCGGCTCCTTCATCGGCGGCGGCATCGTGCTGAATTCGTCGATCTTTTCCGGCAAGACCGGCACGGCCGGCGCAATCGGCCCCTTGCCGGTGCGCGGCAAGAACGGCGAGACGCTGCAGCTTCTGGAGATCGCCTCGATCTTCGTGCTGGAGAACATGCTGCGCGAGCGCGGCATCGACCCGCAGCCGCTGTGGTATTCGGCCGACGACTGGGTGGATTTCGGCGAGCCGATGGAGGCCTGGATCCAGGATACGGCCAGGGCGCTGGCGCAGGCGATCGTGGCGGCCGCCTCGATCATCGACTTCAGCGCCGCCGTGATCGACGGCGGTTTCCCGGACTGGGTGCGCCGGCGCATCGTGCAGGCAACGATCCACGAGGCCGAAAAGCTCGACCTGCAGGGCGTCGTCATGCCCGATATCGTCGAGGGCGCGGTCGGCGCGCAGGCCCGCGCCATCGGCGGCGCCAGCCTGCCGATCTTCGCGCGTTATCTCACCGACCAGAATGTGCTTTTCAAGGAGATCGACAATGCTGAAAGGGCTTGACCCGCTGCTCGGCCCCGAACTGCTGGCAACCTTGCGCGGCATGGGCCATGGCGACGAGATCGCCATCGTCGACGGCAATTATCCGGGCGTCGAACATGCGCGCCGGCTGATCCGGCTCGACGGACACCATCTCATCCCGGTTCTCGATGCCGTGCTCAGCGTGCTGCCGATCGACGACTTCGTGAACGAGGCGATCTTCCGCTCGACCGTGAGGGCAGAGCGCGACCGGCTCGACCCGGTGCACGAGGAAATGATCGCCTGCTGCGCCAGGCACGAGCCGGAGCGGGAGGTCTTCCCGCTTGTCGGGCAGGATTTCTACGGCCGGGTGCGCGCGGCCCATGCGGTCATCCAGACCGGCGAGCCGCGGCTTTACGCCAATATCATCCTGCGCAAGGGCGTGATCTATCCTACGGCTGCAGACGAGCCCGCCAAGGCCGAAGTCGATCCCTTCGTCTACTGAAGCCCGTCGTCAGATCTCGCCGGCCGACGGCCCCCAGACATCCGTCAGGGCAAAGCCGAGGGGATGCGGATCGAAGGGGTCGAGGGCGACCTGCGACAGGCCGAAGGTGAAGCCGCGGCCCGTGATCGTCGGGATGACGGCGGGCCGGCCGGCCACTTCCGTTACCGCCTGCAGGCCGACCTCGAATTCCGAGCCGATGATCGATTTCGACTTGAAGACATCGCCGACCCTGGCTTTTCCGCGGGCATGGAGCGTCGCAAGGTTGGCCGAATTGCCGGTGCCGCAGGGCGAACGGTCGGCGCGGCCGGGCCACATGGTGGTGCAGGTGCGCACGGTGCCGTCGGCCTCGATATCGCGGAACATGACGTAGGCGACCCCCGATATCGCCGGAATTTCGGGATGGACGACGGGAATGCCGCGGTTGATGAGTTCCTTCAGCACCATGCCGGCCTGCACGAGGGCTGCGGCATTGGCCTTCTCGATCGTCAGGCCGATCTGGCCGACATCGACCAGCGCGTAGAAGATGCCGCCATAGCAGATGTCGGCCTTGATCTTGCCCCAGCGCGGCGTGTCGATCTCGACGTCCAGTTCGTGGACGAAGGACGGCACCATGGTGAGCCTGACCTTCTCGCAGCGGCCGTCGCGGCAGGTGGCCGTCGCCTTGACGAGGCCGGCGGCCGTTTCCAGCGTGACGACGGTTTCCGGTTCCTTCATCTCGACGATGCCGGATTCCAGGAGAGCGGTCGTCACACAGATCGAGTTGGAGCCGGAGCTTGCATGCGCTTGATCGGGCTGCAGGATGATGAAGGCGGCGTCGGCATCGGGATGTTTCGGCGGCAGGAGCAGGTTGACCGAGCCGATCGGCGCGCCGCGCGGCTCGAGGCAGAGGAAGCGGCGAAGCTCCTGGCCCTTGGGGTCGGTGTTCAGCCAGTGAAGCTGGGCGGCGACCGTCTCGCCGGGGATCTTCGGCACGCCGCCGATCGCCACCTTGCCGATTTCACCCTCGGCATGAACATCCAGAAGCTGGATCGTACGCTTCCATCTCATCTTTCAAACTCCAAAATCGGACGTGACACGCGAAAGGGACAGGGCACCCGGACATCGGCGCCCTAGAATCTGTCGATGCGGAACGGCTTGATATCAACCGGTGTCCTGTCGCCCGCCACCATATGCGCGATCAGCCGCGCTGTCGTTGCCGAATAGGTCAGGCCAAGGTGGCCGTGGCCGGTGGCATAGAAGACGCCGGGCATTTTCGACGAAGGCGAGATGATCGGGATCGTATCGGGCAGCGCCGGGCGATGGCCCATCCATTCGCTGGTGTCCTGAACCTTGAGACCGGGAAGGATGCGCTGGGCATGGCGCACGAGCACGCGCGGGCGGCGGAAATCGGGGGCGGCGGTCAGGCCGGCAAGCTCGACATTGCCGCCGACACGGATGCCGCCCGCCGTCGGCGTGACCATGAAGGCGCGATGCGGCCAGATGACCGAATAACGCATGGAAATGCCGGGCTGCATGATCTGCGTATGATACCCGCGCTCGGTTTCGAGCGGGATCGGCTCGCCGAGGCTTTCTGCGAGAAAGCGCGTGTGAACGCCGGCGGCGAGGACGATATTGTCCGCCTCGACGCGGCCGCCATTTTCGAGAAGGACCGATGTCTTGCCGTCAGCCTTGCGTTCCACCGTCTTGACCTGACCGGAAACGAAGGTCGCACCGGCAGCCCTGGCGGCATCGGCAAGTTTGACGACAAGCCTGTAGGGATCGCGGATCGACTTGTTGTCCGGCAACAGCACCGCCCTGGCGATTTTCGGCGACAGCGTCGGCTCGTAATGCTGGATCGCGCCGTTGCTCAGCACTTCGAATTCCATGCCGTAGCGCCGCATCAGTTCGAGATGGCCGCGATCGGCGTCGAACTCGGCCTCGGTCTCGTAGATCGCCAGGCAGCCCTCTTCGGTCATCATTTCGGGCGCGCCGGCGGCATCGAGCATCGCGCGGAAATCGGCAAGCGCGATTTTGGAAAGGCTCATGCCCGCATCCTCGATTTCCCGCAGGCGCGCGGGGCGGCCGGCGGCGAGGAAACGCAGGAACCAGGGCAGGATCTTCGGCGCGTAGGACGGGCGCAGCCAGACCGGGCCTTCCGGATCGATCAGCCAGCGCGGCAGCTTCCTCCAGGTCGACGGACCGGAACCGGCCGCGAAATCGAGCGCGATGCTCGCCATATTGCCGTAGGACGTTCCCCTGCCCGGCTCGCCCTTGTCGATCAGCGTTACCTGAAAACCGCGCCGCTGCAACTCGAAAGCAATCGAAGCACCGACCACACCGGCGCCGACAACGGCCACCGTCCCATTCGTTTCATTCGCCATGTCTTGCCCACCGCACGGCAGAGTCGATCGCCGTTGACGATGTGATATATCACAACGGGACGAATGCCTATGATTTTTTACTGCGTGTCTTGCGGCAATCCGGCGCCGACGCTGTCGCCCATGGAACCGACGGTATTGTTCATCGACTGGCCGAGGCGGCGAACCTGGCTGTCGTAGTTGCGGCGGGTGCGGGGATCGAAGACGGCAATCGGCGTGCTGACGGCGAGGCTGACGGCGCTGCCGGCCGTCTGGGCCGCCCCCATGGCAACGGCGCCGACCGCTTCGCCGAGCCCGACTTCGGAATCGGTAATGGTCTGGCCGGCAATCAGCCGGTCGCCGATGAGCTTCACCACTTCGGGGCTTTCGGCAAACTTGCCGTGGTTCAGGCGGTCGCCGGTCTTCAGCTTGGTGAGGTCGAGCACGGTGATGCCGGCGGCTTCCAGCTTGCTGCGATAGGGCTCGGCGGAGGGATCGATCTGGCCGAGGCGATCGACATTGCCGGATATGCGGCGCGAAAGCGCCAGCGCCCGGTCGTCCTGCGAGACGAAGATGGTGAAATGCGGCTTGTCCTTGCCGAGGCTCTGAAACTGGCGGCCGAAGACGTCGACATCGAGATCCGGAGAGGCAAGGATGACATTGTTGATCTTGGAGGCGACGTGGCCATCGCGGATCGCCATCTGGCGCAGGGCCTCGACCGTCAGCCAGGTGCCCATGGAATGGGCCATGACGGTGATATCGCCGACGGCCGGATTGTTGGCCGTGCGACGCAGAAGCTCCTCCAGCGCGTCGCGCGAATAGTTGGTGCTTTCCTTGTCGTAGTTATAGTCGAAGATGCTGGCGCGCGAGGGCCAGGTGAAGACGACCGGCGCGACATCGGCATGGGAATCATGGACGATCTGCGCGAAACGGTAGACGGCATCCTCGTAGCGATTGTTGAAGCCATGCACGAAGATGAGGACGCGCCGGCTCTTCGGCATATGCGTTTTCAGCCAGCTCTCGCCGGCCTTCTCCCCCTCCAGCGGATCGACGGCGACGGTGACGAAATCCTTGAGGGGATCGGCAGGCAGGCGGCGGGGCCATTGCACCTGGCCGACCTTGCGGTTGGCGTCCGGCGGAATGGAGACATCGACGGCGTCGACCATCAGGCCGGTGCCGCGCTCGCCGGAGAACAGCACGGCCGGATTTTCGTCTGCGGCGCGGGTGGTCGCCACCAGGAGGTCGACGCGCGACGTCCCCGGCGGAACCGTGCCGGCGGCCTGCATGACGCCGATCGGCCGCCCGCAGGCAGCCAAGCCGACACACAGGACGAGCAGGGTCGCAAGGGCCTTGCGCGAAACGCCGTATCCGCCGCTCATGACATCTCCGCAGGTTCAGGCGCCTCGCGCCAAGCCACCGATATGCGCCAACCACGCCTCTCCAGATAGGACAGGCCTGCGGAACGAGTCAATTTCACGAAGGTTTCAGGAGAAATATGCCCCGGAAAAGAAAAGAGCCCGACGCGGGAGGAGGTGCGTCGGGCTCTTGATCCTGACTGACAACTGGGAGGAGGAGTGTTGTCAGTCCGATGAAAGGGAGCGCTGGGAGGAGGAGTGCGCTGCCTTCGTGATTATTAATAGCCAATTCATTTGATGGAGAATAGCGAAATTACCGCAATGCAGCAATGCATTGGGCGCAATGCTTGCCTCGCTGCCGTCACGCACGCGCCTCATTTTGCGGCATCTTTGATCAATTGATCAAATTTATCCCGCAAATTGCCCGCGCATGAAATCGACATAGGCCTGGTCGTCCATGCTGCGGCGCGCCTTCACGAAGCCGCGCGCGTCGTCGCCGACAAGATAACGCAGCTGGTCCCTGCCGTCGGTCGCGGCCTCGTAGATCACCCCGGCGACGTCGGAGGATGTCATCATCCTTGCGGCGATCATTGCGCCGAAGGACCGCTGGGCGCGCTGCAGGAACTCGTTGTAATCGGGAAGGCCTGCCGGATCGACCGCGAAGTCGGCGCCGGCGCGCTCCTGGAAACCGGTCTGCGCGACGCCGCCGTGCGGGATCACCGACTTCACGCCGATGCCAAGCGCCAGAAGTTCGTAGGAGAGAGCCTCGGTGAAGCCCTCCAGCGCGAATTTGGAGGCGCAGTAGATCGACAGGGTCGGCAGTGTGAAGAGGCCGGCGCCGGAGCTGACATTGATGACGAGACCGGCCTTGTTTGCCCGGAAATGCCACAGGATCGCTCGGGTCACGTCCATGACGCCGAAGACGTTGACGTCGAATTGTTGCTGGATCTTTTCGCGTGACGTCGCCTCGAAGATGCCGCTCTGGCCGTAACCGGCATTGTTGACGAGCAGATCGATGCGCCCGAACCTGTCGATGCCGGCCTTGATCGCGCTGTCGATGCTGTCGCGATCCTGGACGTCGAGCCTGACGACGAGGAGATCGGCAAGCGCCGTCAGCTCGGTTTCTTTTTCAGGGCTGCGCATGGTGGCGATGACATTCCAGCCATTGGCATGGAAGAGCCTGGACGCCGCCTTGCCGATGCCTGACGACGCGCCGGTGATGAGAACTGTCTTTTTCATGATGTGCCTCGGGTTGATATTGGTCCCGGAGGCTAGATAGTTGCGGACCATTGTCCTTATAATCCGCATATTTGAGGATGACCTATTGCAGGATTTGGGACAATGCAGAAAGCCGGCCTGATGGAACTCAACGCTGTGGTCGCGGTTGCGGCGGCCCGGAATTTTCGGGCAGCAGCGAGCGAACTCGGCATATCGACCTCCGCGCTCAGCCATGCGGTGGCAGCGCTGGAGAGCCGGATCGGCGTGCGGCTCTTCAACCGCACCACCCGCAGCGTTTCACTGACCGAGGCGGGTGAACAATTTCTGGGAAGGATCGGCCCCGCGCTGAAAGATATTTCGGCGGCGATGGAGGCGGCAACACAGGCGCGCGCGACACCGGCCGGCACACTGCGCATCAATACGTCGGAGGGCGGCGCGCGGCAGATCCTGATGCCGATCGTGCTGGAATATGTCAGGCGCTTTCCCGACGTGCATGTCGATATCGTCAGCGAGGGACGCATGGTCGATATCGTCGCCGACAGTTTCGATGTCGGCATAAGGCTGATCGAGACCGTGCCGCAGGACATGATTGCCGTGCCGCTCAGGGCCGAAGAACGCTTCTTCGTCGTCGGCGCTCCCTCCTATTTCGCAGGGCACGGGAAGCCGCAGACGCCGCACGACCTTCTCCATCACGCCTGCCTGCGGCTGCGGCTGCCGAGCGGCGCGGTCTATCGGTGGGAATTCGAGCGGCATGGGCAGGAAATCCGCCTCGACGTGAAGGGTCCGATGACGCTGCAGAGCATGGACCTGATGCTGGAAGCGGCCGTCGGCGGCGCCGGGCTTGCCTATATGACGCGACAGAACGTGCAGGCGGAGCTCGCCGCCGGCCGCCTCGTCACCGTGCTGGAAGACTGGACGCCGCCCTTTCCGGGGCTTTGTCTCTATTATTCCGGCCACCGGCACGTGCCGCCGACACTGCGCGCCTTTCTGGACCTTGCGCGGGAAATGACGCGAAAGGAAAACGGCCGCAGCTGAGCTGCGGCCGTCTGCCTGTCTCAGGCTCTGGCGATCAGGCGGCCTTGAAGAGCTTCTTGCCTTCGGCATCGAGGGCTTTGAACTCATCGTCCGACAGGGTGATGTTCACGGCCGCGACGTTTTCTTCCAGATGCTTGACCTTGGACGTGCCGGGGATCGGCAGCATGACGGGGCTGCGCTTCAGCACCCAGTCGAGCGCGATCTGGCTGGGCGCCGCGTTATGTTTCTTGGCGATCGTGTCGAGCAGCGAGCCCGGCTTGGCGAGATCGCCGGCGGCCAGCGGATACCAGGGGATGAAGCCGATATTGTGCTTGGCGCAATAGTCGAGCACATCCTCGCTGGTGCGGTCGACGAGGTTGTAGCGGTTCTGGACGGTGGCGACCTTGAAGACCTTGGAGGCGGCCTCGATATCGGCGACCGAGACTTCGCTGAGGCCCGCATGGCGGATCAGGCCGGAATCGAGCAGCGACTTGATCGTGTCGAACTGTTCCTTGGCCGGAACCTTCGGGTCGATGCGGTGCAGCTGCCAGAGATCGATCTGTTCGACGCCGAGGTTGCGCAGGCTCTTGTGCACCTGCTGGATCAGATATTCCGGACGGCCGAGCGGCAGCCAGATATTCGGGCCGTGGCGCGTGAGGCCGCCCTTGGTGGCGACGACAAGGCCCTTCTTATAGGGATGGAGCGCTTCCTTGATCAGCCATTCGGAAACGTCGGGACCGTAGGAATCGGCCGTATCGATGAAGTTGATGCCGAGTTCCGGGAGGCGCTTCAGCGTTTTGATCGATTCGGCGTGATCGGCCGGATTGCCCCAGATGCCGTCGCCGGTGACGCGCATGGCGCCGAAACCGAGACGGTTGACCTCCATATCGCCACCAATCTTGAAAGTACCGGATTTCGCTGCATTGTAGTCGGTCATCGTCTTTTCCTCTCTTGGTCAATAAAATCACTCAAAATCGGTGGAGCTGGGGACCCGCTCCCGGGCGTCGCATTCGGTCTGCGAAGAGCAGGGCTTCTCGCGAACGAGGCAGACCGGACCACGCCCGGACAGAAGATGGGCAGGCGGGTTGCCGGATGCAATGAGCTCATGCATGGCCGCGGCCGTCTTTTGATGGTGTCGCCGCCCGTCGAGGCGGCATCGGGACTATGGGTGCTGCGGCCCCTGCGCATATAGGGCATCGCCGCCTGCGTGACAGCTGCGGCTGCGAAAACATTCACCGCGGACTGACGCCGGCGACCAGGGCGCGACCGGCTAGCGGCGGGCCTTCGCCTCTTCGCCGAATTCGGCCAGCATCTTCCAGAGTTCGCCGAAGATCTCGCGGGCGAAGGCTTCCATGGAAACGCCCTCCATCGAAACGGTTCGCGCGCGCTCCTGCCAGAGTTCGCCGCCAAGGCGCAGCGCGCCGATGACGACGGCCGCAAGCAGGCGCATGTGCGTGCGCACCTGCGGGTCGCCGCCCTTGCGGGCGATCAGGGCCTCGGTCAGTTTCTGCTCCAGCTTGGCATATTTGAGCTGGTCTCGGGCCTTGAGGGCCGGCGTGCGATGGATGAGCTCGGCAAGCGCCATCGCCCGCTCGTCGGCAGACGCGGCTGCGGTGGCGATCAAGGCTTCCTCGACCGCCCTGACGGAGGATTCACCTGACGGCCGAGCGGCAATGGCCGCCATCAGGCGGTCGGCGAAAGAATCCTGCCAGGCGAAGACCACTTCTTCTTTCGACGGGAAATAATCGAAGAAGCTGCGCTTCGAGACGTCTGCCGCCTCGGTAATGTCCTCGATGGTGGTCGCCTCGAAGCCGCGCTCCAGGAAGAGGCCCATGGCCGCCTGCTCGATGCGCTCGCGGGTCTGGCGACGCTTGCGCTCGCGCCTGCCCTCGGCGGCTTCAGGCTGTGGCTTCCCGGTCATTTCCATCAGGTGTCATTCAGTCATCCGCTTCGGAGAAAGCGGCGATCTCCATATCCATTGCGCTGGCGCGATATTTGAAGCGCTCGCGCGAGAGTTCCAGCGGCTTGCGCCGCGAAATCCGGTAGACGGAGGCCGGCGGCAGGTTGCGGACCGTGCCGCCGATGCGCGTCGCCTTCAGGCCAAGACGGTCGAGGATCGGACGCGGCACAGGACAGCGCGGGCCATAGGTGAACTGGTAGAAGGCGCCGCCGGCCCGCATATAGACGAAGGCTCCGGCAAGGATCGAGGCGATCTTGCGCGGCGACATGGACAGCAGCGGCAGGCCGCTGATGACGGCACCGACAGGTTCGCCCTCGAAAATATCGGCCTGCGCCAGATGGGCGGCATCCATCTGCAGGACGCGCGCATCGGGGAAACGCTTCTGCAGCGAGCCGATGAATTCGGGACCGTATTCGATAAGGGTCAGATCGCGCTCGCTGATGCCGCGCGCCAGCAGCGCACGCGTGAAGACGCCGGTGCCCGGGCCGAGCTCGATGATCGGACCGTCGAGCGCCGCGATCTCGCTTGTCATGATCCGGGCGAGCGAATCGCCTGAGGGTGCAATGGCGGCAACCCTCAGTGGATTGTTCAGCCAGGAGCGGAAAAAATGCAGGAAATCGGAGCATGCGGTCTTTGCGATCATGATTATCCCACCTGTCTGAAATGCAATTGACTATTGATGCGACGATCGCCCGCAGCATGGCAATTCCAAGGCAGACCCGTCAATCCGCCGTCTCTGCGCATCGTTTTCTCCACATGGATTTCGTGCATTTTTGTATCTAATGCATTTTTGCATTTAGTGCAATGTATGTTCCATTAAAGGCTGCGCCGTTCGCAAGGCCGTTCCAGCCGCAAAGGGCAGGGCTGCCTGCGCAAGCTGCGGCAGGCCCGGCAGATGCGACGGGCCTGCCGCTTGCGGCCACACAGAAACACGCCGGAACGAAAAGGCAGCCATCACGGCTGCCCTCTTTCTCGGTAGGGACGCCCGTCCCCTCGCCTATGCCTGCATGTCGGCTCAGTAGTTGCAGCTCGAGCTGCTGGTCGGATTGAAGCGCAGGCCGCAATCCATGTTGAGCGGCTTCTTGCGGCTATACTGGTAGGATTCGGAGCGGGCGGAGGCGCCATCGACCGAGCCCGTGGTGCGCGGTTCGTTGCGGGCGTTCGTGCTCTTCTGCTGCTTGACGACCTGCTGCTGCGCCGGGGCTGCGTTGGCGGTTGCGAAAGCCGAAACGCTGACGATTGCGCCAAAGGCGACGGCCACGAGGCCATTCTTCACGATATTCTTCATTTCTTGTCTCCTTGGGAGGATGGTTGGAATTTACGCCAAGGAGCTAGGAAGCGGATCTGTCATATTCCACCGCGCTGCAACAGCACTCACGAATACGTGAGTTTGGGTTGCGCACAAGGAAAAGGCGGCTTTTGACCGCCTTTTTCTTTGCCGGCTCAATAGCCGTTATCGCAGGGCATGCTGCCGGGGCCGATCGAACCGCTAAACGTAGGGTTGCACATAGACTGGGGCTCCGGCCGGTTCACGGGTTGGCGGACAATCGAGCCCGTGGTGCCGGCCTCGACGCCGAACGCGGCAAGCGGATACCAATAGCCGTCGGAGTGGCGGCGGGTTCCGGGACGTTCCGTGCGGAAGCCATGATAGCCATGCCAATAGCCGGCATGTGCCTTATATTGCACCATTTCCACGTTCGGCGGGACCGGGATCCGGACCTGCTGAACGGGCGCCGCCAGCGCGGGAACGGTAGACGAGAGGGCGAGAAGAGCGCTGAGCGCAAAGGCGGACGGGGCTAGATTAAGCATTTTCATGATAAACCCTCCTTACTGGATTTACGTATGAAAAATGCGTTCTATGCGCGCGAAGTTCCACGATCACACGCGATATCCTACACTCGTGATTGCAGGCGATCCGGCGTGACCGAAAGACACAAAAAATCAAAACTTGCGATTTCTGCTCAAGCCGCAGAGGGCGAGGCTGCGACAATTCGGCAGATGTGCGAATTCACCGTTCTCAATTGGCGTACAAAGGACGGTATCCCTGGCCTGCGATGCAGGAGAGATATTGGCGGTGGGCGGCGCCGCTCGCATTCGTCTCCCGCTCCACGGCATCGCGGTGGCCGGTCAGCTGCGCGCGCAGGTCATACTGCTTGTTGGACTCGTTATACATGGCGTTGGCATCGGACACGCAGAGGCCGTGGGCGATGTCGGGCGGATTGACGGGAGAGGCGACCGCTACCAGCACCGGCGCATTGGCACGGTCGATACAGCCGGCAAGGGCCGCCATCATGACAACGAGACCTGCCGCACCCATCATTCCCGTCTTCATGCAATCCTCCGGCTTCCCGCCTTACACATCCATCGCTTCCGCAGATAGACGCCGAAGGTTGCGCGAAACTAGGCACGGGGACACGAGGCCATGTTATCGTCTTGCCCGGCAGGCCGGCCTTAGCGCGGACGGCCGGCCGCGGCACATTTGCACCGGAGCTTCGCAATGACAGCTGTTCAGCAAGAAGAGCCTTCGACCGAGGTCCCCACCCATCCGAGGAAATCAAGTCGATATTCGACCTGCGCGTGGGGAAGAGCATCGCCTTGCACGCCAGTTTCAGAACAACGCCGGCGGGCGTGATCAGCTCTGGAATTGCGCTCGCCGCCATGACGCTCGCCCTGGGCTACCTCGCATCGTCGATGCGGCGCGGCAGGTAAAGCATTTCCGGCGAGGGTTGCCGCGACAGATTGTCCTTGCCAGCCCTGAAAGCGGCTATGTCGGCCTCATACTTGCGCTCGCGCCGCCGCTTGCGCCAGTAGGCCCAAATCTCCAGCACAATAAAGCGAAGCATTTCCCGCCCCATCGCTGCTATTAGAATTTCCAAGCCATACTCCAAGGCGCCGGTTGTTCGGGGCGCGATATCCTCATCACTATCTAATGTGTGCACACAAGCATTGTGAGAGTGGGGAGTGGAGAGATAATTCAATCCTAATCCATCGAGTTTCAAAAAATGCTTCTTTGAAATTCCCGAGCTCGAATTCAACATCTCTCGGATGCTATCCTGATGTCGCTCGATCTTCAGAAGGTGCGCTGGACTTATCGCGATCTCACCACCTTCGGACCGACCTGTCGCCAGCACTTCATCGATACTCCTTATCATCGAACTAACAAGCGTCGCCAAGTCATAGCGCTCAAGCTCGCGGTAATCGACATCGAAGATCAGAACGTCTTTTTCACTCTCGTAGATCGAAAGGCCGCCGGCTTCACCGACCGCGCCAGCAGCCGGGACGAATCCTGTTATCAAAGCTCTTATTTCTCCAGCGCGGCCGAGGGCGATCTTAAAATTCTCAAGCATCTGGTCGAACTCTTCATCTGCTTGGTTTTCTTCTCGTTGGGCTTGTTCTCT
Organism: Rhizobium sp. GCM10022189; assembly: GCF_042656325.1. Lineage (NCBI taxonomy): Bacteria > Pseudomonadati > Pseudomonadota > Alphaproteobacteria > Hyphomicrobiales > Rhizobiaceae > Rhizobium > Rhizobium sp. GCM10022189. The sequence continues at coordinate 677,988 of NZ_JBHSOR010000049.1, forward strand.
TTCCAAGATCTCCGTCTGCTTCTGAAAGAGCGCCGTAGAAGCCCTAGTCTCTTCAACCTGTTGGCGGGCAACCTCTAACTGCTCGCGCATGACGAATTGGGTTTCATCCAGTTCCTGCCGCTGCGCGGCAAGCTCCTGCGATTGAATAAAAACCGTTCCGGCAAGCCACAAGAAAGCAATTGGAGCGAAGGCGCCGCCTAGCGTGTCGCCAAGCTCATTGATTTGCCGGCAAGCCAGAAATTTATCCCAAAAGCCGTGAAACCAGTTGGGCGAAATCAGCACTTCATCCGGGTTGCAAGCTTTTGTTTGAATAGCGAGAAAATAGAATGCCACAGCGTAAGCCGCCGTGGACGCAACCAATATCCAAGTGACTTTACTCTTTCGCTGAACCATCGCGATCTCAGCCCTGCTTGTTCTCTTGATAAAACCGGCAGTCGCCGGCGCATTGATTCTGTGATGATATGCGAGCTAAGCGTCTTGTCGCGAAAGTTGCAATGGATGGGCCAACATGAAGGATAAGAATAAGAGCGTCGCCACGCGCTCGGGCTTGCCCTGGGGAGCAGCGCTTGGGGCTGAAATTTTATCGGCCATTCAAATTCCAGGCGGCAACCTGCTGACCAAATATGTTGACGCCTATCAAGAGCGGAAACGCGCCGAGGCTCACGAAGTTTTGCTGGAAGAAATCACCGCAGGTCGGCACGGCCCTGTTGATTTCGAAGCCGATGATATAGAGTCCTTCATCGCTGTGACCCTTCGCTTCGCAAAGGCGATGGAAATGGGTACCGCCCATGAAAACCTTCGCCTGCTAGCGCAGGTAATCGCAGGCTTAAAGAAGAACAAGGCGCTCACAGCGGACACGTTCATGCGGTGGGCCGGTGTTCTCGAGCAGATGACCCGCGACGAGTTGGTCACTATCGGCATCGCATACAAGACGTTCAAGGCACATCAGAACGACCCCCGAACTGAAGAGACAGGGGTTTGGGTGCACATTTTAACCGGCATGCTCAATGCGGGTTACTCAGAGGACGACATTGCCCCCTTGGCAAGCTGCGTTACTCGATATGGCCTTTTGTCGCTGTATACGGGCTACGGTGGAGTTGCGGGATATGAACCTACCAGTTGGCTGATGGAGCTTGGCGAATTGGCCGATCTGGAGTTGGTCATGCCGGAGGCAAGCAATGAGCGATGAACCAATTGAATACGGTGATCAGCTGTTTCATCCGAGTTGGACATTTGAATTTATGGATATCGAGCCGATAGGACGCGATCGAAAGATTGTTCCGATCGAATTGAAAGCGTGTCCTTCTGCGGAAGAATATGGGGATTTGCATCTCATTGCAGATGATTTTGAGCATTCACTGCAATGCTTTGCCGAAGCCAGCAAGTTCGGCATACCCGACCCCGCAAACGTTTTAGCGAAGGCCTTGATCTTTTCTGCTGTGATGGCTTACGCGCGCCCGTTTTCCTCTGGCGTACGCGTGAAGCTCACCCCTGAGATGTTCGACGGTATCTGGAATGATAACAATAAGGCCCTTCACACCTTTCTCTTCGAGCTTAGAAATCGTCACGTCGCCCATTCTGTGAACGATTTCGAACGCTGTGACGCAGTTGGAGTCATCGTGACGTATCCGGGCTTACAACGTGAAGGCAATTCGAGCGGGGTAGGTGTCACAACCCTATCTACCATCGGGTTGACCGCATCGAAGATCCAGGAAGCGCAAGCCCACATTCCTTTGATGGTTGAATTCGTACGAGCTCGCATCAACGAACTGAAAATTAAACTTCACGCTGAGATGAAAGCCGAGCTGGCTGCCGGAACGCCGTGGAAGATGGCGCCGATGATTCGTTTTTCCGATACCACCAAGATCGCGAAGAGGAGAAGCCGCTAGATCTGCAGGCCGACCCGAATTCCTGCTTGCTCGACGCCTTACCCTTCGCACCAAATCAGTTCTGAGAAAACCCGATAAGTTCCGGTTTCTTCCGCGCTCAAAGGTGGGGACAAATGTGGGAATGACAGGTGACAAATACACCAAGTCATTGGTTTTACAGCGCTTTCAAGAAGAAAATGGCGCACCCGAAGAGATTCGAACTCCTGACCCCCAGATTCGTAGTCTGGTGCTCTATCCAGCTGAGCTACGGGTGCGCTTGCAGAAGCGGCCGTGCCGCTTGCGTGGGCGGTTCTCTAAAGGGTCCTTTCGGACAATGCAAGAGCAATCTGAAAAAAATCGCGACTTTGGTCCAGCAAAGCTCCCTTGCGGAAATTGCATCACTTTTCGGCGTGGGAACGACTGCGGTAATCTTCCAGCGAAACCGGGCGATCGGGAATTTCGATGCGGAACTGGGTGCCGACCGACGGCTTTTCCACAAGCGCGATCGTGCCGCCATGCGCCAGCACCAGCTCGCGGGCGATGGTGAGGCCAAGGCCGGTGCCGCCGGAGCGGGCCGAGCCGCGGAAGGCGGCAAACAGGTTCTGGCGCGCCTTCAGCGGCATGCCGGGGCCCGTATCGTCTATCGTGATGCTGACCACGCTGCCGACACGCTGGGCTGATACGGTGATGCGCCTGACGATGCCGGCCCCCTGCTCGCCCGGCGAGGTGAGCGCCTGCAGGGCGTTGCGGCAGAGGTTGTGGATGATCCTGAACAGCTGTTCGCCGTCGGCATCGACTTCCAGCTCCGGCGCCATCTGCTCGACGAACTCGACGCCGGTCTGCGGGTCGATGGCGAGGATCTCCTTCACCTCCTGGATCAGCTCATAGAGGCGGATGCGGCGGCGGCGCGGCGGCGATTCGGTTGCCTTGCCGTAGGAGAGGACTTCGGTCGTATAGCCCACGGCGCGGTCGATGGTGCGCAGGAGCTTCGGCGCGAAGCTCTTGACCATGGGATCGTCGACATCGACGAGGCGGTCGGACATCAGCTGGGCGGAGGCCAGGATATTGCGCATGTCGTGGTTGATCTTGGAGACCGCGAGGCCGAGAGCCGCAAGATTCTTCTGCTGCTTCAGCGTCTTCTGCAGCTCCAGCTGCATGGAGGTGAGATTGCGGCCGGCAACGGCCAGTTCGTCACGGCCGCCATCGCCGACATAGACGTTCAGCGGGTTTTCCGGATCGGAGGCAAACTGCTGCATGCTGCCCGTCAGCCTGCGGATCGGGCGGATGAGAATGCGGTTGATGGAGAAGAAGATCAGCGTCGCGGTAAAGAGCGAGATCAGCACCGACAGAAGCAGCACGTTGCGGGCATAGACGAACATCGCCTTGCGCAGGGGCCGGTCCTTCATCACCACCTCGACGCCGGTCCTGGTCTCGCCCACCGCCCCATAGACGCGGATCATGCGGTTGCCGCCGAAGATCATCGTGTCCAGCGCATCGCGCATCGCCGTCAGCGGCGGGATATTGCCGAGATCGTAGGAATCGTCGACCGAGGTCGGCATTTCGCTCATGGCAAGCAGGCGGGAGGTGCCGTCCTTGCGCAGCACGATCGCCTTGGTGCCGGTTGCCTCCAGCGTCTCCTTCTGCAGGGCGCGCGGCAGTTCCACCGGCTGCAGGCCATCGATGACGATTGCGGCAGCCGCGGCCGTATTCAGCCGGTCCTCGAGCCAGCGCACGCGCATGCTGGCGATCGAGGGGAAGAAGATCAGGATTTCCGCCAGCATGATGAAGAAGACGGTGAGCCAGAGCAGCTTGCCGGACAGGCGGCTGAACATGCCGGCACGCGGATAAGAAGCCCTGGCAGCCTCACCGGCCGCGATATTTTCCGCTTTGGAAGTCTCGCCCTGGTCTTGAACCGGCATCTCGTCTTGTCCGTGCGGCGAAAGGCCGCCATCAGAATAAGCTCTTATATTAGACCACAATGCCCCGCTTTCAAATCTTTGCGAGGAGCGGCAAGTCGTCACAAACGAAAACGCCGCCCGCAGGCGGCGTTCCGGATGCGTTCATGACGGCTGTCAGAATTCTTCCCAGCTCTGCTCCGCAACTGCGGCGTTGCCGCCGAAGGCGCGGGCGACGCGGCCGATCGCGCGGCGCGCCGGAGAGGCGACCGGCTGGTGATGCTGCTGGCGGGCAACGGCAACGGGCGCCTCGTTGGAAAGCCTGAAGCGGGCGATGAGGCGCACGAGGCCATCGGCTTCGGCCGAGAGCTTGTGGGTGGCAGCCGAGGTTTCTTCGACCATCGCTGCGTTCTGCTGGGTCACCTGGTCCATCTGGTTGACGGCGGTGTTGACTTCCTTGAGGCCGGTCGACTGTTCCTTTGCGGCCGTCGCGATCGAATGGATATGGTCGTTGATGGCGATGACCCGCGTCTCGATCTCGGCAAGCGCCTCGCCCGTCGCCTGCACCAGCTTGACGCCGACCTGCACTTCATCGCCGGACTTGGTAATCAGCGCCTTGATGTCCTTGGCGGCGGTCGCCGAGCGCTGGGCAAGCTCGCGCACTTCCTGGGCGACGACGGCAAAGCCCTTGCCGGCCTCGCCGGCGCGGGCCGCCTCGACGCCGGCGTTCAGCGCCAGAAGGTTGGTCTGGAAGGCGATTTCGTCGATGACGTTGATGATCTGGCTGATTTCGCGCGAGGCCTGCTCGATGCGGCCCATGGCATCGACGGCGTTGCGGACCACGACGCCGGAGCGGCCGGCATTTTCCTTCGCCTCGGAAACCATGACGGTCGCTTCCTGGGCGCGTTCGGTCGAATTGTGGACGACGGCCGTGATCTCGTCGAGCGCGGCGGAGGTCTGCTCGAGCGCGGCGGCCTGCTGTTCCGTGCGTTTGGAGAGATCGTCGCTGGCGTTGCGCAGTTCGTTGGTATTGCCGTTGATCGCTTCGGTCGTCTCGCGCACCTCGCGCATGGTCGTCTGCAGCGTGACGAAGGTGCTGTTGACGTTTTTCTGCAGTTCGGCGAAGGCGCCCTGGAACTCGCCGCGCATGGTCTGCGTCAGGTCGCCCTCGGCAAGGCTTGCGATGACGCGGCGGGTTTCGTCGACGCCGGCATCGACGCTCGACAGAAGCGTGTTGATGTTGCCGGCGAACTGATTGAGGCTTTCGTCCTCATAATCCTTGTTGATGCGATGACTGAAATCGCCGGCGGCTGCGGCGGCGACGACGACGGACATGCTGGACTGCAGGTCGTCGCTCTTGGCGCGCATTGCCGCTTCCTGGGCGTTCATGCGCTGGATGGCAAGGCCGTTCTCCTTGAAGACGGCAACGGCGGCGGCCATTTCGCCGATTTCGTCCTTGCGGCCGGCATAGGGAACCTCGACCTGGAAATTGCCGTCCGCGACTTCCTTGATGGCGTGCGTCACCTTCTTGATCGGCCGGCTGAGATGGGCGGTGCCGATATAGAAGCCCATGCCGACGCCGGCTGCGATGCCGATGCCGGTGATGCTGAGCACCAGCATCAGGATCCAGCTGCGGAAATCCTCGATCTCGTCGTTGACCGCCGTCAGTTCGGCCTTGTCGGTGGTGACGATCGCGTCGATCTCGGCCTGGAAGGCCTTGCGGTTGGCGCGGTTGGCGTCGTTGTTGCCCTGTTCGTTGGCGGCCTGGGGACCGACCTGCGTGCCGAGGCGGGCCGTCTCGGTGCGGAAGGTGCGGAACTCCTTGGCGCGGTCCACGAGTTTGACGAAGGACGCCTTCTGGCTGTCGGGCACCAGCGGCGCCCAGCCGGCGATGACCTTGTCGATCTCGTCCAGATTGGCCATCAGGCCCTTGGCGAAGGCCGGCGTATCCTCGATCGTCTTTGCCGCATAGATGCCGCGCGATTCCATGACGACGGCCGTGACGAAGCGGTTGAGGCGCTCGCCGGCATAGGCGCGGGCGGCGGCATGTTCGTATGCCGTCAGGTTTTCATTGTATTCGCGCATCGCAGAGAGCGCGGTGGCGCCGATCAGAAGCGCGACGCCGCCCATGACGGAAACCAGAAGATTGATCTTGCCGCGAATTTTCAACGCACGCTCCCTCGCTTTGCACGGGGCCGGAAAGCAAATTCCCAGCCGACAGGCAGAAGATCGGGTAAATTCGTTAATGTTGTATTTCGAATATTAACAATAGCGACTACAAAAAATTACCCATATTTACTGTAGCCGCCGACCCTTTTCGCCAGTGACCGAGCATCTTCAAGGAATAAAAGTTGCGGCTGAAAGCTTTTGCAAACCGCGGGGCGAACTATACAACCAGATAGGGAGAAGGCGCATTCGTTAACACCGGAGTGCGAAATCTTGCCCTCCGCCGCTGCGAATCATGGAATCTGGCTACGTTAATTGACTTTGGAAAGCTTCATCCGTATAAGCCGCCGCACGTCCGGTCATTCAAGGTCTTTTGCGACCTCGCCCGTTCGAAAAACAACGCTCCTTGCATCATGCAAACTCAAGAAGGGCCGCACTCCGCGGTGTTTAAATAAATGAAGCGTACCTATCAGCCCTCGAAGCTTGTCCGCAAGCGCCGCCACGGTTTCCGTGCGCGTATGGCCACCAAGGGCGGCCGTAAGGTCATCGTTGCCCGCCGCGCACGCGGCCGCAAGCGTCTTTCGGCCTAAGGCCGGAATTGCCCGATAGAATATGACGGGCGGCTTGAAGACCAAAGAAGACAAAAAGATTGTCGGGCGGCTGAAGAGCCGCCCGCAATTTCTTGCAGTCCGCGAAGGCGAAAAGCGCCGCGGCCCCCTCTTCCTTCTCGAGGTCCTGAACCGCAGGCAAGAGGACAGCGAAGCCCGGGTCGGCTTCACCGTTACCAAAAAACATGGCAACTCGGTCGAAAGAAACCGCATGCGGCGGCGTCTGAAAGAGGCGGTGCGGCTTCATGCAGGGTTTGCAATGCAGCCCGGACACGACTATGTGGTTGTCGCCCGCAGGGACGTATTGACGGCGTCCTTCGAAGAACTGGCCGCGGAACTGAAAGCCCGCGTGGAAACCAGGCCGAAACACCGGCGCCCGAAAGACGAGCGCCCCAGGAACGTATGATGGAAAACAACCGCAATTACTTCATTGCGATCGCTCTCTCGGTGCTGATCGTCCTTGGCTGGCAGTTCCTCTACATGAACCCGCGCATCGAGGCCCAGCGCAAGGCTCAGGAAGCCCAGAAGGCACAGCAGCAGACCGAGCAGACGCAGCAGCCGGCAGCCGGCAGCCAGGGCGCCCAGACGAGCGGTGCTGCCCCGACAGGTCAGGCCGCGGCGACCGCCACTCTCGAAGAAGCACTTGCGAAGACGCCGCGCGTTGCCATCGACACGGCCGCGCTTTCCGGCTCCATCAACCTTGCCGGCGCCCGCCTCGACGACCTGAAGCTCAAGGCCTATCACGAGACCGTCGACGACTCGAGCCCGATCATCACGCTCTTCTCGCCGGCTGAGACCAAGGACGGCTATTTTACCGAGCTCGGTTACATCGGCAGCGACACGACCGGCGCCGTTCCCGGCCCGTCCACCGTCTGGACCGCCCCGGAAGGCGCAAAGCTCACCGAAAAGACCCCTGTCACCCTGACCTATACCAACGACAAGGGCGTCACCTTCGCCCGCACGATCTCCGTCGACGAACACTACATGTTCACGGTCACGGACAAGATCGAGAATGCCGGCCAGGCGCCTGTCTCGCTCTCCTCCTACGGCCGCGTGACGCGTTACAACAAGCCGACGACGCCCTCCGTCTACGTTCTGCATGAAGGCTTCATCGGCGTGATCGGCGACGACGGCCTGATCGAAAGCAAATATACCGCCGTCGAGAAGGAAGCGGTCACTCCGGCGAAGTCCACCGGCGGCTGGCTCGGCATTACCGACAAATACTGGGCGGCGACGATCATCCCGCCGCAGCAGGCCGCCTATGAGGCACGTTTCTCGCACTTTACCGACGGCCAGCCGCGCTACCAGGCCGACTACAAGAACGACGCATTCACGGTGGCGCCCGGCCAGTCCGTCGAAGTGAAGAACATGGTGTTTGCCGGCGCCAAGGAAGTTCCCGTCATCGACGGCTACGAGGCGAGCTACAATATTCCGCGCTTCGACCGCCTGATCGACTGGGGCTGGTTCTATTTCATCACCAAGCCGATGTTCAAGCTGATGGACTTCTTCTTCCGCTACTTCGGCAATTTCGGCGTGGCGATCCTGTGCACGACCATCGTCGTCAAGGCGCTGTTCTTCCCGCTCGCCAGCAAGCAGTACGCTTCGATGGCGAACATGAAGCGCGTGCAGCCGAAGATGGAAGAGCTGAAGGCCAAGTTCGGCGACGACCGCATGGGGCTGCAGCAGGCGATGATGCAGCTCTACAAGGAAGAGAAGATAAACCCGATCGCCGGCTGCTGGCCGGTGGCGCTGCAGATCCCGATCTTCTTCTCGCTCTACAAGGTGATCTACATCACCATCGAGATGCGCCACGCACCCTTCTTCGGCTGGATCAAGGACCTTTCCGCGCCCGATCCGACGACGATCGTCAACCTGTTCGGCCTGCTGCCCTTCGAGGCGCCGACCCTGCTGCATCTCGGCGTCTGGCCGCTCATCATGGGCATCACCATGTTCGTGCAGATGCGCATGAACCCGACCCCGCCCGACCCGACGCAGGCGATGATCTTCAACTGGATGCCGCTGGTCTTCACCTTCATGCTGGCGAGCTTCCCGGCCGGCCTCGTGATCTACTGGGCCTGGAACAACACGCTGTCGGTGATCCAGCAATCGGTGATCATGAAGCGCCACGGCGTGAAGATCGAGCTCTTCGACAATCTGAAGGGCCTGTTCAAACGAAAACCGGCGCCATCGAAATAGTCGAAAAGCCCTGCTTCGGCGGGGCTTTTTGTTTCGGGCCGCGCAAACGCGCAGGCGCGCAAACCTTGACATTACATCCCAAAAACATGAAGCCGGTTTCATCCCGAACCCGGAGATCGCAGAATTCATATGACTGAAATCGCAAAGCCGCTCTTCGGCCACCCCTGGATCTTCATCCGCGGCGTGCCTTCCCTGAAGTTCCTTCCGCCGGAAGGGCCGCTGGAAGTGGCGTTTGCCGGCCGCTCGAATGTCGGCAAATCGTCGCTGATCAACGCGCTGGTCGGTCAGAAGGGCCTGGCGCGCACCTCCAATACGCCCGGACGCACGCAGGAGCTCAACTATTTCGTTCCGGACGGTTATTCCGGCGAAGGCAGCGACCTGCCGCCGATGGCGCTGGTCGACATGCCGGGCTACGGCTATGCGCAGGCGCCCAAGGAGCAGGTGGACAACTGGACGAAGCTCGTCTTCGACTATCTGCGCGGCCGCGCGACGCTGAAGCGCGTCTATGTGCTGATCGACAGCCGTCACGGTATCAAGAAGAACGACGAAGAGGTGCTGACGCTGCTCGACAAGGCGGCCGTCTCCTATCAGATCGTGCTGACCAAGACGGACAAGATCAAAGCCCCGGCCGTGCCGAAGCTCGTTGCCGAAACATTGGAGAAGATCCGCAAGCGGCCGGCCGCCTATCCGGCCGTGCTTTCCACCTCCTCGGAAAAGAACGAGGGACTGGACGACCTGCGGCAGGCGATTGCCGAAACGGTCGGAATAGCCAACTGGAAATAAGAGAGGCGCCCGCAAGGACGCCTCCCAGAGCATTTCCGGCGAAAACGGAGCGCCTTCAATGCTCCGGCTCATTGTTTTCTCCGCAATTCCGGACGCAGAACCGGTTCGCGCTTTTGCTGGAATTGCTTTAGACGCTCCCGAACCTACATCCTGGGCAGCAACACCTCGTCGACGACGTGGATGACGCCGTTCGACTGTTTGACGTCGGCAATGGTGACATGGGCAACGCCGCCGTTTTCATCCGTCAGCGTGATCTTGCCCATGCTTTCCTTCGCTTTGAGCACGCAGCCGCCGACCGTCTTGATATCGTGCTCGCCGCCGTCCTCCTTGATCATCCTGGCGACGGTCTTCGACATGGCGTCGGCGGCAACGACATGGCAGGTCAGGATCTTGACGAGCTTGTCCTTGTTTTCCGGCTTCAGGAGCGTGTCGACAGTGCCTTCCGGCAGGGCGGCGAAGGCTTCGTTGGTCGGGGCAAAGACAGTGAACGGCCCCTTGCCTTCCAGCGTGCCGACCAGGCCGGCGGCCTTCACGGCGGCAACCAGCGTGGTGTGATCCTTGGAATTGACGGCATTTTCCACGATGTTCCTGTTCGCATACATCGCGGCACCGCCGACCATCGGGTTCTTTGCCTGAGCGGCGAAGGCGATTGCGGAAAGGGCGGCGGTGAGCGCGGCTGCGCGCAATGCGGACTTGATCATGATCTTCTCCTCTGCACCCGGTCGCAGCCGCCGGCTTTATGCCCTGCGCCGCCCGGATATCAGCAACTACGGAAAAGGCTGCAGAAGAGTTTCAGAAGGATGGTTTGTTTTATGGCCGGTGGATGGAGCCGCTGGCGATGACGGGGCCGCTCGGCTGATGCGTGGGCGAGCCGCCGAAGGGCTCCAGGCTGACGGCCAGCGTCGCGCCATCGGAAATCTGGCCGCGCATGTCGCCCGGTATCAGCAGTTCGCCATTCATGCCCGGCTGGAAAACCCCGAGCGAGCGGGGCGTGCCGCTGCCCGGCACGAGCCAGAGTTCCAGGGATTTCTCCTCCGGCTTGCCGGCTGCGACCGGCACGATCTTCAACCGGCCGCTCTGCATCTCGTAGGAGGCCGCAAGATTGACCTGATTGTTCGGTCCCGAGAGCTCGGCGACCAGCGGCGGCGATGCCGGAGGCTGGGGCACAAGACCGGAGGCAAAGGCGATGACGCCCAGGGTGACGGCAAGCGAGGCAAATGTCAGCGAGCGCCAGAAGCCGGCAGAATTCCAGAGCCCATGCGAAAAACGCGGCGCAGTTTCCGCATCGGCGAAGAGGCGCGCCTCGATCTGCTTGAAAGTCTCGCGGCTTGGCTGAGCCGTGCCATATTCGTCGTTGAAGCTGGAGAGGTTGACCTCCCAGCGGCTGACGATGGCGGCAAACTGCCGATCGCGGCGCATGCGCTCCTCGACGATCCTGCGATCCTGGAGAGAGAGGACGCCCAGCACATATTCGCCGGCCAGAACCTCGTCGCGGGAGCGGTCTCCCTTGCTTTTGTCGGGCGATGTCATCGTTCCATGCACTCTCTCAGTTTCAGCAGGCTGCGTCTTAGCCATGTCCGCATCGTATTCAGCGGGACACCAAACTGACCGGCCAGTTCCTGATAGCTCAGCCCTTCGACATAAGCTCGTTTCACCGCGACCGCACGATCAGCTTCCAACTCTTCCATGCAGGTGTCAATCCGCCTTCCTTCATCCTTAATCACGACTTGTGCTTCGGGGTCGGGAGCGGCATCGGCAAGGCCGAGCGCTTCGTCGATTTCGTCGGCGACCGGCTTGCGCGCCCGCAACGCATCGATCGCCTGATTGCGGGCAATGGCCGCAAGCCAGGCGGCCGATGTCGCGGAACCGGCGGTGAAGGCACCGGCACGCTGCCATATCTTGATGTAGACCTCCTGCAACACTTCTTCCGCCTCGTTCCTGTTTCCAAGGATACGCAGGCAGATCGCCAGAAGTTTCGGACTGGTCTGGTTATAGAGCGCGGCAAAGGCCTTGCGGTCGCCAAGCGCCACGCGGCCGATCAGATCTGCAAAATCCCCAGTCATGTCGCCCTCGAATGAACGATTTCCGGTTCGATAGTTTCAATGTGAGCTGGCAGGTTCCCAGGTCGGCCTTAGATACGAAAAACTATTGCGTCCCGGATTATTCCCTCTGTCAAAAACTTGAGATAAAAGGCCGCGATCAATTCCGCGGGGTCCCCCATGAACGAGTCCGAAAGCGAAATCCAGGCACGTCTTCTCGCACAGGCGCTGCCCTTCATGCAGCGCTACGAAAACAAGACCATCGTCGTGAAATACGGCGGCCATGCCATGGGCAATCCCGAACTCGGCAAGGCTTTTGCGAGCGATATCGCGCTGCTCAAGCAGTCGGGCGTCAATCCGATCGTCGTGCATGGCGGCGGCCCGCAGATCGGCGCGATGCTGACGAAGATGGGTATCGAATCCAAGTTCGAGGGCGGGTTGCGCGTCACCGACCAGAAGACGGTCGAGATCGTCGAAATGGTGCTTGCCGGCTCGATCAACAAGGAAATCGTCGCGCTGATCAACCAGACCGGCGAATGGGCGATCGGCCTCTGCGGCAAGGACGGCAACATGGTCTTTGCCGAAAAGGCTCGCAAGACCGTCAAGGACCCCGATTCCAACATCGAGCGCGTGCTCGATCTCGGCTTCGTCGGCGAAGTGGTCGAAGTCGACCGCACGCTGCTCGACCTTCTCGCCCGTTCCGAGATGATCCCGGTCATCGCACCGGTTGCCCCGGGCCGCGACGGCGCGACCTACAATATCAACGCCGACACGTTTGCCGGCGCCATTGCCGGCGCGCTGAACGCCACCCGCCTCCTGTTCCTGACGGATGTGCCCGGCGTGCTCGACAAGCAGGGCAAACTCATCAAGGAACTGTCCGTCGCCGAAGCCCATGCGCTGATTGCCGACGGCACGATTTCCGGCGGCATGATCCCGAAGGTGGAAACCTGCATCGACGCCATCAAGGCGGGCGTGCAGGGCGTCGTCATCCTGAACGGCAAGACGGCCCATTCCGTGCTGCTCGAAATCTTCACCGAGCACGGCGTCGGCACGCTGATCGTTCCCTGACGAAAAGGCGCCCTCCGGCGCCTTTTTATGCCTCGGCAAAACCGGTCGAAAGCGTCAGACTTTCCCAGGCGTCGATTTCAGCGCTCAAGCCCCTCAGCTTGTCGCGGACAAGGGCCAGCGCGTCGGCGCCGAGCAGCAGGTGGACCGGCGGGTTTTCGGCCTCGACAAGCGCCATCACGGCAGCGGCGGCCTTGCGGGGATCGCCGGTCTGCCGGCCGCTCTTTTCCTCGCGCGCCCTGCGGATGGGATCAAAGAGCGCATCGTAATCGGCAATGCTCCTGCCGGTGCGGATCATCGAGCGGCCGGCCCAGTCCGTGCGGAACGAGCCGGGAGCGACCGCCGTCACCGCGATGCCAAAATCCTTGACTTCCTTCGCCAGGACCTCGCTGATGCCTTCCAGCGCAAACTTGCTGCCGCAGTAATAGGCAATGCCCGGCATGGTGATGAAGCCGCCCATCGAGGTGATGTTGATGATGCGGCCTGCCCGCCGCCGGCGCATGAACGGCAGGACGGCCTTCATCATGGCGACGGCGCCGAAGACATTGACCTCGAATTGCCGGCGCATTTCCTCGATCGGCGATTCCTCCAGGGTTCCTTCATGCCCATAGCCGGCATTGTTGATGAGAACGTCCACCGGCCCGACCGTCTTCTCGATGCCGGCAACGGCCGGTTCGATCGCCCCGATATCGGCGACGTCCAGGCGAACCGCCGTTGCCCGCGCCGGCGCCAGGCTCTCGAACGCGGCGGCGGCTTCCTCGTTCCTCACCGTTCCCGCCACGCGGTGGCCCTTCTCCAGCGCGGCCTGCGCAAAGGCACGGCCAAAGCCCGAGCTGACACCGGTAATGAGAAACTGCTTTTCGGTTGAACGCATCGTGCACTCCTGTCCTGATGCGGCCGCGACAGACAGGCGGCCCGGCCCGTCATGTGGCAGGACGGGAGCGCTATTTCCAATATATTGCGCAGGCGAATGCGATATCCTAAAAGTATTGCATGGAGCTTCGTCATCTTCGCTATTTCCTTGCCGTCGCAGAAGAGCTCAATTTCACGCGCGCAGCACGCAAGGTCGGCATCGGCCAGCCGCCGCTCAGCAATCAGATACGCGATCTTGAAAACGAGATCGGCGCCGCCCTCTTCCGGCGCCTGTCGAACGGTGCGGAACTGACGGCGGCAGGCGAGGCCTTCCTGCCGGAAGCCCGGGCGATCCTGGCTCGGGCCGAACAGGCCAAACAATCCGCCATGCGCGCGGCACGCGGCCAGAGCGGGCGCCTGCGGGTCGGCTTCACCAGTTCGGCGGTGTTCAATCCGGTCGTACCTGCCATCGTCAACGCCTTCCGCGAAAAATATGCGGCCGTTCAATTCGGCCTCGAGGAAGCGCCCACCGCACGATTGCTGGAGAGGCTCGAAGGGGAAGAACTCGACGCCGTCTTTATCCGCCCCGGCAGCGGCGACGAACCGCAGGTCCGGTGCCAGCTTCTGGCCGAGGAGCCCATGGTCATCGTGCTGCCGGCAAGGCATCGGCTGTCGGAGGCGCAGACATTGCGCCTTGACGAACTGGCCGGAGAGCGGTTCGTGCTCTTTCCGCGCGAGGCCGGCGCCGGCTTTTTCGACGACATCATCGCCGCGTGCCGACGGGCCGGATTTGACCCCGTGCTCGGCCAGTCGGCGCCGCAGATCACCGCCATCGCCAGCCTGGTCGCCGTCGGCCTCGGCGTCTCGGTCGTGCCGAAGGACATGGCGGAGATCAAGGTGCCCGGCGTTCGCTACATCACAATTTCAGGCGAAGCGCCGACAGCGCGGCTGGCGCTCGCCACAAGACGTGACGAGCGCTCTCCCATCGTGCGCAATTTCCTGGCGCAGGCTTTCGCCACGCAGAAAAGCTTGGCCGGCAACGATCAGTTGGCCGAATAGATCGCCGCGGCGGCTTCCTTCAGCTTTTCCATCATGGCCCGGTAGGGGCCGGGGCCATAGCTGATGCGCGAAACGCCGAGCCGTGCAAGCGCAGCCGGATCGGGCGCGCCGGCCTTCATCATGATGTTGACCGGCAGCGCGGATGCGGCGCAGATCCTTTCGATCAATGCCGGTTCGATCAGGCCCGGCACGAAGAAGCCGCTGGCGCCGGCCGCCGCATAGGCCCTGCCGCGCTCGATCGCCTCATCCACCAATCCGGCATGCCTGGAGCCGTCTCCTTCCTGAAGGAAGAGATCGGTGCGGGCGTTGATGAAGAAATCGATGCCGCGCGCCCTGGCCATTTCGCGGATGGCGCGGATGCGCGCCGCCTGCGCTTCGACAGGATGAAGGCCGGTTTCGCCGACGCGCTGGTCCTCGAAATTGATGCCTACGGCGCCGACCTCGATGAGCTTTGCGACATTGGCCGCCGCACCGGCCGGCTCCGTCGAATAACCGCCTTCGAAATCGACCGAAAGCGGCAGCTCGTTGGCGGCGGTGATCGAGCGGGCCGTCTCGATCAGCACCTCCATCGGCAGCTTCTGGCCGTCGCCATAACCATTGGCGGCGGCAACGGACCAGCTTCCGGTCGCAAGCGCCCTGGCACCGGCTTCCGTCACCGCCCTGGCCGTTCCGGCATCCCAGATATTGTATAGAATGACGGGCGCTCCCTTTCGGTGCAGCGTGCCGAAAAGCTCGGCCTTCTCGTTCTGGTTCATGCTGTCCTCTCCATCTTCTGCGCCATGATCTTTTCCTCGTGCCGAAGCAGCCATTGCTTGCGCCAGAGCCCGCCGCCATAACCGGTCAGCGATCCGTCCGCGCCGAGGATGCGATGGCAGGGCACGATAATGGCGAGTTGGTTGGCGCCGTTGGCCCGGCCGACGGCACGCACGACCTCGGGCCTTTGCATCTCCCTTGCGAGATCGCCATAGGCGCGCGTCTGGCCGGCGGGGATTTCGATGAGCTTTGCCCAGACATGCCTTTCGAAGGGCGTGCCGCCAAGCGCCAGCGGCGTCCTGAAAGTGGTCAGCCGCCCCTCGAAATAATCCCGGATTTCCGCCTCGACCTGATCGATCGCCGGCGTGCGGCCGATCGCGACCGAGGAGCGGACGCGCTTCTGCAGGGCTTCGAGTTCGGTCGGCAGGGCCTTGCGGTCGTGGAATTCGAGGAGATGCAGATGGGTCCTGTCGGCGACCGCGATCATCGGGCCGAGCGGCGTGTCGAACCAGTCGGCAAAGAGCAGTTCGCGGTTCTGCGAGAGCGCCGGCGCCTTGCCGACAAGGCGCTGGAAGGCCGCCCGGAAGCCGCTCGGGGAACCATAGCCTGCGTCGATCTGCGCATCGATGACGCGCGCGCCGTCGGCCAGTTGCCGGGCAGCCTCACCGAGCCGGCGGTAGCGGACGATATCGCGGAAGGTCATGCCGAGCGCCCGCTTGAAGGCGCGACGCACGGTCGAGGGATCGTAGCCGCGGCGCACCAGTTCGTCCTCGGTCCAGCGCATATCCGGCTCGCCGTCGAGCCTTGCCAGGAGTTCGTCGACGATCGGCTCGCGGCCCGGCTGCTCCAGCGGCCTGCAGCGCTGGCAGGGACGGAAGCCGGAATGCATGCAGGCGGCGATCGTATCGAAGAAGATGGTGTTTTCCCGCTTCGGCTTGCGCGCCGGGCAGGTCAGGCGGCAGAAGATACCTGTCGTCTTCACGCAGACATAGGCCTGGCCCTCGTAATCGGCGCTGCGGGCGATCAGGGCATCGTAGAGCGTATCATCGTCGGGGCGTTCGAAAAGCATGTGCGCTTTCTAGCACTCCGCGCTTCGGTCGTCCGCCGAAAATCGGGCGTCTATTTTCTCTTCGCGATTTTCTTGGCGCTGCAGCCGTGCCATAAGGTCGGCCATGACAAAGATCGACCGCACGCCCAGCAAGAATGATTTCGAGCATGTGACCGAATGGGTCTTCGACCTCGACAACACGCTCTACCCGCATCACATCAATCTCTTCGCGCAGATCGACAAGAACATGACGGCCTATGTCGCGGCGCTGCTGCAGATGGAGCACGACGAGGCGCGCAAGCTGCAGAAGCAATATTATCTCGAACATGGGACGACGCTGCAGGGCCTGATGATCCATCACGGGATCGATCCCAACGACTTCCTCGAAAAGGCGCATGCGATCGACTATTCGGCGCTGACCCCGCAGCCGGAGCTCGCCGAAGCCATCAAGGCGCTGCCGGGGCGCAAGTTCATCTTCACCAACGGCAGCGTCCAGCATGCGCAGGCAACGGCCGGCGCGCTCGGCATTCTCGACAATTTCGACGATATTTTCGATATCGTCGCGGCCGATTACCTGCCGAAGCCGGCGCAGGCAACTTATGACAAGTTCACGGCGCTGAAGAAGGTCGAGACCGACAAGGCCGCCATGTTCGAGGATCTGCCGCGCAACCTCACGGTGCCGAAGGCGCTCGGCATGCAGACCGTTCTGCTGGTGCCGCGCAACCTGGAGGAAACGGTCGTCGAATGGTGGGAGAAGACGAGCGGCGAGGACGATCACATCGACTTCGTCACCGACGATCTCGCTGATTTCCTGAAGAAGATTACCGCCTAGCTTACTAAAGTTTCATCCATCTTACAGATGTTTAACTGGGCCGTGGCGCGGTTCGGCCCTACCTTTCGTAGCGAGGGACATCCTACGAAAGGACGCACTGACATGTACCGCAACAAGCTTATCCTGACGGCGCTTTCCTCTGTTCTCCTGCTCGGCGCAGCCGCCGGCGCGAGCTTCGCCGCCCCCGGCGACCGGCCCGACCGTCCGGGGCACCACGGCAGGATGGAGCATGGCATGATGGGCGGACCGCGCGGCGCCGCCTTCCGCGAAATCGCCTTTGTGCGCATGCTGAAACAGTTCGATGCCAACAAGGACGGACAGGTTTCCAAGCAGGAGGCGACCGACGGCATGGAGAAGATCTTTGCCGCTATCGACACCAACCATGACGGTTCCCTCACTCCGGGCGAAATCCGCGATTACCGCCAGGCCCAGTTCAAGGCCCGCCGCGAAGCCGTCTCGGCCCAAAAGGGCGATGCCGATGAGAACGCCGCCGCGGCGACCGCCGACGACAGGGATCACGGCCGCCACGGCCGTCATGGAATGCGCATGCGCATCATGGGCGCTTCGCTGATGATGCATCGCATCGACACCGACGAGAACGGCCAGATCAGCAAGCAGGAGGCGGAAACCGCCTTCAACAAGTTCTTCGACCGGATGGACCGCAACAAGGACGGCGTGATCTCGATCGACGACATGCCGGACCGACCCTTCCTCTAAGGACCGTCCGGCTTCACCTTCGATATCGCGAGGGGTTTGCCCCTCACCCGGAACCCTCTTCCCGCCCGCGGGCAGAGGGTTTTTCGCTGCGGGGCCGCAGCTTTGCCGGAACAGATTTATTCGCGGTGCTCGTAAAAGTCCTGGACGATCTTCCAGGCCTCGTCGGCGGTATCGACAAAGCTGATCAGGTTGACGTCTTCGGGCGCGATCGTTCCGAATTCGGCAAGCGCATCGAAATTGATGATGCTGCGCCAGAATTTCGAGCCGAAGAGCAGCAGCGGGATGCGCTCCATGCGGCCGGTCTGGATCAGCGTCAGGCATTCGAAGAATTCGTCCAGCGTGCCGAAGCCGCCGGGGAAGACAGCAACCGCCTTGGCGCGCACCATGAAATGCATCTTGCGGATTGCGAAATAGTGGAAGTTGAAGCTGAGCTCGGGCGTCACATAGGCATTCGGCGCCTGCTCGTGCGGCAGCACGATATTGAGGCCGATCGAGGGCGCGCCCTCATCCGCTGCCCCCCGGTTTCCCGCCTCCATCACGCCCGGACCGCCGCCGGTGACGACGACATATTCGTGGAAATCGAAGCCGGCGGCATAACGCGAGCACAGGCGGGCAAACTTGCGGGCCTCGTCGTAATAGACCGATGCGGCTTCCAGGTTCGCGCGCTGTGTCTCGTTGCGGGCGGCCCAGGCGCTCTGGCCGGGGGCGGGAATGCGAGCCCCGCCGAACATGACGACCGTCGACTTGATGCCGCGCTCGGCCATCATCATCTCGACTTTCAAGAGTTCGAGCTGCAGGCGGATCGGGCGCAGTTCCTCACGGCAGAGGAAATCCTCGTCCACATAGGCAAGACGATAGGCCGGCGAGAGCGTCTGCGGCGTCTTTGGAACCGCTTCCGCGCGCTGCCTGTCGCTCGAACTGCTCTTCAACGGGTCCCAGACACCGTCCTTGCGCCGCGCGCCGCCGTTTCTTGCCTTTGCCATGTCGAAATGCCTTTCAGTATCACCGGCCACAAGTGACCGGATATGTCGCTATAACGCCTTGAATCCAGATATGATCTTGTCCGAAAAATCATTCCATTTTACGGGCGCATGCTGTAGATCGGGTGACGACCCGCCAACCGCAATTCCGGAGACTCCGCCGTCTCCACGATAAAGATCGAAGTTTAAGGAATTCTCATGAGCGCCACCGACCTCGCATCCCTCGAAAAGACCATCGAAACCGCCTTCGACAATCGCGACAATGTGAACATGTCGACGAAGGGCGAAGTGCGCGATGCGGTCGAGGCAGCGCTCAATCTGCTGGACGCAGGCAAGGCGCGCGTGGCCGAACGCGGCGCCGACGGCGCCTGGAAGGTCAATCAGTGGCTGAAGAAGGCCGTATTGCTCTCCTTCCGTCTCAACGACATGGAAGTGGTCAAGGGCGGTCCCGGCCAGTCGACGTGGTGGGACAAGGTTCCCTCGAAATTCGAAGGCTGGGGCGAGAGCCAGTTCCGCGCCGCCGGCTTCCGCGCCGTGCCGAACGCGGTGGTGCGCCGCTCGGCCTATATCGCTCCGAACGCCATCCTGATGCCGTCCTTCGTCAATCTCGGCGCCTATGTCGGCGAAGGCACGATGGTCGATACCTGGGCGACGGTCGGCTCCTGCGCGCAGATCGGCAAGCACGTGCATCTTTCCGGCGGCGTCGGCATCGGCGGCGTTCTGGAGCCGATGCAGGCCGGCCCGACGATCATCGAGGACAATTGCTTCATCGGCGCGCGTTCCGAAGTCGTCGAAGGCTGCATCATCCGCGAAGGCTCGGTGCTCGGCATGGGCGTCTTCATCGGCAAGTCGACCAAGATCGTCGACCGCGCCACCGGTGAGATCACCTATGGCGAAGTACCGCCCTATTCCGTCGTCGTGGCAGGCTCGCTGCCATCGGACAAGACGATGGCAAACGGCCTGGCCGCGCCGAACCTCTATTGCGCCGTGATCGTCAAGCGCGTCGACGAGCAGACCCGTTCCAAGACGGGCATCAACGAGCTGCTCAGAGATTGATGACAGCCCGAATTTGATTCGGTAAACAAGCGGCGTCTTTTGGGCGAGGCGGCCCTGCGCCTTGCCACGCCTTTGCCATTCCCACCGGATAATTCCACCGTCATGACCGCTACGAATCCTGTCGCCAACCTTCAGACCCTGATCCGTTGCCCGTCCGTGACGCCGGCGGAAGGCGGCGCGCTTTCCGCGCTGGAAGCCATGCTTTCGCCGCTCGGTTTCACGGTCGAGCGGATGGTGGCGACAGAAGCCGGCACGCCCGACGTGGAAAATCTCTATGCCCGGCTCGGCACCGAAGGGCCGCACCTGATGTTTGCCGGCCATACCGATGTCGTGCCCGTCGGCGACGAAGCGGCCTGGACGCATCCGCCCTTTGCCGCCGAGATCGCCGGTGGCGAGCTGTTCGGCCGCGGCGCAGTCGACATGAAGGGCGGCATTGCCTGTTTTGCCGCAGCCGTTGCCCGCCATGTCGAAAAACACGGGCCGCCGAAAGGGTCGATCTCCTTCCTGATCACCGGCGACGAGGAAGGCCCGTCCATCAACGGCACGATCAAGCTCCTGCAATGGGCTGCCGGACGCGGCGAGACCTGGGATGCCTGCGTCGTCGGCGAGCCGACCAATCCGAACAGGCTCGGCGACATGATCAAGATCGGCCGGCGCGGTTCGCTCTCGGGAAAGATCGTCGTACACGGCGTGCAGGGCCATGCGGCCTATCCGCATCTTGCCGACAATCCCGTGCGCGGCATGCTGCAACTGACCCAGGCGCTCATGGACCCGCCCTTCGATGCCGGCACCGACAATTTCCAGCCGTCCAATCTCGAAGTGACGACGATCGATGTCGGCAACCCGGCAACGAACGTCATTCCGGCCAGGGCTTCGGCAAGCTTCAACATCCGCTTCAACGATACCTGGACGGCCGACACGCTGCGGGCCGAGATCGTCAGGCGCCTCGATGCCGCCGCTGCCGGCGGCACCTTGCGGCCGGGCCGCGCGCCGGTCAGATACGAGATCGTCTGGGCCGACCGGCCAAGCCACGTCTTCCTGACGCGCAACAATGCGCTGATCGCCTCCCTGTCCTCGGCGGTCGAGAGCGTCACGGGCGCAGCGCCGGCGCTATCGACCACCGGCGGCACCTCGGACGCGCGTTTCATCAAGGATTATTGCCCGGTCGTGGAATTCGGCCTTGTCGGCCAGACCATGCACATGGTCGACGAGCGGGTTGCCGTTGCGGATCTGGAAACGCTGACGGCGATCTACGAGACTTTCATCGAACGATGGTTTGAGAGTACCGGGGTTTGAGAATGCCGGGCTTCAGAGAGGTTCAATATTATCTCGCCGGCATCTGGCTGCTGATCAAACTCGATCCGCGCGGCTTCCGCTTCCTCGATATATCCGATCGTGGCGTCAACCGTTCCTTCTGGGCGATCGTCTGGTGCCTGCCGCCGACCGGTATTTACTGGCTGTCGTGGCGCAATGCCTTCCTCCGCTCGATGCCGCCGGAGACGAATGTCGGGTTTCCGTTCTATTTCCGGCTTGGGCTCGTCGAGCTTGCGAACTGGTTCGTGCCGCTCGTCTTTGCAGGGCTCTTGCTGCTCGCCTTCCGCATGGGCGAGCGCTTCGCGCCTGTTGTCGTCAGCGTCAACTGGCTGGGCGTGCCGCTTGCCTATATCAACGGGCTGCTGCTGGCGCTCGCCTTTTTCCTGCCGGGCTCCGTCGGCATCGTATCGCTGCTGCTGCTGGTCTTCATGCTGGCGCAGGTCTTCGTGCTGGCGCGCATTCTCCGGATGATCTGCCACGGCCATGCCCTGATGGTCGGCGCCCTGACGCTGGTGCTGCTGGTGCCCTCGATGATGCTGTCGGAATACCTGCAGAATTTTCTCGGCATCTATCCCGCATGAATCAGGAAAAATCGTCCTCGTCGTCGGCAGGCCTGCGGCGATCGGTGATTACCTCGGGATAATCGACCTGCATGAAATAGAGCCCGTCCGGCGGCGCCACGGGGCCGCAGGCCTTGCGGTCGCGCGCATCGAGTGCCGCGCGCACATCGGCGGGCGTCCACTTGCCCTCGCCTGCCAGTTTCAACGTTCCGGCAAAGGAGCGGATCTGGTTGTGCAGGAAGCTCTGGGCCGTCGCACGGATCTCGATGAGCTCGCCGTTGCGGGTCACGTCCAGCCGGTCGAGCGTGCGCACCGGGCTGTTGGCCTGACAATGGGCCGAACGGAAGGTCGAAAAATCGTGCTTGCCGACAAGCGTCTGGGCGGCGGCATGCATGATCTCGTGATCCAGCGCCTTCGGCACCCACCAGGCCTTGCCCGCTTCCAGCGCCAGTGGCGCGCGGCGGCTGACAATGCGGTAGAGATAGTGCCGGCGCAGCGCCGAAAAGCGGGCGTCGAAGAACTCGCTCGCCACGTCGACATCGAGGATCGCCACCTTTTCACCGGCAAGCTTCAGATGGGCGTTCAGCGCATTCTGCAACTTGAAGGGCAGCCAGTCCTTCGAAAGGTCGGCATGGATGACCTGACCCATGGCATGAACGCCGGAATCGGTGCGTCCGGCACCGCGGATGGAAACGGTATCGCCCGATGCCGAAAAGATCGCCTGTTCGATCGCGCCCTGTACCGAAGGCCCGTTGTCCTGCCGCTGCCAGCCGACATAGGGGCCGCCGTCATATTCGACGATCATGCGGTATCGCGGCATCAGGCGAGCCTCGTGCCCGCGGCAAGCGGCGTGCCGCGCAGGAAGTCGGCCGATGCAAGCGGCTTGCCGCCAGCCTTCTGAAGCCTGGTGAGGCGAACGGCACCGGCGCCGCAGGCAACGACGAGATCGTCCGACAGAAGCGTGCCGGCGGCGCCCTCGCCCGGCGCAGGCTCGCAGCCGAGCACCTTGACGCGCTCCGCCTTGCCGTTGCTGTCGAGCTCGAACCAGGCGCCGGGGAAGGGTGCCAGACCGCGAATATGATTGTGGACGTCCCTGGCGTTGCGGCTGAAATCGATGCGGGTTTCGGCCTTGTCGATCTTGGCGGCATAGAGCACGCCTTCCGCCGGCTGCGGCGTCAGCGGCAGATCGCCCATTTCCAGCTTGACCATGGCCTCGGCCATCGCCTTGGCGCCCACATGCATCAGGCGGTCGTGCAATTCGCCTGCCGTCATGTTCGGGCCGATCTCGACTTCGCGGGTCAGCGCCACATCGCCGGTATCGAGGCCCTTGTCCATTTTCATCACCATCATGCCGGTCTTTTCGTCGCCGGCCATGATCGCCCGCTGGATGGGGGCCGCGCCGCGCCAGCGCGGCAGCAGCGAGGCGTGGCCGTTATAACAGCCGTAACGCGTGCCGGTCAGGATAGCCTCGGGCAGCAGCAGCCCGTAGGCGACGACGACGCCGACATCGGCGCCGAGCGCCCGGAACCGCTCACGCTCATCCGGATCCTTGAAATTGACCGGGGTAAAGACCGGCAGGCCAAGCAGTTCGGCCGCCTGATGCACGGGAGACTTCTGCAGGTCGAGGCCGCGCCGCCCGCCCGGCCGTGGCGGCTGGGTATAGACGGCGACGATCCGATGGCCGGCCTCGACGAGCAGGCGCAGCGTCGGGACGGAAAAGTCGGGCGTTCCCATGAACACGATACGAAGAGACATTCTATCTCGCCAATTGAGGATCAGCCGTCTTCAAACGGGTTTACGAGCCTGAGATCAAGCCCCTCGAATTCTTCCGCAGCGCTGCCGTCGGCCCGTTCAGAGCGCCTTGGATTTGGCCGCCTTGGTGAACTTCTTGATCACCATCTCACGCTTCAGCCGCGAGATATGATCGATGAAGAGCACGCCGTTCAGGTGATCGATCTCGTGCTGGAGACAGGTCGCAAGAAGTCCGTCGGCCTCGACGCTCTGTTCCTTGCCGTCGCGGTCCAGATAGTTGACCGTGACTTTGGCGGGGCGTTCGACCTCCGCATAATAGTCGGGAATGGACAGGCAGCCTTCCTCGTAGACGGAACGTTCGTCGGAGGAGCTGACGATCTCCGGATTGATGAAGACGAGCGGCTGCTTCTCCTCGCCTTCCTTCGAAAGATCGATGACGAGCATGCGGCGGGCAACGCCGATCTGGATCGCGGCAAGGCCGATGCCCGGTGCGTCATACATCGTCTCCAGCATGTCGTCGGACAGGCGCTGGAGATCGGCATCGACCCGCTCGATCGGCTTGGAAACCTGGCGGAGGACGGGATCGGGAAGAATGATGAGTGGCTTGATGGTCATGGCGTTCCCATAACGCATCTTTTCACACTAGGGAATCATCCGCCGGGCAGGGATTGCGGTTTTTTGCAGCCTGCCCGGGGATTTTGGGAGGATTGTTCACGCCGCGCGGCGAGCCGCACCGGTGGCGGGCCGGCTTTCGGCGCGGGCACGGAAACGCTGCAGCAGTTCGATGAGGTTCTCCACCTCGTCCTTCAGCCTGCGGGTTTCTGCCGACGTGCGCTCCACCATGCCGGAATTCTGCTGGGTGATGGTGTCCATGTTGCGGATCGCGACGCTGACTTCGTTCACGCCGGTCGCCTGATCGCGGGCGGCGGCGGCGATATCGGCAACGAAGCTGTTGATGATATCGATGCGGCTGATCATGTCGCTCAGCGCCTCGCCGGTGCTGCTGACGATGTTGACGCCTTCGTTCACCTGCGTCGAGCTTTCGGAAATCAGGTTCTTGATCTCCTTGGCCGCATCTGCCGTGCGCTGGGCCAGCTGGCGGACTTCCTGCGCGACGACGGCAAAGCCCTTGCCGGCATCACCGGCGCGTGCCGCCTCGACGCCGGCATTGAGCGCCAGCAGGTTGGTCTGGAAGGCGATCTCATCGATGACGCCGATGATCTTGGCGATCTCGGTGGAGGACTTCTCGATGCCGGCCATCGCCGAAACGGCGCTGGTGACGAGTTCGCCGGAATTCTTGGCCTTCTCCTGCGTTTCGCGCACGGCGCCGGAGGCCTTCTCGGCATTGGCGGCGGTCTGGCTGACGCTGACGGAGAGCTGCTGCAGGGCGGCCGAGCTTTCCTCGACGCCGGCGGCCTGCTGGGCGGTGCGCAGGGCGAGATCGTCGCTGGCCTTGGAGATCACATCGGCGCCGCCGAGAATGTGGCTGGACGTGGTGCGCACGGAGGTGAAGGAATCGCGCAGCGCGCCCACGGCCCTGTTGTAATCCTCGGCCATCGCCTTGAAGTCGCCGGGCAGGTCGGAGGGAAGCGTGGCTTCGAGATCGCCGCGCGACAGGGCTTCGAGACCGCGGCGCAGATGTTCCAGCGCCAACGCCTGATCGGCTGCCGCGCGGGCGCGCTCCTCTTCCAGTACGCGGCGCTTTTCCTCGAGCGCATCGAGAGAGACCGAGATCGAATAGTCCATGTCGAGCATCGCCGCCTTGATGACGGCGGTCAGCTTTTCGGCGAGCGCCTTTCCGTGCTGGCGCGCGAAGAGCGAGGGCCACTGCTTCTCCATCAGGCCGCGGACAAGCTCGGACATGACGAGCGCATAACCGCCGATATACCAGCGCGGCTCCAGGCCGATGCGGGCATGGGTGCGGCCGACGGCCGTGACGCCGTTCACATAGCTCTGGTCGAAATTGCCGCCAGACAGATTGCCCCAATGTTCCTGCTGGCGCTTCTTGGCGTGGCTCATATGGGCCTTGTCGGAAAAGAAGCCCGCGACGGCCGGCGTCTTGGCAAGCTTGCCGTAGAACTTGTCCAGGGCGCCTCCGAGCAGTTCCGAGATCGCCGGCCGCAACTCCCGCAGGTTCTTGCGTGCCTCATCGTCAAGCTCAATGAAGTCAAGGCGCTGCCTGAGGGCGTTATCGGTCTGCTGGGAAGTCATGGGGATCTCTTGTCTGGCGCGAATGCGGAGGGAAATTACCACGCCAGATTTGGCGAATATGGTTTAGCAATCGTTAAGTGCGGCCGCTAATTTTTCTTCCGTTACAGCGAGGTAGCGCGACGACCGGCAACAGGCCACGGTGGATTGTTCACGGTTTGATCTGGATATCCGCGCAGTTTTTGTTATGGTGCGGCATGACCACGACAGCCGACTCACTCACCATTTCCCTGCCCATGCTGAGCCCGGGCGTGCTTGCGCTCGCCGGCGGAGCACTCGCCGTCATCATTCTCGCGACGATCGTGTTTGCGCTGCGCAATGCCGGCATTCGCCGCGAGGAGGCGGAAGAGGCCAATCTGCGCGCGGCCGAAAGCGACGCACGCATGGCCGAGCTTCTGAAAATCCAGGCGGAGATGCAGGGGCGCATTTCGACGATGGCGGAGGTTTTCGGCGCGCGGCAGGCCGAGCTCAACCAGGCGATCAACCAGCGGCTCGACGGCATGTCGCAGCGCATGAGTTCGACATTGACCGAGCAGACGAAATCGACGCATGACAACCTGCAGAAGCTGCAGGAGCGCCTGGCCGTCATCGATGCGGCCCAAAGCAATATTCAGACGCTCGCCAAGGATGTCGTCGGGCTGCAGGCGATCCTTTCCAACAAACAGACGCGCGGCGCCTTCGGCCAGTCCCGCATGGAAACGATCGTCGCCGACGGATTGCCGATGGGCGCCTATGCCTTCCAGCAGACGCTTTCCAACGGCTCGCGGCCGGACTGCACGATCCGGATGCCGAACGGCGCTCCGCCGCTGGTGATCGACGCCAAATTTCCGCTGGAGGCCTGGAATGCGATCCGCGACGCCGGCAGCGCCGATGCCGGCAAGCTTGCCGCCCAGCAATTCCGCCGCGACATGGACATCCACATCAAGGACATTTCCGACAAATACCTCATCCAGGGCGAAACGCAGGACACGGCCTTCCTCTTCGTTCCCTCGGAATCGATCTTCGCGGAAATCCACGAGAATTTCGAAGCGATCGTGCAGAAGGCGCACCGCGCGCGCGTCGTCATCGTTTCGCCTTCGCTGCTGATGCTGTCGATCCAGGTGATCCAGGCCGTATTGAAGGACCAGCGCATGCGGGCGCAGGCGCATGTCATTCAGGGCGAGGTCGCCCTTCTGATGGACGACCTTGGCCGGCTCGACGAGCGCGTGCGCAAACTGCAGGGCCATTTCTCGCAGACGCAGCGCGACGTGGACCAGATCATCACTTCGGCGGACAAGCTGACCAAGCGCGGCGCGAAAATCGAGGCGCTGGAATTCGAGGGTGGCGACGGCAGGCCGGCCCGCGAGAACGAGGCCCCGCCTAAATCCGTCGAAAGCCGGACCGGGCTGCTGAAGCTCAGGGTGGTTGACGAGGAGTGATCGCTTCGGCAGTGTCGCGGCCCGAAGCAAGGGACGACATTCCATGATTACAGTTTTCGGCTCCATCAACATGGACCTCATCGCGACCACCGAACGCCTGCCGAAACCGGGCGAAACGGTTGCCGGCAACAGCTTTGCAACGGCGGCCGGCGGCAAGGGCGCCAATCAGGCGCTCGCCGCGCGGCGGGCAGGCCGCTACGTCCACATGGCGGGTGCTGTCGGCAAGGATGCCTTTGCCGAAGGCGCGCTCGAGCTTCTTGACGCGGCCGGCACCGATCTTTCCCGTGTCAGCCATGTCGAGGGGCCGACAGGCACGGCTCTCATTCTGGTGGGCGGCGACGGCGAGAACATGATCGCCGTCATTCCGGGCGCGAACGGCAAGGTCAGCGGCGACAATGCCGAGGCAGCCGTCAACGCCATGGACCAAGGCGATATTCTCATGCTGCAACTCGAGGTTCCCGTCGAAGCGGTCGAGCGCGCGCTGGCCGCCTCCCGCGCCAGGGGCATTACCAGCATTCTCAATCTCGCTCCGCTTATCCCGGACGCACCGCGCCTCGGGCGGCTGGCCGATATCGTGATTGCCAACGAGACCGAATTCGAGCGGCTGGCAGGACAGGAGAACATGAGCGCCGGCGATCGCGAAGCGGCACTGGAGCGGCTGCACGCGCAGACAGGCCAGACCTTGATCGTCACGCTCGGCGGCGACGGTGTCATCGCGATCCGCGACGGCCAGATATCCCGCGCACAGGGCCTTGTCATCGAACCTGTCGATACTGTCGGCGCCGGCGATACGTTTTGCGGTTACTTCGCCGCGAGCCTCGACGAGGGACTGGATTTCGGCTCGGCCCTGCGCCGCGCCGCCGTCGCCGGCTCGCTTGCCTGCCTGAAACCGGGCGCGCAACCGTCTATCCCGCTCGCCGCCGAAGTCGCAGACAGAATATAATCCAGTCTAACCGCGAGCAGTCCATGAAACACCACCCTTAGTTTTGGGGTGGTGTGCCGGTTTTGCTGCCGAAACATAGCAAATTTCATTCAAATTTAAGAGATTTCCGGCGATCATTCTTGAGATCGCCCTCGTCCATCTTCGAGGCGCCTCAACCCGTGGCTGTTCCATGACGGAACGTGTCTTACCCGCTGTGCCGAAGAATGGCCCTTCGGCGCGTCCCTGCCCGAGGAACACATGTTCATTTTCAGAATGAAATCGCTTGCGGCGAAACTGATTGTCATTACCGGTGCCGCCATCGCGCTGGTGCTTGTTGTTTCGAACCTTTTCCTCATCGACCAGACCCGCAGCCGCGTTCAGACCCTCACGCTGGACCAGGCCAATTCGGAAGCCAAGTCGATCGCCAACGAGATCGCTGCCAATGTGGGCGAGCTTGCGAGCGCAGCCCGCACCATGTCGGGTGTCGTCGGACGAGGACATGAGAGCAAGCTGCTCGACCGCAAGGGCATCATCAACATTCTGAAGGCCAATCTCGAACAGAACGCCTTCGCCTTCGGCAGCTGGTTCTGCGAGCAGCTTGGCGCCTTCGACGGCAAGACCACCGAGATCGCCAACAACAACGACGAGGGCACCAACAAGGTCGGCGCCTTCACGCCCTACTGGTCGAAGACCAAGACCGGCGACATCCAGTTCTCGACCTTCGACAACGACTATACCGCCGAATGGTGGAAGCTCGCCGCCGACAGCGGCAAGGGCGCCATCACCGCGCCTTATCTCGCCGAAGGCACCGATGTGCCGACGCTGTTGACCTCGATCGCCTACCCGGTCATGTCGGGCGGCAAGATGATCGGTGTGGAAGGCGTCGACATTTCGCTGAAATCGCTGACCGACAAGGTTCAGGCGCTGCGCCCCTTCGGTACGGGCCGGGTGACGCTGATCGCCCAGAACGGCAACTGGATCGTCGCTCCGCTTCCGGACCTGATGTCGAAGCCCTATGGCGACAGCCCCGGTGCCGCGGACGTGAAGGCTGCGCTTTCTTCCAAGCAGATCGGCCTCGTCAAGAACCTCAGCTTCGACGGGCTCGATCCGTTCGACCGCGTCATCTATCCCTTCTCGGTTCCCGGCCTGAACGCCACCTGGGTCGTGCTCGTCGACGTCCCGCACGCGGCGATGAACGCGCCGGTTCAGGACCAGACCGCGATGATGATCGTCAACGGCATCATCGTGCTCGGCGCCGTGCTGCTCGCCCTCTACTTCGCCGTCCGTTCGCTGGTTCAGCGCCCGCTCGGCGGCCTCGTTTCCAGCGTCAAGGCGCTCAGCGACGGCAAATATGACGAAGCGGTCGCCGGCCAGAACCGCGCCGACGAAATCGGCTCGGTCGCCAAGGCGCTCGAAGGCTTCCGCTTCGCGCTGGCCGATACGCAGCGCCTCGAAGCCGAAGCCGACAACCAGCGCCTTGCCGCCGAAGCCGAACGCGGCCGTTCTGAATCGGAGCGCCAGCAGTCGGTCAGCCTGCAGCGCCACATCGTCTCGATCGTCGGCGCCGGCCTCTCGGAACTGTCGCAGGGCAATCTCGGCCACCGCATCACCGAGGATTTCCCCGGCGAATACGGCAAGCTGAAGCAGGACTTCAACGCCGCGCTCGCGAGCCTTGAGGAAACGATCAACACAATGAACCTCAGCGTCGCCAATATCGGCTCCGGCACGGGCGAAATCAGCAACAGCGCCTCCGACCTCGCCAAGCGGACCGAGCAGCAGGCGGCGAGCCTGGAAGAAACCGCGGCGGCGCTCAACGAGCTGACCGCACAGGTCAATTCCAGCGCCGAGAACGCCCGCACGGCGGCCGATAACGTCAATCTTGCCTGCGAGGACGCCGAGAAGTCGGGCGAGGTCGTCAAGAAGGCGATCGCCTCCATGCACGGCATAGAACAATCCTCGACCGAAGTGTCGCGCATCATCGGCGTCATCGACGAGATCGCCTTCCAGACCAACCTTTTGGCGCTCAATGCCGGTGTCGAGGCCGCGCGTGCCGGTGAAGCCGGCAAGGGCTTTGCGGTCGTCGCCCAGGAAGTGCGCGAACTCGCCCAGCGTTCGGCCAACGCCGCCAAGGAGATCAAGACGCTCATCAATACCTCGGCCGTGCAGGTCAAGGAAGGCGTCGATCTCGTCGGTCGCGCCGGCGATACGCTGCACAAGATCGCCAAGCAGGTGATGAGCATCAACGGCCTCATCCGCCAGATCTCGGCATCGGCCAGCGAACAGGCCGTCGGGCTGAAGGAAATCAACCAGGCCATGAACCAGATGGATCAGGTCACGCAGCAGAACGCGGCGATGGTGGAAGAAGCCACCGCAGCCAGCGTCACGCTGAATGACGAGGCCCAGACGCTGAAGGCGCTGGTCGCCCGCTTCCGCGTCTCCGGCCAGGGCAGTGCCGCTGCGCTGCGCTCCACCGCGCAGCAGATGCGCGCACCGGCAGCCGCTCCGGCGGCGCGGCCCGCCGCGCCCGCACCGCGCCGGGCCGTTGCCCAGTCGCGCGGCTCGGCCGCCGTCGCTCAGGACAATTGGGAAGAGTTCTGATTGCCGGTCGCATGACATGACAAAGGCGCCTGATCCCCCAGGCGCCTTTTTTGCATTGCGGACAGCCGCCAAGCCTCAAGCGGCGTTCGACGTCTGCTCCTCGTTGAGGAAGGCGTAGATCGCCGAGGCGGACTCGGTCGCGCGCAGCTTGGCGACCAGATCGTGGTCGCGCAGCACGCGGGCGATGCGCGAAAGCGCCTTCAGGTGATCGGCGCCGGCACCTTCCGGCGCCAGAAGCAGGAAGACCAGATCGACCGGCTGATCGTCCAGCGCTTCGAAATCGACCGGCTGTTCCAGCCGGGCGAAGATGCCGACGATGGAGTGAATATTGGTGAGCTTGCCGTGGGGTATGGCGATGCCGTTGCCGACGCCGGTCGAACCCAGGCGCTCGCGCTGCAGGATGACGTCGAAGATTTCCCGCTCGGAAAGCCCCGTGATCCTGGAGGCTTTTGCTGCCAATTCCTGAAGCAACTGTTTCTTGGAATTTACCCTGAGGGCGGGAATGATCGCATCCTGGTGCAGCAAATCTGCCAATGCCATTTCTTTTTCCTTCTGTCGCCGAATTCAGGCAGCGGAGGAAGCGGCGGTTGCGCCGCCTCCCCGTTCTGACTTCAGCCTTTGATATTGGCCGAATCGATCCAGCCAATATTTCCGTCGTGACGACGGTAAACGATGTTGAGCTGTTCCTTGCCGGGGCTGCGGAACAGGAGGAGCGGCTCGTCGGTCATGTCGAGCGCCATGACTGCGGTTGCGACGGACATCGTCTTGAGCTGCTTGGTGCTTTCGGCAACGATGGCCGGAGCGAAATCGTCCGGGACCTCGTCTTCGTGATCGGGAACCGCGTCCATGACGGTGTAGGCGACTTCCGCGAAGCCGTTACCGTTCAGGTGATTTCCGGCGTGGTGATCCTTGAGCTTCCGCTTATAGCGGCGCAGGCGCTTCTCGATCCGCTCGGATGCCGCATCGAAGGCAAGCTGCGGGTCCATGGCCTCGCCTGCCGCATGCAGCACGACGCCGCTGTCGAGATGAAGCTTGCAATCGGCAGAAAAGCGAGAACTCGACTTTTCCACGATCACCTGACCGGAATATCCCCCGTCGAAGTATTTCGTGACGGCCAAACCGATTTGGTCCTCGATCTTTTGACGGAAGGAGTCACCAATTTCCATATGTTTACCGGATACACGCACACTCATGGAGTTTCCCTTCTTATGTAGTTTGCGAGTATCAGTTTACGCCAAGCCTCAACCTCATCCAAGCACTTCGCGCAATCTCAAGCAAGATCGGCTGAAGTCCGCGCGTCCCTGGTGCCCTGAGGATGATGGGGATAATGTCCGGACGCCCTTCGCCGCTCCGATTGCGGCGGGCTTCTAGCGACAGCACCCCGGAAAGTCAAGAGCCCGGCGAGGCGACGACAAGCATACGCGGAAAACGTGCAATGAAAATCCCCATAAATTGGGATGTTTAAGCGACCCGCAACTCAAGGCACCGGCCGACGATTCGCGCCTGCGTTGCGCCTCAGAAACCGGCGACCTTGGCCAGCGCACGCTTTTCCCTGCGGCGCTGGACGGAAGAGGCGATGTTCATCGCCTCCCGGTATTTGGCGACGGTGCGACGGGCGAGGTCGATCCCGCCCTGCTTGAGCATATCGACGATGTCGTCGTCGGAAAGCACCGCATCGGGGCTCTCCTGCAGGATGAGCGTGCGGATCTTGTGGCGAACGGCTTCGGCGGAGTGACTGTCGCCACCCTCGACGGCGCTGATCGAAACCGTGAAGAAATATTTCAGCTCGAAAAGGCCGCGCGGCGTCAGCATATATTTGTTCGAGGTGACACG
This sequence comes from Rhizobium sp. GCM10022189, assembly GCF_042656325.1. NCBI lineage: Bacteria > Pseudomonadati > Pseudomonadota > Alphaproteobacteria > Hyphomicrobiales > Rhizobiaceae > Rhizobium > Rhizobium sp. GCM10022189. The sequence continues at coordinate 710,510 of NZ_JBHSOR010000049.1, forward strand.
GCTGACGGTCGATTCATGCATCTTGATCGCTTCGGCCACCGTCTTCAGGTTCAGCGGCCGCAGATGATCGACGCCGTGCACGAGAAAGGCATCCTGCTGGCGCACGATCTCGCTTGCGACCTTCATGATGGTCTTGGCCCGCTGGTCCAGGCTGCGCGTCAGCCAGTTGGCGCTCTGCAGGCACTCGGAGAGGAAGGCGTGATCCTCGCCGTTCTTCGCCACGCGCGAAAAATAGGACTGGTTGACGAGCACCCGCGGCAGCGTATCCGGATTGAGTTCGACCAGCCAGGCCCCGTCCGATGAAGGGCGGACCACGACGTCGGGCATGATCGCCTCGGAAACGCCGGCCTCGAAACCGCTGCCCGGCTTCGGATTGAGCTGCCGGATTTCGGCGAGCATGTCGAGAAGGTCTTCCTCATCGACACCGCAGAGGCGCTTCAGGGTGACGAAGTCTCGCCGCGCCAGCAATTCGAGATTTTCCACCAGTGCCCGCATGGCGGGATCGAAACGATCCTTCTGGCGAAGCTGGATCGCCAGGCATTCGGCAAGGCTGCGGGCAAAGACGCCAGGCGGATCGAGGGTCTGCAGCGCCGAGAGCACGCGCTCGACATCCTCGGCATCGGTGCCGAGACGTTCGCCGGCCTCGGCGACATCGGCCTGCAGATAGCCGGCATCGTCGAGCTGATCGACCAGATTCTGGGCAATCAGGCGGTCGGCCATGTCAGGCAATATAAAGGGTATCTGCTGGGCAAGATGATCGCGCAGCGAGATCTGGCCGGCGACGAAATCATCGAGATCGTAATTGTCGGCGCCTTCAGCGCTGCCCGGCATCGATTTCCACTGGCTGACGAGCTCCGGCGCATCCAGGCGCTGCGGCGCGCCGTCATCGGGGAAGACATTGGTGTAGTTGGCGTCGAGTTCGTCGCTCAGCCGGCTCGGGCTGCCATTGTCGTACCAGTCGCCGGTCAGCGTTTCGCCACGACCCTCGTATTCGCCCTCGCCCGCCTCGTCCGCCTGCTGTGAATACGGTTCTTCCGCAGGCTCGCCACGCTCGCCGGCCTCGCCCTCGCCCGACGGAAATTCCAGAAGAGGGTTCTTCTCCACTTCCTGGGCAATGAACTGGGCGAGCTCGACATGCGTCATCTGCAGCAACTGAATGGATTGCATCAGTTGCGGTGTCATCACCAGGGACTGGTTCTGTCGCAGGAAAAGATTGGCAGACAGGGCCATGGCGGACGCGAAACTCCCTCGATTCCTCCAGGAGACCGCGTCCGAGCAAGGCTTCAGGCCACGGAAATCCGAGTTGGCCCAAAAATTGCTTTTTTATCCTATTTGGTCAAGCGGAACCTATGCCGCGACAGTAATTTTCTGTCGTCCGGGACTGGTTCAGAGACTGAAATTGTCGCCCAGATAGAGCCGGCGCACTTCCGGATTGTTGACGATATCGTTCGCACGTCCATGGGTCAGCACTTCGCCGGCATGGATAATATAGGCCCGGTCGATCAGCCCCAGCGTCTCGCGCACGTTGTGATCGGTGACCAGAACGCCGATGCCACGTGCCGTCAAATGATGCACGAGGTTCTGAATATCGGCAACCGAGATCGGATCGACACCGGCAAAGGGCTCGTCGAGCAGCATGAAGGTCGGGTCGGTCGCCAGCGCGCGAGCGATTTCCAGGCGGCGGCGCTCGCCACCGGAGAGAGCCACGGCCGCGCTCTTGCGCAGCTTGGCGATGTGGAATTCCTCAAGCAGTTCGTCGAGCTTGCGCTCGCGCGTTGCCCTGTCCTTTTCGTGAACCTCGAGGACGGCGCGGATATTCTCCTCGACCGTCAGGCCGCGAAAAATCGAGGCTTCCTGCGGCAGGTAGCCGACGCCGAGGCGGGAGCGACGATACATGGGCATCGTCGTCACGTCGTTGCCGTCGATTTCGATCGTTCCCTCGTCAACAGGCACGAGGCCGGTGATCATGTAGAAACAGGTCGTCTTGCCGGCGCCGTTCGGTCCCAGCAGGCCGACCGCCTCACCGCGCCGCACGACGAGCGAAACGCCGTTGACGACACGACGCGTCGCATAGGTCTTGGTCAGACCGCGGGCAATCAGCGTTCCCTGATAACGGGCCTTGTCGACGGGAGCGGCCGCGGCTTCCGTCGCGGCCCCGCCGGACTTGGTTGATAAGGAGAATAATTTCACGTGAAAGGCCGACTTCTCAGTTCTGCTTTGGCTGCTGACTCGGCTGCGATTTCGGATCGAGCTGAATCTGGACACGACCACCGCAGCTTTCAAGCTCTGCCTGGCCGGTCGCCATGTGAACCGTGAGCTGGCAGCCGGTGAAGACGTTGGGGCCATCGGTCAGCACGACCTTCTTGCCCGTGAGGATAAAGACCTGCGAGGTCATATCGAAATTGCCGTCATCGGCCGTTGCCGTCTGGGTGCCGGAGGTCAGGTAGACCTTGTCCGTCACCAGGATCTTGTCGATATCGGCGCTGCCGGAGGCGAGCGAGTTCGATTGCTCGGCCGCCGGCTGGGCGGCAGGTGTCGCGCCGCCGGCCGCTTGCGGCTGCTTTGCCTTGTCCTTGTAATAGACCGTCATCTTGCCGGCCTGCAGGGTGGTCGTGCCCTGAACGACCTTGACGTCGCCGGTAAAGAGCGCGGTATGTTCCTGGTCGTGGATTTCCAGCTTGTTGCTTTCAATCTGGATCGGCTGATCGCTGGAAAGCTTCATGCCAGGCATCGTCGTCGACTGGGCGGCCGCCCCCGCGACCGACAGGACGAAGGCAAGCGCGCCGGTAATGAAAGCTACGCCGTTCTTGCGAGTTGAAATGCGACAATCTTTTGTCATGTGACCCGGCTCTTTAGGTGCCCTGTTTATGGATGGTGGATGAATCAACATTCATGCGAACATTCCCCTCGAATGTGATCACGCGCCCCTTATCCGTTATATTGAGGGTCTGCGCAACAATCGAAGCATTGTCCTTGGTAATTCTGACGGGATCGTCCGTCGACATGTTTCCGCCCTTGATATCGAGATGGGCGGACTGAAAATTCGCAACGAGGCCGCTGCTCAAGACGAGCGTGAAGGGCGCGGTCATGTGCAACTTGTCGGTGGCGCGATTGAAGTCCGCCGTCGCCGCCGTGACGCGCGCGATCAGGCCGTCATTCATCGGCACGGCAGCCTTGATCGTCTCCAGCGTGATGAAGTCGGGATTGCGGATATCCTGCAGCGCGCGTTCGGCGAGCATCGAATAGTTGATGCCATCGGAGTTGCGGCCGGCGATCGCCGGCTTTTCCATCACGACCTTGCCGTTCTCGATCTTGGCGCCTTCGATCTTGATGGTTTCCGGCAGGTAGGTGCGGATCACCGAGACCGCAATGAAGATGAGGGAAATAATCAGGGCTGCGACCGGCAGCAAAAACTTCAGGCGGCGAACACGCGCGGAATGGAACCGGGCAAGGCCATAGGCGCTGTCCTTTGGCCCAGCATATGCGGGCTTCCCGTTGTTCCTGATCGTATCGAGCATATGCCTGGTCCGTGTGTGATGATCGTGCCGCTTATATAGCAATGCCGGGCGCCAATCACAGTTCGTTTCGCATTATTACATTGGCTTGCCAATATGGATTTTTTTCTGCAACAAGCAACTAAACCGAAAATAGCAGGTTTCCGGGCATTTTCCGGAAGGAGCTTGCGCCTTATCTCCCAGCGGCGGAATACCGCCGCCGGGCTTCGTTTCTGGAGGTTGGAATGGACAGCTCGATCATCGCAGACCGTCGGCTGCTGCGCCGCAGGCTGGGCTTCTGGCGCCTTGTCGCGGTCGTTCTGCTCGTTGCGCTCGGCTTTGCGCTTTACAATTTTGCCTTCGACGGAAGCAGCACCGCGCGCCCCCATATCGCCCATGTGACGATATCGGGGCTGATCACCGACGACGACGAGTTGCTCGAGCGGCTGGAAAAGATCAAGGACAACGACCAGGTCAAGGCGGTCGTCATTTCGATCTCCTCGCCCGGCGGAACGACCTATGGCGGCGAAAAGATCTTCAAGGCGATCCGGGCGATCGCGGAAAAGAAACCCGTCGTCTCCGATGTCAGGACGCTTGCGGCATCCGCCGGCTACATGATCGCGACGGCGGGCGATACGATCATCGCCGGCGAAAGCTCGATCACCGGCTCGATCGGCGTCATCTTCCAGTATCCGCAGGTCCAGCCGCTGCTCGACAAGCTGGGCGTCTCGCTGCAGGAGATCAAATCCTCCCCGCTCAAGGCCGAGCCCTCGCCGTTCCACAACACGAGCGAGGAAGCCAAGGCCATGATCCGCAACATGGTTCTCGACAGCTACGACTGGTTCGTCAACCTCGTCGCCGACAGACGCAAATTGCCGCACGACGAGGTGCTGAAGCTTGCCGACGGCACGATTTACACGGGCCGGCAGGCGCTGAAGGTCAAACTTATCGACGCGATCGGCGGAGAACCGGAAATCCGCGCCTACCTGACGTCGCGAAACGTCGGCGACAAGCTGCCCATGGTCGATTGGGACAAGAAGCGCAACACGTCCTTCCTGCTCGCAGGAGCTGTTTCGCGGTTGATTACGATCCTCGGTTATGGTGATCTTGTCAAAGGCCAGGATCTGAACGGCATCCTACCCCCAAAGTTGCTCCTTGACGGGTTGCTTTCAGTTTGGCAGGTTGGCCAGGATTGAATAAGAAATCAATAATTTAAGGGGGCGACCGTGATCAAGTCCGAACTGGTGCAGATTGTTGCGGCACGCAATCCGCATCTCTACCACCGCGATGTGGAAAATATCGTCAACGCGGTCCTCGACGAGATCACCGATGCGCTTGCCGCCGGCAACCGCGTCGAGCTGCGCGGCTTCGGCGCATTTTCGGTCAAGAACCGTCCCTCCCGTTCCGGCCGCAACCCGCGCACGGGCGACACCGTCTTCGTCGAGGAGAAGTGGGTTCCCTTCTTCAAGACCGGCAAGGAACTGCGCGAGCGCCTGAACCCCGGACAGGCCGACGAAGAGGATTGATCCTCTCAAACGGGCATCAAGCCGCACTTGAACTTCGCCGCCGCACCTCTATTCTGGCGTCCATGAAGCTTGCCTTCGCCAAACCGGCGCGGAGAACGAAATGGCCAAGAAGATCGTCAACCTTTTGATTTTGCTGCCGCTTGGCGTCATCCTGATCATCTTCTGCGTTGCCAACCGGCAGAGCGTGACACTTGCCTTCAATCCGTTCCGGCCCGAGGACCAGGTTCTTTCGCTGGCCGCACCCTTCTTCGTCTTCCTGCTGATTGCCTTCATCATCGGCATGCTGGTGGGCTCGGCCGTGACCTGGTTCAACCAGGGCAAACACCGCAAACGCGCCCGCGTGGAAGCCCGGGAAGCGATCCGCTGGCAGAGCGAGGCGGACCGCCACAAGACGCGCGCCGAAGAAATCGCCGGACAGCTGCCCTCGCGGTGATTGCCGCTATCGTGCGGTGGCGGACGGAAAACTCAGCTCTTCATAGTCGCCTTCGCTCGACGTGCCTCTGCCGATGACGTGGAAGCCGTGCGCCAGATAGAAGGCTTTGGCGAGGCGATTGTTGACCAGGCATTTCAGCCGATAGGCGTGAAGCGGCCAGCCGGGCAGCGATCGCAGCAAAGCGCTCCCTGCCCCTTTGCCCTGAAATTCGGGCAGGATATAGAGCATGTGGATGAAGTCATCCGCCTCCCAGATCGAGAGAAAGCCGGCTATCTTCCCGTCAGGCGCCTCGCAGACGGAGACGACTTCGCCATTGGTGTGGGCGGCAAAATCCTCCCGATGAAATTTGCCGGGATCGACCCAGGTGAAGGTCTGCTGCCGGACGGACAGATAGATTTCCGCAAGCGCCATCGCATCTTCAGGGCGGCTCGGCCGGATCTTCCAGTCCATGGACGTCGCGTGAAAGGAATTGTGCATGGTGCCTAGCCTGCGGCCTTTCCAACAACGGCGGCATTGAAATTTCCCCAGAAGCGGCGGGCGAGTTTCTCCAGCGTGGCGCGGATCAATCTGCCGCCGATCTCGGCAAGCCGGCCGCCGGTATCGCCGTCGGCCTCATACCGCAGCAGCGTGTGAAGGCCCTCATCCACCAGGGTGACATCGGCCTCGCCCCTGGCAAAGCCGGCAATGCCGCCCCGCCCTTCGGCAGCGATCGTGTAGCTACGGGGCGCATCGACATTCGAAAGCCTGATCTCGCCTTCGAACGTCACCGAAAACAGGCCGAAACCGACTTTGACGGTTGCCAGGAACTGCGTGGACGACAGCTTTTCGACGCTCTGGCAACCGGGAATGCATTGCCTGATAATATCGGGATCGTTCATGGCAGCCCAGACGACATCGCGCGGCGCGGCGATGCGTTCCTCCCCGATCAGGTCCATCCGCAGTTTCCCATTTCCATAGCCCGACCATATCATGATGGGAAAGCGCTTTGCCAAGGTCGGACGGGATGCTATTTGCACTGGCTCAACCGAATTCAAGACGCGGAAGACCACGTTGAAACAGAGAGAACGCCGGCCCGGCGCGAAGATGGCGGCAGGCCCTTCGGGCGGACGCCGCGCCGATGCGCGGCCGGCAAGGCCGGAAAAGACGGCCGCCAAACCTGCCCCCGCGCGGGAAGCGCGCCCGCCGGCGGCGGTTCCCGCCGCAATCGAGCGCCCGCTCACGGTGCGCAGCGGCGAGCGGCCGGCCGAACGCGTGCCTGTCATCCTGGAATCGACGGGTGCGGGCGATTTCCATCTGATCGACAGCGGCAACGGCCAGAAGCTCGAACAATATGGCCCCTATCGCATCGTGCGTCCCGAGGGGCAGGCGCTGTGGCAGCCCTCACTGCCCGCCCATGCCTGGGAAAAGGTCGATGCGGTATTTACCGGCGATACGGATGAAGAAGGCACCGGCCGCTGGCGTTTTCCCAAGGAAGCGCATGGCGAAACCTGGCCGCTCAACCTGCTCGGCGTCGATTTCTTCGGCCGCTTCACCTCCTTTCGCCATGTCGGCGTCTTCCCGGAGCAGATCGTCCACTGGAGCTGGATGAAGGACCAGGTGGAAAGCGCCGGCCGGCCGCTGAAGGTGCTGAACCTCTTCGGCTATACGGGCGTCGCCTCGCTGGTGGCGGCAGCCGCCGGCGCCGAGGTCACGCATGTGGACGCCTCGAAGAAGGCGATCGGCTGGGCACGCGAAAACCAGGCGCTCGGCCGCATGGAAAAACTGCCGATCCGCTGGATCTGCGAGGATGCGATGAAGTTCATCCTGCGCGAGGAACGCCGCGGCAGCCAATACGACATCATCCTGACCGACCCGCCGAAATTCGGCCGGGGGCCGAACGGCGAGGTCTGGCACCTTTTCGAGCACCTGCCGCTGATGCTGGACATCTGCCGCGAGATCCTGTCGCCGAAGGCGGTCGGCCTCGTGCTGACGGCCTATTCGATCCGGGCGAGTTTCTATTCCATTCACGAGCTGATGCGCGAGACGATGCGCGGGGCCGGCGGCGTGGTCGAATCCGGCGAACTCGTCATCCGCGAGGCTGGCCTCGACGGCAAGACACCGGGCCGGGCGCTCTCCACTTCCCTCTTTTCCCGCTGGGTGCCGAAATGAACGAATTCCACGATCGCGGCCCGCGCAGGGTCGGGCAGGTGAAGGAAGTCACCTCGCTTGCCAACCCGATCATCAAAGACATCAAGGCGCTGACCAACAAGAAGTCGCGCGAGGAGAGCGGCACCTTCATGGCCGAGGGCCTGAAGCTCGTCATCGATGCGATCGAGCTCGGCTGGACGATCCGCACGCTCGTCTACGCCAAGGCCGCCAAGGGCAAGCCGCTGGTCGAACAGATGGCGGCAAAGACCGTGGCCTCCGGCGGCCTCGTGCTCGAAGTCAGCGAGAAGGTGATTTCTTCCATCACCCGGCGCGACAATCCGCAGATGGTGGTCGGCATTTTCGAAACGCGCTGGGCGAAGCTCCGGGATGTCAGGCCGAAGGAGGGCGAGACCTGGGTGGCGCTCGACCGCGTGCGCGATCCCGGCAATCTCGGCACGATCATCCGCACCGCCGATGCCGCCGGCGCCTCCGGCGTCATCCTGGTCGGCGAGACGACGGATCCCTTTTCGCTGGAAACGGTGCGGGCCACCATGGGATCGGTTTTTGCCGTTCCTGTTGCCCACGCGACAGCGGAGGAATTCATCGCCTGGAAGAAACAGGCCGGCGTTTCGCTCGTTGCCACCCATCTTGCCGGTTCCGTCGACTATCGCACGATCGACTACAGGAAGAAGCCTATCGTGCTTCTGATGGGCAACGAACAGTCCGGCCTGCCGGAGCAGCTGGCGAAGGAGGCGGATGCGCTTGCCCGTATTCCCCAGCAGGGGCGCGCCGATTCCCTCAATCTCGCCGTCGCCACCGCCGTCATGCTTTTCGAGGCACGCCGCCATCTCCTCTCACTTTCCGAGGGCAAATGACCGACCAGACGACCGCACGCCCGGCGCTCTTCTCGCGACCCCTGCCGATCCTGATCTTCATCCTGATCGCCGTTATCCTCGACCAGATCGTCAAGATCGCCGTCGATCGCTACCTGCCGCTGCAGGAAGCCGTTCCCGTCGTTCCGATGCTGGCGCTCTACCGCACCTACAATCTCGGCGTGGCTTTCTCGATGCTGTCGGGCATGGACGGCTGGTTCATCGTCGGCATGCGACTGATCATCGTCGCCTTCGTACTTTATCTCTGGCACCGCACGGCCAAGGACCGGTGGCTGGCGCATCTCGGCTACGCGCTGATCATTGCCGGCGCGATCGGCAACCTGATCGACCGTTTCGCCTACGGGCATGTGATCGACTATATCCTCTTCCATACGGAAACCTGGTCATTCGCCGTCTTCAATCTGGCCGACAGTTTCATCACTGTCGGCGCCGGCTGCGTCATTCTCGACGAGATGCTGCAGAAGCCGAAAAAGCCGGATCGCTAAACTTTTAGCGGATTCCTGAAAACATTCGGAACGGGCAATATGTTAGCTGAACTGCATGCAAAGTTTGGCGCAGTTGCAGGAACGATTGTCCGCCGCATTCGGCGGCGCCGCCGTCAGGGCCTATCGCGGCCGGGCGGCGGGTGAACTGTCGTCACCGGCAGCCTTTCGTTTCCAGCATCCCCCGCTCTTCCACTGGCTCGGCGGATCGGGCCTTCTTGCGGCGATCCTGCTGCTGCTGCTTTCCTATTGGGGCGGTCCGCTGATGACCGGCCTCGGCCTCATCCTGATCGCGGCCATCGCAGGTCTTGTCGGCGTTGTTTTCCGCGGCGCAAGCAGGGCCGGCGGGCGCGGTCCCCGAACGCCCGAACGTGTCGATGCGACCGGGCTGCTCGGCACGGTCCATGACGTGCTCGGGGATATCGTCGTCACCCGCATGATGGACCGGCGCATCATCGGCGCCAACGAGACCTTCCGCCAGCTGACCGGACGCGCCAAGCCCGAAGGCCAGACCTGCGAGGAGATCGGCCTTGCTTTCCGCCCCGGCCCGCAGCCGCACCGTTACGACGTGGAGATTTCGACACCGGCCGGACAGCGCATCTTCCTCTGGCACGACGTCGTGACCCGCGATCCGGCAAACGGGCGTTTGCTGCTGCAGAGCATTGCGCGCGATGTGACCGAAGAGCGGCTTGCCGCCGAAAGCCGGGAGGAAGCCCGGCAGAAGGCCGAATATAACAGCGCTGCCAAGTCGCGGCTGCTCGCCACGGTCAGCCATGAAATCCGCACGCCTCTGTCCGGGATTCTCGGCATGGCGCATCTGATCTCGGAAACGAAGCTGACGCAGGAGCAGCAGAACTATCTGACCAGCATCCGTCAATCCGGCCATGCGCTGACGCAGCTGGTGGAGGATCTGCTCGATTTCTCGACCATCGAGGTCGGCCGCTTCCAGCTGCGGCCGCGCTCGGAATCCTTGCGCAAGCTCGTCGAGAGCGTCGTGGAAATGCTGGCTCATCGCGCTCACGAGAAGGGCATCGAGATCGGCGCGACGGTATCCTGCGACGTGCCGGAGCTGATGAGCTTCGATCCGGCACGGCTGCGGCAGGTGCTTTTCAACGTCATCGGCAATGCCGTCAAGTTCACGCAGGTCGGCGGCGTCTTCATCCGCATCTCCAGAGCCGCAGGCGAACTTTTGATATCAGTGACCGATACCGGGCCTGGCATGACGGCGGAGGAGCAGGCGCGCATATTCGGAGAATTCGAACAGGGCGGCTCGCTTGCCCAGAAGAGCAACGGTACCGGCCTCGGCCTGGCGATTTCGGCGCGCATCATGCGTGAATTCGGCGGCTCGCTGAGCGTTGCCAGCGAGAAAGGCAAGGGCAGCCAGTTCACCATCCGCTTCCCCGTCGAATTTGCCGAAGAGGATACGGCCACGCGCAACGCCTTGCTGGCCGGCAACAGCATCGTGCTGCTCGCTCCGGCAGGCGCGGCACGCACGGCGATTGCCGAGACGATCACCACGCTCGGCGGGCGCTGCCATCTCGTCGCCACCGGCGAGGCGGCCCGCGAAAGCCTGCTGTCGCTCGCCCGCAGCGGCGACCGGCCGACCGATATCATCGTCGATCACCGCATGTCCGAGGAATTCTCGCTGCACATCGCCGACCGCACGGAGATCGCCGCACTCGGGCTGCGCAAGGTGCTGCTCGTCAACCCGGAAGAGCGCAACTCCTATTCGCTCGATCTCTTCGATGCGTGGCTGATCCGGCCGCTGCGCGAGCAGTCGCTGATCGACGTGCTGCGCGGGCGCATGCGCGGCATGGAAAAGCGCGACGCGCTGAACGACAATCAGCCGGGTATCGGCCTTTCGGTTGCGGAACGCGCCGCGACAGGCGACGGGCTCTCCATCCTGCTCGGCGAGGACGACCCCATCAATGCCATGCTGGTGCGCGTCATGCTGGAAAAGGGCGGTCATTCGGTCCGGCATGTCGAGGATTTCGAATCTCTGCTCGACAGCGCGCTCGGCGACGACCGGCCTGACATCATCATCAGCGACCTGTCCATGCCCGGCGGCAACGGCAGCGACATGCTCGGACGCCTTCGCGGACACGAACGACGGCTCGATCTTCAGCCGGTCCCGGTCATCGTTCTGACCGCGGACAAGAGCGACGAATCGCGGCGACAGGTCTTGCTCAACGGCGCCAATCGCGTCATGGTGAAACCGGTGGATCCGGTCAGGCTGCTCACCGAAGTACAGGCGGTTGTTGCTCTTTCAGCCCGCCGGGCTCAGGCACGCTGAAGCTGGAAAAATCGGCACGTTTCTTGCGTGCACAAATTTGCTATGTCACTTTCCTGTCGTACATAAGTGTTTTATGGCGTGTGATAGGCCGGAGACGGGAGAATCGCCATGTCTGTTGACATCCTCAATTGTGACGCCGCTGCCGAGGCCGCTCGGCCATCGACGGCTGCCGCGCCGAAGGAAGGCGACGTTCTCGGCCGCATCGGCAATCTGGAAACTCGCCTTGCCCGCAGCGCGCGTGAGATCGACGCCGCGCAGGCCGTGCGCTACCGCGTTTTCGTCGAGGAAATGAAGGCTCAGCTGCCGGCGGACGCCATGCGCCGCGAGCGGGACTTCGATGCCTATGACGCCTTCTGCGACCATCTTCTCGTTCTCGACCGCTCGATCGAAGGCGATGCGGAAGACCAGATCGTCGGCACCTATCGCCTGCTCCGCCAGGACGTGGCCATGGCCAATGGCGGTTTTTACTCGGCTTCTGAATTTGCAATCGACGACCTGATCGCCCGCCATCCCGACAAACGCTTCATGGAACTCGGCCGCTCCTGCGTGCTGCCGGAATACCGCACCAAACGCATCGTCGAACTGCTCTGGCAGGGCAATTGGGCCTATGCGCTGAAGCACGGCATGAGCGCGATGTTCGGCTGCGCCTCCTTCCCCGGCGTTCAGCCGGAAAGCCATGCGCTGGCACTTTCCTTCCTCTATCACAGCGTGCTCGCCAAGGACGAATGGGCCGTCGGCGCCCTGCCGCATCTGGCGCGCGACATGGACCTGATGCCGGCCGAAGGCGTCAATCCGAAGAAGGCGCTGATGGCCTTGCCGCCGCTCATCAAGGGCTATCTGCGCCTCGGCGCGATGGTCGGCTCCAGCGCCGTCGTCGACCAGGCTTTCAACACGACCGACGTGCTGATCGTGCTGCCGATATCGAGCATTTCCGACCGTTACCTCAACTACTACGGTGCGGACGCAGGACGGTTCGCAAGCTGATATGGCTGACGCCTCATGCGCGAGGACGTCGAATAGCCAGCAATCCGATTTGGAGATTTAGGAGGCGGACCACATCTCGGTCCGCCCCCTCATTTATCGATCAGGAACCGGCAGAATAGGCCGCAATCGCAGCCATATTGACGATATCGCTGTCCTTGGCGCCCATCGAGGTGATCTGCACCGCCTTGTCGAGACCGACGAGGATGGGGCCGATGACCGTGGAGCCGCCGAGTTCCTGCAACATCTTGGTCGAGATCGATGCCGAGTGGAATGCCGGCATGACGAGGACGTTTGCCGGGCCGGACAGGCGGCAGAAGGGATATTGCTCCATCGCCTTGCGGTTCAGGGCGACGTCGGCAGCCATTTCGCCGTCATATTCGAAATCGACGCGGCGCTTGTCGAGGATTTTTACGGCTTCGCGGACACGCTCGGAGCGCTCGCCGGAGGGATGGCCGAAGGTGGAATAGGCAAGCATCGCAACGCGCGGCTGATAGCCCATGCGGCGCGCAAGGCCGGCCGCCTCCTCGGCAATATCGGCAAGCTCCTCGGCCGTCGGCATATCGTGAACGGCCGTATCGGCAACAAAGACCGTGCGGCCACGGCAAAGCGCAATCGACACGCCGATGACGCGATGGCCGGGCTTTTCGTCGATGCAGCGGCGCACGTCCTCGAGCGCGGTCGAATAGTTGCGGGTAATGCCTGTCACCATGCCGTCGGCATCGCCGAGCGCCACCATGGTGGCCGCGAAATGGTTGCGGTCGTTATGGATCAGGCGCTGCACGTCGCGGTGCAGGTAGCCTTTGCGCTGCAGGCGCGCATAGAGATAGTCGATATAGGCATCGACGCGATTGGAGATACGCGCGTTGACGATTTCGAGGCCCGGACGGTTGAGGTCGATGCCGGCGCGCTCCGCCGTTGCGCGGATCAGATCCTCGCGGCCGAGCAGGACGGCGGTGCCGAGCTGCTGGTTGGCGTAGGACATGGCGGCGCGCAGCACCTGTTCCTCTTCGGCCTCGGCGAAGACGACGCGTTTCGGATGACGGCGCACGCGCTCGTAGAGGCTCGCAAGCGTGGAGGCGATCGGATCGCGGCGGGCCGACAGTTCGCGCTTGTAGCCGGCCATGTCGGTGATGATCTTGCGGGCGACGCCGCTTTCGATCGCCGCTTCGGCGACGGCGGCGGGAATGGCGGAGATCAGGCGCGGATCGAAGGGAACCGGAATGATATATTGGGCGCCGAAACGCGGACGGTTGCCCTGGTAGGCGGCCGCGACATCGTCAGGCACGTCTTCGCGCGCCAGGCTTGCCAGCGCCTTGACGGCGGCGATCTTCATCGCGTCGTTGATGGTCGTGGCGCGGACGTCGAGCGCGCCGCGGAAAATATAGGGAAAGCCGAGCACGTTGTTGACCTGGTTCGGATAGTCCGAACGGCCGGTCGCCATGATGGCATCGTCCCGGATGCGGGCCACTTCTTCGGGCGTGATTTCCGGATCGGGATTGGCCATGGCGAAGATGATCGGCCGCTCGGCCATGGAACGGATCATCTCCTCGGAGAAGGCGCCCTTCTGCGACAGGCCGAAAACGACGTCGGCCCCCTTCATGGCCTCTTCCAGCGTACGCGTATCGGTCTTTGCCGCATGGGCCGATTTCCACTGGTTCATGCCCTCGGTGCGGCCCTGGTAGATGACGCCCTTGGTATCGCAGAGGATGATGTTTTCGGGCGCAAAACCCATCGACTTGATAAGCTCGACGCAGGCGATGGCGGCCGCACCCGCGCCGTTGCAGACGAGCTTGGTGGTCTTGAGATCGCGGCCGGTCAGTTCCAGCGCGTTGATGAGGCCGGCGGCGGCGATGATCGCGGTCCCGTGCTGGTCGTCATGGAAGACCGGGATATCCATCAGCTCGCGCAGGCGGCTTTCGATGACGAAACAGTCCGGCGCCTTGATGTCTTCCAGATTGATGCCGCCGAAGGACGGGCCAAGGAAGCGCACGCAGTTGATGAACTCGTCGACATTTTCCGTATCGACTTCAAGGTCGATGGAATCGACATCGGCGAAACGCTTGAAGAGGACCGACTTGCCCTCCATGACCGGCTTGGAGGCCAGCGCGCCGAGATTGCCGAGACCGAGAATGGCCGTGCCGTTGGAGATGACGGCAACCATGTTGCCCCGGGTCGTATAGTCGTAGGCCGTGGCCGGATCGGTGGCGATGGCCTTGACCGGCACCGCGACACCCGGCGAATAGGCCAGCGAGAGGTCGCGCTGGGTCGCCATCGGCTTGGTCGGGTTGATCTCCAGCTTGCCGGGCCGACCCATCGCGTGAAATTCGAGCGCTTCCGTATCGGTAACAGACGTCGCCGGCCGTTCTTTCTTCTCCATGCGGGACATGCCTCCTCCAAACGTCTGTGGGTGACGTTTTCCTCTTCCCCAATTGCTGTTGTCATCTATAGCGGCGCGCGGATAGGGTTGGCACCTGTTTTTTTGGGAAAAACTGCACCTCCGTGAACGCACGAATAGACAGCAGAAACGAAGCCTTCTCGGCAGCCGAGCTCGCGACTGAGGAAAGCCGCGCCTCGGCAACGCCGATGATGGAACAATATATCGAGATCAAGGCGAACAATCCGGATTCGCTGCTCTTCTATCGCATGGGCGATTTTTACGAGCTGTTCTTCGAGGATGCGCTTGAGGCTTCGCGCGCGCTCGGCATCACGCTCACCAGGCGCGGCCAGCATATGGGACAGGATATTGCCATGTGCGGCGTGCCTGTTCACGCGGCCGACGATTACCTGCAGAAGCTGATCGCGCTCGGCTATCGCGTTGCCGTCTGCGAACAGGTGGAAGACCCGGCGGAAGCCAAGAAACGCGGATCGAAATCCGTCGTCAAGCGCGACGTCATTCGCCTCGTCACGCCGGGCACCATTACCGAGGAGAAGCTGCTTTCGCCTTCGGAATCGAACTACCTGATGACGCTTTCGCGCATCCGCGGCTCTTCGGAACCGGCGCTGGCGCTCGCCTGGATCGATATTTCCACCGGCGTCTTCCGGCTGGCGGAAACCGACGCCTCGCGGCTGCTTGCCGATATCCTGCGCATCGATCCGCGCGAACTCATCGTGCCGGATACGCTGTTTTATGACGGCGAGTTGAAACCGGTCTTCGACGTGCTCGGCCGCACCGCCGTTCCACAGCCGGCTGTACTTTTCGACAGCGCGACCGCAGAAACCCGCATCGCCCGCTATTTCGACGTTTCCACGCTCGACGGTTTCGGAAGTTTTTCGCGCGCCGAGCTGGCGGCAGCGGCGGCGGCCATCGCCTATGTGGAGAAGACGCAGATTGCCGAGCGGCCGCCGCTTGGCCGGCCGGAACGGGAGAGCGGCGCCTCCACGCTGTTCATCGATCCGGCGACACGCGCCAATCTGGAACTCGTGCGCACGCTGTCCGGCGATCGCAACGGCGCTCTTTTGAGGGCGATCGACCGGACGACCACCGGCGGCGGGGCGCGGCTGCTTGCCGAGCGGCTGATGTCGCCGCTCACCGATCCCGCCCGCGTCAACGAGCGGTTGGATTCGATCGGCTTCCTGATGCAGGAGCCGTCGCTCTGCGGCGAGTTGCGCGACGTGCTGAAACATGTGCCGGACATGCCGCGGGCGCTCTCCCGCCTGGCGCTTGACCGCGGCGGCCCGCGCGACCTCTGGGCGATCCGCCAGGGACTTGGCGCTGCCGCGCATATGGCGGATCTTCTGGCGGGCGCGATGCTGCCGGCGGAGCTGGAACAGGCACGCACGGGGCTGCAGGCGCTCCCTTCCGAACTCGAAGCCCTGCTTGCGGAAAACCTTGCCGAGGAATTGCCGCTCCTGAAACGCGATGGCGGTTTCCTGCGCGACGGAGCCAATGCCGACCTCGACGAGGTGCGCGCACTGCGCGACCAGTCGCGCCGCGTCATTGCCGGCCTGCAGCTGCAATATGCCGAAGAGACCGGCATCAAGTCGCTGAAGATCAAGCACAACAATATCCTCGGCTACTTCATCGAAGTCACCGCCGGCAATGCGGGGCCGATGACCGATACGGCCGAGGCCAAGGCCCGCTTCATCCATCGCCAGACGATGGCAAATGCAATGCGTTTCACCACGACGGAGCTTGCCGACCTCGAAAGCCGGATCGCCAACGCCGCCGACCGGGCGCTGCAGATCGAGCTCGAAGCCTTTGACCGGATGAGGGAAGCGATCGTTGCCGAGGCCGAGGCCATCAAGGCCGGCGCGCGCGCGCTCGCCGTCATCGACGTGGCGGCAGGCCTGGCACGTCTTGCCGAAGAGCAGGCCTATTGCCGGCCGCTGGTCGACGGGTCGAAGATGTTTGCGATCGAGGGCGGACGCCACCCTGTCGTCGAGCAGGCGCTGCGACGCCAGTCCATCGGTCCCTTCGTCGCCAACAATTGCGACCTTTCGCCCGTCTCCGACGGCAAGGACGGGGCGATCTGGCTGCTGACCGGCCCCAATATGGGCGGCAAATCGACTTTCCTGCGCCAGAACGCGCTGATCGCCATCCTTGCCCAGATGGGCTCCTTCGTGCCGGCAACATCGGCGCATATCGGCATCGTCGACCGGCTGTTCTCGCGCGTCGGCGCATCGGACGATCTGGCACGCGGGCGGTCCACCTTCATGGTGGAGATGGTCGAAACCGCAGCGATCCTCAATCAGGCGACCGATCGTTCCCTCGTCATCCTGGACGAGATCGGTCGTGGCACGGCGACGTTCGACGGTCTTTCCATCGCCTGGGCGGCCGTCGAGCACCTGCACGAGGCCAACCGCTGCCGCGGGCTCTTCGCGACACATTTCCACGAGCTGACCGTGCTTTCGGAAAAACTTGCGCGGCTATCGAATGCGACGATGCGGGTGAAGGAATGGGACGGGGACGTCATTTTCCTGCACGAGGTCGGACCCGGCGCCGCCGACCGGTCCTACGGCATCCAGGTGGCGCGGCTTGCCGGCCTGCCGGCCTCGGTGGTGGCCCGCGCCCGCGATGTGCTCACGCGCCTTGAAGACGCCGATCGCAAGAACCCGGCAAGCCAGCTGATCGACGATCTGCCGCTGTTCCAGGTCGCGGTGCGCCGCGAAGAAACATCCCGCGGGCCGTCCAAGGTCGAGGAAGCCCTGAAGGCGATGAGCCTCGACGATATGACGCCGCGCGAGGCGCTTGATGCGCTTTACGATCTCAAGAAGAAGATGAAGTAGGAGCAGCAACCCCGTGTTCATGGAAAAACTGCTTCAGGAAACGCAACGCCTCTCCGTCATCGTCTCGATGCTCGAGATCATGAAACAGTCGGACGGCAATCTGGAGGCGCGCGGCTGGAATACGCCGATCGGCATGGCCAAGATTACCGGCTCGTGCCTGAAGATCGGAGAGCTCAGCGGTGCTATCATTGACGCCGGATACCGCGAATGCGACAGGGCGACGCTGAACGGGATCATGAGCGAGACGCGGCAGGTCCTCGATACGCTTCTGACGCAGGCCTCTGCCTGAGAACTTGCGGCAAAGCGTCTCTCGCGAGCGGCTTGCCAACACCATTTCGCCAAATTTAAAGGTTCATGCAATATGAACGCCTGGGTCATCAGGCGGGCAAAGAGGCTATAGCGCATGCAGATGAAAACAGAGGTGCGCCACGAGCAGGCGGCCCGGTCCGGACAGGAAACAGGCCAGCCGATGGCGACACACGGCATCGATTTCTCCGAAATCCTCGATGTGGAACTGCTGCAGGGGCAGTGCGACGCCATCGCCGAAGCCAACCGCAATCGCCCCGACGTGCTGCGCGGCGATCTTCTGGCCGTTCTGAAGAAGGCAAGCGTCGAAGGCCGCCGGAAAGCGCGCGACCTGCTGGACGCGCAAGGCGGCGGGCTTGACTGCGCGCACCGCATTTCCTGGCTTCAGGACCAGATCATCGCCGTTCTCTATCGTTTCGCCACCGCCCACGTCTTCCCGAAGCAGAAGGACAGGTTCGCCGTCACTGCCGTCGGGGGCTACGGGCGCGACACGCTGGCGCCGGGCTCCGATATCGACCTGCTCTTCCTTTTCCTGCCGAGGCCGACGGAAGAGGCTCACAAGGCCGTCGAGTTCATGCTCTATATGCTGTGGGACATGGGCTTCAAGGTCGGTCACGCGACGCGGACCGTCGAGGAATGCATCGCGCTTTCCAAATCCGACATGACGATCCGCACCGCCATCCTGGAAATGCGCTACATCTGCGGCCTGAAATCTTTGGAAACGGAGCTGGAAGCCCGCTTCGACAAGGAAATCGTCACCGGCACCGGGCCGGAATTCATCGCGGCCAAGCTTGCCGAACGCGACGAGCGCCACCGCAAGGCCGGCGACACGCGTTACCTTGTCGAACCGAACGTCAAGGAAGGCAAGGGCGGTCTTCGCGACCTGCATACGCTCTTCTGGATTTCGAAATATTACTATCACGTCCGCGACCCGGCCGATCTGGTGCCGCTCGGCGTGCTGTCGAAGCAGGAATACCGGCTTCTCGAAAAGGCCGACGACTTTCTCTGGGCCGTGCGCTGCCACATGCATTTCCTGACCGGGAAGGCCGAGGAGCGCCTTTCCTTCGATATCCAGCGCGAGATCGCCGAGGCGCTCGGCTACCATTCGCGCCCAGGCCTTTCGGCCGTCGAACGCTTCATGAAGCACTATTTCCTGGTCGCCAAGGATGTCGGCGATCTCACCCGCATCCTCTGCGCCGCACTGGAGGACCAGCAGGCGAAATCGATTCCCGGCCTGACGGGCGTCATCAGCCGTTTCACGCATCGCAGCCGCAAGATCCCCGGCAGCGTCGAATTCGTCGAAGATCGCGGCCGTATCGCGCTCGCCAATCCCGATGTCTTCAAGCGCGATCCGGTCAGCATTATCAGGCTGTTTCATGTGGCCGACATCAACGGGCTGGAATTCCATCCCGACGCGCTGAAGCGGGTGACGCGCTCGCTCGGCCTCATCAACAACGACCTGCGCGACAATGACGAAGCCAACCGGCTTTTCCTGTCGATCCTGACCTCCAAGCGCGACCCGGCGCTGATCCTGCGGCGCATGAACGAAGCCGGCGTGCTTGGCCGCTTCATTCCCGAATTCGGCAAGATCGTCGCGATGATGCAGTTCAACATGTATCATCACTATACGGTCGACGAGCATCTGATCCGCGCCATCGACGTTCTCTCGGAAATCGACAAGGGCAAGGCGGAGGAACTGCATCCGCTTTCCAACAAGCTGATGCCGCATATCGAGGACCGCGAGGCTCTCTATGTCGCGGTATTGCTGCACGATATCGCCAAGGGCCGGCAGGAAGACCATTCGATCGCCGGCGCACGCGTCGCCCGCAAGCTCTGCGCCCGTTTCGGCCTGTCGCAAAAACAGACCGAAATCGTCGTCTGGCTGATCGAGGAGCACCTGACCATGTCGATGGTCGCCCAGACCCGCGACCTGACGGACCGCAAGACGATCACCGACTTTGCCGACCGCGTTCAATCGCTCGACCGGCTGAAGATGCTGCTGATCCTGACGATCTGCGACATCCGCGCCGTCGGGCCGGGCGTCTGGAACGGCTGGAAGGGCCAGTTGCTGCGCACACTTTATTACGAGACGGAACTGCTGCTTGCCGGCGGCTTCTCCGAAGTGTCGCGCAAGGAGCGCGCCCAGGCTGCCGCCGAGGCGCTGTATGCAGCACTCTCCGACTGGCCGCAGAAGGACCGGCGCACCTACACGAAGCTGCACTACCAGCCTTACCTGCTTTCCGTGCCGCTGGAAGACCAGGTCCGCCACGCGCATTTCATCCGGCAGGCGGACAAGGCCGGCCAGGCGCTGGCAACCTCGGTGCGCACCGACAGCTTTCACGCCATTACCGAAATCACCGTCCTGTCGCCCGACCACCCTCGCCTTCTCGCCGTCATTGCCGGCGCATGTGCGGCGGCCGGCGCCAACATCGTCGATGCACAGATCTTCACGACGTCGGATGGCCGCGCGCTCGATACGATCCATGTCAGCCGTGAATTTCCGAACGACGAGGACGAGCTTCGTCGCGCCGCCACGATCGGCAGGATGATCGAGGACGTGCTGTCCGGCCGCAAGCGGCTGCCCGAGGTGATCGCGACCCGCGCGAAGAACCGCAAGAAGAGCAAGGCCTTCATCATTCCGCCGTCGGTCACGATCACCAACAGCCTGTCGAACAAGTTCACGGTCATCGAGGTGGAATGCCTCGACCGGCCGGGTCTGCTCTCCGAAATGACGGCGGTGCTTTCCGACCTGTCGCTCGACATTCAGTCCGCCCGCATCACCACCTTCGGTGAGAAGGTCATCGATACGTTCTATGTCACCGATCTCGTCGGCCAGAAGATTTCCGGCGACAGCAAGCGTGCCAATATCACCGCCCGCATGAAGGCGGTCATGGCGGAAGAGCAGGACGAACTGCGCGAGCGCATGCCGTCGGGCATCATCGCCCCTGCTGCGACATCAGCCGAAAGGAAAGCCGGTTCCCCCGTATGAGCCTCGTCAAGAAATTCGCCACGGTCGGCGGCGCCACGCTTGGAAGCCGCATCTTCGGTTTTGCCCGCGAAACGCTGATGGCTGCGGCACTCGGCACCGGACCGATGGCCGACGTCTTCTATGCCGCCTTCCGTTTCCCGAACCTCTTCCGCCGGCTCTTTGCCGAAGGCGCCTTCAACGCCGCCTTCGTGCCGCTTTTTGCCAAGGAGATCGAGGCGAACGGCACAGACGGCGCCAAGCGCTTTTCGGAGGAAGTGTTCGGCGTTCTGTTTTCCGTCTTGCTGCTCATCACCATCGTGATGGAATTCAGCATGCCGCTCTTGGTGCGCTTCGTCATCGCGCCGGGCTTTGCCGACGATCCCGAGAAGTTCGGCATCACCATTCGCATGGCGGCGGTGATGTTCCCCTATCTCATGTGCATGTCGCTGACGGCGATGATGAGCGGCATGCTGAACTCGCTGCATCACTTCTTCGCCGCAGCCGTCGCACCCGTCTTTCTCAACGTCGTGATGATCGGCGCGCTGTTCTACGCGCTTTATACCGGCGCCGAACCGCTGGCGACGGCCTGGTATCTTTCCTGGGGCGTGCTGGTCGCCGGTATCCTGCAGCTTGCCGTCGTCTATCTCGGGGTTCTTCATGCCGGCATGAGCATCGGCTTCCGCTTTCCGAAGATGACGCCGAACGTCAAGCGGCTGCTGATCCTTGCGGTTCCGGCTGCCGTCACCGGCGGCATCACGCAGATCAACCAGCTCATCGGCCAGGCGATCGCCTCCTCCCGCGACGGCGCCATTGCCGCCCTGCAATATGCCGACCGCATCTACCAGCTGCCGCTCGGCGTCGTCGGTGTTGCCGTCGGCGTCGTGCTGCTGCCCGAGCTTGCCCGCGCGCTCAAGGGCGGCGCATTGCGCGAGGCGGCCTTCCTGCAGAATCGCTCGATCGAGTTCGTGCTGTTCCTGACGATCCCCGCCGCCTTCGCGCTCTGGATCCTGTCGGACGAGATCATCCGCGTGCTCTACGAGCGCGGCGCCTTCCATCAGGAAAACACTGTCATCGTCGGTTCGATCCTGGCCATTTACGGCATCGGCCTGCCGGCTTTCGTACTGATCAAGGCGCTGCAGCCTGGCTTTTACGCGCGTGAGGACACCAAGACGCCGATGCGCTTTTCGGCAATCGCGGTTGCCGCCAACTGCGCCACCGCGCTGACGCTCTTTCCCTATATGGGCGCGCCCGGCATTGCGGTGGCGGAAGCCACGGCCGGCTGGATCAGCACCGTGCTGCTCTTCACCACGCTGCTGCGTCGCGGCCATCTGACATGGGAATGGGCGCTCGCCAGACGCGCCGCGCTGCTGGTCGTCGCCTCGGCGGTGATGGGGGCGGTCATCATCTATCTCAAGCAGCACTGGGCGCCCTGGCTTGCCTCGGGCGCACCGCTGCTGACCAAGGTCGGCACGATCGGCCTGCTGATTGCGATCTCGATGGTCGTCTATTTCGCAACCGCCTTCCTCATCGGCGGCGCCGATCTCGGCATGATCCGTCGTAACCTCAACCGCAAGCCGGCACCCGCGAAGGACGCGTAACGCCCTTTTCACGCAAAGCCGCTGCGCATTTTGCCGGGATCGTTTCAGCAATCCACCCATCGTCGCTGCGGACCGACATCGACATGGACAATGCCGTTGCAATAGGTGCCGATCCCGCCGATGCCGGGCGCGGTCTTGGCCGCGGCAACGATCGTCCGTTCCGGCACGCCGGGAACCCGGATATCCGCCGCCAGGCATTTTCCATGCATGGAGCCATGGCGGCGGGGATGCGGCCGGAAGCCGGATGTTATCATCGGCAGTCGTCCGGTCTTTGCCGCAATATGCGACAGGACCGCCCGCAATCGCGCCGGGAAGCAGCCGGCGCGAACGCTGACGGTCTGGACCGTATAGGCAAGGCGCGTCTCGTGTTTTGGAAGGTTGTTGATCTGCCGTCGGCCATCTTGACCGACGGCGGTGGTTGCTGATTGTAGGGCAAAAAGGCCTGCCACAGCGAGCAAACTGGCGTTCTGCATGGTCCCTCCGATCGGTTACCCGACGGCTCAATGCGGCCGTCACGCCAGTCGAAGGATTTTCAGTTCAAAGAAAGCTTTTCTGTGAAATTTTATACTCAATTTTAGCTAAACCAGCTGATCAGTTTGACGTAAAATAGGGCATACACCCACAGTAAACCGGAATAAACTTGCTTTCGCGGAGGTTTTATGACGCAATCCCTGTTCCTCGTCACCCTCGTCGTCGACGACTATGACCGCGCCAAAGCCTTTTATTGTGAGGCGCTCGGCTTCGAATGCCTACAGGACGAAGTGCAGCCGGAAGGCAAGCGCTGGGTCGTCGTCAAGCCCAGAGGCGGGGATGGGGCGGCCTTTCTGCTGGCGCAGGCGGCCAATGAGGCGCAGCGCGCTGCCATCGGCAAGCAGACGGGCGGGCGTGTCGGCTTCTTTCTCAAGACCGACGATTTTTCGCGCGACCATGCCGCCATGCTTGCCGCCGGCGTGCGTTTTCTTGAGGAGCCCCGGCGCGAAGTTTACGGCACCGTTGCGGTCTTTGCGGATCCTTACGGCAACACCTTCGATCTCATTCAACATGCGGCACCCGCGGCCTCTTGATTGCGGCCGTGCGCCCGTGCATAAGCGCCCGCGTTAGCAACATGGGCCTTCGGCCCTGAGGCCCTCCACCAGCCTAATCGAGGACACATCATGGGCGAATTCAAGAAGCTCGTATTTTCCGGCGTTCAGCCGACGGGCAACCTGCATCTCGGCAACTATCTTGGCGCGATCCGCCGCTTCGTGCAGCTCCAGGACGGCAACGACTGCATCTACTGCGTCGTCGACCTGCATGCGCTGACGGCGCAGCTCGTCCACGAGGACATGCTGTCGCAGACGCGCTCGATCGCCGCCGCCTTCATCGCCTCCGGCATCGATGCCGAAAAGCATATCGTCTTCAATCAGTCCGCCGTGCCGCAGCACGCCGAACTCGCCTGGATCTTCAACTGTGTCGCCCGTATCGGCTGGATGAACCGCATGACGCAGTTCAAGGACAAGGCCGGCAAGGACCGCGAGCAGGCTTCGCTCGGCCTCTACGCCTATCCGAGCCTGATGGCTGCCGATATTCTCGTCTACCGCGCCACGCATGTGCCTGTCGGCGAAGACCAGAAGCAGCACCTCGAGCTGACGCGCGACATCGCGATGAAGTTCAACCTCGATTATGCCTCGCATATCCGCAGGACGAATTACGGGATCGACATCACCGTCGGCGACGAGCCGGTGCATGCCTATTTCCCGATGGTCGAACCGCTGATCGGCGGGCCGGCGCCGCGCGTCATGTCGCTGCGCGACGGCACCAAGAAGATGTCGAAGTCCGATCCGTCGGATCTTTCGCGCATCAACCTGATGGATGACGAGGACGCGATCTCCAAGAAGATCCGCAAGGCCAAGACCGATCCCGACGGCCTGCCGAGCGAAGTGGCAGGCCTGGAAAGCCGGCCGGAGGCCGAAAACCTCGTTTCGATCTATGCGGCGCTTGCCGACAAGACGAAGGAGCAGGTGCTCTCGGAATTCGGCGGCCAGCAGTTCTCCGTCTTCAAGCCGGCTCTGGTCGATCTCGCCGTTCAGGTGCTCTCGCCGATCACCGGCGAAATGCGCCGCCTGATGAACGATACGAGCCATATCGACGCGATCCTGCGCAGCGGCAACGAGCGCGCGAGGGCGCGGGCCGAGGTGACGATGCGCGAACTGCGCGAGATCATCGGCTTCCTCTACTAGAGACCCATCGACAGGTCAGAGCGCCACGCGTCCAGATGGACGCATGGCGCTCTATCTTCTCGAAACGACGCATCAGGCTTTGGCTCCCGTGCAAAACGGGGGCTTGCAAATTTTCCGTTGCGGGTGTCAGAGTCCGCGCCATGGTATCGAAGCGACTCTCACGGCTCGAAGGTCATCGCCGCAAATTCATGGCAGTGATCGACGGGACACCCGAATGCCAACGCGCCGTCCACTATGCCGGGCGGCGTGCGAAGAATTCCAATGGCGGACTTATCCTTCTCTATGTGATCCCCGAGGGCGATTTCCAGCAATGGCTCGGCGTCGAGGAGATCATGCGGGCGGAGGCTCGCGAGGAGGCGGAAGCCAGCGTCGCCAAGGCGGCCCAGATCGTGCGCGAGACGATCGGCATCGAACCCGAGATCGTCATCCGCGAAGGCAATTCGGCCGAGCAGATCAATGCCGTCATCGAGGAGGACCGGGACGTTGCCATCCTCGTGCTTGCCGCAAGCTCGGCCAAGGAGGGGCCGGGACCGCTGGTTTCTTCCATTGCCGGACGCGCGGCCGCCTTTCCGATTCCCGTCACCGTGCTTCCCGACACGCTGACGAATGAGGAAATCGACGCCCTCTGTTAGGCCATTTCTTGAGTATCAATCTCTTGAATCGGCCGGAGAATGGGCTTATTTTCTTTTGAAGAATTCTAAAGACGGCAGAGGCTGACGCCCGCCGCATGGAGAGCGAGATGTTCATTCAGACCGAAGCCAC
Organism: Rhizobium sp. GCM10022189; assembly: GCF_042656325.1. Classification (NCBI taxonomy): domain Bacteria; kingdom Pseudomonadati; phylum Pseudomonadota; class Alphaproteobacteria; order Hyphomicrobiales; family Rhizobiaceae; genus Rhizobium; species Rhizobium sp. GCM10022189. The sequence continues at coordinate 735,821 of NZ_JBHSOR010000049.1, forward strand.
GCCGAACCCCGCCACGCAGAAGTTCCTTCCCGGCAAGGTGGTGATGGAAAACGGCACGGCCGAATTCCGCAATGCCGACGAAGCCCAGGCTTCGCCGCTCGCTGCCCGCCTGTTTGAAATCCCCGGCGTGACCGGCGTCTATTTCGGTTACGACTTCATCTCCGTCTCCAAGGACAATGCCGAATGGCAGCATCTGAAGCCGGCTATTCTCGGCTCGATCATGGAGCATTTCATGTCCGGCAAGCCGGTCATGGGCGACGCCTCGATCCTCTCGGAAGATGTCGATGCCGGCGACGAGTTCTTCGACGAAGGCGACGAATCGATCGTGCTGACCATCAAGGAACTTTTGGAGACCCGCGTGCGCCCGGCCGTTGCCCAGGATGGCGGCGACATTACCTTCCGCGGCTTCAAGGACGGCAAGGTCTACCTCAACATGAAGGGTTCCTGCTCCGGATGCCCGTCTTCGACGGCAACGCTGAAGCACGGCGTCCAGAACCTGCTGCGCCATTTCGTTCCGGAAGTGCAGGAAGTGATTGCCGCTTAAGAATCTCTGCGGCGCCGGGCCGTTCATCTCGCGTTCGGCCGGGCGGATTTATGAATAGGCGACAATAGTTTATTCGGAAATTGATGGCATGATCGTTCTGGCGCTCGACACGGCAGGTGTGGATTGCGCTGCCGCCATTTATGATAGCGGCAGGAATACGGTGCTGGGGGAGGCATCGGACATGATCGGCAAGGGGCATGCTGAACATCTGATGGGAATCGTGGACCGCGCGCTGGATCGGGCCGGTGTCACGCTATCGGATGTCGACCGCCTTGCCGTCACCGTCGGCCCCGGCTCTTTCACCGGCATCCGCGTCGGCGTTGCCGCCGCGCGTGGCTTTGCCCTCTCCCTCGGTATTCCCGCTGTCGGCATTTCCACGCTCGAGGTCATGGCGGCCGCCCAGCGCGCAAAGACGCCTAGCCGCGCCGTTCTGGCGGCGATGGATGCCAAGCGGGACGAGATCTACCTCCAGTCTTTCGCGGCCGACGGCACGGCGCTGGATGAGGCGCGTGCCGTCAGCACCGCCGACGCGCAGGCTTTTGCGGCGGATTTCGACGGCGAAATCACCGGCTCGGCAACGCCGATCCTGAAGCCCGCCGCGAGCGGCGAACACGCCAACGCCTTCCCGATCTCCGTCGTGGCACGTCTCGGTGCCGCCGCAAATCCGGATGCCGGAAAGCCCAAGCCCCTTTATCTGCGCGGACCCGATGCCAAACCGCAGGCCGGGTATGCGATTGCAAGAGTATGACGATGCTGGAAGCCTATCTGACGCTGAAACCGGAATTTGAAATCGTCGCGATGGAACCGGAGGATTGCCTCGACGTTTCCATCCTGCACGGAGAGCGCTTCGCGCGCCCGTGGGGCGACGGCGAATTCCACAGCCTGCTTTCCCAGAATACGGTCTTCGGCTTCGTTGCCCGCCAGACCAACGCTATTCTGAAAAAGACCCTGCCGGGCTTCATCCTGGCCCGTCAGGTCGCCGGCGAGGCGGAAATCCTGACGATTGCCGTGCAGGCGAAGGTCGCGCGCTCGGGCCTCGGCTGGCGGCTGATGCAGGCCGCCATGCGCGAAGCGCGCCTGCGCGGCGGCGAGAGCATGTTCCTGGAAGTCGACAACGGCAATACGGCCGCCCTCGGCCTCTACCGCAAACTCGGCTTCGAGCAGGCCGGCGAGCGCAAGGGCTATTATAAGGATGCCAACGGGGCTACCTCCACGGCGCTTGTCATGAAGCGCGTTCTTCGGTAGTTCCCTTCCCGGCAGGAATAACGAGAAGGCAGCCATGACTGAGGTAGCCAAGACCCTTGAGGAGCTTTGCGCTGAACGCGGCATGCGCATGACCGAGCAGCGCCGGGTGATTGCGCGTATCCTCGAGGACTCCGAAGACCATCCCGATGTCGAGGAACTCTACCGCCGCTCCGTCAAGGTCGACGCCAAGATCTCGATTTCGACGGTCTATCGGACCGTGAAACTGTTCGAGGATGCCGGCATTATCGCCCGGCACGATTTCCGCGACGGCCGCTCCCGGTACGAGACGGTGCCCGAAGAGCATCACGACCATCTGATCGACCTGAAGAGCGGCGTCGTCATCGAGTTCCGTTCGCCGGAAATCGAAGCGCTGCAGGAGCGGATCGCCAGGGAGCACGGCTTCAAGCTCGTGGATCACCGGCTCGAACTCTACGGCATCCCGCTGAAGAAAGACGAAATCTGATATTATGGCAGTCCGGGAGCGCCGCATTTGATCGTCTGGCTGCGCATCGCCTTCGCCTTTTTCGTCATCGTCGTCACCAGCATCCTGCTCATGCCGCTGCAGGTGCTTGCGCTCACGTTTGACTGGAAGCTGCGTCGCACCCTGCCCCGCCACTGGCATCGCATCATCTGCTACTGCCTCGGCATCCGCATCCGCGTGCGCGGCAGGCTCGAGAACCGCCGGCCGCTGATGCTTTGTTCCAACCATTCCTCATGGATGGACATCATGGTCATGTCGGCGGTGGCCGACGTCGCCTTCATTGCCAAGATCGAGGTGCGCGACTGGCCGATCTTCGGCACGCTCGCCAAGCTGCAGAAGAGCGTGTTCGTGGTGCGCGAGGAAAAGCGCCGCACCGGCGACCAGGCAAGCGAGATTGCCGGCCGCATGGCCGACGGCGAGATCGTCGTCCTGTTCCCCGAGGGCACGACGTCCGACGGCAACCGGCTGCTGGAGGTCAAATCGTCGCTCTTCGGCGCGGCCGCCATGGCCGTGCCGCATTCGCCGACCGGCGCTGTCATGGTTCAGCCGGTGGCGATCGCCTACACGCGGGTCCACGGCATCGCCATGGGCCGCTACCACCGCCCGCTTGCGGCCTGGCCCGGCGATCTCGAACTTCTGCCGCATCTGATCGATATCCTGAAATGCGGCGCGATCGACGCCGAAGTCTCCTTCGGCGAAGCTGTGGAATATGGCGAGAAGACCAACCGCAAGGCGGTCAGTTCGACGATTTCGGCCCGTATTCGCAACCTTCTGAACAGCAGCCTGCGCGGCCGCGATATCGGCTGAGCGGAGAGTCCCTTTTCTCTGGCGCCAAAAACCACTAAATAGCGCGCCATGACCCAGGACAGCGCCCTTCTTCAGGCCCCGGAGGCTTCTCTCCGCGATGGCTCCAACAGCCGCAAGGTTTTCATCAAGACCTATGGCTGCCAGATGAACGTCTATGACTCGACGCGCATGAGCGATGCTCTTGCCCGCGACGGCTACGAGCCGACCGAGGACATGGAAGAGGCCGATCTCGTCCTGCTCAATACCTGCCATATCCGCGAGAAGGCGGCCGAAAAGGTCTATTCCGCGCTCGGGCGCCTGCGCGAGATGAAAAAGCGCAAAGCCGCCGACGGTCGCGAGATGATGATCGGTGTCACCGGCTGCGTGGCGCAGGCCGAAGGCGAGGAAATCCTGCGCCGTGCGCCGGCGGTCGATGTCGTCATCGGCCCGCAGACCTATCACCGCCTGCCGGATGCGCTGCGCCGCGCCAAGGAAGGCCATCGGGTCGTCGATACGGAATATGCGCTCGAAGACAAGTTCGAGCACCTGCCGATCGCCGAGGCGCCGAAGATCCGTGCCCGTGGCGTGACCTCGTTCCTGACCGTGCAGGAAGGCTGCGACAAGTTCTGCACGTTCTGCGTCGTGCCCTATACGCGCGGCTCGGAAGTCTCGCGGCCCGTCTCGCAGATCGTCGAGGAGGCGATGAAGCTCGTTGCCGCCGGTGTCCGCGAAATCACGCTGCTCGGCCAGAACGTCAATGCCTGGCACGGCGCCGGCCCGAAGGGCGAGGAGTGGAGCCTTGGCGACCTGCTCTACCGGCTTGCCGAGATACCCGGCCTTGCGCGGCTTCGTTATACGACGAGCCATCCGCGCGACATGGACGACCGGCTGATCGAGGCGCATCGCGACCTTCGCACGCTGATGCCTTATCTGCACCTGCCGGTCCAGGCCGGATCGGATCGCATCCTCAAGGCCATGAACCGGCGTCACACGGCCGGCGAATATCTTTCGCTGATCGAGCGCATCCGCAAGGCCCGTCCCGATATCGCCCTTTCCGGCGACTTCATTACCGGCTTTCCGGGGGAGACAGACCGCGAATTTGAGGATACACTAAAACTCGTTGAGGAGGTGCGGTACGCGCAGGCCTTCTCGTTCAAATATTCGACGCGGCCGGGCACGCCCGGTGCGGAATTGAAGGACCAGGTGCCGGAAGACATCAAGGCAGAACGGCTGGAACGCCTGCAGGCGCTGCTTCTCAAGCAGACGCAGGAATTCAACGAGTCCTGCGTCGGCAAGGAAATCGATCTTCTCCTGGAAAAGCCGGGCCGCATGCCGGGCCAGCTCATCGGCCGGTCGCCGTGGCTCCAGTCCGTGAATGTTGATGCAAAAGCATCGCAAATCGGTGACATTATTAAAGTGCGAATCACAGGAACCGGAACCAACAGCCTGTTTGCCGAACGCGCAGAGGCTGAGGTCTAACCCAGGGAGCTCGACCGCTTGAACGGACAGGAATTGGTTTCTTCTTCACCGCGCCACCCACGCATAGCGAGCGACGCCAATCACTTCGTCCTGACGTTCGAGAACAACCGGTTCGCCAGCGAACTTTTCGGACAGTTCGATCAGAATCTGAAGCTTCTGGAACAGCGGCTCCATATCGATGCGCGTGCGCGCGGCAACTCCGTCGTCATCACCGGCGACGTGCTGGCCACCAACCAGGCGCGGCGCACACTCGATTACCTCTATGAAAAACTCCAGAAAGGCGGCAGTGTGGAGCGTTCAGACGTGGAAGGCGCAATTCGCATGGCGGTTGCCGCCGACGACCAGCTCACGCTGCCGACGATGGAGAAAAAAGCCAAGTTGACGATGGCGCAGATTTCAACGCGCAAAAAGACGATCATCGCGCGTACGCCGACACAGGATGCCTATATGCGGGCGCTCGAGCGCTCGGAGATGGTGTTCGGCGTCGGCCCGGCCGGTACCGGCAAGACCTATCTCGCCGTCGCCCACGCCGCCCAGCTTCTGGAGCGCGGCGCGGTCGAGAAGATCATCCTGTCGCGCCCGGCCGTCGAAGCCGGGGAGCGCCTCGGCTTCCTGCCCGGCGACATGAAGGAAAAGGTCGATCCTTACCTGCGCCCGCTTTACGACGCGCTCTACGACATGATCCCCGGCGACAAGGTCGAGCGGGCGATCACCGCCGGCGTCATCGAAATCGCGCCGCTCGCCTTCATGCGCGGCCGTACGCTTGCCAATGCCGCTGTCATCCTCGACGAGGCGCAGAACACCACGTCGATGCAGATGAAGATGTTTCTCACGCGCCTCGGCGAGAATTCGCGCATGATCATCACCGGCGACCCGAGCCAGATCGACCTGCCGCGCGGCGTCAAATCCGGTCTCGTCGAGGCACTGCATCTCCTGAACGACGTCGAGGGCATCTCGATGGTGCGCTTCAAGGATGTCGACGTCGTGCGCCATCCGCTCGTCGGTCGCATCGTCAAGGCTTACGACGCGACCTATGCAGCGGCAGACGAAGAGGCCAGCCGGCAGGACTGATGGCCGAGCTCGACATACAGATCAGCATCGAGGACGCGGGCTGGCCCGCCGAGGACGTCTTGCATGCCCTTGGCGAACGCGTGCTGGGTGCGGCTGCCGTCTACCTGCGGGAAGAGGAAGATCAGCCCTTCCCGAAGATGCCGCCGGAAGTTTCGCTGGTTTTTACCGACGATGCCTCCATTCAGGACATCAACGCGGAATGGCGCGGCAAGGACAAGCCGACCAACGTGCTGTCCTTTCCGGCCTTTCCGGTCAAACCCGGCAAAATGCCCGGCCCGATGCTCGGCGACATCATCATCGCCAGGGAGACGGTGGAACGCGAGGCGCAAGAGCTCGAAAAGAGCTTTGACGACCATCTGACCCATCTTATGGTACATGGTTTCTTGCATCTGCTCGGCTACGACCATATTAATAATGACGAGGCCGAAATTATGGAGGGGCTGGAGACTCGCATTCTGGCAGTACTCGGCCTATCTGACCCCTACGAGGGTCAAGACCTTAAAATGGAACCATGAGCGACTTTTCAACGAAGCCGGCGTCAGACGCCAAGGACTCCGACCAATCCTCCTCTTCCGACGAGGGTGGCAGTAGTCGACACCGACCGCAATCCTTCTGGTCACGCGCCGCGCGCATATTGAGACCGCAACAAGGCTCGCGTCTGCGCGAAGACATAGCCGACGCGCTGATGACCGACCCGGCGGCAGCCGATGCCTTTTCGCCCGACGAGCGGGCGATGCTCCACAACATCCTGCGCTTCCGCGAAGTGCGCGTTGCAGACGTGATGGTGCCGCGCGCCGATATCGAGGCGGTCGACCAGAACATCACGATCGGCGAACTGATGATCCTCTTCGAGGAAAGCGGCCGCTCGCGCATGCCGGTCTATGCCGAAACGCTCGACGATCCGCGCGGCATGGTGCATATCCGCGACCTTCTTTCCTATGTCGCCAAGCAGGCGCGCAACAAGCGCCGCAGCGGCACAAAGCCCGCCGCGGGCGCACCGACCATCGAGGTGTCTCCGGAAAATATCCAGAAGGCGCCGCGCTCGGCCAAGCCGAATTTCGACCTCGGACGCGTCGATCTGCAGAAGACGCTCGCCGAAACCGGCATCATCCGGCAGATCCTCTTCGTGCCGCCGTCCATGCTGGCATCCGATCTTCTGCGCCGCATGCAGGTGAACCGCACGCAGATGGCGCTGGTCATCGACGAATATGGCGGCACGGACGGCCTTGCTTCGCATGAAGACATTGTGGAGATGGTAATCGGCGATATCGACGACGAGCATGACGATGAAGAAGTCATGTTCAAGCGCGTTTCGGAAGACGTTTTCGTTGCCGACGCCCGTGTCGAGCTTGAGGAAATTGCCGAAGCCATCGGCCCGGATTTCGACATCAGCGAGCAGATCGACGAAGTCGATACGCTGGGCGGGCTGATCTTCTCGGCACTGGGGCGTATTCCCGTGCGCGGCGAAGTGGTCCAGGCCCTGCCGGATTTCGAGTTTCATATCCTCGACGCCGATCCGCGCCGCATCAAACGGCTGCGCATCACCCGCAAGCGCCAGGCAATCCGCCGCCGCGCCAAGGCGGACGGTGACGGGCCGCCCGTCGGCGAGGGAGGCGACGACCGGCCGGCGGAATCGACCGCGAACTGAACCTTTCCGAGACTGCCGTGCGCGCACGACGTTCCAGCTCTCGAATTGCCGCATCAGCTTTTCCAAAAGTCGATTTCGATTTTCGGGCCGATGCTGCAAGACGACAAGCCCGCGCTTTTTTGAAAGACTGCGATTGGATTGATTCGCGGCTTTGATGGGAGTGCGCATGGAGCGGCTTGCGGACAGGATTATCCTCGTCTGGGGTTTCAAACGGGTAGCGCTTGCGATCGCGGCGGGCGCCTTTGGCGTCCTGGCGCTGCCACCCTTCGGCTTCTTCGCCGCGATGTTCGTTTCCTTCACGCTGCTCGTCTGGCTGATCGACGGGGCGGCCGCCTCGCCGGAAAGCAGCCTTCCCGGCAGGCTCTGGCCGGCATTTGCCACGGGCTGGCTGTTCGGCTTCGGCTATTTCGTTGCCGGGCTCTGGTGGCTTGGGCATGCGCTGCTGATCGATTCGGAGGAATTTGCCTGGGCTTTGCCGCTCGCGATCCTCGGGCTTCCGGCCTGCCTCGCCATATTCTACGGCCTGGCCGCGGCGCTTGCCCGCATCTTCTGGTCCGACGGCATGGGACGGATCGCAGCGCTTGCCGCGAGCTTCGGCCTGCTGGAGTGGACACGCAGCTTCATCTTCACTGGCTTTCCGTGGAACGCCATCGGTTATGCCATGATGCCCGTGCCTGTCATGATGCAGTCCGCGCATGTGATCGGCACGATGGGGGTGACGGCTCTTTCGGTCTTCGTCTTTGCCGCCCCTGCCCTCATCGGAACCCGGCAGGGCGCGAAACTCGGCATCAGCCTCGCGGCAGTGCTATTTGCGGCGCATCTCGGCTACGGCGCCTATATCCTCTATCTCGCGCCGAAGCCCGAGGCCCTGCCCGAGGACAAACGGCCCGTGGTTCGCCTCGTCCAGCCGTCAATCGACCAGACCGCCAAGATGGACAATGATGCGGATCGCGAAGCGATCTTCGAGACGCATCTCAAGCTTTCGACCGAACCTCCCAGGGACGGCGGCAGGAAGCCCGATATCATCGTCTGGCCGGAAACCGCGATCCCCTTCATCCTCACCGACAACAAGGATGCGCTGACGCGGATTGCCGATACGCTCGACGACAACCAGATCCTGATCGCGGGTGCCGTGCGCGCTGAAGAACTCGGCCCCGGCTATCCCACCCGCTACTACAATTCGATCTATGTGATCGACGGGCGGGGGCAGATCGTCGCCGCCTCCGACAAGGTGCATCTCGTTCCCTTCGGCGAGTATCTTCCCTTCGAAGACATGCTCAACGAGCTCGGAATCCAGAACGTGGTCGAAATGCCAGGCGGCTTTTCGGCTGCCGCCAGCCGTCATCTGCTCGAGCTTCCGAACGGGCTGAAATTCTATCCGCTCGTCTGCTACGAGATCATTTTCCCGGACGAGATGACCGGCGACATCGGCCAGGCAAACGCCATCCTCAACATCACGAATGACAGCTGGTTCGGCTCGACGCCGGGTCCCTACCAGCATTTTCAGCAGGCGCGCGTACGCGCGGTTGAAACCGGTCTGCCGCTGATTCGCGACGCGAATAGCGGAATTTCTGCGGTTGTAGACGCGCGCGGCGAAATCGTTTCAGGTCTTAAATTGGACGAAATTGGCTTTATTGATACAACTCTCGATGGATTTGAAAAAAGCAAAGGAAGCCCATATCCCCGCCAGGCTTACTTCTGGTTGACTGAAACGTTGCTGGTGATTATAGCGCTAATTTCACGCAGGGGTTTTATTTTCAGGTTGAATTGACCAAAAACCCCTAAAATTGCATAGTGGTAGCAATCGGCGTTAGTAACGTATGCTTCAACGTGGGTTCTCGCGACTTGCAACGTAGCGTTACGGAATGAGGTCAGGGCATGCCGGTTAGAACAGAGTTGAATTTTTCTTTGCTAGGGCACGACCATGATTGAAAATAAGAAGAAGCCGAATCCTATCGACATCCATGTCGGTAGCCGCATTCGACTTCGCCGTACCATGTTGGGTATGAGTCAGGAGAAGCTCGGCGAAAGCCTCGGCATCACCTTTCAGCAGATCCAGAAATACGAGAAGGGTACCAACCGCGTTGGAGCCAGCCGCCTCCAGAACATTTCAAGCATCCTCAACGTCCCCGTTTCCTTCTTCTTCGAAGACGCTCCAGGCGAACATTCCGGTGCCTTGACCGGCATGTCGGAAGCCTCGAGTTCGAACTATGTCGTCGATTTCCTTTCTTCCTCCGAAGGACTCCAGCTCAACCGCGCCTTTGTGAAGATCACCGATCCCAAAGTTCGCCGCAAGGTCGTCGAACTGGTGAAGGCACTGGCGGCGGAAGCCGACTCCGACTGAGCGTCCCCCACGCTCCGAAAGCTTAAGGCGGCTCAAAAGGCCGCCTTTTTGCGTTTTTGGGGCAAAATTTGTCATTTCACCGCAGATATAAAGATATATTTATGTCCTTCTGTGCTTGTCATTCGGGCGCGAACTGAGTACCTACTAGGCTGCTTTTGTTCTTTGAGGGGAATCCCGGAATGCGCGCGAACTATCTCTTTACCAGTGAATCTGTTGCCGAAGGTCACCCGGATAAGGTGTGTGACCGCATCTCCGACGAGATCGTCGATCTGGTCTACCGCGAAGCAGCAAAGACCGGCATCAATCCGTGGGGCGTGCGCATTGCCTGCGAAACCCTCGCGACGACCAACCGCGTCGTCATTGCCGGCGAAGTTCGCCTGCCGCCGAGCCTGATGAAGAAGGACAAGGACGGCAAGGACGTCATCAACCCGTCGAAGTTCAAGGCCGCCGCTCGCCGCGCCATCAAGGATATCGGCTACGAGCAGGACGGCTTCCACTGGAAGAAGGCCAAGATCGACGTGCTCCTGCATTCGCAGTCGGCCGACATCGCCCAGGGCGTGGACAGCGCCGCCGACCAGCAGGGCGACGAAGGTGCCGGCGACCAGGGCATCATGTTCGGCTACGCCTGCAAGGAAACGCCTGACCTCATGCCGGCGCCGATCTACTATTCCCACAAGATCCTGCAGCTGCTCGCCGCCGCCCGCAAGCGGGGCGAAGGCGAAGTCGCCAAGCTCGGCCCCGACGCCAAGAGCCAGGTGACGGTCCGCTATGTCGACGGCAAGCCGGCCGAAGCCACCTCGATCGTTCTTTCCACCCAGCATCTCGACGACAGCTGGGATTCGAAGAAGGTTCGCAGCGTCGTCGAACCCTATATCCGCGAAGCGCTCGGCGACCTGAAGATCGCCGACGATTGCAAGTGGTACATCAACCCCACCGGCAAGTTCGTCATCGGCGGCCCGGACGGTGACGCCGGTCTTACCGGCCGCAAGATCATCGTCGATACCTATGGCGGCGCGGCTCCGCATGGCGGCGGCGCATTCTCCGGCAAGGACACGACGAAAGTCGACCGTTCGGCTGCCTATGCTGCCCGCTATCTCGCCAAGAACGTCGTCGCCGCCGGCCTTGCCGACCGCTGCACGATCCAGCTTTCCTACGCTATCGGCGTTGCCCAGCCGCTGTCGATCTATGTCGACCTGCACGGCACCGGCAAGGGTGTTTCCGAGGACCAGGTCGAAGCCGCGATCCGCCAGAACATGGACCTGTCGCCGTCGGGCATCCGTCGCCACCTCGACCTCAACAAGCCGATCTATGCCAAGACCTCGGCCTACGGCCATTTCGGCCGCAAGGCAGGCCGTGACGGCTCGTTCTCCTGGGAGCGTACGGACCTCGTGAAGGCGCTCAAGGACGCCGTCAAGACCAAGGCTGCTGCATGACGGATATGGAACGCCGGGGCCGGGCGACCGAAGCCTTTTTCGGTCGCCGCAAGGGAAAGGCCCTGCGCGAGCAGCAGGCCGAAAGGCTCGCCACCCTGCTTCCGGCATTCATCGTCGATCTCTCGGCGGCTCCCCCGGAGCCGCTGAAGGCGCTTTTCCCCGATCCGGTCGAAAAGATGCGGCTGGAGATCGGCTTCGGCGGCGGCGAGCATCTCATCCACCGCGCGCTGGAGGCGCCTTCGACAGGCTTTATCGGCGTCGAGCCCTTCATCAATTCCATGCAGAAGCTGCTCGCACGCGTCGACGAGACCGGTGCGCGCAACGTGCGCGTCTATAATGACGACGCCACGCAGCTTCTCGACTGGCTTCCCGATCACTGCCTCGACCAGATCGACCTGCTCTATCCGGATCCATGGCCGAAACGGAAGCACTGGAAGCGGCGCTTCGTCTCCAAGACCAATCTCGACCGTTTTCACCGGGTGCTGAAGCCGGGCGGGCTCTTCTGCTTCGCCTCCGATATCGACACCTATGTGAACTGGACCCTGCTGAAGTGCCGCGATCACGGCGGCTTCGAATGGACGGCACAGAATGCCGCCGACTGGCTGACGCCCTATGAGGGCTGGCCGAGCACCCGCTACGAAGCCAAGGCCCGCCGCGAAGGGCGCTCCTCGGCCTATCTCACTTTCACGCGCGTCTGACCCTTCGACAGGGTTGCCGTTGCATGGAGTTTTTCGGGAATAGGGAAATGCCGCAAGGCAGCTGACGTATGGGCAAGGGACCGACATCAGTCCCTTGCATTGCCCATTACGATCTTCACACACGCATTCCGGCGGCCGGCCGTGCCCGGCAGGCCGGTTTCGATCAATGCAGGCTGACCGTTTTCAGCTCGTCTTCAGCGGCCTTGAAGAAGGTGCTGGAGCGATTGTCCGTCAACAGGATCGGCGTACCGTCGGCGCCGAACAATGCCCAGAGATCAACGCTCGGATCGATATCCGGAGCCTCGGGGAAGCACTTGGCAACCTCTTCGGTGCGTATTTTGCGGATATAGGCGACCTCGCCATTGCCGATTCCGGCAAGTTCGGACTTGGTCAAACGCGACGTGGCTTCTTTCATCAACATTCCTGTTCCTCCGAGAGAAGGGACCAACGGTTCAACAAACCGTTGTGCTACTGTGAAACCGAAATGTTAATTTTCTTGACCATGCGCGCCGGTTCCGGGCGAATTAGATCAACCGAGAGCAGGCCGTTCTTGAGGCTTGCGCCCAGAACCTGCATGCCGTCGGCGAGAACGAATGTGCGCTGGAACTGTCTGGCGGCGATGCCGCGGTAGAGGTAGTCGCGCTCGCCGTGATCGACCTGGCGGCCGCGGATGAGAAGCTGGTTCTCCTCGGTTGACACATCGAGCTCTTCTTCGCTGAAACCGGCGACGGCAAGCGTGATGCGAAGCCGCTCGGGCGCGTCGTGGCCCGCGGCGATACGTTCGATATTATAGGGCGGATAACCGTCGCTCGCCTTGGAAATCCGCTCGAGCGTCTTTTCCATGGCATCGAAGCCCAGAAGCAGCGGGCTGGCGAAAGGGGTGATGCGGCTCATCTTCCAAAGTCCTTGATGCAAGCGACCTCTCCGGACCTTACATGCAGCATCCGGGTACCGCTAATATGGGGACGACCGTTGCCTGCTGCAAGGCACAATGGTCCTCGGTCACAGCCCCCCGGCATTTTAGGGTAAACACCGGCGAGGCAGCTTCCTTGACAAAGGAAGCAAGGCCCCGCATCAAAACGTGCCCCGACGCGATGTGCTGATTTGCGACGGGAGCATGAAGACAATAAGAAGGTGCATGCGAGAGCGACGCGCACCAGAGGATGGAACGATCGGGATGGCAGAACCGAGAAAGATCATTATCGATACAGACCCCGGCCAGGACGATGCCGCCGCGATCATGCTGGCTTTCGGCAGTCCGCAAGAGCTTGAAGTCTTGGGCATCACCACTGTCGCCGGGAACGTGCCGCTGTCTCTGACAAGCCGCAATGCGCGCATCATCTGCGAGCTTTGCGGGCGGACCGATGTGAAGATCTTTGCCGGAGCCGACCGGCCGATCGCCCGTGCGCTGGTCACTGCCGAGCATGTGCATGGCAAGACAGGTCTCGATGGCCCGACCCTTCCTGAGCCGACGATGCCGCTGCAGGCGCAGCATTCGGTCGACTTCATCATCGAAACGCTGCGACGCGAGCCGGAAGGCACGGTTACACTCTGCACGCTGGGACCGTTGACCAATATCGGCCTGGCCTTCCAGAAGGCGCCCGATATCGTGGCGCGCATCCGCGAACTCGTCATGATGGGCGGGGGCTTCTTCGAGGGCGGCAACATCACCCCGGCCGCCGAATTCAATATCTACGTCGATCCGGAAGCCGCCGATATCGTGTTCCGCTCGGGCGTCCCCGTTGTCATGATGCCGCTCGACGTGACGCACCAGCTCCTGACCCGGAAAGACCGCGTGAAGCGCATGGCCGATCTCGGCACCGCGCCGGCCAAGGCGATGGTGGAGATGCTGGAATTCTTCGAGCGCTTCGACATCGAAAAATACGGCTCGGACGGCGGTCCGCTGCACGACCCGACGACGGTCGCCTATCTTTTGAAACCCGAACTCTTCAAGGGGCGGGACTGCAACGTGGAGATCGAGGTGAAATCCGAACTCACCGTCGGCATGACGGTGGTCGACTGGTGGCATGTGACCGACCGCAAGCGCAATGCGAAGGTGATGCGCCATGTCGATGCGGACGGCTTCTTCGACCTGCTGATCGAGCGCTTCGCGCGGATATGATCCGCCGGACCATGCAGACCGCATGAAAAAGGCCGCTCCCGCGGCCTTTTTCAATCATTGTCGTCCGTGCCGTCTCAGGCGTCCTTCTCGTCCAGCACCGAATTGGCCTCGGCCTCGACGAGTTTCGGGCCGCCCTTGGCGACGCCGACCATGGCCGGGCGCAGCACGCGCTCGCCGATGGTGAAACCGGCCTGCACGACCTGGACGACAGTGTTGTTCGGCACTTCGGTATTGGGCACCTCGAACATCGCCTGATGGAAGTTCGGATCGAATTTCTGACCGACCGGCTCCAGCTTGCGAACGCCGTGGCGCTCGAGCGCCGACAGCATGGAGCGCTCGGTCATCTCGACACCTTCGATCAGCGTCGTCAGGCCGGCATCGGCCGCAGCCTTGGCTTCGGGCGGAATAGCATCGATCGCGCGGCGCAGATTGTCCGAGACGGCCAGCATGTCGCGGGCGAAGCCGGCGACGGAATAGGACTTGGCGTCCTTGACCTCACGCTCGGTGCGGCGGCGCAGGTTGTCCATTTCGGCGGCGAGGCGCAGGTAGCGGTCGCGCAGTTCTGCATTTTCGGCCTTCAGAAGCTCAAGCGGATCGGGCTCGCTTGCAGCAGCTTCCTTCACGGCTTCATTTTCGACGTTTGCGGCAGCGTCGGCTGCGGCTTGCGCCACAGTTGCGTCAGGTCCGTTCTGCGTCGTTTCATCGGTCATGACGGTCTCCGGTTGGTGTCTTCTCAGATGCGCCCGATATCGATGTTTGGCCGGAAAAAATCAAGTCTGCGTGACGAAGAAGCGAAAATTCGAGCGGTTTTGCGAAGTATTTCAGAGGGTACTGCGCGAAAGGCGCGAAACGAGCTGGGCGGTATAATCCACCATCGGGACGATCCGGGAATAATTGAGCCGGGTCGGGCCTATGACGCCGACCGCGCCAACGATACGGTCATCCTCATCGCGATAGGGCGCGACGATCAACGAAGAGCCCGACAGCGAGAACAGCTTGTTCTCCGAGCCGATGAAGATGCGCACGCCCGGTCCGCTTTCAGCCAGGTTCAGGAGCTCGATCAGGCTGTCCTTCTTTTCGAGGTCGTCGAACAGCAGGCGCAGCCGGTCGAGATCTTCGGCGCCGCCCACGCCCTCCAGAAGGTTTGCGCGGCCGCGGATGATGAGCTGTGCCGGCTTGGTCTCGTCCGGGCTGCCGGCCCATACGGCAACGCCACGCTCCACCAGATCGCGCGAGAGCGCATCGAGCTCGTGGCGAACTTCATCCTTCAGCCGGCTCAATTGCAGGCGGAATTCCGGCAGCGTCTGCCCGGCCATATGCGCATTGAGGAAATTGGCGGCCTCGGTGAGCTGCGAAGAGCTGACGCCTGCGGGCAGTTCGATGATGCGGTTTTCCACCTGATCGTGATCGCCGACAAGGACGGCCAGCGCCTTCGTCGGTTCCAGGCGGATGAACTCGACATGTTTGAGAACCGGGTCGCTCTTGGAGGTGATGACGAGGCCGGCACCGCGGGAAATGCCCGAGAGCATGCGGCTTGCCTCGTTCATCATCGATTCCACCGGATTGTCGCGGCTTCCGGCCCGCACCTGGCGATCGATGCTGGCGCGTTCCTCCGCCGAGAGGTCGCCGACCTGCATGAAGGCGTCGACGAAGAAGCGCAACCCGATCTGGGTCGGCAGGCGGCCGGCGCTGACATGCGGAGAATAGATGAGGCCGAGCTCTTCCAGATCGCTCATGACGTTGCGAACGGAGGCGGGCGAAAGGGACATGGGCAGGAGGCGTGACAGGTTGCGGGAGCCGAGGGGCTCGCCATGCTCCAGATAGCCTTCGACGATGCGCCGGAAGATTTCCTTCGACCGTTCATCCAGCGCAGCTACAGCATCCGAGATTGATGTCGACCTGTAGCTCATGAACTTTTTGCACCCGCACTGAATGATATACCGGAAATATAGCCAATCTGCCCCCCGTGGCAAAAGGGAATTTGCAAATGCACGCAGCCAATCGTAGAAGCGGGCGACGATACAATACATGCATGATATTGGCCGGAAACCGCTCACGCTTTTCGGCATCATGTTTCAGGAGAAGAGAATGCGGCCCTCAGGCAGAAAAACCGACCAGATGCGCAAGGTCTCCTTCGAGCGCAATTTCTCCAAGCATGCGGAAGGCTCCTGCCTGGTGAAATTCGGCGACACGCACGTGCTCTGCACGGCAAGCCTTGAAGACAAGACCCCGCCATGGCTGCGCAACACCGGCAAAGGCTGGGTCACGGCCGAATACGGAATGCTGCCGCGCGCCACGGGCGAGCGCATGAAGCGCGAGGCGGCTGCCGGCAAGCAGGGCGGCCGCACGCAGGAAATCCAGCGCCTCATCGGCCGCTCGCTGCGCGCCGTGGTCGATCTTGCCGCGCTCGGCGAACGCCAGATTACGCTCGACTGCGATGTCATCCAGGCCGATGGCGGCACGCGCACGGCCTCGATCACCGGCGGCTGGATTGCGCTTTACGACTGCCTGCGCTGGATGGAAACGCGCAACATGATCAAGGCCGACCGCGTGCTCAAGGATCATGTCGCGGCGATCTCCTGCGGCATCTTCGCCAATCAGCCGGTCATCGACCTCGACTATCTGGAGGATTCCTCGGCCGAGACCGATGCCAACTTCGTCATGACGGGCGCCGGCGGAATC
Organism: Rhizobium sp. GCM10022189; assembly: GCF_042656325.1. Taxonomy (NCBI): domain Bacteria; kingdom Pseudomonadati; phylum Pseudomonadota; class Alphaproteobacteria; order Hyphomicrobiales; family Rhizobiaceae; genus Rhizobium; species Rhizobium sp. GCM10022189. The sequence goes on from NZ_JBHSOR010000049.1 coordinate 752,354, forward strand.
GTGGAAATCCAGGGCACTGCGGAAGGCACGCCGTTCACCGAGGAGGAATTCTCCTCGCTGATGGGCCTTGCCAAGGCAGGCATTGGCGAACTGGTGGACCTGCAGAAGCAGGCGATCGCCTGAGACTTCCATTCGGGCTTGGCCAGTGAATTTCCTTGTCCCTGCTTCCGGGGGCAAGGCCGGACAAGGGGCGGGCAATGGCGCAACCCATCGAAGGCATTCTCGAAACGGCGCTCTACGCAACCGATCTCGACGCGGCCGAAACCTTCTATGGGGCTGTGCTCGGCCTTGAGAAGATCGCGCGCTCGGGCAACCGCCATGTGTTCTTCCGCTGCGGACCGGGCGTGCTCCTGATCTTCAACCCGCAGGAAACGGTGAAGCCGCCGGCGCCTGATAGCCTGCAGGTTCCGCCGCACGGCACGACCGGAAAGGGCCATGCCTGCTTCAGGGTTTCGGGTGACAATCTCGATGCGATGGCGCAAAAGCTGAAAGCTGCCGGTATCGCCGTCGAATCCGAGGTTCACTGGCCGCAGGGCGGCCGATCGATTTATTTCCGCGATCCCGACGGCAACAGCCTGGAATGCGCGGAAGCCAGAATCTGGGGCATGAAGTAAGGATATTTTATGCGTAAGCTCGAAACCAAAACCATCGTCGTCGCCAGTCACAATCAGGGCAAGATCCGCGAAATCCAGGATCTGATCGGGCCGCTCGGCTTTACGGCAAAATCGGCCGCCGAACTCAATTTCATCGAGCCCAAGGAAACCGGAACGACCTTCGAGGAAAATGCCACGATCAAGGCGCTCGCCTCAGCCAAGGCCTCCGGCCTGCCGGCGCTTTCCGACGATTCCGGCCTTGTCGTCGACGCCCTCGGAGGCGATCCGGGCGTCTACACGGCCGACTGGGCGGAAACCGGCAACGGCACGCGCGATTTCAACATGGCGATGGAAAAGGTCGAGAAGGCGCTGGAGAAGGCCGGCGCGGCGAAGCCCCAGCAGCGCACCGCCCGGTTCGTCAGCGTGCTCTGCCTTGCCTGGCCGGATGGCCATACCGAGCTTTTCCGCGGCGAAGTGGAAGGTGCGGTCGTCTGGCCGCCCCGCGGGACGCAGGGTTTCGGTTACGATCCGGTCTTCCAGCCGGAAGGTTATGACGTGACTTTCGGCGAGATGAGTGCTGAAGAGAAGCACGGCTGGACTATCGGCAAGCCGCAGGCCCTGTCGCACCGCGCGCGCGCCTTCAAGCTCTTTGTCGAAACCTGCCTGGAAGCATAGGGCCACGCGTTGAATATGATCAATTCGCCTGCGCTGACGCGCGATGCAAAACTTCTGCCCGATACCGGCGAACCCGGTTTCGGGGTCTATGTGCATTGGCCTTTCTGCGCGGCGAAGTGTCCCTATTGCGATTTCAACAGCCATGTCCGGCATCAACCGGTCGATCAGGAGCGCTATGTCGCCGCGTTCCTCAAGGAGACCGCGAACGCCCGCCAGATGAGCGGGCCGAAGACGGTGAGCAGCATCTTCCTCGGGGGCGGCACGCCTTCGCTGATGAAGCCGGAAACGGTCGATGCGATCATGAACGGCATTTCGCGGCACTGGCATGTGCCCGATGGTATCGAGATCACCATGGAGGCCAACCCCTCCAGCGTCGAGGCCGAACGCTTCCGCGGCTATCGCGCCGCCGGTGTCAACCGCGTCTCGCTCGGCGTGCAGGCGCTGAACGACCGCGATCTCAAGTTCCTCGGCCGGCTGCATGACGTTGCCGACGCGCTGAAGGCGATCCGGCTGGCGCGCGACATCTTCCCGCGCATGTCCTTCGACCTGATCTATGCCAGGCCGAACCAGACGGTGGAAGAATGGGAGCGCGAACTGAAGGTGGCGATCTCCTATGCCGTCGACCATCTTTCGCTCTACCAGCTCACCATCGAGGAAGGCACGCCCTTCTACGGCCTCCACAAGGCCGGAAAACTGATCGTACCCGACGGCGACCAGTCCGCCGCACTCTATGAGGCGACACAGGAGATCACCGGGCGCGAAGGGCTGCCAGCCTATGAAGTATCCAACCACGCGCGGCCGGGTGCGGAGAGCCGCCACAACCTCACCTACTGGCGCTATGGCGACTATGCCGGCATCGGCCCCGGCGCGCACGGACGCCTGACGCGCGGCGCAGACAAGATCGCGACCGCGACGGAGCGCAAGCCGGAAACGTGGCTGGACCTCGTCGAGCGCGACGGGCACGGTATCATCGAGCAGGAACGCCTCGGTTTCGACGAGCAGGCCGATGAGCTGCTGCTGATGGGGCTGCGCCTGAAGGAAGGCGTCGATCTGGCCCGCTGGCAGCAGCTTTCCGGCCGCGATCCCGATCCGAAGCGCGAACAATTTTTACTGGAGCACGGTTTCATCGAGCGGATCGGCAATTCCCGCCTGCGCTGCACGCCGGCAGGCATGCTGATCCTCGATTCCGTCGTCGCAGACCTCGCCTGCTGAGCGAGATCAGGCCGCGCACCTTTTTCTGAAATTGACGAGCCTTCCGACCGCGATCAATCCCGTGCCGATCAGATGCCTGAGCTGCAATTGCCCGCCGAGGCGGCGGCGCCGAGCAGGATCGCGCCGACGGGAATCAGGAAAGTCACCAGCGTCAGATTGGTGGCGCCGGCGATCGCAGCGACGCTCGGCACCGATCCTTCGCCTGATCGGCTTGCCGGATATCGGCTCATCCACGACGTCCGGCGGCGCGACCGGCAGCTCTGGCTGGCCTCGGCCGGCGGTCGCCGGCTTCCGGCGCTGGCTGCTTTCGGAAGCGAAAAGCTGACGCCTCTCTTGTCCTGTGCGGCTTGAGACGCAACGCCGCTTCGTCTTTCGCCGGAATCGCGTCAGTCCCTGCTCGTGGCCCCGGCCTTGAACAGGCTGCCCGTCGGCGTCTTCAGGAACATGTCCAGCGGAATGTGTTCCTGATGCAGGAAGCCATCCGAGGGCAGCAGACCGTCGCGGACCATTTCTATGACCGCAACCACCGATGCCGAAGTGGTCCAGGCGATCGCCGTGCGCCGGGCGCCGGCGATTTCGATCGGATAATAGGCGCGCACGAACTCCTTCCGGCGCAAGGAGCCGTTGACGGTGCCTTCTGCCGCGACATGCACATAAACGACATCGTCGTCGACCGGCGGCTTGGCATTGGTCAGGATCTCGCCGGCAAGCTGGCGGCGGTCGCGCATCAGAAGCTCATGGAAGAAGAAATTCATCAGCTCCATGTGGCCGGGGTAACGCATGGTCTTGTAGTCGAGGTTGTCGACCTTGCCGAGCATGGTATCGCACATGGTGCCGAGGCCGCCCGACGTCGTGAAGGCCTCCAGCTTGACGCCGCCGACATAGATCGTCTCATGCCATTCCATCGGCGAGACCAGCTTGCGCACACCGCCCTCGATGACCTCGCAGTCATTCAGATATTCATTGACCACGCCCTCCGGCGACCAATTGAAGGCATAGCCCAGAAGTCCGGTCGGGTTCTGCGGCAAGGCGCCGACGCGCATGCGGATCGAGCGGCAGCGGTCGAAACCATCGGCGAGGCTGGCACCGACGATGCCGACGAAGCCAGGTGCGAGACCGCATTGCGGCGCCATCAGGCCGCGGGCGGTCCTGGAAAGCTCGATGATGAAATTGGTGGTCGGCACATCCTCGGTCAGATCGAAATAATGGATGCCGGCCAGGTGCGCGGCGCGGGCCAGCTCGATATTCAGATGATAGGGCAGGCAGGACAGGACCGCCTCGACGCTCGACAGCAGTTCGCCGATGACGCTGACGTCGGTGATATCGCCGGCCCGGCATTTGAAGGGCAGGTCGCCCGCGGGCAGTTGCGCATCGACACCGACGACCTCGAAGCCGCCCTCGTGCAAAAGCGTTGCCGCCAGCCGCCCGACCTTGCCCAGGCCGATCACGGCAATCCGTTTGAAACTCATTGCTGTCCTCCCGAACGCCGGCGTTCCTCGCCGACGCATTTTTCTCACGTGGAGGCTGTATAGAGCCTTTCCTGGTTGGATTGAAGCATTCTGTTGGCTCAAACGGAGTCGGATGGTCGACCGGCCGGCGCGCGTCGTAGCCCAGATCTACGGCCAAGCCGGCCGGTCGATCAGGCGGCCCGTTTCAGCCAACCCCGGTGGTTTGCTTGCAGACCAGCCGGGGCCGGGCATCTTTGCGCCAGGATCAAAGGCGATCGGCTCGGACGTACCTTGGGGTATGCCCTTCTCCGTCAGCCTTTGCCCTGACACAAACCTGCTCCGGCAGAATGCTGCAATCCAACCAGGAAAGGCTCTGGAATAAAACGCTTATAAAAGAAAACAGCCGGGATCGCTCCCGGCTGCCGGAACACGGTGACTGTGCACCGCTTATTCGTTGATGAGGCGCTTCAGAAGCTCGATCTCATGGGAAAGCTTTGTATCTCCCGCGATCAGCTCCTCGATCTTGCGCACAGCGTGCAGGACCGTCGTATGGTCGCGTCCGCCGAAGCGGCGGCCGATTTCCGGGAAGGAGCGCGGCGTCAGCGTCTTCGACAGATACATGGCGATCTGGCGAGGCTTGACGATGACGCGCGTGCGGCGGTTCGAAACCAGCTCCTGGCGCGACACGTTGTAGTGACGCGCGACGATGCGCTGGATGTCCTCGATGCGTACGCGGCGCGGCTCGCCGGAGCCGACGAGATGGGCCAGAAGCTCATCCACGCGCTCGATCGAGAGGTTCGGCTCGAAGGAACGGCGGAAGATCAGCTGGTTGAAGGCGCCTTCCAGTTCGCGGCCGCTCGCCGTGATGTTGCGGGCGACATGCTGCAGCAGCTCGGCCGGAATTTCCAGCGACGGATCTTCCAGACGGGCAGCCGCCAGACGGCGCTTGAGGATTTCGAGACGCATCTCGTAATCGGGAGCGTCAAGCTCGATCGCCACGCCGCCCTGCAGACGCGAACGGACGCGCGGGTCGAGGGATTCCAGCTCCCACGGCGCGCGGTCGGCTGCGACGACGACCTGCTTGGCGCTGTCGAGCAGCATGTTCAGCAGGTGGCAGAACTCGTGCTGGATCATCTTGCCCTGCAGGAACTGCATGTCGTCGATGATCAGAAGGTCGATGTTGCGCAGCGAGTCCTTCAGCGTCAGCGCATCATTGTCGCGGATCGCGGTCGCGAAACGCCACATGAAGTATTCGGCCGTCAGATAAACGACGCGCAGGCCACGCGGGTTCTGCACGGCGGCATTCGCGATCGCCTGCAGCAAATGGGTCTTGCCGAGGCCGACGGTCGCGTGGACGAAGAGAGGGTTGAAGCGCACGGCGCCCTGACCGGCTTCCGCAATGGTCTTTGCGGCGGCGAGCGCCACGCGGTTGGAGCTGCCCTCAACGAAAGTGTCGAAGGTGAAGCGGGAATCCAGCGGAGAGCCGAAGAGCGGCGAACCTGCGCTCGCCGGACGGGCCGCGGAGGCGGTCGAAACCGCCTGCTGAACGATCTGCCCCGCCGGCTGGGCCGATGCCGGGCGGCGAAGCTGGGTGGGCTGGGCGACCGGCTCGACGGCGACCGCCTCGTCCAGTGCCTTCGCGCCGGTGCGCGTTGCCGTGCGCACCAGGATCTCGACCTTCAGGATTTCGGGATCTTCCGCCTGGAACAGGCCGACAATGAGATCGAGATAGCGATTGTTGATCCACGACTTCAGAAAGGTCGTGGGAACGGTGAGACGAACGACACTCTTAGAAACCGAATGAAGCTTGAGCCGCGCAAACCAGCTTGCATAGACGTCGGGACCGACTTGTGCCTTCAGACGCGCACTGACGCGATCGAAGAGAACGCCATGCTTCATCTCGCCCTTATCTTCCGTTGCGCTCAGGTGAATGGAACCGAAAGACTGCGATGCAGCTTCCCCGTTATCCAGTGCACCCGTCGTCATCGAATTCATCTGCATAATGCCGCCTTTCATTTCCTCGGGCGGTCATTCGCTGACAGCCGCCCGATCATTCCCCGCTTTGACACACTGCCAACGGCATCCTCATGAGCCGCCCGCATGCCGGTTCACTCAAACGCTGTCCCTCAATCGGGACCGACACGAAGAGCCTGCGGTGGCCGCGCTCATGCGACTACCGTCATAAACTCTCCATGTCAGGCTGGCGGCCGATCCTCGTTTTTCGCCCGCAAGCCCGAACGCAATGTTACACTTCCCCCTGCCCTTCTCCTGGCCTCGCGCAATACGTGTGGCTTCGGAGAGCACAAAACGTCCCTTCCCGTGACAGCCACGTCACGGTACAATGCCGTCAAGTGCGTGAGAAAACGGATGCTGTACGCTCCGTAACAAACGACACAGAGCCATCATCCTGCCGACGTGGCAGTTTGGACTGACTTCTGCAGATGATGTCCGCGCCCTTTGCTGGAAGCCATTTAGGCAGGATCAAAAGCCAAGATCAACGATGAATTTTACGCAAAATTAAGAAGCGGCCATTGACTCCGGCGGCCCTTTTTGGGCGTCACACCAGCGTCAAAAAAGAATCGCTTTTGAATCAAGGAGATTCCCCGACTGGGCTATTTTGGACACGCATAAAAAGAAAAAAGAAAAAATCTTCTTGACTCAATTGAGGCCGCAGGCTGCGTGACCAGAGTCGCAAGCTTCAAAAAGATCCTTGCGTAACCTATTGTTTTAAAACAATTTTTCCTGTCATGCCTCTGACACGAAAACGTCGCCCGATTAACCATATCCTGGGCAGGCGGCGGAATCGAAAAAGCCCGGTAAAATTACCGGGCTAATCATAACGAGCAATTCGTTAATGAGATATTTATGCGTTGGCGGACGCCGAAAGAGCCTTCACACGGGCAGCCAGGCGCGAGACCTTGCGGGATGCCGTATTGGCGTGCAGGACGCCCTTGCTTGCGGCGCGTGCCAGTTCCGGCTCGGCGGCGATGAAGGCTTCCTTTGCCTTGGCGGCATCGCCGGCGGCGAGTGCCTCTTCGACCTGGCGAACGTAGGTACGAACGCGCGAACGGCGAGCCTTGTTGACTGCGGTGCGGCGTGCGATCTTGCGGGTCGCCTTTTTCGCCGAAGTTGTATTGGCCATGGATGCCTCTCTCAAGAATTCGAACAAAACTCCGCCATTGCCGCGCTGGCCCTGCGGCCACTCAATTCAGCAATACGGGAGCATTAGCGGAAAACCTGAGCGGCTTTCCGAACCGTGGGCGGGCATATAACGCTAAAGCCGCGCCACGTCAACGCGCATTTTCAAGGAAAAGACCCTTTCCGGATGCCGCCCGCTCACCTGTTCCTGAAGGCCGGTTTGCGCTTCTCGATGAAGGCGGCCATGCCCTCTTTCTGGTCTTCGGTCGCAAACAGGCTCTGGAAGAGCCGGCGCTCGAAACGCAGGCCTTCCTCCAGCGTCGTCTCGAAGGCGCGGCTGACCGCTTCCTTCGCCATCAGGACCGAGGGGCGCGACAGCGATGCAATCCTGGTTGCTGCTTCCAGCGCCTCGTCGAGCAGCCGGTCCGGCGCCACCACACGCGAAACGAGTCCCGCGCGTTCGGCCTCCGCCGCATCCATCATCCGGCCGGTCAGGATCAGGTCCATCGCCTTGGCCTTGCCGACCGCCCGCGTCAGGCGCTGCGAGCCGCCAATGCCGGGAATGACGCCAAGCGTGATTTCCGGCTGGCCGAATTTCGCGGTCTCCGAGGCGATGATGAAATCGCAGAGCATGGCAAGCTCGCATCCGCCGCCGAGCGCGAAGCCGCTGACGGCGGCGATAACGGGCTTGCGGGCCTTGGCGATCTCGTCCCAGCCGCTGATGAAATCGCTCTTATAGACTTCGGCGAAATCGAGCGGCTGCATTTCCTTGATGTCGGCGCCGGCAGCAAAGGCGCGCTCTGAACCGGTCAGCACGATCGCGCCGATCGCTTCATCTTCGTGAAAGGCCGCATAGGCCTGCTTCAATTCCTTGAGCACGGTCGAATTCAGCGCATTCAGCGCCTGCGGCCGGTTCAGCGTGATGAGGCCGACATTGCCGCGGGTTTCGACGAGAAGGGTTTCATAGGCCATGGCGCTCTCCTATTTCTGGCAGGCGGCGCAATAGAAGGTGGACCGGCCAGCCTGCACGATGCGCGAGACCGTACCGCCGCAACCCGGCGTGCGGCAAGCTAGACCTTCGCGATCGTAGACGGAAAAGGAATGCTGGAAGTAGCCGAGCGAGCCATCGGTCTGGATATGGTCGCGCAGCGACGATCCGCCGGCAGCGATCGCATCGGCGATGACATCGCGGATCGAGGTGACAAGCAGGTTCAACGCCTCCTTCGGCCTGCCGGCCTTCGTCACCAGCGTGCCGGCTGCGCGCGCGGGCGAAAGATGCGCCCGCCACAAGGCTTCGCAGACATAGATATTGCCGAGACCGGCGATGTTTTTCTGGTCCAGCAGCGCGCTCTTCAGCGGCTGCGCCTTGCCGTCGAAGCGCGCCGCCAGATAGGCGGCCGAAAGCTCGTTGCCGGTCGGCTCCGGTCCCAGGCCGAACAGAAAGGGGTTGACGTCGAGTTCGGACCGCTCGGCAATATCCATGAAACCGAAGCGGCGCGGGTCATTGTAGATGACGCGGCGCGGGCCGCCCTCCCCGTCCAGGTGGAAGACGGCGTGATCGTGCTTCTCGTCCTTGGACCGCTGGTGGTGAAAATCGCCGGGCGCGGCCGCAAGCGCTCCCTGCTCGATCCGGAAGGAGCCGGACATGCCGAGATGGGAAATGATCGTCTTGCCGCTGTCCAGATCGATCAGCAGGTACTTGGCCCGCCGCCCGAGGCCGATGATGGTGTGGCCGGAAACCTGGCGCTCGAAATCCTGCGGGAAAGGAAAACGCAGGTCGCCGCGGCGCAATTCCAGCCTTTCGATGCGTGCGCCCTCCATTGCCGGCGTCAGGCCGCGCTTCACCGTTTCGACTTCTGGCAATTCCGGCATCTTAACCCATCTATATCTAACGTGTTTCAACCGCCCGCGATGTGCGCTATAGCGCCAACGTGCCGCGGGCGGACCGCGGTCCACAGATAGCGCCGCGCCCTTGCTTTCGCTATGGTCGCCGCGCCGAATTCTTGATGTGAACGGAGTAGCTTGATGTCAGACAGCCGGACTTCCGCCGATGGCGGCATGGAAACGTCCTACGGCTTCCGCGAGGTGCCGACCGGTGAGAAGCAGGGCCTCGTCAACGAGGTCTTCCACAAGGTCGCCAAGCGCTACGACATCATGAACGACGTCATGTCCATGGGCATGCACCGCGCCTGGAAAGACGCGATGATCGCAGCACTGAACCCGCGCAAGGAGCCGGGCTACAAGGTGCTCGACGTTGCCGGCGGCACGGGCGATATCGCCTTCCGCATCGTCGAAGCCTCCAACCGCCAGGCGCATGCGACGGTACTTGATATCAACGGCTCGATGCTCGCCGTCGGCGCAGAGCGGGCCAGCAAGAAGAAGCTTTCGGACAATCTCACTTTCGTCGAGGCGAATGCCGAGGACCTTCCTTTCGAGGCCGGCAGTTTCGACGCCTATACGATCGCCTTCGGCATCCGCAACGTGCCGCGGATCGAGGTCGCGCTGTCGGAAGCCTACCGTGTGCTGAAGCGCGGCGGCCGGCTGCTCGTTCTGGAATTTTCGGAAGTGGAGCTGCCGCTTCTCGACAAGGTCTACGATGCCTGGTCCTTCAACGCCATTCCGAAGTTCGGCAAGGCGATCACCGGCGATGCCGAGCCCTACCAGTATCTCGTGGAATCGATCCGCAAATTCCCGAACCAGGAGAATTTCGCGGCGATGATCCGCACCGCCGGCTTCTCGCGCGTCAGCTACACCAACTATACCGGCGGCATAGCGGCGCTGCATTCCGGCTGGAAGCTCTGATCCGCATGAGTGCTTTCGGGGCATATTTCAGGCTCGTGAGGGTCGGCTGGATCCTGGTGCGCGAAGGCGTCATTTCGGCGCTGCCTTCAGAAGGGCTGCCGCCCTCCGTCAGTCTTGCAAAATCCTTCGTCGGCATCTTTGCGCGCAATCGCAGCAAACATCAGAAGCGCAGCGACCGGCTGGCGAAGGCCGTCGAGCGGCTGGGGCCATCCTATGTGAAGATCGGTCAGTTCCTGGCGACACGCCCCGACGTCGTCGGCGTCGAATTCGCCGACGACCTGTCGCAGCTTCAGGACCGGATGGCCTTCTTTCCGGCTGCCGCCGCCAAGGCCAATATCGAGGGATCGCTCGGGCGGCCGATCACGGATCTCTATGCAAGCTTCGGCGATCCGATTGCGGCAGCTTCCATCGCGCAGGTGCATCCGGCCGAGGTCGATACGCCGCAGGGACGCAAGAGGGTTGCCGTCAAGGTCGTGCGGCCGGGTGTGCGGGCGCGCTTTGCCCATGATATCGAGGCGATGTATCTCGTTGCCCATATGCAGGAACGCTTCATGCCGGCGAGCCGGCGCCTGCGGCCGGTCGAGGTGACGAGGACGCTGGAGCAGACGACCAAGGTGGAGATGGACCTGCGCCTGGAGGCCGCGGCACTTTCGGAGATTGCCGAGAATACCGAAAAGGACCCCGGCTTCCGCGTGCCGAAAGTGGACTGGGAGCGCACCGGCCGCGACGTCATCACCATGGAGTGGATCGACGGCGTCAAAATGTCAGACGTCGAGGGCCTGCGCGCCGCCGGCCACGACCTCAACCAGCTTGCCGATACGCTGATACAGTCGTTTCTGCGCCACACGCTGCGCGACGGCTTCTTCCATGCGGACATGCATCCGGGCAATCTCTTCGTCGACGCCGAGGGCATGATCGTCGCTGTCGACATGGGCATCGTCGGGCGTCTTGGAAAGAAGGAACGGCGCTTCCTTGCCGAGATCCTCTACGGCTTCATCACCCGTGACTATATCCGGGTGGCGGAGGTGCATTTCGAGGCGGGTTATGTGCCCGGCCACCACAATACCGAGAGCTTTGCCCAGGCGATCCGGGCGATCGGCGAGCCGATCCACGGGCAGCCGGCCGAGACGATTTCCATGGGCAAGCTCTTGACGCTGCTGTTCGAAGTGACCGAACTCTTCGACATGCAGACGCGGCCCGAGCTTGTGATGCTGCAGAAGACCATGGTCGTCGTCGAAGGCGTCTCGCGCATGCTCAATCCGCGCTTCAACATGTGGAAGGCGTCCGAGCCCGTCGTCGGCGACTGGATCAAGAACAATCTCGGCCCCAAACGCATCGTCACCGATCTCAAGGACGGGCTGAAAGCGGCGGTGAAACTTGCCGAGGCAGCGCCCGAAATCGCCGCCCAGACGGAGAGGTTCCACCATCAGCTTGTGCATATGAGCGAACACGGGCTGCGCTTCGACGAGCAGACGGCGGAAGCGATCGGCAAGTCGGAAGCACGCCACAACCGCTCGGCCAAAGTGGCCCTCTGGATCATCGCGCTCACCCTTCTCTATATTGCCTGGGTAGTGAGCTGACGAGACGCACCAAAAGCATGATGTGTTCGGCATTTGGGATATCCCGCCAGACGTGAGGCTCGCTTAGTCTCGCCTCCATGGAGATGAGCACATGAAGCACGAACGTCCCGGAATCGAACTTAGCGGCCAGCCCTTAAGCTTTGCCGAGATGGTCCGGATCGGCTCCGGCAAGGTCGGGATCTCAGCCTCCGAAATCGGCATGCAGCGTGTGAAGATCGCGCGCACGATCGTCGAAGATGCCATCGAAGCCGGCATGCCGGTTTACGGCTCGACCACCGGTGTCGGCGCCATGAAGGATGTCGAATGGTCGCCTGAAGATCTCGACGCTTTCAACCTCGGCCTCGTGCGTGCGCATCATTTCGGCACCGGCACGCCCTTTTCCTGCAATGTCGTGCGCAATGCGATGGCGATGCGCGTCAACACGGCGCTGACCGGCCAGGTCGGCTGCACGCCGGATCTGATCGACGCCTATATGCGCATGCTGAAGGCGGATCTTATTCCGGTCGTGCGGCGCACCGGTTCCATCGGCTGCGCCGATATCGGCCTAATGGGCCAGATCGGCGCCGTTCTGACCGGTGTCGGCGAGGCGATCTATCGCGGCGAGCGGATGCAGGCGGCGGAGGCTTTCCGGGCGGCCGGCATGGAACCGGTGAAGATGGCGCCGCGCGACAGCCTCGCCTCGCTCAGCGTCAACGCCGTGAGCTTTGCCGCCGCCGCCGAGACGACGCGCAATGCCGCCGCCTCGATCCGCGTGCTGCTGGCAACCGGCATGATGGCCTCCGGCGCGCTTGGCGCATCGCGCGATCCCTGGCGGGCCGTGCGCCATGTCGGTACGGCGCGCGAAGCGCTGATCGGCTCCTGGCTCTGCAACGCGTCGGACGAATGGGAATGGCCGGTCGCCACCCACGTTCAGGATGCGCTCAGCCTGCGCATGATCGCCCAGGTCTTCGGCGCCGTCATCGAGAACCTGCTGTCCACCGGCCACAAGATCCTGGCCGCCACCGGCCGCTCCGACGACAATCCCGTCGTCGTCGAGGGCCGCGTGATGACGTCAGGCGGCTCGCTGCCCCTCGACGTGACGATCCTGCTGGAATCGGCGGCGCTGTGCATGGCGCATGCGGCACGCAATGCCTTCAACCGCTGCGTCCTGCTCGGCAACGGCCAGCGGCGCGATCTGCCGGTCAACCTTGTGCCGCCCGGCCGCATCGCCACCGGCTTCGGCCCGATCATCAAGCTTGCCGGCGAGATCTTCTCACGCGTGCTCTCCATGTCGAACCCGGTTTCGGCGCAGTCGCTGGTCGTTGCGGCCGGCCTTGAGGACGAGGCGGCCTTCCTGCCGCTCGTCATCGAACGGTTCGACCGGCAGATGCGGGCGCTGAAGCGACTGGCGGCCCTTGAGGCCCTGCTTTCGGCACAGGCGATCGATATTATCGGCGATACGCCGAAGGGTGTGGCCGGCATGCTCTATGCGGTCGTTCGCAAGCATGCGGCCTTCTACACGGTCGACCGGCCGCTTTCGGCCGAGGTTGAGGCAATCGAGGAGGAACTCGGCTCGGATGAGTTTCTCTCCAGGCTGATCGAGCAGGTGCCGATCGCCTCCTTCGACGATTTCTTCGCGCTCGGTTCGCTGGAGCGCGTCGAGGATCGGCTGACGCAGGAAAGCGTCGTCATCTGAGTTTCTGACTTACCGAGGGAGAAGCGGCATGGATTTCGATCTCGTCCTGCAGGGCACGGTGGTGCTGCCGGAGCGTATCGTCGAAGGCGGCTACGTCGCCGTTCGTGACGGAAAGATCGCGGAGATCGGCATCGGTGCGCCGCCGGCGGCCAGGGAACGGCATCTGCTCGGCAAGGCGCTGATCCTGCCGGGCGCGATCGATGCGCAGGTTCATTCGCTTTCGCAGAAGGACCAAGAGGATTTCATCTGGTCCACGCGCTCGGCCGCTGCCGGCGGTGTCACCACCATCGTCGATATGCCCTATGACGAAGGCAATCTCGTCTGCTCGGCCGCAGCCGTGAAGCGGAAGGTCGATCATGCCGGCCCGCAGGCGCGGGTCGATTTTGCGCTCTACGGCACCGTCGATCCCCAGGAAGGCGCGGCGCGCATCGCCGAAATGGTGGAGGCAGGTGTGGCCGCCTTCAAATTCTCGACCTTCGGGACCGACCCCAAGCGCTTCCCGCGCATCCCGCCCGCCCTGCTCGACGCCTGCTTTGCGGCGATTGCGCCGACAGGACTGACGGCCGGCGTGCACAACGAGGATGACGAGGCGGTCCGCACCTATATGGAGCAGGTGAAGGCGAGCGGCGTAACCGATTGGCGCGCCCACGGCCTGTCGCGCCCGCCGATCACCGAACTGCTTGCCATGCACACGATCTTCGAAACCGGCGCCAATACCGGCTGCCCGTCCCATGTGGTGCATTGCTCGCTCGGGCGCGGCTACGACATCGCACGGGCCTACCGCCGCGACGGCTTCGAAGCGACCGTCGAATGCTGCATCCATTACCTGACGCTCGACGAGGAAAACGATGTGAAACGCCTTGGCGGCAAGGCGAAGATCAATCCGCCGGTGCGCCCGCGCGCCGAAGTCGAGACGCTGTGGCGCAAGGTTGCGGAAGGCAATGTCTGGCTGGTCTCGACCGATCACGTCAGCTGGTCGGAAAACCGCAAGACCAATCCGGACATGCTGGCCAATGCATCGGGCGTACCCGGTCTCGAAGTCATGGTGCCGCTTTTCGTCAAAGGCGCCCTGGAACGTGGCATTCCGCTGACCTGGGCGGCGAAGCTGATGGCGGACAATCCGGCTAAGCATTTCCGCCTCGACCATATCAAGGGCGCGCTCACACCCGGCAAGGATGCCGATATCGTCGTGCTGGAGCCGAAGGAGACGGTCTATGACGCTTCGGCCAGCGGCAACAATGTCGTCGGCTGGAGCCCCTATAACGGCATCCGCCTGCCTTGGACGGTTTCGGCCGTCTGGCTGCGCGGAGACAAGATCACCGAAGGGGCACGAGTGCTGGCCGCGCCCGGCGCCGGCCGCTTCGTGCGCCCGCTTGCGCGACAGGTGCTGGCATGAGCCGCAACCTGCCCGTCAATCCCGGCCGGATATCCGCCGATATCGAAGCGCTCTCGGCCATTACCGAGCCCGGCCATCCCTGGACGCGGCGGGCGTTTTCGCCGCTCTTCCTCGAAGGCCGCGCCTATCTGGAGGCGCGCATGCAGGCGATCGGCCTGGAGACCCGCATCGATGCGTCGGGCAATCTGATCGGCCGGCGCGCGGGCGCAAAACCGGGCAGCGGCATCATCATGCTCGGCTCGCATTCCGACACGGTGCCCGACGGCGGACGCTTCGACGGCATTGCCGGCATTGCCGCGGCCCTCGAAGTTGCGCGGTCGCTGCGCGAACAGGAAATCCACCTCGACCACGATCTGGAAATCGTCGATTTCCTGGCCGAGGAGGTCAGCATTTTCGGCGTTTCCTGCATCGGCAGCCGCGGCATGACGGGACAATTGCCGCAGGCATGGCTCTCCCGCACCGTCGACGGCCGCGAGCTTGGCGAAGCGATATCGGAGGTCGGCGGATCGCCGGGTGTGCTGGTGCACGATAACAGGCCCGATATTGCCGGTTTTCTGGAACTGCATATCGAGCAGGGTCCGGTGCTTGAAAACGAGCGCAAGGATATCGGCATCGTCACCGCGATATCGGGCATTACCCGTATCGAAATCACGATCGAGGGCCGCGCCGATCATGCCGGCACCACACCGATGGATTCACGCTCCGATGCGCTGGTCGCCGCTTCGCAGCTGGTGCTCGATATCCGCAATGCCGCAAGCGAGCTTGCCAAGACGCCCGGCCATTTTGCGGCCACGGTCGGCGAGTTCCGCATCGAGCCGAACGCGGCCAATGTCGTGCCGTCGCGTGTCGTGCTGCTGGTCGACGGACGTGCCGAAATCCGCGCCGATATGGAAGCCTTCTGCCATTGGCTGGATGGACACGCGGAAATGCTCGCCCTGGCCTTCGGCGTGACGATCGCGCCGTTGAACCGCATCTCCGACAATTTCCCGACACCGAGCGACAAGGGACTGCTCCAGACGCTGGAGCGGGCCTGCGAGGCGGTCGGCGCCAAACACCGTTTCATGGCGTCCGGCGCCGGCCACGATACCGCCTGGATCGCCCGCGTGGCGCCGGCCGCGATGATCTTCGTGCCCTGCAAGGAAGGCCGCAGCCATTCGCCGGATGAATGGGCCGAGAATGACGACATAGCGCTCGGCGCCGCCGTGCTTTTCGAGGCGGTGCGCGAGATGGACAAGAGAGTTTAGGTTGGCCGCATGAACTCCTCCGAAAAGCGCTGCACACTTTTCGGGATCATGCAGAGGAAGGAGAAGGGCGATGGGACGCATACTGGTTGAGAAGGACGTGGAAGCCGCCGTCAAGGGCGGCTCCGTCTATGCCGCCGGCGGCGGCGGCTGGGCCGATCACGGCCGTATGCTCGGCTATGCCGCCGTCAATGTCGGCAAGCCGGAGCTCGTCTCCATCGATGAGCTTGGCGACGACGACTGGATCGCGACAGCGGCGGCGATCGGCGCGCCGGCCTCCACCACACCCTGGGAAATGCAGGGCATCGACTATGTGAAGGCCGTGCAGCTGCTGCAGGAGGCGCTCGGCGACAGGCTCTCCGGCCTCATCATCGGCCAGAACGGCAAGTCCTCGACGCTGAACGGCTGGCTGCCTTCGGCGATCCTCGGCACCAAGGTGGTCGATGCGGTCGGCGATATCCGCGCCCATCCGACCGGCGACATGGGCTCGATCGGCATGGCCGGTTCGCCGGAACAGATGATCCAGACGGCGGTCGGCGGCAATCGCGCCGAGAACCGCTATATCGAGCTGGTCGTGAAGGGTGCGACGGCGAAGATCTCGCCGGTGCTGCGGGCAGCGGCCGACCAGTCCGGCGGCTTCATTGCCAGCTGCCGCAATCCGCTGCGCGCCTCCTATGTCCGCAGGAACGCCGCGCTCGGCGGCATTTCGATGGCCCTGAAGCTCGGCGAGGCGATCATCGAAGCCGAGAAAAGAGGCGGATCGGCCGTTATCGACGCGATCTGCAAGACGACAGGCGGCCATATCCTGGCCGAAGGTACGATCACGAAGAAGGATGTGGTCTATACCAAGGAAGCTTTCGATATCGGCACGATCACTGTCGGCGCCGGCGACAAGGCCGTCACCCTGCATGTGATGAACGAATATATGGCGGTCGACGATGCCGACGGCACGCGGGTCGCGACCTTCCCGGCCGTCATCACCACGCTTTCCGAAGAGGGAGAGCCGCTGTCCGTCGGCCAGCTCAAGGGCGGCATGCATGTCTTCATCCTGCACGTGCCGAAGCAGATCATACCGCTCTCGGCCAGCGTGCTCGATCCGACCGTCTATCCACCTGTCGAAAAGGCAATGGGCATCGAGATAGCACGCTATGCACTGGAGGCGAGGGCCTGAACCATGGCGCGCGATCGCGGCCTGGAAGAGCTGATGCGCGAGGAACTCGGCGACCGGCCGGGCCTCGGCGAAAAATCCATGTTCGGCGGCTGGGCCTTCATGCTCAACGGCAACCTGCTCTGCTGCGCACGCCATGACGGCATGCTGCTGCGTCTCGGCAAGGGCAATGACGGCTGGGCGCTGGCGCCGCCGGGCGTGATCCAGATGCTGTCGGGCGAGCGGATCATGCATGGCTGGGTGCGGGCCAATGCCGATGTCTATGGCGACGATGCCCTGCGGCGGCGGCTCATCGATGCCGCACTCGCCTATGTGGGACCGATGCCGGCCAAGTGAATGAACCGGTGCGCCTGCGCCGATGACAAAACGACGAGGAACCCAAGATGCCCAAGGCCAATCCACGCCATCCGAAATTTCCCATTCCCGGCGGGCCGGAGCTGCGCGCCAGGGGCTGGCGGCAGGAAGCGCTGCTGCGGCTTCTGGAAAACGTGCTCTCGGTCGGCGAGGACCCCGACAATCTCGTCGTCTACGCCGCCCTCGGCAAGGCGGCGCGCAACTGGGCGGCGCATCGCGGCATCGTCACGGCGTTGACCGAAATGGACGAGGACCAGACGCTCATCATCCAGTCCGGCAAGCCGATCGGTCTCGTGAAGACCCATGCCAAGGCACCGCTCGTCATCATGGCGAACTGCAATATCGTCGGGCAATGGGCGAAGGCCGAAGTGTTCTACGAGCTGCAGCGCAAGGGCCTGATCTGCTGGGGCGGACTGACGGCCGGCGCCTGGCAATATATCGGCAGCCAGGGTGTCATCCAGGGCACCTATGAGATCTTCATGCGCATTGCCGAGCGTCGGTTCGGCGGCGATCTCTCCGGCCGTTTCGTGCTGACGGCGGGGCTCGGCGGCATGGGTGGGGCGCAGCCGCTGGCGGGACGGATGGCGGGTGCGGCGATCCTTTGCGTCGATATCGATCCGGAACGCGCGCGCAAACGCCAGCAGATCGGCTACCTGCAGGAGATCGCGCCTGACCTCGACAGCGCATTGGCGATGATCGATGCCGCGGTCAAGGAAAAGCGGGCGCTCTCCGTCGGTCTCGTCGGCAATGCGGCCGAGGTCTATCCGGAAATTGTCCGGCGCGGCATCGTGCCCGATGTCGTCACCGACCAGACCTCGGCGCATGACCTCGTCTATGGCTATGTGCCGAAGGGCATGAGCATCGATCAGGTGAAGGGCCTGCGCGACGACGGCCAGGGCCAGCTGATGGCTGCCAGCCGCGCCTCGATCGTCGAGCATGTTACCGCGATGCTGGAATTCCAGAAACGGGGCTCCGAGGTCTTCGACAACGGCAATCTCATCCGCACCCAGGCCCGCGAGGGCGGCGTTGCCAATGCCTTCGACATTCCGATTTTCACCGAAGCCTATCTGCGCCCGCTCTTTGCCCGCGCCATCGGCCCGTTCCGGTGGATGGCGCTCTCGGGCGAGGAGAGCGATATCGCCCGCATCGACGACCTGCTCATGGACATGTTCCCCGACAACAAGATCATCACCAACTGGATCCGGCTGGCGCGCGAGCATATTCCCTTCGAGGGGCTGCCGGCGCGCATTGCCTGGCTCGGCCATGGCGAGCGCACGGCGCTGGCGCGGCGGGTCAACGAACTGGTCGCCAATGGCGAGCTCAAGGGTCCGGTCGCTTTTTCGCGCGACCATCTCGATGCCGGCGCGATGGCGCATCCGAACATCATGACGGAGCGCATGAAGGACGGTTCCGACGCCATTGCCGACTGGCCGCTCCTCGATGCGATGATGCTCTGCTCCTCGATGGCCGATCTCGTGGTCGTCCATTCCGGCGGCGGCGGTTATGCCGGCTACATGACGAGCTGCGGCGTCACCGTCGTTGCCGATGGCTCTGAGGCCGCCGACGAACGGCTCGACCATGCGCTGACCAACGATACGGCGCTCGGCGTCATGCGTTATGCCGACGCCGGTTATGACGAGGCGCTGGACGAGGTGGCGAAGAAGGACGTGCCCTATATCCGGCTTGGCTGAGGGCCGCCGTCACAGATGCCGCGTTTCGGCAGGTGCGGCGTCATACCGATCATGCATGCCGTCAGAATAGGCGACGGGAGCTGCGGCAAGCTCCTCCGCGCTGGCGTCGTCGAGGCAATTGACGGCGACGGCGATGAAGGGGCCGATCGTCTCGTTGTCGTTGCGTGCAAAGGAAGCCACGCCGCAGCTCTCGCAGAAAAGATGATGGATGGAGCCGGAGCCGAACAGATATTCGCGCAACCCGTCCCTGCCCGACAGCAGCCTGAAATCCTGCGGCTGGACGACCGCGAGCCAGCTGCGTTTCTTGCGGCAGATGGAGCAGTTGCACTTGAATGTGCCCGCCGAAAGATCAAGCCCGGCCTCGTAGGCAACGGCGCCGCAATGGCAGCTTCCATGGTAGGTCTTTTTCACGACGGTCCTCCGGCTCTTATTTAACTCATCGGTTAAATTAATCGACGGAGGCGAGAAGTCAAGGGCGGCGGGCGAGGCGGCGCGCGGTCAACGCGGACAGGAGAGCGAGCGTCATCATGGCCAGCGTGAAGATCACCACCGCCGACCACCCCTCCATCGCCCAGAACCAGCCGCCGGCGGAGCCCATGACGCTGGAGCCGATATAATAGGCGAGCATATAGAGCGAGGAGGCGTGCCCCTTGGTGCCGTGCGCGAGCCTGCCGACGAGGCCGCTTGCCACCGAATGCGTCATGAAGAAGCCGCTGGTCAGCACGACGATACCGAGGATGATGAGCGGCAGCGAGGCAAAGAGCGTCAGCGCGCCGCCTGTGGCGGTGATGACGATGCCGGCGAGGAGCACGGTGAAATGGCCGAGCCGGTCTCCCAGAAGGCCGCCAACCGAGGAAGCGCCGATGCCGAACAGGTAGACGGTGAAGATCAGGCCGAGTTCGGTCTGGTTCAGTTCGTAAGGGGGCGCCACGAGGCGGAAGCCGGCATAATTATAGATCGTCACGAAGGAGCCCATCGCAAAAAAGGCGATGGCGAAGATGAAGGGCAGCGCCGGGTTGCCGAGATGCCCCATCCATGCCTTCAGGTGAAACCGCGGATCGAAGCCGGCGCGGCGGGCGAAGTTGCGCGACGGCGGCAGGAGCGCGATAAAACCGATCGCGGCCGCAAGACCGATGGCGCCGATCAGGAACAAAGCCGGCCGCCAGGAGAGATATTCGGCGAAGATGCCCGTCAGAACCCGGCCTGACATGCCGCCGAAGGCCGTGCCCCCGACATAGAGGCCCATCGTGGCGCCGAGGCCGCGCGGGTCGATTTCCTCCGCGAGATAGGCCATGGCGACGGCCGGAACGCCGCCGAGCACGAAGCCCTGCAGCGCGCGAATGACCAGCAGCAGATGCCAATTCGGCGCAAAGGCGGTGGCAATCGTCAATACGGCCGCACCGACCAGCGAGATCGACATGAGGCTGCGGCGGCCGAGCCCTTCCGAAACGGCGGCGGCGCAGACGATGGCGATCGCCAGAAAACCGGTAGAGAGCGACAAAGCCAGCGAACTTTCGGCGGGACTGACGGCGAACTCCCGTGAAAAGATCGGCAGGAGCGGCTGCACGCAATAGAGCAGCGAGAAGGTGGCAAAACCTGAAAGGAAGAGGGCGAGGCTGGCGCGCCGATAGGCGCCACTGCCGCGCGTCAGATAGTCTTCGGGCTGTCTTTTGTCGGTCGCCGGCAGGCCGGCAACGTCCTGGATCGCGGAGTCGGACATTTTCAATTCCTTCCTGCCTCCGATCTAGTCAGGACGGCTCCATTTGTCCAATATATGAAACTGGCGATCCTGATAGGTTTTGGAGATGGCGATGGAGCTGCGGCATCTGCGATATTTTCTGGCGGTGGCCGAAGAAGGCAATTTCACGCGGGCGGCCGCGCGCCTCGGCATCGGCCAGCCGCCGCTCAGCCAGCAGATCCGTGATCTGGAGACAGAAATCGGAGCGATGCTTTTCCATCGCGTGCCGCACGGGGCGGAGCTGACGGCAGCCGGCGCGGCCTTCCTGCCTGAAGCGAAAGCGTCGCTTGCGGCGGCGGAGAAGGCGCGG
The DNA here is from genome assembly GCF_042656325.1 of Rhizobium sp. GCM10022189. Lineage (NCBI taxonomy): Bacteria > Pseudomonadati > Pseudomonadota > Alphaproteobacteria > Hyphomicrobiales > Rhizobiaceae > Rhizobium > Rhizobium sp. GCM10022189. The sequence continues at coordinate 773,375 of NZ_JBHSOR010000049.1, forward strand.
CTGGCGGCGCAGAGCGCCAATCGCGGAGAGACCGGCCGGCTGTCGCTCGGCTTTACAGCCTCTTCCGCCTTCAACCCGATCGTCAGTACGACGATCCGCCGCTTTCAGGCCCGCTGGCCGGATGTGCTGTTGTCGCTGACGGAGATGAATACGCTCGGGCTGGTGCAGAAGCTGGAGCGCGGGGAGCTGGACGCGACCTTCATGCGGCCCGGCCTTGACGATCCCGATGGCATCAGGCTGAAGCGCCTGCCCGACGAGCCGATGGTGGTTGCGCTTCCGGCCAGCCATGCGCTGGCAAGGCAGAAGACGCTGCCACTCGCCTCGCTGGCGAAGGAACCTTTCATCCTCTTCCCGCGTCTCGTCGGCCTCAGCCTCTATGACGACGTGGTGCGCGCCTGCCGCGAGGCGGGCTTCGAGCTGACGGTCGCGCAGGAGGCGCCGCAGATCTCCTCGGTCGTCAATCTCGTCGCCGCCGATCTCGGCGTCTCGATCGTGCCGGCCTCGATTTCGCAGATCAAGCTCGCCGGCGTCGCCTACCGGCCGATCCAGGGACCGCCGGCGGTGGCGCGTCTGGCGCTTGCCGTGCTGCGCAGCCAGCGCTCTCCCGTGACCGAGAATCTCATGGATCTTCTGAACTAACCCTCCGGATCCCAATAGGGCGGGTCGCCGAACGTCTTTTTCAGATGGTCGGCGATGGCGCGCAGCTTGGCGGAAGGATTTCGGCCTTCGGGATGGGCCATGTAGATGAATTCGGGCTCCGGCCTGGCGCCGACATCGATCTCGACGAGGCGGCCGTCGCGAATGGCGGGACCGGCGATGAAGGTCGGCAGAAGCGCGATGCCGAGGCCTTCGATCGCCGCGTCATGCAGCATGTCGCCGTTGTTGATACCGAGACCCAGCTTCGCCCGGATGATGACCGTGCCCTCCTGCGCCTGGAAGCGCCAGTCGGCGACACCGCGATTGGTATAGAAGATGCCGCGATGACCGTTGAGATCGGACAGGGAGCCGGGTTTGCCGTGCCGCTCGATATAGTCGGGCGACGCCACGAGCAGCCGCCGGCTGCGGGCAAGCTTCCAGGCAACAAGCCGAGTATCGGCAATGGCGCCATGGCGGATGATGGCATCGTAACCGTCCGAGGCCGGATCGACACGCCGGTCATCCATATCGAGCGTCAGCGCGATTTGCGGATGCGCCTTCAAAAACGGATAGAGGGCGGGGCCGAGATGCAGGCGGCCAAAGGTAACGGGAGCGGCGATACGCAACGGACCGGAGAGCGTGCCGCGACGCTCGGCCATATCGGCCTGCGCATCCTCCATCTCGCGGACGATGCGCCCGGCGCGCTCCAGAAAGGCGGCTCCATCCTCCGTCAGCGTAAGCTTGCGCGTGGTGCGATGGACGAGCATGGCACCCAGCGTCTTTTCCAGCTCCGCCAGCCTTTCGCTGACGACGGATTTCGACAGCCGCAGCCGCCGGGCGGCCTCGCTGACCGAACCGGCCTTCACCACGGCGACGAAAGCCGCAATCCCCTCAATCTTCATCATGGCCTGGCTTCATCATCGTTCGGCTTTTCCGAATTCGAGCTCCGCAATCAGGACACTAATCCGAACGAAAGAACAATGCCATCTTCCCCCTCATCGAAACCGGCCGGCAAGGCCGATCCAACCCAGATCGAGGAGATGAAACAATGAACCGTCTGTCCAACAAGGTCGCAATCGTCACCGGCGCAAGCTCGGGCATCGGTCGCGTGACCGCCAGGCTTTTCGCCGCCGAAGGCGCCAAGGTCGTCGTCGGCGCCCGCCGCCAGGCCGAACTCGATAGCCTGGTCGCCGAAATCAGGGCTGCCGGCGGTGATGCCGTTGCCGTTGCCGGCGACGTCCGCTCGGAAGACTATCACAAGGCGCTGGTCGCGGCCGCCGTTGAACATTACGGCAAGCTCGACATCGCCTTCAACAATGCCGGCACGATCGGCGAGGCTGGCCCGAGCACGGACGTTTCGGAAACGGGTTTTGCCGACACGCTGGCGATCAACCTGACGGCCTCCTTCCTTGCCGCCAAACATCAGATCGCCGAGATGGCCAGGCATGGCAGCGGCTCGGTGATCTTCACCTCGACCTTTGTCGGCTACAGTTTTTCCTTCCCGGGCGTGGCCGCCTATGCCGCCAGCAAGTCCGGTCTCATCGGGCTCACCCAAGCGCTCGCGGCCGAATACGGTCCGCAGAACATCCGCGTCAATGCCGTCCTGCCGGGTGCCGTCGATACGGACATGTATCGCGAAATGAACGACACGCCGGACAAGCAGGCCTTCATCACGAACCTGCATGCGCTGAAGCGTGTCGCGACCCCGGAAGAACTTGCGCGCTCCGTGCTCTATCTCGCATCCGACGATGCAAGCTTCGTCACGGGCACGGCCTTACTGGTCGACGGCGGCATTTCGATCACGCGCACCTGAAGCTACGCGCGTAGGGCCGCCGCTCACTGACCGCGGCCCTCGCATTCACGCGCCCGCAACGAGGCGGCGGATTGCCGTCTCGATTGTCGTCGTGCCTTTCAGCGATTTCTCGCGACCGCCCTCGAATTCGATCCAGCCTTCGTTGAAACCGTCGAGCATGCGCATGCGGGGTTGCGGGTTCTTCATGCCCTGGGCACGGAACAGCTCTTCCCAACGTTCCCGCGGCACGACCTCGGCTTTCACCTCCGTGCCGAGCGCCCTGGCGAAGGCGGCGGCAATCATGGCCGGACTGATGCGCTCCGGCGCTTCCAGCTCGACCGCGCGTACCCCCTGCCAGTCCTTGCGCAGCATCTGCGCGCCGAGCGCGCCGATATCGTCAACGGCAACCATCGGCACGGCGCGGTCGAGCGGCTGCAGGAAACTCGGTATCACACCGCTTTCGCGCGCCGGCGCCACATCCCAGGCAGCGTTCTCCATGAACCAGGCGGCGCGCAGGAAAGCCACCGGGATAGAAAGAGCGGCAAGCTCTTTCTCGACGATGCCGAGCTGGCTCAGGAGGTTCGGCTGGCTCGCCTGGGCGCCGACCGTCGACAGGCAGACCAGTTTTCCAGGCCGTGCCGTCTCGAGCGCGGTCTTCAGCGTCGCCAGCATGTCCTTCACTTCAGGAAAGCCGGGCGTCGGGTCGAAAAGCGGCGGGATGACGAGGAAGACGGCATCCGCGTCCGTGAAGGCGGCGGTCAGCGATGCGGCGTCGAACATGTCGGCGACGGCGATCTCGCAGCCACGCGCTTTCCAGCCGGCGGCCTTTTCAGGATTTCTGACGACGGCACGGACCTCGGCACCATCCTTCAGCAGATGATCGGCAACGGCCGCGCCGACCTGGCCCGTCACTCCGGTTACAGCAAACATTGAGGCAACTCCTTTGTTGATCGGCCCCACTATGTCGCCGCGGTATCTTTGACTGAAGTGCGCTTTGGTCACTTGATTGATGATCTCAAGGCAACAATAGCACTCTTTATTCCAAAGCCGCCCCGGCCATGTCGCAGAGAGGCCCTTGTGTCGGCGGCCGATAGGGCATATCGGGCTAGGCAACATCCTTTCGCAGCCGCTCCCATCCCCTTCCTGCCGGAGCGCGGCTCATCTCTTCGGAGCATCACATGCTGATCGGCATCCTCTGCGGTCTCGCCACCTGCGCGCTGTGGGGGCTCAGCTTCGTCGCCCCGCGCGTCGTCGTGCCCTATACGACGATCGATCTGACGGTCGCGCGCTACGGGCTCTTTGCCGCCGTCAGCCTGATCCTGATGGTCAATCCGCGCTTCCGCCCGGTGGGCTTGCGGCGCTCGCTGCTCCTGACCGGCATCGCCCTCGGCGGCTTCGGCTATGTCGGTTATTTCATGAGCATTTCCTATGCCGTGCGCTATGCGGGCACGGCCATTCCGCCGCTCGTCATCGGCACGATGCCGGTGCTGCTTGCCATCATCGCCAATTTCAAGGACCGCTCGATCGGATGGAGCGCGCTGGCGCTGCCGCTGATCCTGATTGCCGCCGGCATCGGCTGGGTGAATGTCTCGATCTTCGCCACCACGCCCGCCGGCGACCAGACCGGCATCCTGCTCGGCATCGCCGCCGCGCTGATCGGGCTGGCGCTGTGGGTTGTCTACGGCCTCATCAGCGCGGCCGTCATGCAGTCTGCGGAGGCTCCGAGCGCCATGCACTGGACTGCCCTGCAGGGGATCGGCGCCGGCATCGGCGCCGTCATCCTCCTGCCCTTCACCTCGATCTGGGAAAATATCAGCTTCACCGGCGAAGAGACCTTTCATTTCGTCCTCTGGGTGGCGGTGATGGGTATTGCCGGCTCCTGGCTTGCCACGCTCTCCTGGATGATTGCCGCGCGCCTTCTGCCGCTGGCGCTCGCCGCTCAGCTTATCGTGGCGGAGACCGTCTTCGGCCTTTTCTACGGCTTCCTGTTCGAGCAGCGCATGCCGACCGTGCCCGAAGCCGGCGGTGCGATCCTGCAGCTGGCCGGCGTCGGCATGGCGATCGCGATCTTCACGCCGAGGCGGGTCAAGGCGACCTGAATGCCGGCGATTGCATGTTTTCCGCCAAAGGCTTAGGGTCCTTCTCGGTCAGAAGAAGCGACGGGAAAGACCATGGCTCTCAGCGGCAAACGCATCCTCCTCCTCATCTCGGGCGGCATCGCGGCCTATAAGAGCCTCGATCTGATCCGCCGCCTGCGCGAACGCGGTGCTTCCGTGCGCCCGGTCATGACAAAGGGGGCGCAGGAATTCGTCACTCCGCTTACCGTCGGCGCCCTTGCGGCCGAGCACGTCTTCACGGATCTCTTCTCCCGGCAGGACGAGCAGGATGTCGGCCATATCCGGCTGGCACGGGATTGCGATCTGGTGCTGATCGCGCCGGCTACCGCCGACCTGATGGCGAAGATGGCGCATGGCCTTGCCGACGACCTGGCTTCCACCGTACTGCTCGCCACGGACCGCACGGTGCTTGCCGCCCCCGCGATGAACCCGAAAATGTGGGCGCATCCGGCAACGAAACGCAATGTCGAAACGTTGCGACGCGATGGCATCCGCTTCATCGGCCCCATGGCCGGCGAGATGGCGGAAAGCGGCGAAGCCGGCACCGGCCGCATGGCCGAACCGATCGACATTGTGGCGGCGGCCGAAGCGCTGCTCGACGACGGCCCGAAGCCGCTTGCCGGCAAGCGGGCAATCGTCACGTCAGGCCCGACCCATGAGCCGATCGATCCGGTGCGCTACATTGCCAACCGCTCCTCCGGCCGGCAGGGACACGCCATTGCGAGCGCCCTTGCGCGGCTTGGCGCCAATGTGACGCTGGTGTCCGGTCCGGTAACGATCCCCGATCCCGTCGGCGTCAGGATGGTGCATGTCGAACGGGCCGAAGAGATGCGCGACGCCGTACTGGCCGCCCTTCCCGCCGATGTCGCGGTGATGGTGGCAGCGGTCGCCGACTGGCGTGTCGCCTCGGCTGCCGACCAGAAAATCAAGAAGCATCCCGGCGAATCCATCCCGACACTGGCGCTGACGGAGAACCCCGATATCCTCAAGACCGTCGGCCATCACACGACGCGGCCGACGCTGGTGATCGGCTTTGCGGCGGAGACGCAGGACGTCGAGGCCAATGCCAGGGTGAAACTGGAGCGCAAGGGCGCCGACCTCATCGTTGCCAATGACGTCTCGCCATCAACCGGCATCATGGGGGGCACGCGCAACAGCGTGAAGCTCATCCGCCGCGACGGCATCGAGCAGTGGCCCGATCTTTCCAAGGACGAGGTCGCCGAGCGACTGGCGGCGCTGATCGCCGAGCAGCTTATGCGAGGATAGAAACTGGCTCCGGCCTCGCGGCCGGACGTTTTTCCGGCTGGAACGCGGCAATCTCGAGGCCGTCGGCGCTGACAGTCACCGCACTGCCGTCAGGGATTTCCTGCCAGGCATCGCCATCATCGTTCAGCGGCTCGGAAACGAGGCAATATCCCTTGGCCAACGGCGAGGCATAGAGCGTCGGCGCCCGGCGGTCGGTGGCATAGCGGATCGCATAGAGGGACTTGCCGTCCGAGAAGGCGGCCGTGAAACGCAGCAGCACGGAACCGAGAATTTTCTCCGCCAGACCTTCGACGAAGGCAATCGTCTCGGCGATCGCGGCAATCGGTGCGTCCCGCAGGCCGAACTGGAGGGCGAGCAGGAACATGAGCTCGGAATCCGTCGTGCCGCTGCGGGCGTTGAACAGGTCGTCGCCGAGCATGGACTCCATCGGCCGGCGCAGGCGCTCGAAGCCGGAAATCTGTCCGTTGTGCATGAAGGACCAGGTTTCATGCGTGAAAGGATGGCAATTGTCACGCCGCGTACCGCCGCCGGTCGCGGCCCGCACATGGGCGAGGAAGAGCGGCGAGCGGATCTGTCGCGCCAAGCTCTTGAGGTTGCAATCGGACCAGGCCGGCAGAATATCGCGGTAGCGGCCGGGTTCCGGCCGGTCGCCATACCAGGCGATGCCGAAGCCGTCGCCGTTCGTTGCCGTCTTGGCGCGGGTGGCGCAATGGGACTGCTCGATCAGGGAATGGGCGGGCGAGGATACCAGCTCCTCCAGGTAGAGGGGTTCTCCGCGATAGGCTGCCCAGCGACACATGCTCTTGCTCCGGCCCGCCGCCTGCTGCGGCAGGAATGCTGAAAACGTCTTCGATTGTCTGACGCTACGGCTAATAACGACTTAACAGCCACCCGATTTGCAAGGCGAAGATGACGAATTCTTGACGATGCTCAAGATCACTTTCCGCAAAAACGATAGGGATTTGCGTGATCACCGCGGCAGAAAACCAGGCAATTGAACGATTTGGTCAGACGCCGGCTAAAAAACAGCCATGCGATTTTTTCTTGCATCTCAGGGGAAACGGCCTACCTTTAGATCATTATCAACGTAACGAAAGGAAGGTGATCCAATGTCTAATGAGTTTTCGGACCTCGTAACGGGCATGGAAGTGGTGATGAAAGCGAGGCAGCCCTCGCTCTAAACCCCACCTTCCTGGGACCGCATCAGACGGTCCGGCCGGTTACAGGCCAAACCTCATGGAAAGGGTCGCGAGAGCGGCCCTTTTTTAATGCCGCCTTCACGCGTTGACGATCGGCAGAAATGGCTCTATTCATAAAGTCATCCGATGACTTTATGAATAGAGCCATGCAACCCCTCAGCAAAACCAATCTCGCCGACACGGCCATCGAGGCGATCCGCAGCGAAATCCTGGCCAAGCGCTGGGCCATCGGCGAGAAGCTGCCGAACGAGGCCACGCTTTCGGCCATGCTCTCGGTCAGCCGCGGCACGGTGCGCGAGGCCGTGCGCGTTCTCGTCGCGCAGGGCCTGCTGGAAACGCGGCAGGGCTCGGGCACCTATGTGCTTTCGACCGCCGACAGCAGCCGGCCGCTCACCATGGCGCGCCGCGCCAGCCTCAGAGATCAGTTCGAGGCGCGCTGCGCGCTCGATGTCGAAGGCGCGCGGCTTGCGGCCGTCCGCAAAACGCCGGACACCATCGCCAAACTTCGCGCCTTGCTTGCCGAACGCGGCAATTACGAAGGCGGCGACCCGGCAGGCTTCATCGAACGCGACCTTGCCTTCCACAAGGCGGTCATCGCCGCCTCCGGCAACCGGGCGATGATCGAGATCTACGATTTCTTCTCCGTCTCGATCGCACAAACCATTGCCGCCACACTCGACAAGGCGATTCCCGAGCCTGACATGCAGGCGCATCAGGCGATCGTCGACGCCATCGAGACCGGCAGCCCCGAAAAGGCCGATGCTGCGGTGCGCGGCTTCATGGCACCCATCCTTTCCGCTCTCGACCGGATGCTTCTTTCATGACGATACCCATACAGGATGCCACGCACTCGTTCGACGCGATCGACGAGACGATGATCGATGCCGAAATCGACAGCGTGCCTTTACCTCTGCCGCCGCGGAAGCAGGGCGCTGCCGCGCGCTTCCTGCTCGGTGCAAGCCTCGTGCTGATCGCCTTCAACCTGCGGCCGGTGTTTTCCAGCGCTTCCGCCCTGCTGCCGGAGATCCGGGCCGAACTCGGCCTGTCACCGCTCGGCGCCAGTCTGCTGACCACCCTGCCCGTCGTTTGCCTCGGCGCCTTCTCGCCGCTTGCTCCGCGGCTCGCCCAGCGCATCGGTTCCGAGCGGACGCTGCTGGGCGTGCTCCTGCTCTTGACGCTCGGCACGGCGCTGCGCGGCCTTTCCTTCATCCCGCTGCTGTTTTTCGGCACGGCGCTTGCCGGTGCTGCGATCGCCGTCGGCAACGTGTTGCTGCCCGGACTGGTGAAGCGCGACTTCGCCGCGAACGCGGCTCTGATGACCGGCCTCTACACGATGGCGCTCTGCGCGGGCGCTGCCGGCGCCGCCGGCCTGACACTGCCGATCGAACATGCGCTCGGCGGCTCGCTGGAAGGCGCACTCGCCGTCTGGGCGCTGCCTGCCCTCGTTGTCGGGCTGGTCTGGCTGCCGCAGGTCTTTGCAAGCAGCCAACAGGCGCGGCACAGCGGCTTCCGTGTCGAGGGCCTGTGGCGCGACAGGCTCGCCTGGCAGGTCACGCTGTTCATGGGCCTGCAATCGGCGCTTGCCTATTGTGTCTTTGGCTGGCTGGTGCCGATCCTGCGCGAACGCGGTCTCGACGGCGTCGTGGCCGGCGGCATCGTTTCGGTCTCCGTCATGGTGCAGGCCGCCGCCTGTCTCGTCGTGCCGCATGTCGCGGTACGCGGCAGGGATCAGCGCCTCATCAACGCCACGCTCTGCGCCGTCGCCGTCATCGCGCTTCTCGGTCTGCTCTTTGCACCCCTTTCCACGGTCTGGCTCTGGGCCGTGCTGCAGGGTATCGGTCAGGGCGGGCTGATTGCCGCGGCGATGACGACCATCGTGCTGCGTTCGCGCGATCCGCATGTCGCCGCTCATCTTTCCGGCATGGCGCAATGCGTGGGCTACCTGCTCGCCGCCATCGGCCCGTTCATCGTCGGCCTGATCCGCGGCTGGACGGGCAGTTTCGCCTGGTGCGCGGTGCTTTTCGTCGCGCTCGGACTTGGCGCGGCCTTCAACGGCTGGCGGGCCGGCCGTGCCCTGTACGTGAACGCCCGCACCATCGAGAAGGGCGAATGAGCCGGGCTCACTTGCGCATCACCATCTCTTGATCTCCATCGAAGGCAGGCGGCTGCTACCCTATCTCAGCCGCATTCCGACCCGCCGGAGGAGATTGACTTGCGCTTGCGATCCCTGCTTTTCATTGCTTCGCTGACTGCCGCACTCGCGCCGGGCCTGGCCTTCGCGCAGGAGGCCGCGGAACGCCGCGCCCCCGCCCAGCAGAGCGCCGTGCGCGAGGGGGTACTCAAGCTGCTGCCTGCAGATTCCGTGACCGCGCATGAGTTGACGACGGCGGAGGGCCGGAGGATCGCCTACACGGCGACCGCGGGCACGCTCGACCTCTTCGGACAGGATGGCGGGCAGAACGCTGCGATCTTCTATACCGCCTACATTGCCAGGGATGCGGGGCCGGACCGACCGATCACCTTCGCTTTCAATGGCGGACCGGGGGCTGCCTCGGCCTTTCTGCATCTCGGCCTCGTCGGTCCCAAAGTTCTGGATTTCGGGCCGGACGGACGCGACGGCGCCAATGCGAAGCTTGTCGACAACCCGCATAGCTGGCTCGATTTTACCGACCTCGTGCTGATCGACCCGATCGGCACCGGCTGGAGCCGTACCGTGAAGGCGGACGACGCCTCGAACTATTACAATGTCGGCTCCGACGCACAGACGATGGCGAAGGCGATCGCCCTCTATGTCGCCCACAACAACCGCGCCAATTCGCCGAAATACCTGCTTGGCGAAAGCTATGGCGGCTTTCGCGCCGCCAAGGTCGCCTCGGCGCTGCAGCAGAGCCAGGGCATCATCATCGCCGGCACCGTCATGCTTTCGCCGCTGCTTGAAGGTCAGCTGATGTTCAATGCCGACCAGTTCGCCCTCGGTGCCGCATTGGAATTGCCCTCATTGGCAGCCGCCGAAGCCGACCGGCGCAAGAGCTTCAGCGAATCCGGCCAGCGCGATGCCGAGCGTTTCGCACTTGGCGAATATCTGACGACGCTTGCCGGCCCCGCACCGGCGGGCGATGCGGCAACGGCCTTCTACGCCAAGGTCTCCGCTCTGACGGGCATCCCGCAGGATATCGTCACCCGCAATCGCGGTTTTCTCGGCGATGCCTATGCCAAACATTCCGGCAACGAGGCGGGCAAGGTGATGAGCCCTTACGATGCCGCCTTCGCGACGCCCGACCCCTATCCGGAATCCGATTACGACCGGGGCGACGATGCGATCCTTGACGGCTTTACCCGCGCCTATGGCGGCGCTTTTGCCGACTATGCCCGCAACGAGCTCGGGTTCAAGACGGAGATGACCTATACGCTGCTCGAAAACGATGTCAGCCGTCGCTGGGAATGGGGCAGCGGCCGTGGCGGCGGTTCGCGTTTCCAGGCGAGCGCCACCGACGACATCAGGCAGATGCTCGCCTCCAACCCGTCCTTCCACCTGCTGATCGCACATGGCTACAGCGATCTCGTGACGCCTTACGGCGTCAGCCGCTATGTGGTCGATCACCTGCCGCCGTCCCTTGCGGAAAATCGCGTGTCGCTGAAGCTCTACCGCGGCGGGCATATGTTCTACACGACCGCCGGCCAGCGCGCCGCTTTCACGGCGGATGCGAAGGCCTTTTATGCCGGGCATCCGGCCGGCACGCCGGCGGATTGAACGCGACGAAGGGTTGCCGGAGGAGCGTGCTGACCTAGTTTCCCCGGCATGACGAACAGCAATCGGCTATCAGAAGCTCCGCTATCCGGCAGCGCTTCCCGACAGGACGAGACCTTCTCCACGCTCTCTTCTTATCTTCCGAACGGTGCCCTCTTCCTCGATATAGACGGCACGCTCCTCGATCTTGCGCCGACGCCGGACGAGATCATCGTGCCGCCATCGCTGCCTGCACAGCTTGACGCGCTCTCGCGCAGGCTCGGTGGCGCGCTGGCTCTGGTGACGGGGCGCGGACTTTCCTATGCCGACCGCCTCTTCGCGCCTTTCCAGTTTCCGACCGCCGGACTGCACGGGGCCGAGCGGCGCAGCCCTGACGGCAGCATCTCCAGGGTGGAGCCGACGGGCGAGTTCGAGAGGCTGAAAACCGAGCTGCGGGCAAAAACGGCAGGCTGGGCCGGCATTCTCATCGAGGACAAGGACGCAGCCGTCGCCGCCCATTTCCGGCTTGCGCCGGCGCGACAGGCGGAACTGATCGAACTGATGCAGCGTTTGGCGGATCGCGCAGGGCCGGAATGGACGCTGCAGCACGGCAAGATGGTTCTCGAAATCCGGCCTGCCGGAGCCAACAAGGGGGACGCGCTGGAACGCTTTCTCGAAAACCCGCCCTTTTTCGGCCGCCGCCCGATCGCCATCGGCGACGACCTGACCGATGAGGCGATGTTCGGCACGGCGAACCGGCTTGGCGGCTATTCGATCCGCGTCGGCGCCCCTTCGCGCGAAACCGCCGCGCGCGGCTTTCTGTCTTCGGCGGCTGCGGTCCGCGAAATCGTCGCACGTTTTGCCGGCTGATTGCGTTGCTGCCATTATTTCAGTGAAAGGAATTTGCCATGAGCCGCCTCGTCGTCGTTTCAAACCGGGTGCCTGTTCCGGAGAAGAAAGGGGCTGCATCTGCCGGCGGGCTTGCCGTGGCGCTGGAGGCAGCCCTTGAGAAGCGCGGTGGCGTCTGGATGGGCTGGTCGGGCAAGGTGGATGACGACGGAGAGCCCGGCCCGCTTGCGATCGAAGAACGCGGCAACATCACCTATGCGCTGACCGACCTGACATCCAGGGATGTCGACGAATATTACTTCGGCTTCGCCAACCGCATGCTCTGGCCGATCTGCCACTACCGGCTGGATCTTGCGGAATATGGGCGCACGGAGATGGCCGGCTATTTCCGCGTCAACCGCTTCTTCGCCCATCGGCTGGCGCCGCTGGTCAAGCCTGACGACATCATCTGGGTGCACGACTATCACCTGATCCCGCTTGCCGCCGAGCTTCGGCAGATGGGGCTGAAGAACAGGATCGGCTTTTTCCTGCATATTCCCTGGCCGCCGGCCGACGTACTCTTCGCCATGCCTGTCCACGAGGAGATCATGCGCGGGCTCGCCGCCTACGATCTCGTCGGCTTCCAGACCGATCACGACCTGGAAAATTTCGCGGGCTGCCTGCGACGCGAGGGGATGGGCGACATGGCCGGCGAAGGGCGTTTCACGGCCGGTGAGCGCAGGTTCCGCGGCGGAGCCTATCCGATCGCCATCGAGACGGCCGCGTTTGCGGAATTCGCCCGGAGGGCCGGCAGCCACAGCATGGTGCTGAAGGCACAGCAGAGCATCGAAAACCGCAGCCTCATCATCGGCGTCGACCGGCTGGACTATTCCAAGGGCATTACCCAGCGCATCGACGCGTTCGAACATTTCGTCACCAACAACCCGGCGCATCAGCGCAAAGTCACCTATCTGCAGATCACGCCGAAATCCCGTTCCGAAGTTCCCGAATACGAGGCGATGCAGCGCATGGTCGCCGAACAGGCCGGCCGCGTGAACGGCGCGCTCGGCACGGTCGACTGGGTGCCGATCCGCTATATCAACCGCTCCGTCAGCCGGCCTGTGCTGGCCGGCCTCTATCGGCTCGCCAAGGTGGGGCTCGTGACGCCGCTGCGCGACGGCATGAACCTTGTCGCCAAGGAATATGTCGCCGCGCAGAATCCCGATGATCCGGGCGTGCTGGTCCTTTCCCGCTTTGCCGGAGCGGCGCGCGAACTGAACGGCGCCCTGCTCGTCAATCCCTACGACATTGTCGGCACGTCCAATGCGCTGGCGCGCGGCCTCAATATGCCGCTCGAGGAGCGTCGCGAGCGCTGGCGGCGGATGATGAACCATCTTCTGGCGCACGACGTCTCGCGCTGGTGCGACGACTTCCTCAACGATCTCGCCGCCTGAAGGTTTGACGGACGCGCCCGCCGGCGGATAATCTCGCCGATACGCAAACGGAGGATTTCCATGAAGATCAGTGCACGCAACCGCCTGAAGGGCAGAGTCGTGGATGTGGTGAAGGGCGCGACGACAGCCCATGTCCGCATCGACATCGGCAACGGCGCCATCGTCACCGCCTCGATCACCAACGAGGCCGTGGACGAACTCGGCCTCAAGGCCGGCGCCGAAGCCTATGCGGTCGTCAAGGCTTCCGACGTGATGGTGGCCGTCGACTGAGCCTCATGGCATGGACATATCGCCAGTCTGGAAATCGCCCGGCTGCGGCGGGGCGATGGGCGTGAAGAGCGCCCGGTCCGGTTTCAGGTCGAGGAGCGGCGTGCCGTCGAGGCAATCCAGGCCGCGCACCAGCACCGCGCTGCCCTCGACCGCTTCCAGCTTGACGATGGACGTGCCGATCGGATTGGGCCGAACCGGCGAGCGCAGCGAAAAGGTGCCATGCGTCTTGCCGTTGCGGGCCGGGCTCTGCAAGAGCAGATCACGCCGCGACTGGTGCAGCCAATAGAGCACCTCCAGGCGCTCGAAAGCTGCAACGCCCTGCAGGGCCGGCACCCAGGGATCAAAGATTTCGATGCGGCACAGCGGCCCGTCATGCCGCCCCTGACGCGGCGTTTCCATGCGCGACGTCCAGGGTGTGAAAATGCGGCCGATGAAAACGAGGCCGGCATCGCTGTGATCGGGCGGATTTTCGAGGGCGACCTCGTTTTCGCGGATCTCGTTTTCTCTCACCATCGGCTGCTCTCCCTTCAGGAACGGCACTATGGCACGACGTTATAGCAGTTGGAATACAGCGCTTCGGCTCTCAGGCCGGTGGCGGGTTTTCCGGCCAGTCCGTCGTCATCTCGGCCTGGACCGGTCGATCGAGATAGGTCGAGAGCGCCACATCGGTTTTCGCCCCCCTTCACGCCGGATGAGATGCCGCCCCGACCGGGCAGGGCGGCACGACACCATCAAGCGGCCCGGCGCAGCAGGCCGAGGGCTTCATCCAGATCGATTTCGCCGAGGAAGCGCCCGATACTTTCCGCCTTTTCCTGATGTTCGATCGCATGCGCGAAGCGAACGGCGGGTTCCTGCTGCATGCGCTGATAGAGTTCGTTCACGGCAGGAAAGAGCCCGATATCGACGGCTTTGTGGAATTCGTTCCAGCGGGCGATACCGGTGAAATAGGCATCGGCGATGCCCGGCCCGTCCCCCAGCAGCCATTTGCGGCCGGCAAGCAGACGCTCCAGCATGTGATGGGCCTTCTCCACCTTGGCCTTGCCATAGGCCACGAGAACCTGCTTTTCGGTGGGTTCCAGTTCATGCTCGGCCGTATGCCAGAGCGCACTGAAGGCATTGAAGAAGCTGGTGTTCAGATAGGCGAGCATCTGGTTCAGACGGTCGAACTCCGCCGTGCCCTGCGCAAAGCCCAGGCCCTTGTCGATCAAGCGTGCGCCGATGCAGTTCAGGATCGCCATGCTTTCGCTGATCAGCCGGCCATCGGGCAGCAATAACGACGGCGTTTCGCCGACCACGTTGATATGCCGGTAATCTTCACCGGAGACGACCTCGGGCATCTGAACGCGGCAGAGACGGTACGGCAGACCGGACCATTCCAGCGCGACGATGGAACCGAAGGAGCAGCCTTCCGGCACGCCGTAAAAGAGTGTGAGTGACATTGTCGGGGGTCCTTGCATCAAGAATTTGTTGACCCGGCCAATATGATTTCGTGGACGATCTGGTGATAGACAGCAATAATGCACCTCAAAGTCCACAAATATGGAAGCCGAACGTGACCGTCTTCAACCTCAACGACCTCCATCTCTTCGTGCAGGCGGTGGAAGGCGGCAGCTTCACGGAGGCAGGCCGCCGCCTCGGCATTCCGAAATCGACGGTCAGCAAGCGGGTGGCGGAACTTGAAAAGAGGCTTGGCGTGCGGCTGATCCAGCGCACGTCACGCAGCTTTGCCCTGACGGAGATCGGCAAGGACGTCTTCGACCACGCGCAGGCCTCGATCATCGAAGCGGAAATGGCCGAGAGTATCGTGCGCAACCGGCTGGGAGAGCCGAGCGGCACCGTCCGGCTGACGGCAGCCGTGCCGACGGCGCAATTCATGCTCGCCGAGCATCTGGCCGAACTGACAGTGCGCTATCCAAAACTCAAGGTGTCGCTGCATGTGACGGACCGTTTCGTCGATATCGTCCAGGAAGGCTTCGATCTTGCGCTGCGCAGCCACCGTTTCCCGCTTACAGATTCGACGCTCGTGCAGCGCCGGATCGCGGTTCATCCGTTCCTGCTCGTCGCTTCGCCGGACTATATAGCGCAATATGGGAAGCCCGAGCGGGTCGAGGATATCGCCGACCACAGGGCGGTCATGCCGAGCCTGTCCGACGAGCGATGGCGCCTTGTCTCGCAGGACGGCGCCGAGGCCGTGGTGGCGCCTCGCCCCGTCGCGGCGGCAGACGAGCCGATGGTTCTGCTGAAAGCGGCCGCGGCCGGCATGGGCATGACCATTCTGCCGACATCGGTCTGCAACGACGCCCTGAAGGACGGAAGGCTGGTGCGGCTGCTGCCCGACTGGACGGCCGGCAGCGTCACCACGACGATCCTCATGCCGCACCGGCGCGGGCAGTTGCCTTCCGTGCGCGCGGTCGTCGAATTTCTGGCCGAACGGCTGGCAGGATGATCAGGCCGCCTTGGCGGCGTGATATTCCTTGATCGCCGCCATCTTGATGGCCGGATAACGCTCCGCCTCGTAACGCAGCGAGAAACCGTCCTGGGCCAGGAAGACCGGGTCGCCGTCGAGATCGCGGGCGATATCGCCACGCTTGACGGTCAGGAACTTGTCAAGTTCCGCAGCCTGGTCGGAGGAGACCCAGCGGCAGACGGAGAAGCGGGACATTTCGAAGGAAACGGGCAGGCCGTATTCGGCCATCAACCGCTCCTTCAGGACGTCGAGCTGCAGCGCACCGACGACGCCGACGATGGCGGGCGAACCGTCTTCCGGCTGGAAGAGCTGGACCACGCCTTCTTCCGCCATCTGCTGCAGGGCTTCCTTCAGCTTCTTGGCCTTCATGGCATCTTCCAGGCGCACGCGGCGCAGGATTTCCGGCGAGAAGTTCGGCACACCCTGGAAAACGAGGCTTTCACCTTCCGTCAGCGTATCGCCGATGCGCAGCGTGCCGTGGTTCGGAATGCCGACCACGTCGCCGGCAAAGGCGGTATCGGCCAGCTGGCGCTGCGAGGCGAAGAAGAACTGCGGGGCGGTCAGGCCAAGCTGCTTGCCGGTGCGCGCAAGGCGGGCCTTCATGCCGCGCTCCAGCTTGCCCGAGCAGATGCGGGCAAAGGCGATGCGGTCGCGATGGTTGGGATCCATGTTCGCCTGGATCTTGAAGACGAAGGCGGTCATCTTGTCTTCGGCGGCATGTACGGTTCTGACATCGGCCACCTGGTCGCGCGGCGGCGGCGCAAAGGCGCCGAGCGCATTGATGAGGTCGCGAACGCCGAAATTGCGCAGCGCAGAGCCGAAGAAAACCGGAGTCATATGGCCTTCGAGGAACGATTCCCGATCGAAGGGACGGCAGGCTTCGATGGCCAGTTCCACCTCTTCGATGAAGGCGTCGCGCTCGTTTTCCGGCAGGCGGTCGGCCACGCTCTGCGGGCCGTTGACCGGCGTGACGGCAACTTCGGTATCGGAGCCCCGAACCGTATTTTCCTTCAGGTGATAGGAGCCGCAAAAGGTCTTCGAGCGGCCGATCGGCCACGTGACCGGGGCCGTGTCCAGCGCCAGCTTCTCCTCGACTTCATCGAGGATTTCGAAGGGGTCGCGGCTTTCGCGGTCCATCTTGTTGATGAAGGTGATGATCGGAATGTCGCGCATGCGGCAGACTTCGAACAATTTCAGCGTGCGCGGCTCGATACCCTTGGCGGCGTCGATGACCATGACGGCGGCATCCACCGCCGTCAGCGTGCGGTAGGTATCGTCGGCGAAGTCTTCGTGACCGGGCGTGTCGAGAATGTTGAAGACATTGCCTTCATATTCGAAGGTCATGACCGAGGTGACGACCGAGATGCCGCGTTCGCGCTCGATCTTCATCCAGTCCGAGCGGGTCTGCATGCGGTCCTTCTTCGCCTTCACTTCACCGGCGAGCTGGATGGCGCCGCCGAACAGCAGCAGCTTTTCGGTGAGCGTCGTCTTACCCGCGTCCGGGTGCGCGATAATAGCGAATGTGCGGCGGCGGGAGACCGCCTCGGCGAGACTTTCGGCCATGATGTGAATCCTGTGGAATTGCCGCGTATCTAGCGATTAAAGCGCGCCATTGCAATTGACCTTGCGGCTTTGGGCACGAAGTAATGCGCCATGACCATTCACACCGACACCCGCCCGAGCCTCAATCTGATCCGCCTGCCGAACGGCGAAGGCCTCGATCTGCCCGCCTATGAAACGCGCGGTGCCGCCGGCATGGATCTGCGCGCGGCGATCGACGCGGACAAGCCGCTGATGCTGGCGCCCGGCAAACGCGCGCTCGTTCCGACCGGCTTCGTCTTCGAAATCCCCGAGGGTTTCGAAGGCCAGGTGCGTCCGCGCTCCGGCCTTGCCGCCAAGAACGGCGTCACCTGCCTCAATGCACCCGGCACCGTCGACTGCGACTATCGCGGCGAAGTGAAGGTTATCCTCGTCAATCACGGCGAGGAGGATTTCACCATCACGCGCGGCATGCGTATCGCGCAGATGGTGATTGCGCCCTTCGTTCAGGCCCGGATCACAGAAGCCCTGGAGACGACCGAAACCGAACGCGGCGCCGGCGGCTTCGGTTCGACTGGCGTATGAACGCCACCGAGCCGGCCGGCCTCATTTTCGACCGGATTATTTCAGCGGCCGATGCCTGGGCGGATTTCTGAGACTATCTTTTCCGGATCAATGGCGGCAGGCGGCGCTTGACCGGCGAGGACTTGATCATCGACGTATTGGTCTCCGCCCTCTCGGCGACCTTGTCGAGGATGTTGTCCAGTTCCGCCATGGAGCGAACGACGAGGCGGGCGATGAAACAATCGTCCCCCGTGACCTTGTCGCATTCAATGAACTCCGGCGTATCCTGAATAATGCGCTCGACGATGTGGAGCTGACCGGGCAGCGGGCGCACCCGCACGATCGCCTGAAGCGGGTAGCCGATCGCCGCCGGATCGAGATCGATGGTGAAAAGCGTCACGACGCCGCGATCCTCGAGCCGGCGCAGACGCTCCGCCGCGCTCGGCGAGGAAAGCCCGACTGCCTGGGCGAGCTCTTTTAGGGAAATACGAGAATTTCCCGCCAATGCCTCTATCATTGCGCGGTCAATATCGTCGACTGCCTGCATCTCGTTAGCCAACATGGCAAAAACTCCTAACAAGATTAGGTTTATCCAGCCGTTCCCTTTCTTATTCTATAGATATTGCTGCGCTGCCGCAATACAATTTCCCGCTAACGGATGGAGAGCGCGATGCAGAGTGAAATCAGAAGAGGCACGGCGGAGATGACGGCAGCAATGCTGATCTCGGGAACGATCGGCTGGTTCGTCGTGATGTCAGGCCAGCCGGTCAGCGGCGTGGTCTTCTGGCGCTGCTTCTTCGGCGCGCTGACCCTGCTTGTGGTCTGCACGGCGCTCGGCCTGCTCAGGCCCGGTATCATCAGCCTGCGTTCGCTCGCTATCGCTGTCCTCGGCGGCATCGCCATTGTTGCCAACTGGCTTCTGCTGTTCGCTTCCTATTCGCATGCGTCGATCTCGATCGCGACGACCGTCTACAATACCCAGCCTTTCATGCTGCTTGCGCTCGGCGCACTCTTTCTCGGCGAGAAGATCACCGGCACAAAGCTCTTCTGGCTTGGGCTTTCCTTTGCCGGCATGGCGGCGATCGTCGAGGCGAAACCGCAGGCCGATGCCGTCTCCGGCAGTTACGGTCTCGGCATTCTGTTGGCGCTCGGCGCCGCCTTCTTCTATGCGCTGGCCGCGCTGGCTGCCAAATGGCTGCGCGGCACGCCACCGCACCTGATCGCGCTGATCCAGGTTTCGACCGGCATCCTCATGCTGGCGCCCATGACCGATTTTACGGCTCTTCCGGCCGATACGGGCTCGTGGCTGATCCTGATCGCCGTCGGCGTCATCCATACCGGGCTGATGTATGTGCTGCTCTATGGCGCGATCCAGAAGCTGCCGACGCATCTGACGGGCGCGCTCTCCTTCATCTACCCCGTTGCCGCCATCCTGGTCGATCGCCTCGCTTTCGGCCACGCGCTGCAGCCGATGCAGATTGCCGGGGCGGCAATCATTCTGCTTGCCGCCGCCGGCATGAATCTCGGCTGGTCGCCGGCAAGACTGATGCGCCTGCCGGCGGCGAGAGGCTGAACGTTACTTGGCCTGGCGCGTCGTTTCGAACAGGAACCAGGTGCGGCGTTCGCTTTGGTCGATCCAGTTCTCGATCAGGCTGGCGGTCGCGACGTCATTGTGCTCGTCGCAGACTGCATGCACCTCGCGCAGGATGGAGACGAGGTGGAGATTGTCTTCGCGCAGCTCCGACAGCATGTCCTCGGGCGTGACATAATCGGCGTCATTGTCCGGAATGCGCTGCTGGCGGGCGATCTGGCCGATCGAACGCAGCGTCGTGCCGCCGATCTTGCGGGCACGCTCGGCAACCTCGTCCGTCATGTCGAAGATCTGCTCCGCCTGCTCGTCAAGCAACAGATGGTAGTCGCGAAAATGCGGGCCGGACATGTGCCAGTGGAAGTTCTTGGTCTTCACATAGAGCGCAAAAACATCGGCAAGCAATGCCGTCAGCGCGGCCGAGATGTCGGTGATCGCATTGGTCGGCAGGTCGGAGGGTGTCTTGAGCGGCGAACGTCTGCGGGCTTCGGCTGAGGTAGGCGACATGCATTCTCTCCTTGGTGATGAAAATCGTTTGCGCCGACGGCCTGGGGGAAGCGGCGGCGGGCCGTGTCTGCGGCCGCGTGTAAGGGGAAAATAGCAAGGCAACATCGCTTTCCAAGTAGATCATCGTTCAACCGACCTATTCTTTATGGTTATGGACGGATCAGCGTCAGGCGATTGATGCAGGCTGCGGCAAGCGCCTATAGGAAGGCCAGGCAACCGCTTGGAACTGAAGATGAGCCTTACCGCCCTGATCGCCTATGCCGGCGCCCTGTTCATCGCCGCCGCCATTCCCGGACCGGGGATCACGGCGATCGTCGCGCGTGCGCTCGGCTCGAACTTCCGCGAGACTTTCTTCATGGGCCTCGGCCTCGTGCTCGGCGACATGACCTACCTTACCGCCGTCATCCTGGGCCTCGCCTTCGTGGCGCAGACCTTCACCGAGATCTTCCTCGTCATCAAGATCGCCGGCGCGCTTTATCTCGGTTACATCGCCTGGAAGCTCTGGACCGCCGGCCTGCTGCCGCAGGATATCTCCGCGAGGAAATCGGGCAGTGCCGGCATGTCCTTCCTGTCCGGCCTGCTGGTGACGCTCGGCGATCCGAAGACCATGCTCTTTTACGTGGCTCTGGTGCCGACGCTGATCGATCTCAACAGCATCGGCATGCGCGAATATCTGATGCTGCTCGCCGTCACCTTCGCGGTGCTGATGATCGTGCTCATTCCCTATATGCTGCTTGCCTCGCGCGCCCGCACGATGCTGAAGCAACCGCGCGCCCTGCAGGCGCTGAACCGGGTCGCCGCCAGTATCCTGGCGGGCACGGCCGCCTTCATCGCCACGCGCGCAGCCTGAAATAAACATTCGGCAACGGACGGTTTTCAAAGGATTTTTTCTCTGGCTCGAGCGGTGGGCGGATGAAGCCACTCTGGTCTCACCGCCGGTTTGACCCTATTGTTTCCACAGATTTCAGAATGGATTTCAAAGGGAGAGCACCATGTCGCACAAACCGGGCCGCGGCCGCATCTATTCCTCCATTACCGATACAATCGGCGACACGCCGCTCGTTCGCCTCGACAAGCTTGCCAAGGAGAAGGGCGCGGTCGCCAACATCCTCGCCAAGCTGGAGTTCTTCAATCCGATCGCCTCGGTGAAGGACCGTATCGGCGTCGCGATGATCGAGAGCCTGGAGACGCAGGGCAAGATCTCGCCCGGCAAGACCGTGCTGATCGAACCGACATCGGGCAATACGGGCATTGCGCTTGCCTTCGCGGCTGCCGCCAAGGGCTACAGGCTGATCCTCACCATGCCCGAGACGATGTCCGTCGAGCGCCGGAAGATGCTGGCGCTGCTCGGCGCCGAACTGGTGCTGACGGAAGGCGCCAAGGGCATGAAGGGCGCGATCGCCAAGGCCGAAGAACTTGCCGCCTCGCTTCCCGACGCCGTCATCCCGCAGCAGTTCGAAAACCCGGCCAATCCGGAAATCCACCGCAAGACGACGGCCGAGGAAATCTGGAACGACACGGACGGCAAGGTCGATATTTTCGTTGCCGGCATCGGCACGGGCGGCACGATCACCGGCGTCGGCCAGGTGCTGAAGAGCCGCAAGCCGGATATTCGGGTCGTTGCCGTCGAGCCGGCCGACTCGCCGGTCCTGTCGGGCGGCACGCCCGGCCCGCACAAGATCCAGGGTATCGGCGCCGGCTTTGCGCCGAAGATCCTCGACACCAGCATCTATGACGAGGTCGTCACCGTCAGCAATGACGAGGCCTTCCAGCAGGCCCGGCTGGTCGCCAGGCTCGAAGGCGTGCCGGTCGGCATTTCCTCTGGCGCTGCGCTGACGGCCGCAATCGAAGTGGGTCGCCGCCCGGAAAATGCCGGCAAGACCATCGTCGTCATTATTCCGTCCTTTGCGGAACGGTATCTCTCGACGGCGTTGTTTGAGGGGTTGGGAAGCTAAGCGAATAGCGAATAGCGAATAGCGAATAGCGAATAGCGAATAGCGAATAGCGAATAGCGAATAGCGAATAGCGAATAGCGAATAGCGAATAGCGAATAGCGAATAGCGAATAGCGAATAGCGAATAGCGAAAGGTGGATGTCCCGTCGGTGTCGGGCAAGCCTTTTCTATTCGCTATTCGCCACTCTCTATTCGCCTATATCACGCCGCTGCCGGCAGCCTTTCGCCGGCAACACGATAGGAGATCGCTTCTGCCAGATGAATACGGCCAACCGTATCCTTGCCATCGAGATCGGCGAGCGTACGGGCGACTTTCAGGACGCGGTGATAGCCACGCGCCGAGAACTTCATCTTGTCTGCGGCATCGCGCAGCAACTGCAATCCTGCCGCATCCGGCTCGGCGAATTTCTCGATCATCGAGGTGGAGCATCCGGCATTGGTGGAAACAGCCGCAGCACCTGCCGAAGCGTAACGCTCGCGCTGGATCGCACGGGCGCGGGCGACATCGGCGCTCGCCTCGGCCGCCGTCGGCCGGATGAGGTCGGCGGCGGAAACGGCCGGCACATCGATGCGGATATCGATGCGGTCCATCAGCGGTCCGGAAATGCGGGCCTGATAATCGCTCATGCAGCGCGGGCCGCGGGCGCAGGTGTGGCCGGGTTCGCCCGCCATGCCGCAGCGGCACGGGTTCATCGCCGCGACAAGCTGGATCCTCGCCGGATAGGAAACCCGGTGGTTGGCGCGCGCGATGACACATTCGCCGCTTTCCAGCGGCTGGCGCAAGGCATCGAGCACCTGCGGGGTAAATTCGGGAAACTCGTCAAGAAAAAGCACGCCGTGATGGGCAAGCGAAGCTTCGCCCGGGCGGGCGCGCAGGCCGCCGCCGATGAGGGCTGCCATGGTCGCCGAATGATGCGGCGTGCGGAAAGGCCGGCGGTCCGAGAGCTTGCCGCCCGAGAGCTGACCGGCAATCGAATGGATCATCGAAACTTCCAGCAGTTCGGCCGCCGAGAGCGGCGGCAGGATGGAAGGCAGCCTTGATGCCAGCATCGACTTGCCGGAACCGGGCGGCCCGACCATCAACAGGTTGTGGCCGCCGGCAGCGGCCACTTCCAGCGCCCGTTTGGCGCTTTCCTGCCCCTTGATTTCAGCGAGATCGGGAAGGTTTGCGGCGTTGGGACGGATGGACGGTTCCGGGCGCGACAGGATCTGCGTGCCACGGAAATGATTGGCCAGCGCGATCAGGCTGCGCGGCGCCAGGATATCGACCTCGGATCCCGCCCAGGCGGCTTCCGCGCCGCTTTCGGCCGGGCAGATCAGCCCTTTTCCGGTGGCATTGGCGCCGATAGCGGCCGGCAGGGCGCCGGCGATGGCGGCGATCGTGCCGTCGAGATTGAGTTCGCCGACGACGACGTAGTCGGCCAGGGCATCCGCCGGAATGGCGCCGAGCGCCGCCATCAGCCCGAGCGCGATGGGAAGATCGAAGTGGCTGCCCTCTTTGGGAAGGTCGGCAGGCGCAAGGTTGACCGTCACACGTTTTGCAGGCAGCGCCAGCCCCGAGGCGTGCAAGGCCGCCTGCACCCGCTCGCGGCTCTCCGCAACCGCCTTGTCCGGAAGGCCGACGATCTGCATCCCCATTTTGCCGGGGGCGACCATGACCTGGACCTCCACCGGGACACCTTCAATCCCCTGAAATGCAACCGTGCTGACGCGCGCGACCATGCCCCTGCCTCGTAATCTTCATGCCCCGCCTATGAAGGCGGTCACAATCTTGCACGGAATGCGGAATAAAACAAGAACGATAAGCGAACAGATTCAGCCTTCCGCTGCAATCGAATTGCGGCCGGTTGCAAAGTCGGAACGAAGGCGATCAAAGGCGGAACAGGCTGAGCATTTTCTTCGATCCCCGGACCGCGCAAATGCTCTCTCCCTGTTTCGGCCAAGCGCTACGGACGCTTGCCGGACCTGTCCTAGCCGCGTTTGCGCTCGATCGCATCCCACAGCAGGCTTGCGATATCCGCGCCGCCGAACTTCTTCACCTCGCGGATGCCGGTCGGCGAAGTGACGTTGATCTCGGTCATGTAATCGCCGATCACGTCGATGCCGACAAGCAGGAAGCCGCGTTCACGCAGGGCCGGACCGATGCGCTCGCAGATTTCCTTTTCGCGCGCCGTCAGTTCGGTCGGCTCGGCACGGCCGCCGACATGCATGTTGGAGCGGCTGTCATGCTCGGCCGGGACGCGATTGATGGCGCCGGCAAACTCCCCGTCGACGAGGATGATGCGCTTGTCGCCCTTGCGCACGTCGGGCAAATATTGCTGGGCGATGAAAGGTTCGCGGAAAAGCTGGCCGAACATTTCGAGCAGCGACGACAGGTTGCGGTCGTCCCTGGTGGAATGGAAGACGCCGGCGCCGCCGTTGCCGTAGAGCGGTTTCAGGATGATATCGCCCATCTCGTCGCGAAAGCGGCGGATTTCGCCGGGGTCCTTGGTGATCAGCGTCTTCGGCATCAGGTCGGAAAATTCGGTGACGAAGATCTTCTCCGGCGAGTTGCGCACCCAGGCCGGATCGTTGACGACGAGCGTCTTCGGATGGATGCGTTCCAGAAGATGAGTCGAGGTGATGTAGGCCATGTCGAAGGGCGGGTCCTGGCGCAAGAGGACGACATCCATCGTCGAGAGGTCGATGCGCTCCGGCGCGCCGAGCTCAAAATGGTCGCCCTTGACGTCGCGCAGCACCATCGGCTCCACGGACGCATAGAGCGTGCCGTCGCGAAAGCTCAGGCGCTCAGGTGTGTAATGGAAGAGCCTGTAGCCGCGCGCCTGCGCTTCGAGGCTCATGGCGAAGGTCGAATCGCCCGCGATATTGATGCCGGAGACATGGTCCATCTGGACCGCTACGTTCTTGATCTTGGCCATTTCCGTCCCTTGAGCTGATGCCGCCCAGATGTAGGTCGGTCAGGCCTCAAACGCAACGGCAATCAATGGCTTCCGGCATCTGCGCGGGCGCTATTTTCAGGCGGCGATGCCGGCGCTGCCGTTGCTGCCGTTGCTGCGCAAGAGGTTGCGCAGGCGGTAGGCGATGGCGAGCGGCTTCGGGAAGGGCTTGCGCAGGAAGGCAACCTTGCGGACGTAATTGTCCACCCGCCAGTTCGCCCAGGTGCCGCCGGCAAAGAAGGCGACATCGCCTGCCTGCAGCGTGCGCTCAAGGCCGTCCTCGGTCGTAACGTGCACCTCGCCTTCGAGGATCATGACCGTCTCGTCCCAGCCGAAACGCCAGCGGAATTCGCCTGCCGTGCAATCCCAGATCGCCGTGAGCGCTGCCTCGTCGTGGCCGCGGGAATGTTCTGCCGTGCGCGCCTGCGGATTGCCGCTGATGATCCAGTCCGGGTTGATGGGCGTCGACTTCAGCACCATGTCGTCGCTGGCGTGCGCGACGAACGTTTGACCTGTCGGTTTCAGCGCAGCATAAGGCACGGATCGCGCAGCCATTGCGACAGCGCTTGCGAGCATCATCTTCCAGGCCATCTCTATCCCCCAGTTTGCTACCCCTAGCTGAGGCGTGGATAACAAAAGAGTCATAAAAGCCCGTTCAAGCAGACGCTAAAATTTTAACGAAGCCTTGCGCGCGAGCCTCCAGACGCGTGCGGAATTTCGCGACCCCTAAAAGGCATTCGGGAAATGGCGCGGCAGTTTTCCCGGCAATATCGCAATGATATCATAGCGTTGCGACAGAAGAGCATAGTCACGCTGGCGCGCGAGCCAAAGATCGCTCGCCGCCCGGATCCGATTTTGAGACGTGTAGGAGACGGCATCCACCGCGCCCATTTCATCCGCGCGCGCCTTGACCTCGACGAAGACGGCAAGATCGCCCTTGCGGGCGATGATATCGATCTCGCCGAGTTTCGTCCTGTAGCGCAGGGCGAGGATGCGGTAGCCCTTCAGCATCAGGAAAAGGGCGGCGATATATTCCGCCGCCGAGCCACGGCGCAGCGCCTTTTTCCTGCGGAGCGTGGCCTCGCCGTCAGCCATCCGCGGCCTTCATGTCGAGAAGTTTCTGATAGAGCACCTTGCGCGGCAGACCGGTCAGGCGGGCGGCCTCCGTCGCCGCCCTGGCGGTCGGCAGGGCTTTTGAAAGATCGGCGAGAACCGCCTCGACGTCGGTCTCGCTCGCCGGCTCGTCCTTCGGCGGGCCGATGACGAGCACGATTTCGCCCTTCACATTGTCACGCTCTTCGTAATGGGCGGCGAGTTCGGCAAGCGTGCCGCGGCGGAATTCCTCGTAGGTCTTCGTCAGTTCCCGGCAGACCGACGCCTGGCGGCCGCCGAGCACTTCGGCTGCGGCCAGAAGCGTTGCGCCGATACGATGCGGCGATTCAAAGAAGAGCAGCGTGGCCGGCACATTGGCGAATTCCGCGAGGCGGTCGCGACGCGCCTTGTCCTTGGTCGGCAGGAAACCGGCAAAGAGGAAGGCGTCGTTCGGCAGACCGGAACCGACAAGGGCGGCAAGCGGCGCGGAGGCGCCGGGAATGGGGACGACACGATACCCTGCCTCGATTGCCTGCTGCGCCAGCCGATAGCCGGGGTCGGAAACGAGCGGCGTGCCGGCGTCGGAAACGAGCGCCACCGACTTGCCGGCCTCCAGCGCCAGCAGCAGACGCGGACCGGCCTCGTCGGCATTGTGTTCATGATAGGCGAAAGGGCGGTTCTGGATGCCGTAGCGGTCGAGCAGGACGCGGGTGACGCGGGTGTCCTCGCAGGCCAGGACGTCGGCACCGGCGAGCGTTTCCAGCGCCCGAAGCGTGATGTCGCCGAGATTGCCGATCGGCGTGGCGACGAGATAGAGGGCCGCCTCCAGCGGGCGCGCCGGCACCGCGATATTGTGCAGACGGAAGCCGCGCCGGGCGCCGGTTTCCGCTGTCGTCTCTTGCGTCATGTCACTCGCTTTCGTCCCGCCGGCCTCTTCCCTTTATGGGCGAGCGGCGCCGCTTCGACAAGGGGCCGCGATTTCTGTGAGCATTGCATTACAAAACGGCATTTGCAGGCCCCTGGACCGCCATGCCTCTTGCATTCGCTGGCAAAGTTCTGCCATTTTGCCCGTCCACTCCCCTTTGCCGAAGGGGAAAGCAGTGACGCGGCGCTTCCTGCGCCCCGGTAGTAAAGGTCGAAAGCGGTAGCATCCCATGCGTATTACTATTGAGCGGTCAAACCTTTTGAAGTCGCTGAACCACGTCCACCGCGTGGTCGAACGCCGCAACACCATCCCGATCCTGTCCAACGTGCTCCTGAAGGCCGACGGGCAGAACCTCGACATGAAGGCGACCGACCTCGACCTGGAAATTACCGAAGCGACGCCTGCCAATGTCGAGCAGGCGGGCGCCACCACCGTTCCGGCCCATCTTCTTTACGATATCGTGCGCAAGCTTCCCGACGGCGCCGAGGTGCTGCTCGCCACTACGCAGGACGGCGGCTCGATGAACGTGCAGTCGGGCCGCTCGAAATTCTCGCTGCAGTGCCTGCCGGAATCCGATTTCCCGGACCTGACCGCCGGTACCTTCACGCATTCCTTCAAACTGACGGCAAGCGACCTGAAGATGCTGATCGACCGCACGCAGTTTGCCATCTCGACCGAAGAAACCCGCTACTATCTCAACGGCATCTTCTTCCACACGATCGAAAGCAAGGGCGACTTGAAGCTGCGGGCCGTTGCGACCGACGGGCATCGCCTCGCCCGCGCCGACGTGGATGCGCCTTCGGGCTCGGAAGGCATGCCGGGCATCATCATTCCGCGCAAGACGGTCGGCGAACTGCAGAAGCTCGTTGATACGCCTGACGCCATCGTCACCGTCGAAGTCTCCGACGCCAAGATCCGCCTTACGATCGGCTCCATCGTCATGACCTCGAAGCTGATCGACGGCACCTTCCCGGATTATCAGCGCGTCATCCCGTCCAATAACGACAAGGAAATGCGCGTCGACTGCACGAGCTTCGCCCAGGCCGTCGACCGCGTCTCCACCATTTCGTCCGAGCGCGGCCGCGCCGTGAAGCTCGCGCTCTCCGACGGCCAGCTGCTGCTGACCGTCAACAATCCGGACTCCGGCAGCGCCACGGAAGAAGTCGCCGTCGGCTACGATACGGATCCGATGGAAATCGGCTTCAACGCCAAGTACCTGCTCGACATCACCGCGCAGCTTTCCGGCGACGAGGCGATCTTCCTGCTTGCCGATGCCGGTTCGCCGACACTCGTGCGCGACACGGCCGGTGACGACGCTCTCTATGTCCTGATGCCGATGCGCGTGTAAACGCGCGTCGTTTTCCTGCCTGAAACTTTCCTGATCGCGACATCTCCCCTTGTTTTTGTTTGATCCTCCTGCAATTAAGGGAGAGTTGAACGGCAGGCATGGGAGGATGGCATGGCATTGCGGCTCAAGGAACGGCTCGGCAGGAAATTTGACGAGGAGATCCGCTTCTTCAAGGGCATGATGCAGGGGCCGAAGACCGTCGGCTCCATCGTTCCGACATCCTCGATCACCGCCCGCAAGATGGCGAGTGTCGCAAATCCGCAATCGGGCCTGCCGGTGCTCGAACTCGGTCCCGGCACGGGCGCAATCACAAAGGCGATCCTTGCGCATGGCGTGAAGCCGGAAAAGCTCGTCGCCATCGAATATTCGACGGACTTTTACCAGCACCTGGTGCAGCTTTATCCCGGCGTCACCTTCATCAACGGCGACGCCTTCGATCTCGACAAAACGTTGGGATCGCTGAAGGACCAGAAGTTCGACAGCGTCATTTCAGGCATACCGCTGCTGAACTTCCCCATGCAGGCGCGCATCGCGCTCCTGGAAAGCCTGCTCGACCGCATGCCGGCCGGCCGGCCGATGGTGCAGATCTCCTACGGGCCGGTCTCGCCGATCGTCGCCAATGCCGATCGCTACAGCATTCATCATTTTGATTTCATCGTGCGCAATATTCCTCCAGCCCAACTCTGGATCTATAGGCGCGCATAAATGTTTGGACTTTATATTACGCATCCTCAGGTCAAGATCGACCCTGAGGTTCCCGTTCCCAAATGGGGGCTTTCCGACCTCGGCGCGGAACGCGCCCGCAAGGCCGCTTCCGGCGACTGGGCCAGGCGGCTTGCCCGCATCGTCTGCAGCGACGAGACGAAGGCGATCGAGACGGCGGAAATCCTGGCCGCGGCATCGGGCACGAAAATCGAGATCGTGCACGGCATGCATGAGAACGACCGCTCCGCCACGGGCTTCCTGCCGCCGGACAAGTTCGAAGAGGCGGCCAACTGGTTTTTCGCCCATCCGCAGGAGAGCTTCAGGGGCTGGGAGCGGGCCGCCGACGCACAGGCCCGCATCGTCTCCGCGGTCGAGACCATCCTTTCCTCGCATGACCGGAATGCGCCGATCGCCTTTGTCGGCCACGGCGGCGTCGGGACCTTGCTCAAGTGCCATCTGATGGGCGCGCCGATCGCGCGCGATCGCGACCAGCCGGGCGGCGGCGGCAATCTCTATGCTTTCGGTCTTGCGGACCGGCGTTTATCATGCGACTGGACACCCATCGAAGACTGGCGGGGATGATTTGAGATGGACGCACGCGAGCGGTTGATCGTCGGGCTGGATGTTCCAACGATTGGCGAAGCGGAAAGACTGGTTTCCACGCTCGGCGACGACATTCTCTTCTACAAGATCGGCTACCAGCTCGTCTTTGCCGGCGGGCTGGAATTTGCCCGTGAGCTTGCCGCCAGCGGCAAGAAGATCTTCCTCGACATGAAGCTGCTCGATATCGACAACACGGTCGCATCCGGCGTCGAGAACATCGCCAAGATGGGCATGTCTATGCTGACGCTGCATGCCTATCCGAAAGCGATGAAGGCGGCGGTCGAGGCGGCGAAGGGCTCCGGGCTCTGCCTGCTCGGCGTGACCGTACTGACCTCGATGGATGCCGAAGACCTTGTCGAGGCCGGCTATCAGCTCGATCCGAAAACGCTGGTTGCACGCCGGGCCGAACAGGCGCGGGCGGCCGGCATGGGCGGCATCGTCTGCTCGGCCGAGGAATCGGCCGCTGTCCGCGAAATTATCGGCCCTGATATGGCCATCGTCACGCCCGGCATCCGTCCGGCGGGCGCGGAGAAGGGCGACCAGAAGCGGGTGATGACGCCTTCCGATGCGCTGAAAGCCGGCTCCACCCATCTCGTCGTCGCCCGCCCGATCGTCAAGGCGCCGGAGCCGCGGGAAGCGGCGCGGGCAATCCTCAATGAAATGGTCGCCGCGCTCTGGCCGGCAAACCGCTGACAGATCCGCTGAAGGAGACAAGAATGGCCAAGGCATATTGGATCGCCCGCGTCGATGTACGCGACCTCGAGCGCTACAAGGACTATGTCGCAACCGCCAAGCCCGCCTTCGAAAAATATGGCGCGAACTTCCTCGCCCGCGGCGGCGCGATCACCGAGCTCGAAGGCAAGGCGCGCGCCCGCAATGTCGTCATCGAATTTCCCTCGATGCAGCATGCCATCGACTGCTATAATTCGCCGGAATACCAGGCCGCCGCCAAAATCCGCCAGGAAGTTGCCGATGCGGAAATGGTCGTGGTCGAAGGCGTCTGAGCCAGTTTCGAACGGGTGAAAACTGCGGCGCGATGGCCCTTTTCGTCGCGGCGGTATTCGGCTAAGACGAGAACAATCACAGCATTCCAAAGCCTTTCGAGGAGCCTGCCATGACCCTTGCCAACCTGCCCCCGCTCGTCACCGTGTTCGGAGGGTCCGGCTTCATCGGCAGACATGTCGTGCGGGTGCTCGCCAAGCGCGGTTATCGCATCCGCGTTGCGGTGCGCCGCCCCGATCTCGCCGGCTTTCTGCAGCCGCTCGGCAATGTCGGCCAGATCTCGTTTGTCCAGGCGAACCTGCGCTACCGCAACTCCATCGACCGCGCCGTCGAAGGTTCGGACCACGTCATCAACTGCGTCGGCATCCTCTTCGAGAGCGGCCGCAACACGTTCGACGCCGTGCAGGAATTCGGCGGCCGCGCAGTGGCCGAAGCTGCCCGCAACGCCGGCGCAACGCTGACCCACCTCTCCGCCATCGGCGCAAATTCCAGCTCGCCGTCCAGCTATGGCCGCACCAAGGGCCGCGCGGAAGCCGCCATCCTGTCGATCAAGCCGGACGCGGTGATCTTCCGCCCGTCCGTCGTCTTCGGTCCGGAAGACAGTTTCTTCAACAAGTTCGCCGACATGGCGCGCATGTTCCCGATCCTGCCGCTCGTCGGCGGCGGCAAGACGAAGTTTCAGCCGGTCTATGTCGAAGACATCGCCGAGGCCGTTGCGCGGGCCGTGGACGGCAAGGTCGAAACGGGCAAGATCTACGAACTCGGCGGCCCCGAAGTCCTGACCTTCCGCGAATGTCTCGAGACCATGCTGAAGGTCACGGCCCGCAAGAATCCGCTCGTTTCGCTGCCCTTCGGCATCGCATCGCTGATCGGCAGCATCGCCTCGCTCGTACCGTTCGTCACGCCGCCGATCACCCCGGATCAGGTCAAGCTCCTGAAGCAGGACAACGTCGTTTCGAGGGAAGCCGAAGCCGAGGGCCGCACACTCAAGGGCCTTGGCATCACGCCCACCATGGCGACGTCGGTGCTCGACTCCTATCTCGTGCAATACCGCCCGCACGGCCAGTATACCGGCTCCGGCAAGGCTGCCTGACAATCGATAGCCGACAGTTCAAGCGCCGCTCGCGACACTTCGCGGGCGGCGTTTTCTTGTTCCATCAGGTGCAAATCTGGCGCAAGCCTGGCGTGTTATGACCCGTTTCATATTGTGAGACGTTGCATAAAAGACGCATAGGAAATTTAGTGGAATTAACATCAAATTTAGCAGGAACGTTTATTGCTATTTGCCATTCCACTGACTAAACACCCCCGCGCGTCTTCAGACAGACTCAAAGCGCCTCGCAGGCGTGCGGCAATCACTGTGAAAGGCTATTTCTGATGGGTAAGTCAATCGCGCTTCTTTTTGCGTGTGCGGCACTGGTAATCCTCGCAGGCTCCTTCATTGCGCCGGGCTCCGTCGCAGCGGTGAAGGGCGGTTGCTCGCCGGCTTACGGCGTCGATCCCTGCTCGACAGCTTCCATTACCCATTAACAGCAAAGCCGGTTCCTTCGAACCGGCTTTGGTTTTTATCCCGGTGCGGGCGGCGCATATGCGATCGCTCGCGGGGGACGCCGATTCAGGCAATCATGCCGGCCATTGCCATGCCGAGCAGAACAACACCCAGGATGATGCGATAGATCGCAAACACCGTGAAACGGTTGCTCCTGATATAGGCGAGCAGCCATTTGACAGCGACGAAAGCGACAATCGTGGAAACGACGAAGGCAATGCCGAGGGCAGTCCAGTCCTCGTTTGCCGCGCCGCCGTCCTTGAAGGTCTCCAAAAGCGAAAAGGCGCTGGCCGCATACATGGTCGGAATGCCGACGAGGAAGGCGAATTCGGTTGCGGCAGCGCGGTTGCCCGTGCCGGCCAGCATGGCGACGAAGATGGTGGCGCCGGAGCGGGAGGTTCCCGGAAAGACGCCGGCAACGACCTGGGCAATCCCCACCAGAATGGCGACGAGCCAGGTAATATGCGCGCTCGGCGGGCGGCGGGCAGCGGCCCATTCGGCAAAGATCATCCAGAAGCCGCCGATGATAAGCGCCCAGGCGACAGGCGTGGCGTTTTCAGGCAGTTCGAACCCGAGCTTCTTGACGACAAGGCCAAGGATCGCCGTGATCAGAAAGGCGACGATCAGCTTGAAGGCATAATCGCGGTTCTGCGGATCGCGCCAGCCGAGCAACAGATCGAGCAGGCGACGCCAGTAAATGATCGTGACGGCCAGGATGGCGCCGGCCTGGATGACGATGTTGAACGTGTCGCTACGCGCACCGAGCCATTGCTCGGCAATAATGAGGTGGCCGGTACTCGAAATCGGCAGGAACTCGGTAATCCCTTCTATTATGCCCAGAATTATAGAGCTTACGTAGTCCATAAAGTGTCTCCGGTTTGGGGTTCGGTCGGACTGAAAGGCGTTCAGGCTTATATTGCACTGCACAATCATCATTCGCCAGTGCGGGAGGCAAGAAAAGGCGAGCGGGGGTTGCGATGATTCAGGCAGCCATGTTTTGTCCCTTGTCAGGCAGTGTGGCCCGATTCGCTTGTATTGGCGGGGCCAAGCTCCTATAGCTTCAACTCATGAGTCATGACTAGGGCGGTATAAGTGGCGCGCCCTTAAGCCCATGCACAGCAATCAACACACCGAGTATCGATGCCCACGCTTTATCATCATCCCATGTCGTCCGCATCCCGCTTCGTCAGGCTCATCCTGGCGGAATACGGCTATCAGGCGGAACTGATCGAGGAACAGACCTGGGAGAAGCGCCGCGACTTCCTGGCGCTCAATCCGGCCGGCACGCTGCCGGTCTATGTCGACGACAGCATGCGGGCGCTCTGCGGTGCAACCGTCATTTCCGAATATCTCGACGAGACGCACGGCGTCTTGAAGCGTGACCGCCGGCTGCTTGCCGAAGACCCCTTCCAGCGGGCGGAGATCCGCCGCCTGACGGAATGGTTCATGCAGAAGATGGAAAACGACGTCACCAAGCCCTTGGCGCGCGAACGCGTCTACAAGCTGCAGATGACGGCGGATCAGGGCGGCGGCGCGCCGGATTCCAAGATATTGCGCACGGCGCGCGCCAATATCCGCCAGCATATGCGTTACCTCACCTGGCTGGCCGGTTCGCGCCAGTGGCTTGCCGGCGAGCGGATGAGCTACGCCGACCTTGCGGCGGCTGCCTCCATCTCGATCCTCGACTATCTCGGCGAAATCGACTGGTCGGAATCGCCGCTCGCCAAGGACTGGTACCAGCGGCTGAAATCGCGTCCCTCGTTCCGCCCGCTCCTGACCGAGCGTGTGCGCGGCCTGACGCCGGTTTCCCATTACGCCGATCTGGATTTCTGACGAGGGCTTTTCATGCCCGACACGAAAACCGACGATATGAAGGAGCGCAAGCGCCGCGACAATTTGACCGGCTTCCTGAAGGCGGAATCGCGCGCGCTCGGTTTCGATCTCTGCCGCATCACCCGTCCGGATGCGATTCCGGAAGCCAGGGAACGGCTCGGCCAGTTCATCGATGCCGGCCGGCACGGCACGATGGAATGGATGGCGGAGACGCGCGAGCGGCGCGGCGATCCGCGAACGCTCTGGAGCGACGTGCGCTCCATCGTCGTCTTCGGCCTCAATTACGGGCCGGACGAAGATCCGCGCGGCATTCTCGACAAGAAGGACAAGGCGGCGATTTCCGTCTATGCCCGCAACCGCGACTATCACGATCTCATCAAGGGCAGGCTGAAGGAGATCGCCACACGTTTCGCCGCCAGGGCGGGCGCCGATGTGAAGGTCTTCGTCGATACCGCACCGGTCATGGAAAAGCCGCTTGCAGCAGCGGCCGGCCTCGGCTGGCAGGGCAAACATACCAATCTCCTGAGCCGCGAGCACGGTTCCTGGCTGTTCCTCGGCTCGATGTTCACGACTGCCGATCTCAATATGGACATGCCGGAGACGGATCATTGCGGCTCCTGCCGGGCGTGCCTCGACGCCTGCCCGACCGCTGCCTTTCCGGCACCCTATCAAATCGATGCGCGCCGCTGCATTTCCTATCTGACCATCGAGCACAAGGGGCCGATCGATCCCGAATTCCGGCCACTGATCGGCAACCGCATCTATGGCTGCGACGATTGCCTTGCCGCCTGCCCGTGGAACAAGTTCGCAAGCGAAGCCTCGGAAATGAAGCTGAAGGCGCGTGAGGACCTGAAGGAGCCCTCCATCGCCTTCCTTCTGACGCTCGACGATCCGACCTTCCGGACCTTCTTCAGCGGCTCGCCGGTCAAGCGGATCGGCCGGGACCGCTTCATCCGCAACGTGCTGATCGCCGCCGGCAATTCCGGCGAACGGAACCTCATAGAGCGATGTCGCCTGCTTGCGGCCGATGCCTCGCCCGTCGTTCGCGGCATGGCGGTCTGGGCGCTGTCGCGGCTCATGGAGGCTGGCGAATTCGAAGCCTTTGCCGCACAAAGGGAACGTGAGTCGGACGAAGACGTCCTGAAGGAATGGCGATTGACGGGAGTTCGGTGATGCATGTGATGATCTTTGGCTGCGGTTATTCCGGTAGCGCCATCGCCAGGGCGTTCGGCGAGCGTGGCGCGCGCATTTCCGGCACGACGCGCTCCGAGGAGAAAGCCGAAGAATTGCGGAAAGCCGGGATCGACGCCTTCCTCTTCGATGGCGCGACCTTGAGCGATCGGCTGCGGGCAGCCATGGCGGATGTCACCCATCTCGTACAGTCGATCGCGCCGCGCGACGCCGATCCGCTGCTGGCGCTGCTTGGCCAGGATGGCGCGGCGCTTCTGCCAAAGCTGCAATGGATCGGCTATCTCTCGACGGTCGGCGTCTATGGCGATCACAAGGGCGCTTCGGTGACGGAAGAGACGCCCTGCGTGCCCGTCTCCGGCCGCTCGAAGGAGCGGCTGGAAGCCGAGGAGGGCTGGCTGGCACTGGGGGCCGCGCGCGGCGTGCCGACCGCCATATTGCGTCTCTCCGGCATTTACGGTCCGGGGCGTAACGCCTTCGTCAATCTGGATCGCGGGACGGCGCGGCGCATCATCAAGAAGGACCAGGTCTTCAACCGCATCCGCGTGGAGGATATCGGCGCGTCGGCGCGCTTCCTGTCGGAACACGGGCTTGGCGGCATCTATAACGTCACCGACGATCAGCCCGGTCCGCCGCAGGACGTCATCGTCGAAGCGGCCCGGCTGATGGGTGTGGAGCCCCCGCCGGAACAGGCCTTCGAGACGGCCGAGATGACACCGATGGCCCGTTCCTTCTATGGCGAAAACAAGCGGGTTTCGAATGCCAAACTGAAGGCCGCGGGCTTCCGTTTCGCCTTCCCCAACTACCCGATGTCGCTCGCGCAACTCTGGCAAAACGGCCGCTGGAAGGGTTGAACAAACCCCTCCGTCCGGGTGGGAAGGCTATAACCCGTAAAGAGTAGAAAATTCCTACTTTCTAATTTTCGCGAGCCGATTTTCGCTCCGCATTATGGTTAACGGCCTCTAAATTTGCGCAAATATGGCGTCAAATATGGCAGGTGGAGCAAAAAATTTTTGTGATCTGAAACGGCCATCAAATGCTTACCGTTTTCCCGAAAAAATCGTTCTGATTTTAGCTGATTTCATTATGTTTTTTCCACATATCAGCAGAGCGGTGTCCTGCTACCGCAATGTTATCGGAATCACAAATATTACACTCCGTAACATTCCGTGATCTCTCTCGGCACTTTTTCGCCACTTTTGGCCGGATTTAAGCCCCGCCGCCCGCAAAGGCGTGAGTTCAATAGTTGAGGGACAATCCGTTTTGAGGAAAATCTGCCGTTCTCTAATCACTGTCGCAGCGATTTCAGCCTGTTCTTTCACCCTGCCGGCGGAAGGCTTTGCTGCTAACGGATGTGGCGGTGCTTCGTGGTACGCACTTCGCTCCAAAACTGCTTCCGGGGAACGCATGAACCCGGCCATCTATACTGCCGCACACCGCTCTCTGGCATTCGGCACCAAGGTGAAGGTCACCAACCGCAACAACGGCCGCAGCGTCGTCGTCCGCATCAACGATCGCGGTCCGTTTATCCGCGGTCGCGTGCTGGATCTGTCGCGCGCTGCCGCGCAGAATATCGGCATGGTGTCCTCGGGCACTGCGAAGGTCTGCTACGAAGTCGTCAGCTGAGGCCACGTCTTCGGCGAAATCGCTGCGCCGGATGCGGCGCTTGCTCTTGCCGTCAATCGCGGGTACCACGCGGTTGAGACTTGTGAACAATCCGCCCGGCCAGCCAGGCTTCTGGGGGCTCGTTTTGTGCGGATCGCTCACCAGCCAAGGCAACAGGAGAAGTTTGAATGCGTTTGGGCGGCCGCCTCGAAGGGGCGATTTCGGTTCTGGCTGATATCGATACCCGCAAAAGGCCTGTCGCCGATGCGCTGAAGGACTGGGGCCTTGCCCACCGCTTCGCCGGTTCCGGCGACCGGGCGGCAATCGGCAACATCGTCTACGACGCGCTGCGCATGCGGCTCTCCCATGCCTATCTCATGGACGACGACAGCGCCGTCGCCATCGCCCATGCCGTCATGTTCCGCCAGTGGGGCTTCACACCCCAATCGCTGGCTGCGGAACTTGCCGACGACAAGTTTGCGCCGACGCCGCTTTCGGCCGAAGCGCTCGCAGCGTTCTCAAGCCGCTCTCTCTCCGATGCACCCCTGCATGTGCAGGGCGATATTCCGGAATGGGTGCAATCCTCCTTCGAACAGGCTTTCGGCGAAAACTGGCTTTCCGAGGCGCAGGCGCTTGCCGGGCGTCCGACGCTCGACCTGCGCGCCAACATCCTGAAGGCCACCCGCGAAAAGGCCGTCAAGGCGCTCGAACGCGCAGGCGCGAACGAGGCGAAAATCGCACGCTACGGCATCCGGATTCCCGCCGGCGAAGGTGCCTCGCGCCTTCCCAACGTCACGGCCGAGCTTTCGTTCCAGAAGGGCTGGTTCGAAGTTCAGGACGAGGGGTCGCAGATTGTTGCCGACCTCGTGCTGCCGAAGGACGGCGAGCAGGTGCTGGATTACTGTGCCGGCGGCGGTGGCAAGACACTCGCCATGGCTGCCGCCATGCACAACAAGGGCCAGGTTCACGCCTTTGACGCCGATCGCAAACGGCTTGCGCCGATCATCGAGCGGCTGAAGCGCGCCGGCACGCGCAACGTCCAGGTCCATGACGATGCCAGGGGCTTGTCGAACCTGCGCGACCGCTGCGACAAGGTTCTGGTCGATGCGCCCTGCACCGGCACCGGCACATGGCGCCGCCGGCCCGACACGAAATGGCGGCTGACCGCCAAGAACCTCGACGAGCGCACGGCCCAGCAGCAGGATGCGCTGAAGCAGGCAAGCCGCTTCGTGCGCCCCGGCGGCGAACTGATCTACGTCACCTGCTCCGTGCTGCCGCAGGAGAACGAGGAACAGGTGCGGCGCTTTGCTGCCGGCAATAGCGATTTCGAGATCGTCAGCGCCCTGCCCGCCTGGGACAGCCTGTTCGGCAAAGAGGGGGCGCGCCCGCGTTCCTCCGATGGCAAGACGATCACGCTGACGCCGGCCTCGACGGATACGGACGGCTTCTTCTTCTGCCGCCTCAAGAGGAACGGCTGAACTATACAGTGTTCTTGCGCCGCGGCAGGCGGTGCGAGTAAATAACGCAGCCGCTCATCCTGAATCTACGGGCAAACGCCGTTTAAACGGCAGGGTTGATCTTGGAAATCCATCCTTAAAACCATTCCAAACTAGAGTGTTTGACACCAGTTTGCTTTTGCGCGAAGAGACGGTTGCCGGATTCAGACGGAAATCCGTCACAGGAGAGGATTATGAAGCTCAACCGCACGTTCCGCGCAGCCGCGCTGGCGATCGCCCCCGCCGCCCTGCTCGCCCTTCCCGCACATGCGCAAACCGACGCAGCCGCTGTCGTGAAGCACTATGCCGAAATCGCCCATGCCAAATACGAGGACTCGCTGACGACAGCCAAGGCGCTCGACGCAGCCATCGACGCCTTCCTGAAGACGCCGAACGATGCGACGCTGCAGGCTGCAAAGGATGCCTGGATCAAGGCACGCGTTCCCTACCAGCAGACGGAAGTCTACCGTTTCGGCAACCCGATCGTCGACGACTGGGAAGGCAAGGTCAACGCATGGCCGCTCGATGAAGGCCTGATCGATTACGTCGATCCCTCCTACGGCACGGAAAGCGACGAGAATTCGCTCTATGTCGCCAATGTCATTGCCAACAAGACGATCAAGATCGACGGCAAGGACGTGGATGCGTCCAAGCTGACGCCGGAATTCCTCTCGGGCACGCTGGCCGAGGCCGGCGGCATCGAAGCCAATGTCGCGACCGGCTACCACGCGATCGAATTCCTGCTCTGGGGCCAGGACCTGCATGGCACGGGACCGGGCGCGGGCGAACGCCCTGCCAGCGACTACGACCTGAAGAACTGCACGCACGGCAATTGCGACCGCCGCGCCGAATATCTGAAGTCCGCCTCCACGCTGCTGGTTTCCGACCTGCAGGAAATGACCGACGACTGGGCGCCGGGCGGCGAAGCGACCAAGCATGTCGAGGCCGATCCGAAGGCTGGCCTCGTTGCCATCCTGACCGGCATGGGCTCGCTCTCTTACGGCGAACTGGCCGGCGAGCGCATGAAGCTCGGCCTGCTGCTGCACGATCCGGAAGAAGAGCATGATTGCTTCTCCGACAATACCTACAACTCGCATCTGAACGACGCGATCGGCATCGCCGCCGCCTATACGGGCGAATATACCCGCGTCGACGGCACCAAGATGACCGGCCCGTCGCTGCACGATCTCGTTGCCGCCAAGGACAAGGCGCTCGATGCCGAGATGACCGGCAAGCTCAACGCGACGCTGGACGCCATGCACGCCATGGCCAAGCGCGGCGAAACGGTCGAGAAATACGACCAGATGATCGGCGAGGGCAACAAGGAAGGCAACGCCGTCGTCCAGGCCGCCATCGACGGCCTCATCGACCAGACGAAGTCGATCCAGCGCGTTATTGCGGCACTTGACCTCGGCACCGTCGAGCTTGAAGGTTCCGACAGCCTGGATAATCCTAACGCCGTCTTCAAATAAGCAAAAAGGCGGGCCGTTCCGAACCCGGAGCGGCCCGGACCCTTGAAATGTCGCATAACCCGGCCCGTCGTCTTCTTGTCAGCGCGACCTTCTGCGCTTTGCTGGCCGGGCTTCCTGTCGCCCTTGCCGGCACATTCGATCTTGCGACCAGACGGACCGATCTTTCCGACGCCGACCTGAAGCGCGTCACCGACATTGTCAGGCCGACGCATGATTTCAGCAAGGCCGAGCCCTATGAGGCCATGCAGGCGGGAGCTGCGACCTCCATCGATCCGGTCACGGAAGACAGTTTCTCGCATATCTCCGCCAATATCCCCTTCGAGGAAGAACAGAACTTCCGGCTCGGCAATGCGCTGTTCCGCAAGCTCTG
The DNA here is from genome assembly GCF_042656325.1 of Rhizobium sp. GCM10022189. Classification (NCBI taxonomy): domain Bacteria; kingdom Pseudomonadati; phylum Pseudomonadota; class Alphaproteobacteria; order Hyphomicrobiales; family Rhizobiaceae; genus Rhizobium; species Rhizobium sp. GCM10022189. The sequence goes on from NZ_JBHSOR010000049.1 coordinate 813,407, forward strand.
GGTTTCGGCGCCGTCCTCCACGCAGGCATCGGACGGTCTTGGGCCGCTTTTCAACGCACGCTCCTGCATGAGCTGCCATCTCAACGATGGCCGCGGCAAGCCGCCGGAAGGCGGACCGAGCGCCACTTCGATGTTCCTGCGCCTGGCCCGTGCGGCGAAGACGCCCGAGGAGGAAAAGGCGCTCGCGGACGCCGACATCGTTACTTTCCCCGACCCTGTCTACGGCCATCAGCTTCAGGATCTTGCCGTTCCCGGGCTTGCCGCGGAGGGCAAGGTTGCCGTCACCTACAGCGAAGAGACGGTGACGCTCAATGGCGGCGAAACGGCGAGCCTTCGCAGGCCGAGCTATTCCGCCAGGAATCTTGCCTACGGTCCGCTCGATCCCGGTACGACCATCTCGGCGCGGGTTGCGCCCGCGATGATCGGGCTCGGGCTGATCCAGGCGATCCCGGAGGCCGATATTCTCGCCCATGCCGACCCTGACGATCACGACCACGACGGCATTTCCGGAAAGGCGGCGATCGTGCGCGATCACCGCAGCGGCCGGATCGCGCTCGGCCGTTTCGGCTGGAAGGCGCAGAACGCCACGGTGCGCGACCAGAGCGCAGACGCCTTTTCCAACGATATCGGCATTTCGACGCCCGACGCGCCCGATGCACATGGCGACTGCACCGCGGCTGAGGCAAAATGCCTCGCCATGCCCGATGGCGTGCAGAAGCGCCTCGGCAACGAGGAAGCGCCCGGCCCGGTGCTCGATCTCGTCACCTTCTATTCGGAGAACCTCGCCGTACCGGCGCGCCGCAAGGCAAGCTTCGCCGCCACGCTGCGCGGCAAGCAGCTTTTCTACGATGCCGGCTGCATCTCCTGCCACGTCCCGAAATTCGTTACCCGTCGCGACACCGCTGAAAAGGCGCAATCCTTCCAGCTCATCTGGCCTTATTCCGACTTCCTGCTGCACGACATGGGGGACGGTCTGGCCGACGGGCAGCAGGTCGGACTTGCAAGCGGACGTGAATGGCGCACGCCGCCGCTATGGGGTATAGGACTGACCCGGACTGTCAGCGGACACAGCTTCTTCCTGCATGACGGCCGTGCCAGAAACCTCACCGAAGCAATCCTCTGGCATGGCGGCGAAGCTGAAAAGGCCCGTAACGCATTCTCCTCGCTGTCAAAAGACGATAGAGAGGCCCTGATTACATTCCTGGAGTCACTCTGATGCGCCCCTGGCACACCCTGCTTTGCCTCGCCTTGACCGGCTTTGCCACATCGGCTGCCGCCCAGAGCGCAGCACCGCCCGCTTCGGGCCTCAACGAGGATGCCGTGCCCTCCGTCATGCAGCGGGCCGTCGACGAGGTTATCCGCCCCGGCTACCGCAATATGCAGCAGTCTTCCGCGCGCCTGACCACGGCAATGAACGACCTCTGCGCGTCGGGCACGCAGCAGACGCTCGACCGCGCCAAATCCGCCTTTGACGATACGATCCGCTACTGGTCGACCATCGAGATCGTGCAGACCGGCCCTGTCATCCAGGACAATCTCTTCGAGCACATCCTCTTTTATCCCGACCGCAAGGGCGTCGGCCTCAAGCAGGTTCAGGCGCTGATCGCCAAGGCCGATCCGAAGGACGCGACCGTTGATGCCATCGCCGGCAAGAGTGTCGCCCTGCAGGGCCTGACCGCGCTGGAATATGTGCTTTACGGCAACGGTTCCGACGATCTCATCAAGCAGAAGGGCGGCTTCCGCTGCCTCTACGGCCAGGCGGTCGCCGGCAATATCCAGCGCGAGGCCGGCGAAGTCGTCGCCGCCTGGGAGAAGCCTGACGGCGTGCAGGCAAGCTGGAAACATCCCGGCCCGCAGAGCGACGATTTCATGGACAACAAGGAAGCCGTCACGGCGCTGCTCGGCATTCTCGTCCACGGCGCGGAGAATGTCCGGGACCAGCGGCTGGAGCAGTTCTACAAGGGCAAGGATACGCCCGCGCGCCCGCGCATGGCGATCTACTGGCGTTCGAAGAATACCTGGAAATCGATGGCCGCGAACCTCGAGGGGATCCGTACGCTCTGGCAGAAGGCCGGCATGGCCGAGTTGTTGCCGCCCGAGAAGAAGGCGGTTGCCGATTCGATCGACACCAAGCTGAAGACGATCATCGACAGCGTCTCCAAGCTGACCCCCGATATCGAAGTCGCCGTCAGCGATGCGGAAAAGGCCAAGCTGGATACGCTGCTGACCGAAAGCCGCGACCTCATCACCACGATCAGCGACCAGTATGGCGCGGCCATCGGCCTTTCGGCCGGCTTCTCCTTCTCGGACGGGGATTGAGGCGATGTGGCACAGCGGCGCCATCGACCGGCGCGGCTTCGTCAAGGCCGCCGGCATCGGCTTTCTGGCGGCTCTGAAGCCCCAGGCGCTGCTGGCCCTTGGCCGGGCCGATGCCGTCTATGCTTCCGGCATCCGCAGGGCCGACGGGTCCTTTGCGGTGGCGACCGTCACAGAACGGGGCGAGATCGTCGACCAGGTGGCGCTGCCCGCCCGCGCCCATGGCATGGCCTATAGCATTGCGACCGGCCGTACGGTGGCCTTCGCCCGTCGGCCCGGCACGTTCGCGATGATCTTCGATCCCTGGAACAAGGGCGAGCCCGTCGTCATCACTTCGCCGGAGGGCCGGCATTTCTACGGCCATGGCGCCTTCTCGCCGGACGGGCGGCTGCTCTATGCGAGCGAGAACGATTTCGACAATAACAGGGGCATGATCGGCCTCTATGATGCGACGAACCGTTTCGCACGTATCGGCGAATACGAAACCTTTGGCGTCGGCCCGCACGACATGACGGTTTCCGACGACGGGCGCATGCTCATCGTCGCCAATGGCGGTATCGAGACCCATCCGGATTTCGGCCGCACCAAGCTTAATCTCGGCAATATGCAGCCGTCACTGGCGCTTATCGATGCGGCAAGCGGCACGCTGATCGAAAAACACACGCTGCCGCCGCAATGGTCGTCCGTCTCGACACGCCATGTGGATGTCGATGCCAGCGGCCGCATCTGGTTTGCCTGCCAGTATGAAGGCCACCGCAAGGACCTGCCGCCGCTCATCGGCCATTTTGCGAGGGGCGAGGATCTCGCTTTCGTCGACCTGCCCGAGGAGACGACGCGACGGCTTGCCAACTATGTCGGGGCAATCGCGGTCAACCGGAAGGAAGGCCTGGTCGGCGTCACGTCGCCGATCGGCGGTGCGTCCGTCACCATCGACGCAAAAACGGGAAAGGTGCTGCGCGAGGACAGCGTTCGGGATGCGGCCGGCATTGCGCCCGCTCCCGGCGGTTTTGCCGTTTCATCCTACGATGGCGAATTCCAGTCGGCTCACAGCGATGTCGCCTGGGACCAGCATATCGTGCGGATCGCTCAGCCGGCGCCGGCTCGGTAGGTCTTCCACTCCCGTTCGGTGGCTTCGGCGGCTGCCCGGGCCGCCGCATGGAGCCAACCCTCATCGCGGGAGCGAAGATCGCTGCGGATCGTCGCAGCGTTTGCCGCGTCATCCGAATGGCAATTGGCGATCTCGAAACCCATCAGCTCGAGCATTGCGCCGTTCAACAGGGTCTTCGCATCGGTCTTGATCTCGATCTTGCGGCTGTTGGGCGAAAGTCTGCGAACGAGAATGCGGCCGACCACCGCAAAATGGGGATCGGGGCTGCGCATCCGCCCGGCGGCGATGATACCGGTTCTGATGACGTGATCTCCTGACCTTGCCAGTGACCAGGCCGAGGGCACAAGCGCCTTGGCTTCACGCAGCACGGGGCCGCCGCGCCACTCCGGCACATAGGCGGCGAAACGCGGCCGGCCGAGACTTCCCGTCCCCTTCGTCACCGGCACGGGTGTTACGTTTCCCGAGCCCTTCGGCAGGGCGTTTTTCAGGGCCTCGACAAAACGGCCGGGAGCCGGCTTTTTGCCGGGCTTGCGGCTCTCCCATTTCTTCCAGAATTCCTTCCGCTCGTCTTCCGAAAGCAGCAGTTTGTCGCGCAGCCAGGGATGGTCGCGCTCCAGCACGACGGGGTTCGGATGCTCAAGGCCGCGCACATATCCGGCCAGAACGAGCTCAGCGATCGCCCTGCCGGAAGTCCCGTCGTCCGGCAGAGCCAGGATGGCGCTGGCCACCAGCCGGACGAGATCCAGCCCGTAGGGCATGATCGCCGCGTCGTCGAAATCGTTGGCGCCCCAGACGAGCCGCCCCTCGATATCCCGCCAGGTGCCGAAATTCTCCAGATGGGTATCGCCGATCGACAACACCTGCGGCATGCCGGCAAGCTCCGGCCTGACCTCGTAGACGATCTCCGCCCAGCGCCAGTAGGTGGCCCGCAGGAAGGCGAACGAATTCTCGCGCATCTTCCGGTGCTTCTCGCCAATATCCTCCTGTACGAGTTCGCCCTGCAGCTCGTGTGCCAGCCAGGTCTCGTAATTGCTCATCGATGGAGAAAATGCCTTCATCCGTCCGCTCTCAGGTTTGATCGATCATAGTCCCGCAGAGCCTTAACCAGAAGAAGTTTCAGGGCATGTTCAAGAGGGGCGCGCGCCGGACAGATCCGGCTGCCGCGCCCGTGAGCAGAGGCCGGGATATCAGGCCACGACTTGCGCCGGAGCGTCGAACAGGTCGAGCTTGCCGCCGGTGAAACCATCCCGATTTTCAGGATTGCCCAGCAGCGTGTAGGGGAAGACCGGCGGGAGTGCGCTTACCGTGTCGAGGCGGGAAATCTGCTCGGACGACAGCCTCACGTTCACAGCCGAGAGATTGTTTTTAAGCTGCTCGACGGTGCGCGGCCCGATGATCGGCAGCGACCCCTTGGCTGCGACCCAGGCAATGGCGATTTCCGCCGGCGTGGCCTCGACCTCCGCCGCAACGGCGATCAGGGTATCGAGGATGGCGGTGCGCTGCGCAGAATTTTCCGCCTGGAATACGCGTCCGCCGAGGCCCTCCGCGCGGCCCTTTTCACCCTGCCGGTATTTGCCGGTCAGCATGCCGCCGCCAAGCGGCGACCAAGCCACGACGCCAAGGCCGAGCGCCTGGCCCGCCGGAAGCAGTTCCTGCTCGGTGGAGCGTTCGACGAGGCTGTGCTCGACCTGGATACCGGCAATGGGGGCCACGCCGCGCAATTCGGCGATGGTTGCTGCGCGGGCCACGCGCCATGCCGGGAAATCGGAAAGGCCCGCATAGAGGATCTTGCCGGCGCGGACGAGATCGTCAAAGCCGCGAACGAGCTCGTCGACAGGGGTCACGCCATCGGACATATGCGCCCAAAGGAGATCGATGCGATCGGTCTTCAGTCGCTTCAGGCTGGCCTCCACGGACGAAATCATCGACTTGCGGCTGTTGCCCGTTGCCAGAATGCCGGAGCCAGGATCGGTCTGCATCGTGAATTTCGTCGCCAGCACGAAGTCATCGCGCTTTCCGGCCAGCAAATCGCCGAGGATCTCTTCCGACTGGCCGAACTGATAGCCATTGGCCGTGTCGATGAAATTGCCGCCGGCCTCCGCGTAGATATCGAAGATACGGCGGGCTTCGTCGGGTTCGCCGCCATGCCCCCAGCGCGTGCCGAAATTACCGGCCCCCAGCACCAGTTCGGAGACGCGCAGGCCCGTATGTTTGCCAAAAAGCTTGTAACGCATGGTGTGTGTCCTTCCGTTCCTTTTTAATTTCGGTCGCAATTAATACGTTGCGAGCTTTTAATTGACTTTGATTGTAAGCGCAATTAAAAATTTTCATGACCGTATCCGGAGATCAGACATGCGTGTTTCCAAGGAAAAGGCGGCGGAGAACCGTGGCGCCTTGCTGCAGGCGGCCAGCCGGCTGTTCCGCAAGCGCGGCATCGATGGCGTCGGAGTGGCCGATATCGCCAGGGAGGCCGGGCTGACCCACGGCGCGCTCTACGCACATTTCCCTTCCAAGGACGCCTTGGCGGCCGAAGCCTTCACGTACGGGTTCGAAGGCAACATGGCCGATACGCGAGAGTGGGCCGGCGGGCGTGACCCGTCATTCCAGGACTATGTCGAGGGACTGATCTCGCCCGACATGCGCGACAAGGTGGAGACGGGTTGCCCGATGACCGCATCGGCAAGCGAAGTCGGCCGGCAGGGCTGCGCCGTCAGCGAGAGCTTCGCGAAGGCCTTCGAGGACATGACCGCGACGCTCGAGGGATCGCTTTCGGATACCGTCCCAGCGCCCGAAAGGCGGCGGCTTGCGATTGCCGCCGTCGTTGGGCAGATCGGCGCGCTCGCCGTCTCGCGCGCCGTGATCAAATCGGACCCGTCGCTGGCCGACGAAGTGCTGCAGGCCGTTCGCGAAACGATCGGCGCAGCTCACAGGGCAGAATCGGTCCATCGCGAATAGATTGCGCCCTGATGGCGGTGAAGACAAAATCATCGTGAGCCGGATTGCAACCTTGTCGAATCCGGCCGGCCATGCCACTTTCGCGGTCGCGAGAGGGCTGCGATGAACGATACCGACAGAGGCGATTTCCGGGAGCGGATCCGCCAGAACTTTGCACGACAGGCGGCCATGCACACCATCGGCGCGGAGTTGACGCGCGTCGAGCACGGCATGGTGGAAATCGAGCTTCCCTTCGACGTCAAACTGACACAGCAGCACGGCATTTTGCACGCGGGCATCATTTCCGCAGCGCTCGATTCGGCCTGCGGTTTTGCCGCCTACAGCGTTATCGACGCCGAAGCCTCGATCCTGACGATCGAGTTCAAGGTCAACCTCATGTCGCCGGGGCGCGGCGAGCGCTTCCTCTTCAGGGGCGAGATCACCAAGCCCGGCTCCAACATCATCGTCGCCGACGGGCGAGCTTATGCGATCAGCGACGGGCCGGCCAAGCTCATCGCATCCATGACCGGAACGATGATGGTCATTCGCGGAAGAGAGGGAATTACGGGATGAAATTCGAACTGAAGTCCGTCGCAGGCAAGTCCATCCTGTTCGTCATGGCCGCAGAGGCGGAATATGGCCCGTTCCTGCGTTCGCGCATCGAGCCGCTGATGACGGGCGTCGGCCCGGTCGAAGCGGCAATCGCGATCACCAAGTCGCTTTCCCGTCTCGACGCTTCCGACGAACTGCCCGATCTCGTCGTCTCGCTCGGTTCGGCCGGTTCGGCACGCCTGCAGCAGACCGAGGTCTATCAGGTCACGTCGGTCTCCTATCGCGACATGGACGCCTCGCCGCTCGGCTTCGAGAAAGGCAAGACGCCCTTCCTCGGCCTGCCGGCCGAACTGGAGCTGCCGCTGCGCATTCCCGGCATTCCCGAAGCCACGCTTTCGACCGGCGGCAATGTGGTCTCGGGTGCGGCCTATGCCAGTATCGCCGCCGACATGGTGGATATGGAAACCTATGCGGTGCTGCGCGCCTGCCAGGGCTATAAACTGCCGCTGATCGGCCTTCGCGGCATTTCGGACGGCGCAGTCGAGCTGCAGCATATTTCCGGCTGGACCGAATATCTGCATATCGTCGACCGCAAGCTTTCCTATGCCGTCGACAGCCTGTTTACCGCCCTGGAAGACGGTGTTTTCTGGTTCTAGGCGCTGAAAAGAGGGACAATCGGGACAATAAAACCCGGCCGCGGCCGATTTCCCGCATTGCAAGAAGAGGCGCTTTTCATTAAAGGCTCGCCATGACCCAGACAGCACATCCCGACAGCGTTCTCATCGTCGATTTCGGCAGCCAGGTGACCCAGCTCATCGCGCGACGCGTGCGTGAAGCCGGGGTCTATTGCGAGATCGTTCCCTTCCAGTCCGCCGAAGAGGGCTTCAAGCGCCTCCAGCCGAAAGCCGTGATCCTGTCCGGCAGCCCGGCTTCGACGGTCGACGAAGGCTCGCCGCGGGCGCCGCAGATCATCTTCGACAGCGGCCTTCCGGTGTTCGGCATTTGTTATGGCCAGCAGACGATGTGCATGCAGCTTGGCGGCATGGTGGAAAGCGGCCATCACCGCGAATTCGGCCGCGCCTTCCTTGAGGTCGACGAGGACTGCGCTCTCTTCGAAGGCCTGTGGTCCAAGGGATCGCGCCATCAGGTCTGGATGAGCCATGGCGACCGGGTGACGAAACTGCCCGAGGGCTTCGAGGTTATTGCGACCTCCTCCAACGCGCCCTACGCTTTCATCGCCGACGAAAAGCGCAAATATTACGGCGTGCAGTTTCACCCCGAGGTCGTGCATACGCCCGACGGCGCCAAGCTGATTGCAAATTTCATCCACAATATCGCCGGCATCAAGGGCGACTGGACGATGTCGGCCTACCGTCAGAAGGCGGTTGAAGACATTCGCCGCCAGGTCGGCGACAAGCGCGTCATCTGCGCGCTGTCCGGCGGCGTGGATTCGTCGGTCGCAGCCCTGCTCATCCATGAGGCCGTCGGCGACCAGCTGACCTGCATCCTCGTCGACCACGGCCTGATGCGCAAGGACGAGGCGGCCGGTGTCGTCGCCATGTTCCGCGAGCACTACAATCTGCACCTGATCCACGTCGATGCCTCGGATCGCTTCATCGGCGAGCTCGAAGGCGTTTCCGACCCGGAAACCAAGCGCAAGATCATTGGCCGCCTGTTCATCGAAACCTTCGAGGAGGAGGCCAGGAAACTCGGCGGCGCCGATTTCCTCGGCCAGGGCACGCTCTATCCCGACGTGATCGAGTCGGTCTCCTTCACCGGCGGCCCTTCCGTCACCATCAAGTCGCACCATAATGTCGGCGGCCTGCCGGAGCGCATGAAGATGCAGCTCGTCGAGCCGCTGCGCGAACTCTTCAAGGACGAAGTGCGCGTGCTCGGCAAGGAGCTCGGCCTGCCCGACAGCTTCATCGGCCGCCACCCCTTCCCGGGTCCGGGCCTTGCCATCCGCTGCCCCGGCGGCATTACCCGCGAGAAGCTCGAGATCCTGCGCGAAGCCGATGCGATCTATCTCGACGAAATCCGCAAGGCCGGCCTCTACGACGCGATCTGGCAGGCTTTCGCCGTGCTGCTGCCCGTCCAGACCGTCGGCGTCATGGGCGACGGCCGCACCTACGAGTTCGTCTGCGCATTGCGCGCGGTCACGTCGGTCGACGGCATGACGGCGGATTTCTATCACTACGACATGGAATTCCTCGGCCGCGCCGCCACCCGCATCATCAACGAAGTCCGCGGCATCAACCGCGTCGTTTATGACGTAACGAGCAAGCCGCCCGGCACGATCGAGTGGGAGTGACGGGCAAGTCACCGTCATGACGAACTCCGTGTCGCCGGCGTAACAAGGCTCGTCCGAGGCACGGAAGGCAAGCTGCGGGCGACCTTTGCCGGCCGTCCGGCTGTTTCATCGGCATGGCGGCCAGGGCCATATCATCGAGAGCGGCTGCCACGGCGGCTCAGCATTCGGGCAGCGCGACGGCGAGCGCGCAGCGGTTGGCGCGCGCCCTCTTCGATCGCCCCAGAAAAAATCAACCTCGGACAGCATGATAAAACAGCGCCACGCAAGGTTGCTGCCTGACCTTTTCGTCTCATCACTGCGAAAGCCGCTGTTCCTTAAAGCCCGAGACGCGCCTCTCCCAGGGATGACCGCCGCAACCTTCAACCCGAGGTAATCGATGCCAACACTTACATTTGCGAATACGAAAGGAGGGGCCGGCAAGACGACGGTCGCCCTCGTTCTTGCCACAGAACTGGCTCGCCGTGGCCATCGCGTTTCCGTTCTCGACGCAGACCCGCAGCAATGGGCCACGCGCTGGCGCCAGCTGACCGGTGACGCGGCCGAATTCGCTGTCATCTCCAATGTCACCGAGGACACGATCGAACAGCAGATCAAGGACCTCAAGAAGCGCGGCGGCTACATCATCGTCGACCTGCCGGCCGGCATGAGCCCGCTCATGGCCAAGGCCATCGGCTTTTCCGATCACGTGATGGTTCCGGTGCAGGGCTGCGCCATGGATGCCGTCGGCGGCGCACAGGTGCTCGATATCATGAAGCAGCTTGCTGCCCAGCACGATATCCGCATTCCGCACTCGGTTGTGCTTACCCGGATCAGCTCGATCATCACCACGCGCGCATTGCTTGCCGTCAAGGGCCTGCTGGCAATGCAGCAGGTGAATGTGGTCGATACCGCACTGGTCGAACGGGCCGCCTATCGCGACATGTTCGTTTCCGGCGGCAGCCTCTATACGATGGACCCGGGACGCGTCAGCAATCTCGACAAGGCGCAGGACAATGCCCGCCTGCTGGCAGACGACGTTCTCCGCCTCGTGCCGCCGAAGGCAGCGCGCGCCAAGTCGCCCAAGAAGACGGCCGAGCCGGTCAAGGACGCCGCCTGAGGCATTCTGGTTCATCCGACATTCGCAAACGGCTGCTTTTCGGCAGCCGTTTCTCTTTGATTTTTTTGCGGCAAATGTTCCCGTTTTGTTCTTGACGGAACGAATGGCCCTGATAAGTTCCTCCTTGTACGACAAGGAGGCGAACGATGTAGTCCGTAGTTCAGATGCCTCATTTTCCGCTCGACCCGAATGGTTCAGATTCCCGAGAGAATTCCGGCCCCATCGGCAAACGTCACGACAGGCTGTTCTTCATGCTTCGGCCAACCAGCGAGGCGGCATCCGAAGCGCTGGAGATCGCCCAGACCTATCGCCACGCCCATTCACTGTCTGCACCTTCGCGACCGCGCGAACTGCTGCACGTCACGCTGAACGGTATCGGCGCTTACCGCAGGCTGCCGCAGGATATCGTGTTCGGCGCCGAACAGGTGGCGGCGACGGTGCGCGCACGACCGTTCGAACTTGTGCTCGACGAGGTCATGAGCTTCCGCCATCCAGGCGAACCGCAGGCCTTTGTCATCTGCGGCAGGCAGGAAAACGAGGCGCTGCTGGATCTTCGCCGCCAGATACAGGAGGGCCTGTGCGAGGCGGGATTGCCCTATAATCTCGGCGGTCATCTGACGCCGCACATGACGCTGCTTTACGATCGCAAGACCGTTCTGCCCGAAAAGCTCGACCGGCCGGTCAGCTGGAGCGTCCGGGAATTCCTGCTGATTCACAGCGTCTACGGAAAGGGCGAGCATAACGTGGTCGGCCGTTGGCCGCTGCTTGCCTGAGCTGCGCTTGCGCGGCGGGCGAAGATTCGCATAAGACTCCGACCCCAATGCCTCAATGCGGAGCAAGACAGTGGACGTTTCAGAGATCATCATCCCAGGCGATACGCCCGGTATCGAATGGCGGTTGCCGGTCATCCGTTTCAAGGGAAGCGATCCTGCGGCGCCCAAGGTCTATATCCAGGCGGCGCTGCACGCCAACGAACTGCCGGGAACGGCACTGGCGCATTTCCTCTGCGGGATGCTGCGGCAGGCCGAAAGCGCGGGGCGCATCGCCGGCGACATCACGCTCGTACCTCAGGCCAACCCGATCGGGGCGGCGCAGTCGCATTTCGGTGAGCTGCAAGGCAGGTTCGATCTCGGCTCGCGGACCAACTTCAACCGCGACTTTCCGCTGATCTCCGTCCTCGACCGGCCGGAGCTGGTTGACGAACTTGATAAGTATCCGGCTACCGATCGCCTGAAGCGGGAGCTGATCCATATGGCGCTCGGCGCCGATCTGGTGCTCGACCTGCATTGCGACGATGAATCACTGCAATATGCCTATATCGACGAAGCCTTCTGGCCGGAAGCGGCGGACCTTGCCGGCGCGCTCGACATGCAGGCGGTACTGCTTTCGGACGGCGAGAGCTCCGCCTTCGAGGAAGCCGTCGGCTTTGCCTGGAAATACGAGGCGCCGGGCGAGCGCAAGGCGAAGCTTCCGGGCAAGCTCTCGGTCACGGTGGAGCTGCGCGGATGGCGCGATGTCTATTCCGGCACGGCCGAGAAAGATGCCCGGGGCCTGCTGCAATTCCTGATCGGGCGTGGCGTCGTCACCGGCGAAGCCGCCGCGGCCGCCACCTTTTCCGGGCCGGCCGTGCCGCTCGACAATGTCGAGATCCTGCGCGCGCCTGAGGGCGGCACCGTGCTGTTCCATCGCACTATCGGTGAACGCGTCCAGGAAGGAGAGCTTCTGGCGACGATCGTCACCCGGCCCGGCTTTGTCGAGGGCGACATCGACATCCGCGCGCCGCAGGACGGGCTGCTGCTGACGCGCATCTCCGACCGGCTGGTGCGCCGGCGTGGCGACCTGATGAAAATTGCCGCCGACCGGCCGAGCAAGGCAGCGCGAAAGGCCGGCACGCTGGAAGACTGAAGCGGCGTTCTTTTCCACATGCTGATGTAAGGCTGCGCGCAACTGTCACACGGGCTTCAAGAAAATCCGCCAAGCCGTTGCAGACATGTTGCGAAGGAGCTTTCATGCCGCATTACGACATTGCGATCGTCGGCGCGGGGATCGTCGGGCTGGCGCATGCGCTGGCGGCGGCAAAGCGCGGCAAGCGGGTCGTCGTGGTTGACCGCGACGCGCAGGCAAACGGTGCATCGGTACGCAATTTCGGCTTTGTGACGGTGACCGGCCAGCAGGCCGGCGACTGCTGGGAGAAGGCGCGTCAGGCCCGCGATATCTGGGCCGAAATCGTCGACGACGCCGGCATCGACGTCCTGCAGCGCGGGCTGCTGCTGGCCGCAAGGCTCGACGAATCCGAAGCCGTGATCGATGCCTTCCTGCGCACGGAGATGGGCGAGGGCTGCGAAAGGCTGACGCTCGACGAAGCGCGGCGGCTCGTGCCGGCCCTGCGGCCGGAGGCGGGGCGCTTCACGCTCTACAGTCCGCACGAATTGCGGGTCGAATCCCGCACGGCCATTCCCCTGCTCGCCCGCTATCTCGAAGTCAAATACGGCATCGACTTCCGCCGCTCGACAGCCGTGCGCGCCGTGGAGCCGCCGCGCGTGGAAACCTCGACCGGAGTGATCGAGGCGGAGACGATGGTCGTCTGCCCCGGCGACGATTTCAAGAGCCTGTTTGCGGACCGGATCGCCGCCTACAACGTCACCCGCTGTAAGCTGCAGATGATGCGTGTGGTCCCGGCCCAGCGCGTTTCGCTCAGCACCGCCGTCATGTCCGATCTCGGGCTTGGGCGCTATCTCGGTTATGCCGAACTGCCGGAAGCGACGGCGCTGAAGGCGCGGCTCGACCGCGAATTCAAGCCGGAACGGGAAAACGGCATCCATCTGATCGTCACGCAGTCGGAAGACGGCTCGCTGATCGTGGGCGACAGCCATCACTACTGCGAAACGCCCGATCCTTTCGGCCTGGAACGGGTGGACCGGCTGACGCTCGACGAAATGGACGCCGTGCTCAATCTTCCGGGGCGCTTCATCACCGAGCGCTGGGTCGGCACCTATGCGTCTGCCCCGGACCGCTGGCGGTTTACCGACAGGCCTTCCGACGCGCTGCGCATCGTCATCGTCACCGCAGGCTGCGGCGCCTCGACCGCCTTCGGCATCGGCGAGGAGACCATCGAAGATCTTTACGGGAGCGCAGCATGATGCAGTTCAAGGCAGTGGTCTTCGACTGGGCCGGCACAGTCATCGATTTCGGTTCCTTTGCACCGATGGGCGCCTTTGTGGAAACCTTCGGCAAGGTCGGCGTCGAGGTGACGATCGCCGATGCCCGCAGGCCGATGGGGCTTCCCAAGCGCGCGCATATCGCAGCGATGCTGGCCGAGCCGCATATCGCCGCCCGCTGGCAGGCCGCGCAGGGGACAGCTGCCGACGAGGCGGCCGTCGACCGCGTCTACGAGCTTTTCGTGCCGCTGAACGAAGCCGTCGTGGCCGACTATTGCACGCTGGTGCCGGGCGCGATCAAAACCATCGAATATCTGCGCGAACGGCGGATGAAGATCGGCTCGACCACCGGCTATACGCGCTCGATCATGGAGCGGGTCCTGCCGCTCGCTGCCGAACAGGGTTATACACCCGACAATCTGATCTGTGCCGACGATCTGCCGCTCGGCCGGCCGACGCCGATCGGCATGTATAAGTGCTTTCTCGACCTGATGGTCTATCCGGCCTGCGCCGTGCTGAAGGTGGACGATACCGAACCCGGCATTGCCGAAGGTGCCGCTGCCGGCTGCGTGACCGTCGGTGTGACGCTCTCCGGCAACGAGGCGGGCCTGACGCCCGAAGAGCTGGATGCGTTGTCGCCGGAGGCACGCGCCGACCTGCACAGGCGGATCGGCGAGAAGCTGATCGCCGCCGGTGCCGATTACATCATCGAGACCGTGGCCGACCTGCCGGCGCTCATCGAAGAGCTTGAGGGATAAGCGCCAGACGGCGTTTGCAGCGCTCATCCGCCATGATATCTCCCTGCCGAAACAGGGAGATCGAACCGGCATGGCCATCACCATCTACGGGATCAAGAATTGCGACACGATGAAGAAGGCCCGCAGCTGGCTGGACAGCCACGGCGTTGCCTACGCGTTTCATGACTACAAGGCCGCCGGCATCGATCGGGCGCATCTGGAACGCTGGACCGACGAGGCCGGCTGGGAAACGGTGCTGAACCGCGCCGGCACGACCTTCCGCAGCCTGCCGGACGCGGCGCGCGAAAACCTTGACCGCGAGAAGGCGATCGCCCTCATGCTCGACCAGCCTTCGATGATCAAGCGGCCGGTGCTGGAAGCGGACGGCAAGCTGCTGATCGGCTTCAAGCCGGAGAATTACGCGCAGACGTTCAAGGGCTGAGCCATGTCGAAGACCACCCGCGCCACCCAGGTTCTCACGCAGGCCGGCATCGCCTTCACGGTCCATACCTATGACTATGATCCGAACGGCGAGCGTGTCGGGCTGCAGGCCGCCGAGGCGCTCGGCGAGGAGCCGCATCGCGTCCTGAAGACGCTGATGGCGGAAGTGGACGGGAAGCCGGTCTGCGTGGTCGTACCGTCCGACCGCGAGGTCAGCATGAAAAAGCTTGCCAGCGCCTTTCGCGGCAAATCGGCCAATATGATGAAGCCGGCCGACGCGGAGCGGCTGACGGGCTACCATGTCGGCGGCATCAGCCCCTTCGGGCAGAAGAAGACCGTTCCCACGGCGATCGAAGAAACCGCGCTTGCCGAGGCGCAGGTCTACATCAATGGCGGGCAGCGCGGGTTGCAGGTTCGGCTGGACCCCAAGGACGCGCTGAAGGTGCTGAAGGCGGCCGGCGCGCCCTTGATCGCCTGATCAAAGGAAACGCGCGAGCAAGGCCGTTATGGTATTCGCCTCACGCTCTGTAAGCCTGCAGCCGATATTCGCCTCGATGGATTTCGCGTAGACCGCCCACATGCGCTCTCGCAACCGACGCCCGGCATCGGTGATCACCACCCAGCGGCCGCGTGCATCCTCGTCGAATGTCTCTCGGCGGACCAGGCCCTCCTTTTCCAGCCGGTCCACCAGACGCGACAGGTTATATTGCGCAAGCAGCGTCCGTTCCTCGATCTCATAGGGACGCAATCGCCCGTCCTGCGAGCGCGCCAGCTCCCAGAGGACATCATACCAGGAAAGCGGCGGCATTTTTGCCGTCTTCAGATCGGCCTCGATCGCGGCGAGCAGACGGTCGCGGGCGCGCATGACGTGTATCCATGCGCTGGTGGCGGCATCGCTCGGTCTTGGGTGCTCATCGGACATAGATGCAATTACATTTAACTTGATCGGCGACGCAACAGCTATTATATGCAATTGCATCTACTTTGTCGTCCATCTATCGGCCGCATGGCGCGGCCCCGGAGATCGCCATGAGCAAGCTTACCCTGATCAGCCACCACCTTTGCCCCTATGTGCAGCGGGCCGCGATCGCGCTTCTTGAAAAACAGGTGCCTTTCGAGCGCATCAATATCGACCTCGCCAACAAGCCGGACTGGTTCCTGAAAATCTCGCCGCTCGGCAAAGTCCCGCTGCTGCGGATCGAGCAAGCGGACGGCAGCGAGGCCGTGCTGTTTGAAAGCAGTGTTATCTGCGAATATCTGGAGGAAACGCAGCCGGGTGCAGCCCTGCATCCCGCCGATCCGCTGGCGCGTGCCCGCCACCGCGGCTGGATGGAATTCGGCTCGTCGGTGCTTTCCGATCTCTGGGGTTATGAAACGGCCGAGGATGCGCTGCAGCTCGAGACCAAGCGCAAGGCCCTCGCCGCCAAGTTCGAGACGGTTGAAGCGGCACTGGCCGACGGACCGTATTTTTCCGGCGCCAGCTTCAGCCTCGTCGATGCCGTCTTTGCGCCCGTGTTCCGCTATTTCGATCTTTTCGACACGCTTGGCGACAGCGGCATCTTCGACGGGCTGGAGCGAGTGCAGCGCTGGCGCAAGGCGCTCTGCGAGCGCGCAAGCGTCAAGGGGGCCGTCGGCGACGACTATTCTTCCCGGCTGAGGGAATTCCTCAGACAGCACAATTCCATCCTGCTCAGGCAGTCTGTCGCAGCCTGAAAGAGGCATGTTTCAGCGCGGCCGGACATCTGTCCGGCCGCATCATTTCGGCTGCGGCGCGCTTCATTTTCGCCGCAAACGGGTCTAAGTCTTCCAGCCTCCCACCGTCGATGACAGAAGGCAGGTTGAACCATGACTTTCATGCCCCAGAGCCAGAACACCGTTGATCCCGCCAGACTCGAGAAGCTCGCGGAAGTCGCCATCAAGGTCGGCCTGCAGCTGCAGCAAGGGCAGGATCTCGTCATCACCGCCCCGGTCGTGGCGCTGCCGCTGGTACGGCTGATTACCAAACACGCCTATCTCTCGGGCGCCGGCCTCGTTTCCACCTTCTATTCCGACGAGGAGACGACGCTTGCCCGCTACCAGTACGGCAGCGACGAAAGCTTCGACCGGGCTTCCGGCTGGCTCTATGACGGCATGGCGAAAGCCTATGAAAACGGTGCCGCCCGTCTTGCCGTTGCCGGCGACAACCCGATGCTGCTGGCCGAGCAGGACCCCAGCAAGGTCGGCCGCGCCAACCGCGCCAATTCCACGGCTTACAAGCCGGCGCTGGAAAAGATCTCCAATTTCGATATCAACTGGAACATCGTCTCCTACCCCAATCCCTCCTGGGCGAAGGTCGTCTTCCCTGACGATCCCGAGGCAATCGCCGTCGCCAAACTCGCCAAGGCGATCTTTGCGGCATCGCGCGTCGACGTGCCCGATCCCATCGCCGCCTGGGCCGAGCACAATGCCAATCTCGCCAAGCGCTCGTCCTGGCTGAACGGCGAGCGTTTCGCCTCGCTGCATTTCACCGGCCCGGGCACGGACCTGACCGTCGGCCTGGCGGACGGCCACGAGTGGCACGGCGGCTCCTCGACGGCCAAGAACGGCGTTACCTGCAATCCGAACATCCCGACCGAGGAAGTCTTCACCACGCCGCATGCGCTGCGCGTGGAGGGCCATGTGTCCAGCACCAAGCCGCTCTCGCATCAGGGCACGTTGATCGACAATATCCGGGTTCACTTCGAGGGCGGCCGCATCGTCGAAGCCAAGGCCTCGCGCGGCGAGCAGGTGCTGAACAAGGTGCTCGATACGGACGAGGGCGCGCGCCGGCTGGGCGAAGTGGCGCTGGTGCCGCATTCCTCGCCGATTTCGGCAAGCGGCATCCTCTTCTACAACACGCTGTTCGACGAGAACGCCTCCTGCCACATCGCGCTCGGCCAGTGCTATTCGAAATGCTTCCTCGACGGCGCTTCGCTGAGCCAGGAGCAGATCAGGGCGCAGGGCGGCAATTCCAGCCTGATCCATATCGACTGGATGATCGGCTCCGACAAGGTCGATATCGACGGCATCAAGCCTGACGGCTCGCGGGTGCCGGTGATGCGCCAGGGCGAGTGGGCATAGGAACGCTCGCCTTCGGCATCAGGCTGCGCTGGCTGAGCCAGACGCTGAACAACACCATGGCAAAGCCCGAGATCTGGGTTGGCGTCAGGCTCTGGCCGAGCGCCAGCCAGCCAAGCAGCGTCGCGACGAGCGGGCTCAGAAAGCCGAGCGAGGCCGCGGCCGAAGGCTCTATGCGCGAGAGGCCGCGGAACCACAAAATATAGGTGAAGGCAGCTCCGACGAGGCCGAGCCAGGCGATGCCGAGGATATTGGCCAGCGTCGGCATGGGAAGCGCCGGCTCCAGGAAAAAGGCCGCAGGCACGAGCAGGATGCCGCCTGCGGTCAATTGCCAGGACGTAAAGGTCAGGCTGGAGACGGGCGGCTGCCAGTGGCGGGTCAGCACGGTGCCGAAAGCCATGGAGACCGCGCCGGCAAGACCTGCGGCAACGCCGACGGGATCGAGTGCCGCTTTCGGCGTCAGCACCAGCAGCGCCACACCTGCCATGCCGATCAGACCGGCGGCAACGGCCATGAAGCGGATCGGCTTGCCAAGGAAGAGGCGCGAGAGCGCAATGACGATCAGTGGCTGCACGGCGCCGACCGTCGCAGCCACGCCGCCGGGCAGGCGATAGGCCGAAACGAAGAGCATGGCCCAGAAGAACGAAAAGTTCAGCGCGCCGAGAATGAAGGCGCGGCCCCACCAGCTGCCCGCCGGCAATTTGCGCACAATCAGCAGCAGAAGCAGCCCGGCCGGCAGCGCGCGCAGCATCGCTGATGTCAGCGGATAACCTTGCGGCAGAAAGGACGTCGTAACGAAATAGGTGCTGCCCCAGATGGCCGGCGCAATCGCAGTCGTCATCACATCGGCGGCATGGCGTGAATTTGTCTTCATATCAAGAATCTCTACGTCAAGATAAATTCAGGATAGCGGATTTTATCTTGACGTCAAGATATCTGCTGGTATCGATGCGACATGGACAAGAGCGGGGAAGATCACGTCGACAGAATCCTGGCGCAATGGCGGCGCGAGCGGCCGGAGCTGGATGTCGAGCCCATGGGCATCTTCGGCCGGCTGAAGCGGCTGACGACGCATATCGCCCGCGAGGTGGAAGCGGTTCTGCTCGAACACGGTCTCTCCTCCTCCGCCTTCGACGTGCTGGCCACGCTTCGCCGCTCCGGCCCGCCCTACCGGCTTTCGCCCGGAGAACTGCTCGGCATGACGATGGTCAGTTCCGGTACGATGACGAACCGGATCGATCAGCTGGAAAAGGCCGGCTTCGTGGAACGGCTGTTCAATCCCGAAGACCGGCGCAGCGTGCTGATTGCGCTGACCGAGAAGGGTTTGGCGGCGGTGGAAGAGGCGGTCGGCGCGCATGTCGCCAACCAGCAGCGGCTGACGCGCAACCTGACGGCCGAGGACAAGGCAGCGCTCGACCGGCTGCTCAAGAAATTCCTGTCTGATTTCGAATAGTCAGACGGCCGCGAGCGCCCTGCGGATGCGTTCCAGGTGCGCCCTGCGTCTGGCTTGCGTCGCACGGTCCATGTCATGCAGGCTGATCATGCGGAAGACGAGTTTCTTCGAACAGAAATTGGCGATGCCACGCTTCAGCAGCCGACGGACGGGATTGCCCATATAGAAATGCACCAGCCACCAGGGCGAGCCCGTCGTCGTCAGTGCGTAGAGAAGCCTGATATTGGTGAGCTGCGGCACGATGCGGCCGCCGGCGGCATCGTGGGTGAAGGCCACGCCCGGCGCAAAGACGCGATCGAAGAAACCCTTCAGGATGGCCGGAAAATTGAACCACCATTGCGGGAAGACCAGAACCAGGCCGTCAGCCGCTTTCAATCGGGCGACGATGCCGGCGACGGCGGACGTATCGTAGGGCAGATCGAAATAGCCGTTCCTTTCGGCCTCGGACAGGCGCGGATCGAAATCTTCGGCATAGAGATCCAGAAGATCGACGGTATGGCCGGAGGCTTCGAGCGCCTCGCGGGCGGTACGCGCCACAGAGGCGGCAAAGCTTTCCGAGAGCGGATGGGCGAGGACCAGCAGGATCCGCATTGCTAGAACAGGCTTCCCTGCTTCGGCGGCTCGCCGGCCCTGGCGGCGCGCTTCCTGGTTCCCGATGGCGCAGCGCCGCCCTCTGTCGTCATGGCGCCGACACGCCCGTCGGCAAATTCAATGGCGATGCCCATGCCGGCGGAGAGCGCCGATGCCTGCGAAATCGGCCTGTTCTCCTCGTCGCGGATGACGGCATAGCCGCGCTTCAGCACGTTTTTGTAGGAGAGAGACTGAAGAACGCGATCCTGCGCGGAAAGCTCGGCGCGGGCACGCGTCAGCTGGTGGCGGATCGCCGTATCGGCATGACGCGAGAGATTGCCGAGGCGTTCACGACCGCGGTCGGTCTGCGTTTTCAGTCGGGCCGGCAAAGAGGCCAAAATGGCCTCGGCGCGTTCGATACGCGATTTCGAACGATCGAGCAGGCGCTCGACCGTTCGCTCGGCCCGGGCCATGCGTTCGTTCAGAAGCTGCCGACGCTCGGTGATGCGGTTGGAGAGCACGTCCGGGCGCAGATGCGAGGCGACACGCTCGAAACCGCGGCGCTTGTTGATGGTGTTGAGTTCCAGCCCGCGGCCCAGGCCGGTCGCGGCCTCGTCGAAACGGCGGCGGGGCAGCGCCAGCAGCTGATCGAGCGACGGCAGGGCGCGCATCAGGGCGCGGACGGACTGGCGGCGCTGATCCATCTGGCGGCTGACGGCGCCTTGCAGGCGCGCGGTAAGGCCAGCCACCTGCGCATCAAGCTCGGCCTTCACGGGAACGGCCATTTCGGCGGCACCCGTCGGCGTCGGGGCGCGGACATCGGCGGCGTAATCGATCAGGGTCCAGTCCGTCTCGTGACCGACAGCCGAGATCAACGGAATCCGGCTATCGGCTGCGGCGCGCACGACGATTTCGTCGTTGAAACTCCAGAGATCTTCGAGGCTACCGCCGCCGCGGGCGACGATCAGCACATCGGGGCGCGGGATGGCGCCGCCGGGCTCCAGTGCGTTGAAGCCATGGATGGCGTTCGCCACTTCCTCGCCGGAACCCTCCCCCTGCACCTTGACCGGCCAGACGACGACGTGAACCGGGAAACGATCGGAGATGCGATGCAGGATATCGCGGATGACGGCGCCGGTCGGCGAGGTCACGACGCCGATCACCTTTGGCATGAACGGCAGGCGCTTCTTGCGCGCGGGATCGAAAAGGCCCTCGGCGCCGAGCCGGCGCTTGCGTTCCTCGATCAGCGCCATCAGCGCGCCGGCACCGGCCGGCTCCAGCGTCTCGATGACGATCTGGTATTTGGAGGAGCCGGGGAACGTCGTGACCTTGCCGGTCGCGATCACCTCCATGCCCTCTTCCGGGCGGAATTTCAGGCGGGAAAAAGTGCCCTTCCAGATGACCGCGTCGATACGCGCGCGGTCGTCCTTCAGCGAGAAATAGGCATGGCCCGAGGAATGCGGGCCGCGATAGCCGGAAATCTCGCCGCGCACACGCACCTGATCGAAGGCTGTCTCGACGGTCCGCTTGATGGAACCGGAAAGCTCCGAGACCGAATATTCCGCAAGATTGGTGGGCGAATCGCCGTCAAGGACATTGCTCATCCCCCCTTTTTATTTTGAACACCGCCAAACGGAAAGGTCGGGGCCGGAGAAGGGCGGCTTTTTGTTCAAAAATCGGTGAGAGACCCAAGAAATAGGGATATCGCTCCTCCAAAAAAAATCTTAGTATCATTCACGTTCGTAGGGAGTGGCGAACACCGACCCGAAAAATGAGCATGCTGGTGACAGTGAAAATTCCCCGTCGATGAATGGCGCGGGAGGGATCGCTTCCCGTATTGTCGCTCTTGCTCAACCGCACAGGTTTCGGCTCGCCCTCTTTCCGAAAACCGGTCGATCAGGCGCGATCGAAGTGTCAGCGTGATGCTGCTTCGTTCCAACGCCGATGGTGCAGCCGGAAAGTTCCGTTTACGTAAGCGAAAAAGTAACGGAACTTTTCAGCCTGTAACAGAGTTGATCCGTATCGACACAGGTGCCCGGCGCGAGCCGGAGGAAATGCCGTCAGGTGAACGCATCCGTAACCATGGCCGCAAGTGCAGCTTTCGTTAAGGGTGGCAAATAAACTTTTGTTAGCGGAGGACCCCTAGGCTCCTCGCAAACGACCTGAAGAAGAGGTGACGACATGATCATCCTGACAGCAACCACATTGGGCCTCACCGTCGGCCTCATGCGCTCGGCCGGTGTTATCGCAATCGTCGCCATGTTGATCGGCCTGACCTTTGCTGCCGCTGCCATCGCCTCCGGCGGCGCCGTGTCATTCCTGGCACTTCTCTACACGATCATCGGTTACAATGCCGGCCTTCTGCTTTATCTCGGCGGCCTGTTCACCACCGACCGTCTGCGGG
This sequence comes from Rhizobium sp. GCM10022189, assembly GCF_042656325.1. Classification (NCBI taxonomy): domain Bacteria; kingdom Pseudomonadati; phylum Pseudomonadota; class Alphaproteobacteria; order Hyphomicrobiales; family Rhizobiaceae; genus Rhizobium; species Rhizobium sp. GCM10022189. The sequence continues at coordinate 835,583 of NZ_JBHSOR010000049.1, forward strand.
CCGTACGCGTCCACTCCTGAAAACAAGCGTCAGTTCGACGTCATACGGTAGCGGAAGAACTGGACGCCGCTGTCGGCGGCCTTCGGCAGCGGGTCGAGATAGGCCGGAACATTGCCCTTGCCAAGCTGCGCATAAAGCCCGTCGGGCTTCAATCTGGCGATCTCGCTGGTCTGCAGATCATCCGGGCAGAAGGCAAGTATCGTGACGCCCGCCCCCTTCAGAAACGCTTCCGCCTCCTGCGGCTCCGCCAGCCCGATATGCATCTCGGTCAACATGCCACCCTGGTTGCGGTGATAGGGGGCCGACAAAACACGGTTGGCGGTGTAGCGCAGGATCGGCACGCCCATTTCCGACGGCGCGGAAACAAGTCCCGCAGGCAGGCCGGCAAGCGGAGCGAGCGCCTGCCTGGAGGAACATGAAGGACTTTCGGCCTCCTGCGCATTCTTCGTCTTGTTGACCTGCATTTCGACGAGCGCGCCGCCGACGGCCCACACGGCCGGCACGCTTGCCAGAACCGTCAGGATATAGACGAGGGCAGCCGCGGCATTTTCGCTGTCGCCGTTCGACATGCGGCGCACGTCGATGATGAGCAGGGCAAGCGGCAGGATGGACAAGAGGTTTGAGAAGACGGCGCCCCGGACCTGGACCAGAGCGACGGCCCAGCTGACACTCAGAAGCGCCAGAAGCACGAGGTGGAGCTGCACGCGATCTCCCTGCAGGGCGCGGAAAATGCAGACAGCGATCGCGAACAGGCCAGGCGCATAAAATGCGCCGACCGAAAAGGGATCTCTGCGGCTGAGCGCGAGAACGGATTGCGCTTCCGAGACATTGCGCAGCCAGAGCTCGACCAGCATGGGATCGAGATCGGCGAGCGGGTTGTGCAGGCATTCAGGCGCAATGACCAGGGCCGACCCGAAGACGGCAGCGCCGACGACCGCAAGCACGGCCAAACGCAAGCCGCGGCCGAGACGGCTGGCAAAGATCGCGGAGGCGAGCAGCAGACCGCCGCCGATCGTCGCCAGGCTATAGAAGCCGAGCGAGAGATTGTCGCAAGTCACCGCCGAATAGCGCTGCGGCGGCACTGTCGCGAAGAAGAGGATGCTGATGGTGACGGCAAGACTGAGCCCGAAAGCCTTGGCAGCGGCGGCAAACGGTTCGCCTTCCCAGACCCAGAGCAGCGCCACGACCAGGCAATAGATGGCAACGAACGGCGTGGTCTCCGCGCCGATGGCGATTGCCACTGCGGCCGAAGCGCCAGCAACGGCATAGTTCCACGCGCGCTGCTTTTCATCGAAGAGCATTGCCACCATGGTCGCGACCAGCGCGAGCTGGGCGTTGTGATGATCGATGGCGCCGGGCGCAAAGCGATTGCCGGTATAGATCGCCATGCCGGCAAAACAGAAGGACAGGTGCATGCCGGCAAGGCCGCCGACACGCCGGCCGGCAAGGCCCATGGCAAGCATGGCGGGGAAAACGAGCGACAGCGGCCAGACCAGGAGTGCCGCAGCTTCCGCGCCGTCATGGCCGAGGAAGAGGCCGAAGACGCGGATCAGCGTGGCAATCGGCAGGTCGATCAGCCGCGACCAGTGCATCAGCGTACCCTCGCCCAGGCCGAGCCGATACTGCATCAGATCGAACCAGCCCTGCCCGTTCAGGAAATCCCTGACCTCCACGAGGCGCATGCCGTCGTCATTGTCGGGGCCGACATAATCGACCGGCCCGCCGGCATATTTCATGACGGTGATGACGCCGATCAGGACAAGGGTGTAGATGAGGGCGGACGGCAGAAGATGCACCAGCATCTGCCGGATGCTGCCGATGAGACCGGACCTCGCCGATGCGGATTGCGCCTTGGCGATCGGCTGCACTGCGTTCATCATGATAGCCAGGTCGTTTACGTGATGGGCAACCTTAGCCCTGGCTTGTCAAGAAAGTGTAAACCACAGGGAGTGACGGCTCCTGTTTCTCATAGGGGCTTGTTAACGCTGCATGGCGTAAGTTCGCCGTGGTTTCTTTGTGACGAGTGTAACCCCATGGCGCGATCGCTCAGCGAAAGTCCTGATATTGCCGTTCTGCTGCCCTGCTACAACGAAGCGGCGACGATCGGTTCTGTCGTCAGAGGTTTCCGGGCAGCGCTGCCCGACGCGCATATCCATGTCTACGACAACAATTCCACCGACGGCACGGCGCTGCATGCCATGCTTGCCGGCGCGCATGTCGTGCGGGAGCGGCGCCAGGGCAAGGGCCATGTGGTGCGGCGCATGTTCGCCGATATCGACGCCGACATCTACATCATCGCCGACGGCGACGGGACCTATGCGCCGGAGGATGCCGAAGAGCTGGTGCGGACGCTGCTGACCGAACGGGCCGACATGGTGGTCGGGACCCGGCGCGGCGTGCATGACGATGCCGGCCGGCAGGGTCACGCCCTCGGCAACCGGCTGTTCAACATCCTCTACCGCGCGATCTTCGGGCCTGACTTTACCGATATCTTCTCCGGCTACCGCGCCTTCTCGCGCCGCTTCGTCAAAAGCTTCCCGGCGGTTTCCGGCGGCTTCGAGATCGAGACGGAAATGTCGGTGCATGCGTCGCGGCTGAAATTGCCTGTCAGCGAGCTGGAATTGCACTACGGCAGGCGCCCGGAAGGTTCGCATTCCAAGCTCTCGACCTTCCGCGATGGCAGCAAGATCCTCTGGATGTTTGCCATGCTGATGAAGGAGACGCGGCCCTTTGCTTTCTTCGGCACGATCAGCGCCCTCTTCATGCTGGCAAGCCTCGGCTTCATGGGGCCGGTGCTGGCGGAATATTTCGCGACCGGCCTCGTCAGCCGCATGCCGACCTGGGTGCTCTCGACAGCGCTCGCAATGATCTCCATCATGCTGTTTACGGCCGGCGTCATTCTGGACTCCGTTGCACGGGCGCGGGCCGAGCAATTGCGCATCCACTATATGAGCCTGGCAGCGCCGGTCTCAGCAAGGGATAAGAGCGCGCCAATGACGCTAGATGGCAAAAAGGCCGATGCCGCATGAAGAAGCTCATTCGCTTCGCGATCGCCGGTGGACTGGGCTTCATCGTCGATGCGAGCGTGCTTGCTGCCCTTCTGCACCTGACGCCGCTCGGTCCCTTCATTGCCCGGCTGATTGCCATTGCGCTGGCGATGGCGACGACATGGGCCTTCAACCGGACCTTCACCTTCGACCGGTCAGGCCGGTCGCTGGCGGCGGAAGGCTTCCGCTACGGCTCGGTCGGGGTGACGGCGGCCCTTGTCAATTACGGGCTCTATTCGGCGCTGCTCCTGTCGCTGCCGGCGCTGCAGCCGCTGATCGCAATGGTGCTCGCGACCGCAGCGTCGATGTTCTTCAGCTTCTTCGGCTATTCCCGCTTCGTCTTCCGCGGCAAAGCCGAATAGGGTTCAGACGGCTTCCCAGCCATCCTGCTCGCTGGCGCGATAGATGGCATCGATGACCTTCTGGTTGAGCCTGGAATCTTCCAGCGTGACGATTTCTTCCTTCTCGCCAGCCGCGGCGCGGGCAAAAGCCTCCGCCTGGCACCTGTACTGCCGGCTATCCTGGAAGCGGATGATGCGGGATTCGTTGTGGCCGCGATTGGTCACTTCGATTTCCTCGGGTCCCCAGCGATTGGCGTTGAAGGGCGACTTGACCTCGATATAGCCGTCCGTGCCGTGGAAGACCATGACCTGGCGGCCGGCCATCTGCGTGGAGATGTAGAAGCTCAGCTCGAAATCACCAAAATCGGCCTTCACGCTGGAATAGATATCGGTGCCGAATTCCGCGTCACGCTCGGTGATGGCCTGCACCCAGGACGGTTCCTTGCCGGTGGAAAAGCGCGTGCTGATGACCGGATAGACGCCGATATCGGGCAGGCCGCCGCCGCCAAGTTCCGGAATGTTGCGCATGTTGCCGGGGTCGCGGTTGTAATAGGTGAAAGCGCCCTGGACATGGCGAAGCTCGCCGATCGCCCCCTCCTGCAGCAGCGAGCGGACCTTGCGCCAGACCGGCGCATAGGTGACCATGAAGGCTTCGCTGATGACGACCTTGTTGCGGTCGCGAGCGGCGATAAGATCATCGATCTCGGATGCCTTCAGCGCGATCGGCTTTTCGCAGAGCACATGTTTGCCGGCGTCCGCTGCCTTGATCGACCATTCGACATGCTGGGAGGTCGGCAGCGGAATATAGACGGCATCGATCGTATCGGATGCCAGCATTTCCTCGTAGGAACCGAAGGCGTGCGGCACGGAGAAGCGGTCCGCCATGTCCCGGGCGCGCGCAAAATCGCGGCTGGCAATTGCCGTGATGACGCAGTTTTCGGCGTCCTGGATGGCGGGAACGACGTTGTCGCGGCCGATCTTGGCCGTTGAAAGAATACCGAAACGCAACATGAGACATCCTCCTGAACTCGATCGGGCGCACCTTATTCAGCCGCCTCATGCGGCGCAATGGCGCGACGGCCGATCACGGAAGTTTGGTTTCCTTCGAAGGCGCTCCGCGCTAGGTTACTCGCGAACGGCGTTCTGCCGTTTCCTCTGATTTCAATCACTTCAATATTTTGGGAGAGCGCCATGCAGATGCGCCGGCTTGGAAAAACAGGTCTTTCGGTCTCGCCGATCGTTTTCGGCGGCAATGTCTTCGGCTGGACGGCCGACGAGAAAACGTCCTTCGATATCCTGGACGCCTTCTTCGATGCCGGTCTCAACACCATCGATACGGCCGACGTCTATTCCGCCTGGGTGCCGGGCAACAAAGGCGGCGATTCCGAAGAGATCATCGGCAAGTGGCTGAAGAAGGCAAAGCTCTCGCGCGACAAGGCCGTCATCATCACCAAGGTCGGTTCGGACATGGGCCAGGGCAAGACGCTGAAGGCGAACTATATCCTGAAGGCGGTGGAGGATTCGCTGCGCCGGCTGCAGACCGATTATATCGACCTCTACCTGTCGCACTGGCCGGATGCCGATACGCCGCACGAGGAATCGCTTGGCGCCTATGCCAAGCTTCTCGAACAGGGCAAGATCCGCTCCGTCGGCTGCTCGAACTACGACGCGGCCCAGCTGCAGGCCTCTTTCGACGCCGCCGACAAGGCGGGCCTGCCGCGCTATCAGGCGCTGCAGCCGGAATATAATCTCTACGAACGTTCGAGCTTCGAAGGCCCGCTTGCCGATCTCTGCATCAAGGAGGACATCGGCGTTATCACCTATTTCAGCCTCGCCGCCGGCTTCCTCTCCGGCAAATACCGCAGCAAGGCGGATACGGAAGGCTGCGCCCGTGAAGGCCGCGTTGCGCAATATCTCGACGACAAGGGCATGCGCATTCTTGCCGCCCTCGACAAGATCTCGGCCGAGACCGGCGCCAGGCCGGCGGAAATCTCGCTTGCGTGGCTCCTGCGCAAGAAGGGCGTGACGGCGCCGATCGCCAGCGCTACGAGCCTCTCCCAGCTCGAAAGCCTGGTGAAATCCGCAACGCTCAAGCTTTCCGACGAGGCAATGGCGCTGCTTGATCAGGCAGGCGCCTGAAACGAGGTGACGGCATGACCGCGACGATCCGCGATGCGAGACCCGAGGACGAGACGCGCTGGCGCGCGCTCTGGGCAGACTATCTCGCCTTTTACGAAGTCACCGTCGATGCCGACATCACCGATTCCACCTGGCGCCGGGTTTTCGATCCGGCGTCGGCAATCTTCATGCGGGTTGCCGAACTCGATGGCGAGGTCGTGGGCTTCGCACTGTGCCTGACCCATGAAGGCACATGGATCCGTGGCAAGGACTGCTATCTCGAAGACCTCTTCGTATCCAAGAATGTGCGCGGCAAGGGCATCGGCCGGGCCTTGATGGACGACCTCGTGGCGCTCTGCGCAAAGAACGGCTGGTCGCGGCTCTATTGGCATACGAACGAGCAGAACAAGACAGCCCGCTCGCTTTACGACACCTACGTCAAGAGCGAGGGCCACATCCGCTACCGCATCAATTTCTAAGCGGCGGAAAGCCCTTATACCATTCGGAATGATCCCCTTCCCAGTTCGCCATGCCCGGCTTGGTCAGGATACCGCGCGGGCGCACGTAGCTCTGAATCACCCGCTTCGGGCGTTCATGCCACTGGATGTTGAAGGCCCATAGCTTCGGGAAGAAGCAGAGCGAGGCATAGGGCAGGTGGTCGTGGATCCACCAGGCAAGCCGCTGCCAGTCGCTTTCATCGCTGTAGTGATCGACCATCCACGGCACGGCAATACAGGCGGCGGCCCCCATGCAGCCGTCGAAATCCCTGGCGTCCCAGATGTGATGGGCGGCCGTGGCGGCGTTGGTCGAGCAGTTCAGCCCGTTCTCGTTGCCGAAGCGGTTGACGGCGGGCGAGCGATAACCGGAGCGGATATGCAGGCGCCCGAAGGTCGCTTCCAGCGGCTCCAGCAATTCCTCGCACAGGCGCCGGCCGGTTTCGATGGCGAGATCGGGATCGTCCGGGATATTCGGGATACGGTAGAAATCGGCGATTTCCGAGTGAAGGAAATCGCGAAGGAAGAAGTTCTTCGACAGCCGCACCCGGCCAAGATCCTCGAGCCCCTTCATCGATCCCGGTTTCTTCATATGCGCGCTCCTCCCGATTCCCGACGGCAGCATCGCCCGGACGATGCAGGGGGGCCACCCGAAAAATGCGGGAACAATTAGCCCGGTGCCAACTTCTAGGAAATGTCGCCCAAGGGCGCAAATCCCCAAGAAAGGAACGGAACCATGGCCAAGGAAAAGACGCTGGAAGATCTGTTTTACGATACGCTCAAGGACATCTATTTCGCCGAGCGCCAGATATTGCGCGCCCTGCCGAAGATGGCGCGTGCCGCCCAGTCCCAGGAGTTGAAAGCGGGTTTCGAAAAACACCGCGAGGAAACCGAGGGTCATGTCGAGCGGCTGCAGCAGGTCTTCGAAATCATCGGCAAACGCGCACAGGGCAAGACCTGCGAGGCGATCCAGGGCATCATCGCCGAAGGCGAGGAAATCATCGAGGAATTCAAGGGCACGCCCGCCATCGATGCCGGCCTGATCTCCTCGGCCCAGGCCGTCGAGCATTATGAGATCGCCCGCTATGGAACGCTGAAGACCTGGGCGCAGACGCTCGGCTTCAAGGAGGCGGTCACGCTTCTCGACCAGACGCTGCAGGAAGAAGGCAAGACCGACCAGATCCTGACGAAGCTTGCGACATCCGCGGCAAACCAGAAGGCGTCACGCGCAGCCTGAAGCCGCAGCAAGAGCAGCCCTCGGCGGCTGCTCTTGCTGCTGCGATCTTGCCTTCGTTCGCCGCGCCGCTATCATTTTCCGGGAATGTGAGGCGAGGTATCGATATGGCCGACAGGCAGGCAATCGAAGCAACGGTTCATCTCTATGTCGAGGGCATGGCCTTCGCCAATGAAGCGGCCCTGAAGAAGGCTTTTCATCCGAAAAGCTCCGTTATCGGACACTACCGGAATGCGGTGGAATGGCTCTCGCGCGACGAATTCATCGCCGCAATCCTGGAGGAAGGGGCCGCGCCACCCGGCACCCAGCCTTATATGGACATAGACAGCATCGACATAGCAGGCGATGCGGCAACAGTGAAAGTGACCGACGAGTTCGCCGGCATGCGCTTCACCGACTATCTTTCGCTGCTGAAGATCGACGGTCGCTGGACGATCGTCAGCAAGCTCTACCATCTCCACATATGAAAAGACCGGCAGCCTGCGCCGCCGGTCCTCCGATCTTTGTTAGCCGGATCAGCTCCTCCCGGATCAGCTTCTCAGGACACCGCCGGTGAACTTGGCGACGCTGGCGACGATCTTCTGCGTCAGCGCTTCGAAATCCTCGTCGGTCAGCGTGCGCTCGGCCGGCTGGATCTGCACCTCGATCGCAACGGACTTCTTGCCCTCGCCCACGGATGCGCCTTCGAAAATGTCGAAGACGTTGACGCCCGTGATCAGCTTGCGGTCGACGCCGCTGGCAGCCTTGATGATGGCACCCGCCTCCACCGTCCTGTCGACTACGAAGGCGAAGTCGCGCCTGACCGCCTGGAAGGGCGAAAGGTCGAGCGCCGGCTTGGTGCGGGTCGCCTTCTTCTTCGGCTCGGCCATGGCGTCGAGATAGACTTCGAAGCCGCAGAGCGCACCGGAGACATCGAGCTTTTCAAGCGTGGTCGGGTGGAACTCGCCGAAATAGCCGAGGATCACCTTCGGCCCCATCTTGATCGTGCCGGAACGGCCAGGGTGATACCAGTCAGGCCCGCCCTGCTCGATCTGGATATTGCCCATCGGCAGGCCGCAGGCTTCGATCACGGCCAGCGCATCGGCCTTGGCGTCGAAGACGTCGACCGGCTTGCCGCCGCCCTTTGACGCATTCGACCACATGCGGCCAGCACCTGCCAGCGAAGCGGTGCCGCGGCGGATGCCGCCGGCGACCCGGCGCTGGCCTTCCGGCCTGTCGTTCTCGTAGGTGCCGGAGACTTCGAAGATCGCCACGTCGCCATAACCCTTGTCGGCATTGCGCTGGGCAGCCGTCAGCAGGCCCGGCAGCAGAGAGGGGCGCATGTCCGACATTTCGGCGGCGATCGGGTTGGCGAGCTTGAGGGCCGGAGAACCGCCGCCGAAGAGCTTCGCCTGATCTTCGGGGATGAAGGACCAGGTGACGGCTTCCAGCATGCCGCGCGAGGCGAGCGCGCGCTTGGCGGCCCGCGTGCGGATCTGCAGCGTGGTCAGGATGCGGCCGTTGACGGCGGCATGGCTTTCGAGCGGCGCCGGCTTGATATTGTCGACGCCATGAATGCGCATGATCTCCTCGACGAGATCGGCCTTGCCGTCCACATCGGGACGCCAGGAGGGAACGGCCACGGAGACGCGTTCGCCGGAGCCGGAAACCTTGAAGCCGAGGCGGGTCAGGATCGTGTCGCTTTCTTGCGTCGAGACGTCGAGGCCGGTCAGGCGCTTGACCTCCGAATAGGGGAAATCGACGATCTTTGGTTCGTAACCCTTGTAGCCGACGACCTCGGCCCTGGCGGGCGTGCCGCCGCAAAGTTCCAGAACCAGTTCTGTCGTGCGCTCGAGGCCGGGAAGCATATATTCCGGATCGACGCCGCGTTCGAAACGGTAGCGCGCATCGGTGATGATGCCGAGCGCGCGGCCGGACTTGGCGATGTTCATCGGATCCCAGAGAGCGGATTCGATCAGCACATCGACGGTGTTTTCATCACAGCCGGAATGTTCGCCGCCCATGATGCCGCCGATCGATTCAATACCCTTCTCGTCGGCGATGACGACGTTGTTCGGGCCGAGCTTGTATTCGCGCTGGTCGAGCGCCAGCACGGTCTCGCCCTCTCTCGCCCGGCGGACAGTCAGGTTGCCCTTGACCTTGGCGGCGTCGAAGACGTGCATCGGCCGGCCCTGATCGAAGGTCATATAGTTGGTGATATCGACGAGCGCGTTGATGGGACGCAGGCCGATGGCAAGAAGCCGCTGTTGCATCCAGCGCGGGCTCGGGCCGTTCCTGACGCCGCGCACGAGCCTGAGGCCGAAGCCCGGGCAGAGCCTGGCATCGTCGAGATCGAGCGTCAGCTTCACCGACGTTTCACCTTCGACCGCGAAGGACGGCGCGGGGCGCGTCTTCAGCGTGCCAAGGCCGGAGGCTGCGAGATCGCGGGCGATGCCGTAGATCGAGGTGCAGTCCGGACGGTTCGGCGTCAGGTTGATCTCGATGACCGGATCGTCGAGATGGGCGTAGGCCGCATAACTCGTGCCGACGGGCGCATCGTCCGGAAGGTCGATGATGCCGTCGTGGTTGTCGGATATCTGCAGTTCCTTTTCCGAGCACATCATGCCGCGGCTTTCGACACCGCGGATATTGCCGACGGAGAGCGTCACGTCGATGCCGGGAACATAGGTGCCGGGAGCGGCGAAAGCACCGACGAGGCCGGCGCGCGCATTCGGCGCGCCGCAGACCACCTGCACCGGAGCACCCTCACCAATATCGACCATCAGCACCTTCAGGCGGTCGGCCTGCGGATGCTTTTCGGCGGAGAGAACCTTGGCGATGACAAAGGGCCTGAAGGCCGCCTTGTCGTCGACATCTTCCACCTCCAGCCCGATCTCCGTCAGGCGCGTGCAGATCTCATCGAGCGTGGCATCCGTTTCCAGATGATCCTTCAGCCAGGAGAGCGTGAATTTCATAGGTCCAATCCTCCCTTAAACGCTCAGGCCGCCGAACAGCGTCGGCATGTCGAGCGGGCGGAAGCCGTAGTGGTTCATCCAGCGCACGTCGGCGTTGAAGAAGTCGCGCAGGTCCGGCATGCCGTATTTCAGCATGGCGATGCGATCGAGGCCCATGCCCCAGGCAAAGCCCTGATATTCATCCGGATCGAGGCCGCCGTAACGCAGCACGTTCGGGTGGACCATGCCGCAGCCCAAGATTTCCATCCAGTCCGTGCCTTCGCCGAACTTGACGATCGGGCCGGAGCGGTCGCACTGGATATCGACCTCGAAAGAGGGTTCCGTGAAGGGGAAGAAGGACGGGCGGAAGCGCATCGTCACGCTGTCGACCTCGAAGAAGGCCTTGCAGAATTCTTCCAGCACCCAGCGGATATTGGCGACATTGGCCTTCTTGTCGATGACGAGGCCTTCGACCTGATGGAACATCGGCGAATGCGTGGCATCGGAATCCTGGCGATAGGTCTTGCCGGGAATGATGATGCGGATCGGCGGCTTCTGCGCTTCCATCGTACGCACCTGCACCGGCGAGGTGTGCGTGCGCAGCACCTTGCGCTCGCCCTTCTCATCCGGATTGAAGAAGAAGGTGTCGTGCATCTCGCGGGCCGGATGCCCCTCGGGGAAATTCAGAGCCGTGAAATTGTAATAGTCGGTCTCGATGTCGGGACCTTCCGCGATCGAAAAGCCCATGTCGCCGAAGATCGCGGTGATCTCGTCGACGATCTGGCTGATCGGATGGATACGGCCGCGCTCGGCCGGCGAGGAGCGCACCGGCAGGCTGACATCAACCGTTTCGGCCTTCAGGCGGGCGTTGACTGCCGCTTCCTTCAGCACCGACTTGCGCTCGGCAAGGGCGTCGGTCACTTCGTTCTTCAGCGCGTTGATCGCCGCACCCCGGGTCTGGCGCTCTTCCGGCGTCATGGCGCCGAGCGTCTTCAGAAGTTCGGAGACGGAGCCCTTCTTGCCGAGTGCCGAAACGCGGAACGCTTCGAGCGCAGGCTCGTCATTGGCGGCGGCAATTTCGGCAAGCAAAGAGGATTTCAGCTGGTCGATATCTGACATTGTCTTCTTTCCGTCCGGGTCAGGCGGCGTTCGAAAGGCGGGCTGGAGAGGCCGCGCCAGCAGTACAAAGAAAGAAAAACCCGCGCTAGCCCAAACCAGCGCGGGTTTCCCAAAATTCATTAAAGCATAGAGCCTGGGAAGCGCTGGTTACCGAACCGCGCCTTCAAACTCGTTAGCCGTGCCGGTTTCCTTGAGGTACTCAAGGGCCTTCTTGGCGGCAGCAACCAGGGCACCGAATGCTTCCGGCTCATGGATTGCCATGTCGGAGAGAACCTTGCGGTCGACTTCGATGCCAGCCTTGTTCAGACCGTCGATGAAGCGGCCGTAGGTCAGGCCGAATTCGCGGACGGCAGCGTTGATACGCTGGATCCAGAGGGCGCGGAAGTTGCGCTTGTTAACCTTACGGTCGCGATATGCGTACTGCTTGGCGCGATCGACGGCAGCCTTGGCGGTACGGATGGTGTTCTTGCGGCGGCCGTAGAAACCCTTGGCCTGCTTCAGAACCTTCTTGTGCTTGGCGTGGGCGGTGACGCCTCTTTTTACACGTGCCATTTCATGATCTCCTTAATCTAACGCGTTACCGGAATAGTCTCAGAGACCGTTCGGCAGATAGTTCTTCACGACCTTGCGGCCATCGGGTTCTGCCAGAACCATGGTGCCGCGTGCATCGCGAATGAACTTGTTCGTGCGCTTGATCATGCCATGGCGCTTGCCAGCGGCAGCCGCCTTGACCTTGCCGGAGGCGGTGATCTTGAACCGCTTCTTGGCAGCAGACTTCGTCTTCATCTTGGGCATTTTGCTACTCCGTTTCTGTCCTCCCTGCGCGCTTCATCAAAGAAGCCCTTCTGCGCAAGCCCGGATTTCCGGTCTTCGCCAAAGGCGCGGGAGCGTTTGTTGTTGATCTGCGGGCGAGGCGACGAGACCTGCCCGCAAGCATTCGAAACTGCCACGGCATGCCCTGCCGGTCAGTTCGGACGCGCGCTTATAACCGCAGCGTCATGAAAGTGCAACGGGGCGGATCGAGGATTCTTGCCGCTGCCGGAAAACACGAAAGCCGCCCTGGCGGACGGCTTTGAGCGAAAGGATGCGGCACCGGTCACTTCGGCGCCAGCACCATCATCATCTGGCGGCCTTCGAGCTTGGGCTCGGCCTCGACCTTGGCAATCTCGGTCGTGTCGGCCTTGACCTGCTGCAGAAGCTTCATGCCGAGTTCCTGGTGGGCCATTTCACGGCCACGGAACTTCAGCGTCACCTTCACCTTGTCGCCTTCGTCGAAGAAGCGACCCATCGCCTTCATCTTCACCTCATAATCATGGGTGTCGATGTTCGGGCGCATCTTGATTTCTTTGACTTCGACGATCTTCTGCTTCTTGCGCGCCTCGGCAGCCTTCTTCTGGTTGGCATATTTCAGCTTGCCCAGATCGAGGATCTTGCACACCGGCGGTTCGGCATTGGGGGAAATTTCGACGAGGTCGAGGCCGGCTTCTTCCGCCATTCTCAAGGCCTGGTCCGTGGGCACGACGCCCATATTCTGTCCGTCAGCCGCAATCAGCTGAACTTTGGGAATGCGGATCTCCCGGTTCGAGCGCGGTCCATCCTTTACGGGCGCGTCGGCTTTAAAGGGTCTGCGAATGGTCGTATTCTCCTCGCGTTGTTTCGGAACGTTGCAGCTTCGTGTCCCAATCCAAAGGGGGCACAAACGGGTCACGTCATCGCTGCAGCGGATTCAATAACACCCTTTAGCGGAAAAATCACCTGCTGTCAGCCTGTCAAGAATCTGTTTTATAGGCCAAAACAACAGGAGTTCCGCCCGATGTCCGACCAGATGCCCGCTCTTCAGCCCCAGTTCCTCAATGTCGGCGAAGGCGAGGCAGCGCGGCGGATCGCCATGCTGGTGCGGCCGGCGCAGCCGGGCAGCGATCTTCCGGCCCTCGTTTGGCTATCCGGCTACCGATCGGACATGAGCGGCAGCAAGGCCGTCGAGATCGACCGGCTGGCGCAGGAGCTGGGTGCGGCCTGCATCCGTCTCGACTATTCCGGCCACGGGCTTTCCGGCGGTGCCTTCACCGACGGCACGATCTCGCGCTGGCTGGAAGAGGCCCTTGCGGTGATCGGCGACGCCGCCCCTGAACGGATGATCCTTATCGGTTCCTCGATGGGCGGCTGGATCGCGCTCAGGGTGGCGCAAGAGCTTGCAAAGGCCGGCGGGCCGAAGCTTGACGGCATGGTGCTGATCGCCCCGGCGCCGGATTTCACCAGCGACCTGATCGAGCCGAACCTCAAGAAGAAGGAACGCGCCTCGCTGGAAGAGCGCGGCTATTTCGAGGAACGCTCCCAGTACAGCCCGGAACCCAACATCTATACCCGCGCCCTGATCGAGGACGGCCGGAAGAACCGGGTCCTGACCGGCATTATCGAAACCGGCTGCCCGATCCACATCCTGCAGGGCATGAAGGATGCCGACGTGCCCTATCTGCACGCGATGAAGCTCGTGGAACATCTTCCGGCGGATGACGTGGTGCTCACCTTCATTCGCGATGGCGACCACCGGCTGTCGCGCCCGCAGGATATCGAGCGGCTGCGCAGCGCCGTCAAAGGCCTTATCCGATAGACTGAAGCCAGTTCTCCACCAAAGAATAGGCAATTGCCCGAATAGAGAGAGAGTCGGTTGAGCAAGTTATGCTCAGCTATCCCTAAGGTTATGTTGCATTTTAACCATGTCTACGAGTTGCACGGCCCTCCCAAGAAGTAACGATTGACTCCTTTCGGCCCTCTCCGTTAACTGTTTGTTAATAAATGAAGGGCGATGCAGGGAAGTAGGGCGTGCGGATCAAGGGTTTCCTCGTGGCCATGATGGCCGTGTTTGCAATGGCGCCGGCCGCTATTCCGGCTCCCAGCAAAAATGCCTCCATGGTGACCGGCAATGCGACATCACAGCCAGTCGGTCACTACGATTTCTGTCAGACACACCGCAGCGAATGCGGCGCCAACCGCAATACCGGACCGGTTTCCATGACCGGCGGCAAGTGGGCCGCCGTTCGCGCCGTCAACGCGACCGTCAACCGCACCATCACGCCGATGACCGACAAGGAAATCTACGGCAAGGACGAGGTCTGGGCCTATCCGACCACGGCCGGCGACTGCGAGGATTTCGCGCTTCTGAAGCGCCGTATCCTCATCCAGCGCGGCTTCTCGCCCGCCGATCTCCTGTTGACCGTCGTTCGCAAGCCCGACGGCGAAGGCCATGCGGTTCTGACGCTGCGCACGGCCGAAGGCGATTTCGTGCTCGACAACCTGGCTTCCGACGTCAAGCCCTGGTTTGCGACGCCCTACAGCTTCATCAAGCGCCAGTCGAGCTTCAACGCCGGCCGCTGGGTGACGATCGAGAACGGCCGCGACGTCCTGGTCGGCGCGCTGAGATAACAAGTTTTGAGGGGACTGTGGGAAAGGCCGGCGAAAGTCGGCCTTTTTCATATGGGCAGCATGCCTGCGCCGCGGTCTCTCCCGTTTGCGGGATCAGGCATTGCCGATAAAGATGCCGGCTGCCAGCACGAGGCTGCCGCCGAGGACCACCTGGAAGGCGGCGCGCAGGAAGGGCGTCTCCATATATTTGTTCTGGATGAAGGCGATCGCCCAGAGTTCGAAAAAGACGATGACGGCGGCAGTGATGGTCGCCGTCCAGAAATACGGGATGAGATAGGGCAGCGCATGGCCAAGGCCGCCGAGCGCCGTCATGATGCCGCAGGCAAGGCCGCGCTTGATCGGAGAGCCGCGACCGGAGATCTTGCCGTCGTCATGGGCGGCCTCCGTAAAGCCCATCGAGATGCCGGCACCGACCGAAGCCGACAGGCCGACCAGAAAGGTCTGCCAGGTATCCTGCGTGGCGAAGGCGGCGGCAAAGATCGGCGCGAGCGTCGAGACCGAGCCGTCCATGAGGCCGGCGAGACCCGGCTGCACATAGGTCAACACGAAGCGGCGGCGGGCCGTCTCGTCCTCTTCCTTCTTCACATCGTCAGGCGTGTGCTTGTCGCCCAGCATCCGGGCAATGTCCTCGTGGCCCTGCTCGGCAAGCGCGAGATCGCCGAGCAACTGGCGGGTCGAGGCGTCGGAGGTCTGCTTAACCGCCTCGACATAGAAGCGATAGGCCTGTTCCTCCATCGCCTCCGCCTCCTGCCTGATCGCGTCGAGGGAAAGGTTGGCACGCAGCCAGTCCGGCTTGCGCTCGTAGAAGCCTTGGACATGTTCGCGACGGATCAAGGGAATGCGCTCGCCGAAACGCTGGCGGTGGATTTCGATCAGCGACTTGCGGTGCGTGTCCTCCACCTCCGCCATATCTTCGAACACCTTGGCCGAGGCGGGGAATTCCTGTCGCAGATGTTCCGCATAGGCGAGATAGATGCGGGCGTCGTCTTCTTCCGAGGCGATGGCAAGCGCCAGGATTTCCTGCTCGGAGAGGGAGCGGAAGGAACGTTTCGGTGATCTGAAAAACCGGGCCAACATGCGTAGTCTCCAATAACTTAGAATTATTCTAAATCTAAAGTGGCGATCCGCATGGGTCAAGATCAAAGCCCGGCAGGATTGACAGAATGCCGCGATCGGGTGATCGCAGCTTTGCTGCGGCAGCGCGCCGACCTATATGAGGGTTGCCATTTTAAGGGCTGCCAATTGCAGCCGCGCCGGGGTTAACGATGAAGAACGAGATACAGGGACGGGCCGCGCATGTTGCCGCGATCCGCGAAAAGGCCGAGGCCGAGATGAAAGAGATCGGCGTGGATGAGGCCTTCATTTCGAGGCTGGTCGAGACCTTTTACGGGCGGGTGCTCAGGCATCCCGAGCTTGGACCGGTTTTCGATGCGCGCCTTTCCGGCCGCTGGCCGGAACATATGGACAAGATGAAGAGCTTCTGGTCGGCCGTCGCCTTCCGCAGCGGTGCCTATGGCGGCAAACCGGTCCAGGCGCATCTCGGCGTTGCGAACATGACGCCGGAGCTTTTCCCGAAATGGCTTTCGCTGTTTTCCGCAACGCTCGACGACGTGGCGCCGACGCCGGAAGCGAAGGACTGGTTCATGGCGACCGCGGAACGGATCGCCAAGAGCCTGACGCTGTCGCTCTTCTACAATCCGGCGCTCGACGATCCCGCAAAGAAGACGAGCTGACGCTCACTGCCTTGCCGAAAAGGTGGCACCGGCGCTTGCGGCGACGACGAGCGCCGTCCCGGCCATCTGCAGAAGCGTCATCGGCTGGGCCAGGATGACGAAGCCCGCGAGCGCCGCGATGGCCGGTTCGAGGCTCATGAGAATGCCGAACGAGGCCGTCGGCATGCGCCGCAAGGCGATCAGCTCGAGCGTGTAGGGCAGCAGCGGCACGAGAATGGCAAGGCCCGCCATCTCGACCAGACCGAAGGCATCAAGTTTCGGCACGGCACCGGCAAAGCCGAAGGGCGTGGCAACCAGGGCCGCGACCATGAGCGACATGGAAAGCCCTTCCAGCCCCTTGAAACTGGCGCCGATCCTTTTCGTCAGGACGATATAGATCGCCCAGCCCGTTCCCGCGCCGAAGGCGAAGAGAACGCCGAGGGGATCACCCACCCAGCCTTCTCCGTCATGCGCGAGGGCCAGCACGCCCAGCGCGGCAACGAGCGGCCAGAGCAGGCGCCGGCTCAATCCATAACCGGCGGTTGCCACGGCGAGCGGGCCGAGAAAATCAATCGCCACGGCAAGGCCGAGCGGAATGCGCTCGATCGCGGAGAAGAAACTCATGGTCATCAGCGCGGTCGTCGCGCCAAGAACCAGGGCGCTTGTCCATTGAGCGCTGCTATAGCTTGACAGGCGCGGGCGCACGGCAATCGCCAGGATGATCGCCGCAAAGGCAAGACGCAGCCATGTGGCGCCGACGGGTCCATATGTGGCGATGGCGGAGGATGACAGCGCCGCGCCGAACTGGATGGACGACATGGACATCAGGCACATCAGCCCGCCCGCCGCCACGCCGCCGAATGCGGTTGATGCCTGCGCGGTCAGCGTTGCCGCTCCGGCATTGGTCCTGTCTTCCATCTGCGCCTCCGATTGTGCGCCGTTCATACGAGGGCGGCGCGTGCGCGACAAATTCAAACTTCTGATCGCGGCAGCAAAAGGCCTGATGCGATATCAGAGGCGGCCGGCAAGGATGACCTCTTCGGCATCCTCGAAACTCATCTCGAAGACTTTTCTGCCGATCTCGAAGCTGAAACCGTTGCGGGCGAAGGCGGAGAGTTCCTTTGCCTTGCGCTTCTCATCAAGCTCGACGCGGCGAAAGGGGCCGAAGGCGCGCT
This sequence comes from Rhizobium sp. GCM10022189, assembly GCF_042656325.1. NCBI lineage: Bacteria > Pseudomonadati > Pseudomonadota > Alphaproteobacteria > Hyphomicrobiales > Rhizobiaceae > Rhizobium > Rhizobium sp. GCM10022189. Next base: position 853,179 of record NZ_JBHSOR010000049.1, read on the forward strand.
TGCGGGCGAAGATCGCCGCGGCGTAGAGATCGTCGGCCTCTGCGAGCGCAGCCTCCACCTTGTCGCCGGAGACGCCCTTGACCGCGAGCTTCTGGGCGATGGCGCGCTTCGACTTGCCGCTGCGCAGGGCGGATCGCGTGCTGATTTCGGCATAGGCGCTATCGTCGATCGCCTTGTTGTCATAGGCGAATTTGACGGCAAAATCGGCAACGGCCTTCAGCTGCGCCGCGCTGATATCGTCGAACTTCTCCTTTGCCTTGCGGGTGATGGCGTCAAAGAGCTGCTTCTCCGTCATCATCCGCCGCTCGAGGCGATAGATGGTCGAATTGCGCGCCCAGCTCAGCATGCGGGGCGTCGGGATATCGGATGGCACGCCGGTCTCTTCGCTCATCGGCAGCGGTCAGGCTTCCAGGCCCATGAGCATATTGGCGACGTTGAGGCCGATTTCCGGCACGCCGTAACCGCCCTCCATGCAGGTGACGACCGGCAGGCCGGCAGCGGAGATCATCTCGCCCATGCGGATGAAATCCTCCGATCTCAGCTTGAAGAAGGAGATCGGATCGCGCTCGAACGTATCGACGCCGAGCGCCACGACGATCGCTTCCGCGCCAAAGGCCCGGATGCGGGAGAGCGCGTCGGCAAGGGCGGCCGACCAGACATCGAAACTCGTGCCCCGCGCCATCGGGTAATTGCGGTTGGCGCCCTCGCCCTGACCTTCGCCGACTTCATCGGCATGGCCGAGGAAATAGGGAAAGGCATGAACGGGATCGCCATGCAGCGAGGCGGTGAAGACATCGCCGCGGCGATAGAAGAGATCCTGCGTGCCGTTGCCGTGGTGGAAATCGACATCGAGCACGGCGACCTTCCTGGCGCCGTGATCGAGCAGGCGCTGGGCGGCCACGCCGGAATTGTTGATGAAGCAATAGCCGCCGAAGAGATCGATGCCGGCGTGATGGCCGGGCGGGCGGCAGAGCGCGAAGGCAAGGCGGTTGCCGGCATTCAGCCAGTCCGCGCCCGTCATCGCGCAGCGCATGGAGGCAACAGCCGCCTCATAGGAACCCTTGGTGATGGAAGTATCGGCGGCATTGGCATAATGGCCGATCGCGCCGACGATATTCTCGGGCACGCGCTGGCTGGTACGGCGGACCGGAAAGGAATTGGCGATCGCTTCGCCCGTGTATCCCGCCGCCACCCAGCGGTCCCAGACCGTCGCCAGGAATTCCAGATAGGCCGGATCATGCACCTTGCGCGCCGTTTCAAGGCCATGCGCTTCGGGAGCGACGACATCCGTAAAACCCGCCGCCTTCACCGCGGCCAGTATCCATTCGGCCCGGAACGGCGCCTCGAAGGGCGTCACGAGCTGGCCGTCGTGCAGCTCCGTCTTCGCATCGCGCAGCTTGTGGTCTTCGGAATAGATGACGCGCACGAGTGTCCTCCGCAAATCAGTCTGTCATGTTCAAGCCTTACACAGGCCCGGCGGAAGAAAAAAGCGCTGAACGCGCCTTGATCGCCGCAACCGGCGACGCCACGTTCAGGCCGATTTCAGAATGCTTCCCTTTTCGTTACGAGACCGAACCCCATGAAAATCCTGATGGTCGATGTCGACGGCGTGCTGGTCCACGGACGCCCGGCGGACGGTCTGCCGCACTTCACCTATATCGAGCGCGACCTCGGCCTGGCACCGTCCCTGCTGCAGCAGGAATTCTTCAAGCCCTACTGGGTCGACATCGTGACCGGCCAGGAGCCGATCGAGCCCCGCCTGACGGAGGTTCTCGGCCGCATCGCCCCGCATCTTGGCGCCCAGACCCTGCTCGACTACTGGTTCGAAAACGATTCCCGCCTCGACCGACAACTGCTCGACGACCTCGCCCGCCTGAAGGACGGGGGCACGCTGCTTTATCTTGCCACCAACCAGGAACATCAGCGCGCCGCTTACCTGCGCGACGTGCTGGGGCTCGGCCAGCTCTTCGACGGCATGTTCTATTCGGCCGCGCTCGGCGCGCGAAAACCTTTCCGCGACTTCTTCCGGCTTGCGACGGAGGCTGTCGGCGCCGTCCCGCAAGATATCGGCTTCATCGACGATGCCGAGGAAAATATCGCGGCGGCCAGGGCGTTCGGCTGGAAAGCCCAGCATTGGACGCCGGCATCCCGACTGGCCGATGCCATCGACGTCTTTACGCAGGACGATCAGGCGACCCGCTTGTAGAAGAACGTCGTGGCGCAAAGCCCGCCTTCCGGCCACAGCGCATAATCGGGGATGATACCGACGCGCTCCCAGCCGAGGCGCGGATAGATGGCTTCGGCATCGCTGCCGGTTGCGGTGTCGAGGACAAGGATCGTCTTGCCTCGACGGGCCGCCTCCCGCTCGGCCATCTGCATCAGCAGGCGCGCGAGGCCGCGGCCGCGGGCGGAGCGATGGACGAGCAGTTTCTTCAGATCGCCGCGATGCGGCTGGTTCGGCATCTGGGCGGCACCGACCTGCACCGTGCCGACGATCCTGCCGTCCATCTCGGCGCCGAAGAGCAGCGTGCCGCCGTCAGCCACGGCTTCGGCAACACTTCGCCAATAGGGCTCGGCATCCCCCGGCGCATAAGGCTGCATGAAGCCGACGGAAGCGCCGCCATTGACGCAATCGGCGAGCACTTCGCAAAGGTCGGGAATGGCGGCCTGGGCTTCGGTTGAGGAGAGAAGGCGGATCGTCGGCATAAATATCCCTCGGTAAACAAGCGCGTGAACGAGAGCATTTCCGGCGAGGATCGAATCGCCTGAAATGCTCCATCTCTTTGTTTTCAAGCAATTCCGGACGCAAAACCGTTTCACGCTTTTGCCGGAACTGCTCTAGCGGGTGCCGTGATCCAGCACGACGCAATAGCGTGCCGGAGCGTGACCCGGATTGTGAAAGACATGGCCGTCGCCGACCGGCATGAAGAGGCAATCGCCGGGCTTGAGGCGATAGACCGTTTCGCCGACGGTCATTTCCAGCTCGCCATCGAAGAGCCAGACATGCTGCGTCATGCCGCGGCTTGCAGCGTGCGGCGGAAAGCTGACCCGCGCGCCGGCCGGAAACTCGACATCGACAATATCAACGCCGGAAGCGGTGCCCGGCGGCGAGACGGCGCGGCGCATATAGCCGGTTTCCGGATCGCGCCAGACCTGCTGATCCTGGCGGCGCGACAGCGGCGAGGCCTCCTGCCCCTCCTCGGCGAAGAACTCCGACAGCGACAGGCCGAGCGCTGCGCAGACCCTTGCCAGAAGCGAGGCCGTCGGGCTCGCTTCGGCGCGTTCGATGCGCGAAATCATGGCGCGGCTGACGCCGGAGGCCACGGCGAGATCATCCAGCGTGAGGCTCTTTTCCAGCCGGAGCGTGCGAATGCGGATGCCGATCGCCTGTTCGAGTTCCTGTTCCATTATCTGAATCCAAAATTCTACTATAAGAGAAATACAGGATCCGATGATGGAATCAAGCCCCCGCGAGCCGCCTTGCTTCTCACCACGGCGCCGCCGATATATGGCATCGGCATTCAGGAACGGAGAGCGATATGGACGGCATGACGCAGGGAACTGAAACGACGGAAAGCTTCACGGCGGCCGCCTGGGAGCGGATCAGGCCCATCATGGCCGAGATCGAGCGGTTGCCGCTGCTGGAACGGCTTTCGGACGGCACGCTGCCGCCGGAGATTTTCCGTCACTACATCCTGCAGGATGCGATCTACCTGAAGCACTATGCCCGCTGCCTGGCGATCGTCGCCGCCAAGGCACCCGACAATGCCCAGGTTCTGCGCTTCCTCGGCTCGGCCCAGAAGGCGATCACCGTCGAGCAGGGCCTGCATGCCGGCTTCCTCACCCAGTTCGGCATTTCGAGCGCCGACGTGACGGGTGCCGTGCCCTCGCCTTCCTGCTTTGCCTATACGAATTTCCTGCTGGCAACGGCCTATCACAGCTCCTATGCGGTGGCGCTGTCGGCCATTCTGCCCTGCTTCTGGATCTACTGGCATGTCGGCGAAGGCATCAAGAGCCGGCCGGCGATCGAGGGCAATATCTTCCAGGCCTGGATCAACACCTATGGCGATCCGCAGTTCGCCGCAGGTGCCCGCGAGGTGATCGCGCTGACCGATATCGCCGCCCGCGCCGCCTCGCCGGCAGAGCGCCGGCAGATGATGGACGCTTTCGTGCGCGCCTCCCAATATGAATGGATGTTCTGGGATTCGGCCTGGCGGCTGGAGACGTGGCCGGTCTGAGCCGCGCCCGGCAGTCCGCAAAATAGGGTAAACCCCGGTATAATTACCGCTTTGCGGGCGGTGAGCGCGCTGCTATATGGCGCGCATGAGCACCAATTCGACGACTCCGCTATCCCATATCCGCAACTTCTCGATCGTGGCCCATATCGACCACGGCAAATCGACGCTTGCCGACCGCCTGATCCAGACGACCGGCGGACTTGCCGAGCGCGAGATGTCCGAGCAGGTGCTCGACAATATGGATATCGAGCGCGAGCGCGGCATCACCATCAAGGCCCAGACCGTTCGCCTGCACTACAAGGCGAATAACGGCGAGACCTATGTGCTGAACCTCATCGACACGCCCGGACACGTGGACTTCGCCTACGAAGTCTCACGCTCGCTGTCGGCCTGCGAAGGTTCGCTGCTCGTCGTCGATGCCTCGCAGGGCGTGGAAGCCCAGACGCTCGCCAACGTCTATCAGGCGATCGACAACAACCACGAGCTCGTCACCGTTCTCAACAAGATCGACCTGCCGGCGGCCGAACCCGACCGCATCAAGGAGCAGATCGAGGAAGTGATCGGCATCGATGCGTCCGAAGCCGTGCTGATTTCGGCCAAAACCGGCCTCGGCATTCCCGACGTGCTCGAAGCGATCGTCCACAAGCTGCCGGCGCCGAAGAGCCCGGGCGGCGAGAAGGCGCCGCTGAAGGCGCTGCTCGTCGACAGCTGGTACGACACCTATCTCGGCGTCATGGTCCTGGTGCGCGTCATCGACGGCGTGCTCTCCAAGGGCCAGACGATCCGCATGATGGGCACGGACGCCAAGTACCAGGTGGAACGCGTCGGCGTGCTGACGCCGAAAATGGTCAATGTGGACAGCCTCGGCCCCGGCGAGATCGGCTTCATCACCGCCTCGATCAAGGAAGTGGCCGACACCCGCGTCGGCGACACGATCACCGAGGACAAGCGCCCGACGGCGCAAGCCCTGCCGGGCTTCAAGCCGGCGCAGCCGGTCGTCTTCTGCGGCCTGTTTCCGGTCGATGCGGCCGATTTCGAAGACCTGCGTGCGGCGATGGGCAAGCTTCGCCTCAACGACGCATCCTTCTCCTTCGAAATGGAATCGTCTGCCGCACTCGGCTTCGGCTTCCGCTGCGGCTTCCTCGGCCTCCTGCATCTCGAAATCATCCAGGAGCGCCTGGAGCGCGAGTTCGATCTCGACCTCATCGCAACCGCACCATCGGTCGTCTACCAGCTGACCATGACCGACGGCAGCGAGCGTGAGCTGCACAACCCGGCCGATATGCCCGATGTCGTCAAGATCGCCGAAATCCGCGAACCGTGGATCAAGGCGACGATCATGACGCCGGACGATTATCTCGGCGGCATCCTGAAGCTCTGCCAGGACCGGCGCGGCATCCAGACCGAGCTGACCTATGTCGGCACCCGCGCGATGGTGACTTACGAGCTGCCGCTCAACGAAGTCGTCTTCGACTTCTACGACCGCCTGAAATCGATCTCCAAGGGCTATGCCTCCTTCGACTATCATCTGGAAGGCTACCGCGAAGGCAACCTCGTGAAGATGTCGATCCTCGTCAACGGCGAGCCGGTCGACGCGCTTTCGATGCTCGTGCACCGTGCGGCCGCCGAAAAGCGCGGCCGCGACATGTGCGAGCGGCTGAAGGAGCTGATCCCGAAGCACATGTTCAAGATCCCGATCCAGGCCGCGATCGGCAGCAACGTCATCGCCCGCGAAACCATCTCGGCGCTGCGCAAGGACGTGACGGCCAAGTGCTACGGCGGCGACGCCACCCGCAAGCGCAAACTTCTGGAAAAGCAGAAGGAAGGCAAGAAGCGCATGCGCCAGTTCGGCAAGGTGGAGATCCCGCAGGAAGCCTTCATCGCCGCGCTCAAGATGGGCGACGAGTAAGCCCTTCAGCCTTTTGCCGGCCGGGCATAATCGGGCATGCGAAACCGGCGCCGATAGGTGCCGGGCGCCAGGCCCGTCATGCGTTTGAAGAGCCGGCGGAAAAAGGCCGGCTCCTCATAGCCGACCTGCCAGCTGATTTCGTCGACTGGCATATCGGTGCGCTCCAGCCGCCGTTTGGCGTCCTCCACTCTCAAGCGCTGTATGTAGGCGATCGGGCTGACACCGGTCGCCTGGGTGAAGCGACGCTTGAAGGTTCGCTCCGTCAGGCCGGCGCGGCGAACCATCTCTTCGATGGGATTGGCGACCGAAAAATGGCTGGAGATCCATTCCTGCGCGGTCTGGATGGCGGTATCGCCGTGGTCCCTGCGCCCCTCGAAGACGATGTAGGGGGCGAGCCCGTCCTGGTGCCATTGCAGCGCAAAGAAGCGGGCGATCGCCTGCGCCGCCGAAGCGCCGGCATGGCGTGCAATCAGGTAAAGAACAAGGTCATGCCAGGTCATCGAGGCACCGGAACTGATCAACTCCTCGCGCCTGCCGCAGACGACGAGTACGCGCTCCGGATGGACGGGCACCTGCGGAAAACTTGCCCGGAAGGCATCGGCGTAACCGAAGTGCACGGTGGCATCCATGCCGTCGAAGAGCCCGGTTTCGGCCAACAGGAAGAGCCCTGAACAGGCCGAACAGATCAGCGCGCCGCGGGCATGCATGGCACGGACCCATGCGATCAGTTCAGGATAGCGCCCCTTTCTCCACCCGTCCGCCGGCAACAGGACGGAGGGGACGATGATGATATCGGTGTGGTCGAGCGATGCGATGCTGCGCTGGACGGTGATCGGCACCCGGCTCGCAAGCTCCAGCGGCTCGGCAGTGACGCCGACGATTTCCACGCGAAAAGGCGGGCCGCCGCGGATGACATCGCTCGCCGCCGGCAGGACCGCGAAGGCGTTCATGACATCGAAAATGCCGCCGAGTGTCGAGACCACCGCCTCGGGGATGGCCACGAGGCTCACATGAAGAGAGTCGGATGCTGCTGGATCGGCACCGGTTTGCATCTGATCCCCCGGAAGAAACGGCCGCGTCATTCGCCCTTCTGCCTACACCGACGCGCAGATTGGCGCAAATGGCCCGCTTGTGGTCCATGCCGCTCTGCCGCCCGGCCTTGCCTCCTGTCATTCATTTCGCATTCCGAATATTTCGACAGGAGAAGAAAATGGATCAGATAAGACACGGGACGATCGATGCAGCCAGGCTCGACCTCATCGTCTCACGGGCAATCGGCGACCTCTCTGCCGGCTATGGCGGCGTGATGGTCAGCATCGGGCACCGGCTCGGCCTCTACAAGGCGATGGCAAAGGCCGGTCCCGTCAGTTCGCGCCAGCTTGCGACGCTCACGGGATGCGCGGAGCGCTACATCCGTGAATGGCTGGGCTCGCAGGTTGCGGGCGGCTATGTGATCTACGACAGCGCCAGCCACAGCTACGAACTGCCGGCGGAAAACGCGATGGTGCTGGCACAGGAGGACAGCCCGGTCTTCCTGGCGGCAGCCTGGGCAATCCCGGCCTCGATGTGGGCCGACGAGGACAAGGCGCTGGATGCCTTTCGCACAGGAGCCGGCATCCCCTGGGGCGACCATGACGGGCGGCTTTATTGCGGTGTCGCCTCGCTCTATCGCAATGCCTATAAGGCAAGCCTCGTTTCCGAATGGCTGCCGGCGCTCGATGGCGTGGTCGAAAAGCTGAAGGCCGGCGCGCTGGTCGCCGATGTCGGCTGCGGCCACGGGCATTCGACGGCACTGATGGCCGCGGCCTTTCCAGCCTCGCGTTTTCATGGCTTCGATTCGCATGCGCAATCGCTCGAAGAAGCTCGGCAGGTTGCAGCCAAGGCGGGCGGGATGCGGAAGGTCACGTTCGAGACGGCGCGGGCGGATACCTATCCGGGCTCAGGCTACGATCTCATCTGCTTCTTCGACTGCCTGCACGATATGGGCGACCCGTTGGCCGTCGCAAAACACGCGGCCAAGACGATTGCCCGCGACGGGACGGTCATGCTGGTCGAGCCATACGCAAAGGACGCCGTCGGCGACAATATTTCACCGGTCGCACGCATGTACTACGCCGCCTCGACGACGATCTGCTGCGCCCACGCGATCTCTGACGGCGGCCATATCGTGCTCGGCGCGCAGGCGGGGGAGAAACGGCTGGCTGACATCTTCCGCAAGGCAGGCTTCACACGGTTCCGCCGGGCAATGGCCACACCGTTCAACCTGGTGCTCGAGGCACGGCTCTGACGCCTGCGATGAAACGCGGTGCCCGGCGGCACCGCGTTTCAGATTCCGATTTCCCTAAAGCCCCGCCACCCAGCGGTGCCATTCTTCCTCGCTGCCGCGGAAGACATTGAGGTCGATCCGGCCTTCGACGCCGTGCGACAGGCCCGAGCCCGAATATTGCCAGAAGAGCCACTTGCGGCCCGGATAGACTTTCGACGGATGCTGGGCGACCGCGCGCAGCCAGAAATGATAGTTCGGGAAGGCGCCCTCGAGATTGTCGGCATAGAAATCCGGGGCCGTGTAGATGATCGGGCGCTTGCCATAGTAGCGCTCGATCTTCTCCATGAAGACCTGCATCTTTTCCAGTACGCGGGCGCGCGAGAGCTTTACCTTGCAGCTCGATTCGCCGTTCCACTCCACGTCGATGACCGGCGGCAGCGCATCGGGATCACGCGGCACGTTGCGGATGAACCAGTCGGCCTGTTCGCCGGCCGTGCGGCACCAGTAGAAGAAGTGATAGGCGCCGCGCTTGATGCCGGCTTCCTTGGCGCGGCGCCAGTTGGTCCTGAACATCGGGTCCAGATGGTCGCCGCCATCCGTGGCCTTGATGAAGGCGAAGTTTGCGCCGCGGGTCCTGAGCGTCTCCCAGTCGATATCCCCCTGCCAGCGCGAGACATCGACGCCGTGGACAGCCAGCTTGCGCGGCGAGATCTTGCCGAAGTTGATCGGCTTGGCATCACGGAAGCCGTAACCGTAGACGCGCGAGCGGCCGCGCGTCGGCGGCTCGATGGCGGGTGCGGCGGCCATGGCGAATTCCACGGGACGTTCGCTCGGGACCGGCATTCCGGGCTGCGAGACGGCGGAAGGCGTCATCGCCGAGAAGGCGCGCGGCTCCGGCACAGGCGCTTCCCAGGCGAGGCTTGCCTGCGGCATCGCATCGTCCGTTTCGGCCGCAGCAACCGCGGCCTGCGGCACGGATGCCGGCGGCGGGGTTACGGAAGCGGTGATGTCCTTCGACAGTTTCGGAGTGACGCCGGCCGAAAGACTTTCCGGACCGGAAGCCGACGAGCAGCCCGCCAGAGCGAGGCAGGCAAGAAGGATCGCTGGGACAGCCGTGGAACGCATGAGCACCGTGACGCAAGACAACAACCGGGGCGCTTCACCCATCCGCGAAGACACCAATCCGGAATAGCTAACGGAAAATTATCAAAAAAGACTGAATCCGAACTTTCCGCCCGCCGATTCGGCCGCGGAAGCATTGCGGCGCCTTACGCAAGCCTCTAAATCCAGCAGAAAAGGGAGCCCGCCATGACCGACAAAGCCCGTGTGACCATCCTCTACTGCACGCAATGCAACTGGCTGCTGCGCGCCGGCTGGATGGCGCAGGAACTGCTGCAGACCTTTACCGACAGCCTAGGCGAAGTGGCGCTCATTCCCGGCACCGGCGGCAATTTCGAGATCCGCGTCAATGGCGAGCTCATCTGGGAGCGCAAGCGCGACGGCGGCTTTCCGGGGCCGAAGGAATTGAAACAGCGGGTGCGCGACATCATCGAGCCCGACCGCGATCTCGGCCATGCCGACCGCGCCTCGCTGGAGAGCTGACGCTCAACGATAGGGCGAACGGCAGGTCTTGTAGATGCCTTCGAAGGTCAGGAAACGATCCGTGCGCGGATTGTAGGACCGGTATTCATTGCGGCACCATTCCACATGGCGGGCCTGGTTCTCCGCCGAGGGCTGCACGCGCTGCAGCGGCGGCGGATCGTAGGTCAGCCTCGGCGGCAAGGTTCCCGGCGGCTGATAGTATTTCGGGCCGGCGGCATTCGGCGGGCGGAAATTCGGCTGGACATAGGCCGGGCGGTGCCATTGCTGCGGACCGAAACCGAAGCAGCCTCGATAGTCGCAAATCGTCGATTGCGTATTGACAGGCCCAAGCGACGGCGAGGCGGCACTGGCGCCGGCCAGCGGCACCGCGGCGAGCAGGCCGGCAAGGAGAACGGGGCGAAGGTCGAACATGGCACGTTCCTTTCCACTATCCCTATATAGGTGGAAAATCGCGCTGCGCCATCCACCGGCCAGCGGGGAGCGAGCGCGGCCTCATGAAGCTTTTTCACAGACTGTCAGGAAAACTTCAAAAACCCTGTTGACAGTAAAGAGCCACCCCCTTACATGGCTCTCCGTCGCCCAGATGGCGGAATTGGTAGACGCGCAGGTTTCAGGTACCTGTGCCGCGAGGCGTGGAGGTTCGAGTCCTCTTCTGGGCACCATTTCCTTTCTCGAAAGAGCTTGTTCTTCAATAGCTTCTGTCGAGAGCCGCCCCGGAGCGGGCTGCTTCAGAATCGCCACATTAATGCCAACTTGCTCCATTTCGATGGCTCCATGCGGATTCAGGTCTACATCATCGCTTTTCTTCTGAGCGCCATCATGTGGGGCGTGACCTTTGATGCTGCGCGCAACGCCTATCGGGCCGCGCATACGGCCGGCCTGATGCCCAACCTGCATATCCAGAAGAAGATCGACCGGATCCTTTGAATTCCGCGTTCCCCGAGAACGCTTTTCTTACCCCTAAAAAATCATAGGCGCACGACGCGGACACGCGGCGTTGCCAAACAGCAAGCAATTCCAAGACACTATCGACAAGCCGCCCTGCCGGGCCGGCGATGAGCGGCCGGCCGGCGGCTGTTTTCTCGCGGCCTGAAGCAAGCCTCGCACAAGAACGAAATCGGATACCGGCTTCACGATGAAGTGACTGCCGTGCCGCTCCTTGGAGATCGTTGCCCGCATACCGGACATATTTGCAAGGCGATGCCGGCGGCCGTGAATTTTATTCGAGAGCTTGGAGTTCGCTTGAAATGAAAGTCGTAATTCTGGCGGGTGGTCTTGGTTCGCGCCTCGCCGAAGAGACCAGCGTGCGGCCCAAGCCCCTGGTCGAGATCGGCGAAAAGCCGATCCTCTGGCATATCATGAACATATACGCCCATCACGGCCTGAAGGACTTCATCATCTGTGCCGGCTACAAGGGCTATATGCTGAAGGAATATTTCGTAAACCTGTTCCTGCACCACAGCGACATCACGGTCGACCTTGCGACCAACGCGATCGAATACCACAAGAGTTCCAAGCCGGACTGGCGCGTGACGGTCGTCGATACCGGCACGAACTCCATGACCGGCGGCCGCCTCAAGCGCGTGCGCAATCACCTCAATCCCGACGAGCCTTTCTGCATGACCTATGGCGACGGTGTCGGCAATATCGACATCGCCTCGGAAATCGCCTTCCACCGCAGCCACGGACTTAAGGCAACCATGTGCGCGGTAACGCCGCCCGGCCGCTTCGGCGCCACCAATATCGAAGACGACGTGGTCACCGCCTTTATCGAGAAGCCGAAGGGCGACGGTCAGCGCGTCAATGGCGGCTTCTTCGTGCTCGATCCTTCCGTCATCGATCTCATCGAGGGCGACGACACTATCTGGGAAGCTGGCCCGCTGGAATGGCTGGCGGCGAACAAGCAGCTGGCCGCCTTCCGCCACAACGGCTTCTGGCAGCCGATGGATACGCTTCGCGAGCGCCAGCAGCTCGAAGAACTCTGGAGTTCCGGAAAGGCGCCGTGGAAAATATGGGCCTGACGAATTTCTGGAATGGCAGGCGTGTGTTCCTGACGGGGCACACGGGGTTCAAGGGATCCTGGCTCTCGCTGTGGCTGGAGAAGCTCGGGGCGGAGGTGACGGCGATTTCGCTGCAGCCCGAGACCGATCCCTCTCTCTATGTCCGGCTTTCGCCCTGGAACGGGCAGAACCACCATATCGCCGATATCCGCGATACGGCCGCGTTCAAGCAGATTCTCGTCGATAGCGAGCCCGAGATCGTCATCCACATGGCAGCGCAGGCGCTTGTGCGGCGCTCCTACGAAAGCCCTTCGGAAACCTTTGCCACCAATGTCACGGGGACAGCCAACGTCCTCGATGCGGTGCGCGAGGCGGCCTCGGTCAAGACGGTGATCGTCGTCACGTCCGACAAGGTCTATGCGAACAACGGCAGCGGCATCCCCTTCGTCGAAACGGATACGCTCGGCGGCAAGGATCCCTATTCCAATTCGAAAGCCTGCACGGAACTCGTCGTGCAGAGCTACCGCGACAGTTTCTTCAAGGATCGTGACATCCGGGTCGCGACGGTGCGCGCCGGCAATGTCATCGGCGGCGGCGACTGGTCCAAGGACCGGCTGATTCCGGATTTCATCCGCGCCTTCGAGAGCAGCCAACCGATCCAGCTCCGCTACCCGCAGGCGATCCGCCCCTGGCAGCATGTGCTGGAACCGCTCGGCGGCTATCTGGCCTTCGCCGAGGCCCTGACGCTTTCGGACGGCGGTGAACTGCCCGATGCGCTCAATTTCGGGCCGGACCCGCAAAGCTTCGCCACGGTTTCGAAACTTGCCGAAGCGCTCGGCCTTGCCCATGGCGTCAACGACGTCTGGGAGCAGGCACCGGGCAAGCACCTGCCGGAAGCGCCGGCACTGACGCTGAGCTCCGCCTTAGCCCTTTCCGCCCTTGGCTGGCGCCCGCGCCTCAGCCTGCAGCAGACAATCGACTGGACCGCCGCCTGGTACAAGGCCAACCGCGAGGGCGCCGACATGCGCGCCTTCTCGCTCAGCCAGATCGCGGCCTATGAGGAAGCAAGATCATGACAGCGCATAATTGCCGGTTCTGCGGCGCTCCCCTGAAGCACAGTTTCGTGGACCTCGGCTCGACGCCGCTTGCCAACGCCTATCTGACGCCGGAGCAGCTCAGGCAGCCGGAACCCTCCTATCCGCTGCGCGCCTTCGTCTGCTCCGAATGCTGGCTGGTGCAGGCCGACGCCTTCGTGCCGCCGGAAGACATCTTCAGCCACTACGCCTATTTCTCCTCCTATAGCGACAGCTGGGTGGAACATGCCCGCCAGTTCACGATCATGGCGCGCCAGCGCTTCGGCCTGAACGAGACGTCGCAGGTCATCGAAGTGGCGAGCAACGACGGCTACCTGCTCAAGCATTTCGTCGCCGCCGGCGTGCCGGTGCTCGGCATCGAGCCCGCCGAAAACGTCGCCGATGTGGCGCGCCAGGCCGGCGTGCCGACGGAGGCGCGCTTCTTCGGCAAGGAGACCGCCGCCGACCTCGTTTCCCGCGGCCTTGCCGCCGATATCGTCATCGGCAACAACGTGCTGGCGCATGTTCCCGACATCAACGATTTCGTCGGCGGGCTCTCGGCCGTGCTGAAGCCGGATGGGGTTGTCAGCGTCGAATTTCCGCATCTCTTGCGGCTGATCGAGAACATCCAGTTCGACACCGTCTATCACGAACATTTCTACTATCTGTCGCTGCTCGCCGTCGAAAAGGTCTTTGCCGCCCACGGCCTGAGGGTTTTCGACGTGGAAGAGCTGCCGACGCATGGCGGCAGCCTGCGCGTGCTGGCCTGCCGCACCGGGTCCACCGCCCATCCCCTCTGCCCCGGCGTCGCCAAGGTGCGCGCCGACGAGGCGGCCGCCGGCTTCGACCGGGTCGCAACCTACGAAGCCTTCCAGAGCCGTGTCGCGCCGATCAAGGACGGTCTGCTTGCCTTCCTCAAGCAGGCCAAGCGCGAGGGCAAGACGGTCGCGGCCTACGGCGCCGCCGCCAAGGGCAACACGCTCCTGAATTTCTGCGGCGTCGGCACCGATCTCATCGCCTATGTCGTCGATCGCAATCCGCACAAGCAGGGGCATTTCCTGCCGGGCAGCAAACTGCCGATCCACGCGCCCGAGAAGCTCGACGAGACGAAGCCGGACTACGTCCTCATCCTGCCGTGGAACATCAAGAACGAGGTCGTGGCGGCCAATAGCAGGGTCGGTGCCTGGGGCGGGCGCTTCGCCGTCGCCGTGCCGGAACTGACGGTGATCGGATGAGGTTCCTCCCGACCGCGGTCTCGGGCGCCTTCGTCGTCGAAGTCGATGCCTATTGCGACGAGCGCGGCATGTTCGCGCGGACTTTCGATGCCAGGAGCTTTGCCGACCATGGTCTCGCGCCCGTCTACCCGCAGTGCAACGTCTCGCAGAGCCACAAGCGCGGCACCTTGCGCGGCATGCATTACCAGGCCCACCCACGGCCGGAGAACAAGCTGGTGCGCGCCACGCGCGGCAGGGTCTTCGACGTCGCGCTCGACCTGCGGCGCGATTCGCCGACCTACCTGAAATCGGCCGCCGTCGAACTCGACGCGGAAAAACACAACGCCTTCTACATCCCGGCCGGCTGCGCACACGGCTTCCTGACGCTCGAAGACGATTGCCGCCTCTTCTACCAGATGTCGGAGGTCTATGTGCCGGAACTCACGCGCGGAGTTCGCTGGAACGACCCGGCATTTTCCATCCAGTGGCCCTTCGAACCCGTCATCATGAACGATCGCGACGCCACCTACGACCTTTACGACAGCGGAGAAAAATCGTGGACGCCATAAAACTCAGCATCTGCCTGCCCACATTCAATCGCGCTGTGTTCCTGGACAAGGCGCTACGCTATTTCGTCACCGACTACAAAATTCCCTACAAGTACGAGATCGTCATCTCGGACAACGCCTCGACAGACAATACGCGCGAAGTCGTGGACCGCTATATCGAAAAGGGACTGCCGATCCGCTACTTCCGCCGCGAGGAGAACCTCGGCTACGAGCCGAACCTCTCCAGCGCCTTCCGCCACGCGCGCGGCGAGTACAATATCTATCTGGCCGACGACGACATGCTGATCATCGGCGGCATCGTCAATACGATCAAATATCTCGACGCCAATCCCGACGTCACCGCCTGCTACGCCCCGTGGTATCTGCATGACGAAGTGCAGAAGGTGGACCAGACCCTGTTCTACGACGTGAAGGCGGACACGAAATACGAGCGGCGCAACTTCCTCGGGGTCTTCGCCTTCCTGGTCGAGAGCCACGTGTTTCCGGAAATCGGCATCTATCGCGCATCGGCCCTGCGTTCGGCCTGGGTGCCGCGCTATTTCTCCTATTGGGCCTTCTCGCATCTCGCCCACTATCTCGACCAGGGCGCCATCGCCTTCCGCAAGACGCCCTTCTATCGGGCGGTGACGGTATCGACCATTCCGCGCGACCGTCCGCAGGCCGGCAATGACGAACTGCTGACGGCCTGGGACCGCTATCGCGGCGGCCTGGAATATATGGTCAATCTCGGCGTCAAGCGCGGCAAGCTGCCTTTCGACCAGCAGTCCGTTGTCCAGTACGAGGCCATGATCAAGCACTTCACCTTCAACCGGATGGCGGTCGCCCTGCGCTTCTGGTTCGCCAAGAAGGAATATCTGAAGTCATACGAGCTTTATTCGCGGCTCTGCTTTGCCGGTTTCGGCAACCATCCGGACGTGGCCGGCGTAAGGGGCCAGCTGCCGCTGATGGCGGCGGTGCAGACCCTGGCCTGGGCGACGAATTCGGCCGCGGAAGTCAACCGGCTCGTTCTTCACGGCATGACCGACCCGGCATCGATCGAGGGATTGCTGCGGGAACTGGGGCTGCGGGCCAATATCGAAGTCGTCCACAATGCCGGCGATATGCCGGACGGCGCCGCCGAGCGGGCCGCGGTCTTCGTCGCCAACAAGGCGGATCGGGATATCTACCTGAAGCAGGGCTATCCACAGAACCTCGTCTTCTGCGAAGAGGATCTCATCGAGCCGCTGGCGATGTGATCGCACCGATCTGCCCGACGAGGAAATCTCATGCCTTTGATCGCTGATCCGACGAGCCGCATTTCGCCTCTGGCCGATATCGAGGAGAGCCAGCGGGGAACCCGCTATGTCATCGGCGCCGGCTCGGTGCTCGACAGTTTCGTCAAGATCAAGCCTGCCGGCGGCAGCGGCGAGCTGCTGATCGGCGAGCGCGTCGTCATCAATTCCGGCTGCGTCCTCTACACGGGAAACGGCATCACCATCGGCGACGATTGCGCGATCGCCGCCAATTGCGTCTTTGCCCCCGTCAATCACGAATATAGCCGGCGGGACATGCTGATCCGCGACCAGCGGTTCAAACCTTCGCGCGGCGGAATCGTGATCGGCAAGGATGTCTGGATCGGCGCCGGATGCGTGCTTCTCGACGGCGCCGTGGTGGAGGATGGAGCGGTGATCGGCGCCATGTCGCTCGTGCGCGGCCGTGTCGAGGCCTATTCGATCAATATCGGCACGCCGTTGCGGCAGATCGGCTGGAGACAGTGAATGGGCGCTGAGAGCAATACCGCCACGATCATCGGCGCCGGCGGTTTTATCGGGCAGGCCCTGACGCGGCGCCTGCAGGCCATGGGCTGGACCTGCCGGTTGCCCTCACGGGACACGGGCTGGCCCCAGCATGGCGTTTCGCACGGCCATATCTTCTATTGCGCCGGGTTGACCGCCGATTTCGCCCGGCGGCCGGCCGATACGATCGAAGCGCATGCGAGCCTCGTCTCCCACGTGCTGCAATCGGAGGCCTACGATTCGCTCGTCTACCTGTCGTCCACGCGGCTCTACGACGGACTTGCCCCCGGCAGCCGGGCGTTCGAAGACCTTTCCTTTTCGGTCTCGCCACGCGAGCCGCGCCATCTCTACGACCTCTCGAAACTGATGGGCGAAGCCGCATGCCTGGCGCTCGGGCCGGGACGGGCGCGCATCGCGCGGCTCGCCTCCGTCTATGACGATCACGGCAGCGACAACGGCTTTCTGCCGCAGCTTCTGACCAGGATTGCCGCGACCGCACGCGGCGAGGAAATCCGGCTTGCCTCCTCGCCGGCCTTCTCGCGCGATTACGTGCATATGGATGATGTCGTGGACGGCCTCATCCATATCGCCGTCTCCGGCAAGGCCGATATCTACAACGTCGCTTCCGGCCGAAATCTCCGGAACGACGCCCTGGCCGCTCTCATCGGGGAAACGAGCGGACGCCATATCCGTTTCGATTCCGAGACTGTCCCTGCCGCTCCGCCCGATATCGACGTGACGCGCATGGCGGCGGAATTCGGCTGGCGGCCGGGCTCCGTGGCCGACAAACTTTCACCAATCCTGTCCGCACTCGACTGAAGGAACGAAAATGGAGATCCTCAATCTGGAAGCGAGCAGGCTTGCGGCCTATTGCTGCGAGCAGATCCGCAGGCTTATCCCTTTCGGCGACGAAACCGAATTCGGCCTTGTCGAGAAACACCTGCCTGAAGCGCTGCGAAGGCTCGACCATTGCATCTCGAATGTCGCCGTCTGGAAAGCCGGCCGGTTCGACATTCTGCATTCGTCGCAATATTGCATTTTTCTCTATTATCTCGCCAATACGATCTGGAAACACGAAAAGGCCGCGGCGCTCTGCACCAAGCTGTTCCTGCTGAACAAGCAGCTGAACGCGATCGACCTGTTCTACGAGATCGAGATGCCGGAGGTTTTCTTCATCGGCCATTCGGTCGGGATCGTGCTCGCCAAGGCGACCTACGGCAACCACCTCGTGCTCTATCAGAACTCCACCGTCGGCAAGAACCACGGCGTTGCCCCGGTCATCGAGGATGGCGTCATCCTCTATCCCAACACCGCGGTGATCGGCGGCAGCCTGGTGCGGGAGCGCAGCATCATCTCGCAGGGCGTCAGCGTCATCAATCGCGAGACGGAGCGCGGGAAGATCGTCTATCAGGGACCGGAAAACAGGCTCGCCTTCCGCGACAGCAAGCGAGACATCCTCTCCGACTTCTTCCGCAACGTCTGACCGGAAGGACCCCTGCCGCTTTCAGCGCACCGGCTGGTAGTGGCCGCGCAGCGGCACGCGGCTGTCCATGGTCACGAAGCCGTCCCGCTCGCAGACATACATCAGGGTCGGCATGCCGCCGGAGCGGAAGATCTGGTCGAAGCGGCGGCGGACCTGGACCGTTTCGGTATGGCAGTCGTAGGATTCTTCCACCTTCTTGTCCGGCTGCGCCTTTACGCCGGGAAGATCCTTATAGGGATAGAGCGGCTGTACCGCCTGCCTGCCAGAACTCTGCCAGTCGATGGCGGAAGCGGGCGCAGCCGAGGCGCCGGCAACAAGCGACAGCAGAAGAACCGCGACGATGCGCATGACAACCTCTTTCGCGGGCATCTTCACCTGGCGCCCGTCTCCACGATGTAGGAAGATCGACGGCCGCCATCAAGCGGAGGCAGGCACGGGCTTGCGGAAATAGCTTCTGACGGTCGGATGGGAAAAGAGGCCGGCCAGGATGGCGAAGCCCGCACCGACGGCAAAACCGGCGAGCAAACCGCCGATCAGGCCGGCGACCATGATGATCTTCTTGCTCGGTCCATCCGCCTTGACGGGAACTTCAGCAGGCGAAACGACGCGGATATTGCTCTGGGCGAGGTTCTGTTCCTCGCTGGTCTCGCCGGAACGTTTCAGCACGGCCTCGTAAAGCTCACGCGCCGCGGTCGCCTTGCGCTGCAGTTCGTTCAGCTGCACCTGCTTGTCCGAGGTCGTGGCCTGCAGCGCTTTCTGCACCGCCAGTTCCTTGGCGATATCGTCTTCGGCTTTCTTGGCCTGTTCGTATTCGGCCCTTGCCGAGGTCGCGACCCGCTGCAATTCGCCCTTGATTTCCGCCCCGATGCTGTCGAGCGAAGAGCGCGCGGCCTGAAGGCGCGGATGGCGCGACCCCATCTGGCTCTGCAGGCTGCCGACGACGGCGGCCTGGGCGGCATATTGCTGCCGCAGGCTGACGAGCGGCGACGTGCCCGCCGCACCATCCGTCTGGCTGCCGGCGACGACGTCCTCGACCCGCAGGTTCGCAGCCGCATCGGCGCGCGCCTTGGCCTGAATGGTCTTTTCCTGGGCGGTGACGAGCAGCGTGTTCAGGGACGAAAGGCGCTGGTCGGAAATCAGGTTGCCTTCGGTGGCCGCCATGTCGTTGTCGGCGCGGAAGGTTTCTACCGCCTGTTCCGCCTCCTGCACCTTGGCGCGCAGATCGTCGAGGCGACCGTCGAGCGCCGACGAGGTGGTCTCGTAGAGGCCGCTCGACGCGCTGCTTTCCTCCTGCATGAAGGAGGTAACGACCTGGTTTGCAAGCTTTGCGGACTTTTCCGGATCGTGCGTGGTCGCGGCAAGCGAGACGACGTAGGTATTGTTCTCGCGCGTGATCAGCAGCGCCTTCTGAAGAGTGCCGATGATGGCCGCGCCATCCGTCCTGCCGCCGGTAAATTCCGGGTCCTGGTCAAGCTTCATGGCGTCAGCCACGCGACGCAATACGTTGCCCGAAGTCAGCAGCTGAACCTGGCTGTCGATCAGCGTCGAGACCATTTCCGGCGAGACGGTCGCGTTTTGCGCGCCGCCGTCGGCAAGACCGATCTGGCGCGGATCGAAATAGAGGGCGGCGACGGCGGTGAACTTCTGCGGGATACGAGGCGCGATCACCGCGCCGGCGGCCGCGCCGAGGAGGCAGAGACCGGCAACAACGAGGCGCCTGCTCCAGACGGCGGCAACCGCCGACCTGATGTCGAGCAACGGTCCGGCGGCATCCACCGCCTGCCCGACCACAGGTTCAGGTGCCGCCGGCGGTTCGGAGACAGGCGGAATATCCGGGCGTTGCGGCTCGAAAGGCCTGCTTTGCGTCGCTACCGGGCGAACCGGAAGGGGGTCCGGAGGTGGCGGCGGAGGGACGAAATCGGTCGGCCGGATGATCGGGCTGCGCGCACGCGCGCCTTCAGGCGCAGGCTGAGACGACTCATAACTGCGCCAGGCAGGCAAGCGGCTCACCCTGTTCCCGTCATACTGATTCATAACACCGCATCCGCCCGGCGAGAAAGGATGGCCGAGACGCAGCGACTTTAGAAATTCTTAGCTAACGGACCGTTAAGATGCCGGGCATCGAAGCCGACGTGGCGATCTGCCGCGACCCGAGGATAGCCATGAAACGGAAAAGACTGCTGCACAGGCTGCTGGCTGGCGCCGTCATGGGCATATCGTCCGCCACCCATGCCGCTGACGCGCCGCTTTGCTATTACGGCGTCAACCTCTCCGGCGCCGAATATGGCGAGCGCGGCGGGCTCTACGGCACGAATTACACCTATCCTTCGCAAGAGACGATCGGCTATTTCGCCGGGAAGGGCATGACGATCATCCGCCTGCCCTTCCGCTGGGAGCGGCTGCAGCCGACGCTTGGCGCGCGGCTCGACGATGACGAACTGCAGCGCCTGAAGGATACGGTGGCACTGGTGCGCAGGCACAAGATGAGCGTGCTGCTCGATCCGCACAATTTCGGCTATTACGACAAGGATCAGGTCGGCAAGCCGCCGGCGACGAACGCGGCCTTTGCCGATTTCTGGGCGCGGCTTTCCGTCGAATTCGCCAATCAGGACGGCGTCCTCTTCGGGCTGATGAACGAGCCGCACGACATTCCCGCAACCGATTGGCTGAAAGCCGCCAATGCCGCGATCCGCGGCATCAGGGCGGTCGGGGCGCGCAATCTCATCCTGGTTCCCGGCACGGCCTGGAGCGGAGCGGCAAGCTGGCAGACGGACGTGATCGGCGGCGCCAACGGAAGCGTCATGCTCGGCGTGCATGATCCGCTCGATTTCTACGCCTACGAGTTCCATCAGTATCTCGATGCCGATTCCTCCGGCACGCACGATACCTGCGAAGGCGCAAAGGCGGCGACCGACGCCATCGCCAATGTGACCGCCTGGCTGAAGACGAACGGCAAACGCGGCTTTCTCGGCGAATTCGGCGCGTCGGCGAACGCGGACTGCCTCGACGGCCTGAAGGCGATGCTGACCACCATGTCGGACAACAGCGATGCGTGGATCGGCTTTTCCTACTGGGCGGCCGGAGAATGGTGGCCGCCCACCGAACCGTTCAACGTGCAGCCGCGCGACACGCCCGAGCGCCCCCAGATGCGTCTGCTCGAGCAGATGGTGCCCAAACCGGCTGCCGCCTGCACGGCGGTGAAGCCCTCGGGACAGTGACATGGCGGCAATCGGCGAGACAGGCACGAGATTGCAGACGATGGCCGAAACCGCGAGCGCGGCTTCGCGTCTCGATTA
Source organism: Rhizobium sp. GCM10022189 (assembly GCF_042656325.1). Taxonomy (NCBI): domain Bacteria; kingdom Pseudomonadati; phylum Pseudomonadota; class Alphaproteobacteria; order Hyphomicrobiales; family Rhizobiaceae; genus Rhizobium; species Rhizobium sp. GCM10022189. Next base: position 874,604 of record NZ_JBHSOR010000049.1, read on the forward strand.
CCCGATCCTGATCCTCGGGCTGCTTTCCGTTCTCTACAACGGCATCCTGGCCTTCATAAACCATAACGTCACGCCGCTTTCGATGACGCATGTGGCGGCGAGCGAAGGCCTGATCATGGCGAGCGCCATCGTCTACATCCTGCACAAGGGGATCTACGAGGAGGACCTTGCGGCCTTCCTGTTCATGCTCTTCACGCTGATCGTGACGATCTATGTCAGTGCGCTCAACCGCATGGCCTTTATCGACCATTTCCGCAACGTGCTGATCATCTTCTGCTTCACCGGGCTTGGAGGCTGGTGCAACGAGCGGACGCTGAAGCTGATCTTCCGGGTGGCCTGTTTCATGGTGCTGCTGTTCCTGATCTTCGAGATCATCAGCGTGCCCTTCTATGTCAGCATCGTGCACCCTTCGGACTATTTCGCCAATACGCGCGGGCTGAAGCCGCTCAGCTTCAACACGACCGGCCTGTTCCAGAACGCGCTCGGCTTTCCCGGCCGCTTTTCCTTCGGCATCATCGACCACCGTTCGTCATCGATCTTCCTGGAGCAGGTATCGCTTGCCAATTTCTGCGGCGTGATCGCGATCTACCTGATTTCGATGTGGGACCGGCTGACGCGGATCGACCGGACGCTTTCCATCGCAACCGCATTGCTGATCCTGACCACGAACGACACGCGCACGATGCTGATCTTCTCCATCTGCTGCATCGGCGGCTATTTCGTCTTTCCGAAAATCCCCAAGGTTCTCAATCTGGCGCTGATGCCGCTCATCGTTTTCGCCGGTTTCCTCGTCTACATGAAGGACCCGACCGCGATCGGCGACAATTTCACCGGGCGCATCAATCTGACGATGAAGAAGCTGATGGATCTCGATCCGCTGGCGGTTCTCGGGCTTTCGGTCGATAAGGTCGCCGAATTCGCCGATAGCGGCTATGTCTATCTCGTCTACGGCGCGACGATCTTCGGCGTCATCGCCTTCTGGCTCTTCGTCTGCCTGTTTCCGGCAGGCACGAGTGCGGCGCAACGGCGCTGCGCCCATTCACTTTCTCTTTTCATTTTTCTGAATATGATGATCGGGGGAACGGCGATCTTCTCGATGAAAATCGCCGGCCTCCTCTGGCTTGTCATCGGGTTCATGCGTTTCCGCGACACGCCACGCATCCGGCAGGGTCGTCCGGCAAATGTAGTGAGTTGACGAAGCGGTCTGCCCGAAGGGCGGTCTGCGGGAGCCCGTGGGAGCAAGACGTCAGATGCTTGTCCAGCTGCAATATCTGCGCGCCATCGCGGCGTTGCTGGTCGTCTATTTCCACGCGATCCTGCAGCTTGCCAAGGTCAATCCGGCCATCGACGCGACCGCGTTCACCTATGGCGAAACGGGCGTCGATATCTTCTTCGTGCTCAGCGGTTTCGTGATGTGGCTGACGACCAGCGGACGCGCCACGACGCCGGTCGATTTCGCCCGCAAGCGCATCAGAAGGATCGTGCCGCTCTACTGGCTGGCGACGCTGTTTTCGGCACTTGTCGCACTTGTCGCGCCGTCGCTTTTGAAATCGACCGCCTTCGACCTGCCGCATCTCATGGCCTCGATGCTGTTCCTGCCATGGATCAACCCGGTCGATACGACAATGATCGTGCCCGTCATCGTGCCCGGCTGGACGCTGAACTACGAGATGTTTTTCTATTTCGTCTTTGCGCTGCTGCTGCCGATCCGCGAGGACTATCGGCTGCCGGCGCTCTTCGGGGCCTTTCTGGCCATCCTGATCGTCTGCCATCTGCTGCCGGAAACGACCGCCACCAAATTTTACGGGGAACCGATCATCCTCGAATTCCTGGCCGGCGCAGCACTCGGCTGGCTCTACGGCCAGAAGCTTCTGCTGCCGCCGCGCTGGGCCTGGGTTCTGCTTGCCGTCGCCTTCGTCTTCCTGTTCGTCAACGAGGCTTTGGTGCGGCCCGAGGACCGTTATTATGGCTGGGGCATACCGGCACTCTTCATCGTCTACAGCGCCATCTCCATCGACTTCTCGAAGCTGCCCATCGTTGGCTGGCTCAACTATCTCGGCAACGCCTCCTACGAGATCTATATCACCCATGCCTTCACGCTGGCTTTCCTCCGGATCGTCGCCAACCGCTTCCCGATCGGCGCGCTTCAGCAGCCCGTCGTCTTCGTGATCCTGTGCCTCGTGCTCTCCTGCATCGTGGGCGCGATCATCCACGAAATCGTCACGCCGCGCAGGAAAGTCCGGATTGCCAGCCGGCCGGCCGCCGACCTTGGATGAGCGGAAGGCGAGGACGAGACTTCGAACGGCGCAGGCAGAACGGAATTGCGCGCAGCCTGTCATAAGCTTGCGGCCATGAAAGCAAATGCGGCAGGCATGAAAGTTCGGCTTGCAATTTATTGCAGAAATGAAAGCTTGCCGGCCTGTTCGTGACCGGGGCTTTCATTTAAGCACGATGGCGGCCGCAAGGAGGGAAGAGGGCATGACGGACTATGTATTGACGGTAAGCTGCAAGTCGACACGCGGCGTGGTGGCGGCCATTTCCACCTATCTCGCCGAAAAGGGCTGCAACATCATCGACAGCTCGCAGTTCGACGATCTCGATACCGGCAAGTTCTTCATGCGCGTCAGCTTCATTTCCGAAGAGGGTGCGACGCTTGCGGAAATCCGCGAGGGCTTCAAGCCTATCTACGAGAGATTCGGCATGGATGCGCAGGTGCACGACGGCAGCGAGCGCATGAAGGTGCTGCTGATGGTCTCGCGCTTCGGCCATTGTCTCAACGACCTGCTCTACCGCTGGAAGATCGGGGCGCTGCCGATCGATATCGTCGGCGTCGTCTCCAACCATTTCGACTACCAGAAGGTCGTCGTCAATCACGACATTCCCTTCCACCACATCAAGGTGACGAAGGAGAACAAGCCGCAGGCCGAAGCCCAGCTCATGGACCTTGTGGAGCAGACCGGAACCGAACTTGTCGTGCTTGCCCGCTACATGCAGGTTCTGTCGGATGCGATGTGCCGGAAGATGTCGGGCCGCATCATCAACATCCACCATTCCTTCCTGCCGAGCTTCAAGGGCGCCAACCCCTACAAGCAGGCCTACGAGCGCGGCGTGAAGCTCATTGGCGCCACGGCGCATTATGTGACGGCCGATCTGGACGAAGGCCCGATCATCGAGCAGGACACGGCGCGCATCACCCATGCGCAGAGCGCCGAGGATTATGTCTCGATCGGCCGCGACGTCGAAAGCCAGGTGCTGGCGCGCGCCATCCATGCGCATATCCACCGCCGCGTCTTCCTCAACGGCAACCGCACGATCGTCTTCCCGGCAAGCCCCGGAAGCTACGCCTCCGAGCGCATGGGTTGAGGCAGGCGACGCATTCGCTCCAAATCCGCGGCCAGAGCGCCGTGCGTCCGTTCGGACGCACAAGGGACGCTCCAACTCTTTTGACCTGCACATCAGGCTTTGCGAAAATCGATTGCGGTTTTCGGGCCGATGTTGTCGCGCAATCTTCCGTTGCCTGTCGGCAAGTGCTTGATTATCTGTTTTAATAGGTAATCGAATCATGCCGCGGAGGGGTGCCATGACCGAGGAAGCGCTTGTTGACCGCATGGCGCTTCCGCGCCCCGATGTTACCGCTTCCGAAGCCGCGGACATCCTGCTTTCTCACTACGGGCTTTCCGGCACGCTGTCCGAACTCGGCAGCCAGCAGGACCGCAACTACCGGCTGGACACGGAAGACGGCCGCTACGTGCTGAAGATCTGCCATGCCGCCTACCGGACCGAAGAGCTCGAAGCGCAGAATGCGGCGATCCATCATTTGCGCGCCAAGGCGGATGCGCCGCGCGTTCCAAACGTGATGTCCTCCACCGACGGGCGGGAGATCGTTTCCGTCAGCGTGCGGGAGCAGGCCTATCAGGTTCGCCTGCTGGAATATCTCGATGGCGAAGGCCTGACACAGCGTGCCTATCTGGCGCCCGCTTCGGTCGCAGCGCTCGGCGCGCTCTGCGCGCGGCTGGCGGCGGCCCTTGCCGATTTTACCCATCCTGGACTCGACCGCAGCCTGCAATGGGACCTGCGCCGCGCCGGACCGGTGGCCGTGCAGCTGCTTTCCTCCATTACCGACAGCGCGGCCCGCGACAGGATCGCCAAGACGATGGTCATGGCGGTGCGCCGCATCCAGCCGCTTGCGCCGGCGCTGCGGCTCCAGGCGGTTCATCACGACGTAACGGGCGACAATGTCGTCAGCCACCCCGATGCGCACGGCCGACCCGTCCCCGACGGGGTGATCGACTTCGGCGACATCATTCGGGGCTGGCTGGTCGGCGACCTTGCCGTGACCTGCGCCTCGCTGCTGCATCAGGCCGATGGCGATCCGTTTAACATCCTGCCGGCGGTGAAGGCCTATCACGAAATCTATCCGCTGAGCGAGGACGAGCTGAAGGCGCTCTGGCCGCTCATCGTGGCGCGCGCCGTCATTCTCGTCGCGAGCGGCGAGCAGCAGATCGCGATCGATCCCGACAACGACTATGTCAGGGGAAACCTGGAGGGCGAACGGCGGATCTTCGATACGGCAATGTCGGTGCCGTTCGAACTGATGGAGGCGGCGATCCTGAAGGCGGCCGGTTTCGATATTGCCGGCGTCGATACGGCGGACTGGCAGCCGCTCCTGCCGGAAATCGATCCGGCCTCCATCGCCTATGTCGATCTTGGCGTGCAGAGCCCGCATTTTTCCGGCGGCAACTGGCTGGCGAGCGACATGGACTGGCGGCTTCTGGCCCGCGCGGCGGCGGAAACGGGGATCGCGGCGACGCGCTACGGCGAATATCGCCTGTCCCGCGCCGGCCTGCACCACGCAAAAGCCCAGGCGACCTATGCCCTGCACATGGATATCTGCCTTGCCGCAGGCAGCACCGTTGCCGCGCCCTTTGCCGGCCGGATCACCTGGTACGACCAGCATCTGGTGCTCACGGGCGCCGATATGAAGCTGCATGTCGACGGTATCGCACTTTCGGTCGAGGACGGCAGCGAGGTCGCGGCCGGCGAGCGGCTCGGCACGGTCTCCGGCGAGACATCCTCGCTCGGCGGCTTGCGCCTGCAACTCTGCAGCGTCGCCGGATTCGAGCCGCCACTCTTTGCCACACCGCAGCAGGCCGGGGCCTGGTCCGCGCTCTGCCCCTCGCCTTCGGCGCTGTTCGGGCCGGGCGCCGATGCGCCGAAACCCGAAACGGCGACGCTTCTGGAACGGCGGCAGGCGCATTTCGCAAGCCCGCAGAAGAACTATTACGCAGATCCGCCGCAGATCGAGCGCGGCTGGAAGGAGCATCTTTTCGATGTCGAGGGGCGCGCCTATCTCGACATGGTCAACAATGTCACGATCCTCGGCCACGGGCATCCGCGCATGGCGGAAGCGATCGGCCAGCAATGGCTGCTGTTGAATACCAATTCGCGCTTCCACTACGCCGCCGTCGCGGAATTCTCCGAGAGCCTGGCGTCGCTGGCGCCCGACGGCATGGATGCCGTGTTCCTGGTCAACAGCGGCTCGGAAGCCAACGACCTGGCGCTGCGGCTTGCCTGGGCACATAGCGGCCATCGCAACATGCTCTGCCTGCTGGAGGCCTATCACGGCTGGTCGGTGGCAAGCGACGCGGTCTCCACCTCCATCGCCGACAATCCGCGGGCTTTGACGACGCGGCCGGACTGGGTTCACCCCGTCGTTGCGCCCAATACCTATCGCGGCCAGTTCCGCGGGCCGGAATCGACGGCGGACTATCTCGCCGCTCTCAGCCCGGTGCTGGAGGCCATCGACGCCAAAGGCGAGGGGCTCGCCGGTTTCATCGCCGAATCGGTCTACGGCAATGCCGGCGGCATTCCGTTGCCCGACGGTTATCTGGCGGAGGTCTACCGGCAGGTGCGCGAGCGCGGCGGCCTCTGCATCGCCGACGAGGTACAGGTCGGCTACGGGCGGCTCGGCCATTATTTCTGGGGCTTCGAGCAGCAGGGCGTCGTGCCCGATATCATCACCATCGCCAAAGGCATGGGCGACGGCCACCCGCTCGGCGCCGTCATCACGACGAAGGAGATCGCCGCTTCGCTGGAGAAGGAAGGCACCTTCTTTTCCTCCGCCGGCGGCAGCCCCGTCAGCTGCGTTGCCGGCATGACCGTTCTCGACGTGATGGCCGAGGAGCGGCTGCAGGACAACGCGCGCGAGGTTGGCGACCATCTGAAGGCGCGGCTGGCGGCCCTCATCGACGCCTACCCGATCGTCGGCGCCGTTCACGGCATCGGCCTCTATCTCGGCCTCGAATTCGTGCGCGACAGAGTGACGCTGGAGCCGGCGACCGAGGAGACGGCGGCGATCTGCGACCGGCTCCTAGAACTCGGCATAATCATGCAGCCGACCGGCGATCACCTGAACGTGCTGAAGATCAAGCCGCCGCTCTGCCTTAGCGAACAAAGCGCCGATTTCTTCGTCGACACGCTGGAAAAGGTGCTTCGGGAAGGCTGGTAGGCGGGGCTTGCGCCGTTAATCCTTTCGGTCTTTTCGAGGCTTTCCGATTTTTAACGAAATGCACCATTGCCGGAATCGGATCGGCTTCCTATGTCTGCTTCGGCGATGTCGAAGTGTCTCGATCCGTCACATTGATTGCACGAAGGCGTGATAGGATTCTTCCTGTAAATTGAAATGTGATGGAATGAAATTTTTCGGATCGTCGAGATTTTGACACGTTTCGGAATATGTTTCTTACAGGCCATCGGCTATTCTCTACTAAGTTAGTAGATAATAAGATGGTCCCTAACCGGTCCCGGGCTCTACCGGGACCAAACAAGTGCAACGCCAACGCAAGGAACGAGACATGATTGATTTCGAAATTCTCGCCGTACTGCCTGGGCGATCTGTGCTTGGCAATGACCGTCCGGGCGCCCTCTCCCGCCCGAACTGTCGAATGTGACGTTCGTCCCCCTTTCAACGGTACCAGACAAGTCAATTCGCCATAGCCAGCGCACCCGCGCGGCAGGAGTTCTATGCATGAAAAAAGAAGTCATCGAATATGCAGGCGTCCCGGTCGGGATCGTCGTTCCGGATGAAGACCGGCTGAAATTCATCGCCGTCAAATTCCATGTCCATGATCTCGACGAGCAGCATTTCAGCTCGCCCGCCGAGGTGAAGCTGGCCATACACGACCTGATGACCCGCCGGCACCCGAAGCCCATCCATGCCTGACGCGGAACGCGGCTTCGAGACCAATAAGGGATTTCCGACCGGCCCGGCAAAACGGGCCGGTCTTGTTTTTTCGCCCATCTTGTCTTTTGGAGGCATTTGATCTCCTATCGGCGCGCTTCCCTTCAAGACTGGAGCCAGCGCTTGTCCGATCTTCTCAATCTGCTCACCGATATCGAAGGTGTCTCCGTCGGCCACGCGAGCGACCTTTCGCTTGGCTCCGGCGTTACCGCCATCCTCTTCGACGAGCCGGCGATTGCGTCCGGCAGCGTGCTTGGCGGCGCGCCGGGCGGACGCGATACAGCACTGCTCGACCCATCCATGGTGGTCGATGCCGTCGATGCCTTCGTGCTCTCGGGCGGCTCGGCCTTCGGTCTCGACGCGGCAGGCGGCGTGCAGGCGGGATTGCGGGAAATGGGGCGCGGGTTCCAGCTCGGCCCGGTGCGTATCCCGATCGTGCCGCAAGCGATCCTGATGGACCTCCTGAACGGCGGCGACAAGGACTGGGGCCTGCACTCGCCCTATCGCGACATGGGCTACGACGCCGTGAAGGCCGCCCGCAAGGGCGCCTTCGATCTCGGCACCGTCGGTGCCGGCACGGGTGCGACGACCGCGACCTTCAAGGGCGGGCTCGGCTCGGCAAGCGCCGTCAGCAGCGCCGGGCACCGAATCGCGGCCATCGCCGCGGTCAACGCCGTCGGCTCGGCGACGATCGGCGAAGGCCCGCATTTCTGGGCCGCCCCCTTCGAACAGGACGGCGAGTTTGGCGGCTTCGGCATGCCCGACCAGGCGGACCACCGCCTGCGGCTGAAGGGTGTGAAGACCACCGCCACGACGATCGGCGCCGTCGTCACCGACGCAACGCTCATCAAGGCCGAGGCGCACCGGCTCTCCATCGCCGCACATGACGGGCTGGCGCGCGCCGTGCTGCCCGCCCACCTGCCGCTCGACGGCGATACGATTTTTGCGGCCTCCACGGGGCGGCAGAAGCGCAACGATATGGCAAGCCTGATGGAATTGTGCCATCTGGCCGGGATCGTCATGGCGCGGGCGATCGCGCGCGGCGTCTACGAGGCGACGGCGCTTCCTGTGCCGGGTGCCCTGCCTGCCTGGCGCGACCGCTATGCGGCCATGCGCTAATTGCCTAGACTAGGTCAAAACAGCCTGACGGCGGAGAGCGGTACATGCAGATTCGGGCGCTGATGTATTTCGACGAGCTGGTGCGAACCAACTCCATGCGCCAGGCAGCCGAAAACCTGAATGTCGCGCCGACGGCCATCAGCCGGCAGATCGAAAACCTCGAATACCATTTCGGTGCCCTGCTCGTGGAACGCAGCGCCCGCGGCGTCAAGCTGACGGCAGCGGGCGAGCTGCTGGCGGCGCGCGCCGGGCGGACGCTGCGCGAACTCGACCATGTGCAGCAGCTGATCGAGGACCTGAAAGGCCTGCAGCGCGGCCGTGTCAGCATCTACGCCAACGGCGCGACCGTCGCCAACCTGCTTGCGCCCGCACTGGCCGAATTCAGCTTGAAATATCCGAAGCTGCGCTTTGCCGTGACGATCACCAGTGCGCGCGCCGCCGTCGAAGCCGTCAACAGCGCGGAGGCCGACATTGCGGTGACGCTGTTTGCGCCGCCGATATCCGGCACCAAGGTGCGGCTGCGCTCGGAGATCACCTATGATCTCATCACGGCGCCGGGCCATCCGGCAGCGATACGCGCGGATATCGCGCTGAAAGAACTGGCCGACTACGCGCTGGCGCTGCCCGACCAATCCTTCGGCTTCCGCCAGGCCTTCGACGCACTATTCGAGAAGGAAGGGCTGAGCCTCGATCCGGTCTTCGTAACGAGTTCGCTCGAGATGCTGAAGGAACTGGTCCTCAGCGGTGCGGCCGTGACGCTGCTTCCGGCGCTGACCGTCCGCCGCGAGATCGAAGCCGGGCAGCTCCTGGCCATTCCGCTTGCCGGCAAGAGCGGCATTCGCACGCATGTGGATCTGTGCGTCGCGCCCGACCGGCAGCTTTCCTTTGCCGCCACCAAGCTGCTCGATTTTATCGAGCGCTTCATGCGCGAGCGGGCAAACGGCAGGGCCGGCGGCAAAGAGTAAAGTCCCCGGGCTTGCATTGCGCCAGGAATTGCTGTGTAGCTTTTTCGGCTACACTGAGCACACAAAATCGTCATTGTGTGTGCACTGGCATAGTGTCACTCTACGCGCAAAAGGGCCGCCGAGCAGCGGATCCGGACAGGGGAACAGGATGATCAAGCTATCGCTCGCCGTGAGGCGTCTTTCCATGGGCGCCGCGCTTTCCGCCGGCATCGCGATGCTGGCGCTGACGCCGGCGCAGGCCGCCAAGACCAGCCTCAGTCTCGGCATGAGCGTCGAGCCGGCCGGCCTCGACCCGACGATCGCCGCCCCCGTCGCCATCGGCCAGGTCACGTGGCAGAACATTTTCGAAGGCCTTGTCAGCATCGATGAGACCGGCAAGATACGGCCGCAGCTCGCCAGGAGCTGGGAGATTTCCCCTGACGGGCTGACCTATACGTTCAAGCTGCAGGCCGGCGTGACGTTCCACGACGGCGAAGCCTTCGATTCGGCTGCCGCCAAGTTCGCCCTCGACCGTGCCCGCGGCAAGGATTCCGTCAATCCGCAGAAGCGTTTCTTTGCCTCCATCGCCTCGATAGACACGCCTGACGCCGAGACGCTGGTGCTGCATCTGTCCGCGCCGACCGGCAGCCTGATCTACTGGCTCGGCTGGCCGGCTTCCGTCATGGTCGGACCGAAATCGGCCGACAACGACAAGACGACGCCCGTCGGCACCGGCCCGTTCAAATTCTCGGCCTGGGCCAAGGGCGACCATGTGGAACTCGTCAGGAATCCCGACTACTGGAACAAGGACGGCGCGGCCAAGCTCGACAAAGTCACCTTCCGTTTCATCAGCGATCCGCAGGCACAGGCAGCGGCGCTGAAATCCGGCGATCTCGACGCCTTTCCGGAATTCGCGGCACCGGAACTGATGAGCTCGTTCGACGGCGACGCGCGCCTGACGACCCGGATCGGCAATACCGAGCTCAAGGTCGTGGCCGGCATGAACAATGCCCGCAAGCCTTTCGACGACAAACGCGTGCGCCAGGCGCTGATGATGGCGATCGACCGCCAGACCGTGATCGACGGCGCCTGGTCCGGCCTCGGCACGGCGATCGGCAGCCACTACACGCCGAACGATCCGGGCTACCAGGACATGACGGGTGTGCTGCCCTACAATGTCGAAAAGGCGAAGGCCCTGCTTGCGGAGGCCGGCTATCCGAACGGCTTCACCTTCACGATCAAATCGCCGCAGATGGCCTATGCGCCGCGCAGCGCGCAGGTAATGCAGGCGATGTTGGCCGAAATCGGCGTGACGATGAATATCGAACCGACGGAATTCCCGGCGAAATGGGTGAAGGATGTCATGACGAGCCGCGACTACGACATGACCATCGTTGCCCATGCCGAACCGATGGACATCGATATCTATTCGCGCGATCCCTATTACTTCAACTACAAGAACCCCGTCTTCAACGACCTGATGAAGAAGGTGCAGGAGACCACCGATCCGTCCGCGCAGGCGAAGATCTACGGCGAGGCGCAGAAGATCCTGGCCGAGGACGTGCCGGCGCTCTACCTTTTCGTCATGCCCAAGCTCGGCGTCTGGGACAAGAAGCTGAAGGGCCTGTGGGAGAACGAGCCGATCCCGTCGAACGTTCTCAGCAACGTTTCCTGGGAAGAGTAGAGATCACGTGCGAGCGGCGGCTGACAGGGTGACGAAGACCAGATGATCGCACTGCTTGCCCGCCGCCTCGCCGGCCTCGTCCTCACTCTTCTCGTCGTGTCGCTGGTGATCTTCGCCGTCATGGACCTCTTGCCCGGCGATCCGGCCTCGATCATGCTCGGCACCTCGGCAAGCCCCGAGACCCTGGCGGCGCTGCGGCACGAACTCGGCCTCGACCAGCCGCTTTTGCTACGCTACGGGCATTGGCTTGCCGGCGTTTTCTCGGGCAATCTCGGGCAGTCCTACACCTACGGGGTTCCGGTCGGCGGATTGATCGTCGAACGGCTGGCAGTGACGCTGCCGCTCGCGCTGATGGCGATCCTGCTCTCGGTGCTGATCGCACTGCCGCTCGGCGTATCGGCGGCGGCGCGGCGCGGCGGGATCATCGATGCCGTCGCCACCGTCTTCTCGCAAATCAGCATTGCCGTGCCGGCCTTCTGGGTTGCGCTGCTGCTCGTCATCCTGTTTTCCACGACGCTCGGCCTCATGCCGGCGGGCGGCTTTCCGGGATGGGACGCAGGCTTTCTGCCGGCCCTGCAGGCCCTGCTCATGCCGGCCGTGGCGCTTGCCCTGCCGCAGGCCGGGGTGCTGACGCGGGTGGCGCGGTCGGCTGTGCTCGACACGATGCATGAGGATTTCGCGCGCACGGCCGTCGCCAAGGGACTGGCGAGCAGGACCGTGCTCTGGCGGCATATCGTGCCGAACGCGCTGGTGCCCATCCTCACCATCCTCGGGCTGCAATTCACCTTCCTCGTCGCCGGCGCCGTCCTGGTCGAAAACGTCTTCAACCTGCCGGGGCTCGGGCGGCTTGCCTTCCAGGCCCTGTCGCAACGCGACATCGTCGTGATGCAGGATGTCGTGCTGTTCTTCGCGGCGCTCGTCATCGTCATGAACTTCATCGTCGATCTCTCCTATCTCGCGATCGACCCGCGCATGCGGAAGGCGGCATGATGGCACCCATCGTCTCCTCTTCCGCCATTTCGCAACGCCGAAGCTTCCGGTTCAGCCGGCGAAAGAACCTCGTCGCCGGGATTGTCATCGTCGGCTTTCTGGCCGCCATCGCCTTGCTTTCTCTCGTCTGGACGCCACTGCCGCCGGCCCGGATGCAGATCATCCACAAGCTGCAGCCGCCGCTGGCCTTCGGCCTGCTCGGCACCGACCAGTTCGGCCGCGACGTTCTCTCCATGCTGATGGTCGGCTGCTGGAATTCGCTGTCGATCGCCGTCACCGCGGTTGCCGTCGGCGGCGCGCTCGGCTCGATCGCGGGCGTGTCGGCGGCCGCGATCCGCGGCCCCTACGAGGCGCTCCTGATGCGCGCCTGCGACGTGATCTTCGCGCTGCCGCCGATCCTGTCTGCCATGATCCTCGGCGCTTTTCTCGGACCGGGGCGCCTTACCGCGATCACGGCCATTGCCGTCTTCATGGTGCCGGTCTTTGCGCGGGTGACGCTCGCCACCTCCCTGCAGGCCTGGAGCCGCGACTATGTCCTGGCAGCGCAGGCGATCGGCAACAGCCGCTTCACGATTTCCGTGCGGCATGTGCTGCCGAACATCGTGAGCCAGATCATCGTGCATGCGGCGATCCAGCTTGGGCTTGCGATCCTCACCGAGGCCGGCCTGTCCTTTCTCGGCCTCGGCATGGCGCCGCCGGCGCCGACCTGGGGACGCATGCTGGCCGACGCCCAGACTTTCCTTTCGCTCGCCCCGTGGCTGGCAATCCTGCCCGGCCTTGCCATCGCGCTGACCGTCTTCGGCTTCAACATGCTGGGCGACGGCTTGCGCGACCTTCTCGACCCGCGCGAGGCGAACCGGTGATGTCCTCCCAAGACGAACGCCCGAAAGACCAGACCATGCCAGATACCGCTTTCACCATCCGCGAACTCAGGCGACGCTTCGCCGACAAGAGCCTCTCGCCGCTCGACTACTGGCTTGCCCTGGAAAGGCGCATCGACAGCTGGGAACCGGCGATCTCGGCCCTTTACCTTTACGACCCCGAGGCCGCACGCGCGCAGGCGAAGGCTGCGACCGAGCGCTGGGCGAAGGGCAAAACGCTCGGTCCGCTGGACGGCATACCCGTCACGCTGAAGGAACTGATCGCCACCAAGGGCCAGCCGGTGCCGCTCGGCACGAAGGCGGTGGAGCTGAAACCGGCGGAGGCGGATGCGCCGGCGGCGGCGCGGCTGCGCGAGGACGGCGCGATCATCTTCGCCAAGACGACCTGCCCCGATTACGGCATGCTCTCGTCGGGCCTTTCCAGCTTCCATCACCTCAGCCGCAATCCCTGGGACGTCACCCGGAACCCGGGCGGCTCGAGCGCCGGGGCCGCTGCCGCCGCCGCCGCCGGCTACGGGCCGTTGCATATCGGCACGGATATCGGCGGTTCGGTGCGCCTGCCGGCGGGCTGGACGGGGATCTTCGGTTTCAAACCAAGCCAGGGGCGCATTCCCGTCGATCCCTATTATGTCGGCCGGTGCGCGGGACCGATGACCCGCAGCGTCGAGGATGCCGCCTATGCGATGGCGACCCTGTCGCGCCCCGACTGGCGGGACGGCACCAGCCTGCCGCCCAACGATTTCGACTGGATGGATCTCGGCATCGATCTCAGCGGAATGCGGATCGGGCTGATGCTCGACGCCGGCTGCGGCCTTGCGGTCGATGAGGAGGTGAGGATCGCCGTCGAGCAGGCCGCGCTGCTTTTCGAGAAGGCGGGAGCGACGATCGTCCCGGCCGGACCGGTGCTGACGCGCGCCATGCTGGACGGGCTCGACAATTTCTGGCGCGCCCGCTTCTGGGGCGACATTGCCGGGCTCGACGAGGAGCGCCGCGCGAGCATCCTTCCCTATATCTACGAATGGGCAAAGGGCGGTGCCGATGTCAGCGGGGTCGATGCCGTCAGGGGCTTCAACCAGACGATCGAGATGCGCAAGGCCTGCGGGCGGCTGTTCACCGAAGTGGATGCGGTCCTGTCGCCGACCAACCCGATCGTGTCCTATCCGGCCGAGTGGGCCTCGCCGACCAACGATCCCGCACTGCCCTTCGAACATATCGCCTTCACGGTGCCATGGAACATGTCGGAGCAGCCGGCCTCGTCGATCAATTGCGGATTCGCCAAGGGCATGCCGATCGGCCTGCAGATCGTCGGCCCGCGCTTCGACGACATGCGCGTGCTGAAGCTTTCGAAAGCGTTCGAGGAATGGACGGGCGGCATCAGGGACTGGCCGGAACCGCCGGCAGCCTGACGATCGCAGCCAGGGTCAGAACGGCCGGCGATAGCCGGTCGGCTGCTCGTAGAGCCAGCCGATGCGCTCGACGGCGGCTGCGAAATTCTCGCGCGCGACGGTCATCGTGTTTCCGTTGGCGTGGATGATCGTATCTGCGTCTTCGAAAATGGCGACATGCCCCTTCCAGAAGACCAGATCGCCGCGGCGCACATCCGCGCGTTCGATCGGCTCGCCAAGGCCCTCCGCCTGCATGTCGGTATCGCGCGGCGCGTTTCTGCCGGTCATCCGCAGCGCCAGCTGCACGAGGCCGGAGCAATCGACGCCGAGGCCGGAACGGCCGCCCCAGAGATAGGGCACTTCCAGAAAGCGGGCGGCGATTGCGACATAATCCTCTCCGTCCAGCGCCCCGAGCGGCAGCAGGTGTTTCGAAAAGATCGCCGTACCGTCGGCAAGCACCAGATAGCGATTGCCGCGGGCTTCCGCTTCGCCCGAAACGTGGACACGGCTGCCGATGGACAGCACCGTCCTGTAGGGTTTGCGCAGTTCCGGCTCGGGATAGAGGAAGGTGCGCTGGGCAATGACCATGTGGGTCGGCGCAGGCGCGGCTTCTGCAATTGCATCCTCCGGCACATAGCCGACATAACCGTCGGATACGGCCTTGACCCAGCACCAGCCGCCGGCGCGATCGAATATCGTGACATCCTCGCCGTGGAGCAGTTCGGTGTCGATGCCGCGGGCGAGATCGGGTTCAGGACGCAGGGCGACGACCGGGACGCAGACGCGGGCCGGCGTGCCGCTGACAAAACGCGCCGCCTCGACCTTGCCCTCAAGGCCGGCTTCCGCCAGGTCCGGGCGGTAGGCATGGAGGCGGCGATCGAGCATCGTCATGGCATTCCCTTTCAGCGGCCGTTCAGACCGGAAGCTTGCGGCCCTGCTCGCGCACGAGGTCGCCGAGCTTTTCAAGATAGAGCGCGCCGCCGACGGTGCGCTTGATGATGACGTTGCGGCGGTCGGCATCGTCGCGGACGCGGTCGACGAGGCCCATTTCGCCCATCGTGTCCAGCGCGCGCGTGATGACCGGTTTCGTCACGTTCAGCGTCGCGGCCAGCCCGCGCACGGTATGCGGCGGCGGCACGAGATAGATATGCAGCAGGATCGCCATCTGGCGCAACGTCAAATCTCTGTTGTCGTGGCGAACCTGGTTCAGCGCCACGCCATGCCAGAGGCCAAGCGCCTGTGAGGCGGTCAGTTCGATCGGCACGGCCCCTCCGGAAATCGTTACGCTAACGTTTCATTTTCCGGCAGTTGGTCGGCACAGGCAAGAGGCGGCACGGAATGCCGCCTCGCAAGGTGAATAAAATTTTAACGACGAGGCTCAGCGAAGCTTTTGTCTCGCATGTCGTTGTCGCAAAACCGCTTCACACTTTTGCGCGACATGCTCAGCGTATACTGTGGCGGATATGACGGTAGAGTGCGCGGATCGCCTGCGCCTCGCCGCCGCCCGGCGAATGGGCGCGCTCGTTCGGCGCCCAGCCGAAGATATCGAAATGCGCCCAGCTCTTGGCCTTGCCGACGAAGCGCTTGAGGAAAAGTGCGGCGGTGATGGCGCCGGCCATGCCGCCGGCCGGGGCATTGGTGATATCGGCGAATTTGGCGCGGATATCCTTTTCATAGCCGGCATAGAGCGGCATGCGCCAGAGCGGATCGTCGGTTTCGAGGCTTGCTTCCATCAGATCGTGGGCAAGGTTCTCGTCGTCGGTGAAGAAGGGCGGCAGGTCGGGGCCGAGCGCGACGCGGGCAGCACCCGTCAGCGTGGCCATGTCGATCAGCAGGTCCGGCTCTTCCTCGTCGGCATAGGCGAGCGCGTCGGCCAGGATCAGGCGGCCTTCGGCGTCGGTATTGTCGATCTGGACGGTCAGCCCCTTGCGGCTCTTGTAGATATCGCCGGGACGGAAGGCGTTCGACGAGATGGAATTCTCGACGACCGGGATGATGACGCGCAGATCGACCTTCAGCTTGGCGTCCATGATCATGAGCGCGAGGCCCATGACGTTTGCGGCACCGCCCATGTCCTTCTTCATCAGCAGCATGGAGGACGCCGGCTTGATGTCGAGGCCGCCGGTATCGAAGCAGACGCCCTTGCCGACGAGCGTAACCTTGCGGTGACCCTTCTTGCCCCAGCGCAGCTCCAGCAGGCGCGGCGCATCGGCGCTGGCGCGACCGACGGTGTGGACCAGCGGGAAGTTTTCCTTGAGCAGGTCGTCGCCGATGATGACCGACATCTCGGCCTTGTAGTGATCGGCAAGGCCGCGGAACGCCGCTTCAAGCTGCTCCGGCCCCATGTCGTTGGTCGGCGTGTTGATGAGGTCGCGGGCGAGGAAGACGCCGGCGAGCTGGCGCTTGATCTCGTTGCCGTCGGCGTCGCGCGGAATCATCAGCGTCGGGGCGGCGGATTTTTCGGACTTGTAGCGATCGAACCGATAGCTGCCGAGGCCGAAGCCGAGCGTCAGGCGGTTGGCTGTCAGCGGCGCGGTCTCGATGTGCCAGTCGCCGGCAGGAAGCGCGCGGGCGAGCTTGCCGGTGATGTAGGGCTGCTCCGACGGGTTGGTGCCGAGGCCGAAGAGCGCACCGCCGAGATGGCCGTCCTCCGTCGGGATCAGCAGCAGCGAGCCGCTTTCCGCCTTGTAGCCGGCTTTGCGCGCCCAATCGAGCGCGATCGGATCGATCGTGCCGGTTTCGATATGGGCGGGCGTCACAGCGAAGATCGGCAACGTCGAACCGCCCTTGGTGTTGAAGGGAGTCGGTCTCTCGATGAACTGGAAGGGGGCCATGTTTGTCCTTAGAGGCAGGGGCAGAATCGTTTCTTAACTGTCTGTTAGGGTTAACAGACTATTGCTGGAGCGAAGATTGCGTCAAAGCCTTTCCCTGTTCCGCTTTGAGGTCAGGCGCCGATTTCATTCAGGATCGCGCAATGCCCGTCTCGGCCTCCACTCCTCTCAACAAGCGTATTCTGCAGGCAAGCGCCGCTATCCTCGTCATGCTGGCGCTTGCCGGCTGTTCGACGACGGCAAAGGATCGCATGACGACCGGTTCCATCCCGAAGCTCGACAAGCCGGTCGAGCAGATGGACGCCAACGAATTGCGGGCAGCCACCGACCGTGTCGGCCAGGCCTACGAGAAGAACCCGCGCGATCCCGTCAACGGCGTCACCTATGCCAATCTGCTGCGCATGAACGGACGCGACGCGCAGGCGCTTGCCGTCATGCAGCAGGTCGCCATCGCCAATCCCGAAGACCGCACCGTGCTTGCCGCCTACGGCAAGGCACAGGCGGCCGCCGGACAGCTGCAGCAGGCGCTGGACACGATCGGCAGGGCGCAGACGCCCGATCGGCCCGACTGGCGGCTGATTTCGGCGGAAGGGGCGATCCTCGACCAGATGGGCCGGCCGAACGATGCGCGCCAGCGCTATCGCGACGCGCTCGATATCCAGCCGAACGAACCGTCGGTGCTTTCCAACCTCGGCATGTCCTATCTTCTGACAGGCGATCTGCGCACGGCGGAAACCTACCTGCGCTCGGCCGCCGGCCAGCCCGCCGCCGACAGCCGCGTGCGCCAGAACCTGGCCCTCGTCGTCGGCCTGCAGGGCCGTTTTCCCGAGGCCGAGCAGATCGCGCGGCGCGAGCTTTCGCCGCAGCAGGCCGACGCCAACGTCGCCTACCTGCGCGGCATGCTTTCGCAGCAGAATTCCTGGCAGAAGCTGGCGGCAAAGGACGCGACGTCGCCTGCCGCCGCCGGCACCAACTGACCTATCTGCTGCTCAGCCCGGAGAGGATGAGGCGCAGGCCGAGGCCGGCCATGACCGCGCCTGCGGCCCTGTCGATCCAGGCCTTGGCGGCGATATAGACCTTGCGCGGCTGCCGCGCCGAAAAGGCGAGCGCGACGATCGCATACCATCCCGCCTCGACCAGGAAGACGCCGACCGGCAGCGCCAGCAGCAGCTCCACCGGCACGGCCTTGGGCAGGAGTGCGGCAAAGATGCTGGCATAGACCACGATCGTCTTGGGGTTGCTCAGCTGCGTCAGCATTGCGGTGGTGAAACTGCGCGCCGGCATGCTTCGGCCGGCAAGGTCGCCATCCGAAAGGGCCAGCGGCTGGCTGGCGCCCTTCCAGATCGCGAAGGCGATATAGACCAGATAGGCGCCGCCGGCGATCTTCAGCACGAGATAGAGCCATTCGAATTGCGACAGCAGCGCCGTCAGGCCGGCAAGGGCAAGGATGGCGAAGGTCACGCCGCCGATGCCCATGCCGAGTGCGGCCGCAAGCCCGTCAAAGCGGGAACGCGAAATGGCAATGCGCGAGACGACGACGAAACTTGGACCCGGGCTCATCGCGCCGATCATCAAAGCACTGATAATACTGATAAAAATTCCGAAGGAAGACATGGCGAAGCTCCGTTTTCACGCAATTCGGGAGGCAAGGGCGGTGTCCGGCCCTGCCGGAATTGCTCAAGCGATCAAGGATTGCCCAGGCGAGCGGCAGCAATATCCGCGCTTCCCGATGGTCGTCCATCTCATTCGCCAGTTACGCGGAGGCGCACGCTAGCCGGTTTCCCTTCCGGCGGCAAGCGTCAGAACCGGTCGGCCACCTGGATGCCGGCGGGGCCGAGGATGACGGCGACCAGCACCGGCAGGAAGAAGAGGATCATCGGCACGGTGAGCTTGGGCGGCAGGGCGGCCGCCTTCTTTTCCGCCTCGTTCATGCGCTCGTCGCGGCCTTCCTGCGCAAGCACGCGTAAGGCCGTCGCGACGGGCGTGCCGTAACGGTCCGCCTGGATGAGCGCCTGCGTGACCGAACGGACAAGATCGATCTGGGTGCGGGTTGCCAGGTTTTCGAGCGCCACGCGCCGATCCGGCAGGAAGGAGAGCTCGGCCGTCGTCAGCACCATTTCCTCGGCGAGCGGCGGCGACTGTTCACCGAGCTCTTCGGAGACGCGGCGCATGGCCGCTTCGATGGAAATGCCCGATTCCACGCAGATCAGCATCATGTCCAGCGCGTCCGGCCAGGCGCGCTTGATGGAGTGCTGGCGCTTGCCCATGCGGTTGGAGATATAGATGTTGGGCGCGTAGAAGCCGACATAGGCGATGCCGATGACGATGAAGAGCCGTATCGGCAGGCCCTTGTCGGCAAGGTTGCCGAGGCCGAACATCCAGAAGGCGGCGACGGCCAGGAACAGAAACGGCAGGAGAAAGCGCGCGACGAGGAAGGTGTTCAGCGCGTTTTCCGAGCGCAGGCCGGCCGCGCGCAGCTTGTTCATGGTGTTGTCGTCCACCAGCGCCTTGCGCAGGTTGAACCGCTCGACGATCTGGCGGACGGAGCGGTTGTTCTGGCTCCTGAGCGTGGCCTTGCTGCCGGCATCGGCGTTCAGGCGGGCGCGCTCGCGGGCGCGGATCTGCTCGCGCTCGGTCGAAACCGCCTTCATGCGCTTGTTGAGATCGCCACGCTCGAAAAAGGGAACGGCAAGCGTGTAGAAGGTGGCGAAGACGGCGATGGCGACAAGCACCGCCATGATCGTGGCGGGATCGGTCAATGTTGCGGCGAGTTCCTGCGACATGCTGCCCTGCCCCCGCTAGATATCGAAATTGATCATGTTGCGCATCACGAAGATGCCGATCGACATCCAGACCGCCGAAAAGCCCATGATGAAGTGGCCGCGCGGATCGGTGAACAGGATCATCATGTATTGCGGCGACGTCAGATAGACGAGCAGGGCAACGATGAACGGAAGGGAGCCGATGATGACGGCGGACGCCTTGGCCTCCATCGACAGCGCCTTGACCTTGGCCTTCATCTTCTTGCGGTCGCGCAGCACCTTGGAAAGGTTGCCGATCGCTTCCGACAGGTTGCCGCCGGCCTGCGACTGGATGGCGATGACGATCGCGAAGAAGTTGACTTCCTGCAACGGCATCTGGTTGGTCATGCGGGCACAGGCTTCGGGTATGCCGAGGCCCACCTGCTGCGCCTCGATGATACGGCGGAATTCGCTTTTGACGGGCTCGACACCCTCGGTCGCGATCAGGCGGATCGCGTCGTTCAGCGGCAGGCCGGAACGGATGGAGCGGACGATGACGTCGAGCGCGTTCGGAAATTCGTCGAGGAACTTGTTCTGGCGGCGCGAGATGAGGAAGCCGATCACCCAGCGCGGCAGACCGAGCCCACCGACCAGGGGAACGCCGAGCATGACCGCTGTCGACGCGCCGGCAAGGAAAAGCACGATCAGCAGCACCAAGGCGAAGAGCGCGCTGAAAAGATAGAAGCGGGCCGGCGTGATCGGCAATCCCGCCTGCACCAGACGGGATTTCAAGGACAGCGTTTTCCTGGTCTTCTCGTGCTGCCGCTTTTCGAGGTCCTTCAGGCTGTCCTGCACCGATTTCCGGCGCTTCGACAGTTCCTGCACACGGTCGCGGGCGGCCTTGACCTTGGAGCGGTCGACCTCGGCCGCCTTGACCCGGTTGATGCGGCTTGCCGATTTCTTGTCGTTCTCGATGCGCGAGAACAATAGGGCATAACAGACCGCCCCCGCAGCGACGGCTGCGAGAACGACGATTGCCAGCACTGTCGGATCGATGCCGAACATCTCAATCCTTCGATTTCGCTTCCAGCTCGTCGAGCGCGGCGGCGAGACGCTTTTCTTCGTTGTAATAGCGGGCGCGGTCCCAGAAATGCGGCTTGCCGACGCCGGTGGACATGTGGCGGCCGATCAGGCGGCCGCCGGCGTCCTCGCCCTCGATTTCGTAGCGCATCAGGTCCTGGGTGATGATGACGTCGCCTTCCATGCCGATGACTTCGGTGATCTGGGTGATGCGGCGCGAACCGTCGCGCAGGCGCTGCGCCTGGATGATGACATCGACCGAGGAAGAGATGATTTCGCGCACTGTCTTGGCCGGCAGGCTGAAACCGCCCATGGCGATCATCGATTCCATGCGGCTCAGGCATTCGCGCGGGTTGTTGGCGTGGATCGTGCCCATGGAGCCGTCGTGGCCGGTGTTCATGGCCTGCAGCAGGTCGAACACTTCGGGTCCGCGCACTTCGCCGACGATGATGCGTTCGGGGCGCATGCGCAGGCAGTTCTTGACGAGGTCGCGCATGGTGATCTCGCCTTCGCCTTCGATGTTCGGCGGGCGGGTTTCGAGGCGCACGACATGCGGCTGCTGGAGCTGCAGTTCGGCCGTATCCTCGCAGGTGATGACGCGCTCGTCGCGGTCGATATAGTTCGTCAGGCAGTTGAGCAGCGTGGTCTTGCCCGAACCCGTACCACCGGAGATGATGACGTTGCAGCGCACGCGGCCGATGATCTGCAGCACGGTCGCGCCTTCGGGCGTGATGGCGCCGAAGCGGACGAGCTGGTCGAGCGTCAGCTTGTCCTTCTTGAATTTGCGGATGGTAAGGGCCGGGCCGTCGATGGCGAGCGGCGGCGCAATGACGTTGACGCGCGAGCCGTCCGGCAGGCGCGCGTCGCAGATCGGGCTCGATTCGTCGACGCGGCGGCCGACCTGGCTGACGATGCGCTGGCAGATCGACAGGAGCTGCGAATTGTCGCGGAAACGGATTTCGGATTCGATGGTCTTGCCGCCGACTTCGATGAAGGTCTGGCCGGCGCCGTTGACCATGATGTCGGCAATGTCGTCGCGCGCCAGCAGCGGCTCGAGCGGGCCGTAGCCCAGAACGTCGTTGCAGATATCCTCGAGCAGTTCCTCCTGCTCGGAGATCGACATGGCGAAATTCTTGATGGTAATGATATCGTTGACGATATCGCGGATTTCCTCGCGCGCGCTTTCGCCGTCCAGCTTGGACAGCTGCGAGAGGTCGATCGTGTCGATCAGCGCCGAAAAGACCTGCGCCTTGGTATCGTAATATTCGTCGGTGCGGGCGGGGCGCCGGCGCTGCGGCGTCTGGATCGGCGGCGGCGCCACCTGCGGGCGGGCGGGCTCGCGCGACGGCTCCACAAGCACCGCGGGACCGGACGGGGCGGCGGGGCTGGCTGCCGGCATCGGCGGCGGCGGAGCGGCGATACCGCCGGCACCGGCCTTTCCGAAACCTTCACTTCCGCGTTTTCCGAACATCGATGCGATCCAATTCTACCCGTTCACTTGCGCTTCAGAAGGCCGAGAAGGCCGCTCTTCCTGGATTTCCGGATTGCCACGCGGCCCGTGACGATGTGGGCGATCTGCGAAAAGGTCTCCGCCGTCGGCGATTTCGGATCGACCTCGGAAATCATCCGGCCGCTGTTGGCAGCATTGCCGAAGAGGCCGATGTCGAAGGGAATGACGGCGATCGGCTCGGCTTCCAGCGGCTCGCAGAAATCGGAAACCGAGATTTCCGGCCGTTTCGGCATGCCGACCTGGTTGAGAACGAGATGCGGCGGCTTGTCGTTCGGGCGCATCTTGCGCAAGGCATCCAGCATGTTCTTGGTGTTGCGCAGGTTGGCGAGGTCGGGAACCGCGCAGATGACCACTTCGTCGGCACTCGACAGGACCGAACGGGTCCAGTCCGACCAGGCATGGGGAACGTCGAGAACCGTGACGGGCGCGCTGCGCTGCAGCACGTCCATGACAGGCTGGAAGGCCTGGCTCTCGAAATCATAGGCGCGGTCGAGAAGCGAGGGGGCGGCCAGCAGCGAGAGGTGCTCCGAACACTTGGTCAGCAGGCGGTCGAGGAAAACCTCGTCGAGCCGCTCCGGCGCAAAGACGGCCTCGGCGATGCCCTGGGCCGGGTCCTGGTCGAAATCGATATTGGCCGTGCCGTAAGGCAGGTCGAGATCGGCCAGGATGGTTTCGGTCGAAAACAGGTTGGAGATGCCGAAGGCGCAATTATGCGCGACGGTCGATGCGCCGACGCCGCCCTTGGCGCCGATAAAGGCAATCGAGCGGCCGAGCGGCTCGGCTTCCGGATCGACGAAGATCGTCGCCATCGCGCCCATGATATCGGGCATGGCGACAGGCTGGACCATATATTCGGAAATGCCGTTGCGGATCAGATCGCGGTAGAGGCCGATATCGTTGTAGTAGCCGACGATGATGACCTTGGTCGAGGGATCGCAGACAGCGGCGAGCGGCGCGAGTTCGGTAAGCAGGCCGGCCGGGTTGGCCCTGGTTTCAAGGATGATCAGGTTCGGCGTCGGGGCGCTGGCAAACATGTTGGCCGCCGCGGCGGTGCCGCCGCTGGTGATGCGCAGGCTGACCTTGGACATGCGCCGGTCGTTGGCGCAGCGCTCCATCACCCGCTGCAGCCCCTCGCTTTCGCAGAAGGCGTGAACGGAGATGCGCGGCAGGGGCCGCATATGTTCCAGCTCGCCCATGCGGATCGCTTCCTCGGCGTGGCGCAGTTCGCTGGTGTTCTTGATCTCGTAGTCGACGGTGCTCATCGTTTCATTCCGCCTGATCAGAAACCGGTGGAGCCGGTATCCATGTCCTCGATCGTGGACGTCGTCGTCCGGTATTCCTGGATCGCCTCGTTGCGGCGCTCGGCGTCGATCGGCGTCATGCCGCGCGGCGCGACGAAATCTTCCGGATTGGCGACCTGGGCAGCGAGATTGTTCTGCGAGGCGCAGCCGAAATTGTAATAGTTCTGGTTGGCGAAGTCGGCGGTGATGTCCTTCGGCCATTGGCCACACTGGGTCGTTACCGCCGTCGTGCCGGTGAAGCTCAGGCGGATCGGCGCGGCGTCGAGAAGGCCGGTCGCCGCATAGGTCGTGTTGACGATCTTGCTGCTGGCAATGCCGCGCGAGGCAAGTTCGGCGCGCACCTGGCTGCGCAGCGCGCGGGCCGCTCCCGCATTCGCAGAGCCTTCAGGCGACAGGATGTAGACCGGGCCGGAGGCGCGCGACATGTAATTCTGGGCAAAACCACGGATCAGCTCGCGCTGGGCGATCGTCAGCCGGCGATCGCTGGAGGCGACGGGAAGGTCCACCGTCTGCTCGGCTTCCGTCACGACGATCGGATGGCGCTCCCGGTAATCGTCGGGAATGCCGCCGGTCGTCAGCTGGTCGCGCGGGCCAGCACAGCCGGAAAGGACGGCGGCGGCCAGAGAAGCGACCAGAAGCAAAGGCTTTGCGGTGCGCAGATATCGAAGATCCGAATGGGCCATCGCCTGATCTCTGTTCGTTTTCATCGGTTCAGACCGCGCCCCGCTCATTTGTAGATAAATCCGATGGAACCGTGGAACTGCGCATCGGCGACCGGCGCCTGACGGCTGCCGTAGACCTTGTTGACGCGGTTCATGAAGAAGGCGGACGCATCATCCGTGGGGCTGAAATTGTCGTCCGGCCGATTGAGCTGATTGCGCGCCACCGGACGCACCAGATAGGGCGTCGCGATGATGACGAGTTCGGTTTCCTGACGCTCAAAACCCTTCTGGCGGAACAGCGTGCCGAGAAGCGGGATCTTCGAGACGCCGGGCGTACCGCCCATGGTCTGGGAGACGTTGTCGCGGATAAGGCCGGCAAGGGCGATCGAACCGCCGGAGGGAAGCTCGACCGAGGTTTCGGCCGAGCGGCGCTGATAGGTGGGGGCTGCGCCGGAAACCGAGGGCGCCGGCTCGGAAACGTTGGTCTTGATCTGCAGGCTGATGCGGCCGGAAGACAGCACCACCGGCTTGAAGGCAAGATTGATACCGTAATTATAGGGAACGACGGTGACGTTGCCGTTGTTGTCCGTCGTCGAATAGAGAACCTGGCCACCGGAATTGAAGGTCGCGGCCTGGCCGGAGATCGCCGTCAGCGTCGGTTCGGCCAGCGTGCGCACGACCTTGCCCTGTTCCAGCGCGTTCAGATAGGTGGAAATATCGTATCTGCCGATCGAGTTCTTGAAGAGCGCGGCAAGGCCGCCACCGACGACGGACGTGGCACTGTCGGCGGACGGGCTGCCGAGCTGGGCGACCGTCATGCCCGAGGAATTGGTGACGAGATTGTCGAAGCCGAGCTGTTTGAGGACTTCACGGCGAACCTCGGCGATCGTGACCTTGAGCGTGACCTGGTCTTCGCCCTGGATCTGCAGGAGGTTGACGACCTGGGAGACCTGGCGGCTTTCGGCAAAGAGCGCAACGGCGCTGTCGCCGCCGGTGCCGGAGGCGGTTTCCGTTCGCGTGGTGGCCTCGCCGCCCTTCAGGAAGGCCTCGGCGAGCGATGCGGCCTGGGTTGCGTCCTGCGGCGTGCGCACGGTTCCCGTCAGCACGATATTGTCCGAGACGATCTCGACCTTGATGGCGGAGTCCGGGATGAAGCGGCGCAGGTTGGCCTCAAGGCCGGACACATCGCGTTCAATCTCGATATCGAGGCTGACGACCTCCTCACCGCTGGCGCCGAACACGAAAATATTGGTCTGCCCGACCTTCTTGCCGAACAGGTAGATGCGCCGGGACGTGCGGGTCACGGCGTCGGCCATGCTCGGATCGGAAACGAGAATATCGTGCGCGTCATCAGGCAGGTCGACGACGACAGCCTTGTTGAGGCCGAGCTTCAGGCGGCGATGCGCGCCGGGGCCGCTTTGCGAAATGCGGATGAGGCTTTCCGAGCCGGCATCCGCCTGCTGCACGCCGAAGGATACCGGCGTGACGCCCGCCGCGGCCATTGCCAGAGAAAGGCAGCCGGTCAGGAAAAGCCTGGTGCGTTGTCTTGAGTTGCCCATCCGCATTTCCCTTACTCCGGCTTCGTCGAGCCGGTGGCATCCGTGACGATGGTGCCGGATTTGATGACCTGGACGATTGCGCTGCCGTTATCGCCGCTCAGGAGATAGTCCGGCGCGCCGGTATCCTGTTCCTGCGCATCGGCAACGGAGCGCAGCGCGAGCGAAAGGCGATCGGCCATCTGCTGGGCGACGGCCAGAACCTTGGTCTGGTCGGGGGTCAGCTCCAGCGTTGCCGTCGTGCCGACGGCCGCCTTGGAGCCGTCTTCCTTTTCTTCGATCTGCTGGTCGATGGCGAGAACGCGGACGTTGCTCAGCACGGTTTCGGTTATGTATTTCTCCGTGCCCTGCCCCTTGCGCACCATGATGACATCGACGCGGTCGTTGGGAAGGATGAAGCCGCCGGCGCCTGTCGCCACCGAGATTTCGGTCGCAACCGCGCGCTTGCCGGCAGGCAGCAGCGAGGACAGGATGCGGCTGTTGGAATCGGCGACCTTTTCCGGACGGATCGGCTCGCCTTCGAAGACCGGCAGGCGCACGACGGCACCCTGCAGGTCCTTGATGGCGTCCGGCCGCTCGGCTTCGGTGATGAAGCCCTGGACGACGCCATTCTGCGGCCAGGCCATCCAGTGGACGGCCTTCTCGTCCAGCCTTGCGCCGACGGGCAGATTGGCGCTGGAGACCAATACGTTGACGGTCGGTTCCTTCTCGACGACGGACTGGACCTTCGTCACGACGCCGCCACGACCGGCCATGTTCATGGCAAGAAGACCGGCAAGGCCGGCTGCCACCACGGCGACAGCTAAGACAATAAGGCGGGCCGGTTTCATCGATCATTCCTCGGGGCACGACGCGTTCGCCCCGCAGAATGCTCAGGAATTGGTATAATTATGGTTAATGGAAGACTTAGATTTTAAGTTAACGGCCGATTAAAACGCCGTTATTTCAGGCCTTCCAGTGCGGCGACGAAGAGCGGCGAGGACGGGAAGGCCAGGAAACCGCCGATCGCGATGGCAATCCCGTAAGGTATTTTCTTTGCCGTGAGGACAGAGCTCGGCACCGGCAGGCCGATGGCGAGAATGGTGCTGGATTGCGATCTCACCAGCAGAATGAGCAGGGTCAAGAGGCCGCCGATCATCCCGACATAGGCCATCAGAAAGACAAGAGAGGGATTGAAGCCGAACCAGAGTGCGGTCGCGCTCAGGAGCTTGGCGTCACCACCACCCATTACGTTGACGGCGAAAAGCGCAAAGCAGACGCAGAAGACGACGGCCGCGCCGGCAAGATGCATGCCGACAACATCCCAGCCAAGGCCCAGGAACGGGGCGAGGACGAAGAAAGAAGCGATGAGGATCAACGAGACACGGTTCGGGATCGTCATGGTGAACAGATCCGAAAACGCCGCCATGGCGAGGCAGAGGGGCAGTATCAGAAAGACTGCAGCTGCGATCATGTCACACCCGTTTATGAATACGAAAAAGGCTCACGGCCGTTAAGCTGCGAGCCTGCTCGTCTGACGGCCGGAACGATTCCGGCCGAGACCATGCGGATGCCGCGAGCGGCGCTTTTACTCCTCCGGCAATTTAGCCTTGTCAGCAGCGGACTGCATCTGGTCGCCGAGGTTGTTGAACGTGTCGCCGATCTTGGTGCCGAGCGTCGAGGCGCCGGCAACGAGGGCTACGGAAATGAGGGCGGCGATCAGGCCGTATTCGATTGCGGTCGCGCCGGATTCGTCCTTCAGAAAACGGCTAAAAAGCTTGGTCATGGTCTCTCCTAACTCCAGTTGATGTTCAGCACGTCCGCCAACTGTTTGCCGTTGATCGGATGGCCGAAAGCTAGCGAATGGCCGTTTCCATCGGCTTAAAGAAATGCGTTAACGAGGTGTGAACGAGACAACCTGCCCGGTCAGGGTAAGTAATTCCTTACCGCGTTGCTTAGACTTCTAACGAATTTCGCCAGGAAACCTGTAGCAATAGCTTCCAGCCATCGAGAAACGGCACGAATTTCCGCCGCCTTCCGGTCTGACGCCCCGGCAGTGCGTGCCGGAACGATCCAATGTGTTTCACGCGCGGACATGAGATGGAGGGCTTAAAGCTTCGTTCACCATTTTTTTCCATTCTATCGGCAATCTGCATTGCGATCGTGAAAGAGGGCCAAAATGCCATCGAACGGCAAGACCGTTTTCTTTGCCTGGGTGATTGCGGCTCTTACGGCAAGCATAGCCTCAGCCCAGGAAGACATGCTGCGCGTCTATATGGACCACGCGCGCGTATTGAAGCTCGACCGGCCGGTCAGCAAGGTCATCGTCGGCAATGCCAAGGTGGCCGATGCGACGGTCGCCGATTCCAAGACGATCGTGCTGACGGGCCGCAGTTTCGGCACGACCAATATCGTGCTGCTCGACGGCGACGGCAACGCCATCCTGGACGACCGCATCCTTGTCTCCATCGACGAGGGCAATACGGTGCGCGTCTATCGCCAGACGGAGCGCTCGGTTCTTTCCTGCACGCCCAATTGCGAGCAGCATTCGCAGCAAGGCAACGCCACGTCCGCGGACTAGCCGATATCGGCGACATCGGCGCAGATTCGTTAAAATAGCTGCACCGGCCTGAAACGGAAAATCAACGAAAGCGCCTTAGTGTGGCCCGAAGAACATTTTCGGGGCCAGACCATGGCGATCAGCGAGCAGGAGACGGGCAAGGTGCGTGCGCCCCTCCGTTTATCCAGTATTCGCGCCATGGCCCGCTCACGCGACGGTTCGGCGGCGATCGAATTCGCGCTGCTGGCAATTCCCTATTTCGTCATCGTCTTCGCAATCCTGGAAACCTTCATCGCCTTTACGGCCGAGCAGCTCGTCTCGAACGCCGTCGATACGATGAGCCGCCAGATGCGCACGGGGCAGATCACCTTCGCCGACCCCACGCGCGCGAGCTACAAGACGCAGACCCAGTTCCGGCAGGCCTTCTGCGACGAGATCTCGATCATCATCCGCTGCTCGGAAACGGAAGCGGCGACCCCCAGCAAGCTCTATCTGGATGTGCAGAGCTTCCCCACCTTTGCCGCCATGCCAACGGCGATCCCGAGAATGTCTGCGGACAAATATTCCGACCTGAACGTTTCAGCCTTCAAATTCACGCCCGGCGGGCCGGGCTCGATCAACATGCTGCGCGCCTACTATCGCTGGTCCATCATCGTCGATCTCGTGCGCCCCTACATAACCGGCCTTCGCCCGGTCGGCAGTTCCATGCCGAGCGAATATCTGATCGTCTCGACCGCAGCCTTCCAGAACGAGCAGTACCCCTGATGGCGCGCCGCGGACTTCTCATACGGCTGGCTTCGACGGCGCGGCGCTTTGGCCGCGACCGGGAAGGCGTGGGCGCCATCGAGTTTGCGATCATCTTCCCGGTTCTGGTCATGCTCTATCTCGGCGCGTTCGAGATCACGATCGGGCTCAACGTCAGCAAGCGCACGACGCGTGCCGCCGGCGCGATCGCCGATATCGTCACCCAGCAGGAAAGCGTCACAAAGAGTTCTCTTACCGATATCGCCAAGGCCGCGCCGCCGATCTACTCGCCCTACAGCAGCCCGGACATGCTGGTGAAGATCACGGCAATCCAGATCGACGGCAACGCCAACCCGACCGTTCTCTGGTCCTGGGCCTCGAGCGGCGGAGCGCCCTACGCCAAAAACAGCACGGTTGTCGACGTGCCGACGGAAATGAAGAAGGCCGACAGCTTCCTCATCCGCAGCGAACTCAGCATACCCTATACGCTCTTCGTCTTTGCGCCCAATTTCATGCCGCAAGGGCTGAATACCATCACGATCAGCCGCAGCTATTTCTACCGCCAGCGACAGAACAACAGCATTTCCTGCAGCGACTGCTGAAGCGCGTCGCGATCCCTCCGATCCGGGCGACCGCCTCACGCCCTCACCTCAAATTTGCCAAGCAGTTCCCGTCATTATATGGCTGGGCGTCAGTCAGGTCGTTCGGCTGCAGGCCGGCGACAGCAGATATTGCGGGTGAAAAATGGCGCGTGCCTTTCTCTTCGTTCTGGATTCTTTCGGTGTCGGCGGCGCGCCGGATGCGGCAGCCTATGGCGACGAGGGCGCCGACACGCTCGGCCATATCGCCGAATTCTGCGCGGCGGGTGCGGCCGACCGGGCCGGCCTGCGGTCCGGCCCGCTGACGCTGCCGAACATGTCCGCACTCGGGCTCCTGCATATTGCGCGGGCGGCCTCCGGCCAATTTCCCGCCGGCATGCCGCTGCCGGACAAGATCTACGGCCTCTACGGCGCCGCCAACGAAACCTCGCGCGGCAAGGACACGCCTTCGGGCCATTGGGAAATCGCCGGAACGCCCGTCACCTTCGACTGGGGCTATTTTCCGAGCGAGGGCGACGCTTTTGCGCCCGAGCTGATCGAGGCGCTGTGCAAGGCGGCTGGCGTGCCCGGCATTCTCGGCAACTGCCATGCCTCGGGAACCGAGATCATCGCCCGTTACGGCGAAGAGCATATGCGCACCGGCAAGCCGATCTGCTACACCTCCTCCGATTCCGTGTTCCAGGTGGCGGCCCACGAAGTCTATTTCGGCCTCGACCGGCTGCTCAATTTCTGCCAGATCGCCCGCAGCCTGCTCGATCCCTACAATATCGGCCGCGTCATCGCCCGCCCCTTCATCGGCCAGAGCGTGGCAACCTTCCAGAGAACCGGCAACCGCCGCGATTTCTCGGTGCCGCCGCCGGAACCGACCCTGCTCGACCGGCTCGTCCAGCACGGGCGCAACGTGCACGCGGTCGGCAAGATCGGCGATATCTTCGCCCACCAGGGCGTCTCCAGGGTCATCAAGGCCAACGGCAACGACGCGCTGATGGATGCCTCGCTGGCGGCCATCGACGAGGCGGAGGACGGCGATCTCGTCTTCACCAATTTCATCGATTTCGACATGGTCTACGGCCACCGTCGCGACGTGGCCGGTTATGCGGCCGCCCTCGAAGCCTTCGACGCGCGCCTCACCGAAGTCCACCGCAAGCTGCAGCCCGGCGACCTCGTGGTGCTGACCGCCGATCACGGCTGCGACCCGACCTGGCGCGGCACCGACCATACGCGCGAGCGCGTGCCGATCATCGCCTACGGTCCCGGTATCCGCTCGCGCTCGGTCGGCGTGCGCCGGACCTATGCCGATATCGGCGAGAGCATCGCGCGGCATCTCGGCATTCCGTCCGGCCCGCATGGAAGGAGTTTTCTGTGACATCGCATCTGAAGAAGGTCGAGCTGCATTGCCATCTGGAGGGCGCGGCCCCGCCCGGCCTGACCGCAGCCCAGGCGCGCAAATACGGCATCGACATCAGCGCGTACCTGCAGGACGGCGCCTATGTCTGGCACGATTTCGCAAGCTTCCTCGAATGCTACGACAAGGTTTCGGAGGTCTACAAGACCGAGGAAGACTATGCGCTCCTGACCGAAACCTATCTGGAAGAGCTTGCCGGCATCGGCACGATCTACAGCGAGCTGATCGTTTCGCCCGACCACGGCAAGCGCATCGGCCTTGGCGCGGACGCCTATATCGAAGGGGTCTGCGAAGGCATGCGCCGGGCAAAGGCAAAGAGCGGCATCGAGGCGCGGCTGATCGTGACCGGGGAACGGCATTTCGGCCCGGAAAGCGTGATCGGCGCCGCGGAATATGCCGCCAAGGCCGATAATCCGCTGATAACAGGTTTCAATCTTGCCGGCGAGGAGCGCATGGGCCGCGTTGCCGATTACGCCCGCGCCTTCGACATTGCCCGCGACGCGGGGCTCGGCCTCACCATCCATGCCGGCGAAGTCTGCGGCGCCTTTTCCGTTTCGGATGCGCTCGACGACGTCAGGCCCGCGCGCATCGGCCATGGCGTGCGGGCGATCGAGGATAGCGAGCTCGTCAGGCGGCTTGCCGATCTCGGCACGGTGCTGGAGGTCTGCCCCGGCTCGAACATCGCGCTGAAAGTGTTTCCGGATTTCGCCGCGCATCCGCTGCGCAGGCTGCGGGATGCGGGCGTGAAGGTGACGATCAGCTCCGACGACCCGCCCTTCTTTCACACGTCGCTCAAGCGCGAATACGAGCTCGCTTCGGAAGCCTTCGGCTTCAGCGACGCCGAGATCGATGCGATGACGCGCACGGGGATCGAAGCGGCCTTCGTCGACGAGGAGACCCGCAAGGCCCTGTTTGCCCGCCTTTGAGGGGCGCGAGATTGTTAATGCTCGAGGCAAATACGCCTCCGCTCTTGAAGTGGAGGCGGTTTCCGTGAAAGAAACAGCCGATAAGAACAAAGAATTGGAAGGTTTCCCCATGGACGGCGTCACAGTCATCGATCATCCGCTCGTGCAGCACAAACTCACCATCATGCGGCGCAAGGAAACCTCGACCGGCAGCTTCCGCCGGCTGCTGCGCGAAATCTCGACCCTGCTCTGCTACGAGGTGACGCGCGATCTGGAGCTGACGATCGAGACGATCGAAACGCCGATCCAGCAGATGGAAGCGCCGATCCTGGAAGGCAAGAAGCTGGTCTTCGCCTCCATCCTGCGCGCCGGCAACGGTCTCCTGGAGGGAATGCTCGACCTCGTGCCTTCCGCCCGCGTTTCGCATATCGGCGTCTACCGCGACCACGAGACGCTGCAGCCGGTCGAATATTACTTCAAGGCACCCGAGGATGTGGCCGAGCGCCTGATCATCGTCGTCGATCCGATGCTGGCGACCGGCAATTCCTCGATTGCCGCGATCGACAAGCTGAAGGAACGCGGCGCCCACAATATCCGCTTCCTCTGCCTGCTGGCGGCGCCCGAAGGTATCAGGAACTTCCGCGCCGCCCACCCCGACGTGCCGGTCTTCACGGCGGCGATCGACAGCCATCTGAACGAGAAGGGCTATATCGTGCCCGGTCTCGGCGATGCCGGCGACCGCATGTACGGCACCAAATAATTACGGTTCTCTTTACCAGTTCGAAAGACTCGACAGGCCCGGTGCTTCGTTCCGGGCCTTTTTCATGCCGCCGTTAGCAACTTTTCAGCACTTATGGCTTAGCTGCGTGAAGCATGAGGCCTCGCATGAAGCGGGGTTTATACAGGAAGGATTTCTGTTTCATGCTCATGCGCACCGTCATATTTGCCAGCATCGCGGCTGCGCTGGCGACCCAAGTGCCTTCCCTGCTCACCCGCACGACGCAGCAGCCCGACAATGCGATCTCGGCCAATTTCGTTTCGGCCGAAGACAGCGCGCCCGACACGTCCGGGGCGATTTCCAGCGGCGGCACGATGCGGCTGCAGGCCGACGCGCAGGGCCACTATACCGGCAGTTTCAAAATCAACGGCAAGCCGGTGCAGGGGCTGATCGATACCGGCGCGACCTATGTGGCGCTCAACGAAAGCCTTGCCCGCAGGCTCGGTTTTTCCGGCAACCAGCTCGATTTCCGCTATGCGGTCAATACGGCGAACGGACAGACCAAGGCGGCGCATGTGACGCTCGACCGCGTGGAAATCGGCGGCATTCGCGTGCGCAGCGTCGAAGCCTTCGTGCTGAAGGACGAGGCGCTGAGCGGCACGCTGGTCGGCATGAGCTTCCTGCAGAAGCTCGCCTCCTATTCCGTCGCCGACGGCGCGCTCAGCCTGAAACAGTAATTCCGTCAGATCCGGCCGGCGATAACGGGGGGAAGCGCCGGCTTCTCGTCGGCAATGCGATAGTTTGCGGCAAGGGCCGCGACAGCCCTTTCGGCCGAAGCCTCGTCGGCAGCGTGAACGAGCGCGACCGGATCGCCCGCATTCACCCGCGTTCCGAGCGGCAGCAGACCGGTGAAACCGACGCTGTGGTCGATCCTGTCGGCCGGATGGCGCCGCCCGCCGCCAAGGTCGATCACGCTGACGCCGACATCGCGGGCGTCGCAGGCCGCGAGCCAGCCACCGCGCGAGGCCGGAACCGCCCGCTCGACCGGCGCCCTGCGCAGATAGGCATCGGGCCGCTCCAGAAGATCGGCCGGGCCGCCGAGCATATGCACCATGCGGGCGAAGACGTCCGCGGCGCGGCCGGAAGACAGCGCGGCCTGCGCCCTGCCTTCGGCCTCGATCAGCGAAGCGGCAAGGCCCGACCGTACCAGCATTTCGGCGGCAAAGGCCAGGACTACGGTTTCAAGGCGGGTGCCGCTCTTTCGGCCGGCGAGAAAATCGAGGCAGTTGCGCACCTCCACCGCATTACCGGCGCTGTCGGCCAGCGGCTGGTTCATGTCGGTGATCAGCGCCGATGTCTTCACGCCCGCGCCGTTTGCGACCTCCACCAGCGAATGCGCCAGCACGATTGCCTGCTCAGGATCGGCCATGAAGGCGCCGTTGCCGGTCTTGACGTCGAGCACCAGCGTCTCAAGGCCGGCGGCAAGCTTCTTCGACAGGATCGAGGCCGTAATCAGCGGGATGGAATCGACGGTCGCCGTCACGTCGCGCACGGCATAGAGCCTGCCATCGGCTGGCGCCAATGCGCCGGTCGGGCCGATGATGGCGCAGCCGGCCTCCTTCACCACCTTGCGGAAGAGGGCGGCATCCGGATTGATCGTATAGCCCGGAATGGATTCGAGCTTGTCCAGCGTGCCGCCGGTATGGCCGAGGCCCCGGCCGGAGATCATCGGCACGGCCAGGCCGCAGGCGGCGGCGATCGGGGCAAGCATCAGCGACACGTTGTCGCCCACGCCGCCGGTGGAGTGCTTGTCGGCGACCGGGCGGTCGATGCCCTGCCAGGAGAGCATGTCGCCGGAGCGCGCCATGGCGAGCGTCAGCGCCACCGTTTCGGTGCGCGACATGCCCTTGAACCAGACGGCCATGGCGAAGGCGCCGATCTGGCCTTCCGACAGGTTGCCGGCAGCCAGCGCCGCGACGAAGGCATCGACATCGCCTGACGGCAGTTCGGCGCCGTTGCGTTTCTGGCGGATGATCTCCTGCGGGATCATCTCAATAGCTCGAAACCGCTGCCGGCTTCGGCTCCGTGCCGGAAAGCACGGCCAGGATATTGTCGAGCAGGCCGGAGGCGCCGAAACGGAAGGTGGAGGGCATGGCCCAGTCGGGCGCCATGATGGTTTCGGCGAGGCTGAGATAGAGAGCAGCATCCGCGACCGTCGAGATACCGCCGGCGGGCTTGAAACCCACCTTGCGGCCGCTCTCCCTGATGGCGCGGATCATGATGTCGGCCGCTTCCAGCGTGGCGTTGACGGCGACCTTGCCGGTGGAGGTCTTGATGAAATCGGCGCCGGCCTCGATCGCCAGTTCCGAGGCGCGGCGGATGAGGGCCGCGTCCTTCAACTCGCCGGTCTCGATGATGACCTTCAGGAGAACGGGCGCCACGCATTCGGCGCGCACGGCCGCGACCATGTCGGTGACGGCCTTCTCGTTGCCGGCCATCAGCTTGCGGTAGGGTATGACGAGATCGATCTCGTCGGCGCCGTCGGCAATCGCCTCGCGCGTTTCGGCAGCGACATCGGCGATTTCCATGTCGCCGGAGGGGAAATTGACGACGGTTGCGATGCGGACCGGATGGCCCTTGCCGAGCACCGTGCGGGCATGGGCGACGAAACGCGGCCAGATGCAGATTGCAGCACTGTTGCCATAGGGCGTCTGGGCGCGGGCGCAGAGCGTATCGATCTGCTCCTTGGTGCAATCGTCCTTCAGGTTGGTCAGGTCGAGAAGGGAAAGGGCGACGGCGGCCGTTTCCCGGCTGGAATGGCTGTTCATGTTCGCGTCCTCCGCCGGCAATCAGTTTCCGGCAATCATTTCCTTGAGTATGGCGGCCAGACGGGCGCCACCGACGGGCGCCATGTCCTTGGTTTCCTCATGGCTGAGCTCGTTTCCGGTCATGCCGGCCCCATAGTTGGTGATTACGGAGGCCGCCGCAACCCTCAGCCCCAGCATTCTTGCAATGATGACTTCCGGCACGGTCGACATGCCGACGGCATCGGCGCCGAGAATGCGGGCCATGCGGATTTCGGCCGGCGTCTCGAAGCTCGGGCCGGAGAACCACATGTAGACGCCGCTCGCAAGCGGGATATCAAGCGTCTTGGCGGCATTGCGCATCGCCGCCGAAAGCTCGGCGTCATAGGCATTGGTCATGCCGACGAAACGGTTGTCGCTCTCGTGTCCGATCAGCGGGTTCATGCCGGAATAGTTGATATGATCGGTAATCTGCATGACCGAGCCAGGCGCCATCTCCTCCTTCAGCGATCCTGCCGAATTGGTGAGGATCAGGGCCTCGACGCCGAGGGCCTGCAGAACCTCGATCGGCACGCGCATGGCGTTGGCGTCGCCCTTTTCGTAATAGTGGACGCGGCCCGAGAGCATGATGACCGGCACCGAACCGAGATGGCCGGCGACGACGTTTCCGGCATGACCGGAGACGGCGCTGACCGGAAAGCCCGGCAGGTCCTTGTAGGGGATGCAGACCGCATCCGTGACCTGATCGACCAGTGAGCCGAGACCCGAGCCGAGCACGATGCCGTAGCGGGGCTTCAGCCCGCCGAGCAAGGCAGCCAGCAGATCGACGGTCGCGTTCATCCGAGTTCGGTCTCAAACGAGAAGGGCAAAAGCTCTTCCATGGTCATGGTCTTCTTCACGCCGGCCTCGTCGCAGAGATAGATCTTCGTGTCCCTGGAGGCGAATTCCGAGATCTTCTGCCGGCAGCCGCCGCAGGGCGGGCAGAGCGGCAGTTTTTCGGCAATGACGGCCATTTCGACGATCTTCCTGGCACCGCCCATGATCATCGCGCTGATCGCCGTCGGCTCGGCGCACCAGCCCTGCGGGAAGGAGAGGTTTTCGATATTGGCGCCGGTATAGACCTTGCCGTCCTCGGCGCGGATGGCAGCCCCCACCGGAAACTTCGAATAGGGCGCGTGCGCGAAGGCCATGGCGCCGCGGGCGGCTTCGAACAGGTCGTGAGACATATCAACGCTCCTTCGTATAGGGCACGCCGCCGGCCTTCGGCGGGATCGCGACGCCGATGAAGCCGGCGAGCAGCACGCAGGTGAGAATATAGGGCAGCGCCTGGAAAACCTGAACCGGCACCTCGCCGATCAGCGGCACCTGTTTGCCCTGCATGAAATTCGCCAGCGCATCGAGGAAGCCGAAGAGCAGGCAGGCAAACATGACCGGCACCGGCTTCCACTTGGCGAAGACGAGGGCGGCGAGCGCGATATAGCCCTTGCCGGCCGACATGTCCTTGATGAAGGCGGCCGACTGGGCGATCGCCAGATAGGTGCCGGAGAAGCCGCAGAGGATGCCGGCGCACATGACGGCGCGGTAGCGCAGCCAGGAGACCGAAATGCCGGCCGTATCCACCGCACCCGGATTTTCGCCGACGGCGCGAAGGCGCAGGCCGAAGCGCGTGCGGTAGAGCACCCACCAAGAGAAGGGCACGGCGAGGAAGGCGAGATAAGTCAGGATATTGTTGCCGGAGATCACGCCCGCATAGAGCGGGCCGATAACAGGCACCTCGCGCATGGCATCGGCACCCGGCAGCGTGATCGGCTGGAAACGCGCCTCCGGCAGCAGCTGCGGCGTGCGCCCGCCTTGCCCGAACCAGGCCTGGCCGAGCACGATGGTGATACCGGCGATGAAGAAGTTGATGGCGACGCCCGAGACGATCTGGTTGCCGCGATTGGTGATCGAAGCAAAACCATGCACGAGGCTGAGCGCCACCGAGCAGACCACGCCGGCACCGAGGCCGGCCCAGGCCGAGCCGGTGAGATAGGCGATACAGGCGGCGGCGAAGGCCGAGCCCAGCATCTTGCCCTCAAGGCCGATGTCGAAGACGCCGGCGCGTTCGGAAAACAGGCCGGCAAGGGCGGTAAAGATCAGCGGGATCGAGAGCCGGATGGTGGAGCTCAGAACGCTGATGAAGATTTCATAATAATCCATCGTCCGTCCCTCAGGCTCGCTTGAACTGCTGGTAGATAAGCACCATTGCCGGGCGGAACATATATTCGAGCGCACCGGCAAACAGGATGACCAGA
Organism: Rhizobium sp. GCM10022189; assembly: GCF_042656325.1. Taxonomy (NCBI): domain Bacteria; kingdom Pseudomonadati; phylum Pseudomonadota; class Alphaproteobacteria; order Hyphomicrobiales; family Rhizobiaceae; genus Rhizobium; species Rhizobium sp. GCM10022189. The sequence goes on from NZ_JBHSOR010000049.1 coordinate 912,536, forward strand.
CCCTGGATGACGAGGATCATCTCGCGGGTGATGTTGGGCATTTCGAAGGAGATCCAGTCGCCGCCCTGATAGAGCACGCCGAAGAGGATCGCGGCGAAGATGATGCCGAGCGGATGGTTTCTGCCCATCAGCGAGACGGCGATGCCGACGAAGCCGGCGCCGCCGACGAATTCCACCTGCAGGCGCGCCGACGAGCCCATGACCGGGTTCAGCGCCATCATGCCGGCGAGCGCGCCCGACAGCAGCATGGCGATGATGACGATGCGTGCATAGGGAATGCCGGCATAGGCGGCGGCCGTCGGGCTGACGCCCAGCGTGCGCATTTCGAAGCCGAGCTTGGTGCGCCAGACCAGCAGCCAGACGAACCAGGCGGCGACAAGGGCGATGATGAAGGAGACGTTAAAGGGGGCCGCACCGAGCTTGGCGCCGAACATGCTCATGATCCAGCCGAGCTTCGGAAGCTGCCCGCCTTCGAGGAAGGTGCGGGTTTCCGGCGCCATCTTGCCGGGCACGATCAGCACATGCACAAGCAAGTACACCATGAGGGCGGCGGCGATATAGTTGAACATGATCGTCGTGATGACGATATGGCTGCCGCGCTTGGCCTGCAGGAAGGCGGGGATGAAGGCCCAGGCGGCGCCGAAGAGGCCGGCGCCGATCACGGCGACCGGCATGGTCACGTACCAGGGCACGTAATTGTCGAGCGCCAGCGCCACCAGCGCGCAGCCGAGGCCGCCGAGATAGGCCTGCCCTTCCGAGCCAATGTTGAACAGGCCGGCATGGATGGCGACGGCGACCGAAAGGCCGGTGAAGATGAAGCTCGTCGCATAATAGAGCGTGAAGCCGATGCCCTCGCCGCTGCCGAAGGCGCCTTCGATGAGCAGCGAAAGTGCTGCCAGCGGGCTTTCGCCGATCAGCCAGACGACGAAGCCGGAGATCAGGAAGGCGACGATCAGGTTCAGAAGCGGGACCAGACCGTAATTGATCCATCGCGGTAATGTTACGGAAGCAGTGCTCATCGAGGCCTCACGCGGCAATGCCGGCCATCATCAGGCCGAGGGTCTGTTCACCGGCATCGGGCGTCTTCTCGCCGACGACATGGCCGGCGAACATGACAAGGATACGGTCTGACAGGGCGCGGATTTCGTCGAGTTCGACGGAGACGAGCAGGATGGCCTTGCCCGCATCGCGCATCTCGATGATCCGGCGATGGATGAATTCGATGGCGCCGATATCGACGCCGCGGGTCGGCTGGCCGATGATCAGCATTTTCGGATCACGCTCGATCTCGCGGGCGACGACGATCTTCTGCTGGTTGCCGCCGGAAAAATTCGCCGTTTTCAGGCGCGGGTTCGGCGGGCGGATATCGTATTTCTCGATCTTCTCCATCGCATCCTTGCGGATGGCGTCGAGATCAAGCAGCGGGCCGCGGCTGTAATCCGGCCGACGGTGATAGCCGAGCACGGCATTTTCATATTCCTCGAATTTCAGGACGAGGCCCATGTGATGGCGGTCCTCGGGAATATGGGCAAGGCCGAGTTCGCGCAGGCGGGCCGGATCGGCCTTGTCGATCGGCTGGCCGTCGAGCAGGATTTCGCCCGAGGCCGGCTTGCGGATGCCGGCGATCGCCTCCAGCAGCTCCGACTGGCCGTTGCCGGCAACCCCGGCAATGCCGACGATCTCGCCGGCGCGCACGTCGAAGGAGACGTTGTCGACCATCGTGACGCCGCGGTTGTCCTTGACCGTCAGGTTGCGGACGGAGAGCACGACATCGGCGGGCTTGGCCTCGCCCTTCTGGACGCGCAAAAGCACGCGGCGGCCGACCATGAGCTCGGCAAGCTCCTCCACCGTCGTTTCGGCCGTCTTGCGGGTGGCGACCATTTCGCCGCGGCGCATGACGGAGACCGTATCGGTGATCGCCATGATTTCGCGCAGCTTGTGGGTGATGAGGACGACGGTCTTGCCCTCGTCGCGCAGCACGCCGAGGATACGGAACAGGTGATCGGCCTCGGCCGGCGTCAGTACGCCCGTCGGCTCGTCGAGGATCAGGATCTCGGCGCCGCGATACATGGCCTTGAGGATTTCCACGCGCTGCTGCAGGCCGACCGGAAGCTCTTCGATCAGCGCGTCCGGGTTGACCTCCAGGCCGTATTCGGTCTCCAGCCGCTTGAGTTCGGCGCGGGCCGAGGCCACGCCCCTGGCGAGCAGCGCGCCGCCTTCGGCGCCGAGCATGACGTTCTCAAGCACGGTGAAATTGTCGACCAGCATGAAATGCTGGTGCACCATGCCGATGCCGGCTGCGATGGCCGCCTGGCTGTCCCGGATGGTGATGGGCTGGCCGTTGACGCGGATCTCGCCGCTGTCGGCCTGATAGAAACCGTAGATGATGGACATCAGGGTCGATTTGCCGGCACCGTTTTCCCCGATAATGCCGTGGATCGAGCCCTTGGCGACGGTGAGGTTGATGTCCTTGTTGGCGTGGACGGCGCCGAATTTCTTGTCGATGCCGACAAGTTCGATAGCGGGCTGATCTGTCACAGCAGGCTCCAGATAAGAAAAGGGCGTATGGCGAAAACCCTTGTCCGCCATACGCCCGTTCTCAGTTTCGACTCACTTCGGGCAGGCGTTGTCCGTGGTGTAATCGTGAACCTTGACGGTGCCGGCAATGATGTCGGCCTTGGCCTTGTCGACGGCGGCCTGCATTTCCGGCGTGATCAGCGACTTGTTGTTCTCGTCCATGGCGGCGGCAACGCCGTCTTCCTTGATGCCGAGCGCCTGGACGCCAGCCGTGAACTTGTCGTTCTTGGTGTCGTTATAGGCGTTGTAGACGGCGAGATCGACGCGCTTGACCATCGAGGTCAGGACGGAGCCCGGATGCAGGTGGTTCTGGTTGGAATCGACGCCGATCGACAGTTTCTTGTTGTCGGCCGCCGTCTGCAGGACGCCGAGACCGGTGGCGCCGGCGGCCGCGTAAACGACGTCGGCACCCTGGTCGATCTGGTTCTTCGTCAGTTCGCCACCGCGAACCGGGTCGTTCCAGGCCGCACCCGTCGTGCCGGTCATGTTCTGGAAGACTTCGATATCAGACTTTACGGAACGCGCGCCCTGCTCGTAGCCGCATTCGAACTTGCGGATCAGCGGAATGTCCATGCCGCCGACGAAACCGACCTTGCCGGTCTTGGACGCCATGCCGGCAAGAACGCCGACGAGATAGGAGCCTTCCTCTTCCTTGTAGAGGACGGAGCGGACGTTCGGCTTGTCGACGACGGCGTCGACGATGATGAACTTGGTGTCGGGGAATTCGGCTGCCACCTTCTCGACGGCCGAGGTCCAGGCGAAGGACACGGCAACGACCGGGTTGAAGCCGCGGCTTGCGAAGTTGCGGATCGCCTGCTCGCCCTGGGTGTCGCCGGTCGGCTCGAAGTCGCGGTAGGCGATGCCGGTTTCGGCCTTGAACTTTTCAGCGCCGTTATAGGCGGCTTCGTTGAAGGACTTATCGAACTTCCCGCCGGTGCCGTAAACGAGAGCCGGCTTGATGTCGGCGGCCAGCGCCGTCGTCGACATCGCTGCCACGGCCAAGAGGGTAAGAAGGGATTTTTTCATGAGTTTGCAGCCCTGTTGTTGCTATTTGTTTGGGGTCCTCCCGCAAGCCTTTTAAAGGCATGTCTGCGGAACCACCGACCTCCCCCCGGAGGCCTGGCTGCGTGCATCCTTGCATGGCTCAACGAAAAATTCACGAGAAATTTTTCGGTTGGTAAAGATTTGCCATCATTGCCGAATTTCGGTCCTTGAGTACCGATTTCCAGGCAAACTACCTTCTAAAATGCGAATTTTCTAAGCAATGGCGCAAATGCGGCGGCACAATCGCCCCGTTCTTTCCGTAACCGCCCGTTGCAGCCATGCCCGTGCCGCACGGGTTGTCAGGCGGTGAACCGGCCGGCCACCGGCGGCTTCCTGTAGCCGATCATCCATAGGATGAGCGACAGGACCAGAAGCACGGCAAAGGCCGGCTGCAGCATCAGCCACTGGAAGACGAAAGCGTAAAACCGCGGATGGACATAATAGGAAACGGACGATTGCAGGGCCGTCAGCGTGGAGGGGCTGACTTCCTCCCACGCATCGAACATCGGGGTCATGATGACCTGCGAGGATGCGACGGACTGGATCGAATCGATGGTCCCGGCAATGACCGCAACTGCCAGCGCAAACAGGCTGGCAAGACGCAACAAGAAACGCATCAAATCCTCCGACGACGGGTGTGCCCTGATTGTCCGGCGAGCCGCGCCATTTCCGCACGAACCCAGAGATAGGTTGGCAGCAGAGACGGCGCAATGGACGGCATAGGCGCAGTTTTATCGGAAGAAGTCAAAAAACTGTTAGATTTGGGTTGATCGGCAAAAATTCATCGGTATATATCGCGCCGTTCCGACGATTTGCTCCTCTCCGGGTGCGAAACGCAGATGGACAGGTGGCCGAGTGGTTGAAGGCGCACGCCTGGAACGCGTGTGTACGTGAAAGCGTACCGAGGGTTCGAATCCCTCTCTGTCCGCCATTTTCTGCTCCATAACTAGTTGGAGCGCTTCATTGTTTGCGAGGCGTTGGCTCGCAATACAAATTCGACTCACAATTTCGGTTCTGACCGGCAGTCGCCGACGAGTTATCTGGAATTTCGCGCTCTGTTCCGCCTGACGAAATCCGTGCCTTCTCCACAATACGATAGCCTGGCCCAGATTTTCAGCGCGTAGCCACTTCATTGCCAACAACGCAAACGGGAGACCAGCGATGGCGATTTTCAAGGCAGAGGACGAAGCGATCGGGACAATCATCCTGGTGGAGGAACTGTTTCAAAGCTTGGTCAAATCCGGCGTCGTGCCCGCATCCGTTATGGCGGATGTGGTGCGCGGCGCGGTTGCGAGGCTCGATACGACCGATCATTTCGGCGCGGGGGCGGCTGTGCGGCACTATTTCGAAAGCTGGCTTTCGAAATAGATAGTCTTTCTGGCCGCACAGGGTGCAGGGTGCGCCGAAAAACGGGCGCGGAGTTTTATGGCCGGCAGGCGGGACGAGACGCCATCGCCAGGGCAGCGCCTTTTTCATCTGCCCGGAGCAGCACCTCAGACCAGCACGGCCTGATCCGTCCGGTCTTCGGCGCCGAAGAATTTCAGGTAGCGCTCGACCTCGGCCGGCTCGCCGGTCGCCTTCTGCGGATTGTCGGAGAGCTTGACGGCGGGGCGGCCGTTGGCGTCGCTGACCTTGCAGACGATGGAGATCGGCAGGAAATCGGACGTGTCGGTCGGCGCGCAATCGGCAAAATCGTTGGTCAGGTTGGTGCCCCAGCCGAAGCTCATGCGCACGCGGCCTTCGAAATGCCTGTAGGTATCGATGATCGCATCGACATCAAGGCCGTCGGAAAAGATCAAAAGCTTCTGTCGCGGGTCGCGGCCCATCTTCTTCCACCAGTCGATGATCTTTTCGCCGCCTTCGATCGGCGGGGCGCTGTCCGGGCGGAAGCCGGTCCAGTCGGCCACCCATTCCGGCGCGTCGCGCAGGAAGGCGGCCGTGCCGAAAGCGTCCGGCAGCACGATGAGCAGGTTGCCGCCGTAAAGCTTGTTCCAGTCGCGCAGCACCCTGTAGGGCGCGTTCCGCAGCTGCTCGTCCGTTTCGGCAAGGGCGGCCGCCACCATCGGCAGCTCATGCGCATTGGTGCCGACGGCTTCGAGATCGGAATCCATAGCCAGCAATACATTGCTGGTGCCGGTGAAGGCCGGGCCGATGCCTTCCTTCAGCGCTTCCACGCACCAGCGCTGCCAGAGGAACGAGTGGCGGCGGCGGGTGCCGAAATCGGAAATGCGCAGGCCCGGCAGCTGGCGCAGCTTTTCCACCTTGGCCCACATCTTGGCCTTGGCGCGGGCATAGAGCACGTCCAGCGTGAAAGGCCCCATCGCCTTCATCGCCGCGCGCGAGCGCAGCTCGTTGATGATGGCGAGCGCGGGGATTTCCCACATGGTCGTTTCCTTCCACGCGCCGTGGAAATCCAGCACATATTGCCCGTCCTTCTTCGACAGCTCGTATTCCGGCAGCTGGAAATTGGAGAGCCAGGCGAGGAATTCCGGCTCGAAGATCTGGGCGCGGCCATAAAAGCTGTTACCGGCGAGCCAGATCATTTCCTTCTTGGCGAGCCTCAGCGTGCGGGCGTGGTCCAGCTGTTCGCGCAGCTCGCCCTCGTCGATCTCTTCGGCGAGGCGCACGCGCCTGGTGCGGTTGATGAGCGTGAAGGAGGCGTTCACATCCGGATAGAGCTTCCAGATCATCTGCAGCATCAGGAGCTTGTAGAAATCCGTATCGATCAGGCTGCGGATGATCGGGTCGAGTTTCCAGGTGTGATTGTAGACGCGCCTTGCGATATCGGTCCTGGCCATGAAGCTCCTGCCTGTCCGTCAATCCGGTCAGGTGCGGCCCTCTGACGGCCAGCGCACGAAACCGGCTCGTGCGCTTTCTTATCGAAAAATCGATCGGCAAAGTCCAGAAAAAACAACAGGCAACGTGGCGCTGCCAGCAAGCCCGCTACCGCGCGGGCGGGGCGGACTCAACCGGAGCCGGGCCATTGTTCTGCGGGGCGATGTCATCGGCCTGCTTCTCGCCCCAGATCGCGACGGGTATCCAGACGAGGAAAGCCAGCACCAGCGCGGCAACCAGCACGGTGAGGATACGATAGCCGGCGCGGCCCTGCCTTGCCCTGACCGGCGCAATGCGCTGTTCGGCGTGAAATTTGCGACCGGACCTTTCCCACCGCATTCCCGTATGAGCCATGGTCGTCTCCTTGCGGTAATCCGCGGGGCAAGGCCTGCGGAGCTTGTGCGGGAAACGAGGAGCGGCGCTGATGGTTCCGAAGGGAGGTTCTTTCGCATCTGCGTCAACATGGCCGGTGTTGTCCGCGGCAGTTTCGCGGTAGTGCTCGCTCCTGATCGATAGCGTCAAGTCATAGCCTGGAAATATCCGAAATGTGGGATTGGGTCCCTGTAGTCTTCGTTACGTTCAAGGTCTTCGCCTTGGGAACGGCCATGTTCTTCGCCATCAAGTGGCATTTCGATCGAGCAGAGGTGGGGGATAGGCGAGCGGTCCTGCGCATGGGCGGCACGATGGCCGCAGTCTTCACCCTGGCGCTCGTCGGCGTGGGGCTCGTCGCCTTCGTCCTCAGCAGCAAGCTCGGTTTGGACTTGCGCCTCCCGTGATCCCGGTCAATCGTTGCAGCTGTTCGTCCGCCTGGGGCCGGAAACCGCCATTGGCGGCGCCTGCCGCATAGTTTCCCATTTTGCGCGACGCGCTTTAATAGCCCGCCTTGCGATCGACGACGAATTGCAGCGGCTCGCCGCGTTCGAAACGGGCGATCTGGGTTTCGACATGGCGGAAGAGCGCGTTTTCCTCCGATATCGCCGCGTCATGCGGGGTGATGAAGACGTTTTCCAGATGCCAGAGCGGGCTGTCGGGCGGCAGCGGTTCGACCTCGAAGACATCGAGCGAGGCGCCGCCGAGCACGCCGGTTTCGATGGCAGCGGCGATATCGGCCTCGACCTGGCTCCTGCCGCGGCCGGCATTGACGAAAACCGGCCTGCCAAGCGCGCCGCCCTGGCGCAGCCTGGCGAAGAAGGCCTTGTTGTAGAGGCCTGATGTTTCCGGCGTCAGCGGCAGCAGGCCGACGACGATATCGGTCTTCGACAGGAAGGCGTCGAGCTCTCGGCCGTCGAAGGTTTCGATGCCTTCGACATGTTTCTTCGAGCGCGACCAGCCGATGACGTTGAAGCCCATGACCCTGAGCTTGGCGACGGCATCCTGGCCGAGAATGCCGAGGCCCATGACGCCGACGGTGATCTCGGCCGCTTCCGGCGGCACGAGCTTGCCCCAGGCGCGGTCGCGCTGGTGGCGGTCGTGGGCGCGCTGCAGGCGCAGGTGCATCAGGCACTGCAGGACCACCCATTCGCTCATGCGCGTCGTCAGGCTGCGATCGACGAAACGCACGATCGGCAGATCGGGCAGGTCGGGAATGGAGAGGATGCTATCGACCCCGGCGCCGCCGGAAAAGAGCACCTTCAGGTTCGGCGCGCGCCTGAAAATATCGGCATCCGGTTTCCAGAGCAGGGCGTAGTCCACGCCGGTCAGGTCGAGTGCCTTGCTTTCGGGATCGGCGGCATTGATGCTGCCGCGATCGGCAAAGGCGGTCTTGAGGATACGGGCGACGGTTTCGGGGTCGAACTTGAGATCGACGAGGATGGGCGGTCTTGCTGACATGGTCTTCTTTACTGCTGAACTGCTGGCGTCGGCACAGCCTCGATATTGAAGGCGGCGGCCATCAGCGCCCTTGTGTAATCGTCCTTCGGGGCGCGGAAGATTTCCGCCGACGGCCCCTGCTCCACCACCTTGCCGAAGCGCATGACGATGACATCGTTGGCGAGCGCTTTCACCACCTTCAGGTCGTGGCTGATGAAGAGATAGGCGAGATCGTGCTTCTTCTGCAGGTCGCGCAGGAGATCGACCACCTGCGCCTGCACGCTCATGTCGAGCGCGGAGGTCGGCTCGTCGAGCATGACGAAACGCGGCTTCAGGACCATGGCGCGGGCAATGGCGATGCGCTGGCGCTGGCCGCCGGAAAATTCATGCGGGAAGCGCCAGCGGGTGAGCGGATCGAGGCCCACTTCCTCCAGCGCCCAGCAGACGCGCTGGTCGCGCTCTTCGGCCGAGAGCGAACGTTCATGCACCTTCAGCCCCTCGGCGACGATATCGCCGACCGACATGCGGGGGCTGAGCGAGCCATAGGGGTCCTGGAAGACGACCTGCAGCTCACTGCGCAGCGGCCGCATATCGGTGAACGAATAGCTGGCTATATCTTTCCCGACGAAGGAGATGCGGCCCTGCGAGGAGATGAGGCGGGTCAGCGCCAGGCCGAGCGTCGTCTTGCCGGAACCGGATTCACCGACGACGCCGAGCGTCTGGCCGGCGCGCAGCGTCAGGTCGATGCCGTCGACGGCCTTGACGTGATCGACGACCTTGCGCATGAGGCCGGCCTTGATCGGGAACCAGACCTTGATGTCGCTGCCTTCCATGACGACGGGCTTGGACGGATCGGTCAGCGGCGGTTCGCCGCGCGGCTCGGAGGCGAGCAGGTGGCGGGTATAATCGTGCTGCGGATCGGTGAAGACCTGTTCCACCGGCCCGGTCTCGACGATCCTGCCCTTGGTCATGACGCAGACGCGGTCGGCGAATTTGCGCACGATGCCGAGATCGTGGGTGATGAAGAGCATGGACATGCCGTGCTCGCCCTTCAGCCTGCGCAGGAGTTCGAGGATCTGCGCCTGCACGGTGACGTCGAGTGCTGTGGTCGGCTCGTCGGCGATCAGGAGTTCCGGGCGGTTGGCGAGCGCCATGGCAATCATCACACGCTGGCGCTGGCCGCCGGAAAGCTCGTGCGGATAGGCTTTCAGGCGCTTTTCCGGCTCGCGGATGCCGACCTGGTTCAGGAGTTCCAGCACACGGGTGCGCGCGGCCTGGCCGGTGACGCCCTGATGCAGCGCCAGGATTTCGGCAATCTGCCCCTCGATCGTGTGGAGCGGATTGAGCGAAGTCATCGGCTCCTGGAAGATCATGGTGATGTCGTTGCCGCGCACGGCGCGCATTTCACGGTCGGAGGCCTTCAGCAGATCCTTGCCCTTGAAGAGGATTTCGCCGGTGGGGTGGCTGGCTGCGGGATAGGGCAGAAGCCGCAGGATGGAGTTTGCCGAGACCGACTTGCCGGACCCGGATTCGCCGACCAGCGCGACAACCTCGCCCCTGGCGATACCGAAGGAGATGCGATCGACGGCAAGCGCGGTTTCGCCGCCCTGATGGAAGGCGACCGAGAGATCGCGGACGGAGAGCAGAGTTTCACTCATTGGAACGTCTTTCTCGGATCGAAGGCGTCGCGCACCGCCTCGCCGATGAAGATCAGCAGGGAGAGCATGATCGACATGGTGAAGAAAGCGGTCAGCCCCAGCCACGGCGCCTGCAGGTTGGCCTTGCCCTGGGCGATCAGTTCGCCGAGCGAGGGGGAACCCGGCGGCATGCCGAAGCCCAGGAAATCGAGCGAGGTCAGCGTGGTGATGGAGCCGGAGAGGATGAAGGGCAGGAAGGTCAGGGTCGCCACCATCGCGTTCGGCAGCATGTGCCGCCACATGATGGTGCGGTTGTTGACGCCGAGCGCGCGGGCGGCCCGCACATATTCAAAATTGCGGGCGCGCAGGAATTCGGCGCGCACGACGCCGACGAAGCCCACCCAGGAGAAGAGCAGCATGATGCCAAGCAGCACGAAGAAGCCGGGCGGCAGGATGGCGGCGATGATGAGCAGGATGTAGAGCACCGGCATCGACGACCAGATCTCGATGAAGCGCTGGAAGAGCAGGTCCGTCCAGCCGCCGAAATAACCCTGGATGGCGCCGGCCGTCACACCGATGAGCGCCGAGCAGATGGTGAGCGCCAGGCCGAAGAGCACGGAGATACGGAAACCGTAGATGACGCGGGCGAGAACGTCGCGCGCCTGATCGTCGGTGCCGAGCCAGTTGAGATTGCCGAGCCGGCAGCCGGGATCGTTGACCCCTTGCGGATAGGCCGAGCAGCGCTCCTCCTTCGACATCAGCCAGAAGGGCGCGGTCGGGGCCGAATGCGGAATGTCGGAATTGACCGACCGGTAGGAATAGCGGATCGGCGGCCAGATCATCCAGCCGTTGGCATCGATCTCATCGGCAATGACGGAGGAGCGGTAGTCCGTCTCGGCCAGGAACCCGCCGAATTTCTCTTCGGGATAGTCGATGATGACGGGGAAGAGGATCTCGCCCTTGTAGGAGGCGACGATCGGCCTGTCATTGGCGATGAATTCGGCAAAGAGGCTGAGCACGAAGAGGATCATGAACAGCCAGAGCGACCAGTAACCGCGCCTGTTGGCCCTGAAATTGTTCCAGCGGCGGACATTGGTCGGCGACAGCAGGCCCTTGCGGGGCGGGCGCAGCGGCGTTGCGGTCGCCGGGTTTGCGGGAGCATCCATCAGACGTCCCTCCGCTCGAAATCGATGCGCGGGTCGATCCAGGTGTAGATCAGGTCGGAAATCAGGCCGACGAAGAGGCCGAGCAGCGAGAAGATATAGAGTGTGGCAAAGACGATCGGATAGTCGCGGTTGACGACCGAGAGGTAGCCGAGGCGGCCGAGGCCATCGAGCGAGAAGATGTTTTCGATGAGCAGCGAGCCGGTGAAAAAGGCGGAAATGAAGGCGGCGGGGAAGCTTGCGATGACGATCAGCATGGCATTGCGGAAAACGTGGCCGTAGAGCACCTGCCGTTCGTTGAGCCCCTTGGCGCGCGCGGTGATGACATATTGTTTCTTGATCTCGTCGATGAAGGAATTCTTGGTCAGCAGCGTCGTCGTGGCGAAGGAGGCGAGCGACAGCGAGATCAGCGGCAGGGTCAGGTGCCAGAAATAGTCGAGCGGCTTCTGCCACCAGGAAAGCTGGTCGAAATTATCGGAAACCAGGCCGCGCAGCGGAAACCAGTCGTAGAAGGAACCGCCGGCGAAGAGCACGATCAGCAGGATGCCGAACAGGAAGCTCGGCACGGCGTAACCGACGATGATGACGCCGGAGGTCCAGACATCGAAGGAGGAGCCGTCTTTCACCGCCTTGCGGATGCCGAGCGGAATGGAGATGGCGTAGGAGAAGATCAGGATCCAGATGCCGAGCGAGATCGAAACCGGCAGCTTCTCGGCGATCAGGTCGAGCACGGTCGTATTGCGGAAGAAGCTTTCGCCGAAATCGAAGCGGATATAGTTCCACATCATTTCGAGGAAGCGGGTGAGCGGCGGCTTGTCGAAGCCGAACTGCTTTTCCAGCTTGGCGATCAGTTCCGGATCGAGGCCCTGGGCACCGCGATATTTCGCGCCGGCGTCGTCGAACTGCTGGCCGGCATCGCCGCCGCCGGAGAGACGCTGGTCGGTGCTGTCTGCCTGCCCGGTCAGCTGGGCGATGACCTGTTCCACCGGCCCGCCGGGCGCGAACTGCACGACGATGAAGGAGATTGCCATGATGCCGACGATCGTCGGGATCATCAGAAGCAGGCGGCGAAGGATATAGCCCCCCATCAGTACATGCCGATCCGGTGGACAGCCGCCATGCTGCGACGTTCAGATTTCGCCAATTCCCAACTTTCCTTTTGTTCGCCCTTGCAGAGCATTTCCGTTTTTCCTCGAATCGCGGAAATGCTCCATCTCCTTGTTTTCATGCAATTGCGGGCGCAAACCGCTTCACGCTCCTGCCGGAATCGCTTTACCGTCCGATTCGCGCTTAATTTGGACGCCCTCGGCCCGCGATGGCAAGGATTTCCTTATTTGCCTGCATTGGTGGACCACCAGACACCCGGCATGCCGAGCCCGTATTCAGGCAGTTCGGGCGGATGGGCGATGCTGTTCCAGTAGGCGAGGCGCGAGGTGCGCGAAGTATAGCTCGGCACGACGATGTGCTTGGCAAGCAGGACGCGGTCGAGCGCCTTCGTCGCCGCCACCAGCTCGTCGCGGTCCTTGGCGAAGATCACCTTCTTGATGAGCGCGTCGATGCCGGGATCGCTGATGCCGCTGTAATTCTGCGAGCCTTCGCGCCTGGCGGCGTCCGAGCCCCAATATTCCGCCTGCTCGTTGCCGGGATTGATGGATTCGCCCCAGCCATTGTAGATGACGTCGAAATCGCGCGAGCGCCAGCGGTTGGTAAATTGCGAGGGCTCGATGCTGCGCACCGCGGCTTCGATGCCGATCTTTCGCAGGTTCTGCGAGAAGGCAAGCGCGACGGGCTCGATCGTCGGCCCGTTGAGCAGGATTTCGAAGGAGAGCGGCTGGCCGGTCTTCACATTGACCATGCGGTTGCCCTTCAGCTCGTAACCTGCTTCCTTCAGCATGCCGATTGCGGTGCGAAGATTGTCGCGCAGCTTGGCCGGATCGCCGCCGACGGGGTTGGCATAGGGTTTGGTGAAAACTTCCGGCGGCACCAGATCCTTGACTTCGTTCAGGATTTCGAGTTCCCGGCCCTGAGGCAGGCCGGAGGAGGCAAGCTCGGTGCGGAAGAAGAAACTGTCGATGCGCTCGTAGGAGCCGTAGAAGATGGTGCGGCGCAGCTCCTCGAAATCGAAGGCGTAGTTCAGCGCCTCGCGCAGCTTCTCGTCGGCGAACTTGTCGCGGCGCAGGTTGAAGATGAAGCCGACCATGACGCCGACCTTGCGCATTTCGCTTTCGGTCTCCTCGCGCTTGACGCGCCCGTCCTTGACGGCGGGGAAATCATAGGCCGTCGCCCAGCGCTTGGCGGCATTTTCCCACCAGTAATCGGTATTGTTGGAGCGGAAGGCCTCGAACATCACGTCGCGGTCGGCATAATAGGTATATTCGATCGCGCCGAAATTGTTCTGGCCGACATTAACGTTGAGATCCTTGCCCCAATAGTCATCGCGCAGCTCGTAGCGGATCTTCGCGCCCGGCGTCACCGACACCATCCTGTAGGGACCGGAGCCCATGGGGATTTCGAGCGAGGTGCGGGAAATGTCGCGCGGCTTGCCGTCTGCACCGTTCGCCTGCCACCAGTGCTTGGGCACGATCACCAACTGGCCGACGATCTGCGGCAGCTCGCGGTTGTTGGGCTCGTCGAAGGTGAAGGTGACGTCGCGATCGCCCGATTTTTCGACCGATTTGACGTGGCGATAGTAGAATTCCATCTGCGGATCGTTCTTCTTGGCCTGCTCGAAGCTGAAGACCACATCATCGGGCGTCACCGGCTGGCCGTCGGCCCATCTGGCTTCCGCCCGCAGTCGGAAGGTCGCCGAGGTAAAGTCGTCGGGATATTTCACGCCCTCGGCCAGGAGGCCGTAGGAGGAGGACAGCTCATCGAGCGCCGGCGTCAGCAGCGTATCGAAGACGAGGCCGAGGCCGGCGCCGGCCTCGCCGCGGGCGAGCAGCGGGTTCAGCGTATCGAAACTGCCTTCGTCGGACAGGCGCAGGGTGCCGCCCTTGGGCGCCTGCGGGTTGACATAGCCGAAATGGTCGAAGCCCGTGGGGTGCTTGAGTTCGCCGACCGTCGAAATTCCGACGCGCCATCCGTCTGCGTCCTGCGCGAAGGCCCCGAAGGCGAGAAACAGGGACGTTGCCGCAGGCAGAAGAAATTTCGGCGCCCAGAATGCCATTCACCAAACCCCTTATTGTTCGTTTTTTGCGCTTATGGAGAATACGGGAAATACCGGCAAAAAACAGGAAAGAGTTCCCGTTTCATGCCGCTCGCGAAATTTTGACCTTGCCGGCTTCAGTCAGGGCATCACTTCCTCGAGGCGCTTGCGCAGCATGCGGCGCAATTCTCCGACGAGGCGCGGATCGCCCGAACCGTCGGGGTCGGAGGCGGCGGCGACGACGATGCGCAGCAATTCCAGGACGAGCGCGGCCAGAAGATCGACATCGCGTTCCACCGACGGTTCGGCGTTCCGCAACAGCGCGGTGATGCTGGCGCGAAGCTCCGCCCGCGATTTCGCCTTGCGCTCCTTGGGCACGTCGCGGCGGGCGGCAAGGACGGGAAATTCCGGGTGATCCTCGATGAAACGGCCGAGCCGGGTGAAGATCGCGTCGCCGATCTCGGCGGCACTCCTGCCTCTCGTCTTTTCCGCAAGCTCGGCAAGCCCGCGGTTCAGATGCTGCAGGCGGTCGACATGCAGCGCCTCGGCCAGAAGCGGCTTGGTCGGGAAGAACTGGTAGAGGGAGCCGATCGAGGAATTCGCGGCCGCGGCAATCTCCGTCATGGTGGCGGCATCATAGCCTTTTTCGAGAAAGACCCTGGCTGCGGCATCGATGAGAACGGCGACGCGCTCATGGCCGCGCTGGCGTTTCGGCACGCGGGTCTGCGGCTCGGGACTTGATTTTTGTGAGGCCGTCCTCGTATTTGTCATTGTGAGGATGCCCTCATGATTTCCTTCCCCCGGAGATTTCCCATGTCCCTCTACGATCCCAAGACCACCGCACTGATTTCCATCGACCTGCAGGACTTCATCGTCAGCCGGCAGGTTGCGCCCCATCCCGCCCGGCAGGTGGTCGAGAACACCGCCGCCATTGCCCGGAAGCTGAAGTCCGAAGGCGGCACGGTGATCCTCGTCACCGTCGGATTCTCCCCGGACTATGCCGATGCTGTCAACCAGCCGGTGGACGAGCCTGCGGTTTTCCCCGAAGGCGGCCTTCCGGCAGCAGCGCTGGCGGCACCGGCCGAAATCGCAGCCCTTGCGGTCGACGTCCATATCGTCAAGCACCAGTGGAGCGCCTTCTACGGCACGGAACTGGACCTGCAGCTTCGCCGGCGCGGCATCAGGACCGTGATCCTGACCGGCATTGCCACGAATTTCGGCGTCGAGGCGACGATCCGCGACGCCTTCGCGCATAATTACGCCGTTATCGCCGTCGAGGACGCGATGAGCACCTTCACAGCCGACATGCACGCGCTGGCCTGCGAGCGCATCCTGCCGCGCCTGTCGCGCCTGCGCAAAACGACGGAGGTTCTGGCCAACGCCTGACGGCTGCGGCGATGCGTCCCCGCTGCGCCTGCCAAAACATCGATTCACCAAAATTGCTTTTCACGATAGGTTCGATCGCAGATCACTTCAGATTCGATCGGAATCACTTCGGCAGATGCGGCAAGGGAACGGCATGGCTTTCGGCTTGGTTCGGGCTTTCAAGGCCCAGACTTTCAAAACTCTCGGCAAGCTGGCGCTCGCCGGCGCAATGGGCGCAAGCCTTGTCGCCGGCGATGTCGGCGCTCAGCAGAAGACGCCGAGCCCCGGCAGCGCCAAGGCGATTTTCGGCGCCGTGAAACTGCCGACCCAAGGGCCGGCGCAGCCGATCGGCTTCTACGCCAAGGGCTGCATGACCGGCGCCGAAGCGCTGCCGGCGGACGGGCCGACCTGGCAGGCGATGCGGCTTTCGCGCAACCGGCGCTGGGGCAACCCGGCGATGATCGCCCTGCTCGAAAAATTCTCGCAGGATGCGCATGACAGGATCGGCTGGCCCGGCATCCTCGTCGGCGACATTGCCCAGCCACGCGGCGGGCCGATGTTCAACGGCCATGCCTCCCACCAGATCGGCCTCGATGCCGATGTCTGGCTGACCCCCATGCCTTCGCGTCGCATGAGCTACGAGGAGCGGGAGAGCCTGCCCTTCACCACCATGCTGCAGAAGGACAAGTTCCTGACCGTCGATCCCAGGGTCTGGAGCCAGCAGCGGGCGCAGCTTCTGATGCTGGCGGCCAGCTACCCGCAGGTCGAGCGCATCTTCGTCAATCCGGCGATCAAGAAGAAGATGTGCGACACCTGGACGGGCGACCGCACCAATCTCGGCAAGCTCAGGCCGGAATACGGGCACGATTCGCATTTCCATATCCGCCTCAAGTGCCCGCCGGGGGCCAAGGGCTGCACGCCGCAGGCGCCGGTGGCGGCCGGCGACGGCTGCGACAAATCGCTTGCCTGGTGGTTCACCAAGGAGCCCTGGGCGGCGCCGAAACCGCCCAAGCCCGGCGCGCCGCCGAAGCCGCCGCGCGAAGTCATGGTCTCCGACCTGCCGAAGGCCTGCTCGGCCGTTGTCGATGCCCCGTCCGTCGCCTCCGCCGAGGCCGCGACCTATGGCGGGACCTCGGCTGCGAGCGCGCTGACCGCCGCACCGGCCGCCGCGCCCGTTGCCGATACCGGCGGCGCGCTGCCCTCCGTCGGCCCGGTGCCCAACGACAAGCCGGCCGTGCAATAGGCCGAACGGGCCGCCTGCCACTGCGGGCGGCTGTCTTTCAAATCGCAAAAGCCTGGTGTAGAAGCGGCCAAATCGATTGAATGACGCGCGCGGAGGTTCCGTTCATGGCCGGCGGCAAGTGCCTAGCATTGATTGCGCATGACCAGAAAAAGGACGACATGGCGGAATTTGCCCGCCGCAACACGAACCTCCTCGCCAGGTGGAAAATCGTCGCCACCGGCACGACCGGCGGGCGCGTGCTCGATGCCGCTCCCGACCTGGACGTGACGCGGCTGAAAAGCGGCCCGCTCGGCGGCGACCAGCAGATCGGCGCCCTGATTTCCACCGGCGAAGTCGGCGCGCTCATCTTCTTCGTGGACCCGCTGACGCCGATGCCGCATGATGTGGACGTGAAGGCGCTGATGCGGCTTGCGATCGTCTACGACATTCCGATGGCGCTGAACGAGTCGACCGCCGAAAAGCTTCTCCCCACCCTTAACGCCTGATCCCTCGGGCCTAGCACGGAACCGGCCATGACTGCATCCTCTACTCCCTTGCCCTTTCCGATCCTGATCGGCGACATCGGTGGCACGAATGCCCGCTTCTCCATCCTGACGGATGCCTATGCGGAGCCGAAGCAGTTTCCCAACGTGCGCACGGCCGATTACGAGACGATCGACGAGGCGATCCAGAAGGGCGTGCTCGACAAGACCTCGGTGCAGCCGCGCGCGGCGATCCTTGCCGTCGCCGGCCCGATCAAGGCCGACGAGATTCCGCTGACCAATTGCCCCTGGGTGGTGCGGCCGAAGAGGATGATCGAGGGGCTTGGCCTCGTCGACGTGCTCGTCGTCAACGATTTCGAGGCGCAGGCGCTGGCGATCGCCGCCCTTTCCGACGACAATCGCGAGCGGATCGGCGGCGTCTCGGGCGACATGGTGGCCTCGCGCGTCGTTCTCGGCCCCGGCACGGGCCTCGGCGTCGGCGGCCTCGTCCATACCCAGTCGACATGGATTCCGGTTCCGGGCGAAGGCGGGCATGTCGATCTCGGGCCGCGCAGCAAGCGCGATTACGAAATCTTCCCGCATGTGGAGACCATCGAGGGCCGGATTTCGGCCGAACAGATCCTCTGCGGCCGCGGCATCGTCAACCTCTACCGCGCCATCTGCGCGGCCGACGGCGTTCAGCCTGTCATGGCCGACCCGGCCGACATCACCTCGCACGCCCTTGTCGGCAGCGACAAGATCGCGGTCGAAACCGTCTCGCTGTTTGCCACCTATCTCGGCCGCGTGGCGGGCGACATGGCGCTGCTGTTCATGGCCCGCGGCGGCGTCTACCTCTCGGGCGGCATTTCCCAGAAAATCCTTCCGGCACTGAAAAAGCCGGAATTCCGGGCCGCCTTCGAAGACAAGGCACCGCATTCGGCTCTCTTGCGGACGATCCCGACCTATGTCGTCACACACCCGCTGGCCGCGCTTGCCGGGCTTTCCTCCTATGCGCGCATGCCGGCAAACTTCGGCCTTTCGACGGATGGGCGGCGCTGGCGGGCCTGAGCCCGTCTAGCCAAACCTGCTCCAACTCTTTATAGAGCCCCGCGAACATGCGTGCCGCGCCTGCGGCATGCGGCCCTTTGACAGGAAGCCACTTTTTTGGAAGCCGCCGACAGCAGAAAGCCACCCGTCAACAGCGATACCGTGACCGGCATCCTGAAGCGCATCATCGCGGAAAACGGCCGGGACCATCTCTGGGGCTATGTCTTCGCGATCAGCTGCCTCGTCGTCGTGGCGCTTTCGACGGCGTTCACGGCCTGGATCATGCGGGCGATCATCGACGAGGCCTTCGCCAACCGGCGCGCCGACGTCGTCTGGATCATCTGTCTTTCGATCTTCATCGCCTTCATGCTGCGCGGCTTTGCGAGCTACGGACAGGGTGTGGCGCTGTCGCGGATCGGCAACGATATCGTCGCCCGCTACCAGCGCCGGCTCTATTCGCACCTGATGACGCTCTCGGTCGGCTTCTTCAACGAGGCGCGCTCGGCCCAGATCGCCGCGCAGGTCAGCCAGAACGTCAGCGGCATCCGCGACGTGCTGAACCTCACCATCACCTCGACGGTGCGCGATCTCTTGACCTTCGTGTCGCTGATCGGCGTCATGGTGCTGCAGGACCCGCTGCTGAGCCTTGCCGTCTTCATCCTGGCGCCGCCGCTGCTTTATGCGCTGCGCTACGTTTCCAAGCGGCTGCGTTCGGCCACGCGCGAGGCCGTCGACCTCAACAGCCACGTCCTCGGCGCCATGCAGGAGACGATCCAGGGCATTTCCATCGTGAAGGCCTTCACGATGGAAGAGGCGCTGGAAACCAAGGTCAACAAGCTGATTTCCGCCGCCGAAGGCCGGGCGAACCGCATTGCGCGGCTTTCCGAGCGCACCTCGCCGCTGACGGAAAGCTTTGCCGGCTTTGCGGTGGCGAGCGTGCTTGCCTATGCCGCCTATCGCTCAATCTATCAGGGCGTGCCGCCGGGCGCCTTCTTCTCCTTCGTCACGGCGCTGCTGCTCGCCTACGATCCGGCCCGCCGCCTTGCCCGCCTGCAGGTGCAGATGGAACGCGCCGTCGTCAACGCCCGGATGATCTACGAGCTGCTCGACATGGAACCGCGCCAGCGCGACCTGCCGGATGCCAAACCGCTTGTCATCACCGAAGCGAAGATCGAGTTCCGCAACGTCTCCTTCGCCTACGGCAACGAAAGCGTGCTCGACGGCGTGACGCTGACGGCCGAGGGCGGCAAGACGACGGCGCTCGTCGGGCCCTCGGGTGCGGGCAAATCCACCGTCATCAGCCTGATCCCGCGCTTCTACGATCCGAAGGAAGGCGAGATCCTGATCGACGGGCAGGATATCGCCCATATCACCAAGCGGTCGCTGCGCCGGCAGCTCGCCTACGTGTCGCAGCAGCCCTATCTCTTCGAAGGCACGATCCGCGACAATATCCGCTACGGCCGGCCGGACGCGAGCGACGAGGATATCGAGAAGGCGGCGCGGCTTGCCTATGCGCATGACTTCATCCTGGCGCAGCCGCAGGGCTACGACACGCCCGTCGGCGAAAACGGCGTGACGCTTTCCGGCGGCCAGCGGCAGCGGCTTTCGATTGCACGCGCGCTGGTGCGCAACGCGCCGATCCTGCTTCTCGACGAGGCGACCTCCGCACTGGATACAGAATCGGAAGCGGCCGTGCAGAAGGCGCTCGACGAGGCCATGACCGGCCGCACCGTCGTCGTCATCGCCCATCGTCTCTCGACCGTGGTGCGCGCCGACAAGATCATCGTGATGCAGCAGGGCCGCGTCGTCGAAGAAGGCAATCACGAGACGCTTGCGAAGGTCAGCGACGGACTTTACGCTCGCCTCAACAATCTGCAGAGGCCTTCGGCTTCTGATTCATACTGATCGGGATGACGGACTGACATGAGCGACGCTGCGATGAAACTGGTTGTGGTTGGGGCAGCGGGGCGCATGGGGCAGACGCTCATCCGCCTCATTCATTCCATCGAGGGCGCAACGCTGCATGCGGCGATCGAGCGGCCGGGTTCGCCCTTCGTCGGCAAGGATGCGGGCGAAATTTCCGGGCTTGGCGCCAACGGCATCATCGTCGGCGACGACCCGCTGGCAGCCTTCCTGCATGCCGAGGGCGTGCTCGACTTCACCTCGCCCGCCGGATCGGTCGAGTTTGCCGGCCTTGCCGCCCAGGCCCGCATCGTCCATGTGGTCGGCACGACCGGCTGCTCGGCAGAAGACGACGCCAGGATCGCGGCGGCGGCGCGCCATGCGCGGGTGGTCAAATCGGGCAATATGAGCCTCGGCGTCAACCTGCTCAGCGTTCTCGTGCAGCAGGCGGCCCAGGCGCTCGACCCGGCCGACTGGGATATCGAAATCCTCGAAATGCATCACAAGCGCAAGGTCGATGCACCCTCGGGCACGGCGCTGCTGCTCGGCGAGGCCGCTGCGAAGGGCCGCGCCATCGATCTTTCCGCAAAATCGGTGCGCGTGCGCGACGGCCATACCGGCCCGCGCGAGGCGGGTGCGATCGGCTTTGCGACGCTGCGCGGCGGCTCCGTCATCGGCGAACATTCCGTGCTCTTTGCCGGCGAAGGCGAAACCGTGACGCTCTCGCACAGCGCAACCGACCGTTCGATTTTCGCGCGCGGCGCCATCAAGGCGGCACTCTGGGCGCGCGACAAGAAACCGGGGCTCTATTCCATGCTCGACGTTCTCGGGCTTTCTTCCCATTGACCATTTCTCGGAGGCATTTTTCATGAGCGGTACCCTCGTCCTCGTTCGCCACGGCCAGAGCGACTGGAATCTCAAGAATCTCTTCACCGGCTGGAAGGATCCAGACCTGACCGAACTCGGCATCCAGGAAGCCGCGACCGGCGGCCAGGCGCTTGCCGATTACGGCATCAAGTTCGACATCGCCTTTACCTCGGCACTGGTGCGCGCCCAGCACACGCTGAAGCTGATCCTCGACAAGGTCGGCCAGCCGAACCTCGAGACGATCCGCGACCAGGCGCTGAACGAGCGCGACTATGGCGACCTCTCCGGCCTCAACAAGGACGACGCCCGCGCCAAGTGGGGCGAGGAACAGGTGCATATCTGGCGCCGCTCCTACGACGTCCCGCCTCCGGGCGGCGAAAGCCTGCGCGACACGGGCGCCCGTGTCTGGCCCTACTATCTGACGGAAATCCTTCCGCGCGTCCTGCGTGGAGAAAAGGTGCTGGTTGCCGCACACGGCAATTCGCTGCGCTCGCTCGTCATGGTGCTCGACAAGCTCAGCCGCGAGCAGGTTCTGTCGCTCAATCTGGCGACCGGCGTGCCGATGGTCTACAAGCTGAAGGCAGATTCCACCGTCGCTTCCAAGGAAGTGCTCGGCGACATGTCCGGCGCGCACTAAAGAATCTCCGTTTTTCGTCGAAACACGGAAATTCTCTATCTTCCTGTTTTCACGCAATTCCGGACGCAAAACTGCTACGCACTTTTGCTGGAATTGCTCTCAGCGCGAACAGACGCCGATAAGGTTCAAGGCCGGGCTCG
This sequence comes from Rhizobium sp. GCM10022189, assembly GCF_042656325.1. NCBI lineage: Bacteria > Pseudomonadati > Pseudomonadota > Alphaproteobacteria > Hyphomicrobiales > Rhizobiaceae > Rhizobium > Rhizobium sp. GCM10022189. The sequence goes on from NZ_JBHSOR010000049.1 coordinate 934,408, forward strand.
CGCCCGGCCTTTTCGTTTTCAGTTCTCAATTGTGAACTGCACCCGATCGGCCGCAAAGCGGCTGATCGAATATTGCACCGGCACGCCGTCGAGATCGGTGTTCATGGCCTTGGTGATGAGCAGAATGGCGCCGGGCGTCAGTTCCAGGTCGGCGATATCGCCGGAATCGGCGTGGGCGGCGGTGATCTCCGTCGTGGCGCGCACATAGTCCGGTACGCCAAGGGCCGCGAAGGTCTTGGTGACGGATTCGGTCTGGCGGTAGGTCTCGACGAGGCCGGGGAAACGGGCGGCGGGAAACCAGCTCGTGCCGCGCGCGACGGGCCGCCTGTCGGCATCGCGCACCGTTTCCAGCCGGATGACCGGCGTGCCCGGCTCGATGCGCAGCCAGCGGGCCACTTCGGCATCGGCCGCCTCCTCCGCATGGCCGAGCAGGAGCGCATGCGTCTCGCGCGCCTGGTCGCCCAGACCATCGGTAAAGCGGGTGCGGCGGCTGATCGGAAAATTCAGGCGGTCCTTGCGCTCGATCAGGGTGCCGCGACCCTGCACCGCACGCACGATTCCTTCCTGGGCAAGTGCTGCAAGCGCGCTGCGCACCGTATGCCGGTTGACGCCGAACTGCAGCGCCAGGACGGTTTCCGGCGGCACCATGCCCGTTTCGTCATAGACGCCGCTGCCGATCGCCTCGCGGATCCTGTCGGCGATCTGCCGCCAGAGCGCCACCCCCGTCTGCCGCTGCACCTGCTTTAATCCTGCCATTACACCCCTGCCCGGTCATTTTCCGGCTCGGCCAATTTCGGGCGTGCCGTGTCACACGCTTGTCACCTCACGGATTTAGGGATAGGTATAGCTTGTATGGTTGTCTATATCAATAGACATTTCAAGGAAAAGATGATGACGGCAGCAGAGAAGACAGAGGCTGCGGCACGGACGGGCGACGGGCGCAAACGCACCGTCGACCTGCTGGCGCGCGCCGAAAGACAGGAATTGCTGGCGGCGTGGGATGCGCTTGCCGAAAAACCGGTGGCGCAGCCGGTGCGCGGCCCGGAAACGGGACTCGTCATGGTGCGCGGCCGCATCGGCGGCGGCGGCGCGCCCTTCAATCTCGGCGAGGTGACGGTGACGCGCGCCACGGTGCGCCTTGCCTCCGGCTCCGTCGGACATGCCCACGCGCTCGGCACCGACCGCGAGAAGGCACGGCTTTCGGCGATCTTCGATGCGCTCTGGCAGGAGGAGGCCACCAGGGGCTTCGTCGAGCAGACGCTGCTGTCGCCGATCGCAAACCGGATCGCCGGGGACGCCGGTCGCAAGGCCGGGGAAACGGCCGCGACCCGCGTCGATTTCTTCACCATGGTGCGAGGAGAAGACTGATGGGCCTCAAGACCGACGTCCTGACCGGCGGCTTCGCCGAGCCGGTTTTCCAGGCGCAAAGCGTGTTCAAGATGCTGATGGACGGTATGGCCCGGCCCGGCACGATCCAGACCGTCGCGGCCGACGTTGCGCCGCCGGCGCCGCTCGGCATCGCCGCCGGCGCGATTGGCCTGACGCTCTGCGACCATGACACGCCCGTCTGGCTTTCCGCCGGGCTTGCCAAATCGGCTGTTTCGGAATGGCTCGGCTTCCATGCCGGTGCGCCGCTGACGGCCGAAAAGGCGGAGGCGCGCTTCGCCTTCGTCGAAACCGGGGTTGCGCTTTCCACGTTCGGCCTGTTTGCCGCCGGCACGCAGGAATATCCCGACCGTTCGACCACTGTGGTGATCGAGCTTGCCGAACTCGAGGGCGGCCGTCGTCTGGCGCTGATGGGACCGGGCATCCAGAGCGTGACCGAGATTGCGCCTGTCGGCCTGCCGGAAACCTTCCTGCGCCTTTGGACGGAAAACCGTGCGCTCTTCCCGCGCGGCGTCGACATCGTGCTGACGGCGGGCAGGCGTTTCCTCTGCCTGCCGCGCACCACCAAGATCACAGCAACGGAGATCTGAGCGCATGTATGTTGCCGTCAAGGGTGGCGAGGCCGCCATCGCCAATGCCCACCGCCTGCTCGCCGACCGCCGGCGCGGCGACCGTTCCGTGCCGGCGATCGGCATCGAACAGATCGTCGAACAGCTGGCGCTCGCCGTCGACCGCGTCATGGCCGAAGCCTCGCTCTACGACCGCACGCTGGCAGCCCTTGCCGTGCGCCAGGCGCGCGGCGACATGATCGAGGCGATCTTCCTTCTGCGTGCCTACCGCACGACGCTGCCGCGCTTCGGCTATTCCAGGCCGCTCGACACCGCCAATATGCAGATCGAGCGCCGCATCTCCGCCACCTACAAGGACCTTCCGGGCGGCCAGCTGCTCGGCCCGACCTTCGACTATACGCACCGCCTGCTCGATCCGACGCTGCTTTCGGACGAGGCGGTGGAAGAGCCCGCCCAGCGCGAAGCGGAAACCGGCCGCGTCATGCGCGTCTCCGAAATCCTCGGCCAGGAAGGGCTGATCGAAAGCGACGGCGAGCTTCCCGAGGATCATGAGACGGGCGACCTGACGCGCGAGCCGATGGAATTTCCGATGACCCGCGACCTTCGCCTGCAGGCGCTGGCGCGCGGCGACGAAGGCTTCCTGCTGGCGCTCGGCTATTCGACCCAGCGCGGTTACGGCCGCAACCACCCGTTCACCGGCGAAATCCGCATCGGCGAGGTCGAGGTGGAATTCGACGTGGCCGAACTCGGCTTTGCCGTCTCGCTCGGCCCGATCCAGCTCACCGAATGCCAGATGGTCAACCAGTTCAAGGGCTCGGCCAAGGCGCCGCCACAGTTCACGCGCGGCTACGGCCTCGTCTTCGGCCAGAGCGAGCGCAAGGCGATGGCCATGTCTCTCGTGGATCGTGCGCTGCGCGCCGAAGAGCTCGGCGAGGACATCACCGCGCCGGCACAGGACGAGGAATTCGTCATTTCCCATTCCGACAACGTGCAGGCGACCGGCTTCGTCGAGCACCTGAAGCTTCCGCATTACGTGGACTTCCAGGCCGAACTCGACCTCGTCCGCCGCATGCGCCGCGAATTCGAAGCCGCCCGCAACAGCGGCGAGACCCAGAAGGAGGCCGCCGAATGAGTGATCTCGCCACCTATAATTTCGCCTATCTGGACGAACAGACCAAGCGCATGATCCGCCGCGCCATCCTGAAGGCGATCGCCATTCCCGGCTATCAGGTGCCCTTCGCCAGCAGAGAAATGCCGATGCCCTACGGCTGGGGCACGGGCGGCGTGCAGGTGACGGCGGCGATCATCGGGCCTGACGACGTTCTCAAGGTCATCGACCAGGGTGCCGACGACACGACCAACGCCGTCTCCATCCGCGCCTTCTTCCAGAAGGTCGCCAATGTCGCCGTCACGACCCATACCAAGGACGCGACGATCATCCAGACGCGCCACCGCATCCCCGAGGAAAAACTCGGCGAAGGCCAGGTGCTCGTCTACCAGGTGCCGATCCCGGAGCCGCTGCGCTTCCTCGAACCGCGCGAGACCGAAACGCGCAAGATGCATGCGCTGGAAGAATACGGCCTGATGCATGTGAAGCTCTACGAGGACATTGCCCGCAACGGCCGCATCGCCACGACCTATGCCTATCCGGTGAAGGTAAACGGCCGTTACGTCATGGACCCGTCGCCGACGCCGAAATTCGACAATCCGAAGATGCACAGGTCGGAAGGGCTGCAGCTCTTCGGCGCCGGCCGCGAAAAGCGCATCTATGCCGTGCCGCCCTATACTGACGTCGTCAGCCTCGATTTCGAGGACCATCCTTTCGAGATCCAGCGCTTCGGCAAGCCCTGCGCGCTCTGCGGCGCGGAGGACGTCTATCTCGACGAAGTGATCCTCGACGACCGGGGCGGGCGCATGTTCGTTTGCTCCGATACCGATCATTGCGAGGACCGCCGGGCACACGGACATGCCGGCGACATGCTGGCCCGGGAGGCTGCAGAATGACCGAAACACCGCTTCTCAAAGTCAACGACCTCTCGAAGTTCTACGGCAGCCGCATCGGCTGCAAGAACGTCTCCTTCGAGCTTTGGCCGGGCGAAGTGCTCGCCATCGTCGGCGAATCCGGCTCCGGCAAGACGACGCTGCTCAACTGCATCTCCACCCGGCTGATGCCGACCACCGGCAGCGTCGAATATCACATGCGCGACGGCAATTACCGCGACCTCTACCACATGAACGAGGCGGAGCGCCGCTTCCTGATGCGCACCGACTGGGGCTTCGTGCACCAGAACCCGGCCGACGGGCTGCGCATGACGGTTTCTGCCGGCGCCAATGTCGGCGAACGCCTGATGGCGATCGGTGACCGGCACTATGGCAAGATCCGCTCGACCGCGGTCGACTGGCTGGAGCGCGTCGAAATCGATGCCGGCCGTATCGACGATCAGCCGCGCGCCTTTTCCGGCGGCATGCGCCAGCGCCTGCAGATCGCCCGCAACCTCGTCACCGGCCCGCGCCTGGTCTTCATGGACGAGCCGACCGGCGGTCTCGACGTGTCGGTGCAGGCACGCCTGCTCGATCTCGTGCGCGGCCTCGTCAACGATCTCGGCCTCTCGGCCATCATCGTCACCCACGATCTCGCCGTCGCCCGCCTTCTCTCGCACCGCATGATGGTGATGAAGGACGGCCATGTCATCGAGCAGGGCCTGACCGACCGGGTGCTGGACGACCCGCGCGAGCCCTATACCCAGCTCCTCGTTTCCTCGATCCTTCAGGTTTAAGAAGATGGCAACGCCTCTCGTCGTTTCAGAAGTCGCCAAGAGCTTCACCATGCACCTGCGCGACGGCATCAAGCTGCCTGTCGTCTCCGACGTCTCCTTCTCGGTGGCATCGGGCGAATGCGTCGTGCTCGGCGGCCCTTCGGGCATCGGCAAAAGCTCGCTGCTCAAGATGATCTACGGCAATTATGCCGTCGATAGCGGCCAGATCCTCATCGACCACAAAGGCCGGATCGTCGATCTCGCCGCCGCCGACCCGCGCACCATTCTCGACGTGCGCCGCCACACGCTCGGCTATGTCAGCCAGTTCCTGCGCACCGTGCCACGCGTGGCCGCGATCGACGTGGTCGCCGAGCCGCTGCTGGCACGCGGCGAAGCCGCCGCCGGCGCCAGGGAGAAGGCCGCAGCCCTGCTTGAAAGGCTCAACCTGCCGGAAGCGCTCTGGCAGCTGCCGCCCGCCACCTTCTCCGGCGGCGAGCAGCAGCGCGTCAATATCGCCCGCGGCTTCATCACCGATCACACGATCCTGCTGCTCGACGAGCCGACGGCCTCGCTCGACGCGAAGAACCGCGCCGTGGTCGTCGGCATGATCGAGGCGAAGAAGAAGGCGGGCGTCGCCCTTCTCGGCATCTTCCACGACGAGGAAGTACGCGAGGCAGCCGCCGACCGCATTCTCGACGTACAGCAATTCTCTCCGCGAAAGGCGATCGCAGCATGAGCCGCAAGCTGGGCATCGAGCCCTATTTCCACGAGACCGCCTCCATCTCCAAGTCAAGTTTCGGCCGCTATACGGAAGTTTCCGAACGCTGCCGCATCAGCGAGGTGGAGTTCGGCGACTATTCCTACATCATGCAGGACGGCTCCATCTGGTGCGCGACGATCGGCAAGTTCGTCAATATCGCCGCCGCCGTGCGCATCAACGCCACCAACCATCCGACCTGGCGCGCCACGCTGCACCACTTCACCTACCGCGCCGTCGACTACTGGCCGGATGCCGACATGGAGACGGAGTTCTTCGAATGGCGGCGCGCGAACCGCGTCGTGATCGGCAACGATGTCTGGATCGGCCATGGCGCGACGATCCTGCCCGGCGTGACGGTCGGCAACGGGGCCGTGATCGGGGCCGGCGCGGTCGTGTCCAAGGACGTCGCGCCCTACACGATCGTCGGCGGCGTGCCGGCCAAGCTCATCCGCGAACGCTTCCCGAAGGAGGTCGGCGAGCGCATGGACAGGCTTGCCTGGTGGGACTGGGAGCATGATCGGCTGCGCGATGCACTGGCGGATTTCCGGGCGCTTGGAGCCGAAGACTTCCTCTCGCGCTACGGTGGCTAAGCTCAATGCTGCGGTGCAGAGTTTTGTGACAGGACTTACACAAAACTGACATGCGAGCTTCACGAAGCGGGACTAATGCGATCCCTGACGCAAGGCAGAAATGCGAAGGAAGAGCATGATGTTCGAACTGAAGAATGTCACACGCCGGTTCGGAAAGAAGCTCGCTGTCGATTCCGTAACGCTGGACATTCCACAGGGCCAGATGGTCGGCATTATCGGCCGTTCCGGTGCGGGCAAGTCCACGCTTCTGCGCATGATCAACCGCCTGCAGGAACCGTCTTCCGGCACGATCCATTTCGGCGGCGTCGAGGTTTCCGGCCTTCGCGGCCAGGCGCTGCGCAACTGGCAGCGCGACTGCGCGATGATCTTCCAGCAGTTCAACCTCGTGCCGCGTCTCGACGTTCTCACCAACGTCATGCTCGGCCGCCTGAACCACCGCTCGACCGTGCTCAGCCTGCTCAACGTCTTCACCCGTGAAGAGCGCATCCAGGCGATTGCCGCGCTTGAGCGCCTCGGCATCGAGCAGACGGCGCTGCAGGCGGCCGGCACGCTTTCCGGCGGCCAGCAGCAGCGTGTCGCCATCGCCCGCGCGCTGATGCAGAACCCGAAAATGGTTCTGGCCGACGAGCCGATCGCCTCGCTCGACCCGCTCAACGCCAAGATCGTCATGGACGCGCTGCGCGACATCAACGAGCGCGACGGCATCACCGTCATCACCAACCTGCACACGCTCGATACGGCCCGAAACTACTGCGAACGCATCGTCGGCATGGCGGCCGGCCGCGTCGTCTTCGACGGCAAGCCTTCCGAACTGACGAGCGACGCCGTCAAGGAAATCTACGGCACGGACAAGGACGGTGCCGGCATCGACGAGACGATGACCTCGACCGCAATCAACATCGCTCCGGAAGGAGCGGAAAACCAATCCGCTGGCACCCAACCGCTGGCGCTGGCCAGTCTGTGAGAGGGGCGGCCTCGATCGAACGCCCGCGTCAAGGGCAGATTTCTTCGTAACAAAACGACCGGCCCCGGTCATTCAGGAGAGAACCCATGTTGAAGAAAGCACTTTTTGCTGCAACGGCGATCCTGTCGCTCGCAGCCGGCGCTGCCAATGCCGCTGACCTCAAGGAATTCCGCGTCGGCATCCTCGGCGGCGAAAACGAAACCGACCGCCTGCGCAACTATGCCTGCCTTGCAGACCACCTGAAGCAGGAATTCGGCTTCGAGAAGGTTTCGCTCTTCCCGGCCGCCGACTATGACGGCGTTATCCAGGGCCTGCTCGGCGGCACGCTCGACTTCGCAGAACTCGGCGCTTCCGGTTACGCAGCCGTTTACCTCAAGGACGCCAAGGCCGTTACGCCGATCCTGACGACGCAGCAGAAGGACGGCTCGACCGGTTACTACTCGATCGGTCTCGCGCTGAAGTCCTCCGGCATCAAGACCATCAAGGACGCCAAGGGCAAGAAGCTCGGCTACGCCGATCCGGACTCCACCTCGGGCTACCTCGTTCCGCTGACGCAGATCCCGAAGGACACGGGTATGCCGAACGACAAGTTCTTCGCGTCCACGCAGTTCAACGGCGGCCACGAGAACAACCTGCTCGCAGCTTATGACGGCAAGGTCGATGTTGCCGTCGACGACTCCTCGGGCATCGGCGATTTCAAGGACGGCTACACCTCCGGTACCTTCCGCAAGGAAGTCGACAAGGGCGCCGTCGACCCGAACAAGCTCGTCGAAGTCTGGCGTTCGCCGCTGATCCCGAACGGCCCGCTCGTCGTTCGCAACGCTCTCGGCGAAGAATGGCAGAAGAAGCTCACCGACTTCTTCATGGCTCTGCCGGAGAAGGACCACAAGTGCTTCACCGCTATCGAAGGCGGCGACTACAAGGGCTACGCCCCGGTCAAGCACGACTTCTACAACGCCGTTGTCGACGTTCGCAAGGCTGCTATCGGCGGCTGATTGCGCCATCCGTATGCGGGGCGGCCGGCGACGGCCGCCCTTTTCTTGTGACGACAGCGCCGCGCGACAGACGCGCAAAGGACGCTGCAGCACTTTAAATTGCTGCATGATTTCATCCTTAAACCGCGCCCGATTTAAGGAATGATGCAGGAGGCGAGGCATTGATGACTATTGCCGATACACAGCCGCATGTGCCGCTGCAGAGCACGAAGGAAATCGCCACGGCCTGGGACCGGATGATCGCCCGGCGGCGTTTCTACACCGCTCTTGGCCTGGTGATCCTCATCGTCGCCTTCGTCAGCTCCGTCCGTTTTGCCGACGAGAGCAATGCCGGCCATTTTTTCGACCGCCTGCCGCATCTCTTCGATTTCCTGAGCTGGCTTATCCCCAAGGACTGGACCGACGTCTGGCGCGCCCTTTTCGACATAGCGAGCCCGAACGACAAGGGTGGTGAAGAATTCAATTTCGCCAATGGCCGCGTCTATGTCTGGGGCAGCTTCTATATCCCTGAATATTTCGAGCTGATGATCGTCACGATCAACATCGCGCTCGTCTCGACCATCGTCGCCTTCATCTTCGCCGTTCCGCTCAGCTTCTTTGCGGCGCGCAACCTGACGAAGAACTGGCCGCTTCGCATCTTCACCAAGCGCCTGATGGAATTTCTGCGCGCCTTCCCCGAGATCGTCATTGCCGGCCTGTTTTCGGCGATCCTTTCGATCGGCCCGGTGGCCGCCATCATCGCCATCACGCTCCACACGATCGGCGCGCTCGGCAAGCTTTTCTACGAAGTCGCCGAAAATATCGACATGAAACCGGACGAAGGCATGCGGGCCGTCGGCGCAAACTGGATCGAGCGCGTGCGTTTCGCCGCCCTGCCGCAGGTCATGCCGAACTACGCCTCCTATGCGCTGCTGCGCCTCGAAATCAACGTGCGCGCATCGACGATCATCGGCGCCGTCGGCGGCGGCGGTATCGGCGAGGAGCTGAAGCTTTCCATTTCGCGCGGCTTCGGCGCCAAGACCGTGGCTCTCGTGCTGCTGCTCTTCATCACCATCGTGGCAGTGGACCAGTTCTCCGCCTGGCTGCGCCGCCGCCTTGTCGGCGAACACGCCTTCCTCCTGCAACATTGAGGCTGCCATGACGGTCATCGACGCACACCGCATGCATGAGATCGAAACGCGCTATCCGGAATATTTTCACCGCTCCTTCCGCCAGCGTTTCGGCGGCCTGCTCATCGTTCTCGCCACTATCCTCTACGGCATCTACGCCGTCTGGTTCTTCGACCTGCCGAAGCTCGTCGCCGAAGCCCATTGGGAACGCTTCGGCATCTATATGAGCCAGTGGGTCAGCTACGACGTGCAGCCGGAATTCCGCATCGAGGACGACGGCACGATCCAGACGCGCTACCCGCGCTTTTCGCCGCTCGGCGACGATCCGCACCCGGACTGGGTCAAGGCCAATGCCGACGGCAGCATCATGGTTGTCGTCAGCGGCAGCGGCCGCACGGTGACGGTCAGCAAGGGCCAGACGACAATCGTCGCCCATGGCATGACGGTGCCGGTCGACGTTTCCAGCGGCGCGCCGAAGGTCGTCGGCCCGGTGCCGGACTGGATGACCGTCTATGACGACAACGTGCTCGCCGATCTCGGTTTTGCCGGCGACGTCAGCATTTCCGCCGACCGCGTGAAGGTACGCAAGCGCTTCATCGGCTGGGCCAATTTCGTCTTCGACACGCAGTCGCCCTTCTTCGACAAACCCGTGAGCGAAGTCGCCAGCCTGATCATCTCCGGCCCGCGCATCGATCCCGACCAGTCGAACCTGTCGCTGGCATTCGACAATATCTGGAACAACAGCGCCTGGCAGCATGGCGACGTCTGGACGAAGCTCTTCCAGACGATCGTCATGGCCTTTCTCGGCACGCTGCTCGGTTCGCTCGCGGCCTTCCCGCTCGCCTTCCTGGCGGCGCGCAACATCACGCCGAACAGGTTCATCAACCAGGCCCTGAAGCGTTTCTTCGATTTCCTGCGCTCGGTCGACATGCTGATCTGGGCGCTGTTCCTGACGCGCGCCTTCGGCCCCGGCCCGCTTGCCGGTTCCGGCGCCATCTTCATCACGGAGACCGGCACGCTCGGCAAGCTTTATTCGGAAGGCCTTGAAAACATCGACAACAAGCCGCGCGAGGGCGTGAAGTCGACGGGCGCCTCGACCGTGCTGGTGCACCGCTACGGCATCATGCCGCAGATCGTCCCCGTCATCGTCAGCCAGACGCTCTACCAGTGGGAATCGAACGTGCGCGGCGCCACGATCATCGGCGCCGTCGGCGCCGGTGGTATCGGCCTCAAGCTCTGGGAAGCCATGCGCACCAATTCCAACTGGGAGAACGTCGCCTACATGGTCATCCTGATCCTAATCGTCGTCTTCCTGTTCGATACGGCATCGAACGCGCTTCGCCATCGACTGATGGGCACCAGGGCGGGTCATTGAGCCGGTTAAAAGATGGTGACGGCGCCGCCGTCATCATCATTCTGTCATGGAAATCTTTTAGCCGGAGCGTGCTTGCGGTTCGCCGCCAAATCACTGCACATTGCGCTCCCCGTTCGGACGATCTCCAGGATAAAAGCCTTGCGCTACGCTCTCTATTTTTCGCCGTCTCAGGATGATGCCTTGACGGAAGCGGCCTCCGTCTGGCTCGGCCGCAATGCCTTTACCGGCGAGACCCATCCTGCGCCCGAACATGAGACGCTGCCGGCTGCCGAACAGTTCGAGCTGACGGCCGATCCGCGCCGCTACGGTTTCCACGCGACGATCAAGGCGCCGTTCGAACTTGCCGCCTCCGTGACCGAACGGGACCTGATGGCAGTCGTCGAAGATTTCGCCGCCAGAACGCCGGCCTTCGACATTCCGGAACTGGTGCTCGGCCAGCTCGGCCATTTCTTCGCGCTCGTGCCGGGCGCGCTCCATCAACCGCTTCAGGATTTTGCGGCAACAGTGGTAAAGTCGTTCGAGCCTTTCCGCGCCGCGCTCTCCGAGGCCGATATTCTCAGGCGCAAACCGGAAAGGCTGAGCGAGAGCCAGCGCAGCAATCTCCTGCGATGGGGTTACCCTTATGTCATGGAAGACTTCCGCTTTCACATGACGCTGACCGGCCAGGTGCCGGAAGAACGGGCCGAAGTGATGAAGGCGATCCTGGCCGAGCGTTTCGCAGGTTTCACCGGCAGGCCGCTTCGTATTTCCGGCCTTGCCGTCTTTAGCGAGGAGGCGCGCGGCGCGCCTTTCAAAGTCCACACATGGCTGCCGCTTGCTGGCGCCAGAAGCTGAGAGTTTTCCGACATGAGCAAAGAGACCGTTCTTTCAAACGCCCGCATCGTTCTCGAGGACGACATCCTCTCGGGCGCCATCCTCATCCGTGACGGCAAGATCGCCGACATTTCGGAAGGCAGCTCGGTAGCCGGCGAAGATTTCGAAGGCGATTATATCATTCCCGGCCTCGTCGAGCTTCACACCGACCATCTGGAAGGCCATTATTCGCCGCGTCCGGGCATCCGCTGGAACAAGACGGCGGCCGTCCAGGCCCATGATGCGCAGATCGTCACTTCGGGCATCACCACCGTCTTCGACTGCCTGCGCATGGGCGCGGACGAGGATGGCGGCTTCGAGCATGGCGAGATGCGCGAGATGGCCGATGCCATCCAGTCGGCCGAAAAGGAAGGCCGCCTGCGCGCCGAACACCTGATCCATCTGCGCTGCGAGGTTTCGGCCGACAACGTGCTGCAGCATTTTGCCGATTTCGAGAAGGACCCCTATGTCCGGCTCGTCTCGCTGATGGATCACGCACCCGGCCAGCGCCAGTTCCAGACGATGGATCAGTATGTCTATTACTACCAGAAGAAGCGTGGCCTGACCGATGAGGAATTCGCCCGTTTCTGCGCCCGCCGCATCGCCGAATCCGAGCGCAATTCCACGCCGCATCGCGAGGCGATCTCCAGGGTCTGCGCCGAGCGCGGCATCACCGTCGCAAGCCATGACGATGCGACCTCGGCCCATATCGACGAGGCAATCGAGAACGGCGTTCGCCTTGCCGAATTCCCGACCAGCGTCGAGGCCGCCAGACTGTCGCACGAAAACGGCATGAGCGTGCTCATGGGCGCGCCGAACATCGTGCGCGGCAAGTCGCATTCCGGCAATATCGCCGCCCACGATCTGGCGCAGCTCGGCGTGCTCGACGTGCTCTCCTCCGACTATGTGCCGCTCAGCCTGTTGCACGCTCCCTTCATTCTCGCCGACGAGGTGGAGGGCATCACGCTGCCGAAGGCGATCGCGATGGTCACGGCAACGCCGGCGCGCACCGTCAGCCTCAACGACCGCGGCCGCATCGCAACCGGCCTGCGGGCCGATCTCGTGCGTGTCCACCGCTCGCACGGCGTGCCGGTGACGCGTTCCGTCTGGCGCGAAGGACGCCGTGTCGCATGATGATGTCGCACGAACCTCATCCGGGTGCGGGTGCCGAAAACGGCATCATGGTCGTCGTCGTCGGACCGAGCGGCGCCGGCAAGGACACGCTGATGAACCTTGCCGCCCGGCATTTCGACCACCGCGAAGACGTGCATTTCGTCCGTCGCGTCATCACCCGCCACGGCGATGCCGGCGGGGAAGACCATCTTGCCGTTTCGGATGCCGGATTCGCATCGATGGAACAGGCCGGTTCCTTTGCCGTGTGGTGGGAAGCGCATGGCCTCAAATACGGCATTCCGGCCGAGGTTTCCGTGTCGCTCGCCAAGGGCCACATCGTCGTGGCCAACGGTTCGCGTTCGGCGCTGCACCGCTTTCAGGCCGCCTTCCCGCGGCTGAAGGTCATCAACGTGACGGCCCGGCCGGAAGTGTTGGCCGGCCGCCTGGAGGCGCGCGGGCGCGAGACGCACGAGGATATCATGGCCCGGCTGGCACGCGGCCCGCTGACGGTGCGCGGCGACTACGACGTCGTGGAACTCGACAATAGCGGCTCGCTGGAGGAAGCCGAGCGCAGGATGATCGATACGCTCGACGGCTTCCTGAAGGAAATCCGCTGAACCGGACGAGAGAAAGAGAATGGCCATTCAGGTTGTCGCCTATGATCCGGAATGGCCCTTCGTCTTCGAGAAGATTGTCGGCGAGCTTGCACCGCTCCTTGCCGATCTCGACCCCGTCTTTCATCATGTCGGCAGCACATCCGTTCCCGGACTGACGGCAAAGCCGAAGATCGACCTGCATGCCGCCTTTGCGGATGCGGATGCGCTTCCCGAAGCCATCAAGCGTGTCGAAACGCTCGGCACCTTCACCTTCCACGGCGACAAATACCGGCAGCAGACCTGGACCTTCACCAGCGGCAAGGGCTCGCACGGAGCGCGGCTCTATCTCTGCACCACCGACAATGCCGTGCTGCGCGACCGGATCGCCTTTCGCGACTATCTGCGCTCACATCCTGAGAGAGCGGATGCCTATGCCGCGCTCAAGCTGCGGCTGATGCGCGAGGCCAATGACGACTGGGATTATTATACCGGTGGCAAGCGAGACTTCGTGCTGGAAACACTCCGTCTCGCCTCGCTTGCCTGATTATCGGTGCCGCAGCGATTATTCGTTGTCGCCGCGGCCCGAGACGATCTCGCGTTTGCCGACATGGTTTGCCGGGCCGACGAGGCCTTCCTTTTCCATGCGCTCGACCAGCGAAGCGGCTCTGTTGTAGCCGATGCCGAGACGGCGCTGGATATAGGAGGTCGAGCACTTCTTGTCGCGCATGACGACCTTGACGGCCTGCTGGTAGAGCTCGTCGCCATCCTCGGCGCCCATGGCGCTCTTGTCGAAGACGGCGCCGTCCTCTTCATCCTCCGCCTCTTCCTCCTCGTCGGCCGTAACCGTATCGAGATATTCGGGGCGGCCCTGTGTCTTCAGGTGCGCGACGACCTTCTCGACCTCGGCGTCGGAAACGAAGGGGCCGTGGACGCGGGCAATACGACCGCCGCCCTGCATATGCAGCATGTCGCCCTGGCCGAGCAGCTGTTCTGCGCCCTGCTCGCCGAGGATCGTGCGGCTGTCGATCTTCGACGTCACCTGGAAGGAGATGCGGGTCGGGAAGTTCGCCTTGATCGTGCCGGTGATGACATCGACCGAGGGGCGCTGGGTCGCCATGATGAGATGGATGCCAGCGGCGCGCGCCATCTGTGCCAGACGCTGGATGGCGCCTTCGATCTCCTTGCCGGCGACCATCATCAGGTCGGCCATTTCGTCGACGATGACGACGATATAGGGCATGGGCGCAAGATCCAGCTCCTGCTGCTCCTCGATCGGCGCGCCGGTCTGCCGGTCGAAGCCGACCTGCACCATGATATGGATGGTCTCGCCCCTGTCGCGGGCCTGGGAGACGCGGCCGTTATAGCCGTCGATATTGCGCACGCCGAGGCGCGACATCTTGCGATAGCGCTCCTCCATCTCGCGCACCGCCCATTTCAGCGCCATGACGGCCTTCTTCGGATCGGTGACGACAGGCGTCAGCAGGTGCGGAATGCCGTCATAGACGGAGAGTTCGAGCATCTTCGGATCGACCATGATGAGACGGCACTGTTCCGGCGTCATGCGGTAGAGCAGCGACAGGATCATGGTGTTGATGGCAACCGACTTGCCGGAGCCGGTGGTGCCCGCAACGAGCAGATGCGGCATCTTGGCGAGTTCGGCGATCACCGGTTCGCCGCCGATCGTCTTGCCGAGGCCGAGGGCCAGCTTGTAGCCGCTCTTGTCGAAATCCTCGCTCTCGATCATCTCGCGGAAATAGACGGTTTCGCGCGTCACGTTCGGCAGTTCGATGCCGATGACGTTGCGGCCGGGCACGACGGCGACGCGGGCCGAGAGCGCCGACATCGAGCGGGCGATATCATCGGCCAGACCGATGACTCGGGACGATTTTACGCCGGGCGCCGGTTCGAACTCATAGAGGGTGACGACCGGGCCGGGGCGGACATGGATGATCTCGCCCTTGACGCCAAAATCCTCCAGCACGCTTTCCAGGAGGCCGGCATTCTGCTCCAGCGTCTCCTGCGACATGATCTCGCCAAGCCGCTCCGGCGGCTCCTGCAGCAGGGCACGCGGCGGGAATTCATAGCCGGACGCATCGACCTTTTCGGCGATGACGCGAGCGGGCCGAACCGGGGACGGCGCGGGCGCTGCGATTTCGACACGCGATGCGGCCGCTACCTCCTGCGGTGCCTCATCCGGCTGGACGAAAGGAGCCTGGGCAGCCGGCGTCGGCACGACCGGGGCCTGGGCAACGCGGACCGCCGGGGGACGGACGGGGCGGGCCGGCGCGGGTGCAACGGGCGGCGCTGCGCGCGGTGCCACCGGTGCCGGATTATGCCGGCCGGGACGCCATTCCATGATGCGGAAGCGGGAGATGATCGATTCGGGTTCGACCTGCGGCAAGACAATGGCCTGGCCGCGCGACGGCTCGGCCTGCGTCTCCTCGAAGGCCATGACTTCCCAGAAGGCGAAATCCGAAATGGAGGAAAGCTCCGATGCGGCCCGCAATGCGGTCTCGACGGGGGCTGCGGCAACCGGCTGCGGTTGCGGTTCCGGCTGCGGCGCGACCGGCTCGGCCACTTCGGGCAGATAGATATCGAAGGGCACGTTCACCGTGATCGGCGCGCGCATCTGCGGCGCTGGCAGGGGGCGCGGCGCTGCCACGGCCTGCCGGGGAGGCGCGACGATTTCCTCGCGGACCGGCTTTTCCGGCGCGTGGCGCTTGCTGATCAGCGTTTCCGGCGTGCGGGTGAAGCGAACGTTCGGGGCAAGCGAGAAATTGCTCTGCCACAGCGGCGGAACCGGCTTTTCGCCTTCATGTTCCAGGGGCGCATTTTCCGCGGGATGTTCGGCTTCAAGTCCGGAGGAGAAATCTCCGGCATCCGTCAAATTGGTTCTTGGAAAACGCATGCGACAGCTACTCACTCATGCCTAATAATTTCTGACATTCTTCCGGATAGAAAATGAAGGTTAATAAGTTCCTTCCAGCCGTCCCGATGCGGGACGGCGTTGATGAGGAAAGCTCACTGATTTCAGGGGCTTGAGTCTGACGGAAAAATCTTTGGGGTGCCGCGACGAAGCGTCTTGGGGCGCATCGCGACCATTCGGCCTCGCCTGCCGCGCTTTAAGCTCTTGTTTTCACATGTCGTTACGGCAAAACCGCTACACGCTTTTGCGCGACATGCTTTGTCTGGCCGCATGTCGTTACCGCAAAACCGCTGCACACTTTTGCGCGACATGCTTAGGATCGATCGACATTCAGGATTCCCAAATCAGTTGCTGAGTGATTCATAGGCTGCCGTGATGATCACGGAGACCTGTGGATGGCGGCGAAGCGGTATGAACTGAGCGACGGACAGTGGGAG